>NZ_FQZU01000013.1 GCF_900142135.1 Desulfatibacillum alkenivorans DSM 16219 | reverse complement strand
CTCCAAGCTCCGGCCGCCTCCATGAAGCATCAAAATAAGCGGTTCAATAAAGGCGGACGGCGCATATCCCGCCCCTGAACCGGGTTTGGGCAAATTGCGGTTGACCAGAGCGTTCAATCCAAGGCCGTGAACAAATTCGCCGAACACAACCAACCCGGCATGGGCGGTGATTGTCTCGTTGGTGACTTCCAGCTTGAAAGGGAGGACTGTCTGTGTCATCATGGCTTCACCCCGTTGGTGATAGGTTGTTGTGGTCAACTCCATCCTATCTGCTTGTTTTCTCAAGCACAACGGGGTTTTTCATTTTTTTTCTCCCCATCAATCGCGGATCTGGGGAGGGGAGAAGGCTTCTCCCCTCGTTTTCATAAACTTATGGCGTATAAGCTCCTTCGTCACTTACATTCGATGATCCGGTGTTCCAGGAGTCAGTGTATTCTGAGTTTTCAGGTCTTCCACCAGAGTCCCCTGCTTTATCAGCATGGCTGTTTCCCTGAACACTAGCAGCCTGTGTTGAAGAAGAACTTATACTTGTCGCGGCATCCCCCCCTGGATGAGTGGAGGTTGCATCTGACTCATTTTTTTTCGCTCGATTATTTTTCTGGGTGGCGGACGATACAGTTGAGTCTGAAGCCCCTTTAGTCACAACTTGCCCTAAGGAAGATTGAGTCTCAACATTAACACTGGCTACCGTTTGCCCCACAAAATTCTCGGGGACGTCCCTGACTAATTCACTAACTTTATATCATTTTGAAATAATGAATAAATTCAATCGTTACAATATAGATTTAACGCAGTTCATTAATCTTTTATCGGCTCGTAAGGCGCCAATATGGCGCAACCCGATCTGCCGACCCTGGCCTACGACAGCTACGGCTACCTGGAGTCCCTGCTGCACGAAGACGGCAATGGCAAGTATTATGAGTACGATTATTTCTTTGACACCAAGGAATATTACTCCAAGGTGACCACCTCCATGGGCAAGGTCACGGAAACGTGGTTTGACGAACATGGCAATACAACCCGCATGGAAATAAACGGCCAGTTGTCCAGGGAGATCGTCAAGGAAGGCCGCATTGTCCGCGTTACGGACGGCGCGGGAAAAACCACGGTCAAGGAATACGACGAGTGGGAAAACCTGATTCAGGTCACCTATCCCGACCAGACTTCCGTATCCTACGAATACGACTCCCGGTTTAACAAGAAGACCAAGGCGGTCAACGAGCTTGGCGTCGTCATGGAATTCGAGTAGGACGACGAGCATAACCTGGAAGTCGTCAGGTCGGCAGACCTGGTTGCGCCTTTTTCTTTCAAGCCTTCCGCTTCACATCCAGCCGCAAAATTCAGGCTTTTCTCTTGATAAAAAATGTTTTACCATTGCAGGATGTTAGTCTTGATGAGCCAACCTCTCCCATTGAAACCGGGCCTTGATTTATGGAGAACAGCCAGACCGCACGCACGCGTTTAAACATGCATATCGCCGCCGGAACGCTTTTGGCCGCGGCGGTTCTGGGGATTTACGCCCAAAGCCTGGGGTTTGATTTCATTGACCTGGACGACGGGGTGTACGTCACGCAAAATCCCATGGTGCAGGCCGGGCTGACGGCCCAAGGAGTCGCCTGGGCTTTTCAAACCTTGCATGGGGGGTTCTGGATCCCTTTGACCTGGATATCCCTGATGGCCGATCAAAGCCTTTTCGGCGGGGGCGCCTGGGGCTTTCACCTGACCAACATGCTGCTCCACCTGGCCAACAGCCTGCTGGTCTTGCAGGTTTTGTCGCCGCTGACCAAGTCATTTCGTTTAAGTTTTATATCCGCTTTGATTTTTGCGGTCCATCCTCTGCACGTGGAGTCCGTTTGTTGGGTGTCAGAACGGAAAGACGTGCTTTTCGCTTTTTTCTTTTTATTGGGCATAGGGGCTTACGGGCGATACGTTCAATCACGCAAAAGAGCCTGGCTGTTGTGGATTTTCTGCGCCGGTTTTTTGTCCTTGGCGGCCAAGCCTATGGCGGTAGCGCTCCCTTTTATATTGCTGATCCTGGATTATTGGCCTTTGAACCGATTCTCCCGGGGGAAGGTCCGATGTCTGATTTTGGAAAAAATCCCCCTGGCGTTAATGTGCCTGGGATTCGGGCTTATCACGCTGTACGCCCAAAACCTGTACCGGGGTGTGCAAAGCCTTGACGCCGTTCCCCTGGCCGCCCGCATTGGGGGCGCCGTATACGCCTATGGATGGTATGCGCTGAAAAGCCTTTGGCCGTTGAACCTGGGCGTTTTTTACCCGCATCCGGGCATGGACTTGCCGGTTTATCAAGCCGTATTGGCGGGCGTTTTTTTCGCCGCAGCCGCGGGTTTGACCTGGAGATTCAGGGAGAGGACGCCCTGGCTCACGGCGGGCTGGTTCTTTTTCATCGTCGCCTTGCTGCCGGTGATCGGCCTGGTGCAATCCGGGCTGCAGGGCCGTGCGGACCGGTTTATGTACATTCCATTGCTGGGATTGATCATAGGGGCGGTATGGACCGGGGATTGGCTGATAAGGAAAAGAGACTCTTTGGCCAAGCCTGGAATTGGTTTGGCGGCGGCCTTTGTCATTTTCCTGTTCGTGCTTTCAACATTGCAGGCGAGAGAATGGAGGGATTCCATCACCCTGTACGCCCATACCCTTGATGTCACTAAAAAAAATTATATGGTTCACGAGTATTTGGGCTCGTCGCTGGCAGCCCGGGGGCGTTTGGATGAGGCCGTACAGGAGTATGAAAAGGCCCTGGCCATCAACCCCCGGCATGGGGATGCATGGTACGGGCTGGGCTGCCTGGCTGTGAACAGAGGGGAGTTCGAAGAAGGCGCCGAATACTTCAGACAGGCGCTGGCGTGGGAGCCGGACCACGTGGAGGCTTTATTCGGCCTGGCCGCGGCCCAGATTCAGTTGGGCGATGTTTCGGCGGCGGCGAAAAACCTGAAAAAGGTTCTGGCCGCCGATCCCGGCCACGTCCAGGCGGGAAAGAGACTGCAAACCCTTATGGACGGGACTTCCAAAGCCATGTGGGATTGATGATTTTGGATTCTTGGCTGGGCTTTGCAAAGGCATTGTCGATAAAGCAGGTTCCTCCCACGTGCTCGTCAATCACGGTTGTGGTTTTTGAACGGCTGCCGGCCGTGTATTTTTTGGTGAACATGTGAATAAAGGGAAAGGAGTAGTACCCCACGGAATCCCCCTGATCGTAGCTGTGCTCCACGCCCTGATCATCCGTATAAGTTCCGTCATAGCCCGTGACCTGCCTTACGTTCAGGGTGCTGCCTTCAAAAAAAGCGACGGTGTCTTCGTCGTTTATCTTATAGCTGGCGCTCAGGAGCCCTCCCTGATAAGCCGTGTCGTCCTGGTTATACGTGCTGATGATAAGCCGCAACGTGACCGTTGTCTGGTCCGGATCGGACGTATCCGTAATAATGGCTTCCAAAGGGTAGCCGTCGGTGTCTGAAACCGGATAGGTGGTTCCATCGTCGTCCGTTATGGAGCCGAAAAAAATCAAGGCGTCCCTGTACGTCTTCCCGTTTGCTCGGGTGCCGGTGAACCACAGCCCGGTCAGGGTGCATCCGCCTGCGGCCAATTGAAAATGGTAGCCTATCTGGGACTCCGTAACATTCCTGAAATTCGTGAACTTCACGCTCAAGTCTATGTTTCTGGCCGTTCCGTCTCCCATGACAAGGGGGAACCAGCCGAAGTCCCCTTCCTCCTGGTCAAGGGCCAGGCGCAGAAAATACTCCTGGTCGCTGTCATTCATAACGCGATTGAGATAGGCGGCGGGGGTGAACTCCTTGTCCGCCTGTATGTTGTAGTCATACACCCCTTCGTGGCCAGCGGCGTACTGGGAGACGTCAAAGTAGGCGATTTGCTCCCCGGGAAAGGGCTGGACGGAAAAATCATCAACAATGATTCGCCCCGCCTGATCCGTATAGATCACTTTGTCTACGTCAATTATAAAATCCGTCTCCGGGTCCGGGCTGAATTCAGCCGCAGCAGGCTGAGGGATCCAGGCAACGAGTGCTAAAGCGCATGCCATGGTCGCACAGGCAACGGATAGAAACCTATTCATTGTGACGCTCCTAATTGTATGGACTTACAGGGGTTGGCGCACAGCGTTCGCGCCAATGGAACTACTGAGACAAGGCCTTGTATAAACCAATATGACGTGATAGGACAAAAGTCAAGGATTTCGGTGTATTCATATGCCGATCATGCTTTGCGTTCCGTTTTGGCCTTGAAAAAAAACCTCCGCCTTCTCCGCACGGCGGTTTTTTAATGATTGTCATGAAATACAAAATCAGCAACATTTGCACCAGGCTCATGCTGGTGTGCGTATCGACCTTGCTCGCCCTCGGGTTCGCCGAAGCCCTTGTGCGCGTTTTTAAGATAGGCCCGGACGTGCATCGCGTGCGGACCCATGTGGAAAACAGCGCTTATCAGGCCTCATCCAATCCCATCTTAGGTTATGAGCTAAAACCCAACTTCCGGTGCAGCAACCCGAACTTGCACGAAACTTTTCCGTACATCAACGCCCACGGCCAGCGGGATATCGAGCGGTCCCTGGAAAAAAAGCCGGGATGGAAACGGATTGTAGTGCTGGGCGATTCCGTGGCCGCAGGGCACAGAGTGTGGGATTTGAACCAAACCATTTCGCGCTGGATGGATCAGTTGATGGTTGAAGACCGCGTCGAAGTGTTGAATTTTGGCATGGGAGGGTACTGCACCCGGGCCGAAGTGGAGCTGCTGCGCACCAAAGCCTTGAAATTCGACCCGGACATGGTGATTGTGATCTTCGTGAAAAATGATTTCAGGGATTTCAACAGCCAAATCAGCCATTACCGCATCCAACGGCCCAGATATATTGAGTGGCTGTTCATCCATTCCAGGCTTTTCCGGACCCTGGCCATGGAAATGGACTATATGCATTTCGCATCGGAAAACAAAGATTATTGGATCAATGACCGGCAATTCGAAGAAATAGGAGGAAACAACGTGGAGCAAGGCTTTGAACTGCTCCACCGGCTTTCTTTGGAATACGGATTTGCATGCCTGGTCGCCGTTTGGCCGCGGTTTGACGACGACGGGATTGTGGACGTGGATAACGGAGACGACGGCCTGTGGCTTGACGGGGACAGAAAAATAGCGCCCCCCGAGGGCCGCCGAATGACCGTGGAACGGCTGGCGGACACATTCAGGCTTCCCCATTTTCGTTTATCCAGGTATTTTAGAGAGGATTTTCAAAACCGGCAATCTGAGAAAGAGGCTGGCGCGACCCCCAAGTCCTTGTACGCGGCCGGCGATGATACGCATCCCTCTTCTTTGGGAGCTCGCGTGGCTGCTTTCGCCCTGGTTGAGAAGGCGCGGAGTCTATGGACTGGCGGCCTTCTGGATTAGAGTTTTTTTAGGCCCAAAAACCTTCATTTTTGTGGATTCTGAGGGAATATAGATACGTTTTTGTATTTTTAGAGACGGTTCTTTGTGATGCATTTCACATGAATTCAGGAGATTATAATTCTGGCGCCATTCTTGCCAATAAAAAAATGGAAAGGGGGGATAAACCCTTGTTGAGAAAGAGCAGAAAGAGAGGCGTTACCATGTACGATTGGAAAGAACTTTTTAACCACATGCCAGCCCGGTACACCCGGGAAAATTCTCCGGAGGATATTTCCAGCCACATAGAACTTCATCAGAAGCTCGCGCATGCAACCGCCTTGGTGCAAATCGCTCCCGCCGATGATGACCGCACCCGTTCGATCACCATATGTTGCAAGGACCAGTCTGGTCTTTTCAATAAAATAACCGGGACTTTTTTTCTGCATGGACTGGATATCCAGGAGTCCCGCATATACACATGGACCAACCAAACCGTGATAGACATTTTTAAGGTGAAGCTGCCTATAGACGCGGTTTTGGACGACACGTGGAGCCAGAAGCTGGAAAACGACCTTTTGGGCGTTCTGGAAAACAGGATCGATCTGGGATCCATGCTCCGGAAGAAACTGGACTCCCCGGAGGCGGAACCCGACTCCCGATATCATGCGACCCCTTCCGTGCGCCTGGATAATGATGCGTCGCGCTTTTTCACGGTAGTCAGCATAAGTGCAGGAGACAGCCTTGGCCTCCTGTATCGGATCACCCGGGAATTGCACCTGTGCGACGTCACGGTTTGCACGGCCCGGATCGCCACCTTCGGCTACCTGGTCATGGACGTATTTTTTATTCAGGACAGAGCCGGCAAAAAAGTTTTGGATAAAGGCAAGCTGGATGAGATTCACGACTCACTGATGAAAGTGCTTTCTCCGCCGGACTGAAAGCGTATCTCTCAGGTTGCATTCACACCAGGCGCCTGTTATGAATAAGGCGAACGGATTGGAGGATGTCCGTTCGCCTTATCTTTTTTTATCAACAGCCAATTCGGTTAAATTTCGTTTTAGGGCGGAGCCGGCATTTTAAGCGGCGCCTTGGCCGCCGGCCGCTTTACGGAAAAATTGTACATTATTCTTGGGGGGGGTTATGGAAACAAAACGCCACTATCGTTCCTGTTCCATTTGCGAATCCATGTGCGGGCTGGAAATTGTCACCCGCGGTACCGAGATTTTAACAATCAGAGGGGATAAAAACGACCCTTTGTCCAAAGGATACCTTTGCGCAAAGGGCGCAGCCCTTAAGGATTTATACAACGACCCCGACCGTTTGCGCCAGCCTGTGGTGCGGACGGGCGCCGGGTGGGAGAGGGTTTCGTGGGATGACGCCTTTGATCAGGCCGAGGCGGGATTGAAGGCGATCAGAAAAGAATACGGGAATGACGCTTTGGCTTTTTATTTCGGCAATCCCAACGCCCACTACCATGGATCCTTGCTTTTCCTGCTGCCCTTTTTCCGGGCCATGAACACAAAAAACCGCTTTTCTGCGAGTTCTGCAGACCAGTTGCCGCTCATGCTGGTCTGCGAGCAGTTGTTCGGCCACATGTTTCTGTTGCCCAGCCCGGACGCAAACCGAACCGATTATTTTTTATTGATAGGAGGCAATCCCGTGGTTTCCGGAGGCAGCATCATGACCCTGCCCGGGTTTGGAAGGCGCATGAAAGCCATTCAAAAGCGGGGCGGCAAAGTGGTTGTGGTGGACCCCATGAAAACGGCGACGGCGTCTCTGGCGGACAAGCATTTTTTTATCCGGCCGGGCTCGGACGTATTCTTCCTCGCCTCCCTGCTGCATGTCATGTTTCGGGACGGCCTGGCGGATCCGGGGTGGTTGGGGCATTTTTGCGACGGCCTGGATCAGGCGGAATCCATGGTAAAAGCCTTCAGCCCGGAAAAAACCGAATCCGTCACAGGCGTTTCCCCCCGGGACGTGGAAGCCGTTGCCCGGGATTTTTGCCGCGCCCCTTCAGCGGTTTGCTACGGGCGCATGGGCGCCTGCGTGCAGGAATACGGCGCTCTGGTCAATTGGCTGATTATGCTCGTGAACATTGTAGCAGGCAAATTCGACAGGCCCGGGGGCTTTATGTTTCCCACTCCGGCCTTGGACGTGGCCAAGTTTCTTTCGTGGATGACCTCCAAAGGGGAATTGGGAAAAAACAAAACCCGCGTGAGGGGGCTTCCGGCCTTTGGAGACGAGTTTCCCGTGGCGGCTCTGGCCGAGGAAATCATGACGCCCGGGCCCGGCAAGATCCGGGGTTTGGTGAGCATTTGCGGCAATCCGGTTCTGTCCGCGCCCAACGGCAAAATCCTGGATCAGGCCCTGGCCGAACTGGACTACATGGTGGCCATGGACTGGTACATCGCCGAATCGTCCCGGCATGCCAACGTCATTTTACCGCCCACGAACGTTCTGGAGCACGACCACATGGCAACCATGACCAATGTTTGCGGCTCGCACAATATGGTCAAGTATTCTCCGGCGGTGTTTAAACCGGAGGGGGACGTGCGGCATAACTGGCAGATTTTAAAGGAGCTGGCGGTGCGCATGGAGGCCAACCCCTTGGCAGCGGCCGCCGTTAAAATGACCACTCCGACCTTGCTGCTCAAGGCCGGAATTCGCATAGGCCCTCACGGGGCCGGCCTCAACCCCTGGGGCCAGGGGCTCACTTTAAAAAAGATGAAGGCGTCCCCCCATGGAGTAGACCTGGGGCCTTTGCGCTCCAGCCTGCCCGGCCGTTTGTTCACCAAAAACAAGCGCATCAACCTGGTTCCCCAAATCTTTACGGACGGTTTGGAAGTCCTTTCCGGGAACTTCTCCGCGCCGGAAATCACCGGCGATTACGACCTGCTGCTCATTGGCCGGCGGAACCGGAAATCCAACAATTCGTGGTTCCACAACCTGGAAAACATGCACACGCCCTCCAACCGCTGCACCGCCATGCTGAACCCCGCAGACGCAGCCTCCCGGGGAATAGAGGAAGGCGACGTCATCAGTCTGGAGTCTCGGGTAGGGAAAATCGAACTGGAAGCGGAAGTCACTTCAAACATCATGGAAGGGGTTGTGAGCGTGCCTCACGGCTGGGGGCATCATTACAAAGGGGTCTCTCTGAAAGTGGCTTCCCGCCGGCCCGGCGTGTCCGTCAATGACATCACGGACAATCAACGGGTGGATTCCATCTGCGGGACAGCCGTTTTTTCCGGGGTGCCGGTGAAGGTCTCCAAGAAAAACGACTTGTAATTATTTTAATATAATGTAGTATTTAGGATGATTTTTAGTGGGAAAGGTTCAATTTACGCCATATTGATGCAGCGTTTACAATATTTACTGATATAAAATGATATACTCGGGGAGAAAATCCCTGGCGACATTGCCTATCCCCCCGGTATGCAAGTCCAAAGGAGAAGTTTTTTTGATGAGTCGAGTCCTAGGCGCTTTGTTGATCCTGCTATTTTTGTCAAGCGTCTCGTTAGCTGACAGCCCCGTTGTGATCGCCAATAAACGTGTAAGCCAAGATAGCCTGAGCGCTAAAAGCCTGCGCACCATTTTCCTGGGAAAAGAACGCACTTGGAAGGAGGGAGGCTTTATTTACCCGGCTGCGCTGGAAGGCGGCCCCGTGCACCAAAAATTCCTGGAATTGTATCTGCGTAAGACCCCGGCCCAATTTTCCACCCACTGGAGGCGCATAGCCTTTACCGGAAAACCCTTGAAAATCAATTTGTTCAAGACGGAGCGGCAGCTTGTGGATTATGTGGCGCAGCAGGAAGGCGCCATCGGGTACATAGGGGCGGAGACTCCCGCCGCAAACGTCAAACAAATTACAATAGTTCCCTGACGCGTTGGAAGCTGGCGGCGATTGCGGGAGAGCCCGGCCGAGGGCTATTTAAAGTTGCGTTTCAACTGGCGCACCAGGTTTCTTATCTGCTTGCGGGCTCTTTCTCCTCCGCCCAAAGCCACAAAAAACTCCTCCCTGTTTTTGATCTGAGACAACAGGACCGCGTCGGCGGGCCTGCCGAAACGCGCGGCGCCCTGTGCCACCACCTGCAATAAAAGCAGCAGCCATAGCAGAGCCTGGTTGCTTCTGGGGAGGTGGTAGATCTCGGAGTCCGGGTTGCCGTACTCTCCCAAAGCGCTTCCCACCACAGTCTCGGCGGCGGCCCCCCCCACCAGCGAAAGCAGGATGTAGGCTTCCCATTCCAGGATAAGCAGGTAGCGTGTGGGCGGCCGTCCTTTGACCTTGTATTTGCCCAGGGCCTGTTTGAGCAGGGTGTGGATGGTGCGAATTTTGACGAAAAAGCGCTCCCGGTTGGCATCCAGGAACTCCCGCGCATGGATGACGGCGCGCTGGTCGAGCCCGGCCTTCACCTTAAGCACTTCCTGAGGCGTGTACTCGGTGTCTTTGTGCAGCTCCTTGTTGAATGTGCGCATGAGCACGCTGCACAACATGAGCGCGTTGCGGTCGTGGAACTGAATTGTTTCGGGATCGTGAATGAAATCCTCCAAGAGCACGGTCAGGGCCTTTTGGGGCTGGTTCATTCTGTCGATGAGCACCTGGAGGGCGTTCAAGAAGGCAATGCGGTCCTCCCTGTGCATGCTGTTTTGGAGGTAATGCCACAAAAACTCAAAAACGTGGTCCTGGTACCGCGCCAGGGCGGGGATGTTCTCCTCGAAAACCGGACGGATAAAGTGCCCGCCGTCATCAAAGCAGAGTTTGAATATCCTGACCAGATCCTTTGCCTCGTCCACGGTGGAGCCGAAGTCCCTGGCGATGGTCTGATAGTCCGACCTATCAAACTCATTCACGGCGAAGGGCAGGGACTCCATTTTCTTTTTGGTCTGGCTGCGATGGTGAAAAAAGGAGACAAGGTCCAGAATCCGTTCATCCACGCATGCGCGGACTTCGTCGCATTCCGGCTGTCTGGCCACCAGGGCGTCGTTGGACACGCACAGGTTTTTCAGCACAGGCTCGCTCACCCGGGCCAGGCCTTTCTCCAGGTTTCCCAGCACCTCCATTTCCAGGTTTTCCAGGGAGAAATCCACCTGGTTTTTTCGGTGCGGAGCAGCCTTTCCCATGGCTTTGAGCAGGTCGGAGGCCAGGGTCATGCGATCCATGAGATGAAAGCAGTTCACGCACCCGAAGTCCGTGGCGTACAGGCTGTCCACCAGTTTGCCGGGCGCCTGGGAGCCGTTGGGGAATTCCCGGGCCAAAAAGCGAACCAGCCTTGCCTGGGAGTCGGATAAGGGCTGGCTTTCATGCTCGTTGATAAGCCACCGGGCGTTGTTGATTTCCATGGGCGGCCGCACCAGGACGTCGGAGAGCTTTTCGAACCCAAACACGGCGTCGTACACGCTGGCGTATTGCTTGAGCGGATGCCCGGGACCCACATCCAGCATGAGGCTTCCGATTTTATCCACCAAGCGGGAGACGGTCCTTGGCTTTAAGCCGTTTACGGCTGCCAGGCAAGTGAGATTGGGGTCGGGAAATCCCGCGGGATTCAGGACGACAGGCAGCCCTTGCCAGGGGTCAATGCCTTCGTATTTGAGATTTTTTCCCTCCTGGAACATGCGCAGGTAATCGGCCAGCACGTTCAGGCACAAGCGCAGCATCTGCCGGGCCTGGGCGTCGTGCGGCAGGGTGGAGGCGTACAGGGTGTGGATGCCGTAGGAGCCCATGGTTTTCAGGGCGTTTCGAAAGTCCACGGTGGCGTGTTCCGCAGGCTGGCCAAGGCGTTTTTCCGCATCTTTCAGTAAAGGGATGTCCAGCTTCAGGGCGCCGAAGCAGACAGTGTAGTCGTATTTGGCGGAATTGGCGCCCTCGCCTTCCAGGCCCCTGCCCCGGTGACGAATCAGGACCTTGCCCACGTGGTCGCCCAATTCGTGCAATGCGGAGAGCCGTTCCACCAGCCGGGTGACGGCCGCCTCCGTGGCCCGGAACCCCCCGGACAGGGAGGCGCCCAGAAAACTGGAAACCTGGCGGGTGAAATCCACCAGATGAACCCTGTACACGTCCATGCGCTGTTCTTCATTGTGCAGGGTTTCGGAAAGTCCGGGCATGTCCGGGATGACCATGTGCTCGACGGCGTCGTCTTCTCCCAGGTCCTTGAACAGGCCCTCAATTTCCTCATCCAAATCCGTATTGATATCAAGCTCGGCTGCTAAGTTCATATCAATCATCCTGCCAGCGGCCCTGCATAACGCAACGGGCGGTTGGTTAGGCCTTTTTTCCCGGCCCGTTTTCCCTTATATCCTTTACGACTTCAGCGGCGGCTTTACCCGCTTTGTCGCCCACTTCCTGAAGACCCTGCTCCATGGAGTCCATCATCGCGCTCAGCAGCTTTTGAGTTTCCTTTGCTTTGGTAAACCGGATGTATTCCTCAAGTTCTTCGTCCGAAAGCCCCATATAGCATACCACATTATCATAATAGCATTGCGTTTCAAAAACAGGTCTTTGGGCTTGCAATTGGCCTAAAACCAGGGACCTTACATCATCCACAGAAATATCTTCCTGCGGGGAGGCCATGATCATGGGCAAGGCAATTGCAAAAGCCATGTTCTCCATCAGGACGTAAAGCCGATCCATCAAGGCGGTGGCCTTTATATACTCCTTAATAAGGTCGGATCTGGTTTTGGGATTATCATGGCGCGCCAAGGCTAAGCCAACCGACGCCGCCGTGGCTGCTCCGCCGACTTCGGTGTAGTCCTGCTCGATTTTCACAATTTTTTTCCCCAGGGGAGTGCTGAACCAGTCGGCAACGAACGCCACCTCCCGGGAATTCATTTTATCCTGGATATTTTGAAATACGAGATCATGAAAACGCTGGGCATCCATGGATTCTATGAGGGCTTCGGACAAACGGCTGACCATTTCCTGAACGGCCTCGTTATTTTGAGACCGGCCCGAAATCATGGCGTCTTCCATTGCCCCTTCAATGCCTTCCTTCCACTGGTCTTCTATGGACTGAAACTGCTGCTCTATTCCGGACTTGACCATCAAATCCCGGATTTCGTCCACGGACGCCTTCGAACGCACGGATGCGGCCGTGCATGAACAAAGGCATGCCGCTATAAGAAAAACAGCCAGCGCATATTTCTTCATTTTTTTCTCCTGAACCAACGACCCAAGGCCGGAATCAAAGGCGGGGCTTTCATTCCCATCGGCAAGGCTACCATACTATCCAGGCAAATGCAAAAAATCACGGGCGATATTCGCTTATCCCCAAGATATGGGATTACCGCCCTCAGACACTACGGCCGGAAGCGCCGGAGGGGCGATTGGAACCGAGGCAACCTCCTGGTTGATCAACGTGACAATCGCTTCTCCGGCTTTGGCCCCGAGCTCCTTCATGCCGGTATTGAGAGCCTTGTACAAGTTTTGCAAATAAGACTGCATTTCACGGCTTCGATAATGATCGATCATGGTTAGGATCTCCCTGTCTGTTAGCTCTTTGAGATCCACCGCCGTTTCATTGAACCGCTCCAGGCGCAAATCCCGGATATCGAGACCCATATCGTTGATCAAGTCGTCCCGCATATCCTCCACGTCCTCCCAAGCCGCATCATGCTCCACCTGGATGGCCGCGGCCATGGCGGCGCCCATATCCTCCGTGGCTTGCGCCAAAAAAGAAGGCATGCCCACTGCGTCCACCAAATCCCAAATCAGGGCAGTTCTCTTTGCCGCGTTTCCGTGTACGCCCAAGGCCTCCTGAACGGCCTCCTTGGAATAATCCGGAGCAGCATTTTTTTTCGCCCTTTCAATGTGCGCTACCTTGCGCCCCAGGGGGCTGTTATCCCATTTTATAATCTTGACCTGAACTCTTTCCGTCAAGGATTCATCCAGGAACTCATAAATAAGCTCTTCAAATCGTTCGGGGTCAAAGGCCTCCATGACAAGCCGCCTGTATTGCCTGCCTTTAATGGCGTCGACGGAGGCGTCGCCCGTTTCCGCCTTTCCCATAGACTCTTCCCAGTCAGCCTGCAGCCCTTCCGCCATGTCTTTCGCCATGGCCCGAAGCACCAGCTCCCTGACAGGGCTGTTCATATATTGTTTTTCAAGCCCTGGATACGAGCAGGCGCTGAGCAAAAGCGCCATGGAGACGATGACAATCCGTTTCATTATCCACTCCTGTTGCATCTTCCCCGAAACGCTGTTTGGGGGTGTAATAAAGCACGGCACGATACCATATTACACCACCATAGGCAAAGCAAAGACCTGTATTGCGCCGCCGGATTTTCATCAAACTCAGGATGGCTTGCGCAATGTTTGAAGTTCCGCCGGGTTGGGTTGCACCATGAAAAACCATGGAACGGGGGAGTTATTCGGAGGGCTTTCGGCTCAGTTTTTCCCGGTCGGCTTTTTTAAGGCCTGCGACCACCAGGTCGTAAGAGTCGTCCATCATGTCAAAGAGATGATCGGAGGGAATGGTTCCGTCCAGGATCACGGTATTCCAATGATTTTTGTTCATGTGGTATCCGGGCGATACGGAGGGATATATGCTTCGGAGAGCCAGGGCGTGATCCGGGTCGCACTTGAGGTTCATACGCAGGGGGGAGCTTTCCAGAGCGATGAGGGCGAACATTTTTCCCATGACTTTGTAAACCATGGCGTCCGGGCCGAAGGGAAAGTCCTGAACCGCGCCCTGTTTCTTGTCCAGGTAAGCCGTCACTGTTTGCAGATCCATAAAATTCTCCTCCGCAGCTTGATTAAGAATCTGCCGAATATAGACCGGGGAAAGGTAGTTTGCAAGAATTTGGAACATAGGGCTTGCGCTTAATTAAATTTTCATCTAAGAGATTGTCCGCCCAGCGCGATTGAGGCTTGGTTGGGGCCGCCTTTCAGGATTTTTTCCTGTTTTTCCGGATTCCCCCCTTGACAACACAGGCCGCCGCATTTATAATTTTTGGGTAAATTTTGCTGAGGGATCGTCTAGCGGCAGGACGACGGGTTCTGGCCCCGTTAACCAAGGTTCGAATCCTTGTCCCTCAGCCAAATATGAAGAACCTGGGGCGTCTGACTTCTTCAGACGCCCCTTTTTTGTTTTTAGCATCAGTTTTGTTTGGAACGGCTTTTGCTTATCCAGATATCCGGCAATGCGCCGGAAATCGCCGGCGCCGGAATTAAAACAGGTTTATGGAACGTGAAGCATGGAATTGCACCCCCAGATTGAACGGCTCAACCAAATAGGCATTGCTCTTTCCAACGAAATCCAGCTTGAGAAATTGCTCGCCCTGATCGTTACGGAAGCAAGGGGCTTCACCAATGCAGATGCCGGAAGCCTTTACACTCTGGAAAAGGATCAGCTGTATTTTCGCATCGCCCAAAACGACACGCTTAACGGCAAGGGCGCCAGGGGGGCGTTCAAGCCCGTGCCTATCCCCCTGGATTCGCGAAGCATTGCGGGATATGTCGCCCTGAACGGGGAGTTGTTGGATATCGAAGACGTGTACATGCTTTCCGACAGGCTGCCCTTTTCGTTCAACCGGGATTTCGACCAGAAAAACAATTACCGGTCCCAGAGCATGCTGGTGGTTCCCATGAAAGAGCCGGACGGCGAGGTTCTGGGAGTGCTTCAGCTTATCAACGCCAAGAATGATGACGGCAAGGTGGTTCCTTTTCCCCAGTCCATCATCAGCCTGACCATGTCTTTGGCTTCCCAGGCCGCCGTGGCCATTCGAAACGCCCGGCTCATATCCTATATCAAGAGCCTGTTTGAGGCCTTGATCCGCTATTCGGCCTCCGCCATCGACGCTCGAAGCCCCCATACGGCCGGCCACTCCCGCCGTGTTGCGGAGTACGCCACTGTCATTGCACAGGAAATCAACCGCCTGGACGACGGCCCCTTCAAGGACATTCATTTTACGGCGGATGAACTGGAAAGGCTCAGCTACTCGGCCTGGCTGCACGATTTGGGAAAAATCGGCGTTCCCGAAGCCATTTTGGACAAGCATCTCCGCCTTCCTGCAGGGGTGGAGGAAACCATAGAGGAGCGCTTCAACCTTTGCGCGGCCAGTTTGGCTATCGAGGCTGCAGCCGCCGGAAGCAAAAATCCCCGGGAGGATACGGCCAAGGAGCGCGAAGCGCTGAAAGCGGATTTCCAACGCCTGAAAAATATCAACCGGGCCAATTGGCTCCCGGACGAGGATGAGGAATTTTTAGGCCAGCTTCACGCCAGGACTTTTTACGACGCCGGGGGGACCGAGCGCACCTTGCTTACGGACGGCGAGATGGTCTACCTGGCTGTCAAAAAAGGCAATCTCACCCCGGAGGAATACAAGACCATGCAGGGGCATGTGGAGCACACCTTGAATATCGTGAAAAACATCCCCTTTACCGGCCACCTGGAAGCGGTCCCCAACATTGCGGCCTCGCACCACGAAATGCTGAACGGCACGGGATACCCCCGCCATCTGCACGATCAGGAAATCACCCTGGAAGCCCGCATCCTGGCCATGGTGGACATCTTCGACGCCTTGACAGCCATAGACAGGCCGTACAGGAAGGCGGCGCCTCCTGAGCGCGCCTGCGCCATTTTGCAGTCGGACGTGGAGTCGGGCAGATTGGATAAGGACGTGGTGGAACTGTTTGTAAGCCAGCGTCTTTGGGAGCGAATTACGGAAAAATAGGCGCCTGCCCTGGTTTGGGAGAAAAAAAATTATAAAAATGGCTTTTTGCCGCCCTTGACAAATTTTTACGGCGCTCTATATTGATCATGTGATTTGAAGACCACTCGTTTGAGTCTAAAATTATTGAAAAAACAGAACAAGGGCGGTTCTGCCAAGCAGGGAGATAGAAAGATGCCGATCTACGAGTATGAATGCACGGAATGTGGAAAAACCATGGAGGCCTTACAGAAGTTTTCTGACGATCCTCTTACAACATGTGAGTTTTGCTCGGGAAAATTGAGGAAGCTCATTTCCAATTCCAGTTTCCATCTCAAGGGCACGGGTTGGTATGTAACGGATTACGCAGGAAAAAATGCTTCCGCGTCCAAGGATAAGACGGAATCCAAAACGGAATCGTCTTGTTCCGCCGGCTGCTCCGCCGGGGCCGGCGCCAAAAGCAGCTCCTCCGAGTAATTCGGGCAGGGGCTTTTGCATTTCAGGCCCCCCCTTTCTAAGCATAGATTTTTTTAGAACAGTTATGGGATCGGAAGGCCCGGGAAAAGACTTTCCCGGGTTTGATGGTTAAGTACGGCGAAAACATACGGAGCCTGGGGGGGGGTTGGCTGAACTTGGTTTCATAAAAAAATCAAATCAGCCTCTTTACAAATCATTTTGGGTGATTAACTTCTCCAACAAAAATTGGATAACCTTATAGCAACTTGCATTTCACGCCAGAGCGCCGCTTTAGACGGAAAATGCCGGTGTGAAAGCCACCACATTAAAGAAAAAAAGGAGAGACAGCGTATGAAACTTCAACCATTAGCAGATCGCATCCTGGTAAAGCGTCTGGCTGAAGAAACCAAAACCAAAGGTGGAATTATCATCCCTGATACGGCAAAGGAAAAACCCGCCGAGGGCGAAATCGTAGCCGTGGGTCCGGGCAGAAATGCAGAAGACGGAACCAAGATCGCTCTGGAAGTGAAAGTGGGCGATCGCGTGCTGTTCGGCAAATATTCCGGAACCGAGGTGAAGATCGAGGGTGAAGAATACCTGATCATGCGCGAAGATGACGTACTGGGCATCGTGCAGTAGTTTTCTTTTTTTCAGGACTCGTAAAAACTCACCAAATTAGGGAGGAAATATAGAAAATGGCAAAAGAAATTAAATACGATATGAAAGCCAGGGAGCTTATGCTCGCTGGAGTCAACGCACTGGCCGACGCCGTAGCCGTCACCCACGGTCCCAAGGGCCGCAACGTGGTTATCGACAAAGCCTGGGGCGCTCCCACCGTGACCAAAGACGGCGTGACCGTGGCCAAGGAAATCGAACTGGAAAACAAGTTCGAGAACATGGGCGCTCAGATGGTTAAGGAAGTGGCTTCCAAGACCAGCGACACCGCCGGCGACGGAACCACCACCGCTACGGTGCTTGCTCGCGCCATCTACGAAGAAGGCATGAAGCTGGTCGTGGCGGGCAACAACCCCATGGCTATCAAACGCGGCATTGACAAGGCTTGCGAAGCAGCCGTCAAATCCCTGATGAATCTTTCCAAGCCCACCAAGGAACAACGCGAAATCGCCCAGGTCGGCACCATCTCCGCCAACAACGACGAGACCATCGGCAACATCATCGCCGAGGCCATGAACAAAGTCGGCAAAGAAGGCGTTATCACGGTGGAAGAAGCCAAATCCATGGACACCACCCTGGACGTGGTGGAAGGCATGCAGTTCGACCGCGGTTACATTTCCCCTTACTTTGTGACCGATTCCGAAAAAATGGTGTGCTCCCTGGAAGATCCTTATATCCTGATCCACGAGAAGAAAATCTCCAACATGAAGGACCTGCTGCCCCTGCTGGAGCAAACCGCAAAAATGGGCAAGCCCCTCCTGATCGTTGCGGAAGACGTGGAAGGCGAAGCGCTGGCCACCTTGGTCGTTAACAGGCTCCGCGGCACCCTGCAGATTGCAGCCGTCAAGGCCCCCGGCTTTGGCGACCGCCGCAAGGCCATGCTCGAAGACATCGCCATCCTCACCGGCGGCACCGTGGTTTCCGAAGACATGGGCATCAAGCTGGAAAATATGTCCCTGGCTGACCTCGGCAAGTGCAAACGCGTATCCATCGACAAAGACAACACCACCATCGTTGACGGCGCAGGCGCCCGCAGCGCTCTGGAAGGCCGCGTCAAGCAAATCCGCGCTCAGATCGATGACACCACCTCCGATTACGACCGCGAAAAGCTGCAGGAACGTCTGGCCAAGCTGATCGGCGGCGTGGCCGTCATCAATGTCGGCGCAGCCACCGAAGTTGAAATGAAAGAAAAGAAAGCCCGCGTGGAAGACGCCCTGAACGCCACCCGCGCAGCGGTTGAAGAAGGCATCGTTCCCGGCGGCGGCGTGGCTCTGGTTCGCGCTATTGACGCCGTGTCCAAGGCCAAAATCACCGGCGAGCAGAAAATCGGCGCCCGCGTGGTTATGCGCGCCCTGGAAGCTCCGCTTCGCATGATCGCCAACAACGCCGGCATGGAAGGCTCCGTGGTTCTGGAAAAGGTCCGCAACACCGAAGGATCCCAGGGCTACAATGCCGACACCGACACCTATGAAGACCTGATCGAAGCCGGCGTCATCGACCCCACCAAGGTGGTCCGCCTGGCTCTGCAGAACGCTTGCAGCATCGCCGGCCTCATGCTCACCACCGAAGCCATGATCGCTGACGTGCCGGAAGAAAATGCCGGCGGCATGCCCGCAATGCCCGGCGGCGGCATGGGCGGCATGGGCGGCATGGGCGGAATGATGTAAGATTCCCCCAGGCTAAAGCCTGATTGAGCAAGTCCAAGGGCGCCTTCCCGCAAGGGAGGCGCCTTTTTTATTTGGACGAAGCGTCTTGACTCTGTTTAAAAAATCTTTAGAATCAAAATATCATTGTCTTACTGGAATCAGATCAAGAAATTCTATCATAGGAGGTTATTATGGGGGCGAAAGCAAGCTTGAAGGCGATCATTGACGATATGTCCATGAACTTTGATGAAGCCACTAGTTATCTGGAAAGGGAAACCGGCAAGGTGTTTTTTATTGCCGATGAGGTGTTCTCCTATGTTGAGGATGGAGAGGAAGGGTACAATTCGTCTGATTGGCAGGAAGAAGATTTTGAACTGGCGAAAAGGATCCTGGAAAACGATGAGGCCTTTGCCGCGTTGCCTGACAATTTTGAAATCAACGAATATCGCATCATGGAAAATTTTATCAACTCCCTGGACAACGATCGGGTTGCCGAGGACCTTGCCGATGCAATCCAGGGCGCCGGCGCCTTTCGCCGCTTCAAAAACGGCATCCGCTACCATGGAGTGCAGGAGGACTGGTACAAATTCAAAGACCAAGCCCTTAAAAAAATAGCCATGGACTGGTGCGAATTTGAAAACATCGAATATGTGGATGATTGCAAGGACTGAGCAGCCAGGCAAATTCCTGTGAATCCCTGCTTTCAATGGAGTGTTTGACCTGCCCCGCTCGCCTTGGGTACTATAAAAAAGCCAACCTGCTTTTTTGTTCTTAACAATTCTCTTAACCCAAGGACTTTTCTAATGAGCTTGAAAGACAAATACGCCATTGTGGGAGTCGGATACACGCCCCAGGGCAAGGTCCCGGACCGGACGTCGTTGAGCTTTCATCTGGAAGCCACGGCCAACGCCATCAAAGACGCAGGCCTGAAAAAAGAGGACATTGACGGCCTCATCGCCTATCGTCACTTTCCCCCCTGCCCGGGCGAGCCTGACGTCACCCCGCAACACATCGCCCAGCACCTTGGCATTGAGCCGTCCTACCTGAGCCAGGACGCCAACTGATCCCGCATTCATTTACAGCACGCAGTTGGCGTGCTTGACGCCGGGATTTGCAACTACGTGGTCATCACCTACGGCCACAGCGCCTTGTGGGGCGGCGGCATGGCCCAAATGCTCTTTCAGATGACCCGAAACGAGGCGGCTTTCGGCCATTTCGGCGCTGTGGGCGGATACGCCCTGGCGGCCAGAAGGGCCATGCACGAGTTCGGGACAGGACCGGGAACCTGGCAGCGCATTGCTTCCGGACAGCGGAAATGGGCGGCCTTGAATCCCATCTCCGTCATGGGCAAAAAGCCTTTGGCTGAGGAAGACTATTTTAAGGCCCCCATGGCGGCCGATCCCTTCCGCCTGGTGGATATCTGCCTTGTCAGCGACGGAGGCAGGGCCATCATCGTCACCTCGGCCGAGAGGGCCAGGGATTTGAGGCAGCCCGCAGTTTTGATTTCCGGCATGGGACAGCAGAATCCCTCCCGTGAAATCGGGCAGGCAAGATATATGGCCGGCCCCACCGGCGCAAAAAAGGCCGGGAAGGAAGCCCTGCAAATGGCGGACGTCAGCCTGAAAGACGTGGACGCCTGCCAGATTTACGACTGCTTTTCCTACACCGTGGAAATCACCTTGCAGGACTATGGTTTTTTCGGGCCTGGGGAAGGCGGAGACTGGCTTAAGGGCGGAACCATCGAGCCCGGAGGAAGCATGCCCGTCAACACATCGGGCGGGCAATTGTCCGAGGCGTATTTCATGGGCCTGACTCCCATTGCCGAGGCGGTCATGCAGCTTCGCGGCCAATGCGGCGACAGGCAGCTTGGGCCCCAGACCCAAACCAAGCCGCCGGAAGTCATCCTGGCCAGCGACAACGGAGGAATCCTCCAATCTCATGCTTGCTTTGTACTTAAAAAGGGGTAGCCGCCATGACCTATAACGATCTTACGCCCACGCCTGACGCCGACTCCAAGCCCTTTTGGGAAGGATGCCGGAATCATGAACTGCTGTTTCAGAAATGCGCCGAGTGCGGAGAAATCCGCTGGCCTCCCGGCATTCTTTGCCCCCGTTGCCATTCCCAGGAAGTGGAAATGGTTCAGTCGGGCGGCAAAGGAACCATATACAGCTACGTGATATACCACCAGCCCTTTCACCCCGAATTTGCGGACAAGGTTCCTTACGTGGTCGCCATTGTGGAGTTGGAGGAAGGCCCCATGTTGATCACCAACATTGTGGAATGCCCCCACGAATCCTTGGCCTGCGACATGCCGGTCCAGGTGCATTGGGACGACGTCTCGGAGGAATGCACCCTGCCGAAGTTTAGGCCTGCATAAAATGTAGGGAAGAGATTGTTTGAATTGGGAAGGCGGATATTATAACACACGTGTCAAGCCCTAAATTTACCTTTTTTATCTCTCCGACCATTTTTTTTAACGCCGACTACTCCAAGTCCGGTTTGCCAGGCAAACCGGACTCGGCTGTCTTTTTACTGCTTCCATGAAAAAGCTGGACCTAACCCCCTCTGATAAATTATAACATTGGTATCGATTTCATATAATGCTCAAAATGAACGCATCCTGCTGGTGGACGACGAGCCCGCCATCGCGCGAATCGGGCAGGTCATGCTGGAGCGGCTGGGTTATCAGGTGACTGTGCAACTCAGCGGCGAGGACGCTCTGGAAAAATTCAAAACCGAATCAGATTCCTATGACATGGTCATCTCCGATATGGCCATGCCCCACCTCACCGGCGACCAACTCGCCGTGGAATTGAAGAAAATACGCCCCGACATCCCCATTGTCATTTGCACCGGGTTCAGCGAACGCATCAACAAAGAGAACGCGGCGGCCATCGGCGTCAAAGGCTTTCTCATGAAGCCCATCGTCAAGCAGGAAATGGCGTCCATGATTCGGGGGGTGCTGGACTCGGATAAACCAGCCTAACTTCCTCTTTAAGCATAATCCGCCGGGTTGACGCCGTAGCGCTTGGCCTGAGCCCAGACGCTGGTGCGGGAGATTCCCAGGATTCTGGCCGCCTCGGATTGGTTGCCCCTGGCTGAGGTTAAGGCCTCTATCAGGCGCGTCTTTTTAACCTGATCCAATGTGGCGCCGCCAGGCCCCCTGCTATGCAAAGGGAAAGGCTGCGGCGGCGCGCAATCCGGCTGCGCTGCTATGGGCGCGGGCAAGTGCCGGGGCTCGATCAACTCCTCATGGCAAGAGACAAAGGCGAACTCCAGGGCGCTTTTCAGCTCCCGCACATTACCCGGCCAGTTGTAATTGACCAGGGCGTCCATAGCCTCTCTGGAAATCCCCTGGATGTCCTTGCCGCTTTTCATGCGGATGCGGTTGAAAAAAGACCTGGCCAGAAGCGGGATGTCCTCCTTGCGCTCCCGAAGCGAAGGCGCCCGCAGGGGAATGACGTTGATCCGGTAGAAAAAATCCTCGCGGAATTCGCCTTTGGCAATAAGGGCCTGCAAATCCCGGTTGGTGGCGGATATAATGCGCACGTCCACCTGGATGGGCCTGTGGTCCCCCACCCTTTCCACCACCTTCTCCTCCAGCACCCGCAAGAGTTTGACCTGGGTGGACAGGGGCAAATCCCCTATTTCGTCCAGAAAGATGTCCCCTTTATCCGCAGCCTCAAACCGCCCTTCCCGGTCCCTGTGCGCGCCTGTGAACGAACCTTTTACATGTCCGAAAAGCTCGCTTTCCAACAACGATTCGTTCAAAGCTGCACAATTCACCTTTATATAAGGAGACCGGCTGCGGGACCCGGCCTCGTGAATGGCCTTGGCGATCAATTCCTTGCCCGTTCCGCTTTCTCCAAAGATGATCACCGGCGCGTCCGATTGGCCGGCGTTGCGAATCAGCTCAAACAGGGCTTGCATGGGCGCCGAAGCCCCGATCATGCCGTAAAACCGGTCCTGGGCGTCCAACTCCTGACGATAGGAGGCAATCAGGCTTTCCTTGGTCGTCAGGTCGGTGATGTCCGTAATGGTCTCCACCGCTCCGATAATCTGCCCTTCGCCGTCTTTCAGCACAGAGGCGTTTTTCACAATCCGGACCGGCGTGCCGTCCTTGCGAATCAGGGCGCAGCGCTGCCTCCGAAGCCTGCCGTGCTTGAACATCACGCACCAGTGGCAGCCCTCCGCGTTTCTGGCGATTTCACACGAACTGCACCCCAGCAAGGTGCAGGACTGCCCAAGAACTTCACTTTGGGAGTAGCCGGTGATGGTTTCAAATCCCTTGTTCACCGATATGATGGTTCCTTCCGGGCTGACGATCATTACGCCGTCCTGGATGGTGTCCACCACGGTTTTCCAATAGAGGTTCAGGTCTGAGCTGTTCATGTGTTCACCTATGTTAAGAAAATTAACATCAACTCTGTTTAACAAGTTAACACATCAGGACCACTATAGCCAGAAGATTTTACCTGCCTATCCATATGCAGCGCCAAGAACCCCTAAAATTTTTGTTTAAATTCAAAAATTTAGGCAATTTTAATTAAATCTTTAATCGTTCTGGCGCCAAGTTTGCCAATAAGGAGGATGACTTTAGGGCAAGGCAAAACATTAAAGGGGCCTGAACGCATGATGAAACAATTTGATTTAAGAGACACGATCATACCGCTTTCGTTGCTTCAGGCGACCAATCACTTCCACAAGATGGAGTCAGGGGAATCCATGGAGATCATATGCAACGACTCAGGCCCGGCGTCGGATATCCAGACCATACTTCCGGCCGGACGATTTGAAGTGGTCTCTGTTGAGGATAATTACCAGAATGAAAACGGATACAGGACTGTCATCCGAAAACTTTAAACAGGCGCCGAGCCTATAATGAAAGGAAACCAGACCATGACCAACAAAGTTCTTATCGCTCTTTCCTGCGGCACCAATAACACCAATCGTTCCACCCGCGCTTTTCATCTGGCCACCGTGGCCCATAAGGAAGGCAAGGAAGTGACCATGTTTTTGCTGGATGAAGCCGTGTATCTGGCCAAAGAAGGCCTGATCGAGCATGTCCGCGCCGCCACCGGCGACGTGGCCGACGACCTGTTGACCTACCTGCAGGCCCATGAAGTGCCCATTTTGGTGTGCACGCCTTGCGCCAAGGCTCGCCGCGTTGCTGAAGAAGATTTGATTGACGGCGCCAGAATGGCTCCTGCTACGGAACTGATTCGTCTTTCCTGTGAAAGCGCAGTTATCAGCCTGTAAGAAAGAAGGTGATTTAACATGGGACAAAAAGTTTTAATCATAGGGGCCGTGGCTCTCGGACCCAAGGTGGCTTGCCGGTTAAGGCGCCTGGACCCGTCCGCCCATGTTACCCTGATAGATCGCGATAACCTGATTTCCTACGGCGGATGCGGCATTCCTTATTATGTGGGCGGGGACGTCGCCGACCTGGAAGGCTTGTACTCCACCAGTTCACACGCCATTCGCGACGATCGTTTTTTTAAGACCGTCAAGGGCGTGAACGTCCTTAGCCGGACGGAAGTGACGGATATAGACCGAAAAGGCAAGACCGTCAGCGTGCGCAACCGGGCGACTGGTGAAGAAAAAACGCTGGATTACGACAAGCTGGTCCTGGCGACTGGGGCCAACCCGGTTGTACCGCCCATTCCCGGGGCGGATCTGCCTGGCGTGTCCGTGGTGGCCAATCTGCATAACGCCAAGGAGATTAAGGAAAAAATTTCCAAGGGCCAGGTGGAGTCGGCGGTGGTTATCGGCGGCGGCGCCATCGGCGTGGAAATGGCGGAAGCCCTGGCCGACCTATGGGGGGTGGAAACCACCCTGGTGGAAATGATGGAGCATTTACTTCCCACGGCCATCGGGCCGGACATGGGCCTGATTGTAAAAAACCATATGGAGGAGCATGACGTCCGGATTCTTCTGGGCGAGTCCGTAACCCGGATTGTGGGGACGCCTGAAACCGGCGTGGAAGGCGTCAAGACCAATAAGCGGGATATCCCCTGCCAGTTGGTCGTGCTGGCTGTCGGGGTCAGGCCCAACGCCGATTTGGCGGCAAAAGCCGGGCTGGCCATTGGGCCGCACGGCGGCATTCTGGTGGACAACACCCTGCGGACTTCGGACCCGAATATTTTCGCCGGAGGCGACTGCATTGAACTGACTCATTTGATCAGCGGCCAAAAAGTTCCCATGGCCTTCGGTTCTTTGGCCAACCGGGAAGGCCGGGTGATAGGCACGAACATCGCCGGCGGAAACGCCCAGTTTAAAGGCAGCGTAGGCGCTTTTTGCCTCAAGGCATTCGAGATGGGCGTGGCCTCGGCCGGCCTGACCGCAGCCCAGGCCCAAGACGCTGGATTCGATCCGGTGCATGCTGTGGTTGTGCAGGCGGATCGCGCCCATTTTTACCCCACCAACCAATTGATGTACATGAAGCTCATTGCGGATAAAACCACCCACAAGGTGCTCGGCGTGGAGGCCGTGGGCCATAACGGCGACGCCGTAAAAGCCCGGGTGGACGCCGTGTCCGCGGTATTGCCTTTCGGACCGGACGTTTCGGACATCACGGCGTTGGAAGTCACTTATGCGCCGCCCTTTGCTTCGGCCATGGATATTGTAAACAATGCGGGCAATGCCTTGGACAACATTCTTAAGGGCAAAAACAAGCCCATTGACGTGGCGGATTTTCTGAAGCTCTTTGACGAGGCCAAGGCTCACGTTCTGGACGTTCGGGGCAAACCCGAATCCCAGCCTTTTGTGGAACGCTTCGGCGACAGGTGGGTCAACATCCCTCAGGACCAGCTTGCCGCCCGGATCGGCGAGATCAACGGAAACGGGTACGGGACCGGCCAGTTGTGCCTGATTTGCGACACCGGGCCCAGGTCGTATGAAGCGCAATGCTTGCTGGCCAGTCACGGCATTACGGACACCGTCAACATCCAGGGCGGATACGGCATGCTTAAGAAAAGCGCCCCGGATTTCAACAATCCGGTTTAAATATTTGTCAGCGGATTAGCCTGTCCGTACAAAACAGGCTCACACTCACTCTCTCCCTTGAATAGGAAAAGCCCCGAGGCCCATGGCCCCGGGGCTTTTCCATCCCCTTTTGACATCTTCCCACAGGGAAAATATATGCAACGGGCGAAACCGCCCGAATTAACCTAATCCTCGTCCGGCGCCAGCCATTCAAACAAGGACTCGTCGAACTTGTAGCTCAGGCCGAAATACAGTCCTTCGGCGTAGTACTTTTCCGCGTCCAGGTCTTCGTCCGTGAACCCGGCGAAATTATAACCCACTCCCAGACGCGCGTTCTTGAAGGCGTTGAAAAAAATCGCCGCGCCGCCTGAGTAGCGGGTGGAGTCTCCGTCGGTATTGAGGGCGCCGCCGTGGATATCAAAGTCCAGCCACTCGGTGATGTCAAAAATCAACCGAAGCCCACCCAACGAGGTAAAAGACTCGTAATAATTCTCAAAAAGCATGACCCGCTGCCACTTTCCAGCCAACCGGCCGGAAAGAATCAAATCTTCCCTGACCTGATAGTTGTGGTGCGACGACACAATGTGGGCGCGTTTGGAGTCCACGCTGTCCGCATTGCGGGATTCCTTCCACTGGTACATCCCGATCCAATGGTACTTGTTGGTCGTGACGGGCCGGCGGGCTATCCCCAGGGTGAGAGCCTGGCGAAGCACGTCCGGGCTTTCGTCGGGCAATTCAATATTAAATTCCTCTTTGACGGCGCCGGTCCAGTTTCTGGAAAACCGGGTCGCCCAGGCTGCACGCACGCCGTACATATTGCTGTCCTTGCCAAGGCGGGTTTCCAGCCGGCCTGATTTTTTGCTGTGTTTGGACCTCTTATCCACCATGCCCATGGAAGCGGAAAAGGCATCGCCTGCGTTTTCGCCGTCAAGGGTGTTGACGTACTCCAACTGAGGGGAAAAGGACAAGCCCGGCTGAAGGTCGATAGTGCGGCGGACGCCCGTGGCGCTTTCCTGCTCGCGGCCGCTGGAGCCGCCCCGGATGCGATATTCCGAGTAGGCCTTGGTATTGGTCATGAAGTCAGAGGACACGCCGAATGTGGTTGTGGAGCGGTCCACGTCGCTGGACAAGCTGGTGACGCCGGAAAGACTGTTTATCAACTCCTGCTTGGCGTAAAGCTTGACCATCTTGTGCACCTGCCAGTCGGCGTTGGCTTCCAGGGAGCGTCTGCCGGCGTCGGAGACGTCCTGCTCCCATGACACGCCGGCCTGTCCCTTGCGTTTAAGCAAGTAGAAGTCCCTGCCCAGGCCCAGGCGATAGGTGTATATGTCTTCTTCCGCGGTGTCCGAGGTCTCCATCTGACGGATGAACCGGCCGCCCGCCTCGGTATGCCACAGGCCGAACTTGCGCTCCGCCAGAAGGCCGGCTGAAATCCGCTCGTCCTCGCCCTGGAGATCCTTGCTTTCCAAGCCTTCCAAGGTGACCGTGGTGTGCGTGTAAGGCCGGTATTCGGCTTCGGCGGTCAATTCCTGACGCCCTGCCGAGCCGGAGCCGCTGGAGTTGTCAAACCCCGGCTGCGCCGTCACGAATTCAGCCTTTGTGCTGAACTTGTCGTGCCACTGGTTTTCCATGTCCACGCGAATGGCGTCGCCGGAGGGATCTCCGTTTTTATGCACCATATGGGCGTATTCCGCTTCCACGTCGTGCTTGTCTTTAATCTTGTATTTGACGTACCCGGAGGAAATCCGGCTGCCGTCCTCGGGATGCTCATCCTGGGTGTGAGTTCCGCCAACGGACAAGTCTTCCGTAATTTGCTGCTCCGCCCTGGCGCCCCAGACGGCATGGCGCTCGGCCCCGCCTTCCGTATCGTAGGAAATGCGGATGTACTGGGGATTGTTATTTTCGTCCACGGAGGCGATGGCGTCGTGAAACGTAATATAACCGCTTACGGGGTCGATCTGGTAATCGTCCAGGCGCGTCATGGATACAGTGTTTATGATCAGGCCCGGGTTGTCCCTGGAGCGGGTGATGAGCTCGATGGTTTCGCTGTTTTCCTCGATGGGCGCGCCGGAGATGCGGTAGAAGGTCGCCGTGCCGTTGGCCCGGATTTCCTCGGTCCTGCGTTCGTAGTCAGGCTCTGCATAAAAGCCGGAAACCTTGGTCCCGCCCACTTCGATATTGGCGTTGGCGCCCGTGAGGGTGCGATCCACCCGAGCCAGGCTTTTTTCGTTGTAATCCGTGCGGTAATCGCCCCACATGACGCTGCTGTTATTCTTTTCCAGACGCACATAAAGCGCGCTGCGGCTTTGGGCGTCGTAGCCCTTCACCGAGGCGTCCCCGTAAATGGGGTAGTATTCGTCCGGGTCGATATCCCGAAGCAGGGTTTCATCTTCATCTTTATCCGAATCGTAAGCCAGGGTCAAAAGCACGTCGCCCTTCACCTTGCCTTTGAGGAAGACCGCGCCCCGGCCCCGGTAATCCAGTTCTTCGTCAAAAGAGTCCGCCTGATCCGTAGGCAGAATGGATTCCTCGGAGATGTCGTTGAAATGCACGGAAAAATCCACCAGGCCGGCCGCCACAATGGGCCTGAGCGGCGCGGCGAATCTCACCTGGGTTTTGTCTTTTAAACCGGTCCCGGCCGTAGCTGCCAGGTCAACCTCGCCCGCCCTGAAGCTGCTTTGCAGATGAAGCATGGCCCGGCCGTTTTCCACGCGGACCTGATGGCCCGGCTCTTTGGACTGGATGTCAGGCTCCAGGAACCGGCCGTCGGAGGCCTCCACAGTGACAAAATGCACGCCCAGCACGCCTATCCCGTCCTTGTCGTTGATTTGAATTTCAACGGGCATGGAGGACTTGCCGCCGTCCGCGGGAACGCTGGATGCGGAAGGGACGATTCTCAGGGTCTTGGGCGGCCCTGGATGGGCGAACGTCTTTTGGGCCAGGGCCCTCAGGTTGCCGAACATATCCTTGCCCGAAACCGTCACGTCACAAGGGCCGGGCTCCAGGGGCACGCCGTACCAGGCCAAAACCTGAGCGCGCGTTGCATTATTCAAAACCTGTTCGCCCAACTTATTGGACGGAACTTCCTTGCCGTTTACGCTAAGGACGGGAACGATCCCCTTGGGGATGACAACCATAAAACGGCCGTCTCGCGCGACCTCTCCGGCAGGCCATATAAACGCGCCTTCCTTGGCCTGCTGCGCGGTTGCCCGCCTTGCGACGTCCTCGACCTTGGGCATGGCCTTGGAAACGGGCTGAGCCGTTTCAGCGGCCTCCGCCTTGGGCGCTCCCGCTGCGGGATCGGACAAAGCCTTATCGGCCGGATAGGCGACGCCGGAGGATATGTCGCCGTCCGCGCTTGCCGGCGTGTGGTCTTTTTCGTATTCCGTATCGTCAAAGACCGTGCCGTCAAACTCCACGGCGGCTTCGTACACCCAGGAGTCGTCCAGGGATGCATTGCGTTTTTTAATGGCTTCGTAAAGAGCTTCGGCGTTCTCCTCGGGCGGAAGCAGGGCAAAATCCGCCCGGTGAAAATCGCCCTCCACCAGATCCGCAAACCGGGACTCTGGGTCTTTGGCAAACCGGTTGTCAATGGCCGACAGCTTCATGCCTTCGGGCAAAGTGATGGGATCGGGCTTGACCACGTGGGCGCCCGGCTTGAGTCCATAAATGGAGTACTGGCCTTTTTCGTCGGTAATGGCCCAGGTTCCGTCTTCCAGATAAATCCTTACGCCGCCCACGGCCAATTCGTCTTCGTCTTTTACCTTGTTTGCGTTTTCATCCACAAAAACCGTACCAAACAGGATGGCGCGATCCGAAAACAAGCCGTCCTGCTCGATGTCCACCATGGCCTGGACCTTGACGGAGTTGAACTTGACCCCCCGGCCTGTCACGGTAAAAGCCTGAGCCTTGTTGACCCCGTCGGAATCCAGGCCGCCGGGGGTCACCATGAGCACGTAGGTGATTTCCAAAGTCTGGCCGTCATCAAGGGTTCCAACGTCAAACACAAGCACCGGACCTTTTTCGCCTTTGGGGTCGCCGGCTTTTTCGCCGTCGTACTTGGTGCTGCCCCGCACATATTTAAAGCCATAGGGGATTTCGTCGCGCACGGTGGTATCAAACAGCTTGGCGCCGGCGTTGTTGCGCACCGTCAGGGTGTAAGGCACAAAGTCGCCCACCTGGACCGAAGAGTCCGTGGTGGTTTTCTCCAGCACAAAGCGGCCGTCATTATCCGGATCAAGCGGTATGTCCACGATCAACGCCGGATCTCCCGCCGACAAAATGAATTCCCCGGAATTGGGCGTTTTTTGCCGTCCGTTCTGGCCGTAGGAGTACGCGTTGACCGTATACTGGCCCGCAAAGGTATGGGCCGGAGTAACAGAGGGAAAATTGAGTCCACCGGGCGGCTGCACGTGAATATAGTATGTCCCGGGATAGACCCTTGGGAACTGGTATTCGCCGTCCGGACCGGTCAGTTGGGGTTCGATTACAGACGTCCCGCCCGTATCCGGGTCCAAAGCAAGCTGGCCGTCCGAGGTGCGGATGGATACGGTTGCGTTCGCCACCGGGTCCAAGGTAACGGAGTCGAAAACCACGCCCAAGGGATCTACGACGGCCGCGTCCACCAGGACGAATCCCGTGCCGGGATCTTCGATAGTGGCCCGCAAGGTGTCGCGGGACATGCTTTGCAGCACGCATCCGCCTGCGTTGGCCGCGGAGCAGGTTCCTCCGCCGGAGGTCTGATCCGTATCCAGCGTTATGGGAACCCTGGAACGGAAAACGCCAGTGTTGGGGCCGGTTTCCTCCAGTTGCACGTAGACGTCGTCGCCGGTCAGCATGGAAACCACGTGCACCACAATCACGTCCGCAGCCACCGGGCTGGTGTTCAGGCTGGAGGAGTGAACCTCCAGGTACACGCCGTCCCGAACCTCGTCGTAGGTGGGATACGAGGACAGCCGGTACAGACCGGCATCCTGGTAATCGTCATCGTCCTCAAAATCAGGGGCCGTGGAATTGACTCTCAGGGAATAGACCGGCTCCAGGAATCTGATAACAGCTTCGTTCTCCGCTTCCGGATCGTCTTCCACGCCTTCCTCAAGGGTATTGCAGGCCTCATTGGAGTACAAATCCGTAAAGCCGTCGCCGTCCTTGTCGATCTCAGCTTGATTGACAATCGTGGTTCCAGGGGTGATTTCGCTTATTACCCTTACGGTAAACTGCCAGGAAGCGCTTTCGTTGGATCCCAAAGCGGTGTCCGGAAACAATACGCCAACCCGTTCAATCAAATCGTTTTCGGTTGCATTGGAAAACGAAATCCAATCATTGACGCCCGAGCCATCCAACTTTACCAGCACTTTGGAGCCCACAGGCGCCGCCAGGGCATCGACGTCCAGGGCGACAACCACATTGGGAGGCAGGGGGTCTTCCACCAAAAAGCCTGTTTCGATAACGCCGTCCACCACGATATCCCGAAAGTCCGGTGCAGCGCCTCCCACATTGGTTAGGGTGATGGAGTAGGTGATATCCTCGCCTGGGTGTACGGCTTCGTCGCATTCCGGGTCGCTGTTTTTGGAAAACTGAAAAACCGCCTCATTGGAATTAAGGGTTGCCGTATCCGTGTTGCTGCTGGAAACAGCAGCCGCCGTCTGACTTTGAGCGGTAATGACAATAACTCCGGTCTGGCCGGCCACGTACGTGCCCGGGACGCTGCCGCCCAAGACCAGGTAAATGGATTCGCCCGCCGGAATGAGATCCGTTTCGGTTATCTCAGGCTCACCGTCGTCTATCAGCCCGTTTTGATTTGTATCCAGGGCGATGGTCACCGTGTCGAAGTCAAAGTCGTCTCCGGGCTGGTTGGCATAGCTTAAGCTATAAGTATCGGCCGTGTTGCCGGTGTTTGTTAAGGTATGTTGAAAGTTGATATATTGCCCGGCCGCCGCGTCCTGACTTTGATCCGCTTCCAAAGACAAGGCGTACAAGTTCCCTACTGTGACCAGGGAAATATTGGACAATGTCTTGCCGGCGATTTCCTTGCCCGTATCAAAATACGTGGCGGTCGCCTGGTTGGTAATGAGCACCCCGGCTGGAGTGACGGCCCAAGAAGGCGATGCTGCTGCCAGGAGCAACGCCAGGACTGCCACAACGATATATAAAAACTTATGCCGGATCATGTACCCTGTACCCTTGCCTTGGCCGGGGAAGCCCCCTGCCTCGGCTTTAAAATTTGCCGGGGTTCCGGCCGGCCCTTTGACCGGCCGGACTCCCGTTGATTTGCGCCTTGAAAACCTCAAAACACACTCCCGATTGCACGTAGGAGGATGTCACAAGAACCTGTACATCCGATCCGTTACTGCACCTTGGTCTGGAACTGCAAAGTAACGGATGCGCCGGAAGCAATGGTTCCGAGTTCAAAGGTGATGCTGTCGCCGACCACCTTGGCGTTATAGCCGTCCGCGCGGGCTTCCGCATCGTCAGCGTCCGTATGGGCGATGAGGGAAGCGCCGGGGTTGGCGGTGGTTCCGAAGTCGCCCGCGCCGCTCAGCAGGGAGCCGGGCACGTAGTCGCTGAAAGCAGGCACGGTGTCGTAGATGACCACGTCATCGGCGGCGGCCGTACCTTCGTTGGTGACCACCAGACGCCAGGACACGCATTCTTCGGGATTGGCCTTGGAGGCCGCTTCCACAGCAAAGGCTTCGTCAGCGACGCCGTTGCATGCCGCATCCACGGCCACGGTCTTGGACAGACGAATCTGGCCCTGGATAACCGTGGTCTGGTCAATGTTCACAACCTTGGAGGCGCCTGCATTGTAAGTGGCGGTGATGGTCAGGATGTCCAGGGTTCCGTCCGGGGCGCTGGAGGGCGCGAATTCCAGAACGGAGATAGCCAGTTTTTCGCCCGGAGCGAAAACCAGGCTGTTGGCCACAGTCTGGCCGAACACCTGAGAAACATAAGCGCCGGCGGCGTCCGTGTAGAACACGCTGTCCGTGATGGCCAGGGTGGAGAAGGGCTTGTTGCCGGAGCCGTCGCCCGTTGTGTCCACCAGGATGTTGTTGCCCCAACCGGAGGCGCTCAGGCTGTTCACGGCGGACAGGGTGAAGGCTTCCACGGTGTTGCCGTCGTTCCTCAGGGTGTGAGGATAGGCGATGGAGCCGCCGGGCTGAATCTGTCCGGTCTGGTTGGCCTGCAGGGTGACCTTTTCAGAATCGGTCACGTCAATGGCGTCCAGCTTGATATCCGAAGCGCCCGTATTGGTGGAGACGACCCGGATAAAGATGGGGTAGTCGCCGTCGCCGTCAGCCGGGGAGGACCCGTCAATGGTTTCAACCGTTGCGTCTCCGTCAAAGTCCGAGGAGTAATCGGCCAGGGCGTACACGGCGGTGGAAGGCACAGTCACCTTCAGGTAGAAAGAGTAGCTTCCGCCCGCGGAGACCGCCGGCGTGGTGGTGATGGTGTTGCCTGCCGTGCTTTTGAACACATAGGACCACCCCGTGGGCATTCCGCCCAGGACAGCGCCGTTCCAGCTTCCGCCCGCGGTAAGCTGGAAAGAGTCCGGCACGCCGGAGTCGTTCTGGATGGTCAAGGGGATGTTCACGGCTACGCCGGGCGCGGCATCATACGTGGTGGTGGGGGATTCGCTGCCCACGACCGGATAGGCGTCTTCGTTGGTGAGGGGGTTTCCGTCAGGAGTGCTGGCGCCAACCGCTGCTTCGTTGGAAAGGTCAACCATAGGAGCGGTAATGGTGAGCAGTTCCTCGGTTGCATCGTCAAACGTGGTTGCGTCGCCTGCGGAGGTTGCGGCCACCGTAGCGGTAAAGGAGCCTGCGTTGCTTCCGTCGCCGTCATAAGCGCCTGCGGGCAACTGGGCTTTGATCATAATGGTTTTTACTTCGCCTGCAGCCATGGGGCCTGTGTCCACGGCGCCGTCGTCATTGGTGTCCAGGAGGGCGGTGGTTCCATCGGCCTGCCAGAAGCTGAAAACCGTACCTGCCGGGAAATTCCCGTTCACCGCAGTCAGTTCAAAGGTGTCGGTTCCGTTGCCGTTGTTGGTAATGATGTTCTTGAACAGAACCTGCTCGCCGGAAGCGGCGGTGTTGACCTGTTGGGTGTCGTTGGGCAGGCTGTCGTCGTCGCCGCCGTCATTTACGCCGGCGGCGCCGTTTACGCCTGTATCCGTGACGGTCACGCCGTACACCTGCGGAACGATCTGGGTGGTGATGTTGGATGTGACGTTTTCGCCTGCGTCGTCGTCATCGCCGTCGTCATTTTTGTCGCCCCGGATGTTCACGGAGTTCCGGAGCAGAGTCCCGGCGGGCAAGGTTGCAATAACGGGAACCGTGTAGGTGAAGGAAATCGTCTCGTCGGCGTTCAACACGTCGTCATGGCCGCGCACGCCAAAGTCGCCTGTTGTGGAGTCGTTGTCGGCGTCGTTGACTGCAATGGGGTCAAAGCCGTTGATAGTGTCCGTGTTGGCCGTACCTTCCGCAGGGTCTGCGGCGGTGTCTTCGTAATCGCCCTCGGTAGCGTTGATTACGATGTCGGTCACGTCGGTTACGTCAAACACCGTGAGATCCAGGGCGTCCTGAATTTCCACGTCGTAAGCCGCCACCGGGCCGGTGTTGGTGATGGTGACCACAAAGGTGACCGTATCGTCCACGATGGAGTCGGTGCCCTGATCGTTGTAGGTGGAAGACTTGTTGACGTTCAGGACCGCATTGTCAGTCACCGTTGCCAGGTCTTCGTTGGTGCCGTCCAGGGTATCCACGCCGTTGCCTGCGGTGAGGTCGTCAACGGTTCCGCTGGTGGGCGTAACCGTCAGGGTGGCGCCGGCGGTCTGGCCGGGAGTGGACGTTGGCAGCTTGGCCAGCACGACCAGGTCCAACTGGGTGTCGGCCTGCAGGGTTACCGTGCCGGTTCCGCCGCCGTTGGTTATCAACGTTTCACCGGCGGTGGCCACGCCGTCGCCGTTCTGGTCGATGTACACGGCCAGATTATCAAAATCGAGGTCATCGCCGCCGGAAATGCCTTGGGCCAGGGCGATGGTGTAGGTGTCTTCTCCGTTGCCGGTGTTGGCCAGCACATGAGAAAAGTTTACGGACTGGCCGGAAGCCGCGTAAAGAGAGCGGTCTTCAGCCAAAGTGGCGGAATAAACCTGCCCGACTTCCACGGTCGCGATATTGGACTGGGCCGTCTGGGCGTTCAGGTTTGCATCCACGTAAGTTGCAGTGGCCTGGTTCTGAATACGCTCCCCCGCGCTAGTTCCAGTCGCCAAAGCAACGCCCGGCAGGACGCACAATGCCAACAAAACCGCAAATACGGTTTTCCAGCTATTTTGCCGGTTAGGGTTCCAGGTTTTCATAACATCCTCCAGTAGTGTAATAAGGTTTTTTGGCGCAAAATCCCGGGCCTTGGCAGGAGGCCGGGATTAAAAGTTAACTATTTTAATTTATGAAATTTTCACACGGCACCGAAACACCTGCACTTCTCCGGGCTGGATCGCTCTTTTGGGAACCCACCGGATGTGCGTGTATTCTTCGGGGCCGATAATGATTTCCTTTTTTTCTCCGTCCTCGCCTTGGCGCATGCGTTTGACGGGCTCTTCATCCCAGGTTGCGCCGCCGTCAATGCTGATCAAAAGATCATGCACGACCAAAGATGCGGCCGATCCGGCCACATAGGTCGTATTGGGAGGCACGGGAATCTGGACCACCAAACCGCTCAGGGCTGAGTCGCCGGCATTCCGGTAGGTCGTGCGGTACTCCACGATGTCTCCGGGATAAGCGGCGTCGGTTTTTTTCAGAACCTCGGCGCCTGCGGCGTCTTTTGTCACCAAAAGGGTTTCCATCAGGCTTTCCAGAGGGCCTGCAAAAGCAGTTGCGCACATAGCCAGGATCGCCAACGCCGCCAGGGCGAGGATTCTTTTGGATATTTGTTTGCGCATGGTTGTTCTCCTGACAAAGCGGATCATGGTTTCTTAATCCACCTTTACGCGGAAACGGATTTCCGCCTGTTCTCCTGGCTGGAGGCAAAAAGATTCGTTCCCGCCATTGTTATCAATGTCGTAGGGATTTCCGACGGTGCAATCAAAGTCCTGACCATTCACCACGCAGCTTCCGGTTCCACCGGGAGCAGGCTCGGATATAATGGCCGGCGCCCCGTCCAGGGTGGTGAACGCCACGGCGCCGTCATGCACTTCCACCTGACAGATGGGCTCTTGGCCCAGATTGACCACTTCCAGCTTCCAGATCACGCATTCGCCGGGAAGCGCTTCCAGGGTTCCGGTGCCAAAGACCGTGTCCGGCGTTCCGTCGCAATTGTTATCCACGGCGCCGGTTTTTGTGATGGTCAATTGAGTTCCGTTGACGGTGGTGATGTCCAGCACGCTGGCTGTTGCAGAGCCCACAGCCACATCGGCCCTCAGGACCAGCAGGTCGCGGGTGAACTCCACCTCGTTAAGCGTAGCCTGGACGCGCACCCGGATGTTGGTGTGATCGCCCGGATCCATGGGAATGGCAAGGCCGCCTGCGCCGTCATCCACCAGGGCGACGGTTATCCAGGAGGCTGCGCTTGAGTCGAAAATCACCACGTTATCGCCGATGTTCAGGTTTTCCGTCTTGGTCCAGGCGGTAACCTCGGAGCCCAGAGCGGCCGTGGGATATTCCAGTTCGTTCCTCAAGTGGGACTGGCTTTCGACGTAAACGGTAACGTCTTCCTGGGTGTTACCCGTGTTCTGAAGCAAATGGAGGTAATGGACCACGGAACCGGGATAGATGGGCGCACGCTGATTGGGGCTAAGAGCGATGCTTTCGTCCGTCGCCACCACAAGCTGGTCCGCCTTGACGTCTTGAGCCAGGGTGACGGGCGACTTAACCGTGAAAAATATGGTGACCGCCCCGGTGGCGCGATCTTCGGACGACGTGACCTTGGCGTAATAGGAAAAAACCTCGCCGGAATCCAGGGGGCCCGTGTGGGTGACGGTTTCCCCTCCCGGCAGGGTGAATTCCACCTGGATGTCGTCGGGAAGCGCCACGGAGCCTGTGACATCGGCCCAGGCGGAAAGCTCGTAATCGTCCTGAAAGCTGCCTTCGTTGACGGCATACAGGGTGAAGATGACGGTTTGCCCCGGAACTGCGGAAAGGGAGTTGACCACAGCCGGAGGCGTGTCAGCATTGGCGACCCCGCCGTCGTTGAAGCCAGGCGCGGGATTGCTGTTGGCGATATCCACGATGTGGGAGACGATGGTCGTCAGGGTTTCCGTGACCGTATCCGCGGCAGGCAAGCCAGAGGGATCCAGGGCTGAGGTCGCTGTAACCGTTGCAGTGTAAGGCCCGCCTAGTGAAGCGTTAGAGGGAAGCACTGCTTTGACAATTACGTTGACCGAGGCGCCCGAAGCCACGGGGCCGGTGTCGATAGTTCCGTCGCCGTTTGTGTCCAAAAGCCGGACTTCGCCCGAAGCATTGTAGAACACAAAAACAGTCCCGGCGGGAAAGCCGGTCGCGGTGACGGCCAGGTTGAAGCTGTCCTCCAGGTTGCCCTGGTTGGTTACGATATTTGTGAAGATGACGGACTCGCCCTGATTAACCTGATCCACCAATTGGCTGTCGTTGGCCGCGTCGTCGTCACCGCCGTCATTTACTCCCGCCAAAGCGCCTGCGCCGGTGTCGGCGATTTCAACGCCGTAAACCTTCGGAAAAAGGTCTTCCGTGGTGTTTGACTTGACTTCCGGCTCTGTGGTTAGCGGATCGTTATCCAGGTCGCCCTGGCAGGTTGCAAAGTTCTGTATCAGGGCGCCGCCTTCCAGGTCGTCGTCCAGGTCCACCACATAAGAAAAGCTCACGGAATCGCCTGCCGGAAGCAGGTCGATCAAGCCGGATATGGTTCCGGGAACCGCTGCGTCGTGGGTGGGCTCCTGGCCGTCCAATCCATCGTTTCCGTCGTCCCCGGCGTTGGTCGTCCAGTCGCCGTTCACCGCCAAAGAGGCGTCCTGGTAAGCCGTCCCGATGGGGAGGTCATCGGTCACCGCCACGTCCTTGGCGTCATTGGCTCCCTGGTTTTCAATCCGGACCGTGTACAGGATCGTATCGTCGGCCGTTCCGGCCCCGCTTTCCTGGTAGACGGAAGTCTTGGTGATGGTCAGCACGCCGTCGTTGGTGATGATAACCGTATCCTGGTTGGTGTCTGCGGAGCCGTCCGCGTTGGCGCCGCCGTCGGTCACCCCGCCGTTCTGGCAGGCGCCGGTCCCTTCCTGGGCCTGAACGGTCAGCACGGCGCCGTAATTTTGGGCGTCCACGGCGCCGAACGGAACCTTGCCCACCACGATTAAGGAAGCTGCCGAGCCCCTATCCAGGGTAACGGTTCCGTATCCGGCCTGGCCGGAAATATGCAGTACTTCCTCGTTGTCATCCACGGCGCCGTTCTGGTTTTCGTCCAAAACCACCTGGAGCCGTTCAAAATCGCCCGAGTCCCCGGCGGCTTCCGCCACGGATACGCAGTAGACGTCCTGGCCGTTGCCCTGGTTAGTCAGGGTGTGGAACATCAGGGCTTCGCCGTCCGGGGAGGCGTAGGCGGAACGATCGCCTTCCAGGCTCGCCGCATAGACCTGTCTGATGGTCAGGGTCACCAGGTTGGTTGAAGCCTGGCGGTCCTCGCCGTTTTCGTCCGTATAAAAAACGGAGCCCTGGTTTACGATTTTCGTTCCCGCGTCAGGCATTGCGGCCAGGGCGAGGCCCAGGCCCATGACAATCAAAAACACCAGGGCCGGGGCATGGAGCCATGCCCGTTGTATTCGACGCTGCTGGGTGATTTTTTGCTTCATGGACTTTCGCCGCCTTTATTCGTCAATTTTTACGGTGTATTTCACGCTGCCGGACAGGCCCGGTTCCAGGCTTCCGCCATAGGTCCAGGTCACCGTGCCCATGGCGCCGTCGGCAGGCTCTGTGATTGCCGTTTCCGTAAGGCCCGCCGGGGTGTTTTCAAATTCGGCGGAGCCTCCCACGTAGGTGGAGTAATCCACCACATCGTCCACTACCTTTACGTTGGTTATGGTTCCCGTGCCCTGATTGGCGAAGGTAATGCGGTATACCGCGCATTCTCCGGGCTCGGCGTCTTTCAGGATTTCGTAGGTTGCGTCAATGACCAGTTCGTCCGACAGGTCTCCGTCACAATCCGTGTCGATGGCGGCTTCTTTGGCCGCCGTGACCTCGCCCGCGCCTTCACCGCCGGTCAGGACCACCCGGGTGATGTCGGTAACGGTGCGCGTCTGGATATTGGGGCCGGATTGCAGGCTGGCTGTAAATACGGTCGTGTCGCTCCAGCCGTCGGTCACCAGGTTGGGAACCACCGTGCGCATGAAAAAGGTATATTCGCCCGTGGCAAAGGAAGTTCCGTTGGTGTACCTGGCGTCTCCGGCGTCCAGCTGTCCGGATCCGTTGGTGTCGTAGTAGACGGTCCAGACAAGGCTCTGGGCGGATGCAGCGCTAAAGGAGAGATCCGCCGTGGTTCCGGCGGCGTAGACGTCCACCTGGTGGATGTAATGGATGCTTGTCCCCGCCTGGGTGGTCTGCTCGTGATTAGGCGTAAACAGCATGCCGAACACGGTGACCGTGGCGGACGACTTGGCAGAAGCGGGATATTGCCTTCTTTCGTCCGGGTCTGCGCTTTCCTTGGAAAAATAGGAAACCACGCCGGCCTGGTTGGTCAGTTGGGTTCCGGCTTTCACGCGATCGTCCACGGTGGCTTGGTATTCGATCACCAGGCTTTCGCCGGGCAGGATGGCCTGGGCGTCCGTAAGGGTCCAGGAAACCGATCCGGCGGCCGCGTTAAAGTTAAGCGGCGCCAGGGCGACCGGCGCTCCGCCCAAGGTTGCCGAAACAAAAGCCGGCGCCGTCATCCTCATGCCTGCGGGCAGGGTGTCTGCGACCACCGTGTTATAGGCTGCTGCGTCGCCGGTGTTGGTGATGGTAATTTCGTAAGAGACGTTTCCCGAGGGATTGACCAGTTCGGTCTGCCCCGCCGCCAGGGCCTTGGCGGATTCCAGGACCGGCTGCACAATGTCTATGCTGACGGAATCGCTTAACTGCTGGGCCGAATTATCGTACTCCACATAGTTGAGGTCCGCAGCATTGGACACGGTCTGGGTGGACGGCGTGAGGCCGAAGCCCACGGCGTCGGCTATCCTGGCGCGATACACAATGGTGAAGGCATCCACGCCCGCCGTGTTTGCGTTGGCGTTGGTCACGTCGCCCATGGTCCAGGTTACGGTTCCGGTCTGCCCGGTAGCGGGCGTATCGCCGGACGGAATATCGGTATAAGTAAAGTTGTTCGCGCTGGAGTACGGCGCCGCCGCGTCCCCGTTCAGGGACACGGTGTCGTAAAAAGCCAGGCCGGCCGGAAGAGCGTCTTCCACAACCAGGCTGCTTGTCACGCCCTCGGTCAGGCCCACGGTCAGGGTGAAGGTGACCAAGTCGCCGATGCGCACGTCATTATCCGCCGGGCCGTAGGTGTCGGAGGTGCGAGCCTTGGAAAAAGTCGTGTCATCCCTGTTGGTTGTTGTGAACGAATCGGAATCCGTGTAGTCGTCCACGCCGCCGGCGCCGTCCCGTTCGCCGGCGTTTGCGCCGGACAGGGAGGTCCAGTCAATATCCAAGGTGTTGGCGAATTCCTGGCCCGGCTCCGCAGCGCTTAAAACCTCCACCTGATAGGTGAACTGCAAGGAGGAGTCGGCAGCCAGATCAATGCTCAAGGGCGTAGCCTGGGTGCGTCCCCAAACCAGGGTCTCGGCGTTTCCGGCTGTTCCGTCGCCCGTAACGTCCGGGGCGGTCGTGATATCGCCAACAGGAAGATCAGCCGTGAGAGCCAGGCCTTCGGGCAGGGAGTCCTGAATATTGATGTCGTAAGCCGTAAAGGCGTTCGTATTTCCGTTTGCAATGGTGACCCGGTATTCCAGGATGTCGCCTGCGTCAGGCGCGGTCATGGAGGAAAAGTCTCCATCGCTCCGGGTGATGTTCCGGCCTTCCTTGGTTACCGTGAGCTGGGGTTCAAGGACCGTAAAGGAAACGGCGCCCGCGTTGATCGTGGTGGTCGCCGCGGTTTCTCCGTTGTCGTAGGTGACCGTTCCCAGGTTGTCGTGGGCGGTTCCGGCCTGGTTGTCCGCAACGTTGTCTATACGGGCTGCGTAATTGATAACGATTCGTGGGTCCAATACGCCGCCCAGGGTGTCGTCTTCCTCGTCCGTAATCACGGTTCCGAAATTCCAGATAACGGTTCCTGTCGCCTGATCCGCGGCGAATGCGATGAGCGCGGCTTCCACGTCATTGGAGTCGGCGAAGCCTGCTACGGCGGAGCCGTTGACGGAAAGGATTCCGGTGAAGGTATACGTCACGTCATAGGTTGCGTTGTTTTCCAACACCAATCCCGCCGATCCGGCGTTTAGCTGGTCCGTGACCACGAGGTCGTTGGTTGTGCTTTCGGGCAGATCAATGGTGATGGAAAAAGCGCGCCTGGCGCCGGGAACGTTTGCAGGAAATCCCGCGACAAGGCCTTCATCCGCCTTGGCTGCGGTAATTGGATCAACGTCAATGCCCACGTCCAGGGCGACATTGAACACATCGGAGTCTTCATAGTCGTTCAAGCCGCCGTCGCCGGGAATGTCGCCGTTTCTCATGCCCAAAGCCGCGCCGTCGGCGCCGATGGTTCCGGTAGCCGTATTCAGAGCGACGGAGTCATCCGCCAGAGAAGTCCAGGAGCAATAGGACGTGTTGGACAGGTTCTCCTGGGGCTGGACGTCCGTATCCACCAAAATGGAATAGGTAAACGTCTTGGACTGGCCTGCATTTAAGGTATCGTACACAAAAAACGGGGCGTCGGCGTTGGATTCGTCCACGGTGTCCGGGATGGTTCCGCCCACTTCGCCCGCGACATAGTTGAAATCCTCGGCGGTGAAGTCTTCGGTCACGCGCACATTGTGGGCCGTCACCGTGCTTGTGTTTTCCACCGTAATGCTCACCGTCAGCTTGTCGCCTGCGTCCACGTTAGCCGAAGGGCTCACTTCTCTTGTGATCGTAACGGCCGGCTCGCGAACCACCAGGTTGACGTCCACCAGTTCCACGGTCTGGGGCACGGAGTTGAGTTCATACCTCACCTCGGCGTCGGTGTTGTTCAGATTGGTTCCGGCCTGGTTTCCGGCCGTGTTTTCCACCCGGGCGATGAAATTGACCGTGATGGTCTGCTCGCCTGCGGCCGGGGTCAGGGTTTGATCGCCGAATGCGCTGAAATCCCATGTAATGACCGACTGGCCGCCATTATCCGTGATGGCGGGGACGATGTTCCCGCCTGGAATAAATCCCGCCGGCAATGAGAATGTGGAACCTTCAATGGCCGTGAGGCCGTCGGGCAGAGTGTCTTCCAAAACCCAGTTTTCCAGGGTGGACGGAGGCACGGTGAATTTGAGTTGATATTGCACTTCCTCGCCGATGACCACGTCCTGAGGGCCGGCAAAGGGAGCGCCGCCGCCCAGGGGCGTGTAGGACGCGGCCAGGATGGCTTTGGAGCCGGTGACGTCCACGGCTTCAATGTCCGCGTCCGCATTGGCTGTGACGGAATAATCCCTGGCTCCGGCTTCCTCGCCGCTGGCAACGTCCATACCGCCGGTCTGGCTGCCCGACGCCTCGTCCAAGGTGTCGTAGGTTACGGTGGCCGTGTTCTGGATGGTTTCGTTGGGGTTGACCGTGGTTCCGACGTACACCTGATACTTGAAGGTCACGCTGTCCGTGGGGTCCATTTTGTCCAGGGCGGCGTTCATGGAATCGTCAAAGGAAATAGCTGCGCCGTAACCGCCAAAATTTTGCTCTCCAATATCCCCGCTGTCCGTAATGCCGTCTCCGTCGTTATCCAATCCGTCCACAGCCATGTTCAGCAACTGGAATTTGGCATTTACGGCGTCCGATACTTCCACGTCGTAGGCTGGCGCGCGGCCCGCCGCGTTTGCGATAGTGATGGAGTATTCCAGAGTGTCGCCCGCCGTCGCCGAAGTCGAGTCCGCGTAACCTACCTCGCCTTCGGTAAGGTTGCGCACCTGCTTGGTTATGGAGATGCTTGGGGTGCTGACAGTGACGGTGTCCTGCCTGTCGGCCTCGAGTGTGAAGCCGGAGGTGGATGTGTTGTAGGTGGTACCCAGATAGGCGAACTGAGCCGAGGCCGTGTTGGTCAGTTTGGTTCCATCCACGTTATTGCCGCTTTCGGCGTTCTGATCCTGGTTCATCACACGGGAGCCCACTATCATGCGGAACTCGGCAGTGGCCCCGAATACCGTAAAGTCGTCCACATCCATGACGACATTTCCCGTGCCATAAGGCGCCGGGGCTGGCATGGAGTTGATGGCGGCCCCATTGGGAGAATCTGTGGCAGCCGCGCCCAGGATGCCGGTTCCTGTGGCCATGGCGTCAGTCACGGTGATATTGGTGACGGATTCGCCTCCGTCCATGCCGAACCAGGTGGCCAGAATTTCGTGGGTAACATCTTCACCGATAAACACCCCGGGGTCGACTGAATCGGCTTCTGTGGTGGAAACCAGGTTTTTTTCCATACGGAACCCGACAATCCGGGCCCGGATGGTGTCCAGGGAGTATAGATCGACGTCCGCGCCGGAGGCGTCCTTTATCATGCCCTCCACCTGGGCGTGAAAGGTCAGGGGATTGGTTTCATTGGCCACGGTGAGGTTGAATGTGATAGTCCGGCTGGCCCCTGCGTTGATGGAGGCCAGGCTCAAGGTGTAGTTGCCGCCGCCGTTGTCGGTCATGCCGCCGCTTCCGGTTACCGTAAAGCCGGAGCCCACATCCACCGTCAGGGTTCCGTTATTTGCTGTTGCGTCGCCGCGGTTGCTGATCCGAATGGCAAAGGTTTCCGTATCGCCTGTTCCGCTGACAGTCCTTACGATGGAAACGCCCGGGTTGATATCAATATCCAGGTCCGGGGTGCGGGGATTGACGCTCACGTTATCCGTTGCGCTAAAAGAGGCGCCGCAGGTGTTTTCGTAATCCAGGGTGACCGCATTGTTGCTGGTAGCCGGAAAAGCAGGGTCGAGCCCGTCGCCGGCGGTTTCCTGGCGGTCGTCCTGGTTTTCGGCGGAGTCAATCGACCCGGTCTGGACTATCTGGAAAGTCAGGGTGGCGGATTCTCCGTACCGGAGGAGCGTCAGCAGAGGATCAAAGGTGAAAATCGGCGCCGAAGCCGAACCCGTGACTGTCGGGTTGCCTACAAATACGCCGTTATGATCCAGGGTTGGCGTAAAGGCCGATGTATCAATACTGAAGCCCGCGGGCAAATCATTGGTAAGCACCAGGTTTTCGGCCGAGCCGCCGCCGTTGGTTACGGTAATGACCACCTTGCCGTTGACGTCCGGCGGGGCGGTTTCCGCCAGGTTGGTGATCGCCTGGGTGATATTGACCGCGTTGCTGAAATCGGGCACGGTGACCAGATAAGCGGGGTCGTCGCCGTCATCCGGCTCGGTCAGGGGTGAGGCGCCGCAGCCCCACTGCGCATAGGCTGTGTTGGTCTGATTGGTGCAAACGCCTTGAACGGTTCCCTGAAAATAATAGCTAACGGAATTTCCCGCCGGGATGTCCGGGATGGACATATAGCCGGTATCGGTTCCGGCCAGGACGTCGGGACTGGAAAAACTTGCATTGTCGTCCCAGCGGGTGAGATCAAAATTCCCGCCGATGGCGTCCCGCAAGACCACGTTCTGAGCGGTTGCGCTGCCGTTATTGGCAATGTCCACCCGCCAGATAAGCGTGTCGCCCTGCCCGCCGTAGACAGTATTGGCGCGGTCGGCTTCTCCGTCTCCGGCCGTGACGTTCCAACCGGTTTTCGTGACGGTGATTTCGGGCCGGTCAATGGGCACGTCAAAGCCTGCTCCGCCCGCCACGCCGGTGCCCACGCCATCGCGTTCGCAGGGCTTTTCCCAATTGGCCGCGGCGGAAATAAGCTGGTTGGCGTTGAACTCCTCCTGGGCGGAGACCTGAAAAGAAATGACATAGACGTCCCCGATATCCATGTCCTCCAAAGCCGCGACATAGTAGGTCTGCCCCGAATCGGACGTCCAGGTGAGATCGGCGCCGGATTCATTAGGATTGGCAATGCCCACGGGACCCCCGCCGTTAATGCTGAGGGTTGCGCTCCCCGGAACGTAATCCAGGCCGGTGGTTCCCAGGTTTTGGGTAACCACCACGTTGTAGTTGTGGGTCCGTCCGTTGTTCTTGAGGGTCAGGTTGATGTTTCCGCTGCCGCACAAAGTCACGCCGCCCGATGCGTTGGTCAGAGTCATGAGGGAGGGCGGTTGGGTGAATACAGGCACCGTGGCCGCCGTTTCCGTCTCGCACGCAGTGTACACAGCGGAATCATCATAGAAGCCGTATTCGGCAATGACATTGCTGGCGTTGGAAAAATCGCAGGACTGGCCCGTGAGTTCCGCGTTCACCTGCACTTCCGCCACCTGGTTCGGGGCGAGAGAACCCAGTTCCCAGGTGATATCCCAGGTCGCTCCGCCGTCCGCCGTGACCGGGGCGCCCGCGCCTCCGTCCACGGTGGAACTGACGTAGTTGAACATTTTGTCCAACTCTTCCGTAAGGATGACGTTGTAGGCCGTTCCCGAACCTTTGTTGGTGATGTAAAAGGTCCACATGAGCTCCCCGGAACTGGCCTGCACCTGGGCCGGGGTGGCGTTCACCCTGAGATCGCCTGCCAGCTGCACGGTGGGAGAGTCGCCTGCAGTGTCCGAGCAGGGCTGGCCGCAGTCGTCTTCGTAATCCACCCGGGCGGATATGGAATAGTCATTGGTGCAGGTTTTTACTGCATCAAAATATATATCGCCTGACTCACCCGAGCCCAGCGGAGCGGCGAACGTGAATGTCAAATCGTTCCCCACATGGGAAACCGATGGCGTCTGGGCGCCAAAGCCCACGTAGGTGGGATTTCCCAGGTATTCATAGTTGGAGGTGTCTACGGTCACCACCACATTGTTGGCGTTCCATGCGGTCAGCTTGTCAACGCTTACGTGAACCGGCTGAGTGTCCGCCGAGGTCAGAGGCTGGGACCTGGAAACGGAATTGGTTTGCAGATCAATGCCAATATCCAGAGCCGCACGGGAAACGGGAACCTGTACTCCCAGGAAAAAACGGCTGCCGCCCGCTTCGGAGCATCCGGCCGTGGATTGGGAAACGTAAACCTCGGTTTCCGACAAGAAAGAGCCGGCTGGCTCGCAAGGCGTGAGAGCTGCGTTGCTGACAGTGAGTTCGTACTGAAAGGTCACGGACTTGCCGGCTACGGCGTCCCCGCCCGTCACGGCGTTTAAAAAGCCCAGGTCTACAGTCAGCGGCGAGACCGAGGTTATATTCGCTCCGGGAACGGAGGTGAATCCGCTTCCTGCGTCATATGTCAGGGAGTTTGCCGCATAAACCTGGCCGCCCTGCATGTCGTCCTGCATGTAAGAATTGGTCCATACGCCGGCGCTGCCTGCATCAAAGTTCAACACAACGGAGTATTGGACGTCGGACGAAGGGCAAACGTTGAAACTGCCCTCAGCCAGGGTATTGAGAATTTCTTTGGTTTCGTCCAGTTCCACGCCCGCCGGCGGCTCTTTGCTTTGCAGATACATGCTTGCGGAAGCGCTGGCCGACTCGGGACAGGGGCAGGAGGTCTGGGCGTTGATGATATTGGCCGTGTTGTTGATGTAGGCGCCCGCCTCGCAGGGGTCGTTGGTTGTGACGGTTTCAATGATCAGACTGGGAGACGCGGCCGCCTGAGCCGGGGTAAGGGTCCAGGTGAGCGTGTTCCCGGTCAGGTCGATTGTCCCCACGGGAAGAGGTGCGACCGTCGCGGGATTAATCAACGTGGAGGGGAAGACGTCCGTTATTATGATATTGCCCGTCCATTCAGCCGCTTCGGTCAGGGAGGGCGTGATGGTGAACTCCACCCGTTCGTTCAGGAAGACGCGCTCGGGGTCTCCGCCGTCCGGGGTGTAGGTCATTTCCAGGTCAATGGTCGGGCCGGTCTGACTGTCGTAAGAGGCGTAAACCACCGGAGGCGCAAATATGTCGCCGCAGGCGTTGGTATAGGCCGGGGAGAAAATCAGCATGCCGGAGGCGCCGCCGCAGGGGTCCGAGGCGGCAAGGGTTATGGTCAGGGTTTCCGTATCTCCCGGGGCGATGCTTCCGCCGTTCAGGGTAAAGCCGCCCGAGCCGTCATGGGTCCAGCCGGCGGATACGCTGTCCACTACCACGTCGCCGGGAAGGCTTGTGGAAATCGTGAAGTTGTAGGCGGTCCCTCTCGTTCCCACTGGCGAATCCACGTTCTGGATCGTCAGGGCCATGTCGCCGGTTCCGCAATAATCCAGGGAAGCATTGGCGGTTCCGATGGAGATGTTGGGCTGCTTGAGCGTCAGAAAGGGCGAATTGTCGTCCGTGTAAACCGTGCCGGGATCGCAGGGATCTTCCGCCTCCACGTCTATGGCCAAATCGTCGCACCCCGCCACATCCAACTCAAAGGTAAACTCCCGGCTTTCGCCCGCCGGTATTTCCCCGGTGACGATTTCATATTGACCGCCGTTCAGGGACGGAGTCAAAGTCCCGCCTACCAGCGAAGGATTGGAGAAATCCGCCCCCCAATTGGCGTTGAAGTTTATTTTGAATAGCGAGCCGTCGCCGTCGTTGGTAATCCTGGCGGTCAATCGGACCGTATCGCCCACCTCCACATTGAAGGGATTGGGGGACACGGCGATTAAATCCACCAGAATGAGGCCGGATTTGATGGTCACCAGGGAGGTGTTGGAATCCGGGGATTCGGGCTCGTCGTAGTTTGCGGTTACGGAAATCAGCTGCTGGCCGGGCACCGCGGTGCAATCCGTGGCCAGGCGATAAGTCATGTTGATGCTGTCCCCGGGGGCCAGGGTCAGGCCTTCGTTGAAATTGATGATAAAAGGATCGCCGGCCGTAACATTTGGGGTAAGGCCTGCGTCATTGGTCAAGGTTCCGGCCACGTAGGAGAAGCCCGCCGGAATATCCACGGAAAATGCGACGTTAGTGGAAGTCAGGGCTGTGGGGTTGGACGCGGCAAGTTGGTAGGTTTGCCCCTGGGAGCCTGCAATGGAGTCATTGATAAAGGCGTCGGGTATGGTTTGGGTGATGGAAAGCGGGCCGGCCAGCGCGGTCGAAGCGAGGGAGCACACTACCATTAATGTCATTAATACATGGCGATACATCGAATACAGCCTGATTTAACTTTTTCTAACAGAGATGGAGCATGAACAGCACAGAGGGACCGCCATGCATAGTTGGTATGAGCATAAACTAAGGTCATTTTTCCTGTCAACATTTTAAATGATAATCATTATCGCACTTTGACCCGATAAAAAGGGGCGGAGGACCCGGCAGGAGAAAAGGAATAACTACTTGATTTATTGACTATTTCTAATAAAAGGGAAGGATGGCGGCCGACTTTTTTAGAGAATAGTGATGAACTCTATAGCAATTATTAGGATTACGATTGCACACGCCGGACTACATTTCAATTTATCCACCCTTTGTTGCTGGTTGTGAGTAATTTAATACAGTAATTATAAAATTTAACGAAATTTATATGTATTCCTTAAAAGCCGCTTCACAAAATCATCGACTGGGCAAAATCAGCCGCCTGTTCTTCAATGGCTTAATTTAATAATAAAAATTAAAATTCGATATTTTTATCCAAATTTTAACTAAGCTCTTTAGTCTAGTCGACCCATATTATATCAGGCTTCAATTGATAATTGAAACATGTTCAGGACTTAAAAATACCACTCTGAATATTTTTTCCATTGGCGCCCACAGGTAAAAAGGGGGAAATGCAAAAAAAATGCATTTCCCCCCAAAAAAGCCGGATTACTCAAAAATACTGCCAGAAATTTCTGTCCGGAGTCTTTATTCCTCCTCGGAGGCCGGGTCGGCCGGTACGATTTCCGGGGCCCCGTCTTCGGGAACCGGCTGGGTTTTGAGAACGTTGATTTTCTCAATGGCTTCGGCGGCGCCCTTATGCCCCGCCTTGGCGGCCGCCCCCAGAGTCTCCAGGGCTTTTTCCATGTTTCCCGCCTGGGCCTGGGCCAAACCCAGGAGATAGACGCCGCTTGCATTGCCCGCCTTGGCGGTGACGGCGGCCCACCCCGCTGCTTTTTGCGGATCCTTTTCCTGAAGGAAGATCAGGGCCAGCTTGTTGATGGCCGGGGCGTACCCTTTTTTTCCGGCCTTGGCCAGCCACTGTTTGGCCGCTTCTTTATCCTGTTCCACGCCCGCGCCCGCCAGGTAGCAGTTGCCCAGGTTGCTCATGCACAGGATATTCCCCAGAGCGGCGCCTTTGCTGAACCATTCAACGGCTTTTGCCGGGTCTTTTTCAACGCCCAGGCCTTGAAAATACATGAGGCCCAAGGTTGCGCAGGCGTTTCCGCTGCGCCTTTCCGCGGCCCATTGGAGCCAGGTGAAGGCTTTGTCAAGGTCCCGGGGCACGCCTTCTCCGCGGTAGTACATCTGCCCGACCGTATTGGCGGCGGCGGGGGAGCCTCCGTAGGCCGCCTTAAGCCGCCATTCAAAGGCCTTGGTCAAATCCTGGGCTGTTCCTAGCCCCTTATAATAGGCCTCTCCCACCACAATCTGCGAGACCATGTGGCCTTTTTCCGCGGATTTCAGGAACCATTCAAAGGCTTTTTCCGGATCCTTGGAAGTTCCTACGCCCATTTTATAATAGGAGGCCAACAGGGCCATGGCTTTGGGGTCCTCCTGGGCGGCGGCTTTTTGGGCCCATGCAAAGGCTTTGGGATTGTCGGTCTCTCCAAAAAAGCCTTTAAGGTAGCCCGCCGAAAGCAGCATCTGGGCGGGAATGTAACCGCTGTTTCCCGCTTGTAGAGCCCAATCCAGAGCCTTTTGCGCATCCTTTTCCACGCCTGCGCCGCCAAGATACATCCTGGCCATTTGCATTTGGGCTTCAGGATCGCCGGATTGGGCTTTGGCCTTAGTCTGCACCAGGACGTCGTCCTCCACCGCGGCTCTGAGAGCGTAGTTTTCCGCATCCTGACGAATTTCCGTAAAAGGGGTGCACTCTCCGGCCGCCGCATTATCTTTTAACTTTTCCGCTGAAGGGGAGGCGATCTTGAACGTTCCCACGCGGGTGGTGGTTTCATCGCCAGGCCCGCCCAGCGAAATGACCACATAGTCCGTAAAGCCCGGCTCTCCGTCCAGATCCACTTCGTGGCGATGCTGCAGGGACACGGAGTTTTGATTCTGGGTGCTCAGGTCCATGACCAGTTTATAGGGGCCTTCAGGAGCGGAAAAAAGGCGGCAGTTGGCCGTCGCCCCGCTGGCCTGGCCGGCTTCCATGACGCCCAGTTCCTGGCCGCCGATGCTCAGTTTGACTTTCAGGACGGCCATGGGGCTTTGTTTGACGACCTTGACCACCAGGTCTGAAGCCCCTGCCTGGACGACCTGGTTTGAGGCCGATGGTCCGTCCTCGGCATGGCGGCACCCTGAGATGACCACTAATGCCAGAAGAACGAAAAACAGGGCTGCCCCGAATTGTTTAAAGGCTTTTTTTTCAACGGCGGCGAAATTCGGCGGGAAGAACATCATGAGGCGTTTCATAGGCGATTATTCCATCAACATTCATTCAGGTTAAGGCCATTTTTCTCGCCCGGCGATCATGCGGGCGGTTCCCATTTTTTTTTGCATGATACCACAAGGAAGAGCGCGGGTCCATGGGGTGAATTGGCCTTGGCAGAGGGCGTCCAGGGCGCCGGCCTGGCCGCGAACGCGCAGAAAAACGTCTTGCCAAAAAACAGGGAACATGGCAAAAATCGAGCATGAGAACAGAATATTACTGTGCGCTTTTCTCCTTGAGGGAAGCAGCGCACGCCAAAATCCGGCAATTATAAACTAAGGAACAGGAGCCTTATGAGCGACAAACAGGTGATTTATTCCATGGTGGGCGTTGGGCGGGTGCATCCCCCCAACAAACAGGTTTTACGGGACATCTCCCTGGGTTTTTATTACGGCGCCAAAATCGGGGTGCTTGGCCTCAACGGGTCGGGAAAGAGCACCTTGCTGCGAATCATGGCCGGGCTGGACAACGATTATCTGGGAGAGACCATGCTCTCCAAAGGATATTCCCGGGGGCTTTTGGAGCAAGAGCCTGCACTGGATAATGAAAAAACCGTCAAACAGGTCGTGGAGGAAGCGGTGCAGCCCATCGTGGATCTGCTGGCCCGGTTTGAGGAGATCAACAACTCCTTTGGAGATCCGGACGCAGACATCGACGCCCTGGTTGAGGAGCAGGCCAAGGTCCAGGACGCCCTGGACGCCGCCGACGCCTGGACATTGGACAGCAGACTGGAACTGGCTATGGAAGCGCTGCGGTGCCCGCCGCCGGACACGCCGGTTTCGGTGATTTCAGGCGGTGAAAGGCGGCGGGTGGCATTATGCCGCCTGTTGCTTACGGAGCCGGACATCCTGCTTTTGGACGAGCCTACCAACCACCTGGACGCGGAAACCGTGGCCTGGCTGGAAGGGCATTTGCGGGATTACAAGGGCACGGTCATCGCAGTGACGCATGACAGGTATTTTCTGGACAACGTGGCCGGCTGGATTCTCGAACTGGACCGGGGGCACGGCATTCCCTGGAAAGGAAACTACTCCTCGTGGCTTGAACAGAAAAAAGACCGCCTGGAGAAGGAGGAAAAAGCCGAATCCAAACGCCAGCGCACCCTGGCCAGGGAGTTGGAGTGGATCCGCATGAGCCCCAAGGCCAGGCAAGCCAAAGGCAAGGCCAGGGTCAACGCCTACGAAAAACTCTTGGGCGCTGAATACGAAAAACGGCGGGAGGATCTGGAAATTTACATCCCCCCCGGGCCCAGGCTGGGGGATAACGTCATTGAATTTAAAAACGTATCCAAAGCCTTTGAAGACAAGCTGGTTATTGACAACCTGTCCATGCTTATCCCGCCAGGCAGCATCGTGGGCGTAATAGGCCCCAACGGCGCCGGCAAAACCACCATGCTCAAGATGATCACCGGCGCCATGACGCCCGACTCCGGAGAGATTGTCATCGGCCAGACCGTAAAAATGGCTTATGTGGATCAATCGCGGGATGTATTGGACGGCGAAAAATCCGTGTGGGAGGAGATTTCCGGCGGAAACGACATCCTGGTGCTGGGGGACAGGCAGGTCAACTCCCGGGCCTATGCGTCCAGCTTTAACTTCGCCGGGTCGGACCAGCAAAAGAAGGTCAAGACTTTATCCGGCGGCGAGCGCAACCGGCTTCATATGGCGAAAATGCTGGCCCAATGCGCCAATGTCATTCTTTTGGACGAACCGACCAACGATCTGGACGTGAACACCTTGCGGGCGCTGGAAGAAGCCATCGACAATTTTGCAGGCAGCGCCATTGTGGTAAGCCATGATCGCTGGTTCCTGGACAGAGTGGCCACCCATGTCATCGCCTTTGAAGACGACAGCCAGGTCATCTATTATCCCGGAAACTTTTCAGACTACGAAGCGGACCGCCGCAAGAGACTCGGCTCCGCCGCGGACACGCCTCACCGGGTGCGCCATAGAAAGTTGACCAAATAGAAGGGAGCGGCGCAACGCCGCCGTGAACAGAGTCGGAACATACAAACGGCCCCGGGGAATCTTTTGAGGATTTCGCCAGGGCCGTTTTTTTTGTGTATGAATCAGGCTGGCTGTAAAATGCCGTGAGGCGCAGGCTATTCAGGAGCAGGCGTTTCCTGGGGGGCCGGGCCGATCTTTTTCATGTAGTAATCCGGGTACTTTTTGTTGAAGGCGCGGCCCAGACCGGCCAGCAGCAGCGCGGGAAGGCCCAACCGGAAAACCAGGGACCAGGGCAGGACGTCTAAAAAAGGATAAATCAGGGGCGTCAGGGCGAAGAGTCCGCAAACGACGAACAAAAAGGCCCAGAACTTGGTCATATGCTTGTTGATTTGCTTGAATATATCGGTCTCCCAGACCTCTTCGGGGGCGTCCTTTTTGGCGAAGAACGTGGTAAAGGGCGCTTTTCCGCCAATCAAAGGGATGACAGCCATGGCGAAAAGTAAAGTGTACAACAGGACTATGGCCAGCTTTCCGAAGACCACCCTGGGCTCCTGGGGAAGCAGCCAGACCCCGGCGGCTTCCAGGGCCAGGAAAATCACCATGGTTTTCAGGACGGGGGAGGCGGCGTCTTTCTTGGCCATCGACAAAAAATACAGAACAATAACGATTAGGCTGGCAAGGGAGGCGGCCCTGACGGGAAGCCCGATAAATCCAGTGGATTCTCCGGCGATCATAAACGCGGTAATGCAAAGAACAGGGATCATCTTAATTCGCCGAACAAAAGGGTTATCCGACCTTCAGGCATAATTCCGCCACTCTGCGGCCCAGTTTTTTTCCGTTCTCCAGAACAGCCTCGTCCGGCTTGCCCACGCAGGCCACGCCGTAATGCCCGGTGGCGCTCATGGGATCGCCCACGACGATCATGCCGTAGATGAACATGCATTGGATGATGGACAGCATGGTGGTTTCTTTGCCGCCGGCGGCGTCTCCCGAGGTGGTGAAGGCCGCCCCGACCTTGTTTTCCATTTGCTTGCGCGTACTGACAAAGTCGTCGAAAATCATTTTAAGCTCCGCCGCCATCCCCCCAAAATAGACGGGAGATCCTGCAATGACTCCGGCGGACTGGGTAAAATCCTCCTTGGCGACTTGTTCGGTGTTTTTCAAGACCGCGCTCACGCCGGGGACCGCATCCACGCCCGCGGCGACGGCTTCCGCCAAAACTCGGGTATTTCCCCCCTTGGAGAAATAAAGAACCAAAACCTGCATACAACGCTCCTGCTGCCTTATTTTCCCTTGCGGAACTCGTTCAGATGCCCGCGCACCTCCTGGAGCAGAGGCTGGGGGTATTCCTTGCCTGCCAGGTCGGTCCAGACCGATCTGGTCAGGTTCTTCAACTCACTCAATTCTTCGGGGGTTGATTGCACCAATTCCACGCCGTATTGCACCATGGCTTCCATGCATTTTTCGTTGGCGGCCCTGGATTTTTCCACAAACCGTTTTGTAATGTCCTCCCGAATGCCGCGAATGCTGGCCTGAGCCTCCCCGTCCACCTGGTTCCAGGCGTCCATGGAAATGACAATGGTCACGGGAGAGTAGCGGATCTTCATGGGGTTGACGTACCGGAACTTGGAGTAAAGCTGGGAGCCCACCACCCAAATGGCGGGGCCAATATTTCCGTCCGCCTGGTCCCGTTTGATCTCAACGGCCACGTCCGGCACATTGGTGGGAACGGGAATGGCTGAAAGGGCCAGCATCGTCTGGTTTTCCATGAATCCCGCCCAATTGATGCACCGAACGCCCCGGAAGTCTTCGGCTTTGGCCAGGGGCTTGGTGATGGAATACACCTGGTCGAAATCCTGGTCGGCCCATGTAATCAGGGCGAAGTTGCTTTTTTCCATATAGCCGTCAAAGACGTCCATCATTTTCTCGCGGATGTAATCCACTTCCTCATAGCTTTGGAACAAAAAAGGCAGGGAGAGGACGGAGAACTCTCTACAGGCAAGAAAGGTGCCGCCTCCGCTGAGACCGGCGCCCTGGAGCATGCCCTTGTCCACTTTTTCCAAAACGTGCACGTCGTCGCCCATGATGCCGCCCCAGTAGGTCTTTAAGATGACCTTGTCGCCGGAGGCCTTTCTGATTTCAGGCACCAGGATTTGGTCCACGTAGATGGCCCAGCCGACGTTTTTAGGCGCCAGGGTTCCGGTTTTCCACACTATCTGTGCGGCGTCGCCGGTTTCGGCATGGGTGCAAGGGGTGAATTGGAAGCATATTGCAAGCGCAAGGGCCAGGGCCAGGCAAAAGGAATAAGGTCGGCGCATTTGAGCATCCTCTTGATTAGGTCCGGAATTTCCACATTCCGGAGATTGGGCGTTGCAGCCAAGATTAGACAGGGGTCGGCGAGACTCCGGCAGTTATTAGAACGTGTATGATTCTATCTACCATTTTGTAGACCATAAGTTCAAGCCCAATTTCACTTTATCTGCAGGTTGGTTTTCCAGGACGGTCCGCGCAGTAAAAACCAGGTGAACAGGATGAAATGAGAACACAGGGGGCCTGGATCCCAAAAAGCCGGTTGAGCCGGTTTTCAGAAAGCCCTCCCGGCAGATGAATAGAGTCTATTTTCAGTTTATTACTTCCGAAAGCAGCCATTATTTCGTGCAGCCCTCTTTGTCCTTTTGAAAACTTCTTAAGACGTCGAGGGCCGCATTACCCCGAAAAACATTCTGCTTTTCGAGCACGAAATAATGTTGTCCATAGCGCCCATCCCCCAATGGGCGGCCATGGAAGCCGCCGCTTGGCCGGCGGCCCTTCCATCCAAGGCCCTTTTTAAAAAAAGGTTGAACAAGATGGCGACTGCAAGCACCTGCCTGCACAACGGATTTCCATTGAAAGTCAGCCTGGCGCGCTTGACAGCTTGAAACCCGGATCAAACACTGCTGGGGCCAGGGAGAAGCGAATCATTTTTGGACGTCCGTTGAATTTTACCGATAGAACCACATTTTTCTACAATAGTCAAGTTTTCAATTGGTTCCGGAGGCGAACGATTTTGGAGGCGCGGTGATGGGACTGGGTCAGGTATGCCAGGACTTCGGCGGCAGGGTAGGCTATTCCCAAAACCGCATGATAAAAGCCGGGGACGGCGAGGAATTGGTATAAGAATTCAAAGCCCTTGCCGGTATAAAACACCACAAAGAGGCGGCTTCCCAAATCCGTCCGGTTCAAGACGAACAAGGCTGTGTTGAGAACGGCGGTGAAGCTCCATGTGTAAAAAACGGCCAGAGACAGGGCGCGAAATCTGTGGGCGGCCCAGGGGATTCTCATGTGGAGGGCGGCGCCTGTCCAGGAGTAGAATCCAAAGGCGAAAAAGCTGAGGGCCAGGCAAAAGAGGCCGGAAAGAACCAGGACGGAGGCCAGGGCCAGGATCATGGAGACAATAATGGGGACGTTTGGGCGGAGAAAGAACAGGATGAATTCGTGGGGATCAAGCTCCTTGGAGAAGAGGAAGAAGATCATGGCCAGGAGGCAGGCGCCGCAAAGCAGGCCCAGTGCGAACTGGGCCGGGATTTTTCCTCGAGTCCATTTCAGGCCCGGGATGTCGTAGATGCTTTCCGCGGTATTCAGCCATGCAATAAAAGGCATTAGTTGGTCTGGGTTTCCATGCGCAGGACCAAGCTGTAGTCGCCCTTGTTGACCCCGGAGTTGATCTGGCTTTTGGAAAGGACCACCCCCGCCCCGCGAAACATGATGAAGTGGGAGAAAAACTGAAGGTCGTCCAGTCTTTGGCCGATGCCGAGGTTGTCCACATATTCCTTGTTTTTTCCTGGAATCACCATGGTGAGCTTGTTTCCTATCTGCTGATCCACCTCAATCTCCACGGTCTGGCCTTTTTCCGGCCCGGCGTCGTAGGTGATTTCCAGGGAGCAGATTTCGATGGGATCGTCGTCCATGGCTTCTTCGGCGGCGGCTTCGGCGGCTTCCATGAGAGCGGAGGTATCCTCTGCGCTGGGCGCCGCAGCGGCCGGTTGGTCCATGGCGGGCGGAGCCGAAGCGCTTCGAGGCGCGGCCGGAGGCGTTGCAACCGCATCTTGCCGCCTCCGTTCCATGCTCACGGAGAGGCCTTTGTTTCTCAGGAGGTCTTCAAAGAAGACCCTGACGGATTCTATTTGATCATCCGTAAACATGTCGTCCCGGAGCCAGGAATCGTATTGGGAAATGCCCTTATCCGGAGTTCCCAGGGCCATGTAGCACTTGAGGACGTTTTTCGCCGCCGGCACGCGAACGGATTCGTTGGGCACCAAGCGTTCAAACTCTACCAGGGCTCTTTCGAACTGCCTCAACTGGGCCAGGGCCACGGCGCCTTTAAAGGCGACGGCCCCTTTGTTCTTGTTTTGGGAGGTCGAAGTGGAAAAAAAGCCTTTAACCAGATCCTGAACATTGGAAGAAGCCATTTCCTCAGGGCTCGCCACATCGTCCAACTCCGTGATGTCTTTGTCGATCGCGGAGATTTTTTTGGTGATGGCGTCCAGCAGCTGTTCGCGGTTGGTAATATTGTCGTTCTTTTTTAGGAAGTTCGCTACAATCAGGTATTTTTTCTTAGCTTCCCCGTAAAGCCCTTGCTGGCGGTAGATCTCTGCTTCCTTGAAAAGGTTTTGTATGCGAGTTCTCAGATCCATCTGCGCCTCTACGGCCTGGTCGTCCTAACTCACAGGAGAGCCGCCAAGCCTAGTCCTTCATAAAATTCAATATCAGAGCGATCCGGGTAATTTGATTTACCAGATTCAGCTATTAAAATACAGCATTTTCTATGCGGCGCCTTTTTTCCTTCGCCGCATGTCGATAACGTGGACGTGGACCTTGTCCCTGATGCCTTTGAATGCCATATCCCCAACATGTGTTGCGCCGACGCTGTAGCTGATGTGCTTGAGGGTTTCCTTGGTTGTAAGGATTTGATCCCCCTTGGCCGAAGCGCACAACCGCCTGGCCAGATTCACCGCCGTGCCGATCACCGTATACTCGTAACGGGTTTTGGAGCCCACGTTTCCCACAAAGACTTCACCGGTATTCATGCCGACGCCCAACCCCAGCCGGGCGAAGGCGGGAGAGCGTTTGGCGAACTTGTAGCGCAGCTCCTGAAAATAGGTAACCATTTCGCGGGCCGTTCTTAAGCCGTTATCCGTGGGGTTTTCCAGGGCGATGGGCGCCCCGAAAAAGGCCATGACCTCGTCCCCGATGAACTTGTCGATACTGCCTTCATTGTCAAACACAGCCTTGTTCATAACGTTGTAGAACTCATCCAGAAACGCCATGATATCTTCGGCCTGGGCCACGTTAAGCATGTCGGAGAAGCCCCGAATATCCGAAAACAAAATGGTCAGCTTGACCTTTTCGCGAATCACGTTTGGACGCTGCCCGTCTTCTATTTTATCGACCAATTGGGCCACAATTTGAGGGGAATGCAGCTGCCCGAGCATGGTCTGCAGCCTGATTCTACGCTCTTTTTCCTGCAACAACAATGAGTTATGAATTGCCACGGCTGCGTTATTTGCAAAGATTGTCAAGAGCTTGAGGTCGTCTTCCGAAAAGGTCCAATCCCTGTCCACCAGGTTGACATTGAGCACGCCCACGTTTTTTTCCGCCATTTTCAGGGGCACGCACAAGGAGGAGCTGATGGTCCGCTCCTTTTGCGTGGCGCCGGGAAAGGCGGAAATATCCACCTGGCCGTTCAGCAGCAAGGGCTGGGAGTTGGCCGCCACCCATCCTGCAATGCTTTTTCCCAGCGGAATGAGAGCGTCCTGGGCGTACTCCGCCCCGGTTCCGAACGAGGCTTTGGTGGCCAGGATTTTGGAGCGGTGATCCAAGAGCATGATGGAGGAATGGTCGGCCCGGAAGCAGGTGAGCATTTCCTGGGTGATGGTGTCCAGGATGTCCGGCAGGTCCTTTTGCGAGTTAATGCCGGAGCTTACTTCCAGAAGAGCCCGCAGCACTTCCACGTTTCTGGAAAGCGTCTCTCTGGTTTTCCGTTCGATGGAGAAGGTTCGGGAAAAACTGAGGAGGTTTCGTTGCTGATAAATGACGTAGGCGCAGAACAACAGTATAAGGATGGACAGTGCAATGACATAGTTGATAAAAGTCGGAGCAATGTCGCCCTCAGTAGAGCTTGGCCAATATCCTGAAAATTTTAGGCTCAGGATTCCGAGAGTCAGGTAGAGAATGACCGCTACCGACATCAGGATCAGATGCCAGATCCGTTTTTCGGTGTTCCTGATCGTAGGGTCAACTTTTTCCATAATTACAACACATTGTATAAAAGTATCAACAGGTCAGCACTTCGAACGGGCTACGCCAGCCAAGAGAATCAGTGTGTCACCAAGAGAGACTATTAGCAACAAAAAAGAGTTCTTGCAAACTCTAGGCCTAAAAAAACACTAAATTTAGTGATTCACGGCGCAGCAAACCCCAAAACCATCACTCCAGCCAACATGATCAGGCTGCCAGGCGCCCGGTAGCGGGCGTCTTTTTCCTTGAATACCAGAATTCCATACAGCACGCCAAAGAACAAAGAGCTTCTTTTTACCGACACCATGTGGGCGGCCGGCGCCATGGATATGGCCAGGACGTGGGTGGCGATCATGCCGGCCTGGCTGGCGCCCAGGGCCCACATCAGCTTGCTTCCCAGCAAGCTGCGCACCCGTTTCAGGCCTCCCGGCCTTAATGCGACGATAACGGACAAAGCCAGCAGCACAGTGAAAAAATACACGCATCCCACATAAAGAGGGGAGGACAAGAGGATGAGTTTCTTTCCTCCCGACGCGGTGACGGAATAGATTGCCGCCACCCCCGCCATCATCAGGCACCCGGGTTCGCTGAAAAAATTCTTTACAGGCCCCAGAATGCCGGATTGTCTGTCCGTGGCCGTCAGAACATAGGCGCCCGCCGTCACCAGCCCGACGCCCGCCAATCCGGCGGAGTCCACTTTTTCGCCCAGGATGAGCCAGCCCGTAAGGATGATGAATCCGGGCGTCAGCGCCAAAAAAGGCACGGTCAGGGATAAAGGCGATCTTTTTAGGGCGCCCATGTACAAGAATAGAGACAGTATTTCCAGAGGGACCAAAGCAGCCAGCCACGCCAAGAACAGGGGCGGGTTGCTGGGCGTTTCGCCGGAAAAAATAAAAACCGCCAAAAAAGGACCGGCAAAGGCCAGGCGAGCCCAGGCCACAGTCAGCGAGTCTTCCTTGACCAACGCTTTTTTGCACAGCATGTCTGATGTCGCCAGACAGAACCCGCAGGCCAGAGCAAGCATGATCCACATTTATTCTTCCTACATGTCAGAGAGCCGGGATACGCCGACCCAGCCGTTGCCCGGAGGAGATTTGATAAACGCCTGACAGCGCCTCCAGTATATCAGACTCAGCTTGTCAAACGGCATAAATTCGTGAAGCCTGGCGAAAATCCTTCCGGCCTTCTCCCATTCCCGGGTCCTGAACAGGCCTAAAGCGTCTTCATAGGCGCTCAAATTCTTTGCTTTGCTCTCCCGCATGCCCCGGGGGTCGGCCCCAAACACCTCGTACAAGGTGACGGCGGCGTCCTTGCCCGGCATGGCGACCATGTCAGCCTCACGCAAGCCGTAGATCTTCCCTTTAGGAAGAGCCTCCCATGTGGCCCCGGAAACCGCCACGCGCAGGCCGTAAATTTTGGAAAGCCTCTCCAACTTGGCGGCGATGCCGGCGGCCTCCCCCAAAACCACGCTTTCCCGCTCTCCGCCGAGTTCAATATGGCCGACGGAAATACTCCCGGTGTGAATCCCGATACCCATGTCCACAGGCAGCTTGGCGGCCTTTCTGCGCTGCTCCGAGAAATCCCGCAAGTCGCGGTGCATTTCTATGGCGGCCCTAACCGCCTGTTCCGGCCCTTTACCCTCCATGTCCGGAAACAAGGCCATTATGCCGTCGCCCCGAAAATCGCCAATAACGCCGTTGTTTCTCAGGACGGGCAGGCCGATGGCGTCTACATAATCGTTGATGAAAGAAAAATTTTCCTCAACGCCCATGGAGTCATAATGACCGGAGTACGCCCGAATGCCCGAAAACAGGATCGACGCCGTCTCCTTACAGCACGCCTTGGCGGAATCGCCGTTCCCCCCTATCCGGCACAGAAGCCGCGCCGCGCCCTTGGCCGGAGGCGCCGCTTCAGGCGCCGGCGGTGCGCAGGTTTCCTTAAGAGCCGTCTGATGCAGCCGGGCCTTGTCTATGGCCGCCGCCGCGTGGGTCGCCAGGGCGAGCACGTGCTTTACCTCGGGCTCGCCGTAATTGGCCGGCCTCTGATTGCTGATGTTGATGGCGCCGATAATCCTGTCCGCAGCGGCAATGGGCACGCAAATCAACGAACATATGGGATAAGAGCCGGGCACGTACCGGGCGTCCTGGGACACGTCGGGCACCACCTCGGGAATCCCGGTCAGCAAAACGTCCCCCACTATGCCGACGCCGGGCTTCAGCACGGGGCGATCATTCATTTTTCTGCCAAAGGCCGCCGCAATTTCCAGCCTGCCGGTTTCCTCATTCAGCAGCATTACCGAAGCGCCCGTGGACTCCACCGTGCTGGTGGCCTCGTCCACCAGGGCCATGGCTATTTCCGCCACATCCAGGCTGGCGCCCAGCCTGGAGTGGATCTCGTGAATCAGGCTGATCTCAGATTCCTTGTCCAGCACTTGCTCCATGGCTTCCCGTTTTTCCAATTCCTGTTGGGAAAGATGGGAGAGCAGGGAGGCCATGCAGTACGACTGCGGAGGGCCTAAAACATAGCCGATAATGCGGCCGGCCAGCCATACGGGAAATTCGCCCCCTGACGCCTTGGCCTTTGCATCGCCCCACAAGGTCCGTTTGGCGGAGTCCACCACTAAAGCAGGCAGCCGAAGGGCTTCGGCCAGATCTTCCAAGACATGCGCAGCGTCCGTTTGCACCAAACGCTTGAAGTTGATGGTTGACGCCATGGTCCCGTCCTTTAAAATTGGGTTGTTTTTTGAAGGTAAGCCTAATATTTGTCTGGCGGTGAAATGTACTCCCCATGGACAAAAAATACAAATCATTGTATATACTAACCAGTATATGGGATAAAATGAACTAGTGTCAAGCAATGGGCTCTTCAACGGATTTAATGCGCATGAATTTTGCCAAAATGGATTTTATCAGTGTTTTTTCAGGGAGATAATCATGGCGATTTATGAATATGAACACCTTGGCGAGCCTTGCGGCCGCGGCGCCGTGTTTGAAGCGGTTCAGTCCATGCGGGAAAACCCGCTGACCAGATGCCCGGAATGCGGCGGGCCGGTGAGAAAAATAATATCCAGAAGCAATATCAACACGCCCAAGACGAACAGCGAGCTGAAGGACCTGGGATTTACCAAACTGGTGAGAAGAGATAACGGCGTTTACGAAAATGTTACAGCCAGATCCGGAGAGAACAAGTATATGGAGGCTGGAAAGCCGGAAACCATCCCGGATTTTTCAAAAACCATCGCCGACTAACACGCCTTACATGCCCACACCTGTTATTTCGCCTCCTTTATGTTGAAAATACTTGACAAAATACTACTTCCCGGTCATATCCTGAATAATACTGAGCAGCGGTTTAGGCAGTAAAGTGGCGGACGTAAAAGTTCGCCTGAGGGGTTTACGCCTGAAGCGCGCCAATGCTTCTTGAGTTCGACACTGTCGAGCCTAGGCTGCTGCTTGCTTCCACGCCAGAAAGGATTTTCGTCAAATGCTGCCCATGTTATTTGGTTCCCGAAGAAAGGCAAGCGGCCTGTGCTTAATCATGGCTGCTTTTTTTTGTTTAATCTTTGCAGCAGGTTGCGGAACAGAAGGTAAGGGCAACGACGATGGTGTTATTCCCAGTTATGACGGCTCGGCCGGAACCGGCGGCTCCGGAGGCTCTTCCGGCGGCTCCTCTTCAGGCGGAGGCGTAGTGGATAATACATCGGACGACGGAGAGGCCAACAATCTAATCCTCAAATCATCCCACTTGACTACAAACAGCGTAGGAACCAATATCGTTATTGGAGAGGTTCAATACACAGGCAAAAATGTAGCCTATGACTGCGCGGTTAAGGCGCGTTTTTATGACGTAAACGGCGCTATGATTTTTGTAAATGGGGCCAGCATCTTTTCCCAGAGGCCTTTGCTGCTGGCGAGCAGCGGGTATAGCCAATATTGCCTCGCCACCGGCGAGACGGGGTATTTTATGGTGGGTTTCGGCGGAGCCTTGGCGGATCTGGACCGCTATGAGATTGCTCCTAAATGCCTGGTCAGCAAGATTGGCGAGGACGTTAAAAATCCTGAAAATGAAATTGAGTTTAAAACCAAAAAGGCTTTCGAACTAACCGCTTTGGAATATTATGGGCAGGAATATTATGATTATCTGGTAATACTCGATCAGGTTCCCGACTATTTTCCCATGTATGCCATCGAGTTGGACTATACCAACAAGGGCGATGATTCCATTTACGACGCCTACGCTCAAGTAGCCTGGTTTGTGGATGGAGAACTTTACGAGATTGAGAAGGTGGATTTGTTTCAGGGGGTTCGGGAAGTCACCGCGAACGTGTCGTATGCACAGACCATCTATTCCTATCTTAAGGCCGGCAATGTCGAGCATGTTCTCATGCCTTTATGGCATGAGCGGGCGCCGATTTCCAAAAAGGCGGGTGAGTCCGAAGCCTATGAGGCCGCCTCCGGAGCTGGCGCCATTGCAGGGGATAACGCCATATCCAACACCTATGTTCACTATGTGGACCAGGACCAGTGGTTTATAATAAACGAATACGGCTGGGAAGAGCCGTACTTCTTCCCCCCCAAGGATTCCAAGGCGAAGCGGTAGCGGCGCAAAAATCGCGCCGTCCGCCGGCAATGACGGGATTTTTCGATCCCCAAGCCCCCAAGGCACACATATTGCGTTGGGGGTTTTCTTTGTGGCCGGATTGGTTTAGTCGCTGTGGGTCATGAATCCTACGACGGCGAAGATGGCGATAATAATGCCAAAGCCGAAATACAGGGCGGTGAAATAGCTGACTTTTTCTAGGTTGTCGCCCACCAGGACCGCCCGGTTGAGGATGTAGCCCCAGTACAGGGCGAACAGATAGTTGTTGATGAGTGCAACTTTGATCCGCCCAAACAGCAAAGCCAGAGTGCTGATCAGCAGCAGCAGGCCGATCTGGTACATGGGGATAGACAGTTGCGTAGAGTAAATAGCTTCCAGTTGAGCGAAATCCATTCTTACGCCTCCAAACTGCAAATTCTAACGGACTTTGAGCCAAACCCTTTTCCACGGCTCTTTTTCAGGCACTATAAAGCGGAATGGGATCAAGGTCAACTTGCAATAACCGGCGGCGCCCATTCCCGGCGCGGGGCCTTAACGTGTTATATCGGCCATTAAGTCCTTGTTATTAAGCGCCAAAGTTCTTTTTGCATGAATTATGCCCGCCCTTTAACAATAGCCTTGACCACGGCGCGTATATTGCTTAGTTTCAGAAAATGCGGTTATCGCGAAAAAATTTCATATATGTGGAGCGTAAAATGATCAACATTACCCTGCCTGATGGAACAATTGTGGAGTCTGACGGCCCCGTCTCCGGAGAAGACGTGGCCAAGGGCATTTCGGAAGGTTTTGCCAGAAACTGCGTCGCCATGGAGGTGGACGGCAAGTTGACGGACCTGTCCACGCCTATAGAAACCGACGCCTCGGTTGTTTTCATCACTACCAATGACGAGCAGGGTCTGGACATCATGCGTCACAGCGCTGCTCACGTAATGGCGGAAGCGATCCTTAACCTGTATCCCGACGCCAAGCTGACCATCGGGCCGGTGATTGAGGACGGTTTTTATTATGACATTGATATGCCGCCCATCTCGGAAGACGACTTTCCCAAGATAGAGCAGGAAATCAACAAGATTATAAAAGCAAAAAAACCCTTTGTACGGAAAACCCTGAGCAAAGCCGAGGCCCTGGACTTTTACAAGGACAACGCGTTTAAAACCGAGCTGATCAGCGAACTGGAAGACGGAACCATATCCATTTACGAGCAGGGAGGCTTTACCGACCTGTGCCGCGGCCCTCACGTTCCCAACACCGGACTGGTTAAGACCCTCAAGCTCATGAAGGTTTCGGGCGCTTATTGGAGAGGGGATTCGGAGCGGCCCATGCTGCAGCGGCTGTACGGGACCGCCTTTTTCGATAAAAAAGAGCTGAAAAGCTACCTCCATCTGCTGGAGGAAGCCAAAAAGCGGGATCACAGAAAATTGGGAACCGCCCTGGACCTGTTCAGCTTTCATGAGGAAGCGGCGGGCATGCCTTTTTTTCACGCCCGGGGCATGGAGCTTTGGAACGCGCTTTTAGCCTACTGGCGGGAAGAGCATAAAAAAGCCGGGTACGTAGAAACCAAAACCCCCATCATGCTCAACAAAGGCCTTTGGGAACGCAGCGGACATTGGGAGAACTACAGGGAGAACATGTACACCTCCCTGATCGAGGATTTCGACTACGCCATCAAGCCCATGAACTGCCCCGGCGGCATGCTCTTGTACAAGACCAAACACCACTCCTATAACGATTTGCCCATCCGGGCGGGAGAAATCGGCCTGGTTCACCGCCACGAGCTTTCGGGCGTGCTTTCCGGTCTGTTCCGGGTCCGCGCTTTTCACCAGGACGACGCCCACATCTTCATGACCGAAGAAATGATCGAAGACGAAATCCTGGGCGTGTTGCAGCTTGTGGAAAGAATGTACAGCACATTCGGCTTGGGCTTTCATCTGGAGCTTTCCACCCGGCCGGAGAAATCCATCGGCACGGACGAGCAATGGGAAAAAGCCACGGAGGGGCTCCGGGCCGCCCTGGACAAATCCGGACGCGATTATAAAATCAACGAGGGCGACGGCGCCTTCTACGGACCCAAGATAGACATCCACATCAAGGACGCCCTGGGCCGGACCTGGCAGTGCGGAACCATCCAGTTGGACATGAACCTGCCCGAGCGGTTCGACCTCACCTACGTGGGTGCGGACAACCAGCGCCACCGGCCGGTGATGATCCACCGGGTCATCTATGGTTCCATTGAGCGATTCCTGGGCATTCTGATCGAGCATTACGCCGGCAAGTTCCCCTTGTGGCTGTCTCCGTGCCAGGCGGTGGTTTTGGCCATGAACGACGACGTGGCCGGATACGCCAAAGAGGTGAAAGCCAAGCTGGAGGAAGCGGGATTGCGCATGGAGATCGACCTGCGGGCCGAAAGCATCAACAAAAAGGTGCGCGACGCCCAGTTGTCTAAAATTCCGCTCATGCTCACCGTAGGCGGCAAAGAGGAAGCAGCCCAAACCCTTGCGGTCCGCACTTTGGACGGCAAGGTGAAATACGGGGTGACCATCGGCGACTTCCTGAACAAGGTCCTCCCGCACATAGAATCCCGAAACCCGGACCTGGTGGAGTTCTGATTTTTGGAAGACAATTCAAAGTATACAAGGCTGGCCTTGGCCTGGATACTGGGGTGGACGATCTTTCGCCTTGTGTATTCTGCGGCCTTTTTATTGTCCCCGGACGAAACGAATTACTGGCAGTGGGGGAGGCATCTGGCCTGGGGTTACCACGACCAGGCCCCCCTGCTGGGCTGGGCCATAAGGCTCAGCACGGAAATCTTCGGCGTTAACGAATTCGCCGTGCGCCTGCCCTCCGTGCTTTCCATGGGCGTCGCCAGCGCGTATCTGGTTCTCCTGGCGGGACGGTATTTTTCCGGCCGCGTGGCCGTGGCCGCGGCCTTGCTGACCCAAGGCGTCCTGGAATTCAACGTAGGCGGCCTTTTGGCCACCTGCGACGGGCTTCAGGCCATGGCCTGGGCCGGGGCCACATGGCACGGCGCCAGGGCGTGCGAGGACCATGAGTGGAAGCAATGGCTGAGCACGGGCTTCTGGTTCGGGTTCGGGCTGCTGTCCAAATTCACCATGGTCATTTTTGGGCCCGGCCTGCTGATCTACATGATCTTTTCCAAAGAGCACAGGGGCCGGCTGGCTTCCATCAAGCCATATGCAGGCGTTGTCTTCGGTTTGCTGATGTTTGCTCCGGTCCTCTATTGGAACGCCGCCCATGGCTGGAATTCCGCCAGGCACGTGGCATATATCGGAGGCGCCGGCGAGTCTTTCACCCTCCATTTTAAGTATTTCGGGGACCTCATGGGCAGCCAGGCCGCGCTTTTGTCGCCCCTGGTCTTCATCCTGGCGCTGTGGGCCTGGATTCGCGTTATCAAAAGGAACTACAACCGGCGCAAGTGGATCATCCCCCTGCTCTTCTGGACCTCCTTCCCCATGTTCGCCGGATTCACCCTGCTTTCGTTCCATACCCGGATTTACGGCAATTGGCCCGGGGCCGCCTACTTGGGCGCCTGCTTGCTGGCTGCGGCCTTTTTCTCCAACGCCAAACCCAGGCTATGGAAATGGACGTTGGGAATTTCCTACGCTTTCACCATCCTGGTTCTGGTCCAGGTCGTCTTTCCCATTCTTCCCCTTTCTCCAGACCTGGACCGCCCTGCGACGGAACTGGGCGGCTGGGACGAAATCGGAGAAAAAGCCGCCGCCATGCAGGCGGAAATGCCCGACCCGGACAACACCTTTCTCTTTGGCTTCCGCTACCAGGAAGCCAGCGAACTGGCCTTTTACGTCCCGGGCCGGCCCGAAACGGTTTCCATCAACAAATGGAAGCGCCCCAATGTCTACGATTACTGGTGGAAGGACGAAGACCTGATGGGCATGGACGCCGTTGGGGTTTCCCGCCACGATAATGAAGTGAAAAAGCTGCGCAAGGTGTTTGAGTCCGTAAGCGCTCCCGTGCCTTTGGAGCTATACCGGAAAAGACCCTTTAAGGCCGAGCCGGAACTCGTCCGTACGGTTTACCTGTATAAGGCCTACGGATTCAAAGGCGGCCTCCGGTGGGAGCCCCCCAAAGGCAGCAAGGACATTCGCACAAGCAGCTAACCCCGGGCAAACGTCTAGGTTTTTGCAGGCCCTATCCAGATTTGCTTGGCGTTTACGAACTCCCGGATGCCATGGGGCCCCAGTTCCCTGCCGTATCCTGATTTTTTAACGCCCCCGCTGGGCAGCCGGGGATCCGTCTTTACCAGCCCGTTCACAGCCACCTGCCCGGCTTCCAGCTCCCAGGCAATGGATTCGCCTCTTTGGGAATCCGTCCAGACGCTCGCCGCCAGGCCGTAGGGGGTGTCATTGGCCATTTTCAAGGCCTGATCCGCGTCCTCCGCCGCCATGACCACCATGACCGGGCCGAAGGTTTCCTCGCAAGCGGCGACCATGGACGGGTCGACGTCAGCCAGAAGGGTTACGGGGTAAAAATACCCCGGCCCGTCGGGGATGCTCCCTCCAAGCAGGCAACGCGCCCCGGCCTGGACCGTTTCTTTGACCTGGCGGTGCAGGTCGTCTCTCAAATCCCCCCTGGCAATGGGGCCTATGTCCGTCTCCATGTCGGCCGGATCCCCCACTTTCAGGGCTTTTAAGCGTTCCGCAAGCAAATCCACCATCACATCATACACCTGTCTTTCCACAATGACCCGCTTGGCTGCAATGCAGGATTGCCCGGCATTGATGATGCGCATGGTTGTGATGAGGTCGGCGGCCTTGGGCAGGTCCGCGTCTGCTAAAACGATGCTTGGGTCCGATCCCCCCAATTCCAAAAGCGCGGGCTTGATTTCCGACGCCGCAATGGAGGCGACGGCGCTTCCGGCGGCGGTGGAGCCTGTGAGAGAAACGCCGCGAACCCGGGGATCCCTGATGACGGCTTCCACCTGGGCGCTTTTAACGGGCAAATTCTGCATGATGCCCGGAGGGGCGCCCACGGCGTCAAATACGCCTGCAATAGCCCGCGCACATTGGGGAACATGGGAGTCGTGCTTCATCAGGCAGGTATTTCCGGCCATAAGCGTGGGAGCGCAAAACCGAAAGGCCAGCCAAAAAGGGGCGTTCCAGGGCAGAACCCCCAGTATGGGGCCCAAGGGCTGATAGATTACGTAACTAAGAGCGGCGTCCGACTCGATGGTTTCCCGGGCCAGATACTCTTCCGCATATTGTGCGTAGTGCTCCGCACACCAGGCCGCCTTATTCACCTCGCCCAAGGCTTCCTTGACGGGCTTGCCCATCTCCCGGGTCATGGGCCGGGCCAGTTTTTCCGCATTGGTGCGCATATATGAGGCCGCTTCGTTTAACACCGCAGCCCGCTCGCCGAAACTTTGCCGCTTCCATTGATCAAACGAAGCGGCTGCCTTGGCGATGATGCCGTCAATTTCCTGAGTTCCGGCTGGTTCGTATTCATGGATCAATTGTCCCGTATTGGGATCAACCGCTTTGAGCATACTTCCTCCTTATGCACGGAATGATTTGTTTTTATTCGTCGGGTTGAGGATCTTCCGTTTCCTTCTCCTGGGGCGCCGGCTTCTCCTTCGGGGGGCAGGGCGCCCCGGCTTTTTCCGTTGGGGCGCCGTATTTTTCCAGGACCAGAAAATCCTCGTCAAAATCAAAGAAAGACCGGCAGCCGTCCTTGGTAATGTACACGGTGTCGGAAATCCCGCAGGTTTTATCGCCGTCGACCCCCCACATCCAGGGAATCAAATGGAGGGTCATTCCCTCCTGGATGACCTGGGAGTCGCCTTGTTTGAGGCTGACTATATATCCCTCGTCCCAACTGGGCGGGAAGGCGATGCCAATGGAGTAGCCGGAGCGGGTGATGAGGCTGGCGCCCACATCGTTTTCCGCTATGATGTTGCGCACGATATTGTCGGCGTCGGAAACCGTCAGCCCCGGGCGCAAAGCCGCCTTGACCTGCTTGAGGGCCAGTTTCATGCGCTCCTCGGCTTTTTCCATGGATTCGGACAACTCCCCCAGCACCACCGTGCGCATCATGGCCGTGTGGTAGCGCCGATAGCAGCCCCCGACTTCCAGGAAAACATGCTCTCCCGGTTGCACCTTGCGGCCTTCCCAGGTGGCGTGGCCGATCATGGTGCGGGGGCCGGAAGTGACGTAAGGCATCACGGCCGGGGCCTCGCCTCCGGCGCAGAACATGCCGTGGCTGATGGCCGCGGCGATTTCGTTCTCCGTGATGTCTGGGCGCACGGCCTGGAATCCGGCTCTCATGCCGGCCTCCGTGGCTTTGGCCGCTTTTTTCATGATGTCAATTTCAGCAGGGGACTTTCTTATGCGGCCTTGCTCCACAATGCCGAAGCAGTCAAGCAGGCGGCCATTGGTGAAGGTGGTATGAATGCTGTCCTGATGGTAGGCTGGAAAAAAATAGCTGTTGCGCTCATAACCGATGTCTTTGCCGGACAGGCCGAACTCCTTAAGAGCGCCGACCAGCATCTGGATGGCGTCGCCCGTATCCGGATAGGGCCGGGAAAGCTCCAGCCATGTACGCTCCAGAATATTGGACTCCTCCATGGCTCTGGTAATCATAAAGGCCTCCCCTTCCAGGGGGAGCACCAGGGCTTGAAAATAGGAGTACCCGGTGGTCTGATAGTCCGTCAGGTACATGAGGTTTTCCGGGTCCGTGATAATTACGGCGTCCAGCAGCCTCGCCACCATACGCTCGCGCAAGGCTTCCACCCGGCGTTCATACTCATCAAAGGGAAAGGTCATATCATCGCGTTTTTTCATGATTCCCCCAACCCCTCCTCCACAGCCATGGTGAACAAGGAGAGCCCTTCCATCAGGTCTTCGTCCGGGATGGTCAAAGGCGGAATGAGTTTAAGCACCCGGCCTCCCGTGCCGCAGGCGCCCAGGAGCAGGCCTTTCTCAAAGCATTTGGCCACCATCTTTTTGGCAAGGGCGCCATCCCCCACGTCCAGGCCCAGAAGCATGCCTTTTCCACGGACCGTCATGCCTCTTCCCGGATTCTTTTCAACCAGATCCCGGAGCTTTTGCTCCATCACGGCGCCTTTTCTTTTGACATCGTTCATCAGAGCATCGTCTTCAAAATAGGTCAGGGCCTCCCTGCCGGCCACAAAGGAAAAACCCTGGCCGCGAAAGGTGCCTGTGTGCTCCCCGGGCGACCAATGTTCATCGTGCTCGGGTTTGATCAGGTTCATGGCCAGCGGAGTGCCAAAGCCTCCTATGCCTTTCGCCAGGATAACAATGTCAGGCTCCAGGCCCATGCCGTCAAAACTGAAAAAGGAGCCGGTGCGTCCGCACCCCGCCTGGATGTCGTCCACCACAAGCAAGGCGCCCAGGTCTTTCGCCAACTGCTGCAAGGCAAGCAGCCATTCCTGGGTGGCAACATTCACGCCGCCCTCCGCCTGAATAGGCTCGACTAAAAATGCGGCGGGGGGCTCCAGTCCGCTGGAGGAGTCCTCGTAAATATCCCGCAGTTCCTGAACGGCCTGGGCGCCGGTCTGGTTCATGCCGTCAAAAGGATGGTGGACCACGTGGTCCAGGGGAACTCCGGAGGCGTTGCGAAAATAGGAGTTGGCCGTGCACGCCAGGGACCCCAGGGTCATGCCGTGGAAGCCGTGGCTGAATGCGGCGACGGCCGTTCTACCGGTTACTCTGCGCGCCAGCTTGAGGGCGATCTCCACGGCGTTGGTTCCGGTCGGGCCGGTAAACGCTATTTTATGCGGCATGTTTCTCGGCTCCAGGACGACGGAGACGAACTTTTCCAAAAATTCGCGTTTTGCCGTTGTGTAGGTGTCCAGGCTGTGGGCCACCCCGTCGGCCTCAATAAACTGCACCAGGGCTTTTTTCATGCCTTCGTTATTGTGCCCGTAATTGAGCACTCCGGCGCCGGCAAAAAAATCAATGTATGACTTTCCCGCTTCATCCGTCTGCCGCGCATTGGATGCGCTGGCGAACACGGTGGGATAAACCCTGCAATAGCTTCGTACGTTGGATTCTCTGTCTTCAAAAATACTCATGCAAGACTCCTTTCCGTTCTTTTTTCAACAGCTTTATCGTGAACCGGCCTGATTGGGAGTAAAACCAGGGCGCCGGATCAGGTTTGCTGAAGAAGGCGGCGGACGATAATCTGCATATCGCCCACCGCCCTGTATGATATTTACATAGAAAAGGATAACATGCGAAATCAATCAACTCAAATCCGGTTGAAAACCTGCAAGGACATATTTTGGGCAAGGCCAATGCCGACAGATATGTATATAACCAACTTCATTGATATTACGCACCGCTTTGAAAGGCGTTTTCGTGAATGCGGAATTGAGGGAAAGGAACTGACGCATCTACAACACGCTGTATGAATTCTTCCTTTGTTCAAAGAAAAAGCACAATATGCTGGAATTTTAAGGCATGGGGGCCTTGACCAGTTGAAAAAAGACCTTGGCGGCCAGGGGAATCAGGGCGTCGTTGAAATCATAACGCGGACTGTGGCAGGGCTCGCAGCGCCGCCCTTCCTCTCCCGCCCCCATAAGCATAAAAGCGCCCGGTTTTTGCTCCAGGTAGTAGCTAAAATCCTCGGAAGCCATCACGGGCGTCAGCATGGCGTCGTCAAGCCATTCCGCCCCAAGGACTTCTTTAAGGGCGGCGCGGCCCAGGCCGGCGCTTTCCGGCTCATTGACCACGGCCCCATACCTGGGGATGTGCTCCACCGTCGCCTCTGTCCCGTAAGCGGAAGCGGTTTGGACGGCGGTTTCGGTTATGAGGTCAAGCAGTACGGGACGCAGGGTATTGCGGGCGAAACGAATGCAGCCGCCCAGGACGCACTCCTCCGGGATCACGGTGTCCGGGCTGTCCGCAACAATGGAGGTAACGCTGACCACGGCGGCATGCTGGGGCGCCAGACGCCGGCTGACGATCTGTTGAAGCGCCTGCACCACGGCGGATGCCGCCAAAACAGGGTCTCGGCCTGCTTCGGGCTGGCTGGCGTGAGCGCCCCGGCCCCGGATTGTAATGCGAAACGTTCCATTAGCCGCCATGACCGGACCATCCGGGCATATGGCTTTTCCCATGGGGATGGCGGGCCAATTGTGCCAGCCGAAAACGGCGTCCACGCCGTCCAGGGCGCCGTTCTCAATCATGCGGCGGGCCCCGTGGCCTCCTTCCTCCGCAGGTTGAAAGATGAGGGTCACGGGCCCGGGAAGGCGGCTTTCATGCTTTTTCAGCCACCACCCCGCAGCCGTAAGCGCGGCTATATGGCCGTCATGTCCGCAAGCGTGCATGCAGCCCGGCGCGGCCGAGGCCCAGGGCAGATCCGTAGCTTCGGTGATGGGCATGGCGTCCATATCCGCCCTGAGGGCGATATGACGGCCGGGCGCCTTTGGTGCAAGCACGGCCAGGGAGCCTGTTCCGGCGCATTCGCGCCAGGCGATGCCGGCGCGGTCCAACTCCCGGCGAATTATTTGGGCGGTGTTGTGCTCCTGCCAGGTTAGCTCCGGACTGGCGTGCAAGGTTCGGCGCAGAGCCACGGCGTCCGCCGTCATCGTTTTCCAGGTTGCGTTTATCATGGGATTGCCTTTTTCGTAATTTTCTCAAGAAAAAGATTTTTTAAAAACACAAGGCAGCCGTCGCCTTTGTATGCGAGAAGCCAGTCAGGAGAGGCGGCAAGCTGCGCGCTGGTTACGGACCGCTCCTTTAGCAGCGCAATTTCGTGGGGATACTTGGTTAAATACTCCTCCGCGCCCGGCTTTCCGTAAGCAAAGGCGAAGTACTCCCGGCAGACCTTGTCAGGGTATACGGTTTCGTACCTCCCGTCCATGGACACTTTGGAATCCGGCAAGGACCACATGACAAACTGCCCCCAGTCGAATTCCGTCAGAATATTGCCGTGCAAGCCTTTTTCCCTGATGAAAGCAACGCCGTCCACCGGGTAGGCCATCTGCCCGGGCAATACCTGGCTTTCGGGCAGCGCTTCTATGGACAAAGGATTTCGTAATACCTGCGGATAATGAAAATGCGCCCAGACCACCTTGGCGTTCAACACCGCCAGGCAGGCCATGGAAAGCAAGGCCGCGCCCAATAGTATGGAGGCTTCCCTGGACTTGGTCTTTATGAAATAATCAGCCCCGGAAGGCAAAAGCGCCGCCATGGCAATCCCCATGAACGGGATGTGCCTCATGTGCGAGAATGCCATCCAGCTCACGGCGGCCAAAACCAGCACGGCGGACCAGTTCTTTTGAAGAGGCTTTAGACAGAAGAGCACAGCTAAAGGAAAAAGCCCCATAAAAAGCGGAATGGCAAGGTGTTTGAAGCCCATGGACATGGCTTTCCAGATGGACATCCACTCATAAATCTCGGGCCTGGGCATTAGAATTGCCTTGACCAAATAAGTCCAGTAGGTCCAGCCGTAAGGATTGATCAAAGTGGCGGCCAGACACGGCGCCAGGATGAACAAATAGGGCTTCCAGGGTTTTCGGGATAAGAACTCCCCTGCTGCATAAAGGCCGACTATGGCCAATCCGGCTACAAAACCGCCGTGGAGATTGCACCAAAGCAGGATTACAGGCGGGAAGAGCCAGAGGGGCTTGAACCGCTGGCTCAGCCGGCAAGTCTCCAGCAGATAGAGAGTGAGCGCAAAAAAGAAATAGGTGAACACCTGGGCGCGCACCGGTCCGAATCCCGTGCAAATAGCGAATGCGGGAAAAAAAAGACCAAGCAAGGCCAAGGACGTTTTAGCACCGCGCTTTTTCGCCGCCGCGTAGGCCAGAAAAAGCGTCAAAAAGGCGAAAATATATCTTAATGCCTGCAGGGCTTCTTCCCCGATACCTGCGTACAAAGGGAAAAAGATTACCCCGGTAAGCCACTCGTGGTAAATCCATACAGGGTTGACGGGCATGTAGGAAAAAGGGTCCGTATACGGAAAGCCCGGCTCCGTCCAGAAGGTGTAGCCAAAGGCCATGTAACCCCATAAATCCGGATCGGCAAGAGAGACGATCAGACCCATGGCATAGGAGAACGCGACCAGAATGAAAGCGGCCCAAACAGTTGCTTTTGATTCGATGAACCTGACCACTATCATCCACCTTCCTTTGAAAATATCACGGTGTTTTCATCCTTATAGATTTCCCGCCAGCCCGGCTCCCTGGACATGGATTTGTGGAGGGCGCCGCCCCTGTATATCAACACAATGTCATGGGGATGGCGAACCAGGAAGTCGCGCCAGCCCGCGCCAGCCTGCAAAAACCGGAAGTATTCGTCGCGCACCTTTTTGGGATAGACGGTTTCAAACCGAAGGTCCATGGCCACCTTGCATCTTGGGTAAAGCCGCCAACTGACATAACCGCCCCAGGTGGCGTAAGGCAGGATATTCCCCGAAAACCCGGCCGTCTCCAAATAGTCCACCGCATGAACCGGGTAAAACAAGGCGTCCGTTCCAGGAGCGTAGGGTTGGGCTGGGGTGTTGAGCGCCAGGGGGTTTCCGCCGTTTATAACAATGGGGGTTTTTAGAACGAAGTACTTGATGTTGCAGGCCGCCATGACCAAGGCGAACAGCAGGACAAAAAGGATTGCGCAAGTCCTGACCTTTGTTTTTCGCTTTTCGCCGCAGCAGACCTCCTGAAATAGAAACGGACCGTAGGCGCCTGCAGCCAAAACTAAAAACGGCATGTGCCTGTGATGGACCATTCCCAGAAAGGCCGTCGTCAGAAAAATCAGCGTAAACACCTTGTCCTGAAAACCGTAAAGAACAAGCATTCCGAGAGCAAAGCCAACGCAGGCCAAAAAAATTAGCAGGTCGTAAGACGGCCCGAAATGAACCCATGCACCGGGAACGGAAACCCATTCCCTGACGCCGGCCTGGGGCTCGGCCAAATGTCCAGCAATCGCCGTCCATAAGCCCAGGCCGTAGGGGTTGATTAGTGTGGCCAAAATGCAGACGGCCAAAACCTTCAGATAAGACGAATAACGCCGGCCCTCCCAAAAGCGGCCGGCGGCGTACAGGCCGATTAGCCCAAGCCCAGCCGGAAATCCTCCATGCAGGTTGGCCCAAAGGGCCATGATGAGGGGCAAAATCCACAAACGGCGGAAGTTTTCATTAATTCGGGCGGTCTCCAAAACAAAAATAAAGAGGGCGAAAAAAAAATATGTAAAACACAAGGCCCGGAAGGCCGGAAAAGCCCAGGAAAAGAAAGCGCCGCCAGCCAAAAAAAAATACAGGGAATGCTTAAGCGCCGCCCCCCGGCGCCTGGACGCCAAAAACAGCAGGAACGCCGTCAGGCAGCCCAATATATATTTTAAAACCTGAATCCCAGCCGGCCCGGTTGCCTCCCAAAGGCGGTATAAAACCACGCCGGTAAGCCATTCATGAAACACCCAATCCGGATGGGTCGGCGTATAGGCGAGGAAGTCCCGGCAGGGAAATCCGGGCTCGTTGAAAAACATGCGCCCGAAATTAAGATATCCCCATAAATCCGGTTCTGCAAAGGCGTCTGTAAGCGCTATCAGGACCAATACCGCAGAAAGGATGGACAACCCCAAGGCGGCCGGACGCGGCATAGCGGCGGCGTTAGTCTCCATAGGCTGGAATTCTAATAGAATTTATAGTGGTTAACAAGCGCCAATTTCATTTTGGACGGGCGCGCTGCAGGAGTTTGAATTTTGTTTCTTGATTGTGGTAGTGAATAAAAGCGAAAAATGCCTTGCCCCAATTTCATGAACAGACAGTCAAACCATCTTAATGTTTAAACAGGGGGTTGAGAACCCGCCGCCCCAAGGCCTTGTATGTATTTAAGATCACTATCCATATTCTTGCTGATCACGACTTTGGCGTACGGGGCCGGCATCGCCCTGATGCAGCAGCTGACCGGTTTCTACCATATACCTGTTCATGACGAGGTGCATTTTTTGGAGGCCATTAAGCTGTTTGGAGCTGAAATTTCCCTGCACAGCCTGGCCTCCTATAATGAAACTTCCGGTCCCCTGCCCTTTGTTCTTTACGGCCTTTGGGGGCGGCTGTTCGGCTTTGAGGCGCCCGCCCTGCGCTTTTTATCGCTCCTCCTGGGCTTTACGGCCTTAGGCCTGATTCATAATTTTTTGTACAACGTCATTGAAAACAAAAAGCACGCCTTGGCGGCGGCTTTTTTGTTTGCGGCCAACCCTTACACCATGGCCTTAACCGTTCTGATATACACGGACATGGCCGCCCTGGCCTTCTTGTTCGCCGCCATGATTGCCGCCAGGGAGGAAAAGCCCTGGCTCTATGGCTTCTGCATGGCGCTGGCGTTAATCAGCAGACAGTTTTTTGTTTTCTTTCCATTGGCTGTGGGGGGCGCCGCCCTGCTTCGCCTTGTCGTCAACCGTCAATGGGCGGCCTATAAAATGGCCCTGGCTTCCATAATCTCCACCTTTCCGCTGCTGCTGCTCATGATCGTGGTCTGGGGCGGTTTATGCCCTGAAAACGCGGCCAAGGCCGCTTGGGTTGACGGCATGACCGGGTTTCATCCGCGATTTGCAATCTTATACGCGTCGCTGACCGCCGTGTATGTCTTGCCCCTCCTGATTGTGAAGGCAAGGGAAATTTACCAGCCCTGGATTGTAGGCTTTTCCCTGGCGGCTTCCTTGCTGTATTGGATTTTTCCGCCCGGGGCGTCTCCTTCCGGATTGCAGTTCGGCCTTGTGTTCACGGGCTTTTTTCATCGCCTGATCTGCCTTGTTTCTTCGGCGGGTTGGTTTTATCACGCGGTGATGTTCCTGTTCTTTCTGGCTGGAGCCCCGCTTGTGCTCGGCTTTTTCAGGGAGGCGGGCCGCAGCATTCTGGAAAGAAAATTTGACGTCATTTTTCTAATAAACCTGTCTTTGGTTTTATTCTATGCGACCATGCCCTTTTCCTACCTGGCGTGGGAAAAATATCTCCTGCCCGCTCTTCCCCTGGCTTCTGCCAGCATTTTTGCGCTAAAGGGCGCCTGTTCATAAAACGATACTATTCAAAGAGGCAAATATTTTGACCTGTTGCATCGAAAATAGGTATATCAGGATAAGCCGCTACAATTCGGAAGTACAAATGGATCGCAATAATCAATAGCAAGCAAGTGCATAGAGGCTTGACAGACGCCGCAAGGCTTCGGAGGTTGCATTTTGCACCAAGGACATTTGAATGAGGATTTTGCTCGCAAAAGCGCAGAGTTAGAAAAAAAACTGCGAGAATACCGAAGCGCCGCCCAAAAATACCATGCTCTGTTTCAGCAATTTCCCTTCGGCATTACAATTAGCGATGAAAACGGCGGAATTTTGGAAACCAACGTCGTCGCAGAGGAGCTTTTGGGGATCTTAAAGGAGGAGCATGAAAGCAAGTCCATAAACCCCGAAGACTGGAACATAATTCGCCCTGACGGATCGCCCATGCCGTTGGAGGAATGGGCCGCCGTGGTCGCGCTTAGGGAAAACCGCGTGGTATCCAAGGTGATGGGGGTTGTAGGGCAGGACGGCGCCGCCGCCTGGTTTAACGTGGCCGCAGCCCCGCTTCATTTAAAGGGTTACGGGGTGGTAATAACCTACCACAATATTACGGACAAGATACAGACGGAACAGGCCCTGAAAGACAGCGAAAAGCGTTTTCAAATGTTTTTTGAAAACGCGCCGTTAGGGTATCAGTCTCTGGATGAAAACGGCTGCTTTATTCAAGTCAACCAGACTTGGCTGCAAATCCTGGGTTACGCCAGGGAAGAGGTTATAGGCAGACCTTTCAGCGACTTTTTGCATCCGGACTGGAAAGAGCATTTCAAGGAAAACTTTCCCCGCTTCAAAGCCATTGGCGAAATCCTGGGCGTGGAATTTTATATGCGGAAAAAGGACGGGGCGTTTATCCTGGTTTCCTTTAACGGCAAAATCGGAAAGGACGCCAAAGGGGATTTTAAACAGACCCATTGCATTTTACAAGACATAACCGAACAAAAACGCACCCAGGATGCGCTTGAAAAGCGCCTTTTGGCCTTGACCAGGCCAATGGAGAATCCGGAGGATGTTCAACTCCAGGACCTTTTCAGCATCAAGGACCTGCAAAACTTTCAGGACCAGTTTTCTGCGGCCATGCAAGTGGCCTCAGTCATAACCACCCCCGCCGGAGAGCCGGTCACCACCCCCAGCAACTTCACAAGGCTGTGTTCGGACCTGATCCGGTCTACGGAAATCGGCCGCGCCAACTGCTACAAGTCGGATGCCATCCTGGGAGCGCACCATCAAAACGGGCCGTTCGTCAGGCCTTGCCTGAGCGGCGGTTTATGGGACGCGGGGGCAAGCATCACCGTTGGAGGAAAGCATCTTGCCAATTGGCTCATAGGCCAGGTGCGCGATGAAACGCAGACGGAAGAAGGCATCCGAGCCTACGCCCGAACCATCGGCGCGGATGAAGAGGAATGCGCCAAAGCGTTTTGGGAAACGCCCTCCATGAAGGTCGAGGCATTCCAACGGATTGCCGACTTGCTGTATACTTTTGCCAACACGTTGTCGGACATGGCCTTCCAAAACCTGCAGCAAGCCCGTTTTATTGGGGAACGCAAACAAGCCGAGGAAGCCATCAAGCGGCACCAGAGCCTCCACAGCAAGCTGGTAGCCAACATCGGGGACGTCATTGTCATCATCGATCAGGAAGGCGTAAACCGTTATAAGAGCGCCAATATAGAAAAACATTTCGGCTGGAAGCCGGAAGACGTGGTGGGAAAAAGCACCTGGGACAACGTCCATCCTGAAGATATAGAGGAGGCGAAAGAATTTTTTCTGAATCTGGCCAGGGAGCCGGATAAAACAGGCGTTCTTGAATGCCGGTATCGCCGCAAGGACGGCGCTTTTCGATGGATAGAGTTTACGGGCGTGAGCCTTTTTCATGACCCTGATATCAATGGAATTTTAGGAAATTACCACGACATAACCGAAAGAAAGGAGGCTGAAAAATCGCTGCGGGAAAGCGAAGCCCGCTTTAAGGCCCTGCACAACGCCTCCTTCGGCGGAATCGCCATCCATGATAAAGGAGTGATTCTGGACTGCAACAAGGGGCTTTCCGATATCTCCGGATATTCGGCGGAAGAATTGATCGGCATGGATGGGCTGCTGCTCATCGCCGAGCAAAGCCGGGACCTGGTGATGGGAAATATCTTGGCGGGCTATGAAAAGCCCTACGAAGCCATGGGGGTCCGGAAAAACGGCGAGGAGTTTCCCATTCGCCTGGAGGCGCGAAACATCCCGTACCAGGGCAAGCAGGTCAGGGTGGTGGAATTCAGGGACATCACCGAATCCAAGGCGGCGGAGGCGGAGCGGGAAAAGCTGCAATCCCAGCTTCTGCAAGCGCAAAAAATGGAATCCGTAGGCCGCCTTGCCGGCGGAGTAGCCCACGATTTCAACAATATGTTGAGCGTCATTATCGGGCATGCGGAAATGGCTATGGATGAGATGGACCCCGCCAACCCTATTTTCGCCGACTTAAGCGAAATCTTCAGCGCCGCTCAGCGCTCGGCCGACATTACCAGGCAATTGCTGGCTTTCGCCCGCAAGCAGACCATCGCCCCCAAAGTTCTGGACCTGAACCACACCGTGGAAGGCATGTTGAAAATGCTGCGCCGGCTGATCGGCGAAGATATAGACCTTGTGTGGGCGCCGCACAATAATTTGTGGGCCGTCAATATGGACCCCACTCAGATCGATCAAATCCTGGCCAACTTATGCGTCAACGCCCGTGACGCCATTGACGGCGTGGGGAAAATTGTCATCGAAACCAGTAAAGTCTCCATCACGGACTCTCCGGACAAAGACTCGGAAGCCCGGCCTGGAGACTATGTGGTCCTGGCTATCAGCGACGACGGCAAAGGCATGGATTTTCAAACCCAGGAGAAGCTGTTCGAGCCTTTTTTTTCAACAAAAGATGTGGACAAGGGAACCGGGCTGGGATTGGCCATGGTCTACGGAATTGTAAAGCAAAACAAGGGTTTTATTACGGTTCAAAGCGAAGTGGGCCAGGGCGCCACCTTTAAAATTCATTTGCCGAAGCATACGGCGCCTGTTGCGCGTGCGCCGAAAAAATCCGCGGAAGCTCCGGCCGCCAAGGGACACGAAATGATCCTGGTGGTTGAGGATGAACCAGCCATCCTGAATATGGCAAGGCTCATGCTGGAGCAATTGGGGTACAAGATTTTGGCGGCCAACTCCCCCAGCCAGGCCATCCAACTTGCCAAGGACCCGCCCGGGGAGATTCGTCTGGTGATAACCGATGTGATCATGCCAAACATGAACGGAAGGGAGTTGGAAGAGCGTTTGCGAATGATGCATCCGAACATCAAAACCCTGTTCATGTCCGGGTACACAGCCAATGTAATCGCCCAGCACGGCGTTTTAGACAAAGAAATCAGGTTTCTCAAAAAGCCTTTTACCAAAAAGATTCTGGCGGCAAGGGTTCGGGAAGCCCTGGACGGGAGTGATTGAAGACATCCTCGAACAAGGTAATTCCATAAACCATAAGGACAAAACCGGGCTCTTATTCAAAGACGAACAAGAACCCGGCTGTTGGCGGAATTTGAAGATTATTTCGGGTTTTTGGGATTCATAATCACAGAGGGTTTTGTTCGCTTCGAATACTTGAAATTGGGCGCTTCCACTGCCTGGCCGTATTTTTTTTGCAACTCGTCCAAAGGCCCGAAGTCCAGCGCCCTGGTGTAGCAGGCCTCCACGCAGGAAGGCATTTTGCCCTGGACCAGGCGGTCCGTGCAAAAGACGCACTTGCCCATTTTAGCGCCGGGCTCGGGGCCGAACTGGGGGGCGTCGTACGGGCAGGCCTTCAGGCACTTGGCGCCGCATTCCTCCTTGCCCAGGCAAGCGTTGCGATCCACCAGGACGATCCCGTCCTCCGGCCTCTTGGTGATGGCGCCGGCCGGGCAGGCCTCGGCGCATATGGGCGATTCGCAATGGAAGCAGGTTTGAATCATGTAGGCCACAAACACGTCCGGCGTTTCGCCCTGCTCCAAGTATTTCACCTGCATCCAGGCTTCCGGGCCTTCAGGCACGTCGTTCCAGTCTTTGCAGGCCACGCGGCAGGCGTTGCAGCCTGTGCAGCGGGTTTGGTCGAAATAAAATCCCATTTGCATAGCATCCCCTCCTTTAGGCCTTGGCAACCTGGACCAGTGAAGTGTTCATGACAGCAGCGCCGCCGCCGGAATAGTCGTCCTTGGTCAGGGTATTGGCGCAGGCGCCCCGGTCTATCCCGTTTTCGTCAGGCTGATACCAGGCGCCTTCAAACATGCAGACCACGCCCGGCTTGATGCGCTGGGTGACGAAGGCCTTGAGGGCCACCCGGCCGCGATCGTTAAAAGCCTGGATGTCGTCGCCGTTTGAAACGCCCCGGGCCTCCGCATCCTTGGGATGAATCCAAAGCACGTGGGGCTCGGCCTCCCTCAGCCATTCCACCTTATACATTTCGGAGTGCACCCGGTTTCTGGGATGGGGCGTCAATAGTTGCAGGGGGTATTTTTCAAACAGGGGATCGTTCCGGTCCTCGAAGGTGGGAATGTATTTGGGCACAGGCGGACATTTGGGGCTGTTTATGTCAGCCACCCGCTGGGAATAAATTTCGATTTTGCCCGAAGGCGTGTCAAAGGGATTGTTCTCCGGGTCTTCAATCTGCTTGCGAAAGGCGATGTACGGCTCCTTCAACTCAATCCGGTGGATGCCGTCGTTCTTGAACTTGTCAAAGTCCGTGACGTATTTGCTGGTCACGGGATTTTGGTCCACCATGTGCTTGAGGATGTCATCTTCCTTTGCGCCCAGGCGATAGTCTTTCACGCCCAGATAGTCGGACAGCATTTCGCAAATTTCCAGGTCGGACTTGCACTCGCCCAAAGGCTCGATGGCCCGGTTCACAAAAGTGTAATAGGGGCCTGAGGGCCAAGCGTAGGTGAGGTCGCTCCGCTCCGCAGCCGTGGTGACGGGCAGAAGCAGGTCCGCGTACCGGGCCTGGGCGGTCATGAATATTTCATTTACCGCAAAGAAGGGCAGCTTTTTGAGGGCCTTGTCCCCCTTGTTGGCGTTGCCGATCTGGTTCAGGTAATTGTTGCACATGGACCAGGCCATTTTGACGTCCGCGGGAAATCCCCCGGCCTTGCCTTCCAGAATGGCCTCCCACAGCTTGTTGATGTGGATGCGCTTGATCACCCGGTCCCGGATGTCCAGGGTGCCCTTGATTTTGGGGCCGGTCATTTCCACGGGGTTCTTCCCGGGCGGAATGGCCGACATGCGGAACATATGGCCGATGGGGATGCCCATGAGTCCGCCGCAGGCCGAACCGCCGGGCTTGCCCACGTTGCCGGTCATGGCGGACAGAGTGGCTGCAAACCGGCAGTATTGCTCGCCCATGGCGCTGCGGGCCGGGCCCTGGCAGTCCATGAGCGCGGCCGGCTTGGCTGCGGCGTACTCCCGCGCCAGGTCCGCGATGGTTTCGGCGGGAACGCCGCAGACGGCCTCGGCCCACTGCGGGGTCTTGGCCTGGCCGTCCTCGTCGCCCAGGATGTATTCCTTGAACTTGTCGAAGCCTATGGTGTACTTGTCCAGAAAAGCCTGGTCATGCAGGTCTTCCGTGATCATGACATAAGCCATGGCCGCCATCATGGCCGTGTCCGTACCCGGATAAATGGGAATCCACTTGTCGGCCACGGCGGCGGCGGTGTCGGTGTAACGGGGCTCCACGGAGATCACCCTGGCGCCGTTTTCCTTGGCCTTAAGCAAGTGATGCATGGTGTTGGAGCCGGAAATCATGCGCGCCGGATCCCAGCCCCAAAGAATAATGAGCTTGGAATTCAGCATGTCCTCCCGGCTGTGGCCCACCATCACGCTGCCGTATTGGACCAAGGAAGCCCAGACCGCGCCTTCGGAGGAAATGTTGCCGTAATGGGTGGTGTATCCGCCGAACTGGTTCAAAAGCCTGGGCGCAGCCATGGACCCGCTATGCAGGCTGGCCAGATACCCCCCGCCGGTCATGAGCAAAATGGATTCGGGGCCGAATTTATCCTTGGTCTCCTTGAGCTTGTCCGATAGGATGCTCAAGGCCTCGTCCCAGGAAATGCGTTCGAACTTGCCCTCCCCTTTGGCGCCCGCGCGTTTTTGCGGATGCATAAGGCGTTCCGGGTGGTGCACGTATTTTCGGTATGCGCGACAGCGAAGACAGGTGCGCAATTGCCGGTCCGAGTCCGGGTGATCGTCGCCCTCGATGCGAATGATCTTGTTGTCCTTCACATGAAGCAGCAGCGGACAGCGCCCGCCGCAGTCAAAGGCGGACGTGGCCCGGACTATGCGGACGTCTTGGGAGTGTTGCGGGTTTTCCAAAGCAGGCCTCCTTACAAAAGGTGCATGGTTGCTTTCCCTCGGGGTGGTTCATGGTTGATCTCGCAAAGGAAATTTAACCATACAGGGCGGTGGATAAGCAATTTTGGCGCTTGGATTTTCCGGCAAAGGCTGAATATCGCCTTAAAAAGCCATTAGAATTTCTGTTTTGATCTGTTCTAAAATGGTATAATTAATATGTTTGAAAGGGAGTTTCCGTTCTGTCAAGCGGGCTAGCACGGTTGTGAAAATCAAAGAAAGGCGCCCCCATGGGTTATGAAATCAAAAGAAACTGCGAAAACGTAGACTGGCAGGCGGTCTCGGATTTGCTAAAGCAGGTGGGCATGACCCATTACCCGCCTGCTATTCATCAAAAGGCTTTCAAGGCCAGTTACTCTGTGGTCTTTATTCTGGATAACGGCAAGCTGGCCGGCATGGGCCGGGCCATATCCGACGGGGCGTATCAGGCGGCCTTTTATGACTTTGCCGTTTCGCCGGATTATCAGGGCAAGGGGCTGGGGAGAATTATCCTGTCTGCAATTTTGGCTGACGTTCCCGATTGCCATGTGATCTTGTATGCTGCGATCGGCAAGGAGGGCTATTACGAAACTCAGGGCTTTAGGAAGATGAAAACCGGCATGGCCAGGTTCCTGAACGCCGAGGCCATGGCAAAAAAGGGGTTTACGGAATAGCCGTCAGCCGTTCCCACGATTCTGTGTGGAAACGCATCATAGGAATAATCAAGCTATCAAAATGATTGTAATATTTTTGTTTTCAACACCTTACAATATGCATTCCCACGTATGAGGGCATGGGGTCAAATCCACGTTTGACGTTTGAGGAAATTGGCGATTCCCGTATGCATTCCCACGCGACAGCCCATATCGCAAACCACTGCGATACGGGCTGACAGCATGGGAACGAGTTCAAAAAAGCGCAGAATCAGTTAGTTGGTCATACACAAACACGACACGTGGTCCTCGCTTGCGGGCGATCCGGAAACAACCGGAACGCCTTTGCGGGGATGACAACCCTAAAAAGGTAACCAGCTGTAATACTGATATATTGTTGGGTTTCGCAAGCTCAACCCAACCTACGTCGCGCAAGGATGAAGCGTTGGGTGGTTTTGCGCTTAAAAATTTCATGAATCCATAAGTATAGCTGAGCCTGCATTATGAATGAAATGGTGCAATGATGTTATGCAGGTTAACCCAACAAAACAAAGCGACAGCATGTTCGCCCTCATTTATTTTAGCGGAACCCGAATTTCGGTGATGAGGTCCTGGGGCGCGACCTCCTCCGGGCTGTTGATATACACTTCCAGGGAGGGGCCGTAGGCGCCCTCTTTGCCGCTGGATGGCAGCCACTCTCCGAACAGCCAGCGGTAGCAGTCATGCAATCCCTCATAGGGGCCGCGGTGGGTCAGGACGGCGTACTCTCCCCCTTTGATGGTCTGTTTTTCCATGCCTTCCGGCGGCGAGAGAGAGGGCGGCGCGGTGACACAAACATCCATGCGTATTTTGTCCGCTTCGGTGATGTCCGGGTCATCGTAGCAAATGCCTATGGCCTGGGTTTCAGGCCCCAGTTCTTTGGCGACGTGCGGGTGGGAGCACAGCTTTTCCCAGGCGATTCCGCACTCTTCGTACGGGCCGGTATGGCGGATGAAAACAACATCAAGGGGTGGAAATTCTTCGATTCGGATGTCCATGGCGTCTCCTTTAGGCTTGAGGATTCTCAGGTTAAAAACCTGGGGAGAGCCCGCCCTATTGCGAGCCCTGGAGGGGAGCTCCGTCCTGTATTGTCTGGGGGGAACGCCGAACATATTTCTGAAAGCGCGCGTAAAGGCTTCGTGGGTCTGGTATCCCGCGTTCAAGGCCACCTGCACCACCGGCTGATTGGAGTACCGCAGTTCATGGGCGGCCCGCTCCAGAAGCAGACGGCGGATATATTCCTTAAGCGGCTCTCCCGTCATGGCGGTAAAAATCCGGTGAAAATGGAACGGAGAGAAGCACGCCACTTTGGCCAGTTTCTCCAGCGTCATGGGATCATCCAGATGATCCTGGATGAACATCTGCACCCGGATTATGCGCTCTTCATAATATGCTCGTGCGTCGGACATTGCCAACCTCCATGGCCTCAACGCTTAGCACACGGCATGGGAGCTTTCTTGACCGTTTTTGCGGAGTTTTATCAATCCGCGCTCTTCAGGACAACCAGGGCGTCCAGGGCGAACAAGTTCGTCCCTTCGGTGACCAGGGGATTGATGTCGATTTCAGCGACCTCGTCGTGATCAAGGCCGATTTGCCCAATGCTTATAAGGATGTCCTCAAGGGCCCGCTTGTCCACGGCCGGCTTGCCGCGGAACTCGCCCAGGAGCTTTTTCGAACGGATTTCCTCGATCATCTCGCCGGCGTCAAAGCGGGTTAAAGGGGCAATGCGGAAAACCACATCATCCAGGGCTTCCATCAATACCCCGCCAAGGCCGAACATGACGTAGGGGCCGAATTGAGGGTCGCGCCCCAGGCCCACGGCGAATTCCCGGTCCGCTTTGACCATGGGCATGACCAATACCCCGTCCAGGGGAACGCCCGCCGCGACCAATTCGTCATAAACGCGGTCAGCCTCCTCCTCATTGGCGATGTTCAGCTTGACCAGGCCCATCTCGGTCTTGTGAGTCGCCTGATCCGAACATCCTTTCATGACCACAGGATAGCCGATTTCCCCGGCCATTTGCAGGGCTTCCTTTCGGGATTTCGCCAGACCCTGGGAGGGGACCGGAACGCCCGCCTTTTGAATCAACAGTTTGGATTCATACTCAGAAAGCGCCTTTTGTTTCTTTTCCATAGCCTTTTGGATCAACTCTTTCATACCGCCCTCCTCAAATCAGGAAACATACATCCACTTCAACAGCTCTTTAAAATTCTCCCCTTTGTAGTGGCCCCTGAGCTGCTGCAAGCCGATATAAATGGAATAATCTTTAATAGCCTTGAGCTCCGCAAGGGTTTCATCGTCAAAGTTCTTGCGATGCACTTTTTTCAGGTGCTCAAGGCGCATATGGTCCATGCGATCCTGGAACTCCCGCACGACCGGATCGTACAAGGCCCAGGCACGGACGGCCAGCTCCAGCCCGCCAGGGATTTGAAACACATGGTCCGTGAGCTTTTTCAGGTGCTCCAACGCGTCGCCGTCGTCCAATTGCATGGAGGTGATCTCCCCGTAATACTCCAGCAGCGCTTCTATGTAGACTTCCCGATTTTTAAAGTGGTGGTAAAAGGAGCCCTTGGTTTTTCCGGTGCGGGAGCTCAAATTTTCAATGGACAGGGCGCCCGGCCCTTCCTGCTCCAGGACTTTCAGGCCTTCGTCCAGCCAGACATATCTGGGAGCTCTTTTTTCCACGGCCATGGAGTCTTCTCCTTTTTTCTTGACATCCGGGGTGGGCTTACCATACTGTAAGGTACGTAAACATACCTTACAGTATGTTTATAGCTCCAACCAAACAGGCCGTCAAGTTTTTTTATGTCCGGGATTTTTTTGCAGGAGGATGGAAAAAATGGTCCGCAATTTTGAGCAAATAAACCGTATGTTCAACCCCCAAAGCATTGCCGTGCTGGGCGTTTCCGCCCAGGGCTTCGGCTTTGGCCGAGGGATTTTGCACTCCATCATGTCCGTGGGGTACGAAGGGCGTTTGTATCCCGTAAATCCCAAAGGGGGGGAGGTTTTCGGGCTGGAAATGCATCCCTCGGTGGAAGCGATCCCGGAGGATATAGATTTCGCCATCATCGCGGTGCCGGCCCCTGCCGTGCCTGCGGCTCTTGAGGAATGCCGGAAAAAAGGCGCGGCGGGCGCCGAGATTATTTCCTCGGGCTTTAGCGAGCTGGCCAACGAGCAGGGGGAGGAGCTGGATCGTCAAATCAGGGAAATCGCCGCCAAGGGCATCCGGGTTCTGGGGCCCAATTGCTTTGGCATCTATTGCCCTAAATCCGGCCTGACCATGGCGCCGGGCGGGGACTTTCCCCGGAAGACCGGACCTGTGGCCCTGCTTTCCCAAAGCGGCGGGCTTTCCATTGACTTTGTGAGCATGGCAAGGTGGCGGGGGTTCAATTTTTCCAAGGTGGTGAGCTTCGGCAACGGATGCGACCTGCGGGAAACTGAAATGCTGGAATATTTGCGCCATGATCCTGACACGCAAGTCATATGCATGTACGTGGAAGGCGTGGAGGACGGCCGGGAATTTTTTAGGGTTTTGCGGCAAACCGCCCTGGAAAAGCCGGTCATCATCCTGAAAGGCGGACTTTCCGAGTCGGGCGGCCGGGCTGTGGCCAGCCACACGGCCTCCATGGGCGGCAGCGATAAAATCTGGAAGGCGGCGCTTAACCAATGCAATGTGGTCGTTGCGGAAACCTTGAAGGATATGGCTGACGCGGCCCTGGCGTTCACCTTTTTGCCCAGAAAAGCCTATAAGGGAATGACCATCGTGGGCGGCGGCGGCGCCCTGGGCGTGCACGGGGCCGACATGGCGGAGCTGGCCGGATTGGCCACGCCCCTGTTGCGGGAGGATTTGCGGGAGCAGATTCACGCTATCCTGCCCAAGCCGGGCTCCAGCGCCAACAATCCCGTGGACATCGCCAATCCGTTCACGCCGCCTCGGATTATCAAGGAGACCGTTATGCTGGCCTCCCAGGACGAAGCCATCGACCTGCACCTGATCATCCAGCTTTTGTATATGTACAAGGCCAACGTGGGGATTATGAACGCCAAGGACGTGACGGAAATCATCCCCTTGCAGGATTTCATCTCGGAATATCGCAAAGCCCACGAAAAGGCCGGAAAGCCCATTGTCCTGGCCCTGCCCAACAACCGGCAGGAACGGGAATCCATGGAAGTGGAGGGAATCATCCGGGAAGCGCGGTACGGCCTGACTGAGGCGGGCATACCCATTTTCGACCAGGTCAAGGACGCGCTGCAAGCCGTGGCGGCGATCTCCCGCTACACCGAAAGGCGCCAGGCCATGCTTGGATAAAGCCAGATCTGCCCAGAAACGCCTCTGGCGGCGAACTTTTTTTCTGTGCGCCGCAGAGCGGCTAAAAAAGCTCCGCAAAAAACTTTTGAATGGCGCTTTGTGCGGGGCGAACAGATCGCTGTATTTGTATGGATAAGCAACAAAGGAACTATGATGATATACAAGGGATCTTGCCTTTGCGGGAAAATACGGTTTGAAGTGGACGGAGAATTTGAGAGCTTTTTTCTTTGCCATTGCGAGCGTTGCCGCAAAGACACCGGTTCCGCTCATGCGGCGAATCTTTTTTCTTCCACAGCCAGGCTGACCTGGGTGTCAGGGAAGGATGATGTGCAGACCTTTGATTTCAAATCAGAAGGACACATAAAGAGTTTCTGCACTGTCTGCGGGTCGGCTCTGCCCAACATCCAGATGGACGGAGCATTGCTGGTCGTCCCGGCCGGGAGTCTCGACAGTGACGTGGACATTAGGCCTCAAGGGCATATCTATTGCAGGAATAAAGCGAACTGGGACAAGGAGTTAGCTGAAATTCCCAAATTTAAGGAACTTCCGGAAAAAATCTAAGCGGCATTTTAGGGGACATCCTTAACTTTTTAAATAAGAGCATGATCATTGGGACGCAGGGGCCTGGCTTGCAGCTGATTCGTACATGTTAACGGGGCTGCCATTGCGTATAAGATTGAACTATATGTCGCTATGCGACCCCGGCAGGATACTGCTCTGCCGGGGCTGCCCGCTTGAGGAAGCGTTTGTGGAAACCAATGTTCTTCCTGAACCAGTGTCGCCGAAAAATGCAGGCTCCATAAAAATCCGTCCGTCCGTCCGTCCGCCCGCCCGCCGGGCCAAACCTTGATTATCACCTTGGGTCGCGCCTTTTGCGCTTAGGCGCCCAGGAAAACGAGTTTCCTGGGCCAGTCTAATCTTGAAAAGCCCAGGTTACTGTGGAGCGGCGAAGATAGTGCTCCCGTATTTGGTATTTTCATCCCAAAATATTGGGGGGTATTCTGAATAAGCCACTAACTATTTGTCGCTATGCGCCCTCCGGCGGCCCTCTTTTTCGAAAAAATATCTTTCCTCTCAAAAGCCTAACCAAAATATAATGCTTACAATGAGCCTGCCTTCTATTATAATATGGCATGTTGGAACTGTTTTTGCTTAACCTGTTCCATGAGGCCGGCCGCGGCCGATGAGGTGAATTATGGAAGGCGAACTGTACGTCAGGCTTGGATATACCATGGATGCTCTGTACCGGAGCATCACAAGGCATTTGGCTTATTCCCTGGGAGTTGTGCCGACCCAGGCTTCAAAGCGGGACATCTACCTGGCCCTATCCTATTCGGTCAGGGACCGCCTGCTGGAAAAAATGCTCAAGACCAACCAAAGGTACGAGGATTCCGGCGCAAAACGGCTGTATTATCTTTCCATGGAGTTTCTCATAGGAAGATCCCTGGCCAACAACCTGCGGGCCATGAAGATTTACGATCAGGTCGCCGAAGCCCTGGAGCTTTTGGGCACGGACGTGGAAACCATCTGCGACCAGGAGCGGGACGCAGCCTTGGGCAACGGCGGCTTGGGCCGTCTGGCCGCCTGCTTTCTGGATTCCATGGCCAGCCTGGACATGCCGGGATTCGGGTATGGGCTTCATTACGATTACGGCCTGTTTGAGCAGGATATCAGCAACGGGTATCAGCGGGAAAAGCCCGACTCCTGGATTTCTGAAGCGCCGGCCCTGCAGGTGGAGCGCGCCGACGCCGCATGCATCGTGCCCATGTACGGCAGGATCGAGGAGACCAAGGACAAATGGGGCCGCCACAATCCTTTGTGGCTGGGCTGGAACCTGGTTACGGGCGTGCCTTACGACATCCCCATCGCCGGATACGGCGGGTTGACGGTGAACCGCCTTAGACTGTTCGCCGCCCGGCCTTCCACGGAGTTCGACATCAAGATCTTTAATGAAGGCGACTACTTGCGGGCCGTGGAGCAGAAAATCGAATCGGAAAAAATCTCTAAAATCCTGTATCCCAAGGATTCCTATGAGGCGGGGCGCGAATTGCGCCTGATCCAGGAATACTTCCTGGTGGCCTGCTCGTTGAACGACATTGTCCGCACCTACGAAAAGGATTACAGCGATTATAACAAGTTCCCGGAAAAAGTGGCGATCCAGTTGAACGACACCCACCCCGCCCTGGCCGTGGCCGAGTTGATGCGGATTCTGGTGGACCAAAAATGGGTCCCCTGGGAGCGGGCCTGGGACATCACCAACCGGACCATCGCCTACACCAACCACACGCTTCTGCCCGAAGCCCTGGAAAAATGGCCGGAATCGCTCCTGGCCAGGCTGTTGCCCCGGCATCTCCAGTTTATATACGACATCAACCAGCAGTTTCTGGACAGGGTGGTCACCTTGTGGCCCGGCGACGTGGACCGGATGCGCAACATGTCCATTGTGGAGGAAGGCCCTCCCAGGCAGGTGCGCATGGCCAATTTGGCTATTGTGGGCGCTCACTCCGTCAACGGGGTTTCCGCGCTGCACACGGACCTGATTAAAAAATCCCTGGCGCCCAATTTCTTTGAAATGTGGCCTGAACGCTTTAACAACAAAACCAACGGGATTACGCCGCGCCGCTGGCTGTGCGTGGCCAACCCCAATCTGCATGATTTGATTGAGGACGCCATCGGCCCTGGATTTGTCACGGATCTGGAAAGGCTTCGGGAGCTGGAGCCATTCGCCGAAGATCCAGTTTTTTGCGAGAAGTTCCTGCAAGTCAAGCACGGCAACAAGGAGCGCCTGAAGGACGTCATCTTCAACACCACGGTGGTGGAGGTGGATCCGGCCTCTTTGTTTGACGTTCAAGTCAAGCGCATTCACGAATATAAACGGCAACTTATGAATGTATTGGGGATTATCTGGGAGTACTTGGCCCTGACTGAGGACGGCGTGGAGCCTGCCAACCCCAAGACCTTCATCTTTGCAGGCAAGGCCGCCCCCGGATACTGGGCCGCCAAGCAATTGATCAAGCTGATCCACAACGTGGGCAACACCATAGAGGACGATCCCAAGGCCCGCGACTTTCTGAAAGTGGCCTTTGCGCCCAATTTCCGGGTTACTCTGGCGGAGCAAATCATCCCGGCGGCGGACATCAGCCAGCAAATTTCCACGGCGGGATTCGAAGCCTCGGGCACGGGCAACATGAAGTTCGCCCTGAACGGCGCCTTGACCATCGGCACCATGGACGGCGCCAACATCGAAATCTCCCAAAAAGTCGGCCGGGAAAACATTTACATTTGCGGGCTGACAGCGTATGAAATCGAGAAAATGAAGCGTGCGGGCAGTTACAAACCCAAGGCCATGTATGACAAGCATCCCATGATCAAACGGGTGGTGGACTCCTTGGCCAGCGACCGGTTCTGCCCCCGGGAGTCCGGGCTGTTTGCCTGGCTGAAGGATTATCTGCTGGCGGACAACGAAATGTTTTTCCACCTGGCGGACCTGGAATCCTATGTAAAAACCAGGGAACTGTCCACCAAGGAATATGTGGATAAAACCCTCTGGGCGAAAAAAGCGATCCTGAACGTGGCTCGCGTGGGCCATTTTTCCTCGGACAGGACCATCCGGCAATACGCCGACGAAATCTGGGACCTGGTTCCCATTCCCCCCACCGAGGCGGAGAAGTCCGGCAAGTTAAAATACACTCCCAGCGATCCTTCATCCATTGCCACGGCAAGGGCTTGGTGAAAGAGGAGCGGATATGAGAATACATTCCAAGCAAGAACAGGACGTCATGATCCTGACCCCCATGGAGAAGAACATCGACGCTTCCATTCAGGATGAATTCAAAGCGGCCTTGGTGGAAGCCATTGACGAGGGGCACAAAAAGATCATCCTGGATCTTTCGCACGTCAAATTTCTGGATTCCAGCGGCCTGGGAGTCATGGTCGCCATGGTGAAAAAGCTCTCCGGCTCGGGCGCCCTGGCCTTTTGCGGGATTCAGGAGCAGGTGGGCCAGGTTTTCAGCCTCACGCGGCTGGACAGGGTCTTTAACATTTATCCCAACAAAAACGTGGCCCTTGATGCGTTGGTTGCAAAAGGGCCTGCGACGGAAGGAGCGGTGTAATGAAGCAGGTTTTCCGGGTTCCGGCGATTTTTTGCATCTTCATTCTTCTTGCGGGGTGCGCGACAACCCAGCAGGATACGATCACCCAATATTCGTTCATTGACGCGATATTGGCGGGCGCCTACGACGGCCAGGAGAAATGCAGCAAAATCCTTGAACACGGCGACATGGGCATTGGCACCTTTGACGGCCTGGACGGCGAAATGGTGGTCCTGGACCGGCAAATCTACCAGGTGAAGTACGACGGCAGCGTTGTGACGCCCGGCCCCGAGGAAACAACGCCTTTCGCCTGCGTTACGGAATTTCTGCCGGACAAGGCTGTGAACATCGTTCCCGGAACCGACCTGAAAGGCCTCATGCACGTCACGGACCTGGCCGCGCCCAACCAGAACATCTTTTTGGCCCTCAAAGCCACGGGAACCTTTTCCATGATGCTCACCCGGAGCGTGCCCGAACAGACCAAGCCCTACCCGCCTCTGGTGGAAGTCACCAAAAACCAGTCCCAATTCCATATGAAAAACGTCAAGGGCACGGTGGTGGGATTCCGCACGCCTCCCTACGCCAAAGGCATCGGCGTGCCCGGATACCACCTGCACTTTTTATCCGACGACAAACAGCAGGGCGGACACATCCTGGACCTGACCTTTGAAAAAGGCGCCGTGGAAATCGACTTGTGCAACCGGTTCGTGCTGATCAACCCCAAGGATGAATCCGGGCTGAAAGACATGGATTTTTCCAAGGACCGCACCCACGAGCTGGAGCAGGCCGAGAAAAAACGCCAATAGATGGAGTTAGTCCCGCCGGAGGATTTATTTCCTCCGGTGGTCGCAATCCTTGCTGGGGCAGGACTTGCACGGGCTGAGGCTCGGCAGTTCAGGCGCGAAGGCGATGGCGCCCGTGACGGACTTGGACGGCGTCATGGCCCACCCCTCCGAGGCGGTTATGCCGATTTTTTCCGGCTTTAAAAACTCGAACAATTCCTTTTGCCCTTCCGTGGGCCAGTCGCAATATCCCGGCGAAAACCTTCTGGACATAACCAGGCCTTCAAAGGCCGGATCCCTTCCGATCACAAATTGCACCGCGTCCGCCGCTTTTTCGGCGACCACGGCTCCGGCCGCATGCATGAAAAATCCCATGGCCATGGCTTTTTCCTGAATCCGGGCGCTTTCCTCCTCCAACTTCTTGCCCAGAGTCACGGCGAATACGGCGGCCTTACGAGGCTCAGGCGTTTTTCCCATCAATTCCGCCCACAACCTGCTGGAAATCTCCATGCCCTGGCAGATAATGGCGGCCTCGCCGACCTCTTGAATCTCCGTAACCTCGTACATGGCCAAGGGCTGGCCCAGGCTGATGACTTTTTCCAAGGTCGGGACGGCGATGGCTTTGATCTGAGAGGGAACGTCCTCGATTTTCGGGTATCCCAACTGCTGGAAATACTCGTCCAGGACGGCTTCGGGCTTGGGCAAGGGCGGTTGAAATAAGGGCATTCTTAATCTCTTTTATGAGTTCTATTCTTGTTCCGGGAGTGAGGCGGCTTCCACCTCTTCCACCCGGAGCTTCTTGTCGTAATCCACAAAAACGCGGGAGGCCCTGGTTTTTCCGGCATTCATGACGTTCTTTAAGCTGACGGGAACCCCAACGGCGGACTCGGCGTAGCCGTCAGCGCCCATGCTTTGGGCCGCGTCCTGGTCCAGGGCTGCGCCGCCCACCAACACCTTAACATGAGGCAGGCGATTTTTACAGATTTCAATGGTGCGGGACATGTCCGCCAACGGCGTGGACATCATGGCTGAAAGAGCCAACACGGAAGCGCCCTGCTTTTCCACGGCCTCCACAAACTCCAGGGGGGCCACGTCCCTGCCCAGGTCCACCACCCGATATCCATAGGCTTCCAACACTCCGGCTACTATGTTCTTGCCCAGGTCGTGGACGTCCCCCCGGACCACCCCTATGACGACCACGGGCATGTCTCCGTCTTGGGGCCGATTGTCCCTGATCTGCCGAAGACCGGCGCGCATTACATCCACGCACAGCAGGAACTCCGCCACGGAGGAGCGGTAGTCGCCCAGCTTTTTCCTGACCGCGTCCAGGCCTTTGGTCAAGGCCTCAAGGGCCTGGCGCGGGTCCGGGTTGTTCTCAAAGGCCGTTGCAAGCAGGTCCATGTCCGCTTCAAATACGGCTTGCTGCAGGTCAGTATATATATTTTCATTTGTGGTATTCATGCTCCCCCCTTTGGGCCTATTTTTCCACGGCCTTGATCATGGCAAATGCGCTGTCCAGCGGAATGTTGGGCGGATACTCGCAGCCGGGCGCCAAAATAAAGCCGCCGTCCTTGCCCAGGACGTCTATCTGCCGCCGGCATTCGTCCATGATCTGCTGCGGCGTTCCGTGGACCAGCAAGGGCGTTGGGACATAGCCGATCAGAGTCAACTGGTCCCCGTATTTTTCCTTCATCTCCCGGGGAGTGGCGCAATCGTCCGGCAAGTGGGCGAAGCTCATGATCGACGCGCCCATGGCCTTTGTTTGCACGTCAAAGTAAGGCGCGTGCCCGCAATTATGGACGCCCACCAAGCCTCCCTTATCCCTTATGGCCTGGGCGATTTGACCTGCAAAGGGGCCTTCGATTTCCTCCCACACTTTTTTCGGCAAGGCGTTCCACGAGGCGTAAAGGGTGTCTATGGCCACGGCGGGCATGCCGGCATCGCATTGCGCCTGGGCGAATTCCACCAGGGTTTCAGTTACGGCCTCGCAGGCGGCCATGACCTTTTTTGGATGATTAAGGCAATCCTTGAACAGGGCTTCCGCGCCGCGCATCATGGAGAGGACGCCCAAAGGCCCAAACACAAAGCCGCCCGCCATGGTCCCAAGCCCCACGCGTTCGGCCATGATTTGGCACAGCCTTACCTGCTCCTTCATGCGGGCGGATTTTTCAAAGGGGACGGGCCGGATTTTAGCGTAGCCGTCCACGTCTTTGATCAGGGGATTATCGTAATTGGGCCGGGCTGTGGAATCCAGGGGATAGACCATCTCCTGGCCGAAGTCGGCGGCTTCCACGGACAAGTCCAGAAGCAGCACAATAAAGTCGGCGCCCACAAAATCCACGGAAGCCGTAAACACTTCCGCAGCGCTTTCCGCCTTCAGGGAATAATCGGGAAAGGAAACGCCCAAAATTCTCCGGGCCGCCGCGTTTACCAGGGGCGCCACGGGAATCCGGTCCGGCTCCTTATGCCGGACGGCCGCCAGGACGCGTTCCAGGCTGCTTAAGCGGGAAAACTTGCCGCGAAGGCTGGCAACAGAGGCCAGGACGTCCTGCAGCGGCTCCGGAATGCCGCCTACTGGCGGAGCCTGCCCCTTGATCAATCGCTGAAAAATCGTCTTCGTACTCATTCCCCCTCCAAAAATAGCGCTATTGGGCGAAAACCTCCCGCCGGATGCGGTCAAAGTCCAAATCTTCCAGGTCCCTGGGCAAGGTCCACCAAATGGGATGATATCCAAAGCCGCCGTTTTTCATTTCCTCCACGGCCTGCTCCAGGGGCCAGCCGCAGACGACAACCCGATAGCAGGCTGTCAGGGCGCCGGTCCGGTCCGATCCGTGGCGGCAATGAAGAAACACAGGAGCCGTTGCCGGGTCTTGCGTCAGCTTCAGAAACCGGATGACATCCTCCTCATCAGGCTCCCAGGGAAACATGGGAATGCCCACCAGATTCATACTTGCATCCCCGGCGTACCTTTCGTCCCCTTGTGTGATGCGCAGGTTGACCACGGTTTTAATCTCAAGGGCTTCCAGGCTCTTGAAGCCTTCAGCCTTGGGCTGGGCGCCGCGATACAGGGAATCGCTTACCTGGTACATATTGGACGTTCCCGGCAACTCCTTGCGCTGGGCGGCGTCCAGGCAGGCGTCATCAGCCCGGCAGGACGCAGCCAAAAGCAGAAAAAGCACGGCGCAGTGAAACAAACAAAAAACTCCGTTGGAAAGTCTTTTATTCATCATTGCTTTGCTCCATTAGTTTAGAATTAGGTCTTTCGCCAATGACATATTCCCAGGCCGGACCCCTGGAATGCATGTTCAAAGAGGGCGGCCCTTTCGGCTTAAGATCAAGGAGGACTTGGTTATCCGGCCCGAGCCTGTAAACGCCGAAACGCCGAACCATATCGCCGGACTCATCCCGGCCCAGAACAATCACGTTTTCCGGTTCCAGGGTGTGTGGCCTGAACACCTCGCCGTATATGATCTCCCGCCAAACGATTTTATCCGGCTCCTGGAACACATGGTCCTTCACCCACTGATCCATGCAATAAAGCTGCGGAGGGTTTTCCCATTCCTTGGGGAAGCGGATCAGTTTTTCCAAAACAAGCCGGGTCGCCCAGGAATGGACGCTCATAAGCCCCGGATGGTCCCACAATGGCTGTTCCGCAAAAATCACGGCATTTTCCCCCATGTCCGGGCACAAAGCAAGAACCTGAGTCCAAAATTCTTTCTGAAGCCGGGCGCTTTTGGCGTAATCCTGTTGCACGGACAAGTGAAATCCCCCTAACAGGGCGAAGCAGCAGGAAGCGAAGACAACGAAGACGGCGGTTTTTGCCTTATGAGCCGCCAACTCAAACAAATAAGCCAGGATGATTCCTGCGGCCATGGATCCGCCAAACGCGGCGGCGAAATGCACCCTGGACGCTGTGCCCGCCAAAGCGACCGGCGGCCAATGGGGCGGGAAAAAGGCCATGGGATAGGATAACGCCAGCAAAACAAAGGCCGGAACGATTTTATTCCATGGGATTGCGAAAGGCCGGTCTTCCCGCTCCGTCCACCAGACTAAAACAACCAGGCTGCATAAAAAGATGAGGGCCATGCTGATGATGCCGGACATGGAGAAAGCGCCGGAATTTAGCAAAGGAAGGATACTAAAGGACTTGAGGATCGTCCAGGGCCCTATGACCATGGCGGTCAGGGCTTTAAAACTTATTTGCCCCAGGCCCATGGAGGCCAATTGCCGGGTCATGCGGGGCTCGCCCAAATTCATGCGGATGATGCAATATACGGCCAATAAAACGGCCAGGGCCGCCCCGTGGCGGAGCAGACGCCTGGCAAGCCTTTCTTCGGATTTTTGATCCAGCAAAGGGGCGGCGGCAAAGGGAAGCAACGTGGATTCGTAGGTGATCGCCGCCAGAAAAATCAAAAGGTAAGACCACCGGCGATGCGGGCTCAGGTAAAGCAGAAAGGCGGCCAGCATAAAAAATAGTGCAGGCTCGTTTCCCATAAAATGGGTGGCCCAGGCCTTGACCGTAACCGCCGGAAACAGGCAAAAGGCCAGGGTTCCCAACACGGCCGCGTTTTGTCCGGCGAATTTCCGCACCAGCAGAAAAAAGAGCGCGGCATTGGCCAGCAGCATTAAATAGCCGGTTATGTACACGCCCGGCAGACCGCCCAACTTCACCCCGATGTAGCTGAAAGGGGCTATCAGCGCAAAGCCCAGGGGCCGGCCCTGGGGCCAATCCCGGCAGTGGCAGTAGAAATTGTATACGGACTCGTCAAAGTTCCTGGCCATGGCGTCCACAACCTTGGCGTAGTCGTCTTCATAAAGCAGAAAATCCCCTGAAAGGGAAAAATGGGCGAACCAAGCCGTCAGGCCTATGAGAGTCCAAAAGCCTAAAACGCGGACCCAGGAATTGGCTGGAAGCATAAAGGCCTCCGGGCTTTTACAACAGGAATGATTTAACGGATTTGATCTGGATGGACGCGGCTATACCACCCTCAGGCGCAATCATTGTCTGTTTATATAGGCTTGTCAAGGAGATTGGCGAAGCCTTTGGGGACTCACGCAGCAATGTGAAACATGTCACACTACAGGGTGTTTTTCAAATATTCCCTTGCTTATGGGGGCGCCTGGCTGATAAAATTAGGAGCTTTGAAGCGGCGGCGGGGCTAATCCCGAAATGCCGCAAACATAGGGGAATGCCATGAAACGATTAGGAATGGTTGCCGGAGTATTTTTGATCCTGGCGCTCTGCGCCGGGTTCGCCTATGCGGGAATGGTTTCGGAATTTCAACTTACGGATGGAACCGTGCTGCGAGGCGAGATCATCGCTCATTCCGGAAGGGTTTACAGCATCCGCTCCAAAACCCTCGGAGTCATCCGGGTCCATGAGTCCAAAATCACATCCATCAGTTCGCAAAATCAGTCTTCAAGCGGAGCTGCGAGCGGCGGTCAGACCTCTTCTTACACAGGGTCTGCCAGTTCGACTTATGGAGCTTCGAGCTCCGGAGGCAACGCCCAGGTTGTGAAGCAAAGCCAAGCCTTACAGCGGCAAATGATGAGCAACCCGAACATCATGAACGAAATCATGTCATTATCATCGGACCCGGAAATCATGGAAATCCTGGCGGACCCTGAAATCATGAACGCGGTTTCCTCCGGGGATATAAATACTTTGATGGCCAATCCCAAGTTCATGAAATTGTTGAGCCATCCTAAGATGCAGCAAATTACGGAAATGACGACGTCCCAATAGGCGGCCGGGATCAGGGGAGGTTCTTTTCCGGGCGTCTTGACAGCAAATATAGAATATAGTCGGTTTTTTAGGCGCGGCCTGATGGGCGCGCAGTCCTACCAATGTTTTTATAGGAGGCGGTTCCATGGGAGAAAACAATGTGATCTTTCTGGAAGTAATCGAATGGTTCGACGAAACCGGAAAGCAGATGGTTCAGCGCATTCCGCGGGAAGGCTCCGGTGAAATCAAATTCGGCGCTCAACTGACGGTTCGGGACAGCCAAGCCGCGGTGTTTTTCTACCAGGGCAAAGCTTACGACGCCATAGGCCCGGGCCGCCACACGTTAAAGACCCATAACATTCCCGTGCTGACCAAGGTGCTGAGCGCCCCTTGGGGCATGCAAAGCCCGTTGAGAGCGGAAGTCTACATGGTCAACATGAAGACTTTCACGGATCTCAAGTGGGGCACCCGCGATCCTGTCGCTTTCAAGGACTCCCAGCTTGGTTTGGTGCGCTTGCGCGCATTCGGCATATTCAACGTGCAGGTGGTGCAGCCGGTGCTGTTTATCAACAGGCTGGTGGGCACCCAGGGCATGTACACCACCGAGGAAATCGAGGATTATTTGAACCGGGTCATTGTCTCGCGGTTTAACGACCATTTGGGCGAAAACCTGGACTCCCTGTTCAACCTGCCCGGCCGCTACGAAGAACTGGCGGACAGCCTGCAGCAAAAACTGGTTGACGACCTCTCCCATTTTGGCTTGGCCCTGACCCATCTTTATATTCGCGCCATCACGCCGCCGCCGGACGTGCAGCAGGCCATTGACGACAAAAGCCGCCTGGGCCTGTTTGACGACATGAACAAGCTCATGGCCATGAAAGCGGCCATGGCCATGGAAAAGGCGTCGGAATCCTCCGGGGAGGCTTCTTCGGGGCTTGGCATGGGCATGGGCGTGATGATGCCCGGAATGTTCGCCAACCTTTTGCAGCAGGGCGCTCAGCAGCCTCAACAGGGCGGGCCTGCGCCGGCGGCCGAAAGCCAGCCGTGCCCGGACTGCGGCCAGCAGATTCCCAAAGACGCAAGATTTTGCCCCCAGTGCGGGCATCAGCAGCTTGTTTTCACCCAATGCATGAAATGCCACAAAAATCTGCCGCCCACGGCCAAGTTCTGCAGCCGCTGCGGAACGCCCGTAAACGGCAAGGATCAGGCTGTTTTCTGCCAGGCGTGCGGGGCGGAGAACCTGGGTAATTCCAAATTCTGCAACAGTTGTGGAGAGAAACTTGGACTGGCGGATTGATCATCCCTGCCCCCAATGCGGCGGGCCTGTAACGTTAGAAGAAACCGACCGGGTGCTGGCGTGCCCGTTTTGCAAGGTGCGCCTGCACATTACGTCGCGGGGGCCGTTCAGATATTGCATGGACCTGGGCGAGCAGGCGGATGAGGTGGTTTACGTTCCTTACTGGCGGTTTAAGGGAACCCTGTTTTCCGCGGCCGTGGATAAAATCAACAACAAGCTCCTGGACTCTTCCACCCAGGCGGCTTCCTTGGATTACGCCCCCATGACGCTGGGGCTTCGGCCCCAGCTTTTGCATCTGCGATTCGCAACCAGGGAGGTCCCGGGCTCGTATGTGGCGCCTAACATCCCCTTCAAGGACGCGCTGAAAGCCATTGAAGTCAACCTGCGCCTCGCCCAGGTGGACGCCTATAAGGAAGAATCTTTTGAAAAGGCGTATATCGGCGATAACACCAGCATCATTTACGCGCCCTTTTTTGTCAAAGGCGGCCAGCTTTTTGACGCTGTCCTGAAAAAACCCGTGGGGCGGCTGCCTGAGGACGCCCAAATGCTGGACCCCAACCTGTTGTCCAATCATAAATGGTCTCCAAATTTTCTTTCCGCCATGTGCCCCCATTGCGGCTGGGACGTAGCCGGCGAAACCGACAGCTGCGTGTTTTTGTGCCAGAATTGCGAAAAGGCCTGGCGGCCCAAGGACGAAGGCTTTAAAAGGGTGACGGTCCAAACCATCGGCGAGTTGGAGAAAAATGGAAAATACCTGCCATTCTGGCGGATTAAAGCCAAAGTGGAAGGATTGGACCTCGCTTCCGTTGCGGACATGGTCCGGGCGGCCAACCTTCCCAAAGCCATTACCGAGGAGATGGAGAATCAGGAGTTTTTCTTTTGGATTCCTGCTTTTAAGGTCAATCCCCAGTTGTTCGTCCGTCTGGCCAGGCACATCACCTCCACTCCCTTTCCCGGAGAATTGGAAGATAAATTACCCCAAGGGGAAACCCACCCGGTCAACCTGCCTTTGAGCGAAGCGGCTCAAAGCCTGAAAATTTGCATCGCCTCTTTTGTCAAACCCAGGCAAACCATGGTGATGATGCTGCCGGAAATTTCGGTCACGCCGCAAAAGGGCAGCCTGGTATACGTCCCCTTCGCCCGCCAGGGCGCTGAGTTTGTACACAGGCAAATGAATTTTTCCGTGAATTCAAGGGCTTTGCATTACGGCAGGGAAATGTAGACTATTCCGGCAACTTGTTCTGCTTGATAAACTCCAGCAAGGCTGACGCCAGGGCCTTGTGGCCCTCTGCATTGGGGTGCATGAAGTCCTGAAAAAGATCCAGCCTGCCCCCCAACACGTCGTAGGCCTCCAGCATTGGAACGCCCTCCTCCCGGCAAAACTGGACCGCCGGGCATTCGTGCCTTCGCGTATAAGCGTAGCAAGGATGGATTATAAGCAGGCCCGCCCCCATTTTTTTACATAATCCGTTAATTTTATAAAAATTATTCACTCGCTCTTGATCCGTCACCCTACGGGGATGCGGCGCATTTCCTTCGGCGTTTTCAGGCCGGGAAAAATCTCCGCTTAACAAAAGATTGGGCGTCATGCCAGGCATGCCTATTTGATGCAAATCATTGACGGCCGGGCCATATTGCCCGGTCCGCATATGCAATAGGAGTTTGGTTTTTAAAGCGAAACGAACCAGGGCCGACCTTTTGGCCAAGACGGACAAGGCGCGGAAAGACCGGCTTCCGTAAAGCTGTTCGTCGGAATCCATTTCTCCGAACTGGTTGAAATAGGTTTTTCGCACCAGGACGGGCAGATAGTCGTTGACCTCATGATACACCACAACCAAATCCGGGCTAAGCTCCGCTCCCCGTGTACGAAGGAACTCCCTGCTTTGGTAGGACGACCAGGCGGGAACGCCTGCGTTGATAACCGTATAACGGCCGGCCCCGTCTTTATCGCTCAAGAGCTTTTCCAGGATCGAAGGATAATCCCGGCCGTTGGCAAGCCCCGCGCCAAAGGTGGTGCTTTCCCCCAGGCACAAAACGCGGAACTCTCCGGGCTGCTTAGCCGAAACCTCCGGACTGCGCAGGCCCATGGAATTGATCGAGACTCGATGCTGATCATACGAAATAAAGGCGTCAAATCCCGGCTTCAGGACCCAGCCCAGATCAGGATCCGGCAAGAAGGCCTCGGCCCCTGGAAAACTGGAATATTGGCACTGATCCGCATGGGTGGCGCGCACCAGCGCCTCGGCTGCTCCGGTTAGGAGCAGCAATCCGAGCATGAATGCGCTTAGGACAAACAGCTTGGGTCTGTAATGTCTCACGGCTGTCTTCAGGCTTTTTGAATAAGTTCAAAAAATGCAGGGCAACAGGGGCGTCCTCCGCAACTCCCTGTCAGGACTTGAACGATAGCATGTTTGGCGGAAAAAAAGAAGGTGCAATGAAACCGGAATTTTATGACTATTTTTTGGGCCTTCCAAAGCCGCCGCCGCCCGGGGTCTTGATAATCAGGACGTCGCCTGGATCGGCCTTGGTTTGAGCCAGAGAGGGAAGAGCTTCCGGCTTGATTGCGCCCTTTCTTATAATCAGGTTTTGCCCCGGAGCGCCGGGCAGTCCGCCCATTAGCCCAAAAGGGGCGGAGGTTCTGCGCTGGGTCAGCAGGGATATTTCCATGGGCTCAAGAAACTCAATGGCCCGGATCGCTCCGCAGCCCCCGGTGAATTCTCCTTCCCCTCCCGAGCCGCGCCTGATGCAAAATTGCCGGACCAGGACAGGATACCGGCGCTCCAATATCTCCACGTCGGTAATGCGGGTGTTGGTCATGTGGGTGTGCACGGCGTGGGCGCCGTCAAAGCCCGGGCCGGCGCCGGCGCCTCCGCAGATGGTTTCGTAGTAGCTCAGGTTTTCGTTGCCGAAAATAAAATTGTTCATGGTTCCCTGGCTGGCCGCTGCAACGCCCAGGGCGCCGAGCAGGATGTCCACAACCTTTTGGGAAAGCTCCACGTTGCCGCCCACAACGCCTGGAAACCTGGTGGGATCGTCCTGTCCGGGAGGGTTCAGCATGGAAGTTGGGTTGATGATCTTCACCGGCGCCAACACCCCGGAATTCAGGGGGATGTCCTCCTGAATCAGGCAGCGCAAACAGTAAAGAACGCAGGCCGTGACAACGGCTTCGGAAGCGTTCAGGCTGTTGGCGTTGACCGGCCCCGTCCCGGAAAAATCAATCAGGGCGGCGTCCCCCTCTATGGTTACAGCCACGGCCGTTTGCGCGCCGTCGTCCAAGGCGTCGCGGAAAACATGCATGCCGTCGGGCAAAGCCCTTAAGGCGGCGCGGGTTTTTTCCTCGGCTGCGTCCCGGATGTATCCCATATACGCTTTAACCACCTTCCAGGAGTGCTTGGCCGTCATGGCGATAAGCTCCCGGGCGCCTGTCTGGTTGGCTGCTATCGCAGCCCGGATGTCTGCGATATTTTCACGGGGATTGCGGGAGGGGTAAGGCCCTTGAGTCAGGGTTTGCATGAGCTCTGTTTCCAGAAAACGGCCTTCCCGGCAAATTCTCAGATGGGAGAAAATCACCCCTTCCTGGGCCAGGTTTTCGGCGAACGGATAGCAGGATCCCGGCTGCACGCCGCCTATTTCCGCATGATGGGCCCTGGACGCTGTAAAAAAGCGCAACTCCCGCCCCTCGTCGTCAAACACCGGAGTCATGACCGTCAAGTCCGGAAGATGGGAGCCGCCCAAAGCCGGATGATTGGTCAGATAAACGTCTCCCGGCCGAATATCCTTAACGGAGCCCAGAAGGGACTGCACGGTCCGGCTCATGGCGCCCAAATGCACCGGGATATGGGGCGCGTTAACCACAAGATTTCCAGAAGAATCCAAAATGGCGCAACTGAAATCCAGACGTTCCTTGACATTGACGGACAGGGCGGTGCGCCTGAGTATGACTCCCATTTGGGAGGCAATATGCTGAAAATGATGGTTAAACAGGGAAAGCGTTACCGGGTCGCGGCGGGATTCGGTCATGCCGGACTTGGCGCCCTCCTCCAAATCGCGGATGATTATGTCGCCCAATCCGGTAAAAACCGCTTCAAAGCCGGGATCTATGATGACCGTGGATAGGCCCTGGGTTATCATGGCCGGGCCGAAAACCCGGTCTCCTGGCCTGAGCATGGACTCGTCGTATACGAAGGTTTGCATCTCCAGGCCGTCGAACCAGACCCATTTGGTAGTGTTGGAAACCGCGAGCCGCGGAATCTCGGCGGCCTTCTTCTTTTCCGGCCTGGGGGTTGAGCCCACGCACTCAGCCCGAATGGCCGCGATTTCAATCTCCCGGCCCTGGTGGACGTGCCCGTACAACTGCTGATGGCGGCTTTCAAAAGCGCCTGTCCAGTCTCCGTCTTTAGGGCAGCGGATGGAAATGGCGGTTTCCTCCCCTTTATATCGAAGGTCCATGATCCGCACGGGAGTTTTTATGTTTTCCGGAAAAATTCCCTGGGCCGCCGTCTCCTCCACAAGGGCCTTTTCCATGGCCTGAAAGCGCTGAACTAATGGACCTTCGGGGTTCCAGGAATGGGAATCCAGAGGGCGCAGAAAACTTTCTTCGCGAAAAGAACGAACGTCCGCGGCGCCGATGCCCCAGGCGCTGAGCACGCCCGCCAGGCCCGGCGCGCAAATCTCACGCACGCCCAATTCCCGCGCTACGGAGCACGCATGCTGAGGGCCTGCGCCGCCGAAAGCCACCAAAAGGTAATCCCTGGGATCGTAGCCTTTGGCTGCACTGATGCGTTTGACGGCGTCCGCCATTTTTCGATTGGCCACTTGCAAGAAACCCAGGGCCAGTTCATGGGGAGTCATGGGCTGAGGCGCCAGAGCGGCCATTTCCCTGAGCAATTTTTCCACCGGCGCCAGATGCAGGGGAAACGGAAAATGATCCGAGCTGACCTTGCCGCAAAAATAGTTGACGTCCGTTACAGTCAGAGGGCCGCCCCTGCCGTAGCAAGCCGGCCCGGGGTGGGAGCCCGCGCTACCCGGGCCGACAGACAGGGTGACGCCGTCAAATTGGCAAATGGACCCGCCTCCGGCGGCGACGGTTTCAATGGCCATCATGGGCGCCACAATGCGCACGCCGGCTTTTTGGGCTGAAAACTGGGTTTCGTACTCTCCGTCAAAACGGCTGACGTCCGTAGAGGTGCCGCCCATGTCAAAGCCAATGGCCTTGCTCCTGCCGTAGCTGCGCGCTATATCGGCGAACCCCACGACGCCGCCGGCCGGGCCGCTCAGTACGCTATCCTTGGCCTGAAAACGCTCAGCCTCCACAAGCCCGCCCGCGGAAGTCATGATCTTAATCTCCGCATCGGGCGCTATGCTGCGAATCAGGCTGATGTATTCACTGAGCACCGGCGCCAGATAGGCGTCCACCATGGCGGTGTCGCCCCGGTCCAAGGCTTTGATGGTGGGAGTGAGCGCGCTGGAAACCGATATGTTATCAAAACCCAGGCTCCGGGCCAGGCGCTCCAGCTCCTGCTCATGGCAGGGATTGGCGTAGGAGTTGAGCAGGCAGACGGCCAGGCTGTCGACGCCCTGATCTATAAGGTCCTTTAACAAGGGTCTGACGCTTTCAGCGTCCAAAGGCTTAAGAATTTCGCCCCAGGCGTTTATTCGCTCCGGGATTTCAACGACCTCTGCAAACAAAGGCTCCGGCTTTTCAATATCCAGGGAGAAAAGCTCCGGCCTGGCCTGGGCGCCGATGGAAAGCAAATCCCCGAAGCCCTCCGTGACCGCCAACGCTGCGGGGCCGCCTTTACGCTCAAGAAGAGCGTTGGTTCCGCGGGTGGTTCCCAAGCGGATGGAAGATTGGCCTATGGCGTCTTTCAGGCCCAGTCCCGCCAGCATTCGAATGCCTAAAATGGGCGCGGGTTCATGGGCGGTCAATTCATAGGAAAAGGACTTTGGAAGATCTTTCGGCAAAGGCGGGTCCACGTTGAAAACGCCCTGGGAAAAGCCCAGAACCGCCCCCTTGCACCAAACCGCTCCATCGGATGAAAGAATGGATATCTCGTACCCGGTAAAAAAATCGTCGGGCTGCTTTTTGCGAGCGCGGTCGAATACGGTTCCAGCATCGGGGCGGGACGTCCCCTCCCCCTTGATTCCGCCGCTGGATAGCACCTTGCACTGGGACAGGGTCTTTCCGTCCCAGGCCAGGCAATCGGTAAATGTGCCGCCTACGTCAATCCAATATTCCATAATCCGCTCGCTGAAAAAACTCAAAGCGCAAGAATGCCTCTCCTGACGAGTCAAGTCAAGTGCGGATAAACGGAGGCTTGATTTTATGGGGAGAAAGAGAAGCCAAGGCAAATGCGGCTTACAGCGGCGCAAAAAAAGAGGCTGCGCCGGATAAGCGCAGCCTCTTTGAAAAAGCGATGTTTTGACCAGGAAATCAGTCCTTGGGATGGCAGGCGGTGCAGCTCGTGGGAGCTCCGTCCTTGCCCCTGAAGCCTTTTTCCTTGTTGTATGCCTTGTGGCAGTCCCGGCAATTCATGTGGAGGGCCTCAGCATGGTATTCCAGTTCCTTTTTCTGCTTTTCTTCCCTGGACAGACCTTTGATTTCCTGCTTCACTTCCCTGGGCATTTCGCCGGCGATCTTGTGGCACTCAATGCATTTCTGGACTGCGTCGCCTTCCTTCAGGCCCGCAAGGGGTTTGCCCTCGGCGTCATGATGGCATTCACCGCATGCAATGGCGTGGTCTTTGTAGTGCTTGCCGTGGGTAAACTGTACGATGCCCTTTTTGTGGCTGTCGTAAGCGGGATCTTCCATGGGGATGATATCAGGGCACGTGCTTGCAATGAGTCCTGCAGCCAGAAACAGCGTGGCGACAGAGGCCAGCGTCAAAATTTTAAAGAATTTTCCAGTCTTCATTGGTTGTTAAACCCCCTTTCCGTTCCGGTACGGTTATAAGAGCCTTGAACTTTACCAGCCCGGATGGCGTAACGCCGCCAGGGCCTTGCTTTGATGTAAATCAAACTAACAAACAGCCTGAAAGGTGTCAATCAATATCATCAGCATCCGTTTCAGGCTCGGGTTTTTTTCCGAAAATGACCGCGCCAATTATGCTTATTTCATACAGAACGACTAAGGGAGTGGCCATCATCAACTGGCTGAAAGGATCCGGCGGCGTCAGTAGGGCTCCGCAGATGACAAAAATGACCAAGGCGTATTTCCGCCCTTTTCTCAGCATCTGGGGCGTGACCATTCCCATGCGCGAAAAGGTGACGATAAACAAAGGCAATTCAAACACCACGCCAAAGGCAATCAGCAGCTTGGTCGCCAGGCCAAGGTATTCCTTCATGGAAGGCAGGGCGTCCGCCACATCGCCCCCAAAAGCCAACAGGACCTTAAAGCCCATGGGAAAAACAATGAAGTAGCCGAAGCTCGCCCCTCCGGCGAAAAAAAGGCATCCCAGAAAAACCAGGGGGAAAAGCACCTTTTTTTCCTTGGAATAAAGGCCGGGCGCCACAAAGGCCCAAATTTCGTAAAGAATCACGGGCAAAGCCAAAATGATTCCGCCGAAAAAGGATATTTTCAAATAGGCGATAAAAGGCTCGGTCAGGCTGGTGAATATGAGCTTGCCGCCTTCACCCATGGCGATGTTCAGGGGCCTTGCCACCAGGGCGAAAAGCTCTTCCTTGAATCCATAGCTGGCGAAAAAGCCGACAAGAACCGCAACCACGCAGATGATCAGGCGGGTCCGGAGCTCTTCCAGGTGCTCGGTCAGGGGCATCTGTTTTTCTTCGGTCATGTTTTCTTCGGTCATGACTCCGGGGCGTCCTCAGCGGCTTGGGGTTTCTTGTCCCGGTCGTCGACAGCTTCCGTTTCAGCTTCCGCTTCAGTTTGAGCTTCCGCCTGGGCCTGGGCTTTGCTGTACGGGTCTTCCGGGGATTTGGAGTCCTGGATCGCGTCCGGCTCGGGCTCCGGGGCCTGCTTGGCCGAGGGAGGGTCCTCCCAAATTTTCGGAGCCTGCTTGGCGTCGGAAACCGCGCCTTTCACCTCGTTCTGCATGTCCTGAAAAGCGCTTTTTACTTGGGAGACGTCGTTGTCAATGTCCAGGGAGTCCTTGATATCCTGGGTGGCTTTCCGGAACTCGGCAAAGCCCTTGCCAAGGGCCTGGGCGATTTCCGGCAGCTTTTTAGGGCCGATGAAAATCAAGGCCACCAAAAGAATGACAACCAACTCCTGCATGCCTATGCCAAACATCTTTTTTGGGCTCCTGCCTGACCTTGGTGGGTTGCAAAGGGGGTTAACAAATCCTCTTAAATGGGGAAGTTATTCTTTGCCAGGGCCTGTGTCAAGCATAATTGCCGGACCGGGGCGGCCGCCGGAATATTTGGCGGCGCAAAAAGTGCCAGAGGCGAAATAAGGGCGGCTTTGGCGCGCCTGAAACCGCCGAAATAGCGCTCGTCTGGGGTCTTTTTAACCGCGCCCTCATAATTTGGTTGACAAAGTTGATGATTATTTTTTAATGTCCCGACTTATCATTTTGCCGGAGTGGTGAAATTGGTAGACGCGCTGGACTCAAAATCCAGTGGGCGCAAGCCCGTGTCGGTTCAAATCCGACCTCCGGTACCAGAAAATCCCAAGGGGCTGGCCTTTTTTGGCCGGCCCCTTTTTTTATTTCATGCGCCTTCACGCCTTCTCTAATCTCCTTCCCTGGATGATGATCTCTCCCATTCTTAAACGCCTTATGCTGGCCATGGTAGAGAATCAGGCCTCCACAGGCATTTGCCCCCTGCTGGGGACCGGGAATGAGTACCCCAATGGGTTTTTTCACACGATAAAGGAGATTGACATTGAGTAAAAAAGACCCTGCATTTGATTTTGAAAAGGCATTGAAGCAACTTCAGGCCGGCAAACCGCTGACAGGTAAAGGCGGCATTTTCACGCCATTGATCAAGGAGCTTACGGAAGCTGCCCTGAAGGACGAGATTGAAGCCCATCTTGCCGAGGAGACGGATCCCAACCGCCGCAACGGCTACAGCAAGAAGATTATGAAAAGCTCCGCCGGAGCTTTTGAGTTGAACACCCCCCGAGATCGCAACGGCAATTTTGCCCTCCAAATGGAATCTACGTCTTTGGAGAAAGTGTCCATTTTCAAAGTCTCAAGGCATGTCGATCTTTGTTTTTTTGTCACAGTCAACAAGACTTTTGTGACCTCATAGCTTCGCGCCTTCCTTAGAAAAACAGTCGAAAATTGAAACCCACAAAAGGAGCGGGATCATGACCGACTGTTACGATGAGATTTCCGTTTTCATTTTCAAGCTGCAACCTTTCGCCCAGTTTCAATAGTTTGATTTTCATTCCCGGCCAAAGGGCCGCTATTTTCCATGACCAAAACTGGAAGAGGAAACGAGAATCCCTGTCCGGGAAAAACTGGCGCTGCTTTTCATGGGAATCGGTTCTTAAAGTTTTTTCTTTTCGAACCAGAAAAAAAGTCCCACAACGGCAAGCATGAATAACGGGATAACGATCCAGTGACTTATCCCCAATATTCCAGGCACGGTGATTTTGCCAAGGTCCCCCCAGGTCAGGACGGTTCGCTTCATCAGAGGATAGGCTTCGGCATAAATCGCGGCGCCTGCCAGCATTCCCAAGAGGCCCCAAATGCCATCCCAACGGCCTTCACCGACAGCGCCCATGGATGTGCCAGGGCAGTATCCCAGAAGACCCCATCCTAAACCAAAAATCAGGCCCCCGATAATCGTTCCTCCCAGGATCGTTGACTTGATGGACAACTTGACTAAACCCAGATCTTTGAGCAGGTATATTCCAACACTGCCGACAAGGATCGCCGTCAGCATGAACTTGAAAATGGTCATGTCCATCAGTCGCAAGGCTCCAATCTGCTTATCGTATCGCAGCACTTGCCCCCTTTGCAGAAAAAAGCCGAACAAAATTCCCGTAACCAAACCATAGATTAGCTGAGTCGTCATTTTTTGCCTCCACGGTACAAGATGTTGGAACTCACTATCCCCCCGGCGAAAAAGCACATCAACGCAACGAATCCGCTGACAGCAAGCTGAGCCAGACCGCTCAGTCCGTGGCCGGACGGTCAGCCGCCAGCCAGTCGTGCGCCGAACATAGCTACTAAGCCGCCGAGGAATGCAACAATTGCTCTCGTGGAAATGCGGGGACCAAAGCGGTTCCGCCACATTTCAGGAACCGCCTGCATCTTAAAAGTTCCGGACAAACGGGAAGCTAACAGGGAACCAATAAATATACCGAAAACAAACATCCACTGCCACTCGATCTTGGGGGTGGTTTTAATAAAGTAATCCATTTGGCTCACTCTCTCGGGGCTGATTGCGTTTTCGAGCAAACCTACGGATCTCACAAAAGACGTCGATGCCCCAAAATATTTACCGGTAAACCAAACCGAGAGCACCAAAACAAGCCCGGCGCAGGCGCCGGCAAGATAAGGACTCCAGTACTTTTTTTCACCCAATTTTTCCATATTCCAACCTCCTATCAAGAACACCCGCTTTGTTTTTCAAGGACCCTTGGGAGTTGTCTTTGCAAGATTACTCTTGCAATCTGCAAATTGATTCCAGCGTAACCATCTTTTTTCTGGCAGGCATTGCCTGCACTTTTATACCCCCTTGAAAGGAGTCAAACATGCTTTAATCACTTTCTCCAGGTCAGCGTGATCTCCAGCATTTTCGTTCCTGTACTCAAATAGTATTTGATCGCCAGGCCCAAGCACAAAAGTACCTCCTTGTTGCCAGGGATCCCCAGCTGCGGCGCTTTGTCGGAATCCCCTTTTTATGGCAGAGAAACCCTTTATAATCGAGTTCAGGCCGAGTGAACGCCCCACGCCTCGATTAAGTCCGAATGCCTTGTATGAAACAAGCTTTTGGTCCACATAGATCTCTCCCCGAAAGTTTGCCTTGCTGGCAAACCCCTTTGCCTGCTCCGGGCTTCCGCTCCCGATGACAACAAGGGTGGTTTTAGCGGCGTCCAATCTGTCTTTTATTTCCATGAGGGCAGCAACCTGCTGCTTTGCAAAAACTCATCCGAAATGACGCAAAAAATCAATCAGTATGCGCCGGTCCGTCCAAAGCGAAGCAAGTTCAACCTCTGCACCCTCAGGGTTTCGCACGCTTATGCCCTGAATATTCAGCTCTTGGTTGTTCTTCGTGAATGTATTCATGGTTTGGCGCCTTCCTGGATTTCACCAATGCAAAAATTGAATACAACTCTTAATCCGCCATTTCCGCTGGTGAGTCCCAGCTTTGCTATGCTGTTAGGTGAGTGATTTACAGAAGTTGAAATACCCCCCTGATGATCGAACTGGTTCCTCTGCTAGTGATCAGAAGGAGGAATTGAATGAGTGATTTTATAAAAATATCACAATCGTAAAGGGGCTGTAAATACTACATTGTCGGGCGCCCATCAACGGTTTATCCGTGGTGGATCAGGTTCGCACTTGTTATGCTCATGGCCCTATTTCAGACAATCCAAACCGGGCGGCGCGGCCCACGCAGAGGCTCCCAATCTGTGGAAATGGCCTTTTGGCGGGTACTTGGGGAAAATGGGGTGTAGGCGTGTTTGAAGGCGGGAGAACTGGTCTACGAGGGGATTTTAAAAGATGATTGCCGCATAATTCAGGTTTAAAAGGTGTTTGCTTATTTTTTTTTAGGAATCAGCGCGGGACATCTCCATGCTGAGCCAAAAACCCGCACCCAGCAGCATCAGCCCGCCATAGATCATGTTGGAGGAAGGTACCTCGTTGAATATGAGAAAACCAAGTGTGGACGCAATCACCGGTGAGGTGATTATGTCCACCAGCGAGTATACGTTGGCGCTCAGCGTGCGCAGCACGATGGAGATGCCAAAATAGGCAAAGCCCATGGAAATGATACCAAGGCAGAGTGCCCATAGTACTACCGGCAGGTCAACACCCAGTGCCGCGTAATGGATACAAGCTCCAACTTGGCCTGGTCCCACCCAGGCAATGGAGGGGGCGAAAATAAGGGCGGCAACCAGCAGCGACCAGGCGATGTCGTTATCAGTCTCGGTTTTTCCCTCGTGGCGCATATAAGTGACCATGGCGCCGTAAATGGCGCCTACGCTTAAGGCCACAAGGTTGCCGAACATGTACCCCTCCTTTAGGGGCTTTGCGATGAAGATGCCGGTGAGGGCAATTGTAAATATTATAATGTAGTTTTTCTTCACCTTCTCCTTGAGAAACAGCCATGAAAAAATAAAGGTGAAGAAAGGGGCCACGCTCCAGAATATGACAGCGTTGGCAATGGGTACCAGGGTCATTGCATAGTTGAACAACCCGCTCTGACCAGCGATGAGAATCCCGATAATGACGGTGTCTTTGATGTTGTCAGAAGGGAAATCCAGTGGCTTCCTGTTCAGTAACGACATGCCCACGAGAAGAAACAGGGCGGCACATGCCAAGGCGTAGAAGTTCAATGTTTGAATGGGGATCATGCCATCGGTGAGCTTTACGAACACCCCGATGGTTGCTTCGGAAATGGTTATAAGTGCAAGCAGTGAAAATGTTTTTATTCTGTTCAATGTTTATTTATCCTTTACTGGACAGAAGCGGTCCCCAATCGTTGTACATCAGCCGTGTACTAACAAAGTGGGGCCATTTTCGGCTCTGTCAAACAAACTGTGTAACTGGCCAAATCGTCAAACCGGCACTCTGCCTTCAAAAATAACAGAAAAATATTTTTTCTTTTGTTTCATCCTGATTTTGAAAAAAAGGAATAAATATGATCCGCAAATCCCGTTGTTAACAATACAATAGCAACAAATATAGGCATGGGATGCCGATAATAACGCCGTGAAAACAGATAGATAGCATCGCATAGAAGCATTAAAGGCTAAGCAGCGAATCGGATTTACGGTCCTAAAGAACCAAAAGGACCAGCAGGCCGAGAAGGGTGACCGAAAGAAGGACGCCGCCCACCAGGGAGCCGAATTTCCAGCCCCCGGAGTAAACGGCGATGCCGCTCTTGACTACGCTGTTGGAGACCACGGCAATGGTTATGCCGATGGCTCCCACGTGACGGTCGAGGGCGAGGCTTTTCGTCTGCTCCACGATGGAAAGGGTAATGGGGTCCACGTCCGCCAGGCCGCTCACCAGGGAGGCCAGGTACAGGCCCTGGTCACCCAGGGCGTTCTGGGCGATCTTGGCCGCAAAGAGGATTCCCACGAAAACCAGGGCGAACTTGAGAGCCGGCCCGATGGAAAAGGGGTTGGAAAGGGCCAGGTCATCAGCCTCAGTGTGTTTGCCTGCGGCCCCCTGGTCACGGGCGCCGCGCCACAGGATGATGGAGGCGAAAAAGGCCCCGGTCATCATGGCGCCAATGGACCAGACCAGTTCCCGGGTCAGGGCGCGATCCAGGATGAAGACCACCATTAAGACTCGTGCGAACATGGTGGCATTGGCAATGACCGTGGCCATGGCGCAGGCTTTCCTTAAAGCCGGGGCGCCCTTGGCCTGGGCCGCCATGGAGGCCGTCACCGCCGTGGAAGAGGTGAGCCCTCCGAACAGCCCCGTTATTCCCAATCCCCGCTGGGCCCCGAGAAACTTGGTGCAGAAATACCCCACAAAGCTGATGCCCGAGATCAGGATCACCAGAAATGTCACCTTGTAAGGATTAAAAACATCATAAGGCCCGATGGTGCGGTTGGGAATGAGGGGGAGAAGGATGAGGATGATGACCAGGAACTTGAGCGTATCCGTGAATTCGATGCGCTTGAGCTTCCCCAGCAGCTTGGGCATGTTGCCTTTCAGAGCCAGGAGGATGGTGATTATCAGGGCCAGCGCCACGGCCGAGTGGGCTTGATGATAGCATAGCGCCCCAAGGGCCGCGCAGACCACTCCGGCGATTTCCGTGGTGATGCCCGGGTCCGGATCCCGGTCCAGGACGTATTTCAAGGCCAGGAAAAGGATGAGACCGGCCAGGATGACCGGCGCGGCAAAGGAGTATTCATTGCCCAGAAGGGCTGCGGCGAACCCGCCCAGAGAGAGGATGGAAAAGGTGCGCACGCCCAGGAGGGTGTTGGGCAGGCCTTCTTCCTCCGTTGGCTTTTCGCAGTCCCTGGACGAAGGCGCCAGGCTCCGTTCCAGTCCAATTAAAATGCCTATTCCCAGCGCGTACAGGATTTTTTGAAATGTCGCCCAGTCCAGATCCATAAATCAACCATCCCCCTTTTTTATCCCAGATTCAGTAAGATTAGGCCGCGTTTGAGATTCCTGGCTTCTCCGCAACACTGCTAAACTGGTTGGGATTTTATGAGCTATCATATTCCAATAAGCAAAACAATATAATGAAAACCCGTTTTTGGTCACTTCGCAAGCATTGGGCGGCGCACCTCTTTCGTTGAAGCTCAGAAACTCGTCTATATTCCTCATTTTTTAAAGCCCGATGACCATGCGTTCGCGCGAAGTTCGACTCCCGCCCATGGCCCCTTTTTCGTTTAGCGAAATTTTCACTTTTTTTCAGGGGATTGGCAAATCAATGCCAATCCTTCCGCTTGTTGTCCATGTGAAGCTCTTCCCGCCTATCTGCCATTATAAGGCGACGCCCCTATCGGGAGGTTGAAATCCCGCATTTTCAGGGCTTTGGCCCATTTCAACAATACATTGGAACATCTTATTGACGCGGCCGGGCAGGCTGCAAAAGCACCATGGACCCGACCGCCGGGGCGCACTCAAGAAGGTATTGGCCTATAGCGAGCAAAACCGTTCCCTTCAAAAAAAAAAGGCTACTTTTTTAGGATCAAAATGTTGCATAATAACGGAAGATTATATTATTTCAAAGCGTTATGAAAACCCGTCGGGATTGCGTTCCTGGCTCATATCGTATACCATATAATGAATAATCGCGCGTACACGATACAGCAATCCGGGCGTCGGATGCCATGCTCCCCACGGTTTATTCAAATGAACCGCCCAATTCAGTTCTTCTGTTTGCATGAACTGTTGAGGCGGCGTCCACAGGGAGAGGAATCAAAGGACCCACTCGTCAATACGCGCCATGGCGTCCGTGCCCTAAAGCCGAAAAGGATTTGTTATGGACACGCACACGGAGTCTATGGAAGATCCCATAGAGCTTTCCTACGAACAAAAGGCCATTGAAATGGCCCGTTCCCATTGGGAGCGGGAGAAGAAAAAGGCCATTCATCAACGCAGGACTTTTTTAGGCCTACAGATCATTCCCACGTCCAGCTATTACGATGAGTCTTCCGGACACCGGCCGGGAGAAAACAACTGGACAGGCTTCGGGTTTGACCTGCACCCCCAGGTTTCCATGGGAGCGGGCGTGCTGCTGTTGATTTTCATCGTGTTGACCCTGGTATTCGGGGAGCAGAGCGCCGTTTTTTTCCAAAGATTGCTTGATGGCATCGGAAACAGCTTCGGCTGGCTCTATATTCTGTCCGCTAATTTTTTTGTCATCGTCATGGCCCTGATCGCCGCCAGCCGTTTCGGCAACATACGCATCGGCGGGCCTGACGCCCTGCCGGAATTCAGCACCTTCAGTTGGTACGCCATGCTCATCAGCGCCGGCATGGGGATCGGCCTGATGTTCTGGAGCGTCGCCGAACCTATTTTTCATTACATGGATCCCTCCCCCATGTTCAAGGCGGCGCCCAAAACCGCCCAGGCCGCGCAGGTCGCTTTAGGGCAGACTTACTTCCATTGGGGGATTCACCCCTGGGGCATATACGCCCTGGTCGGCCTGTCTTTGGCGTTTTTTGCATACAACCGGGGCCTGCCCCTGACCATTCGTTCCATCTTTTATCCTATTTTGGGGGAAAAGATATACGGATTCTGGGGCAATCTAATCGACGTCCTGTCAGTGCTGGCCACCCTCTTCGGCCTGGCCACGTCGCTGGGCCTGGGGGTCAAGCAGGTCGCCTCCGGGCTCCATTACCTGTTCGGATTTCCCACCACAACGGGATTCGCCGTAACGCTCATTGCGGTGATCACTTTTTTCGCCGTACTTTCGATCATCACGGGCCTGGACAAGGGCGTCAAGTTTTTGAGCTCGGCCAATATGGTTACAGCAGCCGTTTTTATGGTGTTTTTGCTGCTGGTGGGGCCCACCGTATACATCCTTAAGGCCTTTACCCAGAATATCGGGTTTTACATCCAGAATCTGCCCCGTTTGAGCTTTTGGGTGGAAGCCTATCTGGGGGCGGAAGGCAGCAACTGGCAAAATCCATGGACCATTTTTTATTGGGGATGGTGGATATCCTGGTCGCCCTTTGTAGGGATGTTTATCGCTCGGGTCAGCAAGGGCCGCACCATCCGGGAGTTCATCGTCGGGGTCATGCTGTTTCCCACGGTGCTGTCTTTTTTATGGATGTCCACCTTCGGAGGCTCGGCCCTTTGGCTGCAGCTAACGGAAGTCGCTGATATCGCCTCCGCGGTTAACAAGGATGTTTCCACCGCGCTTTTCGTCATGCTGGAAAGTTTCCCTTTTACTCAAGTCACTTCATTCATTGGAATTCTTTTGGTGGTGATCTTCTTTGTCACGTCGTCGGATTCCGGGTCTCTGGTGGTCGATCACCTCACGTCCGGCGGAAAGCTCGACTCTCCGGTCCCTCAACGTATTTTCTGGGGCGTCATGGAAGGGGTTTGCGCCGCGGTGCTGCTCATGGGGGGCGGCCTGGTCGCGCTTCAGAGCGCTTCCATTGCAACGGGGCTGCCTTTCACCATTGTTTTGCTGGTCATGTGCTACAGCTTGTACCGGGGGCTGAAAGAGGAGCACTATCACGCCACGATCATCGGTAAGATGAAGCCGGAAACCCACAAGATCGAAATCCCGATCTAAGAGTCCTAAGAAATCCGTCCGGCTCTGCATGAGAAAATATTCTTTGCCGAGCGGCCGCCAGAGCAAGCATAAAGGGGCCAGCCTTTAGAGGCGGCCCCTTTTTTGCCGCTTTTTACGGCCTTTCTTAGGGGATGCGTCGGGCCATTTGCATAATTTTGCCATTTTTTCTTGATTAATTTGTTGCAATGGCGAAAGGGCCATGTTAGAGGACGGCTCCTGAAAGGCAAACAAGCCGAAATCTTATCGCCCCGCTCCTCTCAAAGGACGGAAAGGAGGTTGCCCGTGTTTTATCCCATTCCATCCCGCTGGATAATCAACCTCCGTCCGGTTCCCTAAACAACGACACCGGCCGGAGGGCCCGGCTCATTTGAATCCTGCCAATGCGACAGGCGTCATGCTGAGTCTAACAGGCGATTTGCGCCCGGTTTCCGCCGTGCGCCGCCCTAGCCCAAAGGAGGTGCATCATGTCCAGAAAACATCCACTCAACGAGCAGGCAAGGTTTTGAACCTACGAACAAGCGCCGCAAGGGATACCCTTCCGAGACAAGGGTAAAACGCGGTCTGCGCATCGTTCACGGGGACAAAGAGCTTGAAGAAAAACTCGGCAGGAACGACCCCTGCCCCTGCGGATCCGCCAGACGATTCAAGAACTGCTGCATGAAAACCAAGCGGTACGATGGATCGCTGAGGGACCACTACTTTTAGGGAAAAGGGTTGAAAACAGCCGCGCCCAACCCCTTTTTGCGAAAGCGCAAATAGAGGACGCAACGGTTGCGCGGAAAAGACCGGCCTGGGCGGATTTTCGCCTAAGCGCCGGGATGCCGGCCTTTTCCGCGTTTTCTCCCTTCCCTGTGAGGAGAAAAAAAATTCCATGAAAGAAGAAACAGTGAACGAAATCATAGACTGCCTTCCCAAGGGAAAAACGCCGTTTTATTACTTCAGGGACCGGTACGCCTTGATGATGCTTTCCTACTATGTGGGGGACGGCAAGCGGGTTCAGGAAATCAAAAAAAGCCGCCTGGGCAAGCTGTTGAATAAGCCCATGGTAAAAAACGCTCTTAAAGGCGCAGGCTCCGGCATACTGACCAAAGGCGCCCTGGATTCGCTCTGGCCCGCCATGCCCGAGTGCTATCTGCTGACTTTGGGAAAATGGGTTGGGGACGCCAAATGGAGCCGGCCGTATTACCAGACATCCCGGCCGGGGGCCAATCTTGTATTGCAGTTGAATTTTTCAGGCAAGCACAACACGCCGTTCCGGAAAACTTTCCATCCAAGTGAAGAAAATATCTTTGTGTTCAAAGAGCATCCCAACGCGGAAGAGGGATTTAAAACCCTGGCCTGGGCCAGGATAGACCTGGATTTTGACACGGATGAAGCCTTGATAGAGGAGGTTCAATGCGACTGGATCAAAAACGCCTTGTGGGAGAAAACCTTCGCTGCATTATTTGCTGAAGAGGCCGTAAGCAACGAAATCTCCGATCAGGAGTTTTTTGAAGACTGGGGCTATACACCCAAGGGGCTGTTAAAATACGTCGAGCAGGTTTTGAAGCCTCATATGAAAATCTGGGATGAAGCCATGCTTTCCGCCGCGGTCTGGTTTTTAAAGGAGGAAATCGGCATCAACCGGATTTTCTATCATTCCTTTGAGACCGGCTGCAAAATCAAGAGGCAAAGCGGCCGGAAGCCGCCCAGGTCGGTGTACACCACGCTGCCCGAAAAATTTTGCTTTACAAAAACCAGGGAATATCCTCGATTGCTGGAACATTCAAAAAACCGCCGGGTTAAGGCCATCTTAAAAGGCAAGGACGCCAGGTTTTTTCATCTGGATTTTTAGGCCGATGATTATGAAGCCCTCCCGCTTGCATGGGGGAGGGCTTCGCAAACAATATCCCGCAGCATCGGCGTCAATGCGCCTGCCTGGTTGTGATGGACATGAGCTTGGCCGCCTGCCAGACCAGCTTGGCGAAAAGGCCGGGGAAACCTCAAGCGCCGCACAAGGCTGTTGCCAATTAACTAATTATAATGGTATAATTTTAATATGGATAGAAAACGAACAACCCTTCGGCGAATGGCCGAAATTCACAATGACGACTACGTTCCCGGAACTCCTGAGGAGCGCCTTGCCATGGTTTGGCCCCTGACCTGTGAACTGGTCTCTTTGAGCGCAAATTTCGATGCTGAACAACGACTACAAAGACATGTTACTCGCCTTATCCGCCGAAAGGGTTAAGTTCCTTCTCGTCGGAGCCTATGCCATGGCGGTCCACGGATATCCTCGAGCCACTATGGATATTGACATTTGGGTCATGCCTACACAAGAAAACGCTGAAGCAGTCATGAGGGCGTTGATCCATTTCGGTGCACCTTTGGACAAGCTCACTATCCAGGACCTGCTCTCAGAAGACACCGTTTTCCAAATTGGAGTCGCTCCCAGGCGAATAGACATCATGACGCAAGCATCCGGCCTTGCCTTTGAGACAGCCTACAAACAGTCTCACGCTGTTGACTTAAGCGGAGTTATTGTGAACGTTTTATCAATAGACGACTTGATTCGTAATAAAAAAGCCTCCGGTAGAATGAAGGATTTAGCCGATGTTGAGGCTCTGAAAGGCATTACATCTTCTGGATTGTGATACTCTTTAATTCCTGTTCCAGACTGACATACCTTTAATACTGATCTCCATTATATCTATTTCAATGCGCCTGCCTGGTGGTGATGCACATGAGCTTGGCCGCCTGCCAGACCAGCTTGGCGAAAAGGCCGGGGCAGACATGGACCTTGTTTTTCCGGATGCCCTTGATGGCGCCTTGCACCACCTTGGCCGGGTCTTCGGCTAAAATGGAGTTGAGGCTTTGGGTTTTTTCCGAGCCGTATTCCGGCGATTGCAGCAGCCTGGTGTTCACCCAGGAGGGGTAGATGATGCTTGTTTTCACCCCTTTGTCCTTGAGCTCCCGCGCCAGGGCCATGGCGAAACCCCGGATTCCGAATTTGGAGGCGGAATAAGGCGCTGACATGGCTGTGGCCGCAATGCCGGACAAGGAGCACACAAAGGCGATATGCCCTTGGCCATTCTTCACCATGTCGGCGGCGAACAAGTGGCTCAAGCGCATGGGCGCCAGGAGGTTTACGGATATGAGCGTCTCCCAGGGGGCGTCCGGGATGTCCCAAAAATTGCCGTAATTGATCATGCCTGCGTTGTTGATGAGCATGTCCAGGGACGGAGCGCGCCGATACACCTCATTGTAAAGATCCAGGCAGCCTGCAGCGTCCGAGATGTCGGAGACTATGGCGCCAAGGATCTTCCCTTTGCCCGGATAAGCGGGTTCAATCAGGGCGTTCAACCCGTCCTTATCCCGATCCGTCAGGAGAATATGGGCGCCCAGGGCTAAAAGCTGGCGTGCGAATTCCGAACCCAGGCCGCCCGCGGCGCCGGTTATCAGAATGGTTTTTCCCTCCAGGGATTTCATGCTCATAAGGTCACTCCCTCAGCTTCTCCGTCGCCCCCTTCGGGTTGATAAGACAAGAGCGGCGTGGGAAAGTCGGCGATGGCTTCTCCGTGATTCAGCCGGGACCGCAAGTTGTCGGAGGTCCACATAATAAAGGGCTTGGCGGTTTCCAGTCCCAAAGCCTTGATGTTTTCCGTCATGCCGTGGCTGCTTTTTCCCACCCGGACTTCCAGGTCTTTAACAAAGCAGTTTTTGTACTTTACGTTGGTGTCGATGATGGTCTTCCAGATTTTTCCGCGGAAGTTGGAAAAGGTCACCAGGTCCGTGCCTGTCATGCGAATGCCCGCGGTATGGGAGCCTTTGACCTCCACGATCCACTCGTCGGTTTCCGGGTCTTTCACGCCGAACTCAAAGCGGTTTCCCTGCAGCTTGAAGGGGATTTTGGTCTGAAACTTGGGAAAGCCCCACAATTCGCGGCCTGCGGCGCGGGCCTGTGGAATGGTCACGGGCATTTCGATGACGTATGCACCGATGCCGTTCCAGTTGATCCCTTTTTTCTTGAAGATGCTGGGGAGGTAGATTTTAGGGTCGGGCAGCATTTCCGGCCGCACCAGCACCGTGATGGTAACCTCGTCGTATGCCCCGATGGTGACGTCCTGATAATTATAGAAAATGAAGCTGAGCAGGCACTTTCCGTTGAAAAAGCGGCAGGGGATGAGGCCGGTTCCTTTAAGCAGCGGATCCACCCTTTCGGGGTCGATGAAGTAGTTCAAGTGCCTGACCCGGGTGGTATTGAAGAGCATGGGAAGCACCACCGGGCTCACCGAGGTTTTGGTCATCCTGTTGGGAACATTGAAAAAAGGGTCTTTGCGGAAATCGTCGTAGCTTCTTGGCGGCGCTTGTTTGCTCATTGCATGTTCTCCTTCACCCATGTATGTATTTCTTGCGTGGCGTCGGCGTAGGACGCCCTTGTCTTCCATCCCAGTTCTGCTTTGGCCTTGGAAGTATCAACCTCGCAATCCCGGCCCATAAGACCCACGGCATGGCGCGTGATGAACGGCCTGGTTTTGGTCGCCAGGGCGATTTTTTCAAAGATGCTTCCCAGAAGCCACGCCAGCCCAAAGGGAATGTTCATGCGGATTTTTCCGCCGACCATGGCGGCAAGGTCGTCCAGATAGCGCCTCCAGAGCAGATTGTAATCGTCGCAGAAAAAATAGGTTTGCCCGGCGGCCTTTTTTTCGGACCCGCATAAAAGGATTCCGTCCACCAGATTGTCTATGAAAAGCAGGCCCGCGCCGTGGCGGCCGCGGTCGAAATAGGCGAAGCCGCCGCCCTGAATGATGGACCCGACCTCGGCGACCCACACACTTCTGGGGCCGATGACGTTAGAGGGCCGGACGATCACCGCGCCGCCGGAAAAGCGGGATTCAAAGCCTTTGACCAGGACTTCGGCCTCCATTTTAGCGTCCCCGTAAAAAACGCCCGTCTTTTGGCAGGGATCGGATTCCTTGCGCCCTTTCAGGTGCTTGCCTGTTCCGCAGGCGCAGATGGAGCTTATGTAGACGAACCGCCCGGCCTTGTCCGCGCTGACCTCCAGCATGTTCCGGGTTCCGTCCAGAATGGGGCCGAAAAAGTCTTCCCGGGTTCCGTAATCCACCACCCGGGCGGCCAGATGATACACCACGTCCACGCCGTCGGCCGCGCCGCGCAAGGTGGATATGTCGGTGATGTCTCCTGTGCGGATTTCGGAAATCCACTGGGCTATGTGGGAATAGTCCTCTCCGGGAAAAATCAGCGCGCGGATTTCGTCGCCTTGTCCGGCCAAAGCCTTGCATAATTTGGCGCCCATAAATCCCGTGGCGCCGGTCACCAGTGCTTTCATGATTCGCCCCCCTTGGCGTCATGCGAAAGCCTTCGCTACTTTGTGGAAGACTCCGCCATTTCCCTCTCTATATGCCTGAAAAGATTCTGAAGAACGGTCTCGCGAAGCGAGAGGGGATCTTCGTGCATGTAGCTTAAAAGCGTGTTGTTCAATCCCGCGATGTACCCGTGGAGCAGGCTCCAGAACAGGACCATGTGGGACCTTGCCCGGCTTTCCGAGGCCGGAACCCCGGCTACTTCCATGATTTCGCGGATAGGCTGAAGCGCGAAGTTATAAAACTCCTGGGAGACCTCCAGCTCGCGGCTGGCGGCCGCTTCCATGGGCGTGCCGAAGTAGTCCTGAAACTTGGGCACATGCCAGGTGAACATAAGGTTGTAAAAGTGGGAATCCTGCATGCCGAAATCCAGATAAGCCGTCGCCAGGGCCTTTAAACGGTCCATGGGCGCTGCAACCCCTTCCAGGGCCGCCCGGCAATTTTCGTGCAGCCGCTCAAAGCCTTTGGTCAAAACCGCAAGGTACAGTTCGTCCCTGTTTTCGTAGTAGACGTAAAGCGTGCCGCTGGACACCCCCATGCTGCGGGCCACGCCCCGCATGGTCAGTCCGTCGAATCCTTTTTGTCCCAACAGTTCCAGGGCGTGGTCCAGGATGCGATTTTTCATGGCCTGGATTTCCTCGGGGGTCATGGCTTTTTTGGGCATGGGAGTCTCCTTAATTGTTGACTGGCGTTTATTGAACACCGTCCAATTTATTTTGTCAAGAAAATTTGGCCGCTATACAATCAAAGCGGCCGCCGGCGCCTTCCTGCCCATTTATCGAATGGCTTACTTTTACCGGGGTTTGATAAACTCGTAGATCATGTTTGTGAGGGCGTTTATAAGGCGTTCCTCCTCTATGCGATGGCCGATGAACTTGGCGGTGTGAGCCGCGTTTTCCACGGAATTATGGATTATCAGCGCGGAAGCCCGGGCGTCCTTTATGTTCAGCACATCCTTGAAAGCAATGATGAGGGACTCCAACTGGGCCACCTGCCTCTCCCGGTCCCTTTCATACACCTCGTTGATGTCGGGATCGGAGTAGCGCAAGGCGTGGGTCTGGCGGTGAAATTCCGGGGATATGTCGTAAGCCTTGAACACGTGGCGGACCAGGCTTCGCACTTCGTCCTCGCCCCATTGCGCAGGGGGCGCTGCGCTCACCTCTTCCCAAATGGCGGTGTAGTGCCTGTCCAGATAGTCCTCCAGCATCTCCAAAAGCAGGGTCTTCTTGTTTTTAAAATAGGCGTAAAAACTGCCGATGGAAACCCCGGCCTTTTTCACGATCTCCTTGGAATTGGTCCCGTGGATGCCTTTTTCCGCAAACAAGGCGAACGCCGCGTCCATGATGGCGGCCCGCGTTTTGATGCTTCTATCCTGTTGAGGCTGTCTAACCTTGCCCATATCGTCCCTTTCTTTGCATGGCCGCAATGTAGCCAACTCACAACCTAGTGTCAATCCCATAAATCCATCCCCCTATAAGCATTATTGGGTTAACCAGCTATAATTCATGTAAATAATATTTATTGACAATATGAACTAAAGTTCGTATTCTTGAATAAATGAACTTTAGTTCATGTTTTTCGGCGCGTGTGCGCCTCCACCAATAAACGGACGCCCTGATACCCCGAAGCCTTGTACCTATCCGCCAGGGCGGCCTTAGTTACGGAGACAAGTATGAAATTTTCCCTTCTTTTGTACGCCCTTTATGCAGCGTTGCGGGTGGCCTCAAAGACGCACAAGGGGTTCAGGCATTTCATCCGCAAGGCCAGAGTGAAAATTCTGATCAAGACCGCCGCCGGGGATCCTGCGCGGCTTTTTATTTTTGACAGGGGACGCGTTTCTTCGCTTCCCGGCGATCAGGCGGATTATGACGCGGCGCTGGTCTGGAAGGATGCAGCCGCTGGGTTTTCCGTGATGACCAGCAGGAAAAAAGACGCCGTGTTCAACGCCGCGGCGCGTGGGGACCTGAAGGTGCTGGGAATGAGCGTATACGCCATGTGGTTTCAGGAAGCCATCGATCAACTCATGTAAACTCGGAACAAATATTCATAGGAGGATTTCATGTCGCAAATTACCGGCGGTCATCTGGTCGCTAAGTATTTAAAGGAAATTGAGGGCGTCGAGGCGGTTTTCACCCTTTCGGGCGCGCATATCGAAAACATCCTGGACGGCTTGAACGAGTTCGGCTTGCGAAGCGTGGACGTTCGCCACGAGCAGGCGGCGTCCATGATGGCCCACGCCTGGAGCCTGTATACGGGCAAGCCCGGCGTTTGCCTGGTGACGGCGGGCCCCGGCTTTACCAACGCCCTGACCGGCATTGCCAATGCGTTTTTGGACAACGCCCCCATGGTCGTCTTGTGCGGCCGGCACCCTTTAAGGGACGATCTCAAGGGCGCTTTGCAGGAGATGAACCAGATCGACATGGTCAAGTCCGTGGTCAAATGGAGCGCCACGTGCCGCGACATCAAACGCATTCCCGAATACCTTTCCATTGCGTTCCGCCAAGCCGTGGAGGGAAGGCCCGGCCCCGTCTTTCTGGAATTGCCCCCGGACATCCTGTCCATTGCCGTGGATTTGGAATCGGTGGACATCCCCAAGCGGCGGACCTTAAAAACCTCCGTGACGCCCGTAAAGGAGGACCTGGAAGCCGCCGCCAAATTGATCGATCAGGCGAAAAGGCCCTTGTTGATTGGCGGCAGCGGCGTGGGCTTCAGCGAATGCGGCCAGCAAGTCGCCGCCTTTGCGGAAAAGACCGGAATCCCCTTCGCCCTTTTGAACAACGGCAGAGGCGCCCTGCCGGACAGCCATCCCCGTTCCATCAATGACGGAGGCTTTACGGCGGTCATGGCCGCCCTGCCCCAGGTGGATCTGGTTATCATCGTCGGGTTGCGTTTGAACTGGGTCATGGAGTCGGGGCAGACCTTTCCAGACGCCAAGGTGGTCAGGATCGACATAGACCCCACGGAGATTGATCGAAACCGGACCTCCGACGTTGGGTTGACGGGCGACGCCGGACAAATTTTGGACCTTTTAACGCCCATGGCCGCAGGCAAGGATAGAAGCCAGTGGGAAAAGGATCTTCGCGCCGCTTACGGCGCTTTTCTGGTTACGGAGCGGGAGCAGCGCGAAACCCCCTCCCATCCCATCCATCCCAACCGGTTGGTCGCCCAAATCCATAAGGTGATGGGCGAGGACGCCTATTACGTGGTGGACGGCGGAGACACCAGCTATTATGGCAGCGCCGGTTTTTCGTCCATCCATAAGGCCGGAGTCTTGGCGCCTGCAAGCTCTTTGCTGGGATGCATCGGCACGGGCGTTCCCTTCGCTCTGGCCGCAAAAATCGCGCATCCGAACAAGCCGGTGATCCTGTTGAACGGAGACGGCTCCTTTGGGTTCAACGGCATGGAGTTTGACACGGCCGTGCGCCTGAACATCCCCATTGTCTGCGTGGTGAACAACGACTGCGCCTGGGGAATGATCAAGCACGCCCAGGAGATGAGCATCGGCCCGGAGCGCTGCACTTGCTCGGAGCTGGGAACCCGCCATTACGAAAAAATGGTGGAGGCCTTGGGCGGATACGGCGAATTTGTGGAAAAGGACGAGGACATCATCCCGGCCTTGAAGCGGGCCATTGAGTCCGGCAAGCCCGCCTGCGTGAATGTTATGACGGACTGCACGGCGGTGAGCCCGGCCACGGTGGTCTTTTACCAGACCTTGTCGGACTTTTAAAAGCCGAACCATAATTGCAAATGGAGGGAAGCATGGGGTTTTTTGCCAATAAAAGAGGAAAGGCCATCAGCATTACGCTGATCGCCTTGTTTGCGGCGGGCGTTATCCTCTGGTCGGCGACGGCGCCTCCGCCGTATATCCGCATCCATCCGCCCATTGAAATGGGGGAGGTTCCCCAGGAAGTCACAGACGTGCAGGCTGAGGGCGATCCTTTGGGCGAGCTGTTGGCGGAAATGATGGACTTGCCCGGACACGACGAGATCGTTCTTCAGGAAGACCTTGGCCGCGCTTTCGTGACCTGCATGGACGGCAAAATCTGGAAGGTGGATTTTGCCGCAAATACTGCAGAGCCCTTTGTGGACCCGCCCCTGATGGCGGCGGGCGCCCGGCAAATGCCCGGCGATCCGGATACGATCGTGTTTTGCGCATCCTATCTGCACGGAGCGACCTATCCTGAAGGCGAGCAAGTCGGGATTTACAAACTGTCCATTTCCACCAAACAGGTTGCCCCTTTGCTTACCAGAGCTCCTGTTATCCCTGAGACCTGCACTATCCCCGGCGAAAACACCGGGGCGGTATACACGGGCGAGAACTTCAAGGCATTAAAAATAGATAAAATGACCGAGCAAAACAGCCGGGCTCTCATGTTCTGCAACGACCTGGACGTAAGCAGGGACGGTAAGCGCATCTACTTCAGCGAGCCTTTCGCCTATGAAGGCGCCTCCATGGGAGGCGGCGCCGTTGCCGAAGCCATCTCATTGGGAAAAAACGGCATGCTGTGGCGGCTGGATCTGGAGGACGGCAGTATAGGCTTGGTGGGCCGGGGATACTCATTTCTGGACGGCGTGTTGCTGGAGTATGAAAACGGCGATCGGGAAAGCTCCGTCCTCATAACCGAGACCATCAAGTTCAGGATATTGCGGCTGCATCTGGAAGGCGCCAAAGCAGGCAAGGATAGGGTGCTTTGGAAGGACCTTCCCGGCATGCCGGACGGATTGGACCGGGACGCCCAGGGCAGAGTCTGGGCGGGCTTGTTGAAAAGGCGGTCCCCGTTGGTGAACTTTATCCATGCGAATCCCTGGATCAAACCTTTATTCCTAAGGATTCCGCCGTCCATGATTCCGGCGGGCAAGGAAACGGGCATTATCGCCTTTTCGCCGGACTGCTCGCAAGCGCTGTACGCCACCATGCACGACGGGAGCCTCATGAATGACGTCTCAGTTGTCGTTCCCGGCCGGGACAGGATCTATCTGCCACGTTTCGACCAGGAATCCCATGGCTTGTACAGCATGGAAAACCCTTTGAATTAAAAAAGGATTGCAGGCATTCCTGTAATTCCGGAGTCCAGGATCCAATAATTGCAAGGCGTTGGGCCGCTCATTAAAAAAGGCGGCCTGACACCAAAAGGGATTGTTTATCCTTCAACTCTTAATCATCAGGAGGGGCTTATCATGCAGAAATTAAGGGATAAAATAGCGATCATCACCGGGGGAGGCACGGGAATCGGCAAGGCTGCTTGCCTGGACTTTGCAAAAAACGGCGCCCATGTGGTTATTATTGAAAATATCGAGGCGAACGTTAACAGCGTCGCCGAAGAAATCAGCGCTCTGTGACGGTTCAGCCCCTATCCGCAGCTAAGATAATAAAAAAGACGCCGCAATGTTGCGCAGGTTCACCCGCCAAAATACTTAGTGGGGTCGGGAACTCCGGCCTCTTCAAAGCCTTTTTTACGAAGCAGGCAGGAGTCGCACTGGCCGCAGGCCAGGCCTTCGGGCGAGGGGTCGTAGCAGCTATGGGTCAGGCCGTAGTCCACGCCCAAGGCAGTTCCTTTTTGGATGATTTGCGCCTTGGTGAGATCGATCAAGGGCGTGTGAATCTCGATTTTTGTGCGGCCTTCCACGCCCGCCTTGGTGGCCAGGTTGGCCATGGTCGCAAAGGCCCGGATGTATTCCGGGCGGCAGTCGGGGTATCCGCTGTAATCCACGGCGTTCACGCCTATGAAAATATGCGGGGTTTCCAAAACTTCGGCCCAGGCCAGGGCGAAGGAAAGGAATATGGTGTTCCGGGCGGGCACGTAGGTGACGGGGATTTCCTTTTGCATGTCTTCCGTCGCCCGGCCTTTGGGAACGTCGAGGTCGGCGGTGAGGGCCGAGCTTCCAAAGCAGGTCAGGTCTATGTTTGCAATTTGATGCCGGACGGCGCCCTGGGTTTTAGCGACCCTTTTGGCGGACTCCAATTCGGTGGTGTGGCGCTGGCCATAAGAGAAGCTGAGGGCGTAGACCTGAAAGCCCATGTCTTTCGCCATGGCCATAGCCGTGGCGGAGTCCAGGCCGCCGCTTAGCAGCACTACAGCTTTTTTTGTTTGCTTTTCAGTCATGGGAGATATGGAGTTCTTTCGCTTCCTTATTGATTTCGAGGGGACACGATACTTATCTCAGGAGCCGGGCTCGGCCGCGATTTCATAACGACGCTGGGTCCCCGCTTCCGGGAGAGCGTCATGCGGATTGCGACACTGTTGCAATCATCCCGCCGCCTCCCTCCACGGGGATGACGGAGGGCGGAGCAGCCTCAGTAAATTAGTTGTCACACGCCGCGGGCGTCCTTGCCCCAGATGAATTTATGCATTTGCAAATGCAGCCTTACTTCCAGGCGGTCCTGAAGAATCCATTCGGCCAGGGTCTTGGGGTCCAGTTCGCCGAAGACCGGGGAAAAATGGATGGCGTTCATCCGGCATCCGTCAAAATCCAACAGGCGAACCCGCTTGCGCGCAAAGTCGTAATCCTCCCGGTTTGCAATGACGAATTTAAGCTCGTCCTTTTCGGTCATGCGGGAGAGGTTGCTGTAATCGTTATACTCCTCCATGCCGCTGGAGGGACATTTAACATCCACGATGCGGATGCACCTGGAATCCACCTTGGCAATGTCCTGGCTGCCGTTGGTTTCCAAAAGCACCAGAAGGCCTATGTTCAAAAAGGCGTCCACCAGGGCGGGAGTCTCCTTTTGCAACAGGGGCTCCCCTCCGGTTACTTCCACAATGGGGCACCCAAACTGGCCGGCCTTGTCCATGATTTCCGAGATGCTCATGGTCAGGCCCGCGTCATAGGCGTAACCCGTATCGCACCAGCGGCACCTTAAATTGCATCCGCTCAGGCGGATAAAAACGCAAGGCATTCCCTGATACGTGGACTCCCCCTGAATCCCGTAAAAAATCTCGCAAACATCCAGCGCCATTTACTCCTCCCAGTAGGCTGCGCCTGCGCCGGGGGCTTCGAAAACCTTCACCCGGCTGACCTTGGTGTACTTGTTGTTGAGATGAGATCCCAGTTCCTTATAAAGGAACATGGCCACGTTTTCGGAAGTGGGATTCACGCTTTGAAATGCGGGATGGTCGTTCAGCATGCAATGATCCAGGCCTTGGGTGATTTCCTCCACCGCGTCCTTGACGTCCTTGAAATCAATCCCTATTCCCACGTTGTCCAGCTTACGGCATTGGATGGAAACTTCGACCATCCAATTGTGGCCGTGAATCCGGGAGCAGTCTCCGTCGTAGCCGGTTAGTGCATGCGCCGCGCTAAAATGGGTTTTAACGTATATTTCAAAAACTCCGGCCATAACGGTTTTCTCCAACGGGTTGGTTTTGAAACATTGTACTTCTTATCAGGAAATACCCCATATGATGCTTGTTCGTCAAATGTTGGCTTTTGGAAACTTGGCGGGCAAGGGAGAACCCTCACGCTTTTTGACGGGCGACCTCCATAATCCAGATGGGGCGGTCGTTTTCGTCCACGGTGCGTTTTTCCTTGATTCTGATGAAAGACATGTCCTCGGGCATGGTCAGGGAGGCATGAACCCCTTTGAGCAGGGTGCCGGAAAACACCGCTCCTTTGGTTTTAAGCTCCGGCAGCCCCGGCTCCTCTTTATCTTTGGCTATAAGATATTCGATTTCCTGCTCCAGATCTTTGATGCGTTCTTCCAGCGCCTGTTTTTCCTTTTCTTTATTGCGCTTGTCGTCAAAAATCAGCTCTTGCTTTTCCAGCAAGGTGTCAAGGGCCTCCCCAACCTGGACGGATTGCTGCCTGATGGCGGCCGCCCTCATGGTCATGGCGGACACGTCCCCCTCGCCTTCCTCGATTTTTTTATCCAGATCCCTGGCCGCCACCATGGCTTTATCCTGCACCTGAGCCAGACGGCCCACGTTTTCCTGCAGCTTTTCCTGAGCCTTGTTGATCTCATCCAGCAAGACGTCTTTTTTCGCCATTTGTTTTTTGGTCTGTTGAATCTCTTCCTTGATTCTATCCAACTCACGCGTGAGTCTTTCGTCCACCCCCAGAAGCAACGTGCAGGGCTTGGAGGAATCCGAACCCACCTGCATGGCCTCGATGCCCTGTTTGGCGCACACTCCCGAGGAAAGGATTTTGCCGCGAGGTATGATGCACGCTCCGGTGGTGATAACCCTGGAGTCGAGGATCTGCTTTCCCACCACCACGTCGCCCACGGCTTCTATAGTGGATCCGTATACGTGCTTGGCCCGGACGGTTCCTCCGGCTTGAATCTTTGCGCCCAAAATACCGCCCGTAACCACCACGTCGCCTTTTACGTTGATAACGGCTTTGCCGATCTCCTTGGCGGTCAGGCTGCCTCCTTGGACTTCGAAACCGTCCTGAACGCTGCCCTTGACCTCTATAGCGCCGTCAAAACGCACATGGCCCGTCTCAAGGCTGACATCTCCGGGAATGGTAAGGCCCGGGAACACGAACAAGCGCCCGTCGCCGGTGACGGCCGGCCTGCCGTCCGTTGAAGCGATGACGGCGCTTCCGTCCTCTGACTTGGAGGCGCCCTTCCCCACCCGCACCATGGTCTTTGCCGACTCCACTTTCGGAGGCTCGATTTGCTGGCCGAAAACGTCCATGCCGGGGACGCCTTCCGTGCCCTCCACAACCCTGGCGATGACGTCTCCCTTCTGAACCTGGGGTATTTCCCCCCGATCCTTAAAGTCCAGCTCCCCCCCTTCTTTGATTTTTCCGACCTTGAGGGGATCTATGTCAAAAAGGTATTCAATGTACCGGGCGGTTCCGGGGACGGCCGGAGCGCCCTGGGCGACCGCTGCAGGCTCTCCGTTGGCTTTTGCCTTTTCTATGGCCTGGGCAATCTCCTCCCTGCTTGCAACCCCGTAGACGATGTTGCGGGCGTCCAAAAGATCCAAAACCTTTTCGGGGGTAATTGCAGGGGCTTCCGGGTCCGTGCACACCAAGGCGGCTTCCATGTCTTCATGGAATATTGCGATTTCCCAGCCATGCTCCCGGCCGCGCACCGGTCTCCCTTCCTGGGAAGGATTGAGGTTCTGATTGCCGCCCATTGGCTTGGAATCATTTAAGTTTTCTGTTTTGCCGGTTCCGTCCGGCGCTGCTTCAGAGGCCATCCCTCGCCCCCGCCATTTGCGTGATAAAGGTTGTAAAAAGACTTTTCCGCCGCCCGGTTCTCGGACCGTTGCAAGGCTAAATTCCTTAATGCAATCATGGCGCCATCCTATTAATTTTACATTGTTTTTTAACTTTGCGCCAACCGGAGTGCATTATATTGGGCCTTAAAGCGATTTATCGCCCAAAAGACGCATTTGCTTGTATAGAACGCCGAATTTTTGCTACACTAAGCAAAGTCCCAAAGCTGTCAATCTCCACTTCCGTTGAATGATCCAAGACAAATATTTGTGTGTACGTTCTTTATCTTAAACCCACCGTGCAGAATTCTTGCTGCAGAAAGGACGCATCATGCATTACAGCGACAAACCCTGGCTCAAACATTACGACCCCGGCATAGAAGCTGAAATTGAAATTCCCTCTCTCTCTTACAGGGACATTCTGGAGCAGGGACTGACCCGGTTTCCCGACAAACCCGCTTTGTTCTTCATGGGAAAAACAATCACATTCAAAGACCTGGACCGGATGTCCGCCCGGTTTGCCGCCCATCTGGCAAAGTGCGGTTACGGCGTGGGAGACGTGGCGGGGATTCATATGCCCAACATCCCCCAGTACCTGATCGCCCTGGCCGGCGTTCAAAGGGCGGGCATGGCGGCCACCGGCATATCCATGCTGCTCAAACCCCGGGAGCTGGCCCACCAGCTCAACGATTCGGGCGCCAAGGTTCTTGTCACCCTGGACGTTTTCTTTGAGCAGGCCCTGTGGGAAATCAGGGACCAGGTTCCGGCTCTGGAAAAGGTGTATTACGCCAATGTGGGGGACTTTATGCCTTTTGTGAAAAAATCCCTGGGCGCCGCCCTGAAAAAAATTCCCACCGGCCTGATCCAGCCCATATCCGGGAAGACCGTGGAGCCCATCCTCACCATTCTCAAGGAGGGAGACCCGACGCCCCCGGAGGTTTCGGTGAAGCCCGAGGACACCTGCCTTATCCAGTACACCGGCGGCACCACCGGCCTGCCCAAAGGCGTGGTGCTGACACACCGGAACATCGTGGCCAACGTGGAGCAGCAGGTGCGGTGGAGCAAGTTTGAACCCGGAAAAGACGTGTTTTGCTCCGGCTTTCCGTTCTTCCATATGGCCGGCAAGATGATGGGCATGGCCGCCATGTCCACCAGCAGCGCCCAGTGCCTGATTCCCGACCCCAGAAACACCAAGCACATCGCCGGCGAAATCAAGGCTCACAAAGCCACGGTCCTGGTCAACGTGCCCACCCTGTACCAAATGCTTTTGGATGAACCGGCTTTTAAATCCCTGGATTTTTCCAATGTGCGGATGTGCGTTTCCGGGGCCGCGCCTTTTTCCGTAGACGCCATCAAACGGTTTGAAGCCCTTGTGGGAAAAGGCAAGGTGATCGAGGTGTATGGCATGACGGAAACCTCGCCCCTTTCCACCTCCAACCCCCATGTGAGTCCTAAAAAAATCGGGTCCGTGGGCATACCGCTGTCCAACACGGACATCAAAATCATGGACGTGGAGACCGGAACCCGGGAAATGCCCTTTGGGGAAGAGGGGGAAATTTGCGTGAGCGGCCCCCAGGTCATGGCCGGATATCACAACAAGCCCCACGAAACCAGCCACGCCCTGCGCGAGCACGACGGCAAATTATGGATGCACACCGGCGACGTTGGCCGTATGGACGAAGACGGTTACATCTATCTGGTGGACCGGGCCAAGGACATGCTTATTGTGGGCGGGTACAAAGTATTTTCCCGCGAAGTGGAAGAGGTTCTTTCCAATATACCCAGCGTGGAACTGTGCGCCATCATAGGCATTCCCAACCCGGAAAGGCCGGGCAGCGAAACCGTAAAAGCGGTGGTGCAGCTTGCCGTGGAGTATCTTGAGCGCGACAAGGGTCAGCTGAAAGAAGAAATCCTTGCTTATTGCCGGGAAAATATGTCACCTTACAAAGTGCCCAAAATTGTTGAATTCGTGGATGCTATTCCCCTTACCGCCGTGGGCAAGGTGGACAAAAAGGCGCTACGCCCTCCCAAGCAATAAGGACAGGTTTATGAAAATTCATTCCATTCAGGCGCGCGACCTGCCTGATCTTTGGTTTCAAGCCGTACATGACATTTTGGACCATGGAAGCCGTTTTGTCATTGACCGGGGCTCCTACGCCGGACAAACCCGGCTGGAGTACGATTATTTCACCGGACATGTAAAATTTCCCGGAACCCAGCCCCTGCTGCCGGACATCCCGCCGGCCTGCGGCATCCCCAACCCCGTGGAGCATGATTACATCTACGGCGGGGAAGGCTACGAGCGCTCTTACATAGAATACCTCATGACCCCCCATAAAGAGGAAGGGGAATCCTACACCTACGGGGAACGCCTGACCGGCGCGCCCATCACAGGCGACAAACTGGACTGGTGGCAGGCCCAAAACAAGGAGATCATCGACTTCCGGGAGCCTGACGGCAAAGTGGTCTACGAAAAAGACGGCCGGCTTTACCTGAACCAAATCGAATGGATTATCCAAACCTACAAGAATTTCGGGCACAGAAACAACCAGATGGTCCTGCAGGTGGCCCACCCCTCGGACCTGACCCTGCTCGACCCTCCCTGCCTGCGCTCCATTGACACCCGCATCCAGGACGGAACCCTGCACTTTTTCGTGTACTTCAGATCCTGGGACTTGTGGGGAGGCCTCCCGGCCAACCTGGCGGGAATCCAGAACCTCAAGGAGTACATGGCAACGGAGATCGGAGTCAAAGACGGGGAAATGGTCGTGGAAAGCAAAGGCCTCCACCTGTACGGCTACGCCGAAGACCTGGCCAAGCTCCGCTGCCTGAGAGACTAAACCAAGCCAAAACCAAACCGGGCCTTTCCCCGATTTAGGGAAAAGGCCCGGTAAAAGACCGGCCTCCGGCGGCAAATTGCCGAAAATCAGAAAAGCGTGCCTCCGGCGGGTCGCTTTTTTGAAAAAAAGCTCCGCAAAAAACCTTTAAAAGGCGCTTCGCGCAGGGCGTCTTTCAAAATCGTAACTCAAGTTGAGCCCCGCCAAACCCAACAATTGCACTTACATTCGTAGGGGCGTTGCTTGCTGCGCCCTCGTTGTCTTTCCCGAACGCCCCGGCTTTTGTAGCGACAGGCCCCCGTGCCTGTCCATGCTTTTTGCCCGTCATTCCCGAGCGTCCCTGTCGGGAATCCAGGGTCTTTGACTTTGGCATTCTGGGAAATAGTTGCGCGGTCCCCGCGCAATGTAGTGGCGAGGTCTCCTCGCCCGCCGTAGTGCAGTTTTCCCGCCGTCGTCGCGCGGTCCCCGCGCCGTATCTGGGAGGCTCCCAAACCCGTCATTCCAGGGCGTCCACGCTATTGTAGCGACAGGCCCCCGTGCCTGTCCATGCTTTTTGGCCGTCTTTCCCGAGCGCCCCTGTCGGGAATCCAGGGTCTTTGACTTTGGGTACTTGGTCAGCCCTGGCAGAGCAGTATCCTGCCAGGGTCGCACAGCGACATGTTGTTCAACCGAAAAAATCGTGGATAACCCGCAACTTGTCCCAGTTGGTTGGCAATGCTTACAAACCAACGGCATTTCCACCGTCTCGCCGCCTTGGTTATACCAAATTCGTCCGCCGTCCATGTCAACTTGATCAAAAATAACACGTGATTTCAATAAGATTCAAAGTTAGTGGAATAATCAAAGACGTCCCCAAGAACGTTGCGTCATTCCCGAACGCCCCGGCTTTTGTAGCGACAGGCCCCCGTGCCTGTCCATGCTTTTTGCCCGTCATTCCCGAGCGCCCCTGTCGGGAATCCAGGGTCTTTGACTTTGGGTACTTGGTCAGCCCAGGCAGAGCAGTACCCTGCCAGGGTCGCATAGCGACATGTTGTTCAACCGAAAAGATCGTGGATAACCTGCAACTTGTCCCAGTTGGCAATGCTTACAAACCAACGGCAGTTCCACCCGCCTCACCTCCGTTTTTGCTAAAATATGGCCCCTATGTAATGAAAAATAATATATGATTTCAAAAAGATATAGAGTTAGTCACTTATTAAGGGACGTCCCCATGAATCACAAGAATCTTCGTCCCCAAGAATCTTAAGGGACGTCCCCCAGAACCCACAAAAAAACAGAAAATGCTAATAAAACCATTCCAAACAAAAACCAAAATAATATCGGAACCCCAGTTGTTTGACTTGATTCTGATTCCCTAAATAAATCCTTCCAAGAAAAAAAATTTCCTGCTTTCCTTTCAATTCTCCATCTTTTTAAGCCTACGCCAATTCCAATTAAACAGGACTTTCAGAGCTAAATGGAATATGAACTGCTATTTTTAATAAAATCAATCCGTTGAACCCTCCCCCTTGTAGAACCTATCCCCAATCTTTCAATACATTGATTCAACCGGTTATTTTTCTAACGAATACTTTCTTTTTGCCTTGACATGTAGAACCTAATTTGTCACAATGCAATATGGCGCATTTATACAAGAAAATCATTAAAGGTAGAACCTACTGGTACCTCCGGGAAACGCACCGGGTGGACGGCAAGGTCAAGCTCAAGTGGCAAAAGTACCTGGGCACGGCGGACTCCATCCTGGCCAAGCTG
>NZ_FQZU01000015.1 GCF_900142135.1 Desulfatibacillum alkenivorans DSM 16219 | reverse complement strand
GGATGCTGCCCTTTTTCAGGCCCCTTTCGGAGGGCTTGCCCAACCTGTCAAATATCCTCAAACGTCAAACGTAGATTTGACCCCATAAGTCACTCAAAGGTCAGTCCCCCCAGGTAAGGGCCGGCGCCTGAACGGGCTCATCCGGGGCCGGCAAGGCCTCTGCAGGCTGCTCTTCATACACATTGGCGGACTGTCTACTATTGAGAAAATTATCAAGAATCTCTCTTAAGGAGCCGGCCTGGGACGAAAGCTCCTGGGCCGCAGCCGCGGTTTCCTCGGCGTTGGCGGTATTTTGCTGGGTTACGGAGTCAATTTGGGTAAGGCCCTGGTTAATTTGAGATATGCCTTGGGCCTGTTCGTTGGAGGAAGCGGCGATTTCATCCACCAAGTCAGACACTTTGCCAACGTCCTGAATAATCTCCGTGAGAACGCTCACTGTCTGCTGGGCCACGTCGTTTCCATGGGAAATTTTCGCTCCGGACCCTTCAATAAGGACGGAAGTTTCTTCAGCCGCTTTGGCGCTGCGGGCGGCCAAAGCCCGCACTTCCTGAGCAACCACGGCGAATCCTTTTCCGTGGGCGCCGGCTCTGGCGGCTTCAACGGCCGCATTCAAGGCAAGGAGGTTTGTTTGAAAGGCAATGTCGTCGATGGTCTTGATAATGCGGGAAATGTCCCCGCTGGCTCTTTCGATGTCCGCCATGGCGGACTCCAGCGCCTGCACCTGTTCGCTTCCCTGCTGCCCGGAATCCCTGGCGGAGCTTGCAAGCTGGCTGGCCTGTTCCGCGTTTTCGGCATTCGTCCGGGTCTGGGAATGGATTTCATTCATGGATGCGGAAATCTCCTCAAGGGATGAGGCCTGCTCGGTCGCTCCTTGAGACAAAGACTGGCTGGCGTCCGCGACCTGGTTGGCGCCGCTTGTCACTTGATGCGCCACCTGGGTTACATTGTGCACAACTTCCTGCAACTCGGACAAGTTCTTTTGGATTTCCGCCTGGCTGGCCTCGATGCTGTCCGCCATGGCGTCCAAGGCGTCGGAAAGCTGCCCCACTTCATTATCCATGCTCAAGCGCATGCGTTTGGACAAATCCCCGTCCCTTATGGCTTGGGCGAACTGAACCGTCCTGGCGATGGGCCGGCGGATGGAAGCCGTAATAAGGACAGCGGCGAGAATCCCCGCCAACACGGCGAAAACCCCCACGCCAATCCCAATTTTGCCTTGCCGGCTTGCAAATGCCGCAGTGTCATTGGTAACCTTGGCTATGGTTTCATCCACCTGTGTATCCATGGCTTTCAGCAAAGGAGTGATGGCATTAACGCTGTCCTTCATGGCCTTGGACAGTGAGGCCGCGTTTTTGTCCTCAGCAGCCAACTCGTCAAAGGCTGTAAGGTATTGGTTGATGACCGCTTTCAGGCGATCCACCTCTTCCGGGGCGACCTCGGAGCTTTCCAGGGCTCCCACCAACGCCTCCATGCCCTGATGCACTTCATCTACATACTTGTCCTCCCCTCGAAGCAAATAATCCTTCTCAGCCTTTCTCACGGACAGAATCAAGGCTTCCGACCGCGGCACGTATGTCGAAGCAATGGCTTCCTCCATATCGCGGACCGGCCTTCTGTTCAGGGATTCATAAGAGGAGTCAAGCATGAGGCCGGGGCCGTAATCCTCCAGGGTTTTAAAGTATCTGGCCCGGTACTTTTTATACAAATCCAACGCCTCCAATTGGGCCTTGACGGACTCCGCATCACCCGTGCTTTTCCCCAGGAGGCCTTCATATTTGGCAATGGCTTCATCCCACGTTGTTTTGTCGCGGTCGGCCTGAGTGCGATGGTAGTCCTTTTCATGGCGGCGAAGGTTCAGGTAAGATTCCCGAAGGTCGTCTATGGCATGCTTGCCCATGGCGTTCTGGAGAATCTGCGCCTGCTCCCTGAAAGCCCCCTGCAGCCCCGATGCATGGTCCAGGCCCTTTCGCTTTTCCGCATCCACCAAGGCATGGAACGCCCTAACATATTCCTGCTCTTTGTTAATGACGTTCCCGGCCGCGCGCGCGATATCCTCGTGGCCCGCCTCCCTGGCCAGGGTTATTGTTTCACCCAGCATCTTTTCAAATGCAGCCGCGCTTTGACCGAATTGCTCCACATAGACAGGATCCTTGTACAACATGAAATCCTTTTCATTACTCTGGCATTCCAACATGCCTGCGCCGGCCTTTATGGTCGCTACTTTTATGCCGCCTTCGTTCGTCAATAAATTAGCGAAGCTTCCGGCGGTTTTTTTAAAGCCGTTGGTCGAAACGACGATCACCGCCACAAGGCAGATTAAAACAAGGCCAAAACCACACATTAACTGCGTTTTTACTTTCATTTTTTCGAACATTTCCATTCTCCTTGCTGAAGCGTAGCCGAAAATCAAATGTTCAGGTTTAAACGAGCAAAATGCATGCCACAAACGAACCGCCGGCGGCGCCTTTTTGTAAAGATCCGCCAAAGGAATGGGGAAAAGTAAAACGGCCTGGGGAGGCGCGGGAATTGGTGCGGAGAATCTTGGCGCAGGTCTGCCCCGAAGATAAAAAGCCCCGTTCCGGCAAGGCCGGAACGGGGCTTGGATGCTTTGTTGCCTATTTTCCGCGCGCAGGCTCGTCTCCGCGGAGTTTCGGCAAAAAAAATTTCAGCGGCGGCTATTGCAGCTTCACGTACCCGGCCTTGGACAGGGCGTGCACCACCAGCTTTTGCATGAGCTTTTCCTTAACGCCTTTGGGGGCGTCCAGGTTCATGCGTTTGAGGTATGGCGCCGCCTCCGGAGGAACGGGCGCCTTGAGATCCTTGATGAGCGCCTTGGAGGCCTTGAATTTATTGGCCGTCATGCCGCCCTTGAACTTACGCAGGGAGGCGCCCAGGGCCACTTCTTCGTCCGTGAATTCCTTGCCGAAGGGGAAGGGTTTGAAGTAACCCTTGGCCTTGAAGGGCGCCAGCTTTTTTTCCAGTTGATCGGGATAGTTATTGCGGTATTCGTAAGGAATTTCATAATCCGTGGGCACTTTCCCGGCTTTTTTGGCTTCGTCCAGCAACTCGTCCTGGAAGCGGGAATCGGCGACTTTGATGAGTTCGGTCATCACCACCCAATCCGGTTTGCTCCGAAGGTCGGCTATGCCGTATTCGGTGACCACAATGTCCCGCAAGTGGCGGGGGATGGTGGTGTAGCCGTAGTTGAACAAAATATTGGATTTGACTTCCTTGGGCGTTTCCTTGGTGCTGCGGAGCATCATGATGAGCCTTGCGTCGGGCAGGGCGTGGGCCATGGACACGAAATTGTACTGCCCGCCCACTCCGCTGATGACCGTGCCGTTTCTCAAGGCGTCGGAAGCCACGTTGCCCATGAGGGAGATTTTCATGCCCGCGTTGACGAAACGGGCGTCCTTGCGCTCCAGGCTGCGCAGGACCTCGTTCCCGTAAAGCTGGTTGACCACCTTCACGCCGGTCATTTCGAATTTTTTCCGTTCTTCGTCGCTCATGTCCCGGAGGAAGTCGTAAAATCCGTTGGGGCCGATAAAAAAGCCGCCGGTCAGGACCACGCCGTTTTTCAGCCTGTCGCCCAGGCAGTTTTCCAGCACGGCTTCCAGGTTGGCGGAATTTCGAAAATCCACGGAAAACTTGCCGGCGCCGTTCACCAGGTGGTAGTCCTCGTATCTGAGATCATCCTTAAAAACGCCGTAGTTTTGGAGGGATATAAAATCCTGCTCCTTGAGGATCGGGAAATGCTCGTCCTGCAACAAAAGCTCCTTGACGGACTCGGGGGTGAGCTCCTCCTGCAGAGCGCCGTCGTTAATCATTCTCATTAACGGGATGTTGTGGTAGACGTTTCTCTTGATGATGCCGCCGGTGTATAATTCAATAAACACGTCCACCAGCATTTCCGTGGCGCCGTAAAGGCCCTGGGCGAACGCGCCGCGGCCGCCGATTTTATCAATCAGCCGGCTGTAGCGGTTGTTGATCCCCAGGTCATCCAGAAGCCGGTTGTAATCGTCGTTATTGTGATGCCGCATGAGCAGGCCGCTGGCGATGGCGTCGCCCAGGGTTCCGATGCCGATCTGCAGGGTGCCGCCGTCCTTGATCAGGCTGCTCACATGGAGGCCGATCATGTAGTCTTTTGTAAAGACGGGGGCCTTGGGCGCGGAAAACAAGGGAAAACAATATTTGGGGCTGTCCAGGATCATGTCAAAGTGATGTTCCGGCTCCACCGCGTCGCCGTACATGAAAGGGAGCGTGTCGTTGACATGGCCGATATAAATCACTTTTTTGCCTGTGCGCTCCGCCTCCAGCTTGGAGGGGTAGATTTCGTAGGCCAGGTCCGAGTTGCAGGAATTGCTGTAAACCGTCTCGCCGTCGATTTCGCCTTTGCAGACGCACTGGCAGGCCACCAGGGTGTCGAAGCAGTTGGTGATGTCGCGTATGGCGTGGGTGTAATTGGAACTGCTGTGGTTTTGCTGAGCCATGGGCACATTGTTGTAGCTGCCGGCCTTGAAAAAGAATTCCGTAACCGTAACGTTTTTGGGCAGGGCGTTCTTTCTCATGTCCAGCACATAATCAAAATCCGGCACCCCTTTCCAGATCCTGTCCCGCATGGGCTCCACCAGGCGTTTTTCCAGGTCGCTGGACCAGGTGGGTTTTTCCAGGGCCAGGGCCGTGACATAGGTCAGTTGGATTTCCGGGTCTTCCTTGGCCCGCCGGTAAAGTTCGTTGGCCAGATGATAGGATTTTCCCAATGCCAGGGGCATGGCAAAGTTCACTCTTTTATTCATCATCCGAATAATGTCGTCTGCACACTTCTCCACGTCGTCATAAAAAGTTGGTTGGTTATCCGCCATTTAAAAAGTTCTCCTCCAGGAATTACATTTAAGGCGTCCGTCCTCCCCCCAGGGATATGCATGGACGGGGCGCCTTCCTTGTCCCCCATCGCCTTCTTGGAGACCGCTCTCTATGCAAAAAGCCCGCCGATTTTCGGGCGCAAAAAAAATCCAGGTTCTCCCCCCCAGAAAAATGGAGTTCCTGAATCCAATTGTGCAACCTCATACGACACGGTTTCTTCCGAAATGGGCATTAACACATTTCAACATGGTTGCAAACAAAAAATGGATGTGCAACAGTGTTAAACTTTGAATTTTATTGGCCTTAACGACTCTATGGGTTAGAATAAAAGTATGAAAACGACCTTTGTTTTCCTGTTAATTTTGATCCTGGCCTTTGCAGGATACCGCCGAAGTTTCAAAAGTTTGAAGGCGCCTGTCCTGGCCCAAAATTTTTATTTAACGGGAATAGAGTACCTTTTTTTCGGGTTTCTGATCGGGCCCGGCTTTCTCAATATCCTGGATGCGGAGTCGCAAAAAGGGCTGGCGCCCCTGTGCGCCCTGGTCCTGGGCTGGGTTGGGCTGCTCTCCGGGTTCCAGTTTGAAATCCCCAAACTGCGGCGGGCGCCCAACAGCCATCTGGGCGCAGCGGCGGTCGCCTGCGGCCTGACCGCCCTTTTGATGATGCTGGGGGCATGGCTGGTATTGCCCCGGGTGCTGGACCTGCCCGACGCAGCCTATGTTCTGTCCGGCGTGGCCATTGCCGCGGCCGCCTGCAATACGGCCCAGGTCAACCTGGCCCTTTCCCCTTTAGCCCGGGCGCCCCGAAACCGGGCTTTGGTCAACCTGATCCAAGTCATGTCCAGTGCGGACGGCGCCCTGGCCCTGGGGGTGTTTTCCGCGGCTTATCTCCTGAGGCCGGATTCCGCGGCCCACATGCATTTTGGCTGGCTGGCGTTGAAGGCCGTTGCATGCATCGCCTGCCAGACCCTGCTGTTTTTGCTGTTCTTAAACCGCAGACGCAGCCAGGAGGAACTGACCGTGGTGCTCATGGGAGGCGTCATCCTGGGCAGCGGCGTGGCTTCCATGCTGGACCTTTCCCCCCTGGTGGTGAACTTCGCCACGGGCCTGCTGCTGGTGAACATCACCCGGGAAAAGGAAAGGCTTTACGGCATGATCGCCGCCCTGGAAAAGCCGGCCTATCTGGTGCTGCTGATCTTCCTGGGATCGGTCTGGCACATGGATTCCTTTTTATACTTCTTCGGCGGGCTCATGTATTTTGCCTGGCGCATTCTGGCGAAAATCGCCGGCGGAGTCGCCGTGGCCCATGGCATCCCCTCATTAAAAGGCGCCCCGTCGGACCTGGGCCTGGGGCTTTTGGATCACGGCGGCATGGCCATGGCCATTTTGCTGGATTTCTCCATGAGCTTCCCCCAGTCTTACGCAGTCCCCGTGGTCAGCACTATTCTTGTGGGGGTTGTGCTGAACGAGCTGTTAGGTCCGGCTTTTATCCAATTGGTGTTACAAGGGGGAGGCCGTGAATGAATCCTAATCCCCAACTCAATGTCAAGCCCCGGTGGCTGCCCATTTCCCTGGCCATAGGAATCATGGCCATTCTGGGATTATGGTACGTAACGTACAACCCGGAGGAAAGCTGGCAGGCGTCGGGCTCCATGAATTTCTCCCTGGGATTCCTCATGCTGGCGGGCTACGTGGGCGCGATCCTTTTCCAGGTAATGAAGCTCCCCCGAATCACGGGGTACATCTTCGCCGGCATACTTATCGGCCCTCATGCCTTGGGGATTTTCACCCACGAACGAATAATGGACCTGCGGCTGGTGGACGACCTGGCCCTGAGTTTCATCGCCCTCACCGCCGGGGGAAGCCTGGAATTGAAGGAGCTGTCCAAACGGTTTGCGCATATCGGCCTGACCGTGCTTTTCATCGCCCTGATCGTATTTTGCTCCGTCGCCGCGCTGGTGAGCCTCACCGGCCCCATGTTCTCCTTTACGGCCCAGCTCAGCCCGCGGGAAGTCCTCGCCATGGGCTTGCTTCTGGGCGTGCTGGCCGTGGCCATCTCGCCGTCCTCCGTCATCGCCATCATCGCCGAAGCCAAGGCTAAAGGGCCTTTTACGGAAACCGCCCTGGGCGTGACCGTTGCCATTGACGTGATTGTGATCGTGCTGTTTACCATCGCCATGGCGGGGGCAAGGGCCCTTTTGATGTCCCAGGGCGCCGATCCCATGGTCTTTGCGGTCCTGGGGGGCGAGTTGCTGATTTCCGTGCTGTTGGGCGCCTTGTTGGGATGGGGCCTGGCCTATTACATCAAAAAGGCGGGACACGACCTGCCCCTGGTCCTGCTTCTGGCGGCTTTCGGCGTGGCCAGGGTCTCGGCCTTTTTAAGCTGGTACATCCACGAAAACTACAACGCCTCCGTGCATATGGAGCCCTTGCTCATCTGTATGGCCGCCGGCTTTGTGGTGGCCAATTTTTCCGATTACGGACGCATATTTGTGGACACCCTGGAGCGATTCTCCCTGCCCGTCTACCTGTTGTTCTTCTGCCTGACAGGCGCCTCCCTGGATCTGAACGCCCTGGCCTCCACATGGCCCCTGGCCCTGGCCATTGGCTTCATGCGGGCGGGCGGAATTTGGATGGCCACCAATCTCTCCGGCCTGATAACCAAAAGCCCCCCGCTCCACCGAAAGCGGGCTTTTATGGCATTCGTCTCCCAGGCGGGCGTGGCCGTGGGCCTTGCGGGACTCGCCCAGGCCCAATTTCCGGAAATCGGCGGGTATCTGTTGCCGGTGGTCCTGGCCTTGATCGCCGTCAACCAGATCGCCGGCCCGGTGCTGCTTAAGCTGGCGCTTAACCAGGTGGGAGAAACGCCGGAAAGAAAATAATACCGTCGTATTTTGCATAAAAGGAAAGCTGTCCGAGGCTTGTCATGAAATTCAAAATCGGATTGATACAGCCGAAAATTCGTCATTATCAGGTGGAAGCCAACCTGGACATGTACGCCGACCGGCTTCAGGAGCGTAAGCAGGCCAAAGTGCAACTGGCGGTGTTGCCGGAATTTTTCCCCACGGGAAACACCCTGGAGACCAGGCTGCTGCAAACAGCCGTCCAAACCGGCGAAAAGACCACCCTATGGATGAAGCGGCAAGCCGCAGATTTGGATTTGTAATTTCTAATATTTATAATATGCATTCCCACGCACAGCATGGGAACGAGATTCCTGCGGCGGCAAAAGCATGGGATCATTTGAAGTTTGCGGCTTCCATTGGCGAACAGGCCACACTTCATATGCTCACGCACCCTGGCAGGATACTGCTCTGCCGGGGCTGCCCACTCCCATTTTTAAAGTTTTAAGGCCGTCCCCCGCGAAATCTTTTTTGTTTTAATCATCCTTTATTGGAATGACCTGTCCTATATCCGGGATGATGAACCGGGAGGCGTCGCGGCCTTGATTTGCGATTTGGCGTTTCAGGTCCAGGGCCGGAAATCCCGGGGGCTCGTCGCTCAGGCGAAAGGTTCCCCATTGGGTGGGGATGAAGAATCGGGCGTGCAACTCGTCAAAGGCCTGGAGGGCTTCCGAGATATTCATGTGCTGGTAATGCATGAACCATCGGGGATGGTAGGCCGTGGTGGGGATCAGGGCGTAGTCGATGTCCGGGAAGACCTTGCCGTATTCCTTGTATCCGGGAAAATATCCGCTGTCCCCGCCCAGATAGACGACCGTGTCCCCCTTGATCAGCATGAAGCTGGCCCACAAGGAGGCGTTGCGGCCCATGCCCGCGCGAATGGACCAGTGCTGGGCCGGCAGGCAGACCAGCCGGAATCCGTCCGGCGCCGCTGTCTCGTCCCACCAGTCCATTTCGTGCACATTGGTTTTGTTCATGCCTTCCACGGTTTCTTTGAGGCCCAGGGGAACGTAAACCAAAGCGTCTTCGGGCAAGGCCTTGACGCTGGCGGTATCCAGGTGGTCGTAATGATTGTGGGAAATGATCACCCGCACCTTGGGGGCGACGTTTTTCAAGTCTTCCAGGGAGATTCCCGGGGGAGTCCGGCGGGGCGGCAGCAAGGCCCGCTTGCTGAACATGGGATCGGTGATCCAGTATACGCCGTCTATGCGGATTAAAAAGGTATTGTGGCCGATCCACATAATGAAGTCGCCCTGTTGCGCCTTGATGCGCTCCATAGGATTGGGCAGAACCTGGGGCAGAAAGGATTCCTCTTCCTCCGTGAATTTTTCTTTGGGGGAAAGCCGCCAGCCCATGACGTCCCGGAAGCGTTTTTCCTGGTACCGGTTCCAGGGGGCGAAAAATCGGCCGTCTTCAAGGTTCGGAAGGTAGAGGGTGTGGGGATCGATGGACTCGTTCAGTTCGGCCCAGGTTTTTTCGTCAAATTCCGCAGCCTGCTTCATGGCGGATCGCCGCAGAACCAGTCCGGCGATCAGGGCCAAAGCAAGGACGCACAGAAATGCAAAGAGGATTTTCTTTTTCATGGCGTTCAAAATAGGGGAAATTGGGAGATTCCACAACTATTTCTTTTTAGCGATCCAGATGAAGTGGCGGGAGCCCTTGCCCAGATGAGCCCGAACCTTATGGATCTCCACCTGAAATCCGGCGGCCTTGAGCCTTTTGGTGAACCTGGAGTCCTTGGCCGCGGACCAGACGGCCAGCACGCCTCCGGGGCGGAGGGCCTTGCGGGCTTCCTCCAGGCCTTCGGGCTGATACAGGCGGTCGTTTTCCTTTTGGGTCAGGCCTTCGGGACCGTTATCCACATCCAGGAGAATGGCGTCAAAAGCCTGCCTGCTTTTTTGGATGGTCTGGGCCACGTCGCCCTGAATGACGGCGGCCCGCTCGTCCTCCAGAGGCTTGTCGGCCAGATGCCCTATATAATTCTGGTTCCAGCGAACCACGGCCGGGATCAGCTCGGCGACCACGGCGGTTCCTGTAGCGTCCAGATGCTTGAGGGCGGCTGCCAAAGTATAGCCCATGCCCAGGCCGCCGATGAGAACGCGGCAGCCGGCCCTGTCGGCCACGGCCCGGCAGGCCAGCCGGGCCAGTTCCTCTTCGGAGCCGTGCCTGCGGCTGTTCATGAGCTCCTGTCCGTCTATGCGGATGGAATACTCCTTTCCCCGGCGGTGCAAACTGACGGCGCCGCCGTCAGCCGGCGTCTGGGAGGTTTCCATCATTGTCCAAGGTTTCACGGAATCATCGTCTCCTGATTCGCTCTGATCCTGGCCGGATTTTTCAAACAATCCCAAAAAATGTTTAAACGGGTTCGCCATAACGCCCTTTCCGGTCCGTCCAAACCAGCGGCCATAAGCCTCATTTTCGCTGACTCGGCTGCGGCCTTATTCGGCGACGCTATACACCTTTTTCACCCGCCCCACCAGCCCGTTTGTCAAACGCACCTTGATTCCATGGGGATGGGAGGGGGATTTGGTCAAGAGATCCTTTACCTCGCCCCGGGTCAGCTTGCCCGACCGCTGGTCCTGCTTCAGCACGATGTCGGCCTCCATGCCGGGCTTGATGTCCTTACGCAAAGGGACGCTCATGATAGTTCTTTCCCGCCTTTTTCGGCGTGACCTAAATGGCAGCAAAAACCGGGCCTAAACTTCGAAGCCGTGGCAAAGCATGCGTTACTTCTTTGCTTTCTCACGGCTCCGTTCCGTTCAGGCCGCCTTTTTACGGCTTTTGTCGCCGGGCTTTTGCTTGTCCGCCGCCCGCACCTGAAAGGCTTTGCCGTCCAGGGTGGCGTTTTCCAGGCCGCGCAGCACTCTGGGGGCCAGGCTTTTTTCCACTTCAAAAAAGGAAAATTCCCGGTTCAGGTCGATCTGTCCGATGCTGCGGGACTTGATGCCGGAATTCTCGCAGACCAGGCGGACGATGGCGCCTTCGTTGACCTTGTCCAAACGGCCCCTATTGATGAAAAAGCGCTGGGTCTTCCGGCCCTTGAGCCTGTCTTTTTTCGGGCCCTTGCCGTGACGGCCTTTCCCGGCGACTTTTTCCCGGGAAAACTTGGCGCCGGCCTGGCCCTTTACTTTTTCCCTGGGCTTGGCGTTGATGTCGCCGGCGTTCCGGTAATAATCCAGGAGCCTGTTGAATTCCGTGGACACGGCCTTCTGGATGATTTCCTCCCGGCTCAGGCCTTCAAAGGCTTCCAGGATGTCGGGCATGTATTCGGCGATGTCGTTTTCCCGCACCGAGACCGAGGCGATATTCCCGGCCAGCCCGGCCACCTGCTTTTGGCAGATGTCCCGGCCCTGGGGCAGGGAGTCCAGTTGGAAGGAAAACTTGCCCCGGCGCTCCAGGTCCCTGAGGCGGTATTTCTCCTTGGGAGTGATGAGGGCGATGGATTTTCCCTGCTTCCCCGCCCTGGCGGTCCTGCCGCTGCGATGGGTGTATGCCTCGGGATCGTCGGGCAGAACGTAGTGAATCACGTGGCTGATGTCGTCCACGTCCAGGCCCCGGGCGGCCACGTCCGTGGCGGCCAGCACCTGGACCGCCTTGCGGCGGAACCGGCCCATAACCTGATCCCGCTGGGGCTGGGACAAATCCCCGTGCAGGGCGTCGGCGTTGTAGCCGTCCGCCATGAGGGCTTCGGCGATTTCCTGGGTGTCCTTGCGGGTGCGGCAGAACACCAGGCCGAACATGTCCGGGCAGTAGTCCAGGATGCGCTTGAGGGCCGCGTAGCGGTTCTTGGCGTGAATCATGTAACAGATGTGGGAGATGTCCGGGGACGCCTGATTGCGGGCGCCCATGGAGACCTCCACGGGATTGGTCTGGTAATTGGCCGCAATGGCCGCCACGCCCTTGGGCATGGTGGCGGAAAACAGCCAGGTGCGCCTCTCCTCGGGCAAGGCCGATAAAATGGCGTTGATGTCTTCCTGAAAGCCCATGTTGAGCATTTCGTCCGCTTCGTCCAGGACAACCCGGGTGACATGGCCCGGCTTGATGGCCTTGCGGTTGATCAGGTCCAGAAGCCGGCCGGGGGTGGCCGCAATAATCTGGGCGCCGCCCTTTACGGTGCGGATCTGCTTGACGATGTCCGCGCCTCCGTAAACGGCCGCCACGCGGACGTCTTCCATGTACTTGGCGAAATTCCGCAGGTCTCCGGCGATCTGCAGGCAAAGCTCCCGGGTGGGGCAAATGACAATGGCCTGGGGCCTGGAGATTGCCAGGTCGATGCTCTGGATCAGGGGCAGGCCGTAGGCGCCGGTTTTTCCGGTGCCCGTCTGGGCCAGGCCCACAAAATCCCTTTCCCCTTCGATCAGATAAGGAATGGCTTTTTCCTGGATGGGGGTGGGTTTTTCAAAGCCCAGGCTTTCCACGGCTCTGACCAGTTCGTCCGAGAGCCCTAATATTCTAAAATCCATGTAGATGTTTCTCTTCCGTCGCAAGCGACAAAAAAAACCGCCCGGGGCAATCCGGACGGCGTCGTACTCAAGAATTCCCTGCGGCCGGGGAATTTATCAACCAAAACCAACGCCCGGCCTTGTTAACCGCTATACATATCACACTTATCGGCTTTATGGCAAGGAAAATTTGCGGCCCTCCTGAAAGCAGTCCATGTCCACGAAATCCTTCACCGCAGCCGCCCTTTTTGTTGGGTTTCGCAGCGGCGATGAAGACCTTATGATGCGTTTGGGCTCAATGCATTTTGTTCTGACAACACTCCTTTTCATGGCTCTACCCAACCTACGTTTTATCCATAAAAATAATAGGTTGGATAGAGATTGCAGGACTTTCCTTACTAGGGCGGCCCAGGCATTTTTTTTTGCCTGGGCCGCCCATTGTCATCGGCGGCGGCATAGATCGTTATTCCCGCAAAGCCAATCCGTTTTTCAGACTCGGTCGCAAGCGGGGGCCCTGCGTCATTCTTTCGTGATGATTGATCAGGCCGTCAACTGTTTTTTCCCTTTTGATTGAGACTTGATATTAAAGCGCTTCCAGGCCCAGGGCGCCTTTGTCCACCAGGGGGACGACGAAGTAAAAGCCCTGGGAGGGCTTGCCGGTCTGGCGGAACAGGCTTTGGATGAAGCCCGTGGCCTTGTCCAAAAGCTCCTTGTCCTCCACGGCGGTGAAGATGGTTTTGTTGTGGGTGGCGCCGCCGGTGGTCATGGTGCGGAATCCTGCGAATATGGGGATGTTGTTGCTGATAAGCTGCAAGAGATCCGTGGTTTCGGCCACCGTGGCCTCCGTGATGCCCATGTCGATCCATCCGGTGACCAGGTCTTCCAAAACCTGTTCGTTATTTATTACGGCGATTAGCAAGTACATGGCGTTTTATATTGCATCCCGGAAAACTCCCGCTTTAATGAAAAGCCATGGAATTTTCAATTTCTTTAATGTGGGAAAACAGGTCCCCGGATGAGGACGCGGACCGCACGTCATCCAGAAAATTCGTTGACTTCACCAGCCTGGAAATGGCGGCCAGCAGGCGAAGGTGGAGGCTGACCCGGGCGTTGGGCACAACCATGGCGATGATCACGTCCACGGGATGGGCGTCCAGGGCTTGAAAATCCACCGGCCGGGCGAGCCTGGCGATAACCACCGCCGGCCGGGTGACTCCGGCGCACGCGGCGTGGGGGATGCCCACGCCCCCGCCGATGCCGGTGCTCATGATGTCCTCCCTTTCCTTCATGCAATCGTAGACCGTGCGTTTATCCGGCGCGGCCCCGCATTGGGCGAAGGCCTGGGACACAAAGTGAAGGATTTCCTCCTTGCCCCGGATGGGAGCGTCCAAATAAACCTGCTCTGGCGACATATAATCAGTAACTTTCATGACTTGCCAAATCCCGGAAGTGTATTATTGTTAATCATGGACCATACAATAAACGTAAGTGCAGAAAAAAATCAATCATTTATCCTCCTTTATACCAGCCATGAAGCGCCGGCGCCGCCAGGCGCTCCATCCCAATTGACACCGTAAACAATATGTGGGATACTTTCCTAGTTAAAATCCGGCCATCCTGGACGCAAGGGGAAACATCCGGGAGAAGCGGACCGACAGGGAGGCGACTTTTTTTTAAGAAAGTGCTGATATGACGGAAAATAAAGGCCAATCATTGGAAGAAGAGCAAAAAAAGGAAAAACCGGCCAAGGCCAAGCCGCCTGCGGTCGTAAGCAAGGCGTCTAAAGAAAGGGCTCTGGTTTCCTACGATCCCCTGCAAAGGTATCTATCTGAAATCAGTAAATATCCCCTTTTAACCCGAGAAGAGGAGCGGGAGCTTGCGGTCCGGGTTCAGGAATTTGACGATCCGGACGCCGCCTACAGACTGGTAACCGCAAACCTGCGTTTGGTTGTGAAAATCGCCCTGGAATTTCAACGGGTGTGGATGCAAAACCTCCTGGATCTCATCCAGGAAGGCAATATCGGGCTCATGCAGGCCGCCAGAAAATTCGATCCGTACAAAAACGTCAAGTTTTCGTATTATTCGTCCTTCTGGATCAAGGCTTACATCCTCAAGTTCATCATGGACAACTGGCGCCTGGTTAAAATCGGCACCACCCAGGCTCAGCGCAAGCTTTTTTTCAAGCTGAAAAAGGAAAAGCAAAAGCTCCTGGAGGAGGGGTTCGACCCCAAACCCAAGCTGTTGTCCGAAAAGCTGGGCGTTTCGGAGCGGGACATTGTCGACATGGACCAGCGCCTGAACAACTGGGATTTGTCCCTGGACGCTCCGGTGAAGGACGACTCCGACTCCGAACGCATCGAATTTTTATCCACTCCCAGCGAATCGGCCGAGGATCAGGTGGCGCGCAAGGAGATGGAAACCATCCTGCGGGAGAAAATCGACATATTCCGCAAAACCCTCAAGGAACGGGAACTGGAAATCTTCGATGAACGGGTGTTTTCCGACTCTCCCGTAACCCTGCAGCAAATTGGAGATCGCCACGGCATTTCCCGGGAGCGCGTACGGCAGGTGGAAAGCGGCGTGGTGAAGAAGCTCAAAGCGTTCCTGGAGAAGGAAATTCCCGACTTTTCCAATTACCAGGGCGGCTTTGAACCCGACACCCAGGGAAATCCCTGAAAAATCCCGGCCGGGCCCTTTGGCCCGGCCTTTTGTCATTTTGCTTTGGAGCCGCGATGTTTAACGTACCCAAAGGCGCCTTTGATTTCAAACCGGCTGAACAACCGCCGAAAAAACCCGCATCCCGCAAAAACGCCTCAATTCCGGTTCGCGCGGGCGTATGGGCCTTAGTGGGCCTGGCCCTGCTTATAACGCCCGGATGCGTCCGTTCCGGCCTGGCCGTCAAGATGCGGCCGCCCGGGCAATCTGCGCCGGCCAGGGCCGTCATACCGGCGCGGGAGCGCCAGGAGATCATTATTCCCGAAAGCAGCGGGGCCTATTACAATTACCTGCTGTCCCAAAGAATGCTTTGGGATAGAAACCTGGACGCGGCTTCGTTATACCTGGACAAAGCCATCGCCAAGGACCCCGAATCCCGGTTTTTAAAGCAAGGGCTGTTGGAAATCCTCGTGGAAAAGGGCAATTACCAAGGCGCCCTGGAGGAGTCCGCCCTGCTTTTGAAAGAGGACCCGGACAATGTCCGGGTTTTGCTGACCCGGGCCGCGGTCCTGCTGCAGTTGAAAAAGTGGAACGAGGCCGCCGCGGCCTATGAAAAGGTTCTCAAGACAGCCCCGGAGGAATCCCAGACTTATTTTCTGTTGGCGGAGACCTATCATAAGGCCAACCAGCCGGAAAAGGCCATTTCCGTCTACCAGCGCTTCATCGAAAAGCTGCCCAACTCTCCGGACGTGATCAGCGCCTGGTTCTTTATCGGCAGAGTCGCCTATAATATGGGAAATTTCGCCCTGGCGGCCCAAGCCTTTGAAGAAACCCTTCTTTTGAAGCCCGACTTTGAACAGGTTCAGCTTAACCTGGCCGAGGTATACAGGGAGTTGGGAGACGACGCAAAGGTCCAGGCCATATACAGCAAGATGATGAGGGACGCCCCCTCGAACACCCTGCCCTATCTGGGTCTGGGCCAGTATTATCTTTCCAGGCGGGAGTTGGAAAAGGCCAACGAGGTTTTCGGCAAGCTGAGGGAAGAGCATCCCCAGGATCCCCTGGTTGCAAAGGGCGTCGCCCACTCTTACATAAACAACGGGTATTTCGCCGAAGCGGCCGAAATATTTTCGGAACTGCACAAACAAGCGCCTAATGACGGGGAGTTGTCCTATTTTTTGGCCTACGCCCTGGAATCCACGGGCCGCAAGCAGGAAGCCCTGGAGGCCTATCAAAGCATTCCGCCCAAGTCCTCCTATTATTTCCAGGGGCTGATTTACTCGGCGTACCTGACCGGCAAACCTGAAGACGCTATGGCGGCCCTGGAAGCGCTCAAGGCCGTGGAGTCCGCCGACCACCTGGAGACGGAATTCGTCATCCACGCCTCCAATCTGCAGCAACAGGCCGGCAACCAGGAATTGGCGGTAAAAGCGCTTACGGACCGCATCGAAGAGGAGCCGGACAATATCAACCTGCTCTACTCTTTGGGCGTTCTCTATGACAAACAAGGCGACAAGCAAGCCTGCATCGAAACCATGAAGCAGGTTCTGAAAATCGAGCCTGAAAACGCCGACGCCCTGAATTTTTTAGGCTACACCTACGCGGACCTGGGCCAAAATCTGCAAGAAGCGAAAAAACTGGTGGCGAAAGCGCTGGAAATTTCGCCGGATGATGGTTATATTGTGGACAGCATGGGCTGGGTGTATTTCAAACTGGGCGAGTTTGAAAAGGCCCTCGGGTATTTAAAAAGGGCTGTGGAGCTCGCCCCGGACGACCCGGTCATCCGGGAGCATTTGGGCGACGCCTATTTGAAGACGGGCGATCCTGAAAAAGCCCTGGAAACGTACAGAATTTCCTTGCAGGGAAAAATCCTGCGGGGCGACGACCCCACGGAACTGAAAGAGAAAATCAGGGCCTTGGAGCAATAATGCAGGTTATCGGCCGTTTTTAAAGAGGGGGCCGATAATCAGACGACATAACATTTGGATTATTACAATTTACGGAGGATACCACCATGGAACCCATCACCTATCAATCCCCGGAACAAGTCAAGGCGCGGGTAAACGCCTTTGTAGCCAGCGTGTACAATTGGATGTTCATCGGCCTGACTTTGACCGGCGTCCTGGCTTACGCCACGTTCCAGGTTCCGGCGCTGACCCAGCTGATATTTAACACTCCGGGCGTCTTTATCGGCTTAATCATTGCCGAATTGGCGCTGGTGTTCATTTTAAGCTCACGAATCACAACCATGAAAGCCAGCACAGCCACGGGCATGTTTGTGGCTTATTCAGCCTTGAACGGCCTGACCATGTCCTTTATTTTCGCGGTCTACGCCAAAACCGCCATATTCGGGGCCTTCTTCGCCACGGCCGGCACCTTTGCGGCGTGCAGCGTATACGGCTGGGTCACGAAAAAGGACCTGACCTCCATGGGCGGGTTTATGTTCATGGGGCTGATCGGAGTGATCATCGCCTCGGTGGTCAATATATTCCTGGCAAGCACCGCTTTGTACTGGGCGATCACCTACCTGACCATTGCAATTTTTGTGGGCCTCACCGCCTACGACACCCAGAAGATCAAGGAAATGGCCCTGACCCAGCCCGACGACATCGGCGCATCCGCCGTGCGCAAAGGCGCTATCATGGGCGCCTTGGCCCTGTATCTGGATTTCATCAACCTGTTCCTGATGATGCTGCGCCTGTTCGGCGGAGGCAGGGACTAACAAGGACCGATGAAAGCGGCTTTTCATGGCCAACAGACAGATTGACATATTGCTGAATCGCGGGGTTGCCATGCCTCATCCCGAAAGCGTGTTCGTGGGTGAGGAGGTCAACCCCGCACGCATTTCAGGCCGGGGCGTGGTCATCCATCCGGGATGCCGCATCTCTGGAGAATCCACGTGCATCCTGGACGGCGCCGTGCTTGGCGAGGAAGCCCCGGCGACAGTGCAGGACTGCCAAATCGGCCCCAAGGTCAAGTTGAAGGGCGGTTTCTTTCAGGGGGCCGTGTTTCTGGAAGGAGCTTCCATGGGGTCCGGCGCCCATGTACGGCCGGGAACCATCCTGGAGGAGCAGGCCAGCGGCGCCCACAGCGTGGGGCTTAAACAGACCATCCTGTTTCCTTTTGTCACTCTGGGAAGCCTGATCAATTTTTGCGACTGCCTCATGGCCGGAGGCACGGACCGTAAGAATCACAGCGAGGTGGGCTCCTCGTTCATCCACTTCAATTACACGCCCCAGCAGGACAAAGCCACGGCGTCCATGATCGGCGACGTAGCCCGGGGCGTTATGCTGAACCAGCCTCCCATATTCCTGGGCGGCCAGGGCGGCCTGGTGGGCCCCTGCCGGATCGAATACGGCAACGTAACCGCCGCGGGAACGGTCTGGCGCAAGGACGTTTCCAAACCCGGAAGCCTGCTTATGGAGCGCGCCGCGCCCAAGGCCTGCATGCCCTTCACGCCCGGCGTGTATAAAGCGGTCAAAAGGATCGCCGCCCATAATCTGGCCTATATCGCCGACCTGCTGGCCCTGCGTTTATGGTACGTGCACGTCAGATCCTGCTTTTACAGGTCCGGCCTGGAAAAAGCGCTGTTTGAAGGCCTGCTGGATGCCTGCGGCAAAGCCCTGGATGAACGCATCAAACGATTCAACGCTTTTTGCGGCAAGCTGGAAAAATCCAACGAAATGCTGCGAAAAGCCGGCCAGGGATCGGACGCCCTTTTTGCGCAAAAAACGGACTTGGCGGAAAAGGCGGACGAAATTTCCGCCTGCCTGAAAAAATGGAAAAGCGCCTCCCAAAATCCCAACGGCGGAGAGTCCTTCATCGCCCTGGCCCGGGCCGGACAAGGCGCCTACCTGGATTTCATCAAAAGCCTGTCTCCCGAACAAGCCGCCCAGGGAACCGCGTGGCTGAATGGTTTTATTGAAAAGATTTTGGAAGAAAGCCTTGCCATCATCCCCTCCTGCCGATAAAAAGAATCTGTCAAAATTCATTCAGTCCGATAACTTCATTCGATTGGGGAAGACGTGGATAACAAGGCGGAAAAACTATTCGGAACCGACGGGGTGAGGGGAAAAGCCAATCAACATCCCATCACCCCTGAAATGGCGGTTAAAATCGGCCGGGCCGCAGCCCTGTATTTTCAATCCCGTAAAAACGGCGCCGTGAAAATCGGCATAGGACGAGACACCCGCATATCCGGAAATATGCTGGAGTCCGCGGCGGCCGCCGGCATATGCTCCGCAGGGGCCGGCGCCATGTTCGCGGGCGTCATTCCCACTCCCGGGCTGGCCCATGTGATCCGGGAATTCGACCTGGACGCCGGCGTCATGATTTCCGCCTCCCACAATCCCTTTGAAGACAACGGCCTGAAGATTTTCGGCGGCAGGGGCTTTAAACTTTCCGACGAAGTGGAAAAAGAGATAGAAGCCCTGGCGTTCAAGGATTTCCCCGGAGGGCCGGTAGGGGAAACCCATCAGATTCCCGACGCCCAGGATTCCTACGCGGCCTTTTTGCAATCCCTGCTTCCCGGCGACAAGCCTCTAAAGGGCATGAAAATCGTCCTGGACGCCTCCAACGGCGCCACCTATTCCATCGCGCCCCAGGTCTTTTCCGGGTTGGGCGCTGAAATCATTCCTTTGTTCATCACCCCGGACGGAATAAACATCAACGTGGATTGCGGGTCTCAGCATCCCGAAACGCTCCGGAAGGAAGTGATTGCCAACAAGGCCCACCTGGGCCTGGCCTTTGACGGCGACGGAGATCGCCTCATCGCCGTGGACGAGACGGGCGCCCGGATTTCCGGAGACCAGATATTGATCATTTGCGGCGCCTGGCTCAAGGAAGCCGGCAGGCTCGCCCAAAACACCATTGTCAGCACGGTCATGAGCAACCTGGGATTCAAAAAAGCCCTGGATCGCATGGACATCCGCCATATCGCCGCGGACGTGGGAGACAGGTACGTCCTGGAAGCCATGCAGGCGTCCGGCGCCGTCATAGGCGGCGAGGATTCCGGGCATATGATCTTTTTGGATTGCCACACCACGGGCGACGGCGTTCTTTCCGGCATCCAGTTGATCGGCGCCATGCTCCACTTCCAAAAGCCCTTGTCGGAACTAGGACGCATGATGGACGTCTTCCCCCAGGTTCTGATCAACATCCCCGTATCTTCCAAGCCGGACCTGGCCACTGTAAAACCCGTGGCCGAAGCCATTGAAAAGGCGGAAAACGAATTGGGCGACCAGGGCAGGATTTTGGTGCGCTATTCGGGCACGCGCCCGGTCTGCCGCGTGATGGTGGAAGGCCCCACCAAAGAAGCCACCCAAGGGACCGCCCAGGCCATCGCCGAAGCAGTCCAGCAGGAGTTGGGCGAATAACGCGCCCCCTATCTCTGTTGCGCCATGGCGCCTGCGAGCGAGAAGGACGTTTTGCAGGGCCTGTAAAAAAATAGGCCGGGGTGTAAGAAATCCGGACGCCAACGCCCCGCAGCAACGGCGCACTCCCGCCCCGCCAGCCCTTTGTTTGGTGCATGTACAAGCCCAATTGAGCTTGGTACAAAGGTTGCAAAATCTTTGCTCGGTCGCAGCGTAACTTTAACGGAACGGAGCAAAAATATGACCAAATACGGACCTTATCCAGTTATCACAGCCAAAGAAGCGGCGAGTTTCATAAAAGACGGACACACAGTCGGCTTTTCCGGGTTCGGAGCGGCGGGCGGCGCCAAGGCCGTGCCTTACGCCCTGGCGGATAAAGCCGAAAGCGAGCACCGCAAAGGCCGGCCCTTTGCCATGCGCGTGCTGACCGGCGCATCCAGCGGCCTTGCCATTGATGAGGTGCTGGCCCAATCCGGCGCCATTTCCTGGCGCGCCCCTTACCAGACGGGTAGAAGCCTGAGAAAGCAGATCAACAATCAGGACGTGGAATATGTGGACATGCACCTATCCCACGTTCCCCAGGCCATGCTGTTCGGATTTTTCGGCAAGATGGACGCAGCGGTTGTGGAGGCCTCGGAAGTCACTCCGGACGGCAGGGTGTACCTGACCACCTCCATCGGCATATCCCCCACCATGCTGGCCCTGGCCGACAAGGTGATTATTGAAATCAACACGGTTCAATCGCCTCGCCTGCGTGAAATGGCCGACATCGTGACATTGCCTCCGCCGCCCCACAGGGACCCCATTCCCATCGCCCATCCCATGAGCCGGATCGGCGTGCCCTATGCTACGGTGGATCCCAAAAAAGTAGCGGGCGTGGTGTTGAACAGCGAACCGGACACGGTTTCGGAATTCTCCCAACCCAATCAAGTGAGCCGGCAGATCGCCGGGCATCTGGTGGAGTTCCTGGCATCAGAAATGAAAGCCGGGCGCATTCCCAAGGAATTTCTGCCGCTCCAGGCGGGCGTAGGCAACGTGGCCAACGGAGTCATGGGCGTTTTGGGAACTCACCCGGACATACCGCCTTTCTCCATGTATACGGAGGTGTTTCAGGACTCCCAGGTGGAGCTCATGCAACAAGGAAGGCTGCTCGGGGCCAGCGCTACAAGCCTGAACATCACGGAGGACGCCCTTGGCGTGATCGTAGATAACATGGACTTTTTCGCCAAACGCCTGATCCTCAGGCCCCAGGAACTCTCCAACCATCCTGGAATCATCCGCCGTTTGGGCGTGATCGCCATGAACACGGCCCTGGAAATGGATATTTACGGCAACGTGAATTCCTCCCATGTTTACGGCATGGACATCATGAACGGCATCGGCGGCAGCGGGGATTTTTCCAGAAACTCCTATCTGGCCGTGTTCATGACGCCTTCCATCGCCAAGGACGGAAGGATTTCCTCGGTGGTGCCCATGTGCCCCCATATTGACAACGGCGAGCATTCCGTGCAGGTGGTGGTTACCGAGCAAGGCCTGGCCGACCTGCGCGGCCTGGGCCCCCTGCTCCGGGCGAAAAAGATCATCGAAAACTGCGCCCACCCCATGTATCGGGATTATTTGTTCCGGTACATTGAAAACTCCAGGGCCGGCCATATTCCCCATGATTTGAACAAGTGCTTTGAGCTGCACCGCAACCTGATGGAAACGGGCTCCATGCTGCCGGGGTTGAGTGCATGATTATGGCGAAAAATAGGACTTTGGAAAGCAGATTGTTGGGTTTCGCGGGAAAATCCCAGGAACTATACGGCCGGACAGGCGGGAATAGGAAATAACTTTTGGGAGCGCAAACGCAGGCCCTACTCAACCTACCTCTTTTTCAATAACTATCAGGAATTATGAAAAATCAGGGAACGCGAGTGCGTTCCCTGATTAATATTTCCAACCTTAGGCAGCAGGTTCAAAAGCCAGCTTGGGCGCGGGCGTTTTGAACATCTTCATGAACTTGGCGAACGCGATGGTTCCGCCCTTTTCATAGTCGAATCCCGCCATGGTCGTCACGGGATTGCGCAGGCCGCTCAGCATTTCCTTCCAGATCTTGGAGTCCACCTTCACAAGGATATCCGGGTCATCCAGCAAACGCGGCTGAATTTCTGCCACGCCCCGGCGCACATGGATGGTGAAGTCCTTGCCCGCGTCCGTAAACCTGATGGCAACCTTCTGATCCAGGTCAGCGCTCTTGACCGGATCCAGGCCCACAGCCATTAACTCGAAAAATCCCTCGATGGGAAATCTGTGCACCATTTCCGGGCTGGACTTGACGTCTCCGGTGCTGGCCACAAAGTTGTCCCGGATTTCCAGGGCTTCGGTCAGATAATAATGGCGTGCGTTGGCGTTTTCCTCCCGCTCTCCCATTTTGATAAGCGCCTGGGAGCGCAGGCCTCTGGCGTCCTGATTCTGCGGATCCAGGGCGATGATGTATCCGGTCAACTGCAAGGCCGCCTGAAACTGGCCTTGGTCAAACCTTGCCTGGGCTTCTTTTTGAAGATTGTCCTTACCGCCCGCCAGGTCGGCCATAAGCTGGGCGTTGTCTTTTTGGGACAAGGGCTGAAGCGTGGCCGAATCCCCGTCAAACCAGCCCAGGTTTCCGTCGAACAAAGACCGGAGGGACCAGGACACCTTGCCGTAGTACTCCTGCAAATAGGGAGAGGCCGCCAGATGAGGCGGCAGATGGACCTGCTCCACAATCTGGTCCGGCGTCATGCCCATATTCATGCACCGGATGCCCTGGTCATGCACGTACTGGATGGCGTCCCGGTAGTCCGTGGCGATGGCGTAAACCTTTTCCGCGCCGAAAATCGGCTGGCCGTGGCTGGGGACCATGATTTCGGGTTTGAGATCCCGGATAATGTCCACGCTCTGATACCAGCTTTTAACGCTGCGATAAGGCGTTCCCCGAATCGTATACAAATTGGGAAAGGAGCGGTACAGGTTGTCCCCGGTCATCAGAATCCGGGGCCCTTTCAGCCAGACGTAGATGGTGTCGTTGGTTTCGCCGGGCGCGTAAATCAACTCCATTTTCACGCCGGCGACTTCCACGTCCATTTTATCGCGAAAGGTTTGCGTGGGCGGGATGTAGCCAAGCTCCCGGTCCGGGCCGATGCCCAAAAACGGACCAATGCCGTCGTTCTCCAAGCCTTCCTGGTCCAGAAAATTGCCGAACATGCGCATGCTGCGGTTGCCGATGATGGGCTTCATCTTGCTGACAAGACGATTTACGTAATAGCCCAGGTTTTCGTGAGCGTAGACCTCGGGCTCGCCGCCCTCCGCAAAGGCCTGGGCGCCGAATATGTGGTCCGTGTGATTGTGCGTGTAGATAATGGCCTTGACCGGCTTGCCGGAAATCTTGCGGAACTCCGCCAAAACATCCCTGGCTTCCTGGAGGCTTTCCATAGTGTCCACAATAATCAGGCCGTCGTCGCCTTCGATCATGATGGAATTGGCCAAGCCAAAGCCCACCGCGGAATAGATATTGTCCGCAATTTTATACACCTTGCGTTCAAAATGCTTGGTGTGCTCCTTCAGGCTGCCTGCAGCCTGCACATTGGCGATTGTCTTCTTCTCCATGGACGGCTGACTGCGGAGCTTGATGAAAAGCCCCACTCCTCCTGCGCCAACGAGCAACAGGACAACCAATACCAGCAATACTTTTTTCATGAGCGAATCCCCCTAACAGCTTGCAACTTTGACGATTATGCCGGAAAGCAGAAGGCCTTTCGGCGATGAGTGTACACACTTGACTACATTACTGTTGCACGCTTGTCAAGAAATTTTGAACCAGACGTTGATTTCCGCAAGGGCCATGAACGGCGGCGAAGGCTGTCCGTCTTCGGCGCCTGTTGCTATACAAAGGGTTTTGGCGCGCCCGCCTACCAAAAAGCTGCAAAAAATAAAACCGCTGCTCCTCGCCATGGTGCTGTAATTAGGGCTTGAAAAATAGCCATATATCAGTTACTATTGATTAATTTTGAGGCATTTGCCATACAACGAACTCATTTACTTACCCCATCTTTACTGTTACGGAAATGGTCCCCAATGGCCCCGAAGCCGACGTATTCCGAGTTGCTAACCAAAATAAAAAATCTTGAGCAAAGCGTGAAAATATATCGTTCACTGGCCGACAACAGCTCGGATCTTTTATACAGGACAAATCTGCAGGGGGAGATCATTTTCATATCCCGGTCAGTAACCAAATTGTCCGGCTACACCGTGGAAGAGGCTATCGGCATGCAAATGGCCGAGGAAGTCTATCTGGTTCCCGAGGAAAGAAAAAAATTTACGGCCCTTTTGACGGAAAAGGGGCATGTAAAAAACTTCGAGGCCCGATTACGGCGCAAGGATGGCTCCGTCTGGTGGGCCTCCACCAACGCCCATTTCTTTAAGGATGAAAAGGGGGAAATCGGCGGCGTGGAAGGCATCACCAGGGACGTCACGGAACTGAAAAACGCCTTGGACAGCCAAAAAGGCCTTATTAAACAACTGCAGGAAGCCCTTGACAACGTTCAAACCCTCCGGGGCCTATTGCCCATTTGCTCCCGATGCAAAAAAATCCGGGACGACAAAGGGTATTGGGGGCTCATCGAGTCGTACATCGAAACCCACTCCGAGGCGAAATTCAGCCATGGCTTGTGCCCGGTATGCTCCGAAGAGCTATACGGCGACAAAGAGTGGTATAGAAAAATGAAGGACAAAAAAATGAACGAGTCATCCTGAGCATCGTTTCCATTTATGAAAATGTCAACCCAATAGGGCTTTTGATTGTGGAAAGCCCGTCATCAAGCTCAAATAATGCTTTTATAGGATTAGGCGGGACAGCTCGTGCACCAGGAATTTGAAGACCATGTATGCTTCCTGATAATACAGGCTCCGGTCTTTCTGACTGCGGCGCTATTAGGAATCCTATCCACCAGCCTCATGCTCAATCCCCTTTCCATGGGGATGATTCTCAGCTCCATGATTGCAGGCGGCGTTTGGTTCATGGCCAATTTCCATGCTTGGAGAACCGGCTCTAATTTTTTTAGTGTAATCGCTATTATGTTCGCTGTTGCAGCCTCCCAGACATTGCCCAAAGCATTTTACGGCGGCCTAACAGGATGGATTACGACCATACACGTTTTATCAATCATGTTTGCCGTCCACTCCTTGTTGCTCCTGTTGTTCAAAGGGAAAGTGTAACCCCCCGCTTGTTATTCGCAGGATAAGCCCTGGTTCAAAAAAGTAATTATATTCATAGACAAATCCATAACGATGGGTCCCGGCTTGAAGCGATCCTGAAAAACAAATCGCCCTTGCCGGATGACGGGCTACGAGAGGGGAAGAAGGTTTTAGGAGAATCCATTTGTTGGGTTTCGCTCACATGGTTTTGGCTTTAAACATTCCCCCGGCAAAAGATGGACAGCCTCCTTAGGAAAGGTTTCGCAAGCTCTACCCAACCTACTATTTTTACATGAAAAGACGTAGGTTGGGTAGAGCGCTGAAACAGAGCGTTGAAGTGGAAAAAAGGCCCCTTGCCTGAACACCCAATAAGGCCTGCATCCCTGCTGTGAAACCCAACAAATTGATTTCAGGGGGACGATACTGATTTCAATTGTCTCCACCTACAGCATTTTTCAGTCTTGAAGAATGCAGTTTACATCCCCACAATCTTCCTTCAGTGGCCGCTCTCCGTCATCCCCGTGAAGCACTTCCGGAAACGGGGACCCGGCGCCGTTGTGGGTTATTGGTACAATATGGACTACAATCCAAAAGGTGAATATATTACTATTTTGACAGCAACTTGGCCTTAACAGCCCTCCGGGAACTGGCCGGCGCGGGCGCCGCACAAAAATAAAATGAGCGCTCGTTTTTCATTTTTTCTTGACGAGTGTGAAAATAATCCATAGATAATAGGAGAGCGTATTAAAATGGAATGCGGCGGCGCCTCCACGCTTCCCAATCCTCCCCAACCCTTTAAAATCATAATTTATTCTGCAAGGGAATCATGACGCAAAAAAACGACATCACGGTACAATCGGATATGGGGGAAATCTCCCTGGACAGCTCGGGCGCGGCCATCGGAGCAGCCAGGGTTTCGCCTGAAAAATCTTATATCGGCTCGCCCGCGCTTTTGAAAAAGGTGATCGAAGAGGACGACCAGGAGGCCTGGGCGGAGATCAAAGCCAAGATCGATTACACCTACGAAAATATGGACAAGGCCATGTCGGCCCTGGATCAGGCCGAGGGCTTGTTGCTGAAAGTGCAGGCCAGGATCAAGACAGGCAAGAAGCTGTTGCTCAAACCCAACCTGGTGACCGTGGAGAACATCGAGCCCTATTCCCACCTGCTGTTCAACGGAGCGGTGGCCAATACGGACTGGGCCTTTTTGGCCGCGATTATGCGCTGGTTCCACGATAAAGGCGGCGTCCGGTACGGCCAGATGTGCATGGGCGAAGCGGCCTCCAACAGCGCCTATCGGGCCGCCCAATACACCCGGATCAAAAAGACCGGGCGGGCGGTGACGCCTGAAGCCGCTTACGAAGGCAAGTGCGACGACTTTTACGGAGGCTGGGGCTTTTATTTTGTCAGGCGCTACCTGGCGGACACCCTTCCCCAAGGCTCGGACGAAAACCCCATGCTGGGCTATGACGAAAGTTTGACCGGCGAGTTCATCGCTCCCGGCGATGCGGGCGGCCGCCTGATGATCTACGACCTCAACCGGCTGCATGACGATCCCCACCGGGGGCGGGCCATCGACCTGCCCGACGGCCAGTGCTTCAAGTCCATTATCCTGCACAAGGCCATTGTGGGCGGCGATCCCGCGGATCCCGAGGACTGCCGCAAGTATCCCGGCTGCGTCCTGGTCAACGTACCCAAGCTCAAGGTGCATTCCCAGGCCATGTTCACCAACGCCATCAAGAACTTGGGCATTGGGCTTTATCCTTTGCAGGCCAATCACGCCGGTTGCAAAAAATGGATGTACGGCACGCCGGACACGGACATTCCTGTCATCAAAAGCCGCATCCCCCATCAGGTTTGGGTTCCTGAACTGGACCCCAAACAGATGATTCCGGTGAAGGGCGAGGACGGCGTCTACAAGGTGGAGAAGACCGGCGGCCTCACGGGCACCATGCTGGACATCATCCGGGCGGCGGCCAGCCAGGACGTGATGATGCTGCACATTGTGGACGGCATCGAGACCGTCAACCGGGACCACCAGGGGGTAGGCCTGGGCCAGGCTTTGGCCGAAGGCCTTATCATGGCGAGTTCGGACGTAGCGGCCGTGGATTTGATGTGCGCCCGATATCTGTTCTGCAACATGGGCCTGAAAAAGGCCGTGGAAGCCGGCCTGGACGACGGATTCGGAGGCTTCTTCCCCCAGATTCAGCCCGTTCCCAAGCTGGACGGCAAGGCCATCACCACCGGGCAGGCTCTGGACAACCCCATCTCCCGCGATTTTTCCATCGCCAAAGCCATAGAGTGGGGCATGGGGCAATCGGATTATTTTGTAACGGGCTGGGACGACGTTTCCGGAGCTCCGTTGGCGTCCTACGGAGGCAGGCTGGGGTTTGTGAACGACGGCGCGTATACGGACATCCACACCAGGCACATGTACTGGGACATCTATAAAATGCCCTGGGACCTGCAGAAGACCTTTTTCGGATACCTGGACGCCGTGGATGAACTGGAAGGCCTGAACATGAAAAAGGAATTCCTGGCAGCCTTTGATGAAACCGGCGACGGGGTGGTCAGCTACGAGGAAAACGGCAAAAAGGGCATTTTCGGGCCCAGCCTTTTCCTGGGCGGCCAGTTCATCAGCTATCGGGGCGAGAAGGACCAGAAAAACGTCTTCAAGGGATTTTTCGACCTGACGGCCAATCCCCTGCGCGGGACCGATCCCGCGTGGAGCGCTGAAGGCCACTATTTCAACCGGGAATTTTTCTGGGGTTCCCAGGCCGTGGCGGCCATGGCCATGGCCTTCATGAAAAAGGACGTCCCGGACCAATTTTTTCCGGACATGACCTGGGGGAACGGCAATTGGCCCAGCTTCGCCCAGCTTAAAAACGCCCATATCCATCAGATTACTTACGGCTGGAAGTTCCCCAAACGCATAGGCTTGTTCAGCTTGTGGGGCTGTGCATTCGGGTATGCGGACAGGTACTTGAACAACAGCCGGTTTGTGGGGGAGAAATTCGGCGTTCCCAACCCCAAGGCGCCCGACTTGTATTTGGACGCCCTCAAGAACGGCGAAATCAAGCCCCTGGATTTTATGCTTTACGTGCCTGAAGGATTCGGCGCCGGCGGCATGGTTCCCCATGTCCAGGAGACGTCCGACCCGGCCAAGGTTTTTACGGTCGAGTTTGACGGGGGAAAGATCCAGTGGCCGGACAGGCCCTTGGAGGAGTAAATCCGAAAAAGGCGCTGGGCTCCCGCTTGCAGGAATGACGAGTTGTCAGGGCAAAAGATAGTTCTGGGGACGGCAATCCATTTGTTGGGTTCCGTTCCTAGGCTTTTGGCTTCCAGCGTTGCTCCCGGCGCACAAGAAAACAGTCTCTTTAAAAAAGCCATGCGAACTCTACCCAACCTGCCATCTTTATTAATAAAACATAGGTTGGGCAGGGCATGGAAATGCACGTTGAAGGCCTATTAACTGCATCTTGCGGAATTGGATTAAAGTGACTTTTTCCTTCCCGCGAAACCCAACAAGATAGCATCTCAGGCCGTAATAGCCTCCCTACACGGTCCATAGGGAGTAAAGGTCCGGCCGCGATTACAGGCTTTTCGCATTCGATACCAACTTAATTGAGCAACCCAATTCAAAACAAACGCCCAGGAGGAATGATGGACTACAAATACTTTGATGTATCCATAGAAAAGAACATCGCCTTTTGCACCTTCAAAAACCCTCCGCGGCATACCATCACGGCGGACGGCGTGTTCGAGTTTCAGCGCCTTCTGGCGGATCTGGAAGCCATGGATGACCTCATGGTTTTTATGCTAACGGGCGGAAATGAACGGTTTTTCATCGCCCATTATGAAGTGGGCGAGTTGGCGTCCCTGTCCGAAGGCAGGCAAAAGACAAAAGAAACGGCGCAAGACAAGCCCCAAAAACTCTATCCCTTCAACCGCCTGAACCTGGCCCTGGAGCAAAGCCGCCTCATCACCATTGCGGCCATGAACGGACAGGCCCACGGGGGCGGGCTGGAAATCGCCCTGTCCTGCGATTTTCGCCTGGCCGGCAAGGGAAAGCACACCTACGGCCTGCCGGAAACCAACGTGGGCATCATTCCCGGCGCAGGGGGAACCCAGCGTCTGGCGCGCTTGCTGGGCGTCGCCAAAGCCATGGATCTGATTCTTCACGGCAAGGTGTATTCCCCAGAGGAGGCCTATGATCTGGGCGTGGTTCACCGGTTATATGAAAAAGAGACTTTTGTGGAAGAAGCCAAGGCCTTCGCAAGAAAAATAGCCTCCCGCTCGCCCGTAGCCCTGTCCCTGGCGAAAAAGGCCATCCGCCAGGGCGTATTGGAAACGGACTTTGAAAAGGCCCTGCTTATTGAGCAAAACGGCCTGGACGCGGCCCTCAAGTCGGAAGACGCAGGCGGCGCCATGAGCGCCTGGCTTAAGGGCGAAAAGTACCATTGGAAAGGGCGGTGACGCCCGGTGCAGGCATCCCGCCCTTGGCGGTTTTCATTATATGCAGCGCCCCGCCGGCAGGCGCTGCTTAGGGCGGCTGCTATTGGCGGGCCGTCCTCATGCGTCGGCTAATCGGGATTGACGACCAGCACTGGAACCGATGAAGAGCGCACCAGTTTTTCCGCCACGCTTCCCATCAAAAGGCGATCCATCCCCTTGCGCGCACGGGAAGGCATGACGATCAGGTCAATGTCATTTTCATTGGCGTAGGCAATGATTTCTTCCACGGGGTTTCCGATTTTCATTACCTTTATGAAATTTGGGCATTGGTCCATTTGCTCGTCGCAGAACCTTTCAAAAGTCTTTTCTGCGCTTTTGAAAATCTGATCCTTCCAACTGGACAGGGTGGGCGCAGGGACGTATCCGAATCCGGATTGCCCCAGTTTTTCCACCACATGGAAAAAATGCACCTGCGCCCCGTATTTTTCAGTCAGGGAATACACCCATGGCAAAGCGGAAACCGAGGTGGATGAAAAATCCGTGGGGAACAATATATTCTTGACATTCTTGATATTCATAGCGCCTCCTTTCCCTTTAATCCTTGTTAATTCCTAACGGCCTATTACCTACTATAAGACCGGGAGCCTTGATGTCAAAGAATAACCTGCTCTAATCCTAAGCAAAATCACCGTCTATCCTTGACGGGAGCCGTTGTGCGGCTTGTTTCACCATGAAGCATTTATTCCTTTTTGACAGGAATCCGCGCCGTGCGGCATCCCCCCCACCGCCAAAAGGCGTCCTCGAGAAATGCACGATTTCTCCGCTTAATTCCCAACAGCCGTTAACCGTAAAAATATGAGCGGTTAATTGCATTTACGACGCGGTGTCCGAGCCAAATCGTGCGCTTTAGATCATTATTGCGATCAAATGCGCCTTTACAGCCCGCGCTTTCCTGCTTACATTTAATTTGACCATATGGAACAGCTTGCATCATAATTAACGAGCAACGCCTTTTGGAAGGACTAAAGTGCGGAGGCGGAACTAAGCGCAAAAGGAGGAGTATTATGGCAAATTCCATTCTGATAGCCCTGGACGACTCGGAAAACGCACAAAAGGCCCTGGAGTATGTGGCCAACAACATGAACCCCTCGGCAAAGGTCGCCATCATAACCATCCTGCCCAAGGTTTCGACCGCCTGCGGCATGGACAGTCCGTCCCTCACTCCCTTATTCAATAGAAACAGCCAGGTTTTTTGCAACATGGAAGACGCCAAAAGGGAACGCATGAAGGAGTACGTGGGAGAGGCGGAAAAATGCCTGATCGCCGCCGGATTTTCGCCGGACAACATAACCACCCGGGTGGAGGAGCAGCGTTTCGGCGTCGCCCGGGACATCCTTCAGGAAATCAAGGAAGGAAAATACGACACCGTGGTGCTTGGCAGGCGCGGCTTGTCCGGGGTTAAGGAGTTTTTTTCCGGCAGCGTAACCACCAAGGTGCTTCAGGGGGCTTCGGGAGTCACGGTCATTGTTGTGGACTGACTTTGCCGGCCGGCCGTTTTGGGGAGGACGGATTTTCAAAGGCGCAGATTGAAGGGCGTTAAACTCAGATGCCTCTGTAGTATGGTAATAAATATTATAGAATTTAGGCAGATAAGACCAATGAACATACTGGCCGGGTGTAGAAGTTTGTCACAACAAAAAGGATGAGGGGATTTTCCGCCGCATCAGGAAAAAATCCTAAAGAAAAGGCTTGGAGCCGGGTTCTGATCCCGCATCAAGGCATTGGCATCATTCGGGAATCTTTGAAGAGGAAAAAATATACCGAATGGCCGCTCGTTTTTTCGCCAAGGACAAAAAAAACGCGTCCCTTTGAGACAAAGGGACGCGCAGTCTTTATTCCTGGGAATCGTTGATCAGATCGCGCAATTTTCCGGAGCACTTGAAGGTGACGACCTTGCGTTCCCGCAGCATAAGGTCTCTGCCGGTCGCCGGGTTGCGGCCCCTTCTTTGGTCTTTTTGCTTGATGCAGAATTTGCCAAAGCCGGAGATCAACACGTCGTCGCCCTGTTCGAGCGAATCCTTGATAATCTCGATCAATTGCTCAACCACATCCACGGATTCTTTTTTGGTGAATCCCATATCATAGATCTTTTCCACGATGTCACACTTGGTCAACGCCATAGATCCTCCAATTACTCTCCAACCGTGGCGGCGCCGGCGCCCGGTATTGAACGTCCCTCAGTTTCTGACGATTTATCTTCTTTTTTATTAAGCAAGCCGTGTTTTTCCAGTCTCTGGACGACTTGATTGACAGACTCCATAATCTCGTCAATTTCGGCCTTTATTTCCAGGTCCTCCAACTCCTTGTCCTGCAATCCTTACCTCCATGGAACGATCCGGCGCTTAGTCCGGATAGGCGCCGTGATGAAATATATGGTCAAAATAGTGTTCCAAATATTCCAAGGAGTCTCCGCTGGGAGTATCCTTGTCTTCCTCCGCCGCCGCCTCCTGCTGGTTTTTTGCAAATTCCAGCCACCATTCCTTGCATGCCTGGTGCATGACCTTTTTTAAAATGGCGGGCGCAATGCCAAGCTCCTCGTTCTGTTCCAGGAATCTGGCCGCACCGTCTATGACAACGCGCAGGTTTAGAATAAAATCCGAGTCATCCAGGGTTCCCGCTACATAGCGTTCCTGGAATTCACTCAGAATGCACCTCAGCACCCCTTCGATTCCATCAATGCAGTTCATGGCTGTATGATTTACATCCAGTTAGTTTCGGGACCCACCCGTTATCAACGGCTGACTCCAAGCAAGTTAAAGGTATTAAAAACAATTGTCAAGACTTAGAGGCCAACTATCGACGCGACCCTTATATTTTGAGTTCCATGTATGGAACGTCCCCACATATTTCCCAAACATCAACCTGTGATTTTACGGTCCGCCCTGGCCGTCTCCTCCACCAGCATTTTGACCTTGGCCGGATCTTTTTTAAAACGGATGGGCGCGCCGTTTTCATCCACGGCGTTAGTCCGGGTGCAGGAATCCACGCCTGCAGGCCGTACGCGCAAAACGCCCTCATAGGCGTTTTTCGGGGAAATCCCTCCGGCCAGAATGACTGGAACGCCCGATTGTTTCACAAGCTCCGCGGCTATATCCCAATCGCATATCAGGCCGGTGATTCCTATGTAGCCCTGGACCGGGTCCGTTGGGTCGTTATCCTGGCCGTCCCCCAGCCAGGTGTCCGTTAAAAAAACATCGCTCAGGGGCTCCAACTCCCTGGCCAACTCCAATGTGGGGACCACATGGCCCCTGCCCGGCCGGGCTATGGGAATGGAACGCATGATTTTTATGTTGGAAAAAGCGCTGCGCACTTTTTTTTGCAGGTCAATCATGGGCGCTAAATCCAGGGGAACGCCTTGGGAGTCTGTCAGAGTGTCGCAAAAATGCGCCAGGTCCGGTTGATAAAAGTCAAGAACCTCCAGAACCAACTCCGGTTCCGAAAACAAGGGAATCAGGCTCGTCACAAGCCCCTCCTCCCGGGCGGCGGCCATGGCTTCCGTCAGGGAGTCCTGTTTCCAGTTTTCACGGGAAGTGAGCACCGAGCCTACGGTATTCACGCCCAAACGGGCCATTTCACGGGCTTCCCCGGCTTCTTGTATTTCGTAAATCTGGACGGTCGTCATAGGCGCTTTCTCCTCCGTGTTTCCCATGGGGCCAAATTGCGGTTGACTTTTCGGCGGCTTATACCATAATCACGAGAAAAGAAAAGGCGGCGGCGCCGATTTATTTATTTTGCGGATTACCGCCCCATGGCCGAAAGCAATGTTCCCAGGCTAGAAAAACGCCTTTGGCCCAACGCCTTAACCCTTCAACCCAACCGGATGCTGGCGGACAAAAGCCGTGCGACAAATCAAACCGGGAGAAACTCAATGATCATAATTATAGACTTCGGATCCCAATACAACCAGTTAATAGCCCGCCGGGTGAGAGAGCACAAGGTGTACTGCCAAATAGAGCCGCCAAGCCTGACCGTGGAAAGAGTCAAGTCCCTGGCGCCGGACGGCATCATTCTGTCCGGCGGGCCGGCCAGCATCTATTCCGAAAACAGCCCGAAAATCGACCCGGAACTCTTGAACCTGGGCGTCCCGGTTCTGGGCATTTGCTACGGCCTGCAATTCATGGTGCACACTCAGGGCGGCAAGGTGGAAAGGGCGGACAAGCGGGAGTACGGCTTGGCCATGTTCCATCCCAAAGAAGCGGCCGGCCTGTTTGAAGGCGTGCCCGAATCCACGGAATGCTGGATGAGCCATGGGGATTCCATCAAGGAGCTGCCCGAGGGATTCGTCATCACCGGGTCCACGGACAACACCAAGGTTGCGGCCATCGCCCATAAAGAGAAAAAACTGTTCGGGCTGCAGTTTCACCCGGAAGTCACCCACACGCCCAAGGGCAAACGCATGCTGAAAAATTTTCTTTTCAACGTGTGCGCATGCAAACGCAACTGGACCATGAAATCCTTTGTGAAGGAAGCCGTGGAGGAGATCAAGGAGACCGCCGGGGACGACAAGGTGATCCTGGGCCTGTCCGGCGGCGTGGACTCCTCGGTGGCGGCCGTGCTCATTCACAAGGCCATCGGCAAGAACCTGCATCCCATATTTGTGGATAACGGCCTTTTGAGAAAAGGCGAAGCCGACCGCCTCAAAGAGGTCTTCACCCAAAACCTGAACATGAAGGTCCGCTACGCCAAGGCCTCGCGCAAATTCCTGTCCGGCCTTAAAGGGGTTACGGACCCGGAAAAGAAACGCAAGATCATCGGCAAGGTCTTTATGGACGTGTTCGAGGAGGAGGCCAAAAAGATCAAGGGCGCCAAATTCCTCGCCCAGGGCACCCTGTACCCGGACATCATCGAGTCCGTGTCCGCCTTTGGCGGCCCTTCCGCGGTGATCAAAAGCCACCACAACGTGGGCGGGCTGCCCAAAAAAATGAAGCTCAAGCTCATTGAGCCCCTCAAGTATCTGTTCAAGGACGAAGTGAGGCTTTTGGGCGAGGAGCTGGGCCTGCCCGGCGACATGGTCTGGCGGCAGCCCTTCCCCGGCCCCGGCCTGGCCATCCGCGTCATCGGCGAGGTCACGGCCAAAAGGCTCAGCATCCTGCGCGAAGTGGACGCCCTGATTATAGAAGAGATCAGGAAGAACGATTACTACCGCAAGCTGTGGCAATCCTTCGGCGTGCTGCTGCCCATCAAGAGCGTAGGCGTCATGGGGGATCAGCGCACTTACGAAAATATCATCGCCATCCGCGCGGTCACAAGCACGGACGCCATGACCGCTGACTGGGCCAGGCTGCCCCATGACATGCTGGCAGTCATGTCCAATAGAATCATCAACGAAATAAACGGAGTCAACCGGGTGGTCTACGACATCAGCTCCAAGCCGCCCAGCACCATCGAATGGGAGTAACGCCAGGAGACGAGCCATGCCATTTGAAACCGGGTTCGGCCAGGACGACGGCCTGGGCAAGGAAGAAAAGGAATTCGAAAACATCTATGGAGAAGAGCTCACCATAGAGCGTTTTCAAAAAATGGAGCGCCGCATCACGGTCCAGTGGGTGATCCTGCTGGCTTTGGTGGTTGCTTTGGCCTCGTTCATGGCGGTGAACTTCACCCAGCGCCTGACCACGATCGCAGACAAGGGCGACGTCAAGGTGGAAGGCCTGACCAAGGACGTCAACCAAAAGGTGGAAGCCCTCATGAAGGAGTTGGACGGCGCCGAAGACGAATTGCAGGAAAAAATCGCGTCGGTGTCCCAACAGGCGGGCGAGGTGCAAGGCCTGTTGGATCAAGCCACCAAAAGCATCCAGGCTTCCAAGGTGGATCGGAGCGAAGTCCAAAAGCTCCTTAAGGAAGAACGGGAATATACGGATAAAGCCGTTCATGACGCCCGGGTGAAAACCGACAATTTTAAAGCCGCTGTTTTGGCGGCCATGGACGAGGAGCTCAAGAAACTGGAAAAGGGCTTGAAAAGCGACGACGAGGCCCAGTCCAAAAAAGTCGCCGCCCTGGCCAAATCCATTGAAGCAACCAAGCGGGAGCTGGAGGATCAGGAAGACGCCCTGACGACCTTCAGGACGGACCTTGGCGCCTTTTCCGAGGACGTATTCGCCGTCAAAAAGGACAGCGCCAAAACCGCCGCGGACATCAAAACTCTCAAGGAGGATGTCCAGGCCTTGCGCAAAGAGCAGGAAGCCGTCCTGGGCGCCACCAAGTCGGAAATGGAAAAATCCGTGGAGCGCAAGCTGGAATATTTTGAGAAGAGACTTACGGCTTTAGAGAGTGCAATGAAAGCCTCAAAAGCTGCTCAGACTTCCTCCACAGCAAAGCCCCCGGCTACGACTCCTCCGGCCGCGCCCGGCGCCGCAAAATCAACCACAGAGGAAAAACCCGCGCCCTCCGCGCCGCCTCGCACGGTCCCCGTGCCTTTGCCCGGAGACGGCGATTTTATGGAGCAGGATTTAGGCAATTAAGCGAAAGCATTGAAGCTGCAAGGCCGGCGGCGGGAGCTAAACCAAGCATCCGCCGCCGGTTTTTTTTATTCGTCTTTCAAAAGCGCTTCGATGCGGGCGATGTCTTCAGGCAGGTCAACTTCGGGGGAGTCATAGGCGGTCACCACGGCCTTGATGCCCAGGCCGTATTCCAAAGCCCGAAGCTGCTCCAGCTTTTCTATCTTTTCCAAATGGCCCTCCGGCAAAGAGCAGAACTCCGCCAGAAAATCCATGGTGTAGGCGTACACGCCCAAATGCTTGTAAGTGTCGAACTCCATGTTTCCGTCCCGGTCGTGGGGAATGGTGGCCCGGGAAAAATACAAGGCCCAGCCGTCCTGGTCGAACACCATTTTAACGTCCTTGGGATCGGTCAATTCCCGTTCGTTTACGATGGCGAAGGCCAGGGTGGTCATGCCGGTTCCGGGGTCGCCGATCAAAGGGGCCGTCACCTCGTCGATGCACTCGGGGGCGAACACGGGCTGATCGCCCTGGACGTTCACCACAATATCCGACCCGGTCAGGCCCAAAGTGCGCCCGGCCTCAAACACCCGGTCCGTGCCCGACCGGCAGGCGTCCGAGGTCATGACCGCCTGGCCGCCGAATTTTTCCACGGCGGAGACAATGCGTTCGTCGTCCGTGGCCACGGCCACGCCCGTCACGCTGGAGGCCGCAGCCGCCCGTTCGTAAACCCTTTGGATCATGGGTTTGCCGGCAATCAGGGCCAGGGGCTTGGCCTCAAACCGGGTGGACCCGTACCTGGCCGGAATTATAACAACAACTTTCATGGGCGGCTCCCTGTATGGAAAAAATCGTGCATATTTATTCTTATCCGATCGTTAAACTTCGGTTGACTCCCGACGGGGTATCTCTATAGCATAATCCTGCGTCCAAGGCCAAAGACCGCTTATCAAAAACCGTTTGTTTGTGTTAACGTGGAGTGATGATTATTACGTTGCACCATAAACCCCCCGGAAAAAAAATAGAATAGGCTTTAGGTAATGAATCCCGACTTTTTAAAAAAAATACTGGATGGGGTCGCCGCCGGAGACACTCCGGTGGAGCAGGCCATGGACAAACTGCGCCACTTTTCCCACGAAGACCTGGGCTTCGCCCATGTGGATCACCACCGGGGCTTGAGAAAAGGCTTTCCCGAGGTGATTTTCGGCCAGGGCAAGACCGCGGAGCAGATTTGCGGGATCATGGAAAAAATGGCGGCCCAGGACGATGTGATCCTGGTTACTCGGGTGGACCAAGAAAAGGCCCATGCAGTTTTAAAGGCCTTTCCCGAGGCCGAATACCACGCCCAGCCCCGGATGATCATGCACGCCCCCAACCCCATCCGGGAAAAAGGCCGGGGGGAGATTGTGGTGCTTTCGGCCGGAACCTCCGACATCCCCGTGGCCATGGAAGCCGTGCTGACGGCCAGGGCTATGGGCAACAGGGTCCGCAATATCTTTGACGTGGGCGTGGCGGGCCTGCATAGGTTGTACGCGCATCGGGAAATCCTGGACCAGGCTGCGGTGCTGGTGGTCGTGGCCGGCATGGAAGGCGCCCTGCCCAGCGTGGTGGCGGGGCTGGTTCCCAGGCCGGTCATCGCCGTGCCGACCAGCGTGGGGTACGGCACCAGCTTCGGCGGCCTGACCGCGCTGTTATCCATGCTGAACAGCTGCGCCTCCAACGTGGCGGTGGTAAACATAGACAACGGCTTTGGCGCGGGATACATGGCCTCCATGATCAATATGGATATGGAAGGAGAGGCCGCCAAGTAAGAACAAAGAAGCATGCTTAAACCACGAACGCCGTTTTCTTACACTGACGGCCGCTTTTTGAAATATCCATCGGCATGCCAATAAGCCCGGGCGTCCTGCGCCCGGGCTTTTTTTATGGAATCGCCCCTGTTCCGGCCGTGGTAATCGATGTTATTTTTCCGTCAAAAAAAAAATGACAAGAAAATATACCGTGTGTTAGAAAATTATGACAGAGGTTCAAATATCCAGTTTTTTCAGTCCGCCGTGCAGCGGCGCTGCCTCCAGCGCTCTGATACGCGGCGTTTCTTCAATGTTTGTTCGCCAGCCCGTAGATCGACCGGTAAACGCGCTGATATTGTTTAACAAGTCCAGGAGGAATTCCCATGGCTGATAAGCCAACTGTTGCATCGCTGGAAAAAAAGATACGAGAATTGGAAATAAGAAACGGGGAGTTGGAAGAGACTAACAAGGCTTTGCGAACGCTTATCGAGCAAACCCGCATGGCGTCCCAGGATTTTCAACAGCGCGTAGTGGCCAACGTAGAAGACCTGGTCATGGTGTACGTGGCCAGGCTGCAGGACACGAACCTGGACGTGGATCAAAGCATCTTTGTGAACGTGATTGAGCAGAACTTATCGGAAATCGTAGCGCCTTTCATGCGGCGCATCGGAAGCCAGCACGCCAATCTTACGCCTCGGGAGATTGAGGTGGCCAACCTGGTCAGGATGGGGGTGAAAAGCAAAGACATCGCCAAACTGCTGAAGATATCCAAGCGGGCGGTGGAGTTTCACAGAGACAGCTTGCGTAAAAAACTGGGGCTTAAGAAAACCAAAAAGAACCTGAGAGCCTATCTGGCTTCCTTGGGATAAAAGACGCCGGCTTGCTCCGTTAACCTATTTGAATCCGGGGCAGGCCGACAGGTTTTGGATAAAATCTTTCAATGCGGAAGTAAAGGCGGATTTGACCAAGTCTCCGGTTCCGGTTCTGCCCGCGCCTTCGCAAATTCCTTCCCAGACGACCTTGCCGGAAGAAGCGTCCGTGAACACGGCCTGCGCCTGGATAATGCATTTAAGCATGCCTTGGGCGAAACCCACCAATACGTTAAAGTCGAGAGACTGAATTTTTAAGCAGAGATTCAACTCCGCCCGCCCCGGCGATTTTGCATTGCCTGCAATCTCAAAGGCCTGGGAAGCTGCTTGATGCAGAATATCGGCCACCGGGCGATCGCTCATGTAAGCGCCCAGGGAGGGCCCGCCTCCCTGGCGGATTTTTTTCATGACATGGCAGGGGTCTTCCTTCCGCAGGTCTTTGGTTTCTGTCAGACTCACGGATTTCGCCGTGGACAGAGCCCCAGGCGCAATAATGTCTGATGGAATCTGATAATCCCCCCAGACAGTGTTCATTGCCATGTCAATCCTCCTGCTCAATTCGGCTGGTGCGGGCGGCGCCATTGAATCAAACGGCGCCCCGCCCGAGCCGCCCAGCAAGGCTGTGTAAAAGCGCGGTCCTGTTAACGGCGCCTTTGATTAGCCCGAAGTTCAATCCTGCGCCTTCTTTTAGCGGCTTTCGCCCTTTTACGGCGTTTTTTCACACTGGGTTTTTCGTAAAAGCGTTTTTCTTTGAGCTGGGTGAGGACGCCTTCCTTGCGGAGCATCTTTTTAAGGACCTTAACGGCTCTTTCCAGTTGATTGTCTTGAACTGTAACCTGCAAATTGTACCTCCTTATATTTCAGGCTTTCGGGTTTAGATTCCCGTCTGCGCTCATAATTGCAAAAAAACTTCATCCTCTGCCGATCATTTCGGCCTTCGTTCCTTGGTTTCGGGGCAGCAAAAAAACCGTAAAGACTCGAAAAAACAGCCTTTACGGTCCGCACCCAATAATTTGCGCGTTGGCCCGCAACAAAACGAACGGCCATACTCCTAGGCGGAGCATCCGCCTTGGTAGCATAACATCAACCGCTACGCAACCTTTTTTATAATTTAGCCATGCAGCCTAATTTTCTGGCCAGCTTGCCCATGGCCACAACCCGCCGCCGCATAGCCGGAACATTTTGCAGTTCCAGTTCCCCTCCCGCCTTTTCCGCCGAAAAAACAGCGGTAAGAAGCTCTTTTTCCATATGCACGGCCTCAAAACCCTCCATATTCGCCAGGGCTTTAAAGGAGTCCAAAGACGCCCCAAAGGCTTGGGGGTCGCCGTTTTCAATGTCGTCCGGGGTGAAGGTCCAGACAACCTGGGAATCCACGGGAATTTCAATCTTGGCGGACACAATTCCTTTAAACCGCTTGCCCGGAACGAACCTGAAACGCATATAATAAGCGCCGCACATCCCCTCCACAAAGGGCGGATACACGCCGCGCACCTTGGCGCCAAAGTCGAAAATCCCCCCCATGGAACTGAGCCTGGCGCTTAACGGCTTACGCAAACGCAGTATAAACCCACAGGCCGCAATAAGGACGACCGCCAAAACAATTATAATCAAACTCAATATTTTCAGAGACATATATACCAAGCCCTTTCAAGGCTTCTTATGCTTCATAATGTAGTAGCGTTGTTTACACCATACCAAATCGATTCCAATGACGCCAACAAAAACTTAATACATGACGCCCCGTTCGCAACGCATTCTTGCTTAAGGGCGCCACAAGCCTTGATTGACGGGTTGAAAGAAATCATTCTTGGGGAAATTATTTTTCATCAAGAATTTTTCGGATTTTTTCGGCCAGCCCTTTGCCGGAAAAGGGCTTCTGGATGAACTGCACCCCTTCGTCCAGCACCCCTCTATGGGCGATGACGTTGTCCGTGTAGCCGGACATATAAAGCACTTTCAAAGCCGGCAGCATTTCCAGGGCTTTGGTATAAAGCTGCCTTCCGTTCATTTCTGGCATGACCACGTCCGTGAGAAGCAGGTGGATGGGCTCCTTGCCGGACTTAATGATCTCCAGGGCCTCGGCGCTGCCTTTCGCTGCAAGGGTTTTGTAGCCTCTTCGCTTTAGGATGGTTCCGGCAAGATGCAGGACGTTTGCATTATCCTCCACCAACAGGATTGTTTCGTCCCCGTTCAGCTTGATGACAGCCTTTTTTTCAGGCTCGTCCGCAGGACGGCTTTCTTCCGCAACCGGCAGGTAAATCTTGAACGTGGCGCCCTGCCCTTCCTCGCTGTACAGCCAGATGCTCCCCCCGTGCTGCTTGACGATTCCATATACCGTAGCAAGTCCCAGGCCGGTGCCGCGTTTTCCTTTGGTGGAGAAAAAAGGTTCAAACGCCCTTTCCCGGGCAGCCTGATCCATGCCCTGGCCGGTGTCGCTGATGACCAGGGCCGCATACCGTCCCGGCTGAACTTCGGAATGCAGTTTGGCGTAGTCAGCATCCAGATCCGCCATGCCGGTTTCCAGAGTCAGCACCCCGCCGTTGGGCATGGCGTCGGCCGCATTCACCGCCAGGTTCATAATCACTTGTTCCATCTGCCCTGCATCGGCCATGACCGGCAAAACCTTCTCTGAAGAAACCACCTTGATCTCAATATCTTCCGGAATAGTGCGGCGTAATAGATTTTTAAACGCCCCAAGGGTTTGTGAGATATCCAATGGCTTGAACTCAAGGGTCTGCTTCCGGCTGAAAGCCAAAAGCTGGCGCACCAGGTTTCTCGCTCTCAAGCCTGCGCCGAGGATTTCTTCCACCGCCTCCCGCTTGGGGTCATCCGGCTCCAGGTCGTCGGATAAGATCTCGCCGAAACCGATGATGGGGGAAAGCAGGTTGTTCAAGTCGTGGGCCACGCCGCCCGCAAGGCGTCCTACGGACTCCAGTTTCTGCGACTGTGAAAGCTGCTCCTGCAGTTGCTCCTTTTCCTTTTCCATGTTTTTCCGCGCCGAGATATCGCGTAAAATCACATGAGTCGCCATGGCGTCTCCCATGGGAAAGGCGGAGGTCAGAACTTCCACGTCCACGGGCTTGCCGTCCATCCGAAGCACCTGCATTTCGGCAAGCGGCAGGGGGCGGCCCTCCGCATCCAGGATGTCCCTCCTTTTTGCTGCCAGAGCCCGGAACTCGGGGGCGACCAGATCGAGAATGGGCTTGCCCACAATGTCCTCATCCTTTTGTGCGCCGAAAAGACTCAGGCAGGCCTGATTTACCAGGGAAACCTCGCCGTCCAGAGCGGCGAACACTGCGTCCGGAGAGTGCATGAACAGGCTGCGGTAACGGTTCTCACTGTCTTGCAGGACTTGCTCAGCCATCTTGCTTTCCGTAATGTCTTCAACCATGGCGATGAAGTATTCCACCGCCCCGGCGCTGTTTCTCACAGCCGTAACCGCCGTTCGTCCCCAGACCATGTCTCCGTTCTTATGCAGATAGCGCTTTTCCATGATTTTGCGATCGTACTCGCCCGCAGCGATGCTTTTAATAAGCCGCTGGCTAGCCTCCCTTTCATCCGGATGGGTCCATTCAAGAAAAGAACGCGAGCAAATTTCCTCTTCCGTATAGCCCACCAGCTCACGCAGGGCCTTGTTGGAGCGTATTGGAAATCCGTTGGGCGCCGCCATAATGATGCCTATGGGCGACTGCTCAAACAGGGTTCTGAAACGGCTCTCGCTCTCTTTCAGCGAATGCTCCGCCCATTTCTTTTCCGTCACGTCAATGGAAAGGACGAAAATCCCCTCCGGAACAGGCTGAATGCTCAATTCAAACCACCGTTTCGACCCGTTTCCGTAATAAAACTCGTTCTCCACCTGATGGGAGACGCGATTGATCATGCCGTCCTGCATCAGGGCGAAAATTTGGGTCTGCTCTATTCCCGGATACAGTTCCAGCATGCTTTTTCCGGTCATATCCTCCTTGTGCATGCGTCCGTGGTTGGCGGCTGCGTCGTTCAGGTAAATATAGGACCAATCAAAACCGATAATCTGGCAGCCTTCCAGCATGTTGTCCAGGGTGGCGCGAAACCGTTTCTCGCGCTCTATTATCTCGCCCTCCGCCTTCTTTCTGTCCGATATGTCCCGCAAAAAATTGAGCGTGGCCGGCTTGCCTTCCCATTCTATGGGGGTGACGCTCAACTCCACCCAGCGAATCTCGCCGGAAGCATGGACCAGCCGGAAGGAATAGCTGGAAGGCGGAGCCTCGCCCCGCAACCGTTGTGCATGCCTTTCCGTCACCAGGGCCTGGTCTTCGGGATGAATGAAGTCCTCCATGTCCCTGGCCAGCAGGCCCTGGGCGTCCACGCCGGTGAGTTCCCCCGCCTTGGCGTTCACAAACTTAATCACGCCCTTCTGCACAATGTAGATGGCTTCGCCGGCGTTTTCCACAAGCGCCCGATACTTGGCCTCGCTTTCCCGCAGAGAGCTTTCCGCCTGCTTTTGTTCCGTTATGTCATTAAAAACCTGAACCCGCGACTTGGAACCGTTCTCACTTTTTAAAGGAATGTCATAAACCTCGTAATGGCGGTCTTTTTCCGGGGAGCGCCATTCCATTCTGCAAAACTCTTCCTGGAACGCCGTCCCGGTCCTGCACGCCGGGCACAAGCCCGGCATGTCTTCAAAATATTGATGGCACAGCAAGACGCCGGGGTCCCCGAATTCCGTTCTGATTTTTGCGTTGACGAATTCGATCCGCCTGCTTTCGTCCACCACGCAAACGCCGTAGGGAAACTTCTCCAAAACATCTTCAAACCTTTTGCGTTCCGCGAGAACGGCCTGAGCCGCCAGCTTCCGCTCAGTGACGTCTTCGCCGACAGCCTGGTAGATCTCCGCCTCGCCGTTGGAGTTGAAAAAGGCCCTGTTGGTCCACCTCTGCCAACGGACGGACCCGTCCGCGGCGATCACCTGATGCTCGTGAGACATGGTAGGGTTCTCTCGCGTGAGAGCATGAATATTTTCCAGAACCGCCTCCCTGTCCGGCTCAGGAAGAAGCAAAAGAAAGGAGGAGCCCACAAGCTCGGCATAAGCCTTGTTAAATGAAGTGCAGTAGGCCTGATTGACGTGAACAATCTCGCCGTCAGGCAAAAAAGTGCATATCAACCCTGGAGCATGGTCCATTAATAGCCGCCAGCGGCTTTCGCTCTCCCGCAATCGGCTATTGTCGCGCTGCAAAGAAAGGACCCGCTTTTCCAGCTCTTCATAAGAGGGTTTATGAGACATGGTCACCTATTTACAGGGCTGCATGCCGCCCTTTATTCTGCTCGTTCCGGGCTTGACGACAAAAAAGCGAAGGATAAGCAAATAATGGCAAATGACAGATCTAACGCCGCTATGTTTGTGTGATTTTGTACATATGGTATCGAATTATCTTTTTCCAGTAAAGAAAAACATGGTTTCTTTTTTATGGCGAATCAGTTTATTGCCTATCTAAAATTGCACAGATTGGCAGAGTGAAGGTCGCATGTAATCCCTGAAAAACCCTGGAAACGCCGCTCCCGGGAAGGGTGCGGCCCTGCCTTTTGCAGGGGATGAGTCTCCGATCCCACCAGCCCACCAGCGCGCCCCATAAAGAACCATCAACGTAAAGATGGCCGGCGGGCGAATGGCGTTGATGGAATTCCTGTTTTTGTTCGGTTTTGAATGGATCACTCGTCCGCACGATATTTTGGGTTTCAATTGTCAAGCAGGCCGCACCTACTGCGCTGACGCGCCCAGGCAGCAAACTGCGCCGCCGCGGCCGCCCTGTCATTGAAGGCGGATTCGTCAACCTGGGGCTCAAACGTCAAACGTAGATTTGACCCCATTCAAACAAAAAGGGCGGCTCCTTTTTTTAAAAAAGGAACCGCCCCTGTTGTATCGCTCTATGGATTGGGAATTAGATTCCGTATCCGTCGTCCGGCATTTCAATGGCCGCCTTGCTGGTGTTGAAAATGGCGTTCATCTTGCCCTGAGTGATGGGCAGCAGGCTCTGGATGAAGAATTCGGCGGTCTTGATCTGGCCCGTGTAGAAGGCCTCGTCCTTTTTCTTGACCTTGCCGGCCAGTTTTTCCACGGCCACGGAGGCGCGCCACAGGAGCATCCATGCCATGATCACGTCGCCCATGACATAGAGGAAAGGCAGGGCGTGGGCGAAGGCTGCCTTAAAATCCGGAGACATGGCGGTTTTGCCCAGATGCATGGCCGTCTCGCCCAGACGGTTGAGAGCGGCTTCCAGATCCCCGGCCAGGCCCTTGAGCTCTTCCTGTCCCTTGACCTTGGCGATGGTCTTGCCCACTTCGCCCATGAAAGCCATGAAGACCTTGCCTTTTTCCATGCCCAGCTTGCGGCCCAAAAGGTCCATGGCCTGGATGCCGCTGGTGCCTTCGTAGATGGAGGTGATCTTGCAGTCGCGGGCGTACTGCTCGGCCAGGAAGTCCTGGCAAAAACCCACGCCGCCGTACACCTGGATGCCCTGAACGCAGACTTCGTAGCCCAGGTCGGACAGGTAGGCCTTGATCAGGGGCGTCATGAGTTCGAACAGGCCGTTGTTGAGCTTCCGTTCCTCTTCGTCCTCGGCCATGGCCGCCTTGGTGGCGACGAGGGAGGTGTATTGAAAAAAACTGCGGAAACCGCTCACGTAGGACTTCATCCACAACAGGTTGCGGCGGACGTCCGGGTGGTTGATGATGGCGACCGGAGGAGCCCCGTGGTTGGCCATGTCGTCTATGCTGCGGCCCTGGATCCTGTCCCTGGCGTAGTTGAGGGCGTCCAGGTAGGAGGCGGAGGCGTAAGCCATGGCCTGGAGGCCGGTGGCCATGCGGGCGTGGTTCATCATGTTGAACATGACCTTCATGCCTTCGCGTTCCTTGCCCAGCAGAAAGCCGATGCACTTGCCCTTGGAGCCCATGGACATCTGGCAGGTGGCGCTGGCCTTGATGCCGTGCTTGTGCTCCACGCCGGTGCAAAGGATGTCGTTGCGGTCGCCCAGGGAGCCGTCGGGATTCACAAAGAACTTGGGCACGATAAAAATGGAGATGCCTTTGGTTCCCGGAGGATCTCCTTCAATGCGGGCCAGGACCGGATGGATGATGTTTTCGCACAGGTCGTGTTCGCCGTTGGTGATGAAGATCTTGTTGCCCGTGAGGGAGTAGGTGCCGTCATCGTTCTTCACGGCGGTGGTGGTGAGCGCGCCCACGTCGGTTCCCGCGTCGGGCTCGGTCAGCAGCATGGTGCCGCCCCATTCGCCGGTGGTGATTTTGGGAATGTACAGGTCCTTTTGCTCCTGGGTGCCGTACTTCTCGATCATGTCCGAGGTTCCGTTGCCCATGGTGGCGTAGGAATAGCAGGCCCAACTGGCTGCCATGAACATTTCAGCCGTGGCCGAAGAGATGAACGCGGGAGCGCCCTGGCCGCCCATTTCAGGATCTACGCCCAGGTTCTGCCATTCGCCTTCCAGCAGCAGTTCGTGGGGACGATGAAAGCTGTCCGGAACCTTGACTTCATTATTATCATAGCGTACGCCCTGCCTGTCGCCTTCCTGCATGGTGGGCAGGAGTTCCTTCACCGCCAAGGCCTTGGCTTCGTTCAGGATCATATCGCAGGTCTTTTTATTGAATTCCTTGTAGGCGTCGTACTTTTTGAGGATTTCGCCTTCGCAATCCAGTTGCTCCCACAGGACAAAGTCCAGGTCTCTTCTGTCAACCAATTGTTGAGCCATTTTTAGTTACTTCCTTTCCTATATGTTGGGGGGTGATCGGCAAACACAACTCGTTTACGGATTATACATATGTGTAAAATGTTTACCGGCTTTTAACAATAGTTTTCTTGATTTTTCCTCCTATGCGGTTTTGACCGTGGAAGGCAGCTTGCGGGAAAGTATATCCGCCGCCTGCTCCACCATGTCTTCCACAACCTGCGCCGCGGGCTTGATTTCGTGAATCAGCCCGGAAACCTGGCCTGCAAAGCCGCCCACGTGGTCATCGTGGCCGGAGCGGATGAGCCCGCCCAAAAGGGCGGAGGCCAGAAGCACCTGGAAGGGAAAGGGAAGCGCTTCCAGGCCGGAGGAGTCCCACAGTTCATGGAACCGGGTTACATTGGCCCGGGAGGTTTTTCCCGTATACAGCTTGCTGACCCGGGTGCCTTCGTCCGTGGATTCCACAATGCGCTGCTTGCAAAGATCCATGGCGCCGCCCTCGTTGGTGGCCAAAAAACGGGTTCCCACCCACACGCCGATGCATCCCATGGCCAGGGCGGCCGCCAGGCCGCGTCCGTCGCCCACGCCGCCCGCGGCGAGAACCGGAACGGGATAGGCGGCGTCTATGGCTTGCGGCAGCAAAGCGAATGTGCCCACCCGTCCGGTATGTCCTCCGCCTTCATGGCCCTGGGCGGCGATTAAATCCACGCCGGACTTGGAAACCCGGCCGGCGTTTTTTGCATTGCCCACCACGCCCAGGACTTTCATGCCCCTGGCGTGGGCTTCGTCCACCATCCATCCCGGATCGCCCAAACCTGCTGCGAACAGGGGGACCCTTTCCTCAATGCAGATGGCCACGGCTTCCTTGGGATTCATGGTGGTGGTGTCGTTATTCACCATCAAATCCTCCAGGGCGGGGAAACCCATTTCCTTTTCCACTTTTCGGAACCAGTCCAGATGTTCTTTCGGCAAAAATTCGATCACCTGGGCCAGGGTGAGGTTTTCCTTTCCCCCGGTCATGGTTCCTCCGGGCAAATTCTTCGGCAGCAAAAGGTCCACGCCGAAAGGCTTGCCGGTTTGCGCCTTGATTTCCCGGATAGCTTCCTGCAGGCCGTCCAAAGTGAATCCGGCGCCGCCCAGGACCCCCAGGCCTCCCGCCTCGGAAACAGCAACCACAAGTTCCACGGGCGCGCCGTTGGGTTCGCCGATCAGGGTCGGCCCCATGCCTGCGCTTAAGATGGGATAGTCGATGTTCAGCATGTCGCACAACGGCGTCCGCAGCACTCTTTTTGCCATGATAAATCCTCCTTTGATGTTCACAGTTCAGGAACAAACATATTGCAGCCGGAGTTTGGGTCGAATCGGACCGCTCCGGCGCCCCCCACAAGTTCTTTGTTGCGGAATTGTCCAAGTAAGGCAGGCCCGGCGTCCAGGACGGCCAGGGTTTTTCTCCCGTCTTCCAGAGTTCCCAAAACCAGGCCTTTTTCCGGAACGCCCTCCCGGGTGTTGCGCACAATGCATCCATCCACGACAAGCCTCCCCGCCGCCTCCTTGACAGGCTCGGGCAGGGCTGCGGACAAAATCGATTCCTGAATTGCCGAGTCGTCCCGCGACCATCCTTCAGGGGATGGCTCGCGGCCGTAGACTCCTAGGGAGTGCCGCGTATTAAAGCCGCCATTTGCGGCGACCATCACGTTGTCCGGCTTTCCCGTCCTGATTTGCGCCGTCGCCTCGGCTATGGCGTGCATGGAGTAGTTTCCCATAGGGCCGCCGAAAAAGGGCAGCCCGCCCGTCAGGGTCAGAGGCCTGGGGTCTTCCAAGTCCAGGCCAAGGGCTTCCATGGCGATTTCCACCATGGAGGGAAAGCAGGAGTATAGATCAAAAGCCCGGATTTGGGAAACACCCAATCCCGCCTGGTCCAGGGCCAGTTGGACGCAATGCTCCAAGGCCGGAGAGTCGTTCAGTTTGGGGCGTTGGGTCACGTACCTGATATTGTTCAAGTCCGCGCCTCCCATGGGGTAGACCCATTGGGAGGAATTCACTCCCATCCTTTTTGCGGTTTCCTCGCTGGTCATTACCACTGCGGCCGCCATATCCACGTTCATGGCCGCGCACATCCGCCGCGTGTACGGTTCACAGGCCGCAGGATTGTCCGGTCCGGGGGCCGCTATTTCGTCGGCGGAATACTTGCGCCTGTTCCATGCCAGGGGATTTTTTGCAGCCACGGCGGAAAACTTTTCGAACAAACGCCCCAGGGAGGCCTGATGCTCTTTGAGATCCCGGCCTTTGGCGGCCCTGATTGCAGTTTCGAACAAGGCGTACATATTGACCGGAATCATGAGTTGATGGCTGTTTTCCAGGCTGTTGGTTCCCAGGTCCGGGCTGGCGCCGCCGCCTATGATTTCCGGGTTCTCTCTGGCCGGCCAATCCAATTTTACGGCGCCCTTGTAGGATTGCCTGACCGAGTGCTGGGCCTCGGCCCCGGCCATGAGCACGGCCCGGCTTTCGCCGGAGGCTATGCGCCGGGCCGCCTGATTGACGAACCATTGGGGAACGTGCCCGCTCAGGATTCCGTAATGGGTGTGGGAAGGCTTAAGGCCTAAATTGGCGCTCAAAAGGCCGGGGGCGTCCTTATACCCCCAACTGAGGATATTGGAAACCCAGACGCAATCCACCAATAGGGCGAGGGCCGGCGGCCCCGCGTCCGCAAGAGCGGCCCGGGCGGCTTCGGCCATCAGCCTCATGGGATCCAGAGGCTTTTCCAATCCGGGAAATTGTGTGAGTTGAGAGATTCCCACTATCACGGGGACATGGGGCATCCTGACCTCCTGGAGCGCGAGTCCCCCGCCTTATCCGGCCTTCAAAGCCTTTTCGCCCGGCGCAGTATAGGCCGGCTGCCTGGACCCCGCCATGGCCCGCAATATGCCCACCGTGGCCTTGGTGATCGCGTCCACATAGGCGTCCCGGTCCGGATTCGGGTCGTTGAGATACACGGAAAGCATGTGAACGCACATTCCAAAAACCGCCTGAGCCCCCAGTTTGGCGTCAAGGGGCTTGAGGCGTCCCAGCCTGACGGCCGCCTCCAGGTCCTGCGCCTGATCCCTCAGATACAATTCCTGGTCCTTTTTCACGATTTTCCGGATGGGCTGGGGCAGCTTGTCGGTTTCCAGCAGCAGCCACACCCACAGGGAACGGTGCTCCGTGGCGAAATCCACCAGCGCTGAAATGGCCTGATGCGTCCGCTCCTCCAGGGAAACGTCCGGGGGCAGGTTGCGCACCTTGCGGAAATACCGCCGCAGGGTCATGCTGCCGTTGTCCAGAACCTGGGTGAACAAGTCCGCCTTGTCATTGAAATGATGATAAAAGGAACCCACCGAGGCTCCGGCCCGTTCGGTGATTTGCTTGACCGAAGCGCCTTCAAAGCCATGGGCTGCGAAAAGCTCGGTGGCCGCCTCCAACAGACTGATTCTGGTGTACTCGCCTCTGATTTGTTTTTTTCTTGTTTTTCCCGCCATATTCCACCTTTTAGAATTAGGATTCTATTTGTAACCCGGACCATGGAATTTGTCAACACCCTGTTTTCAAGCCTCTTTCAAGATTCTTCAATTCTCTTGAACCGGCCCGGACGTAGATTCAAGAATGAGAGTTATAATTTGAATCGGCCGGATTCGGTTCCGGGCGCCCCCGGAAAAAATTGAACCTGGTTCAGGAACATTGACAAAAATCAGGGTTTTTATTAAAAGAAAACTGCAGCCCAAAAGATTCCAACCTGGCCTTGAAGGATACATTATGCATTATGTGAAAATCGCCGTGCTCGCGGCCCTAGTGGCGGCCCTGTCTTTTCTCGCCCCTTTCAATTACGCCTGTGCAGGCGATTCCCAAACGCCCCTGAAGCGCTACAAGCTGGCCACCATCGCGCCCAAGGGCGTGGGATGGGCGGTTCATTACGAAAACCTGGTCCTGCCGGTGGTGCGGGAGCTGGCCGGAGACGACTTTGACGTCAAGGTCTTCTGGGGAGGGGCCATGGGAGATGATGAGGAAATCCTCAATAAAATGCGCAAAGGGTTTCTCCAGGGCGCGGGGCTGAGCGGCCAGGGAGCCACTCAGGCCTGCCCGGCCATGAGTGTGGTGGAGCTTCCCTTTTTGTTCGATAACTACGACGAGGTGGACTACGTTAAAGAAAAAATGACCCCGGTGTTTGAAGCATTGTTCCGCCAAAACGGGTTTTATCTTTTCGCCTGGTGCGACCAGGATTTCGACATCATCATCTCCAAAGGCGTTTCGTTCACCCGGCTGGAAGATTTTAAAGACGTCCGTTTTATGACGTGGTACGGCCCCCTGGAAGAAAAACTGCTCACCAACCTGGGAGCTGACCTGGTCCCCCTGGACATCCCGGAGATCGCCCCGGCCGCCCAAACGGGAAAATACGAAGCCGCCATCGGACCGGCCGCCTTTGTGCTGGGCGCCCAGATGCACAACGTGGTGCGCAATATCAATCCCTGCAAAATCCGCTACTCCCCTTCCGTGGATCTGCTGACCAACGCGGCGTGGGACGCTGTCCCCCAGGCCACCAAGGAAAGCTATTTTAAAAGGAGGGAGGCCCTGATGAAAAAATTCAACGCCAAGGTCAGAGAGGACAACGAAAGGTCCTTGCAAGCCTTGTACACCTACGGCATGAAAAAGGATGAATTTTCGCCCTCGGAATTAAGGCGCATCAAGGCTGCAACAAGGCATATCGGAACCGACCTGGCGGGCAAGCTGTACTCTCGGGCCCTGTTGGACGAATTGCTGCAGCATCTTGAGGACTACAGGGCGGCGCACGGCGAACAATAACGCCCGGCAAAAAAACTGAGCGATTGCTCTTTTTTTTCGTTCCTGGTATGATTCCTCCTGACTTGTGGAAGGCAGCCCCTTAACTTTCAAGATCAGGAGACGATCATGCCCCTGCATCCCCAATCCAAAATCCTGTTAGTGGGAGGAAGCCCCCGCCCCAACGGAAACACCGACGCCCTGCTGCAGACCGCAGCCCAGGGCGCGGAGGCCCAGGGCGTTCCCTGCACTATCGTTCATCTGCGGGATTACCAGTTCTCGCCTTGCGTGGGGTGCGAGAAATGCCGCAAGGACAAGGCGTGCACCAAGCTCATGGACGGCATGCAGCTCTTGTATCCCCTCATAGAGGAATGCCAAGGGATCATCCTGGCCTCGCCCACCCATCACTACAACGTCACCGCCTGGATGAAGGCCTTTATCGATCGTTTATACTGCTATTACGACTTCACCAACGACAGGCCCAGAGGATGGTCCAGCCGCCTGGCGGGCCAGGGCCGTTGCGCCGCGGTAATGGCCGTGTGCGAGCAGGAGGATATTCGGGACATGGGTTTTACCCTGGAGGCCATGGAAATGCCCTTGCAAGCGCTTCTGGGGCGCCAGACGGCGGCCCGGGTGAGCGCCTTGCTGCATTTCAGCAAGGGAGCGGTAAAAAAGGATCAACAAGCCATGGACGCGGCGTTTGAGGCGGGCAAGGCGGTCGCCCAACACGTTGCGCCGGGCTGATTTACAGGGGTTTATTCATGAAAACTACGAGGCGGTGCGGCGGGAGGGGCCGGCGGCCCCGGATGATCATTCTTTGACTAATCAGGAGCATTCGTTAAATGAGCGTTATTTATTTGATCCGGCACGGCCAGGCTTCATTTGGGGAAGACAATTACGACAAACTTTCCGATCTGGGCGTGCGCCAATCTGAAATTGTGGCCCAGCGGCTGGCCGACCACGGCGTAAAGTTCGACTCCGTCATCACCGGGACCCTCCAACGGCAAATCCATACGGCCCAGGCCTTATATGACGCTTACGATAAAAAAGGGCTGGAATTGCCTGAACGCAAAACCATGCCCGAGTTCAACGAATACCCTTCGGACGAAGTGCTGCTGGGCTATCTGCCCAGGCTGGAAGCCAGGGAGCCTTCCCTGGCCGAGCATTTCGACAAAATCTACACCGACCGGCGCTCCTTTCAATTGGTTTTTGAGAAGGCCATGCAAACCTGGGCTTCGGGCCAGGACGACGTTCCCGGCATCACCCCCTGGCTGGAATTCACGGCCACGGTGAACAAGGGCCTGGACGCCATCATGGCGAGCCACGGCTCCGGGACCAACGTGGCGGTTTTTTCCTCGGGAGGCCCCATATCCGTCGCCTTGCAGCGCACCATGCATCTTTCCCATGAGCGGACCATGGAGGTTTCGTGGCAGGTCATGAACGCCTCCATCACCCGTTTGAAGTTCAGCGGAAACCGGATCAACCTGTACGCCTTCAACCAGTTCGGGCATTTGGAAGCGGTGAAGGACAAAACCGTGCTTACCTATCGTTAAGCCCCATATTTTGCCTTGCACCTTGCGCCTCCGAGATTTGTGCCGCATATTATACCTAAGCAAATCAGGAGGCGACTTATGACTGACGCGCATCATTACGTATTTGGAGAAACCGAGGATTTTTTGACCGGCGAGGTGTTGACCGACACCCACGACGAACGGTACCGGCAGAAGATCGCCCGCATCCTGGTGGAGGAAAAAGGCTACGCCAAGGAGGACGTCCGGCCTCGTCTGGACCTCATGGCCCAGGCCGGGGAAAACCGCCGCCAATTGATGGTGGATTTCGCCGTCAGCGCCGATGGCAGGACGGCCATGATCATCCGGTACGCCCCGGGATCTTTGGTCACCCGCCACAGGCCTTGCATAGCCGCCGCCCGCCTTTTGGAGCCGTATCAGGTTCCTTTTGTGGTAGTGACCAACGGAGAGGACGCCCAGGTGTTGGACGTGAAGACCGGCAAGGTCATCGCCGAAGGCCTGGACTCCATCCCGGATAAAGCCGCCCTGGAGGAGCTTGCCAGGGACGCCGCCTTCGACCCCATAGACGACAAACGCCGGGAAATGGAATCCCGGATTATTTACACCTATGAGGCGGTCGGCGCATGCAATTGCGACATCTGCTGACCTTTACCCTCTCCCGGAAAAAATCATGACTGAAAACTTGTACGTACACGGCTATTCGGAACGCGAAAAGGAGCGCCTGGAAGATCAGGCCAATACCCTGACCGAGCTATTGCACCACGACACGGTTTATCCGCCGGGGAGCCGGGTTTTGGAAGCGGGCTGCGGCGTGGGCGCCCAGACCGTAACTCTGGCGGCAAAAAGCCCGGATGCGCAAATCACGTCCATAGACATCTCCCCGGAATCCCTGGCGGCGGCCCAGGCGAGAATTATTCAGGCCGGATTCACCAACGTGACGTTTCAGCAGGCCAATATTTTCGACCTGCCCTTTGAACCGGAATCGTTCGACCATCTTTTTCTGTGCTTTGTGCTGGAGCATCTGCCCAATCCCGATGAAGCCCTGGACGCCCTGCAAACAATGATCAGGCCAGGCGGAACCATCACGGTGATTGAAGGGGATCACGGCTCCACCTACTTTCATCCCCAGAATCCCTACGCAGCCCAATGCGTCCAATGCCTGGTTTACCTCCAGTCCCAGATGGGCGGGGATTCCCTGATAGGAAGGCGGTTGTTCCCGCTTTTAAAGGAAGCGGGATTCCAGGATGTTCAGGTTTCGCCCCGCATGGTTTATGTGGATGGGTCCAAACCGGATCTTGTGGAGGGATTCACCAAAAACACCTTTACGGCCATGGTGGAAGGCGTCAGGGAAAAAGCCCTGGAGCAAGGCTTGATGGATCCCAGGGCGTGGGAGCAAGGCATCCGGGGCTTGCGCCGCGCCGCCGAAGAAGACGGCGTGTTTTGCTATACCTTTTTCAAGGGCATGGGGATAAAAAAATAACCTCATACCACGTTGCTTTCAAACAAGTAATCATACCCCTGGGTAAATCAAAAATAACGCTGGGTCCCGGTTAGCAGCCTCCCAAAAATTTCGCCGCCATCCTTGGGGATGACGGCGAAATATTTTTCCCGCACTGTATGAGGCCTTCCATCAATTGCCGAAGTAGCCCCAGACTTTTTCCAGAAGCTCGGTGGTTCTGGCCGCCGGATTATCGCGGATCTTCTTTTCCTCCTGGGCCATGATCACAAAGAGGCCGTCCAGGGCCTTGCCGGTCACGTACTCATCCAGGTCCGGGGAGTAGGACTGGAGCAGAGGCATGGAGGCCGAGGCCTTATCCATCATGGCCTTATAGTAGCTGGTGACCCTGGCGGAGTCCGTGGCTTCCTGCACCACGGGCTCGATTTCCGCAAAAAGCTGGTCCCGGGTTTTGGTTTCAAAGTACTGGGTGGCTGCATCGTCCTCGCCCTGAAGGATTTCAGCCGCTTCAGTCAGGGTCATGGAGGTCACCGCGCCTCCCAGGATTTCCGTGGTTTTGGGCACGGCCTTTTCGGCGGCCCGGTTCATGCTCTCCACAAAATTATCCACCAGTTCGTCCTGCCCCAGCTTCCGCAGGATCGATTCGGCTTGCGCCAGTTTGTCCGGCACGGGAATCTTAACCAGGTCATTGCTCAAAAAGCCGTTTTCCCGGCCCAGACTGGCGATGGCCGTTGTGACGGCCTGATGCAGGGCTTCCTTGATGCCGGAATTCATTTCCGTTTCCGACAAGCCGGAATCGGAGGCTGTGGATGATTTTTCCGCGGTCTCTTCCGAAGAGTCCCCGGTCGCGGATTTCACGACGCCTTTTATCGCGTCGGCCCAGCCGGCCATGGCCGGGGACATGACGCCCGCCGCAAAAAGGATGCACGCCAGCACTGCCAATACGTATACACCGGATTTCCTCATAATTTCTCCCAAGACCCTAGCGGGCTTTGCAAATTGTTTGTTTACACGGCGCTGCGCCGCGCCGCGGATGGTAACTTTGTATAGACCATAGTCGCTTTCTTAAGGTCAAGCAGGATGTGACTCGCATGGAAGTTTCAGGCCTGCGCACATTAAAATAGTGATAGTTCCATGTCCGGAATCTTGACTAATGGAAAAGAAGGAGTATCTTATAGTGAATACTTTCTTGCTCATATTCTTACTCTCCATGCTCCTCGCCGGCGTTCGTCTTGCTCAGCAGGATTTTTCCTGAAACACGAGATTTTTCTATACACTGACTCGCAGTTCGCCTAACAAACAACTATCTGTTTTTTATTAAAATTTTAACCTAAATCTTCAATAATGCCTGTCGTGTCTGGGTTCTGTAAAGAGGGTGGAGCAAACCCGCTAATACCGGGCGTTATTTGAATGAGGAAAAAATGGCACGCACTTTGCTTATTAGTGAAAGCAGCCCTACTACACCGGATCATTTTTTCCAGCGCCACATAGATGCTTCCGCCCTGATCCAATTTTGTGCAGAGCTCTGTCCCTGCACCCCCCTGTAAACAGGAAGGAGGTAGAACGATGCAGAAAATCGTAATCGTAAGCAGTCAGCCGGACAAAGACAATCCATTGCTGGTGGCCATGCTCAACGTGCTGTTTCCCGAGTGTGAAATCCAGGTGACCAATGGCGCCGCCGAGTCTGATTTTGACGGCATCGCCAGCGAACCCATTGAGTTTGACCTTCGCGCCGGAAGGGACGAGACATCCAATTTCGAATGCTGATTCTCACACTCTATCGCCGCAGCCAAGACGGCCTGAATGCTTCGGGCCTGCATCGCACCCTTCGCCAGGACTCTGCAGGGAGAGCGGAATGGTCCGCCTCCTCCCCGAGGGTTCCGGCGCCCGCTATTCGGCTCCGCCCTGTAGGATAGCCGCCCCTCTTTTTGCGCCCTGACCTCCCAGTTCAATAACACATTGTAAAATATACAAATAATTGCAAAACTAAAATCATGCCCCCCCAATTGGAGATCCAGGGGTTGCAAGGAGCCAAAGCATTGTGATAAGCCCATTCCTGATTGGAGGGAGGTTGTTCCCAAGACCATTTTCCCATTATTCCAAACCATTGGATTACGGATTGCGCCCCGGGAGCCGAAAAGCATTTTGAAAGAGCCATTGACGCATTTCAGTAAGGAACAGATTTTTACGGTGGGAGACGCCGCAGCCATGGCCGAGGAGTTGGTTTCCAATTCGTACAAGATGTCGGCCAGCCAGTGGCTTTGGCACCGATACGACGTCAAGACCCTGGCGGACTTGGCCCCCGGAGAAATCGTGGAGGGGCCCTTCGCCCAGATCGTGCGGTATCGGGGGCAAAAATCCGAAACCTCTCTGGGCTCATCCTCGTACGACTTTTATAAAATCTGCCTCATGGACCACACCATTCTCAGAGCCCTGGAATCGGATAAGGACCTGCGGCTTTTCCCCTTCGCCTTGTACATCCTTTGCCATGAACTCATCCACATTGTGAGATTCGCCAAGTTTCTCCAAAGCTTTCACGCCAGCCAGGAAGAGAAAATGGCCGAAGAAAACCGGGTGCACCAAAAAACCCGCGAGGTTCTCAATTCCGTCCGCGTTCCGGGAAAAGAGGCGCTGTTCGCCTTTTACAAAGCCTGGGAAGCCCCCATGGACGCCGCCATCGCCTCCCAATAGCCCCTGGCGCCCTTTTCCTGGCCGGGACTTAGGACAAACGACGCCATTTTCACCTATCAGAACCCATACAGGCGGTTCCTCGAATAGATTGACGCCAAGTCAGATTTTTGACGAATAACGCCCTCCCCCTCCTTTCCTCCGCCATCCCCCCGGCAGGCTTTCTTTAAAAAAATATCCTAATGCCCGCATATTATTGCAGTATTTTGGATGCACTTCCAATGGATAATACTGGCATGCATGTTGCTCAATAGAAGCGGCAGCCTGATCTTCACAGGGCTTTTCTTTTTTTTCCTACACAACGAGAACTCCGGTTTGGAAAGGAGCGCCATATGGCACGGCGAGTCAATTTGAGCACCAAGGTTATGGGCCTTGCTTCCGCAGCAGTATTAATCACCTGCCTGGTTATGATGGGGCTGCTTGCCTGGCAGGGCAAGCAAATGCAGGCAAAGATGAAAGGCCAGATGGACGGCATGGCCCGGCAGCAAGTGGCGAATATCGTCCAGGGCTTATACCGCATGGCCATCAATCAGGACGAAGCGATTCGCCGCTCCATGGAGTCCAATCTTCGCATAGCTCAAAAAATGGTGCAGGACATGGGCGGCATCAATATGGGCAGGGCCATGGTGGATTGGGAAATCGTCAATCAGTTCACCCAAGAAAAGACGACGATCTCCCTTCCCACCATGCTGGCCGGCGATCTGTGGCTCGGGCAGAATACAAAATTTACGGCGCCCTCTCCCTTGGTGGATGATATTACCGACCTGACTCATATGACCTGCACAATCTTTCAAAGAATCCCCGAAACCGGGGATATGCTGCGGGTGAGCACCACCGTAAAAAAACTGGACGGCCAACGGGCCATCGGGACCTACATCCCCAATATGCATAACGGCGAACCCAATAAAGTGATTGAAACGGTCATGCAGGGGGAAACGTTTTTCGGCAGGGCCTTTGTCGTCAATGCCTGGTATCTCACCGCTTACCAGCCGATCACTTCCGACGCCGGAGAAATTGTGGGCATATTATACGTCGGCGCGCCCGAGGATAAAATGCTGGAATCCATCAAGAGCGCCATCGCTTCCACGTCCGTGGGCAAAACCGGCTACTCCTGGGTCCTGGCGGGATCCGGCAAGGAAGCAGGCTTGTATGTGGTGTCCAAGGATCGCCAATCCGACGGAAAGAACATCCTGGGCGTCAAGGATTCCGATGGAAACTATTTCGTCAAAAAAGTCATTGATAAGGGCCTCCAGGCCAAACCCGGAGAGATCAACTTTGAATCCGTCCCCTGGAAAAACCCGGGCGAGGAAAAAGCCAGGGTTAAAATCCAGGCGTTCACCTACTATCCGCCCTGGGACTGGGTTATTGGGGCGGGGGCCTATGAAGAGGACTTCATGGAAGCCCAGCAGGAGGTGGACAACACCATCAAAAGGCTTTTAATCATCCTGGGAGGGGCCAGCCTGGGAATCATTCTCCTGGCTTTGGCGGCAAGCTTCCTGATGGCCAAAGGCATCAGCAATCCCGTGCAGAAAATCGTCAAAGGCCTGAACGAGGGCCTGGGCTTTGTGGCCTGCGCCTCCGATCAGGTCGCCTCGTCCAGCCAAAGCCTGGCCAACGGCGCCACCGAGCAGGCGGCTTCCGTGGAGACCACATCCGCCGCCCTGGTTGAAATGTCCTCCATGACCAAGCAAAACGCCCAGCACGCCGGCCAGGCCGACAAACTCATGAAAGAGGTGGAAAGCGTGGTCACGGAAGCCAATCAGGCCATGGAGGGGCTCACCCGGTCCATGGAGGAAATCACCAGCGCCAGCGACGAGACCTTCAAGATCGTCAAGACAATCGACGAAATCGCCTTCCAGACCAACCTGCTGGCTCTTAACGCCGCCGTAGAGGCTGCCAGGGCCGGAGAAGCCGGCGCAGGATTCGCCGTGGTGGCCGACGAAGTGCGCAACCTGGCGTCCCGGGCTGCGGAAGCCGCCGGAAACACCGCTCTGCTCATCGAGGGCACCGTAAAAAAAATCGAACAGGGAAGCGGCCTGGTCACGGAAACCAACCACTCCTTCGGCCGGGTGGCGGGCAGGGCTTCCAAAGTAGCTCAACTGGTGTCTGAAATTGCGGAAGCCTCCCACGAGCAGGCCGACGGCATCGAGCAGATTAACCACGCCATCGCGGAAATGGAAAAGGTCACCCAGCAAAACACGGGAAGCGCCGAGGAATCCGCCTCCGCCTCCGAAGAGCTGAAGTCCCAATCCCTGCAAATGCAACAACTGGTGGCCAAGCTGTTGACCATGATCACCGGAGAAAATTTCGCACAGGCGCCCGTTGGAAGCGGCGCCGCCAGCGATTCCGCCGGCGGGCGAAAAAAGCTGCCCGAAGCAGAAGGCAAGCAGATCCCGTACTCAGGGGATTAGCCGGGGACAGGGCTGGTTTACACATCTCATCGCCGGAATGAATTCACGGGAGACGATGTATATATAAGTCATCATTTTTATAGGGTTTCGCAAGCTCTATCCAACCTATCTCGCTCCATACTGGGGCGCAGGTTGAATTAATTGGGCGGCCCGGGCGGAGCAGCATCCGGCCCGGGTGCGCGAGCACGCATGGTTTTGCCTCATGAAGCCGCTAAACCCGAGAGTCTTCATATAGCCGGAAGACGCATAAGGATGTATGCCTGAGGAACAAATCCCTTGTCTGATTAGCTCCTCTGATTAAACAGCGCGAAAATGCCTAGGGAATTCTTCTTGGGATCGCCTTGGTTCTTGCCTTCCTGAGCCATACGGATGAGCAGGTCCAGCATTTCCTTGATGGCGTTGAGCTTCTCGGGGAAATGGGGCGGATTTTCGTTGCCGTGCACCAGGATGTTGTTGATTTCCAGGAGCATCTTGCGCGTGGATCGGGGGCCGAAGGTGGCCACCACGGTGTTCAACAGGTTGGTGATGAACTGGTTGAAGCTTTTACGCAGGAACACGCCGCCCTTCTCCCGGTTCTTGATGGGTCTGAGGACCTGATTCAGGGCCTCGGAATTTTCGGCCAGGGTGTTATGGGGATGATAGCCCGCAAAGATGCTCAGCTTTTGCTTCATCATCTGGGGCTTGCAGTTTTCCACAATATTATAGGTCCAGCGGTTGGGAGCGGTGTCCAGGAGGCGCCCGATGGCTTCCTTTTCCTCTCTGTTCACGCCGGCTTCCCGGAACATGGCGTCCACCCATTCGCTGAGTTCGGTATGGATGTTGTCGTAGATGATCAGGAGCAGTTCCGTGTAGAAAATGATCAGGCCGGAGTAATCCCCTTCCTCCTGGGATTCGTACACGGTTTCCTTTTCGGCCTTTTCGATGGCTTCCAAAGTCAGCAGGGTATGGAGAAGATGGTAAGCGCTGAAATCGTCGAAGCCGCTGGTGTTGATCAGCTGGCGCACGGTTTTTGCGCCGTTGATGAGGGAGATGAACCGCCGTTCGTGAGGCTTGAAGTTTTTCTCCTCGTTCTTCATGACTTCGGGCTTAACCCGGAACACCAGATCCTCGGTCGGGATCTGCTTGACAAAGTAGCACATCTCGTCGATGCGGTACATGGCCTCCATAATGATGTTCATTATGTCGATTTTGGTGTCCAGAGCGCCCTGGGGAACCAGGTTGGAGTCATGATATTCGAAATAACCGGTCTTCCAGGAAAAAAGGTCGAAGATAACCTCTTCCGCCTGCTTATGAATCGTCTCCCTTAGCATTTCTTCGGTGATGAAGCCGCGCTGCACCAGCACGCTGCCCAAGGCCTGTTTTTTCTGTTGGGAGGCGGTGAGGCAATAGGTCAGGTCATTGGCCGAGATCATGCCGTTCTTGCGCAGCAGGTCGCCCAGGCGGGTTTGCTTTTGGGACCCGGCCGCTGAGATGACGCCGCCGTTAAGCACAAATATTTTAACCTCGTTCTCACCATTGGTAAGGTGGAGCGTGCCGGTTCGCTCTTCATTGGACAACAATTGGAGAATGCTGGCCAAGGAGGCTGGTTCGAAATTTCCCTTTAAATTCATAAGCTGGTCTTCACCCTGGTTCGCTCGATCATTTCTCCTGAATATGATTGGGCTTTTTTATGGCATTTGTCAAGAATCTTAAGGCCCGGATTGGGTCAACCCTCGTGCTAAGGATATCATGCACGGATTATACCAATGATGTCAATCCTGTGAAGCGCCCAAAACCTTTTGCGCCGCCTCCCTCACCCTGGGCTCCGGATCGTCCGCATAGGCGGCCAAAGCGCCTTTGGCCAGCTTGTGCGGAATGCCGGCCAGGGCGAAAGCGGCGGCGGCGCGAACGGATGCCGCATACTCCTTTTTGGAGAAAAGGGTTTTTTTGTACGAAAGAATTTTTGACAAAGGCACAATGGCTTCCGGGTCGGCCAACCTGCCAAGGGCCTGGCAGCAGGCTTCCAAAAGTTCGGGCGCCTTGTTCACATCCATTTGCTTGACGATGATGCCAGCGCTTCCCGGAGCGGCGGTTTTGCCCAGGCAGACAACTGCTTCCGTAGCGATCTCCGGCCTTTCGTCGTCCAGGAGGTTGCTTAAAATATCCACCACGTAGGGAGCGTTCAGGCGCTCGGCCAGGGCGAACCCCGCCTTTCTGACAGACGTGTTGGAGTCCGCCAAAAGAAAGGTCAACTCCGTTTTCAGGTCCGTGGTCGCCGTGTCGATAACCTCCACGATGCGGGCTTTTCGTTTGCCGCTGTTTTCGTTGACCAATTCCTGTTTCAACTTCTCCACCGCCTGATAGCCGATCTTTTCCAGCTGGCTGGCCGCTATCTGGCGGGTTCTGACGTCGTCAGTATCCTTGATGATGTTCAACAACAGCCGGACCCCCGAGTCCCCCATGCCGCCGATCAGGGCGAAGGCCGATTGCTGGCGGAACCCCTCTCCCGAGGCCACGTCGGCCATGAGGGTCAGGGCCATGTCTCCCTCCGGCTGCCGGGTCAGAGCTTCGGGTATGATGCCTTCGGGGTCTTCCATTTCCATGGCTTCCCTGCGTCTGGCAAAGTGCCCGAAAATCCAGGTGGCCAGGGAGTATTCCCCGATGCGAACGAAGTTGGCGGCCGTATCGTACAGCAGCGAAGCCATGTTTTCCAAAAGCTGCGCGTCGCCCTCCGCCGGCAGGACGGCCAAAAGGGGATCCACAAGCAGGGGCGCGAACCGGGGCTCCGGAGAAAGCTCCGGGGCGTTCAGCAAATCCCGGCATGTCTCCAGAACCTGCTCCCTTTGCCCTTCCTCTTTTTCGGAATACTTGTAGAACAAAACCTCCAGGACTCTTGCCACGCCTTTTTCATTGCCTTTGAGAAAAAGGTCCCGGATGTTCTCCACCGTCGGCTCCAGGGAAATATCCTGCTCCTCCGACTCGGGCGGCATCTCCAGATCCCCTTCGTCGCTTTCCAACTCCAGGGGCTCTTCAACCTCTTCTTCCTCTTCCTGGCCGCCCTGCCCTTCCCCGGCGGCTTGCAGGGCGATTTGGTCGGCCAGGACGTCGTAGACGCTGATGTTGAAATAGATGGTGGACAGTTTATTGTCCATGCCCACATTGGCCCAAAACTCGTCGGCGGTTCCGTCCTGGGGCTGCTTGCCCACGTTGGCCAGAAAGACCGTCAACTCCTTTTTGGAGGCCTTTTGATAAAAAGTCACGCTTTTCAGGCTGGCGGACTCCAGAAACTTAAGCATGAAGGGGCTTAGCTTGTCGAAAACCCGGGCGTCCACCTTGTTGCCGTTCAACAGCAGGGATTGGTCCACCCCGGCCAGGGTCATGACTTCGTGCTTGTCCAAAAAGACCTTGAGGATTTTCATCACTTCCTCAATGGACTCCTGGGCCACCGGGCCTGAGGCGGGATAAAGTTTGAGCTTGCTGGCGGAGCTGAGCAGAGTTTTGACCACCTTGGCGGCCAATACCTGCTCTTCGCCGCCCAGTTCCGTTTCCTTGGACGGCGCTCCGGAAGCCTGCTGATCTTCGCCCGACACCTGGGTGTAGGTGACCTGTTTGACCTGGACCCGTCTGAGCCTGTTTTCCACGGAAAATTCTTTCCAGAAGCGTTTGTGGATGTTTTTGGGATCCACCTCGCTGATGCCTTCCACCAGCCGGACCAGTTCCGCCAGGGTGGCGCCGTGAGAAAAGGCGATGCTCTTCAGGTCCATGGTCCCCATAAATCCGGAAAAGGCTTCGGAAACGGTTTTGATCTCCGGAATTTCCAGGGCGTCCCCGTTGGCGTAGATAACGTCCTTTTCCAGCACGATGGTCAAACGGGGCGTGTGAACCAGCACGGTTTCCAGGACTTCCTTGAACTTGTTGACCGCATTGGCCGTCAAGTCGCTGCCCGTGGGGTACAACTTGGTGTTGCGAATGGCGATGAGCAGAGCGCGGATGACCTTGGCCGCCAGCGGATAATGCTCGGGAGCCAGGGGCTGATCCGGCGCTTGGGCGTCGTCGTCCCACTCGGGAGTGCGGCCCGAATAGCTTTCGGCCTCATCCGGGTTGAAGATCATTTCGTTTTGCTGCGCCTGGATTTGCTCGTAAAGTTTGGCTTTTTCCAGGTTGGCGGAACGCTGATAATGATAGGCCAGGATGGCGGGGGACGGCATGAGGCGCTTTTTGTAGAGCTCCTCCTGGTAGTCGCCGATGTTCTCGTGCAGCCGCTCTTTTTCCTCCTGGCCGATTTTTCCGTAGATGACCTGCCGAACCTGGTTGCCCAAGAACCGGATGTTCTCGTCGTTCATATGAAAGGTGGCGCTGACCAGCCCCTGGGCCGCCGCATTGTCCAGAAAGTCCAGGACCGCGGCTTCGTCCATTTCCGAACTGCCGGTCAAAAGGCTTAGGGTCACCCTGTCTCCAAAAGCAGAGGCCCGGTCCAAAAGGGCCTGGCTTTCCTGGTCCAGGGAAGCCACCTTTTGGGAGATGATTTCGTCCATGGACCGGGGCAGGTAGTCCTCCTCAATGGGGTCCACCACCCAATGGCCGTCCGCGCGCCGGATTTTTTCGTCAAAAACCAGCTTGAACATGATCCCGTTGAAAAACAGGGGATTGCCCTGGCTGACCTGGGCGATGTCTTCGCACAACTGCTCGGGCAGCCTCACTCCGGGATAGAGCTTGTTGAAATGGGCTTCAATTTCCTGGGGCGAAAGGGGCGTCAGGTGTATGGTTTCCAATGGCGCCATTTCAATCACCGACTGCACGAATCGCCACAAAGGGCCGTGTTCGCCGTCCGCCTGGAGGGCGTCTGGACCGCTTCCGCACAGGAACAACGGCAGGGATTTTTGCGCAATCAAATGCTTGAATATCAGCAGAGACGCTTCGTCCACCAGGTGCAGGTCGTCCACCAGGACGATCAAGGGTTTGTTCTCGATCAGTTTGGGAATAATCGAGGCCATGGCGTTGAATACGTGCTCGCGTTTTTGGGTCTCGTCTCCCAGGTCCACATCCGCCGCCTGCCGGGTGTGTATGCGCATGTCGCCCGAAGGCACAAAGGCCGAAGACAGGGCGCACAGCGCCGTGGGGTCCAGGTTCGCCAGGACCTCCCCCCCCTTGTCCTTGCGGCGGTAAAGCAGTTCCTGCACCAGGTTGGAAACCAGGTAATAGGGCCGGAACAATTCCTGCGTCACGCCGGCGAGCCTGATGCGGGCGACCTTGGTCTTGGCCAGCTGGGTGTTGATGGTGTCCAGAAAAGAGGTCTTGCCCATGCCGGGCCCGCCTTCCACGAGCACCAACTGGCTTTCGCGCTTTCCAAAGCGTTTGAGGGCCTGGGAAACCTGCGCCAATTGGCTTTTGCGGCCGGCGTTTTTCGCTGCATCCTTGTGCAGCATGCTTTCCGCAGCTTCGTTCTCCGGGCTGATTTCCGCAGCGTTGATGGCCCGGTCCCCGCCCAGGTCCTTGGCCATTTTGAGGGCGGTCAGGGCTCTTTCCACAAAGGTCTTGTCAGACTCGGCGTCTTCCGGCGCCGTGGTGATGCTGACGCTGATGGTAAAGGGAATTTCCAGGGTGGCGTCCTCGGAAATATAAGGCGCCCCATGGACCGCGCTGATAAGCTTTCTGCCTATGGTGACTGCGGTTTTCTTGGGCTCCCCAGGCAGCAGGATGACAAACTCGTCGGCGCCGTACCGGGCGGCGGTGGACCCTTCCGGAGCAGCTTGCTTCACAAGCTCGGCCAAATGCTTGAGGACTGCCGTGCCCAGATCCCGGCCCAGGGCGTCGTTGATCTGGTCAAGGTTGTCGATATCCACAAAGACCATGGAAGTGGGACGCGCTTTCAAGTCCCCCCATTGGACCCTGAACTCCAGATGATTTTTAATAAACCGCCGGTTGCGAAGCCCCGTAAGCTCGTCGTCGAAAATCATGCTCGTGGGATCTTTACCCGAGTTTTCCAGAAAAAAAACCAGATCCGCAAGTTCTTCCATGTTTTTCAGGCCTATATAATGAAAAGATTTATGGAAGGGCCTTAGCCCGGGAAGTCAATGCCAGGATGAATTTCACGTTGTCCGTTCAGGCTGTTTTTCGCCTTTTTTGGAATAACCGCCGGCAGGGACTGGCTTCCTAATTATCTACAATGCAACTGGTTAGGATATTACAGGATTATCCCAATGGCTTCAAGGATAAAACAGTCGGGGAAGAATTAGGAGCGGTTGAGGCGCAAAACAACACAAGGCATTGGCCTTCGAATGAATGCAGCGCCGTCCCCCCCGCCGCCCTTTCAGGGGAGGTTGAAATCAATACTCCATGGCGGGATCGTAGGTCCGCAAAAACAGGGAGACCGCCGCCCCGCCCGTGAGAATCAGGGCGCTTCCCATGAGAAAAACGTAGGGAAGGCCGTATACGTCCAGGATGATCCCGGACAAGATGGGAGAGACGATCATGCCCAGGCTCCAGGCTGCGTCCGTAATGCTCATAAGAGAGGCCATGCCCATGGTGCGCCCCAGTTGAGCCGTGATGACCAATCCGCCGGGCAGGGCCAGCCCGTTGGCCGCGCCCATGACAATGTTCAGAGCCAGAACCAGCCAAAAGCCCTTTACCATGGGCATGCCCAACACGGCGAACCCGGCCAGAAAGGTGCCGTATATCACCAGGTATTTTGGATTGAACCGGTCCGACAGCCTGCCGCTGAACCGCTGCAAAAAGGCGATTAGGAAAACGTTGGTTGAAAGCACGATCCCCACCTGGGAGCTGGACATGTCCATTTTCAAGCCCAAAAGGGGCAGAAACGTGTATACCGCGCCCTGGCCTGACGCGGCCAGAAAACGCATGAAAATAATGCCCAAGGCGATCCTGTGGCGGATGATCTGGCCCACCGAGGATCGGGTGTGATTTTCCTTGAATGACCGGGTTTCGGCGTCCGAAGGAATGACGATGATCACCAGGATGCACGTGACCAGGGCCAAAAGCCCCATGGCGTAAAATGCCGAGTTCATGCCGAAATGATCGCGGAGGGCGCCGCCCAGTACCGGCCCGGCCCCCAATCCCAGCATGACGGCCATGTTCAGGGTGCCCATGTACAAGCCCAGCTCGTGTTTGGGGGCGATGTCCGCAGCCAGGGCCATGGCGATGGGAACCACCATCACGGAGGCCATGCCGTGGAAGACCCGCACGGCGATAAGCACCTCGGCGCTGCCCGCCAATACGTACATGACGGACATGCAGGTATAGGCGATCAGCCCGGCCGTGATGAATTTCTTCCTCCCCAGGGTGTCGGAAAACCTTCCCATAAACGGCCCGAACGCGGCCTTGGAAAGGTTGAAGCTGGCGATGATCAGGCCCACCATGAATCCGCCCGCGCCAAGCTCCACGGCGTACACCGGGATCAAGGGCCAGATGATGCCCAGCCCGATCATGGAAACGCCCACGGAAACAGACAGCAAAACCAGGATGCCTGAAGAGGATCTGGCCATAGGCTACAAGCCCCGCATCCATTCCGGCTTTAACCGGACGTTTCCGGCCAGGGCCTGATCCAACGTCGCCAGGACGGCCTCCTTGTCCCGGGGGAACTTGGCGTCAATAGGCAGATAGTTGCTGGCATGGACCGCCCTAAATGAGCCCCGGGACAAATTCGTGTGCGCCGCCAACTCCCGCAACTCCCGGATGATGCCCAGGGGATCGGGCATGTCAAATTCGCCCCGCTCATAGGCTTCCCCCAGGGGGGTGTTGCGCAAGGGCATGAGGCTCAGGGCGCTGACCGCCTCGGGGTCGATCTCCGAAAGAGCGCGGCCCGTCTCCCGGGCGTGCTCCATGCTCAAATGGGTCTGGCCCAGGCCCAACAGCACGATGGAAACCAGCTTGATGCCGGACCGTCTCAATCTCTTGCAATGGTGGATCAATTCCTCGGGAGTTCCGCCCTTGCGGATGTCCTTCCGCACCTGGGCGTGGCCCGACTCCAAGCCTAAAAACACCGCTTTCAGGCCGTTATCGAACAGCCATTTCAGGTCTTCGTCCGACTTCAACATGATGGACTTGAGATTGGCGTAACAGGTGGTGCGTCTGACCCAGGGCAGCTTGTCCCTGATCTCGCCCAAAAGCCATTTCCAGTGCTTCATGGGCATGACGAATGCGTCGCCGTCCATGACAAAAACCCGGTCCTGGCGCTTGCAGTAATGCCGGGCGAACCGGAGGTCGCTCTCCAGATATTTGCGGTCCTTGATGGCGAACCTTTTGTCCTTGTACGCGCCGCAAAAGGTGCATTTGGAATGGGAGCATCCCAAGGTGGCCTGCAGCAGGATGGAATTGGCCTCGCTGGGCGGCCGGATGCAATTGCCTACGTAATGAAACCCGTCGGGGATTTCCTTCTCGCTCATACTGATTGTTGCTCCGTACTGATATAGATTGCCTCCCCCCCTTCCCTATTTAATGGGTTTGGTCGGATTTGTCACCGTATTTGTGCATTTATCATAGCCTTTCAATCTTCCAGGGATGACTGCAGGGGCCGTGCGATGGAGGGAATTGTTGTGTCATTGAAAATATGCATTATCTTGTGTAAAATAATTTATTGAAAAAACACCGGCCCTTCATGGAGGAAGGCATGGCGACAAAGGCAAAGGCGAAGCGTTTGGCCCTGATGTACTGGCCCCTGGCCGCGGCGTTGATTTTTCTGGCCCTGGCTGCCGGAGGGCCGCTGGAAAAAGCCTATCGCGCCGTCATGCGCCCCATGGCGGAATACAACGACGCCTTTTTGGAAACCTCGGTGCGGGACACGGCTCAATTGATGATCCCCATCGGCCTGGCCAAAGGAGCGGCGGACATCATCGAAGGCACGACCCTCCAGTTTGAGGCCGGCGTGGTCTTCGCCAATGCAGGCACGGAAATGGAGGTGGGCGACGCCCTCCAACCCGTGTTGGATTATTTGAACCTGGCCTGGCGCATTCTCATCCTGAGCATCATGTTTTCCACGGTGACCAAAAGCGTGCTCCAGGGCTGCTATCCCGTGGCCCATATTTTGTTGATCGTATCCCTGTCCGGGTTTTGCCTGTGGTTTCTGATCCGCCCCTGGCTGAAGGAAACCAACGCCTGGGCCGTCTCCGTGGAACGCATTTCCAAAATGACCCTTTTGGCGGCCATCGTGTTCTTGCTGGTGCTGCCTTCGTCCGTATACTTAGCGGCGAACCTTTCCCAGGCGACCACCGCGCCCTTGGAGGCCTCGCTGTTTTCGTCCTTTGAAGAAGCGGGGCGGCATTTTGACGTGTCCCAGTTCCACCGGATCGACAAAATCACCGACAAGGCCAAGTTCCTGTACGACAAATCCCTGGAATTGATGCAATACTCCCTTACGGCGACAAAGGACATCGCCCTGAGCGTGGCGCGGCTGTTTGTAATCAAGCTGCTGAACGGCGTGGTTTTTCCCCTGGGCGCTTTGGCCTTTTTGCTGTGGCTCCTGCGGGGCGTACTGTATCCGGCTCTGGGCCTGACCCAAACCGGCCTGGCACGCGAGGATTTCAGAAACCTGAAGCTCTGGACCCACTCCGAAAAGGACGAGGAGCGGTCTGCTTTATAAAAAGAGCGCGGATTTCACCCTGTTTCGTCCTTTTTTTTGATTTGGTCTTGCCAGGTCTGATCCTGACACAATTCCTCAAAGCAGTCGCGGCAGACGGCTTATGGGGACATCCCTGAGTATTCCACGACGAATTTATGTCCCCCAGGTCATATTGACGCCATGATCGTCAAGAACCAGGTCCAGGGGATCATCATGGGAAGGGTGGACAACAAAGGCAAAGGCTCATGATGCTTATGCCGCTGGACCGCCTGGGGGACTGACTGGGTTGAGCCTGCTGTTGACGATGGAGTTAGTCAAATAATCAAAGACGTCCCCTGAAGTCCGTCCCCTGAAGTCACTTGACGGACTTGATCGGCCTGAATAGCGCCTTTGATATGCCCTTTTTCTTGCCTGTATTGGGCGCTGCTTGCTGCGCCCGCGTAGGGGCGATAAGTTATCATGTTCAGGCCAAAACCCACACCTGCTGCTTGCTGCGCCCGCGTAGGGACGATCCTTGTGATCGCACAAATTATCGCCGTTGTTGGGGCGAATACAAGATTCGCGCCCTACCGCCTGGGCGAATACCAGATTCGCACCTTACGTAATGCGCCCGCGTAGGGGAGATCCTTGTGATCGCCCTTGAGGATGGCGGGCGAAGGGTGCAATCATTAGCGGATGGAGAGGGCGCCGTCCTACCAAACGGCGCCCTCTCCATCCGCATTTATCTCCGTATTTTTATTCAAATGTCAAAGACCCTGCCCAATACAGGGATCGAAAAAAAAACCGCTTCCCTGCGTGCGGGCGAAAACCGAAATTTTATGTTTCAGGCCCCTCTTTGAGGGCTTGCCAACCAGTCCAACCGCCTCAAACATCACGCAAAATCAATATGCTACAGAGTTTCTTAATTTCTTAAAGGCGTCCCCTGAAGTCAAAGGCGTCCCCTAAAGTCACAATGCTACAGAGTTTCTTAATTTCTTAAAGGCGTCCCCTAAAGTCAGAGTTAGTGGATTAATCAGGGACGCCCCCAAGAGTTCCATCAAGCCAACTTTGGATGTCAAGTTAGGCAATTAATCAAAGACGTCCCCAAGAACATCAAAGAACTTCAAAATGCGCTTCGCGCAAAACCAGACAGTTCATATATCCGGCGCTCCCCAACTCCCTGGATCATGTAAGGGCGCCGCTTGCTTCGCCCGCGTAGGGGTTGGGTCTCCCAACCCTTGGGCAGGGGAACCCTGCCCCTACGTCCCTTCCCCACCGGCGGGGGAAGGTCAGGATGGGGGGGGATCGTCATTCCCTAGCGTCCCTGTCGGGAATCCAGCGTCCCTATCCCTGGCCGCGCCGACATCGTAGGTTGGGTAGAGCTTGCGAAGCCCAACAAATGCAGACGCGAAGCGGCATCCTTATTCGTTTGGGTGGCCCAGGCAGAGCAGTATCCTGCCTGGGTGCGAAGCACAAAAGGCGCGACCGGAACTCTTTCCCAACGCCAAAAATATTTTACGTCCCCATGGCGCCCCATTGACATCGTAGGTTGGGCAGAGCCTGCGAAACCCAACAAATTCCGGCGCGAAGCGGCATCCTATAAAATCCCTTCCCCACTGGCGGGGGAAGGTCAGGATGGGGGGGATCGTCATTCCCGAACGCCCCCAAAAACTGCCGTATTAACCACGGAAGACACGGAAAACACAGAATTTAACGCTTCCGTGACTTCCGTGTTTTCCGTGGTTTATGTTTTTTTTTGTTCATGCTTTTCGGACTCGCTCCCATGTTGCACGTGGGAATGCATGCCTCCGCCTCATCCTTCTCCGCACCTTCCCTACAGGGATCGGGAAAAAAACCGCTTCCCCTGCGTGCGGGCGAAAACCGAAATTTTATGTTTCAGGCCCCTCTATGGGGGCTTGCCAACCAGTCCAACCGCCTCAAATATCGTACAAAATCAACATGCTACAGAGTTTATTAACTTCTTAAAGGCGTCCCCTAAAGTCCAAGAGTCACTGTTTTCGCCCTCGCTTCGAGTACTTTGGGCCATCAGCGCCGCCTACTATATACATAATTGTAAATAGAATACCTAAATGCTCTATTGAAATACTGATACTCTTTCCAAGTAACATTTCAAGTGTACTTAAACAAAATATGAACCATAAAACTATAAAAGCACAGTTAAAAATCAAATAAGTGAAATTTGAAAATCTCAACGAGTATGATTTAAGTTGATCATATAAAAACACTCCCTTAATGAACAACAACCCTCCTATACAATGTGTAACCAAATACACGTAGAACATATATCGTATATAGTATGATTTCGATACAATAACTGTTTTATGCGTGAGTTCATGAGCAATTATTTTCCCTAATGGAAAACAGAAAACAAAACCAATAATAAAAATGCCCAGCGATCCAACCAAACAGAAAATTGAAAGGCATGAACGACTAAACATTTTCTTTAACAATTTTTCCATGCCAATTCCTTATGCTTTAAAATATTGAAAAAATGGCCTTCATTTATTCTGAATAGCCTTAATAAGTGAGAGTATCCGCGCCAAATGGATAGAACGTTGTAATATCCTTTTCATAGAAAGGATCCCTTAAATTTTGCAAAAACTTATTTACTTCTATAAATCCTGGCCATAAATATGGCTCTTTCTCTGCTATTACTTTAGAGCCGCACTTAAATCGTTCATACACATATAACTCTATAACTACTCTTTCATCCGGACCACTTGAATGATAGTCATAAAACTGCTCAATTCCCTCAGTGCTCAGTCTATACGTAATACTACCATACCATTCCCTTCTAATCATTGATTTTCCTGTAATACGGAATTGTTTTACAAAAAAATCACTAGCTGCCCCTGAGACCAATGCGCCGACAACGGCTACCTCAATGCCAGCTTTATAAGTCGCTAAAAATCCCACAAGACCTTTAAATGCGGCAAACATGGCTTTATCATAGTTCTCTGCATCTGCCCAACCTGTATCATGACTCAGGATGCTGTTTGTATCATAAACAGCAGGAACTGGATTGCTATTACTATCATAGGTTTCAGTCCAAGTAAGCATGTCTCCAACAGAAGAACCTAAATCCTTAATCTGGTCATATGCCCAATCTGCAAGATTTCTGCTCTGCCCCTTTATGGAATCGATAATATCGCCAATTTCTCCCCCCGGACTTGGTTCCGGGCCATATGTTGGCCCACCATAGTCTATGTCATAGGTACTAGTAGAGCTAGAATTTGGATAGTATTTGTTTCCCAGGAAATCAACGAGACCGATGGGGATATTCCCCACAAACCCATACAGGTTCCACCCCCCACGTTCCCCAATAGGATCACGACTGACCCACCTGCCAAGATCGACGTCAAGATACCTGTAACCGTAATAATAGAGGCCCGTCTCAGCGTCCATGGGCTTGGTGGAGAAGCGGTAGGGGTTCTCATTGGCTTTAGAACCAGTGGACTTCAAGAGGCGTCCAAAGGGGCCATATTCATATGTGGCATGGAGCGTACCGTCAGTTGCACTTATCAATTGCCCCACGTTGCCATTGGCGTCGTAGAGGTAGAAGTCCACGTCAGAGTCAGCATCCACCACGGCAAGCAAACCGCCCACTCCTCCTGCGCCCTGCAAAGATTGGGATAGATCGAGGCCCCACACATAGGATGTCACTTCTTCATTGGAAGAATCAGCGGCCAACACGACTTTCTCTTGGATGCGGTTCCAGCCTTCCCAAATGGAGGTCGAGGTGGACACAAGGGACCACTCCCCTGCTGAGTAGACGTAGCTCTGCTTCAAATACCTGCGGCCCATGTAATCGTAGGCGAAGGCAACCTTGGTGTCTCCTATCACGGGAGCCAGGGGCGATACTTCCACCAGCCTGTTCTCGCAATTGAAGACGTACTGTACGCCGTCCTTGTGGATGAGGTTGCCGTCATCGTCGTAGTCTAAAGAGATGCTCTCCCCGCCAGATGTCACAGATTCGTATTGGTTCAGGCTGTTGGTCACATAAGTGGACGTAATGGGCGCACTGGCGCTGATGTCGTAATCCTGCTGTGCATTGATGCGGTTGCCTATTGGGTCGTAGTTATAAGCCCTTTCCTCATCATCAACTGGACTGGCTGTATCAAGGATGCTGGTCCCAAGGTAGTGGTTAGAGGCTCTAAGCTCGTTCCTTGAGTTATACCCGTAGATATTAAACGCAGGCTCGTCAAACGCTGTCCCGCTGTTTGTGACGCTGGTTCTCCTGCCGAGGGCGTCGTAGCCATATCCGTATTGAAACAGGATCTTCGAGCGGGACTGGCTGATTTCCCATTTTTTCACGCGCCCATGGGGTGCGTATTCGTAGTTCCCGCCGTTCTGGGATCAGGCAATCAATCCCAATCAATATTGAATAGTTATCTTTAAAATTGCATTTTTGGGCGTGACCCTGGTTTTTAGATTGTTCTCGAAATGTCAAAGAGCCTGGCAATAATTCGCCATGTTTGCTGCAATACGAGTACGGGGTCGGAAATCCGGTTCCCGCAAGAGAAACCGGGGAAACATTTCATTCACGGCTGAGAATTTATAGTAGCATAGGTTCCCTGTATCGACAATATTAGGCGCGACGCGTTGTTTTTCACAAGACAAGTGCCGGGGCGCTGGATTCCCGACAGGGACGCTCGGGAATGGCAAACCTGTCTGCGCTCTTGCGCGAAGCGCCATTTTAAAGTTTTGATCAAACTTTTTTAAAAGTTTGCCGCCGGAGGCGTGCTGTTATGCAGTTTTGAAGGTATGTAGTTAGCCGCCGAAGGCGCTCGGTCTGCAGTTGTGTGGTTGTATCGTCTTGCAATTATATATTTATTCAGCTGCGCCGTTGGCCGGAAGTTTTTTTAGCCTTTAATTGACGCGCCAGGAATGGTATTAGGGATATGAAATCGACGGTGTAAATGACTCCTGAGGGGGGGGATTATGCAACGAAAACAGCATGGGAATTGCGGCCGCATTTTTGTTTGCGCACGCCGGGAGGATTTTTACGCCCCGCCGCCCCTGCATTTTTCCGAGACGTCCGCCCCGCAGCCTGATGAAAAGGGAGGCGCGCCCCGATCATGGGGCGTGTGAGTTGTATGGCGAATATCCTGCTCATAAAAAATCGAAAACGGGAGTATACGGACCATTTTTTGGCTGTTTCTCCGCCTTTGGGAGTCTTGTATCTGGCGGCTTACGCAAGGGATAAGCGCCCCGGCAAGGACGTTTTCACCATTGTCGACGAGCGGGTTTACGCCAAGACTTCCAGGGAGTGGGAGGCTTATCTGAAAGACCTCCGGCCGGACGTCATCGGCTTCAGCAGCATGTCCATCGAGCAGGATCAGGTGGATTATTTGCTGCCGGTTTTCAAACGCGCCTTGCCGCAGGCGAAAATCGTCATAGGCGGGCCTTTGGCGTCGTCCTCCGGGGCCGGGCTTCTGGACGAGGCAAACATTGATTTTGTGGTCAAGGGCGAGGGGGAAATCCCCTTTACGGGCTTGCTGGAGGCCCTGGACGGGAACGAGGATTATCCCCTGGATCGGATTGCCGGGCTGGCTTTTCGGGACGATTCGGGAAGCATCATCGACAATCCCCCTTCCAAAAACCGGGCCGACCTGGACGCCCTGCCCTATCCGGCCTACGACCTCATCAACCTGCAGGATTACGTGGGCCGGGACCGCATGACGCCCGTGCGCACCTCCCAGTTATATGCGCCTTTGTTCACGTCCCGGGGCTGCCCGTATCATTGCATATACTGCCACGACATATTTTCAGGAAAGTTCCGGGCCATGAGCGCCATGCGGGTGGTGGACGAAATCGAGCACATGATCAACGCGTACGGAGTGCATGAGTTCGAGGTTTACGACGACATTTTCAACCTGGACAAACAACGGGTCAAAGACATTAGTGCGGAGATCAAAAAACGGGGGCTGGAAACCTGCTTCACCTTTCCCAACGGAGTTCGGGGCGACATTTTGGACCGGGAAACACTGGAAGCATTGAAGGACATGGGGACCGTGCACATGGCTTTCGCCATCGAGACGGCGTCGCCCCGCATCCAGAAGGTTTTACGAAAGAACATCAACCTGAAAAAAATCCGCGAGAACATCTCCATCGCCGCGGACCTGAAAATTTTCACCTGGGGCTTTCTCATGATGGGGCTGCCCCAGGAAAGCCGGCGGGAGTTGTGGAAAACCATCTGGTTTGCGGCCTCCTCCAAACTGCACGGGGCGTATTTTTTTCCGGTGGTTCCCTTTGAAGGCACGGAGCTGGCCCAAAAATATGAAGAGGCCATCGAAAGCGATGGGGAAAAACGCCTGTGGGATTATTTTTCGCCGGAAGGCGCGTTAGGCGCTGTAGGCCCGCGGGAACTGGCCATCATGCATTCCCTGGCTTTTTTCCTCTTTTTTTTCAACCCCTGGCGGGTGTATTTGATATACACCAGCGGAGTGGCGCCGTTCCGCCGTTTGGTTTCCCTGGCTTTGGGCCTTGTACGTTACATTGCGGTGGATAAAGTCTTTTATACGCTAAAAACCAAGGCCCGAAAGGTTTTTAAATTCCGCATCACCCCCAGGACTGCGTAGGGATTATGGGAAAGGAAAAGACTTCATCGGTCCGGGCCGGCTTGCGAGCAGGCGCTTCTCAGGGCCTGAACAAGGCCCGGAGCAGGCTGGCCGAACGATTTTCCCGGTTCGACGATCCCCTGTCCCGATTGATTCTGGCTGCGTACAAAGACGCGCTCATGCCCTCCATGAGGATGATGTCCGCGCCTTTGTTCGGGGCCACGGCCATGATTTCCCTGACCTATCAATGCCAGTGCCAGTGCCCCCATTGCGGATCCCGAACCAATCAGCAAAAAAACCGGCCGGAACTTTCCAGGGGCCAGATCATCGACCTCATAAAACAATGCAGCAAAGCCGGGACCGCGAACCTGTACCTGTTCGGAGGGGAGCCCCTGCTGCACCCCAACCTGGACGATTTCGTCAGAACGGCCAAAGGCCTTGGCATGCGGGTGAGCCTGGACACCAACGGGTATCTGCTGGATTCGGACAGGGTGAAAAGCCTGGCGGCCCTTGGGACGGATCACGTCAGGGTGAGCCTGGACCACGCCCGGCCCAGGCTCCATGACGCCTTTCGCGGGGTGGAAGGGCTTCACGCCCGAGCAGTGCAGGGCGTCAGGCTATGCCTGGAAAACGGCATTCGCTGCGATGTGTCTGCGGTGGCAACCAAGAAAAATCTGGACAATGGAGATTTGCAGGCCATCCTGGACCTGGCGGGCGGCCTGGGCGCCCGGGTGCGCATGCTCACTTCCATCATGTGCGGAGGCTGGGAGGGAAAAACACGCGTGGTGCTTTCCCGGGACGAAATCGCTCAAATGCGCAAGCTGCTAAAGCCCGGCAGGGTCTATTGGGAGTCGGACTGGATTAACCATCCAAAAGCGGTGTTTTCGTGCGCGGCCCTGGACAGGCTCATGTTTCACGTGACGGCCTTCGGCGACGTGCAGCCCTGCTGCTACATGGAGGAAAAGTTCGGCGCCGTGACAAACGAGCCGTTGTCCGATATAGTCCTGAGAATGTGGCGGTCCGATCTCACCCGAAGCTACCGGCGATTTCACGACTGCCCGGTTAACAGGCCTTGAGAGTCCCAATGCAACAAAGAGGGGTATTGCATGTCCCGCGTTTTATTGATTAAAGCCATGAGAAAGGCGGTTCTGGAAACCGGAGACTCCGTCGCCCCTCCCCTGGGATTGTTGTGCCTGGCCGCCTATGCAAACAAAGTGCGTCCGGGAAAGGATCAGTTCACTATCCTGGATGAACGGATTCATCCAAAAACCCAAAAGGAGTGGATTGCCTATATTGAGGAGCTGAGGCCGGATTGCATCGGCGTCAGCGCCATGAGCGCCGACGCCGGCCGGGTTGACGCGCTGATTCCTTTCCTGAAAAAGAACTTCCCGAATATTCCCGTCGTCCTGGGCGGCCCCCTTGCATCATCCGCGGGCCCTGACCTGATAAAGCACATTCCCGCGGACTATCTGGTCATGGGAGAAGGGGAAAAGGCGTTTGTAAGCCTTTTGGAAATGTTCGAACAGGGGCTCTCCCATCCCGGCAGGGAAATCAGCGGCCTGGCCTTTTCAGACCCGGACGGTAAAACGGTTTGCCGGCCTAAAAACAAAGATCTGATTGACATCAAAAGCATGCCGTTCCCCGCCTATGATCTGATTGATCTCATGGAATACCAGCATCAGCCCCGAATGACCCCCATGAGCACGAAAGAGCCCTACGCGTACATAATGACGTCCCGGGGATGCCCGTATCACTGCATATACTGCCATGACATCTTTTCAAAAAAATTCAGGCCTATGGACGCCTTACAGGTGGTGGACGAAATTGAGCGGCTGATAACGGATTTTGGAATTCATGAATTTGAAATAATTGATGATGTATTTAACCTGAACAAAAAGCGCGTTCTGAAAATTTGCAGTGAGATCAAAAGGCGGGGGCTGAAAACGGCTTTCACTTTTCCCAACGGGCTCCGGTCGGACATTTTGGACCGGGAGGTTTTGGAGGCCCTGGCTTCGGTGGGGACCTACCACATCGATATAGCCGTAGAGTCCGCATCGCCGCGCATTCAAAAACTGGCCAAAAAAAATATCAACCTGGAAAAACTGGAGGAAAACGCGGCGATTGCTTCGGAGCTGGGGATTTTTTGCTGGGGATTTTTTATGTTGGGCTTTCCCACGGAGACCCGGCGTGAAATCCTGAAAACCCTGTTCTGGGCGTGGAGAAGTCCGATGCATGGCGCTTTTTTTTTCATCGTGATTCCTCAGGAAGGGACGGAACTGGCCCGGGAATATTGCAGCAAGACACCCGGCGGCCCGAAAGCGGGAAGCTCTTTATATTTTAACGTCAAGGACAGCTTGGCCCATGTAGGCGCAACGGAATTACGGATGTATCAATCCCTGGCCTATCTTCTGTTTTTATGCAGTCCAAGGCGGTTGTGGGCCATATACCGGCATGTCTCCAAAAACGGAGGCCGAATTTCAGGAACTCTTTTCCGTTTTTTGGATTATCTTTTTCTGCATAAGCTCAAAAGCCTGGCCAAACAGGTTTGGGGGGCGGCCGCAGCGCGTTTCGGGCAAGGCGCCGGGCAAAAAATCTAAAGGATGATTGGGACGTAAATGGACAAGGGCGGAACATTAGCTGCCTACGCACGAGGCGTATTCATGAACCGTTGGTTTTTTCCGATTTGGACGGCCTGGGCGGTTTTTCTGTATATGCACGGCGTCCTGATCCTGTGCTGCACCGAAACCGTAACCAGCCTGTCCGCAGTGGTGCTCCTGTTTACTCCCGTAATGCTCTTTGAATGGCGGGCGACCAAAACATTTACAGACCTGCATCCCCGATCCCAAGGCTCGGCCCCTTCCGGCCGAAGGCGTTTTTATTACTGGCTGTGCAACGTAGTCATGTGGGCCATGTTTTACGGGATCTTTGTGGTCTATATTTTGATCAAGCTCCAGGCGACTCCGGGGTTTAAAATTTACTGGAGTTTTTTTCTGGTCAACAATTTCCTGATGTGGCGCTCCGTTATGGGATGGGCCTGGGTTGCGCTGGCTTATTGGATAGTCATATATTACCTGCTGGCGGTCCGGGCGGGAAGATTCAGGATGATTTGCGCGGTGTTTCTGCCCTTGGCCATTACAACGATAATTTTTATCGTGCAATGGAAAATCGGGGGCGCCGGAGCAGCCTCGGACGAAACAATCCTATCCCAGGCGGGCGTGGTCAAAATCATGGACGTGGGGGAAGTCGCCCAGGCTTTGCTTAGGGATTACCCGGACAACCTCGCCTACCTGACCCCCCCGGGGACGGGATTCAAAACCCGCGGCGAGATTAGAGCCTCCAACAAGGTGCGGGAGGTGTTTTTCGATGAAAAGTTGAACGCCTTATTCGCCTTTTACGGAGGGACCTATTACGCCTACGGAAGCACCACTATTCCCGCCATCGTAAAAAAGGACCTGGACACCGGAGAAATCTCCTATTTGCTGACGGAGCACAACGTGCGCCGGGTGGAGATGACCAGGGACGGCATGTTTGTGGCGCCCTGGCACGACAACCATCTTTACGAAATCTCCAAGAAAGACCTGTCCATCGTCCGGTCCATCCCGGTGGGAGGCTACGTCCCCCCCATGCTGTGGGAGCCTATGGACATGGCTTTGGACGTGAACGGAAAGGCCCTGTACATCGCCACGTCCATGTATCCCAGCATAGCGGTGGTGGACCTGGAGGCCAACCGGCAGGTAAAGGTCATGCCGCTGTACGAGCCCGGAACCCTGGGCGAGGGGGGCTGGGCCTGGTGCATTTCCCAGTCCAGGGAAACCCGGCTGTTATACATGGTGGTCGCCACCTGGCAGGGAAGGGACATTTCGGAAATCGACCCGGACTCCTTGAAAATCCTGCGCACCCAACAATGGGACTTGTTTTCCCTGACCTCCATGGCCCTCACCCCGGAGGAGGACGCCTTATATTGCCAGTCCAATGTATGGGACGGCCTGACCAAGGTGCGTGTGAGGGATTTCGCCATCGAAAGGGTGTATGAAGGCGAACGCCACGCCAGGTATCTTAGCCTGGACCCGAAGCGCAATGTCATCTACGTCCTGGGGTATTGTTCGGGCAAGGTTTTCGCCATTGACCTGGAAAGCGGAAAACGGCTCTGGGAAATCCGGGTGGGAGGCAGGCCCCACGGCATGCAGTTGGACTCCCGGGACCGGTTGTGGATTCACTCCATGTCAGGAGTTTTTCGCATAGACCTGGCCGCGGTCTGGAAAGACAAGTAGCATCCCCCCTGGCCGCGCCTCCTGGATTGCGGCCTAATTTTCTTGCGCTAAATGGGCTTTGTGGTCTATTATCAATTCGTTATTCGCGGCCAAGTAATTTTCCCGTTACACGTACATTTAACCCGCAAAAAATCCATGATGCCCTTGATTTATAAGGGCGTGGACCCGCTGCATTTGTTCATCACAGAGGTTATGCATGCAAGCCAAACCCAGCTATGAAGATCTTGAAAAAACCGTGATCAAGCTCCGGAGGCAGTTGTCCAGCAGCGCAGATATTTTGGATGAAACAGGCCGCATGGCGAAAATCGGAGGCTGGGAGTTTGATCTGGAAACGGGAAAGGCGGCATGGACCCGATCTCTTTACGACATCCTGGAATTCGACGGTACGGAGCCCGTCTCGCCTCTGGAGCACATGCACTATTACTCTGAGGATGGCCGCCTGGCTTTGGAATCGGCTATTGCCGAATGCCTGGAAACAGGGAAGCCCTTTGACCTGGAGGTCAACCGAAAAACGTGGAGCAACCGAGAAATATGGTGCCGGTTGACGGGCGAGGCCGTCTTTGAAGAAGGCGTCCCCCGAAAAGTGCGGGGAACCTTTCAGGACATCACCTCCCGCAAGCAGGCGGAAATCGACCTGCGCTCCAGCGAGCAGAAGTATCATGATTACATATCACACGCCCCCTACGGGGTGTTCGTGACCAATGAGCACGGGGAATACCTGGAGGTAAACAGCGAGGCGCGCCGGCAGACCGGGTACAGCGAGGAGGAGCTGCTTTCCATGAGCATCCTCAGCCTTGTTCCGCCGGAAAGCCACGAGGAGGGCAAGGCTCATTTTCAGCAATTAGTCAAAAACGGCAAGGCATATGGGGAGCTTCCCTTAATCCGAAAGGACGGAGAAGTCCGGTGGTGGTCCGTGTTCGCAACCAAGCTGTCCGAGACCCGTTTTTTGGGTTACACCAACGACATTACAGACCGGAAAATCATGGAGCAGGAGTTGCGGCGGAGGGAAAACCTCATGAGCCGGGTTTTTGACATTCTCCCCGTGGGCCTCTGGTTCGCCGACAAAAAGGGGCGATTGCTCCGGGGCAACCCCATGGGCCAAAAAATATGGGGAGGAGAGCCTAAGGTGGGCCAGGAGGAATACGGCGTGTTTAAAGCCCGGAAGCTGCCATCCGGTGAAGAAGTCGGCCCCGAAGACTGGGCTCTGGCCAAGACGGTGAACGAGGGCGTCACAATACTGGATGAAATTTTGGAGATCGAAGCCTTTGACGGAGAAAAAAGGGTGATCCTCAACTACACCGCTCCGGTTCTGGACCACAAGGGAGAGGTGGAAGCCGCCGTGGTGGTCAACCTGGACATCACGCAGCGTCAAAGGGCGGAGGAGGAGAAGCAGCGGCTTCAAAGGCAGTTGCTCCAAGCTCAAAAAATGGAATCCGTAGGGCGTCTGGCGGGCGGGGTGGCCCATGACTTCAATAATATGCTGGGGGTCATCGTAGGGCACGCGGAAATGGCTCTGGATGCCACGGCCATGGATGCGAAAATCCGGGAGGACCTTACCGAAATCCTGGATGCCGCCAAGCGCTCCGCCAACCTGACCCGGCAATTGCTCGGCTTCGCCCGCAAACAGATCGCCAGGCCCATTGTCATGAATCTCAATGATTCCGTCGACTCCATGCTCAAGATGCTCCGCAGGCTCATCGGAGAAAACATCGCGTTGAATTGGAGCCCAAGCCCGGACGTTTGGCCCGTTGAGATGGATCCCAGCCAGGTGGATCAAATCCTGGCCAATCTGGCCGTAAACGTCAAAGACGCCATCCAAGGCGTGGGGCGCATGACAATCGCCACATACAACGCCTCTTTAAACAATAGGAAAAGCCAGGAGAGTGCGGATTTCACCCCCGGCGACTACGTGGTGCTGGAAGTCGGAGACAACGGAAAAGGCATGGATGAAGAAACCATGCACATGATTTTCGAACCCTTTTTCACCACCAAAGGCGTGGGGGAAGGCACCGGATTGGGCCTTGCCACCGTGTACGGCATTGTGCGTCAGAACAAAGGTTTCATCAAAGTGGAGAGCGAGCCGGGCCAGGGGACTGTTTTCCGGATTTATCTGCCCCGGTCTTTAAAAAACGAAACCGCCCTCCGCAAAGCATCGCCCGCCCCTGCTCCGGGAACCGAAACCATTTTGGTGGTTGAGGATGAAAAGGCCATTTTGAACATGTGCACGGCAATTTTGAAACGCAACGGATACCAGGTTCTCGCCTCAAGCACTCCCCACGAAGCTTTGGAAATAGTTCGCCAATGGGACGGTCCTCTGGATCTTGTGATCACCGACGTGGTCATGCCGGAAATGAACGGCAGCGCCATGAAAAGCAGGCTGGAGGAAATCCGGCCCGGCCTGAAGCACTTGTTTATGTCAGGCTACACATCCAATGTCATCGCCCATCACGGCGTACTGGACCGGGGAGTCCGGTACATCCAGAAGCCGTTTTCCGTCAACGATTTCCTAAGTAAAATCCGCAAAGTGCTGGACGGCAAAATTTGAGGATGACGCCGGGTCCCGGAAACGGGGACCCAGCGTCATTACGGACTTGTTTCACAGCAACTTGGCGTTGCTACCCATGGACGGCTTTACGTTTTTGCGCTTCCAATCCCGCGTTCCTCCTGTTCAGGGGGTGAAAGGCGTTTTTCCGGGCTATCAGGCGGCTGTGCTTGTTGATAGTCCCGGCCATTTTGTTTAAAAAGGCGTAATCCAGGCATAAAATGGCCTGATCGCTTTTTTGTTTGAACTCCAGCAAACCTTCATGTCCGAGAAAGCCGCAGGCCCGGGCGCACAGGCAATGCTCGTCCGTAAGATTCACGGCATAGCCCTTGTCCGCCAGAATCTGGGAAAAACGTCCGGCCTCCTCCAGCATTTCCTTAAAGGAGCGTCCGTTCAGGTTAATGCCGATGTCCGGCCAGGTTTTAGGATCTTTGCCCAGTTCAAAATTGTACCGCATATAGGTGGACAAAAAGTCCTCCGGCAGAGCAAAGCCGTAACGCACCTGCTCCTCGAACCACCGGGCGCCGGGCAAAGGCCCGGCCGGAGTCACCAGCACGGAATCCACGCGGCAGTTGCGTTCTTCCAGTTTTTGCAAAAACGACAGGTTATCATGCATAATTTCCTCCGCGTCCAGGCCCTTGGGAAGAGGAACGGGATGGATAAAGCTAAGGCCCACGTCCACGTGAGTCTTTTCCAGCATGGAGGCCTCTTTGATGGCGGCGACCGTATAAAACAGGTCGTCCACGGTATTGCCCTTTTCCACGATTTCGTCCAAAACCCGCTGGTTAGCCGCTTCCACGCCCAGGAACACGGCCCGCAATCCGGCCTTGGCCATAACCTGGTATTTGTGCACAAGCTCCGGGTAGCGCTTTAACGCGCTGTGCTCTCCCCGGGTGAACATGGAAAACTCCATGTTCACGCCGCGGGACAGGGCTTTGAGGGCGATTTTATAGCCTTTGTTGGCTGGGGTGGCGGAGCTGGAAAATCGGAAAAGGCCGATGTCCTGAGTGATGAGGTGCTCGATTTCAGCCATGGTCCGGATGATCTTGCGGGGACGGTAGCCGCCCAGGCTTGTTTTGTGGGCGCAAAAAGCGCAGCCTTTTTTGTAATAGCAACCCAGATCGTCCACGACCACGCCCACGTTCACCTTGCCTTCCCCGCAGGAATACAGAGGCAGGGGAAGATCGTCCAGGGAGGCGAATTTTGCGCGGGTTTTCCGGATCGCCCCGTCTTTCCGGTAGACCAGGTTGGGAATCAGGTCCCGGTCGGCCAGGGAGGCGATGAAGGAAAGGATTTGCCCCTTTTTCCAGCCCTGGGCGCGCTTGTCAGCCGCAATCTCCGCAACCCGGACAAGAGCCTTTTCCCCCTCCGAATACACGCCCAGGTCAAACTGATTGTCCGTCAGGCAATCCTCCTGGAATTGGTTCATCTGGGGACCGCCGGATATGATGATGGTCTCGGGGGCGTGCTCCTGAACCAAAGCCGCCAGCCTCTCGGAGTAAATATGGCGTTTGCCCAGCCAGGTTTTAATCCCCAGGATGTGATAGCGCCCTTTTTGGATTTTTTTGGCCAGATCCAAAAGGTACTCCTCCATTTTTCCGGCAATGATTTGGCTCGCCTCCTCCTGCAAGGCGTACCAGGACTGCATGTCGCCGGCATCCGGATTAGGCCGGAAAACCCTGGGCGCCAGCAGGGAGAGCTTGGCGGAAAGGCTTCTTACGCCGGGAACGCTTTGCACGAAACCGGTCATAAAATCCATGTTGGCCGGATCGTCCAGTTCCACGTCCATGCCCTTGGCTTCGCAGGCGGCCTGCAAATACGCCAGGCCGTTATCCAGAAAACTGTCGCTGGCGGAGTACACTTGCCCCATCATGGAGTTCCACAGGTATATTTTTACTTGCTTCATGGTTAATTCCTCCCTTCGGCGTTGAGTTGGTCATTTTCCATGGGGCACTCAATGGTTTTGTTGGCGATGTATGACGCGCCCTTGGCCGTGCACGCCCTGTTGGGGCACAGGCAAAGAAAGCCGTCCTTGTCCCATTTGTCGCGGTAAACCTTTTTGATCATATGCTCCGCCGGCCCGGCCAGGGGCTTCCTGAAATCGATAATCAGGGCCGCGGTGATGTTTCGCACGGTTTGCTCCATATACAGGGACATGCCGGGAATGGGGGTGACGCCGTATTTCTGATACATGGGCACGTGGTTCACGTCGCTCTGGCCGATGAGCAAATCCAGGCCGGAGCGGCAGGCGTAAGTCAGGGACGAAGCCATGACCAGCCTGCTGACGCCGAAGCCCCGATAATCGGGATGCACCACGTTGCGGCTGCTTTCGGCGTATTGCACGCCGCCGGCGTCCCACTCGGTCAGCAAGTGCGTTAGATCCACGCTTTCGGCCATGGGCGAAAAAGCCCGCAACGGCTGGCGCACGTAATCGGCCAGGGTAAGGCCGGGATGGTCCTCCAGGGACGGATTGTCGTGATCCAGAAGGGCGTCGATGTAGGAGGCGAAGGGCTCCTGGCGCTCCCTGAATATGAGGCGGGTGGTTCCCACCAGGACGTCGCCGGACCCGGTTCGTTCAAACACGCCGAAGGGAATGCTGTAGGGTGAAAACTTGTCCAGATCGATCCGCAGCCTGTTGTGCTGGTTGAGATAATGCAAATGGTCGTACACGCCGTAGCTCAGGCGGCATGAGGCGAGGAAGTCTTGATAATTATCGATGATCCTGGCCGTAAAAACCGATTGAACTTCCTGTTTGGCGTGAACTTGTTTGGAGAAGATGGCTTCTAAAAGCCGGTCAAAGGAAGTCAGGACAATGTCCGTGTTCAGGGGTTCCGGGATGGCGTCGTATGCGCCCTTATTGCGGAAGGCTTGAAGGGGTAAACGGGCCTCGTCCTCGCCGAAAACCACAGAGCCCATTTTTTTTTCCCACGAAGTTCCATCTCAGGTAATCCGTTAAGTCAAGACCGTTTTGAATGTTCCGGCCGGTTAGGTCTGAGCCGTAATCCCCCAAAGCGGGATTGACCCTATAGTCTGCGCATACAATTTGCACGGCGTCCTCCGTATACTTGTAGTTTCTGTCAATGGTTTCCACCGCCTCCTGCGCGGTTCGCGCCAGGGAGAGGTTTCCCTGGATGCTGTTCTGGCCGGTCCTCAGGCGAACGATGTCGTTCAACCTTCCGCTCTGGACCATGGCCTGAAAAAACTGATGCCTGCCCACCAGGCTCTCGGCGTCGGGCGCCACGAGCACAATGAAATAATCCAGTTTCATACGCATCTCCTTTCACTAAAGTCCTGAAAAATATTGCAAAACATTATACAATTACTACATAAGAAACCGATTTTCTTATGCACATAAAAGAATATATTGTCTTGTTTATTACGTCAATTTTTTACAAACATGCTATTTTTATGCATTTGAAACCGAAAGTATTTGAATAAAAAATGGCGTTCATCAGGCCTTGACACACTCTTTTGACCCAGAGAAGAATTGTTAAATGAAAAGAGGCGGCAATTTTTGGTTGAATTTTTCCCCCAAAAATCGCCCTGGCCGAAAAAAAAGATCGCTCCAAAGCCCCCCGGATAGGAAAACCAAGGAGTTCTTTTGTCTTAAAGGCCCGATTTTCAAAAGCCCCGGATACGGCGGTTTGAGGCAGTTTTTCCCCTCTTGCAATTCATGAAATACTAGTGTTTAATGATCGTATACACGGGACATCCAATTTGTTGCTGACAGATCACAAAGCCCAATCTTTTCACGCCGCAATATGAAGGGAAAAGGCGCTTTTCCGTTATTCTGGCTATCCGGCCCCTGCGGTTATCCGGTTAATGCCTGTTGCGGGAGGAGGATGCCTGGGCGATGGCATGGTTATCCGGCGTTGCAGCGGTCCTTTAGCCGATCCACTTAACGACCCTGCATGAACACTATGTGAGAGGTGCGCGATGTGTGCGAATACGTCCCTACTACCCGGCAGACGCATGACGAATTGCGTTAGGCCTTTCTTGCGGCTTTTTTGGGCTGCATTTCTTTTAACGTGCGTCTTTCCGGTTTTCGCCCATTCAACGGCGCAAATTGCCCCGGATCCGCCGGCGCAGCCAAAATGGGCCTACGACGCTGTTCGGCGCCTGCCCATGACCTTTGAGCCCAATGCAGGCCAGGCCCAGGATCAGGTGCGTTTTATCGCCCGCTGCCCTGGCGCCGTACTCCATTTTTACGACAATGCCGTGGATTTTTGCGTGGAAGGCGGGACCGGGGCCTTGGGGAATCAGGGAGGCAATACCTCCGGGATTCGTCGGACGGATCGAATTCGCATGCGCCTGGACGGGGCCAGGCCGTCTCCGCAAATTGAAGCCGTGGGCAGGCTTCCGGGCAAGGCCAATTACTTTACGGGAAATGATCCCGCCCAATGGAAAACCGGCATCTCCACCTATCGGAAGGTAAAGTACCATTCCGTGTATCCGGGGATTGATCTGGTGTTTTACGGAAATCCCCGGATGCTTGAATACGATTTTATCGTCCGCCCCGGGGCTGATCCGTCCCAAATACGCATCGCCTTTGAAGGCGCAAAAGCAGACAGCGCAACGCCGAATGGCGCCCTGGAATTTTCCGCCCCCGGGGGCCAGCGGATGTTGCAGCACAAGCCGGTTATCTACCAGGAGAACGGAGGCTTGCGTCAGCCGGTGGAAGGCGGCTGCCAAAAGCTGGGCCCGGGCCTTTATGGGTTTGAACTGGCATCCTATGACGCCGCGCGGCCCCTGATCATTGATCCGGCCCTGCAATTTTCCTCGTATATCGGGGGTACGGATGAGGACATTATAAATGCGGACAGGGTGGACGGGATCGCCGTGGACGCAAACGGGGGCGTTTATATAGGCGGAATAACCACGGCCTCGGACTTTCCCGCAATCAGCCAGATATCGGGAGCGGTCTACACCTCCACGATGAGCAAAAAGTACGACGCCTGGGTGGCGAAAGTGCATCGTTCCGGCGCCTTTCTGGAGTGGAGCACCCTCCTGGGCGGCTCGGGGCAGGACAAGGTGAACGCCCTTGCCTTGAATTCCAACGGCGATGTGGTGGTTGTAGGAAAAGCTTCCTCCAATTTCCCCGAAATGTCGCCTTTGTTTTCAGAAGGAGAGTTTTTTGCCGCGCAGATCAGCGGCGACGGCGCCAGCCTGATGTTCTCCACCCGATTCAGAGGAAGCGGCGGCGGGGAGGCCTCGGCCGTAGCCGTGGATTCCAGCGGCAATATCTGCATTACAGGCCATACAACCGCGGAGGACTTTCCGGTAACGGCCGGCGCTTATCAAAGCGCATTGAATGTGGACGAAGCCCAGTTCGCAGACGACGCCTTTGTCATAAAAATCAATCCCACAGCAAGCATGCTGCTTTATTCCAGCTATCTGGGGGGAAGCAAGACAGACTGGGGAAGGGGCGTGGCCGTGGACGGGAACGGATGCATTTATGTGGCCGGCGAAACCATGTCAACGGATTTCCCCACGGTCAGCGCCTATCAAGGGGCGCATGGGGGAGGCTCTTACGACGGATTTGTGGCCAAACTTACGGCCAACGGCTCGGCGCTGGAGTATTCCACCTATCTGGGATCGGATGAAACAGGGTCGGGCTCGGCCTCGGAACGATGCACGGCCATCGTCCTGGATTCCAGCAACAGGGCCTATGTGACCGGCGTGACCACGTCGACTTCCTTTCCCACCTTGAACGCCGTCCAAAACGCCTGCGGAGGGGGGGCGGACGCCTTTGTCACGGAGTTCTCGGCGTCGGGAAGCGAGCTTGTCTTTTCCACGTATCTGGGGGGAGCGGATGCGGATTACGGCTACGCCCTCACCCTGGACCCGTCAGGATACATTTATGCCGCCGGCCAAACCAGTTCCGACGGCGCCGGCGGCGACGCCTTTCCCTTGGTTGACGCCATCCAGTCCAGTTACGCCTTGGGCGGCGATCCCAACAACAATTGGTGGGACGGCTTTGTATCAATCTACACGCCGGGAGGCGCGGCCCTTGATTTTTCCACCTATCTGGGCGGAAACAATTGGGATTCATTAACCGCCATAGCCGTGGACGCCTTGGGCGACGTTTACGTGGGGGGCAACACAACCTCTCAAACCTATCCGGTTCTGGGCGCCATAGCCTTTCCGGGAGGGGCCTTTCCCACCCAGGACTCCCTGCAGGGAACCTACGACGGAATCGTGGCGAAAATCTCTTTAGGGACTCCCGTCTTCAGCGATATGGAACTTAGGCTTGAGGAGGAAGCCGACCCGGTTAAAGTGGGGCAAACTCTGACATACACTTTTACCGTGGAAAACAAGGGCCCGGACATGGCAACGGACGCAACCCTGACGGGGGAGCTTTCCGGGGTCTTCGACTCGGTGGTTTTAACCCCGTCCTCCGGGACCTGTACGGGAGGGGAATCCTTCAACTGCGACCTAGGCGACATTGACCCGGCGTCTACAGCCACCGTGACGCTCACGGCCACTCCGGCCCGCATAGGGACGGGCGGCGTGGAAGCCTTTGCCTTCAGCGACTCGGGGGAATCCAACACCGACAACAATTTCGTCAGCGAAGAGACGGATTTCACCCCGGCCTCGGATTTAATCCCGGACCCCACATTCATGGTTTTCCCTGCCACGGAAACAGGCGGGCGCTCCAAACTTCAAACATTCACCATAACCAACAGCGCCTCCGTTAACCGGAGCATTGGGCAGGTCAATTTTTCCGGAGCCAATGCAGGCGAGTTTATAATAGACGGCGACGCGTGTTCGGGAGAAACCCTGTCCCCCGGCGCCCAGTGCAGTATCGTCGCGGCCTTGGCGCCCATTAACTCCGGGGATAAGGAAGCTCTGTTGAACATCCCCTCCGACGATCCGGCCTTCCCGGTGGTGGAAATACCCGTGAGCGGAGAAGGCTTTGTGCTGGGTCCCCCTTCCATAGTGCTGCGAAAAACAGGACAGACCACCAGCTATGCAACGGGCGACGACGGGGATCTTCAAAAAGGCATGGATTGGCCCGAGCCGCGCTTTCAGGACAATGGCGACGGCACGGTGACGGATCTTTTGACCGGCCTTATGTGGCTCAAACACAGCACCTGTTCGGCGGCCATCGGCATCGGGACCTTTTATTACGGCGAGTTAACATGGCAGCAAGCCCTTGACTTCGTGGCCGGCATCAACGACGGAACTTATGACATCAGCGCCTGCGGCGGATATACGGCCGATTATACGGATTGGCGCCTGCCTAACGCCAACGAAATGAAGACCCTGTTTTGCGGAGAACCCACGGTGAGCGGCTCCGACCTGCTCACGTCCTGGGGCTTCATCCCCTGGCATTCGCCCATAGGAGGCGAGCAGAGATGGTGGACCTCCACCAGCGACGTTTCCTATTACTCTACAGCGGGGTTGTACGGCGCCGTGCGGCTTTATCCAATTAAAATCCGCGCTAAAGATCCAGGCCCCTACTCCACAAGCTATACGCAAGCCTGGCCCGTGCGCGACGCCGGCGTCGCGCCTATTTGCGCCGTGGCCCGGACCGGCCAGACCCAATGCTACGACGCCGCAAACACGGAAATAAGCTGCCTCGGCTCCGGCCAGGATGGAGAGTTGAACAGCGGCGTTGCTCCGCCCTCGCCCCGGTTTATTGATCACAAGGACGGGACGGTGACCGACTTCATGACGCACCTCATGTGGCTGCAAAACGCATCTTCCCAGGGGGAAAGAACCTGGACGAGCGCCCTGGCCCGGATTCAGGAGCTTAACGCCTCGTCCTACCTGGGCTACACGGATTGGAGGCTCCCTAACTCGGAGGAGATGGCAAGCCTGCTGGACCACGGCAATTCAGACCCAACTCTGCCCTCGGATCATCCCTTTTCCAATGTTCAACGAAAGTATTGGACGTCCACAGCATACACCGCGGCCTGGAGGCTTCGCCTGAATATGCGGGAAGGCGATTTTTACGGGGAAGATCCCTCCAACTACAATTATGTCTGGCCCGTGCGGGGAGGGGCGAAAGATTTCTATTTGGTGGACGCCGTCGCCGTGCTTCAAATCCTGACCATGCAGGAAAGGTCCATGACCTCCAGGATCAAGGATATCAATGACGATGGGGTCATTGACCTGGCGGAAGCCATCTATATTATGCAGAGTCTCCTTGAAATGCGGTAAAACCAAGGAAAGCAGGCGCTGGAGCGCCCTCCGGCCGGCAGCCTTTCTGCGCCGGCCTGAGGGATAAGCGATCATGTTGGTCCGGAAAAACTGATTGGCTCAAAAAGCCCATGCGCCTATGGCTGGACAATGTCGCCGCTCTGCGAGGCGCCAGCCGCGGGACCTGGCGTTCCCGGCTTGGGCGCCTGGGCGCCGCCTTTGGCCGCTTCGGCCTTTTTCGCTTCCTCAACCGCCTTAGCCTCTTGCGCCTGACGCCGGACGCTTTCGGATTTATCCTTCCGCTCCTGGGGATTTCTGATGCCCAGTTTGGTGAATATGCGAAAAATCCCGTCGCTGCCGCCTGCGATCAGCATCGCGCTCAAGATCTTGCCTCCCCAGAAAGTCCCCTCATAGGTGGTGAAGGCTTGCACGGAGTTGGCGATTATATCCAGGTTGTATTTGGAAAAAATCGCGTAGGCGAGAATGATTACCAGAGGGGTTTTTACGCCCTTGCCCTCGCAAAACCTGGCGAAATACGTCCAGTTGAATATGGGAGTCATGGCGGTTTCAAATATCAGGGATAAGACCAGAAACAGAGCGAGAACATTTCCCATCTGCTCCCAGTCCGCGTTTACCTTGACCACCGATCCTTTGTCAGAGGCATCGGCATCGCCTCCCTGGCCGGCAGTTTGAACGGCGAGACCTTGCCTGACATTTTGCTCCGTCTCGCCCGCCGCCATGGCGCCGCAAGCCAGGACCATAGCCAACACAAACAACACAACCATTCCCAATTTTTTCATGACCGCCTCCTTGATGGACAATCCTGCAAAAACAGCTGGTCAAGGCCCCCATGGCGCCGGCGCCTCAAAGTGGTGAAGATGAAAAAACAAAGATGAAAATCTGTATGGGACGAGTATAAAGTTATTGGAGGGAAAACGTCAATATTTAAAGGAATTCAGATGATAATTATATTTGCCGGCGCCGCAATAAAGGGAAAAGGAAGATTTAATCCCCTTCTTCGGCCAAGACCTTTTTGGCCTCCGAAATGGCGTTTTCAATGGCCCGGGCCACGTCCGGCTTGATGTCGAACGAAAACCCTTTTTCCTTGCACTTTTTCTTGGTCTCCCGGATTTCGTTCAGCAACCGTTTGGGAACGGTCACGCGAAGGATGGCGGTTTTGCTGGCGTCTTTGTCGTCCAATCTTTTTACGGCCATATGTTTTTCTCCAGTTTTATGAATCAGTGCGCCTCAGGTTCTATGGGTCTCAAGTATGCATTCCCAACAGCATGGGAACGAAAAAAAAACCATTAGCAGCGGGTTTGGCGAGGCCCCAACGGTGCTTTTCGTTGGGTTTCGCAAGCTCTACCCAACCTGCATCGCTCCATGCTGAGCCGTAGGTTGGGTTAAGAAGTCCGGCTATGGCTCTTCAGGCCTCCAATAACGCCTTTGGACTTCGAACCCAACAAAAATTATCTTAACCATTCCTTGGAGCCCGATCCACGGAACGGAGGCTAAGGCGCTTTGGGACTTCAAACCCAATTGCTATTGTGTCTTATAGGACACGCATTCCTTAGAGTCAAGAAGGAAGCATTATTTTTGTCATAATTTTTTGCCATATTAATTTGTTTTACATTTGACAAATGATTTTGTCAGGGTTATCTTCCAATCAAAGTCGAGGGGCCGGAGGACATTGAACACAGTGAAAAGGTGCGGCGATCAGCCGGACGCAGCGAAAAAGGGGGATGACCATGAGCAAGCTGATGCAAATCAAAGACCTGGTGCAGAATTTAGTGGACAAAGGGGCTACCACGGTGGAGGAAATCCACAAGGCGGTGGCGGACATGCCCTTTGACGCCCTGAAGAAAATCGACCCCGGCGCGGACGCCGCGGAGTCGGCCCGGCAGTTCCATCATCAAACCGTGGGCGGGGTGTACAACCTGATTCGCAAGATCAACCAGGAAGTGGGAGCTTTCGCTGAGGAAATCCTGGACGGCGTGGATCAGACCCGGGACGATTCGGAGAATTATTGATTCCTGGTCCTGATTCCTGGGGATTCTGCTGAGCTTGATGTAGGTTGCGCCTCTTCGGCGATCTTGCAGATTTTTAAAGCTATCATCTTTAATTTCAAATAGTTTTATATGCATTACCACGCAAAGCATGGGAACGAAAGTAAAACCGCATCCTGCCAATTTCCCAACCTTAAAAACCCGGCCCGAAATTTTGACAAGATTTCGGGCCTTTCTTTTTTTCTCGAACAATTCTTTCAACACCGCATCAGTAACATGGCATTTTCATTTGGCGTGAAATTCTGCTAATATTACTCTATCTTCTATTCAATGCTAATTAATCACTTCTTATCATTAAAGGATTTAACATGAGTTTATACAGCCTCCGCCGGTTTGGATTCCTGTTTGTTTTACTCGTTTTATCCATGATGCACCTTGGACAGGAAAGCGCCCTGTCCGCCGCGCCCATGGTCGCCGCAGGGGAGGATCATACCCTGGCCTTGAAGGCCGACGGCAGGGTGTGGGCCTGGGGCGGCAATGAACATGGGCAATTGGGAGACGGCGGCAGGGAGGACACCACATTGCCGGTGATGATCCCCGGGCTGACGGACATCACGGCCGTTGCAGCCGGGCATGGCCATTCCGTGGCGATGGAAAAAAACGGAACGGTCTGGTTTTGGGGATATCTCCCGGACGCCCACATGGAAAAATCCATAGCAATGAGTTTTGAGTCTCCGGTCAGGGTTGAAGGCCTGGATCATGTAATCGCCATAGCCTCGGGAAGGCTGCATTCCATTGCACTGAAGGATGACGGAACCGTGTGGACCTGGTACGCGGTCCCCCCCTGCCCTTTTGAATGCAAATATCCCATTATTTTGGAGCCGCTTCAAATCCAGGGCTTGCAGGATATCGTCCAAATTTTCTTCAAAGGGCGGCGTTTGATTGGAATCAGAAAAGACGGGGGCGTGTATGAATGGAATTGTAATGGGGGCGGCGAAGGAAAAACGGACTGCCCCGCCAAAGCGGTTCCCGGGACAGACGGCGTAGGCTCTTTTAATATTTTGAAATAATACAAAAATTTAAGACGCAGGGTCCATGCTTGCGCCCGATCCTGAGAAACGGCATGAGCCTGCTCAAGGCTCTTCCAGGCGTTCTATCTCGGCGGATTCCTTCAGCCCGACGCCGTATTCCAGGATCAACGCGGCTTTTCTGTCCTCGGTCATCTTGGCGATTAGCTTGTCTTTAATCTCGTCAAAGCGCAATAGGGTCCGGGGTTTTTTGTCCTCCACATACAGGATGTGATAGCCGAAAACGCTTTCCACCGGGTCGCTGATTTCCCCCACGTCCATGCCGAACACGACTTCCTCCAGGGGTTTTAGCTGAGCTTTGGGCAAATCGCCTTTTTGAACGTAGCCCAGGTCGCCGCCCCGTTTTTTGGATTCGCAGTCGGAATACTCCCGGGCGGCGGCGGCGAAGTTCCGGCCCTTTTTCAGCTCTCGCACAATGCGTTTGGCTGTTATCAAGGCCTTTTCATCGGCCCTGTCGCCGTCCTCCTCCTTGAATTCCACCAGAATGTGGCTGGCCCGCACCATTTCCTCCTGGTAAAAATTCTCCTGATGGCCGTCGTAATACTCCCTGGCCTCGGCCTCCGAGACCTTGGAAAGGGGGTCGAATTTCTTGTCCAGATAATCCTGGGTCATGACATAGCGCTCCGCGATCCCGCGAAACTGCTCCGAAGAGACATGCAGGGCTTCCAAGCCTTTTTTATAGGCCTCCAGGCTGGGGAAGCGCTTCTGAAAGCTCCAGATGAACTCATCCACCTTGGCTGGATCGGCTTTCTCGCCGGCGGCCCTGGCTTCCTGATAGATCAGCATGGCCCAGATGGTGCTCTCCATCATAGCCTGGCGAAACGCGGGAATTTCCGAAGGCCTGAAATAGGCGCCCTCCCGGAACATCTGGTCTTGAGTCAGGATTTCCGCCAGATTCATTTCCCATTTGTGAAAATCCATGCCGTTCACGCGCAAGACCACCCGGGAGTAGTCCTCCGTAAGGTCGTCGGCGTAAGCTGCAGGCAGAGACGCGCACCAAAAGCAGAGAGATACACATAGAATGGCGGTCCCTTTGAAAAAACCGATCATGCTCAGACTCCAGCGAATTTTATTTGGATTGTCAAAAAATATTCCCCTCTGACAAGAGATAAAGCAGGACAAGGCGTCCTTGTCCACGACATTTTTTTGGCGTTGTCAAATTTTCCAGGAGAAACCCGTGCATCATGGCCTTAATAAATCCTTCAAACCCCTTGAATATGCAAGTCATATCATGTTTATGAAATAAGTTTAATTAGTTATGGGCTATCCAGTTATTTTTTAAATAATTTATTTTTATTGAACTTCTAACTCACGAAGGTAGCCTCTTGATATGATTTTAATATCATCCAAGGGCGCCTCCAACCTCTTGCCTTGAAACCAGCCCCGGGCGAAAAATCAGGTCCGTCTGGTATGAGGGTTGCACTATTCAGGGCCAGTGAGGTGATTATGGAACGACTAAGTTACGGAGAAAGAAAGGCGTTGACCGCCTTGCAAAGTTACGGCCGGATCATCTGGCGCCGCATGGAAGGGGCTGTGCACTCCGAGGAAGGCGCTCCCCGCATGGGAGGCTTTTCCGTGGAAGACATGGAAAGCCTGGTCAATCAAGGATTCGCCAAGCGGACCCAGGTCTCCCCCAACCTGGTATTCCGCGTAACCGGGCCCGGCATGGGCGCGGAACTTTAACCCTCTAACCCCTCTCTCTCCCCTCTTAGGCCAGTCCCTTTTTTCAGGACTGGCCTGTTTAACAGGAATCATCCGCATTAGCAGGGTTATTTCGGAAATAAAAACACAAAGGATAGCCGGGCTGCCAACCCTTCCGGGCCGCCAACAAAACGGCAGCGCCCATGCCGCGACAGAAATAACACTAATAAACCGTATAATGATGGGGCGGTACATTGCATATTTACACGCTAACATTGTTTTTCCGCCAATGGAACGGCTTTTGCATATGCTTCAATCGACTTAATTTCAAGACATTTTACCCTGTTTTACCGCGGCTCAATAACCTGCGGCGTTTCCGGTCCGCCGCTTTCCATACTGATAATAAGAACTAATTATATAATGACTCGCCTTAAATTCCGCCGAAAATATTCCAACAGGAGGAGCGCCATGAAAAATTTCAGAACCTTGGTATTGTTATGCCTCATTGCAGCCTGTCTGGTCTGGTCTGGGCCGGTTTATGCGGCCCTGACGCCGGCCGGCACGGTGATTTCCAATCAGGCGCATGCAGATTACAAGGACGCCAACGGAAATTCCCTGCCCAGGGTTTATGCAACGCCTGTCACCACCTTGGTGGGGCAGGTTGCGGCGGTGGATCTCTCCCCGCCCACGGCGACCAAGTCCAAGGCCAAAGGGACCACGGTCAACTTCGGGGCTGAAATCCTCAACACAGGCAACGGCCAGGATACATTCACGCTGAGCGTTGCAACCTGTGCAGGCTGGACCGCCGTCATCTATCTGGACAATAACGAAAACGGCATCCGGGACGCGGGAGAGGATACGGAGGTGGCGGCCACGGCCACCCTGGACCCGGACGAGTCTTATTGGGTGGTGGTCCAGGTCACCTCCCCGGCCGGCGCCAGCAACGGAGACGCCTGCGACACGGATTTGACGGCGACCAGTCAATTTAACGGAACCGTGTATGATATGGGGACATTCACTTACGTGGTGCAGGATGCAGAACTGACGGTCAACAAGACCGTGAACCCTTCGGGAGGCGTGGATCCCGGGGCCGTCCTGACCTACGCCATTGAAGGCTCCAACACTGGCACGGCCACGGCGGAAAATGTGATTATCACGGATCCCATCCCCGCCAACACCACCTATGTGGCCAACAGCATCCGCATCGGCCCGGCAGGCGGCACGTACGGAACAGCGACTCCGCAGACGGACCTTGCTGACAATGGGCAGGTTGGCGGCGACAGGGCGGACTACAACATCTCCAATCCCGGGAAGGTCACGGTGTTCTGGGGAGACGCGCCCGCCGGCGATTCGGGAATCATCTATTTTCAAGTTACGGTCAATGCAAACGTCCAGGCGGGAGTGCACATAGAAAACACCGCAGACATCGACTACGAAGTCGGAGGAGTTTCCCAGCCCACGGACAACTCCACCAAGGCCCAGAATACGGTGGACAGCCAGCCGGATGTATCCATCACCACAGACCAGTCCCTTTCGGGCGATCCCAGTGACGAAATGGTCTATCCCATCGAGGTCTGCAACTACGGCAACGCCGCGGACGTCATAGACCTGACCGTCCAGTCCTCTCAGGGATGGACCTGGACCCTGTGGCTGGACCTGGACCTGGACGGCATAGTGGAGGACGACGGCGATTACATCCTGACGGATACGGACGGAGACGGCAAGGTGGACACAGGCTCTCTGCCCGTGGGCGCCTGCAGGACCATTCTGGCTCTGGTGACCATACCGGCGGGCAGTGCGGACCAGTCCCAGGACACGACCATAATCACCGTGGCGTCCTCTGTCGATCCCACGGTGACCGATTCGGTAACCCTGATTACCACCGTCACCGCTCCGGTGCTGAACATCACCAAAACAGTGAACCCCACAGGACCCCAAAACCCCGGCACGGTGCTGGTCTACACCATCACCGCCACCAATACGGGGACGGGCGCAGCCACGGAAGTGAGCGTGACGGACCAGGTTCCCACGTACACGACCTTTGTGCCCGGCTCTATCCACACAGGCTCCACCGTGGCCAGCCTGGCGTCGAGAAGCGACGCCATTGACGGCGACGGCGCCGGGTACAGCCAGGGCGTGAATTCCGTGGTCGCTCCTGACGGAGGAACCCTGAGCCTGGGGCAGAACGGCCAGTGGATTGTGCGTTTTTCGGTAACCATCGATTAGCCGGAACCTGAGGGACGAGGGCTGCGGTATGCACCGGACGCCGGGAAAACAACCTGAGCACTGTATAAAGCGCATGGCGGGCGCCTGTTTGCTGCTGCTATGGTGCGTGCTGGCGCAGGCTTACCCGGCCCTGGCCCTTAGTCCTCCTGTTGGAACCCAAATAACCAATACGGCGGAGGCGGCGTACGCCGACGCCAATGGCAACGATATGCCGGAGCTCAGCGCTTCGGTCAGCACGGAGGTTGGCGGAGCCCCTGTGCTGAAAATCACCAAAACGGCAAGCAGCGATCCCATAGCCATGGGCTCGGAAATCGTTTACACCATCCTCTACTCCAACCAGGGCAACGCCCCGGCGACTGGGGTGATTATTACGGATAACTTGTCCGGCTTCCTCACGTTCCAGGAAGCCTCGGACGGAGGCGTATACGCCCCCGGGCCTCCGGGCGGAGGCCGGGTGACATGGAGCCCGCCCGATCTGGCCGCGGGCGCCTCCGGCTCGCTCACCATCAGGGCGCTGGTGAAAACTTCCGGCGACTACGCTCCGGGCGATCCTGACGCCATTGCGGCGGGCAGCCTGATATACAACACGGCCAAAATCGAATCCAACGAAATTGACGAAGAGGAAACCATCATTAGCACCGTCGGATCAGGCCCCAACCTCGTGCTGACCAAATCGGTGCAATCCAACTCCGCGGCGCCCGGCGGCGAGATTCAATACACCCTGAGCTACAAAAACCTTGGGAATGCGGCCGCAACAAACGTGCGGATTCAGGACGATCTGCCGGACCAGACAAGCTACGTGGAAAACTCCGCCACTGGAGGCGGAGCGTTAAATGCCAGAACCTTATCCTGGAGCCTGGGCAATCTGGCGCCGGGAGCTTCGGGCCAGGTCGCCTACAAGGCGCAAGTCTCCGTCCTGGCAAAGGAAGGGGCGGTCATAGCCAACACCGGCGTTCTGCTAAGCAACGAAACCGGCGGCGTGCTATCCAACGAGGTTCTGATAACCGTATCCGGCGCCTTTTCCCTGGCCCTGAAAAAAACCGTTTCCCCGGCAAGCGTCAGAGCGGGGGAAAACCTTGTGTTTTCAATCCTGGCGGAAAACAACGGGGCCATCGCCCTGAGCGGAATCACGGTTGCCGATCCCCTGCCTCATGGCGCTACTTTTGTAAGCGCGGATAACGGCGGCGTGCTGGACGCTCAAACAGTAACCTGGTCCATAGACGCCCTGGCGCCCGGCCAGACGCAGACCTTAACGCTTGAGGTGAAGACCGACGCCATCGACCAGGGGCAGAATGCAATGGAAAACACAGCCACGGCCCGGGCTCCGGGACTGAATCCCATTTCCGCGTCGGCCACGGCGGCGCTCACCTGCCGAAGCCAAGGCGTGGTCTCCTTTGTGGGGCCCGGCGGGGAGGCTGTAAGGGATTTCTCCATTGGGGATCAGATTTATCTGACGGTGCAGGACCCGGACCGCAACCTGGACCCCCTGACGGCGGAAACCGTTACGGTGACGCTTTCGGTTCCGGGCACGGGAGACGCCGAAACCATTATTCTGACCGAAAGCATGTTCAACAAAGCGCCCGCCGTAGACTCCGGCCTCTTCTTCGGCGGCCTGCCAAGCAGCGGGGACCCGGCATCGCCTCAGGACGGAACGCTCCAGCTTTCCCAGGACATTGTGATTGACGCGCTGTACGAAGATCCCCTGGACCCCTTGTGCGGGCTGCCCGGACAATCCCAGGCGTCCATTCTGGTGGAGCCGGGCGGCGTGGTCTTCGACGCTACGACCGGCGCCCCCGTAGCCGGGGTTCAGGTTATTCTTTTCACCAATTCAGGACAAAGGGCGTCCACGCTTCCGGACTGGCCTGCGGGCATGCCGGACGTCACCACCACTGGCGCCGACGGGGCTTTTTCATTCCGGAACGTGCCTTATGGAAGCTACTTCTTCAGCGTCGTCCCGGGGGTGGAATTCCAGTTTCCCAGCCAGAAGCCGGACGGGGAATTGCCTCCGGGATTCTCAGTAGAGACGGGCTCCAGGGGGGAGATCTTCACCCTAAGCGTTCAGAACCCGTCGGTTAACATGGACATTCCCCTGGACCCCTCACCGGGAGTGTTGTCCGTTTCCAAAACGTGCAGCAAGGAAAGGGCCGAGATAGGCGACATCGTGCTTTATGAGTTGACCCTGAGCAATCAGGGGTACTCGGCCATTACGGATCTTAAGATCCAGGACGTCCTGCCCCACGGATTTTTATATAAGGACGGATCCACAACCATTGACGGAAAAAAGGCGGAAGACCCGGTTGCCAGCTCCGGCCGAACCATGGAATGGACCATTCCCGTGCTTGCCCCCAGCACAATCATGACGCTTTCCTACCGGGTTGTCATCGGCCCGGACAGCCACCTGGGCGACGGACGCAACACCGTGGCCGCCCAGGGCGTCACCACAGGCGGCATGGTGCATTCCAACGCGGCCTCGCATCAGTTGAAAATCGTCCAGGGCGTGTTCACTACGGACGGAACCATCATCGGAAAGGTGTTTTTAGACCGGAACGGCAACGGGATTCAGGACCCTCCGGGGCCGGAGGGAAAATTTTTAGAGCCGGGCGTTCCCGGCGCGGTCATCTTTACGGAATACGGGCTGCGCATTCGCACGGACAAGGATGGAAAATACTCCGTCTTCTCCGTCAAGCCGGGAACCCACGTCCTGAGGCTGGATGAGACCTCTTTGCCGCCGTCCCTCAGGCTGGTCTCCCTGCATAATCGATTCATGGGGGACGACCGGTCCCAGTTCGTGGACATGCATCCCCACGGGCTGGTCAAGGCGAATTTCGGAGTCAGGGTCAGGCCAGGGCATGCCTGGCCGCCGGAAGCCGGGCTCTTAAATGAGAAGGATGTTCAGGCGCCGGAGGAATCCCCAAAAATCCCCCTGGAAGAACAAATTCCGGGCATGGATAACGCCCTTGCCTTTATCAGCCCGGCCGACAAGGCCGTCCTGCCCAAGGACACCGTGGACGTCATCCTAAAAGGGCATTCAGGGGGAAGCATCAAACTTTTCGTCAACGGCCGCGAGGCGTCCAGGGACCGGCTGGCCACGGTTGTCGCCGACAGCCGCACCAAGGTGTCCGCCTATGAATTCCTGGGCGTTTCCCTGCAGGCCGGCGAAAGCAACACCCTGGAAGCCAGACTGCTGGACCCATATGGAAATCAGCGGGGCGCGGTTTCCATTACCGTGGAATGCACTGGCAAGCCGGCGAAGATCAAGATTGACGCGGACGACAAGGGCTTTCCGGCCAATCCGTCCGCTCCCGTGGAAATCCCGGTGAGCCTTGTGGACAACAAGGAAAGAGTCGTGGGCCATAACGGGCTGATGGAAGTTGAAGCCTCCATGGGCAAAATCCTGAATCCGGACGCAAACCCGGACGAAGACGGCCTGCAGATTGCCTACGAATCCGGCAGGGCCGCGCTTCACATCCAGCCTCCGGGAGAAACCGGCCAGGCCGTGATCCGTGTAAGATCCGAAGGCTTGAGCAAGGAGCAGGAAGTCTATTTTACGCCTCATCTGCGGGACATGATGATCGTTGGCTTGGGCGAAGTGGTTTTAGGCCTGGGGGATTCGGGCGGGGATTACACCGTCTTGAAAAAGGAGCGCTCCTTTGACGAAAACGGTTACGCCGACGGCCGCGCCGCCGTATTCGCCCAAGGCAGGGTCTTTGATAAGAACCTCCTGACCATCGGCGTGGACACAGCCAAAGACAGGGATCGCCGGGACGACAATATTTTCAACTCCCAGGAGCAGACCCTGGACTCGCCGGACAAATACCCCATATACGGAGACGAGTCGGAAAGCGAGTACCTGGCCCAGTCCAGGGAAAAAGTCTACGCAAAAATCGAACGGGATAAATCGTCCCTCATGTACGGGGATTTTGAAACCGCCTTCACCGGCTCCCGCCTGGCCGAGTACAACCGGTCCTTTACGGGCGGCTACGGAGACCTGAACCTGAAACGCTTCCGCCTCCAGGGCATGGCCACCAAGTCGGACCAGGCTCTGATTGTGGACGTGCTGCGCGCCAAGGGGAGTTCGGGCTATTATTACTTGTCCGAAATGGATTTGGTGGAAGGCTCGGAGCGGGTGGTGATCGAAGTGCGGGACAGGAATCAGGTGGAACGGGTTTTATCGCGGAAAACGCTCTCCAGGGGATCGGACTACAACATGGAATACGACCTGGGCGCCGTCCTGTTCATGGAGCCCGCGCCCAGCTACGATATCAACTTCAACCCGATCTTTATTGTGGTCAATTACGAATCCCGCTCTCCGCACCTGGATTATTACGCTTACGGAGGCCGCAGCCAGGCTGCCGTGTTCTCGTGGCTGGACGTGGGCGCCACCGGCGTGGTGGAGGAAAACGACTTAGCCAATTATAATCTGACAGGCGGGGACATGGCTTTGCACCTGCCGTGGCGGACGGACCTGAGAGCGGAATACGCCCAGACCCGCGCCATCTTTGATGAATTGGGAGCTCTGGGGCCGGAAAACGGAGAAGGCTGGCGTTTTGACCTGGAATCCAGGCCGGTTGATAAACTGAGCCTGTCGGGGTATTATCAGAACCTGTCCGAATTCTTTTCCAACCCGTCCGCCATAGGCGCCCAAAGGGGCGTGGAAAGCCTGGGCGGAAAGGCGCAGTACGCCCTGGACTCGGGCCTGTCCTTTTCGGCGCAATATTATGAGGACGACGACAGGCTGAACAATCGGGTGAGCCAGACCGGGGCGGCGGCGGTCGCCAAGAAGTTTGCCAAAACCCAGGTGGAGGCCGGAGTCGTCTACGAAAACATCACGGAAGGCGCCAATGCGTCCAAACGCCCGGATTATTTGCGCACCTTTGAAACGGACCGGCCGGCCCTGGATCACGAAACCTCGGTCATGGCCGGGGCGGGATATGATTACTCGGAAAAACTCTCGTTTAAGGCCAGGCATCATCACAGCGTTACGGGCTCCGGGTATCACCTGACGGACGCAGGCGTCAACGCCGCCCTGACGGACAAAACCACGGGCTACATCCGCCAGGAATATGCGGAGTATTCGGAATACGACGACATGCACACCACGGCCGGCCTGGAATCGCAAGTGGGGGAAAACACCACGGCGTACAATGAAATGCGCCTGGAAGGCGGCGCTTCGGGAGAGCGGAACCACCAGATAGTCGGGCTAAAGCACCGGCTGCGCTTCACAAGCGCCCTGACCGGAGACGCCTCCATGGAATACGCCCAGACCATTGCAGGCGAAGCGGACAGCTCCATTCCCGACGGATTCGCACTAGGCGGAGCCTTGCGCTACATCCCGGACGATCTGCTGAAGGTCACAACCCGGGCGGAATACACCATGGAGGACTCGGCGTGGCAAACCCGCAGGACCTACCTGGGGGAAGCCGGCCTGATTTACAAGATGCATCCGGATTATTCGCTGCTGGCCAGGGCCAGGGGATTCTGGGACCTCTCGGAACAGGACGGGGATCAGGTTTACAGCCGGACCATGGCCGGGCTGGCCTTCAGGCCCATTCAATCGGACGCCTTTCACATGCTGGCCAAGACGGAGTACAAATACGAGGACAACCAAAAGTCCACGCCGAAATACGAATCCCATAGCGTCATTCCATCCATTGAGGGAGTGTATCAGGCCTCGCACAAAACCCAGTTCATAGGCAAGTACGCCGCCAAATTCCAAACGGACGGCGATCTTGAGGCCTATACCGACCTGTGGTCGGGCAGGATTATCTATGACATCACGGACCGCTTTGACGCCAGTGCAGGCTACAGGGTGTTGACCGCCCACACGGCCAACGGAAGCATGCGCCAGGGCGGATTCGCCGAACTGGGCGTGCGGGCGTTCAAGAATTTATGGATTTCGGGCGGATATTGCTTTGACGACTTTGACACGGACCTGACCGGGGACAGCTTCCAGGGCCAGGGGCCGTATATTCGGATACGGTTCAAGTTCGACGAGAACCTGTTTGCAAAAAAATGACGCCAAAAAGCGAACCGTTGAAAAGGAAACAGGCTGCTTCATGAAAAAACCGGCCGCATACATGGTAATCCGAATGATTACGGCGATCCTGCTGACGGCATTGCTGGCGCCCGCCTCCGCCCTGGCGTGGCCTGCAGCCTCCGAGTGGAATCCCCTGCTCAAAAACGGGGCATTTCTGCTGGATCCCAACAACGACGCCCAGGGGTCCCGGAACATTGTGTCGGATGCAACCCATGCGGCCGCTTACATCTATAACGACGGAACCTACATCTACTTCAGGATGCGCCTGGACCAAAACCCCCAGGGCACGGGCGGCCAAGGGTTGTTGCAGCCTTATGGCTGGGGCTTTGAATTCGATACGGACTCCGACCCCACCTCCTATGAATGGCTGCTGATCCTGGACGGCATTTCCAAGACGGAGAATATCATCCTGGAGCAAAACACGGTGCAGCAGAGCATCGACGACCCGTCAGACTCCTCGGAAATTGATGCTTACGCCATTTCCGTTTCCGGCAATTATCAAATAAACCTGGCGGACACCTCGTTCAACGGCGACCAGGACTATTTTCTGGACTACCGCTTTCCCTATTCCACCTTTCTGCAAATGACCGGGCTAGACGATTCCTCCCCCATCCGGGTGTTCGGCGGATCGTCCTCCAGCACCAACGCTTTGACGGAACGCGGGGCCGACCTCTTGGGGGCCTCCACCCTTTCGGGAGGCTTTACGGACATCATCACCCCCACGGGAACCACTCCCACGGACGGGTCCGTAAAGTTTGTGGAAAACCTGGCGGGAACCGGCGACATGACAGCGGCATGCCCCGGCGACGCATTATTCGTCCGCGTCATAGACGGGGATAAAAACTATGTGGACGCCTCGGCCCAAACCCTGGAGGTCACGCTGACGGTTCCGTCCGGGGATTCGGAAACCATTGTGTTGACGGAGACCGGGGTGAATACAAGCTGGTTTACGGGCTCCATCCCCACGGCGGCGGCGGCCTCCAATCCCGGCGACGGAACCTTGCAGGTCTTCCCGGGGGAAACGGCGACCGTGACTTACATGGACGAAATAACCGCCGGCGGAAGCGTAAACATCGCCAGGACGGATTCGCTGGTCATGGGATTGCCCGCAATTTCCATCGCCAAAACCACGCCCACGCCATTGGTTACTTCGGGAGGCTGCGCGGAATACACCATTACCGTGACCAACTCCGGCTGCGGAGCAGGAACAATCACCCAAATACAAGACGTGCTTCCCGGCAATTTTACCTACCAAGCCGGCTCCACCCAGGGGCTCGCCGCGGCGGACCCGGCCTTATCGGGGCAGGTGCTCACCTGGAACGGGTCCTGGAGCGTGCCGCCATACTCCAATGTGAACTTGAGCTTCCAGGTTTATGCAGGAACCGCTTCCGGCGTGTTCTATAACAACGCCAGCGTTTCAGGCGCCAACTTCAATCAGGTTTCCACGGGAGACGCCGCCCCGGTCACGGTAATCGCCCCCTTGCTGGAAATAGTAAAAAACGTGGACAAAACCAACGCCAAGCCCGGGGAGGAGCTGATTTACTCCATCCACTACCACAATATCGGCTCCGACGCCGCCCACGACATTGTGATTACGGACGAAATTCCCGCATTCACCGCTTTTCTCCCCGGCAGCCTGAGAATAGGACCGGCGGACGGCGACTACGCCTCGGCGACCCCGGTTACGGATGCGGGGGATGGGGATGAAGGAACCGTCATAGCCCCCAATATCGTCTTTGTCATCCCCCTGACGGGAGCGGACGACGGGGTTCCCGGAAGCGGCCCGGATGAAGGAAAAGCCTACTTCAAAGTGCTCATCGACTAAGGATCAAGCTGGCGCCGCAAGCCGGTTTTCTGTTTAAAGTGTCATTTTTATCAGTTTAAATATGCAGATATGGTTGGTTTTTTGCCTATGATTAGACATTTTAAAGGCCATGCCGCAGTTGTTTTCCCAATAAAACCAAGGGGAAAAACGGGCAGTCATTTTTTTCAACACCTGGACGAACTTTATTTTTCGATTCCAAATTAATGGGTTAGATCGTATTGATTTCAAATAGAAAGTAAGTTTTACTTGCATTAAATGCAATTTTTCCAAAAAAACGTTATTTCTTTATTGCACTGAGATCATGCCTGATGGTATCATTTATCCGTCCGTGAAACTTGGGCTCCAATCGTAAGAATGACTACTCATTTTCATATAGCGGCTAAGCGCCGCACTTTCAAAACACATAGCGCACTATCGGGGTAAAAGCGGCCATTGTCGTCAGCTTCTTGAAAAACCCGTATCATTTGTTTTTCCATATTGCAGGTTGCTGTAAAAATTGCAGGTTGAGTCTTTGTAGTTTAACAACAACTGGCCCACCTATAAGCGACAACTCCAGTTTATGCTGCGGTTGATTCCGGTTGTTACACTTTGATCCACAAGGGGTTTAACAGGAATGGAATTTTTCAACGAGCTCACCCAGACCATCTTAAACGGGGTCGCCATCGGGTGTATTTACGGGATGGTGGCTCTAGGCTTCGTGCTTATTTACAAAAGCACGGAAGTCATCAACTTCGCCCAGGGGGAACTTCTCATGCTGGGCGCCTTCATCAGCTACAGTTTAATCACGCAGCTTCACCTATCCTATTGGACGGCGCTGGTGGTCACCATCCTGGCCATGGGAATCGTGGGCGCGATCCTGGAGCGGGTTGTGCTTCGCTCTCTTGTGGGGGAGCCCACCTACGCTATTGTCATTGTAACAATCGGAATTTCTTATTTTATCCGAAGCATTGTAAGCATGATACCGGGCTGGGGGACCGACACCTACGGGTTCCGCACTCCGTTCACGGATAAGTTCCTCCGCTGGGGGGACGTGGTCATCTCTTATGAGTATCTTTCCATCGTCGTTTTGGCTTTGGTATTGATCGCCGCGGTTTTCGTCTTTTTCGGCTACAGCCGCATGGGCACGGCCATGAGGGCGACCTCCCAGAACCAGTTGGCTGCGGTTTACATGGGCATCAGCGTGACGCGGGTTTTTTCCCTCACCTGGACCATTGCGGCGGCCCTGGGGGGGATCGGCGGCATCTTGCTGGCGCCCATCACCTTTGTTCACATGAACATGGGCTTCATCGGCCTTAAGGCCGTGCCGGCCGCGGTTTTGGGGGGATTCACCAGTCCTCCCGGGGCCATTGTGGGCGGCCTGATCATCGGCATTACGGAAAGCCTGGCCGGCGTGTATTTGGAGGAGGGTTGGAAGGACATTGCGGCTTGGATCATTTTGATTGCGGTACTCATTATTAGGCCCCAGGGCCTGTTCGGCATCCAGGAAAAGAAAAAGGTGTAACGACTATGCGTTTTTTAATGAAGACGGATTATTATCAGGATATCAGGCTGTTCAAGTACAGAAGCACGTTCTTCTGGTATCTGGCCCTGGTTCTGGGATGCGTGCTGCTGCCCAAAATCATAGACGAATACATGCTCTCCCAGTTGACCTTTATTTGCATCTACGCCGTGGCCGGAGTGGGGCTCATGCTGCTCACCGGGTTCACCGGGCAAATCTCCATGGGGCATGCGGCCTTTCTGGCCATCGGTTCGTACACCTCGGCCGTGTTGACCGCCAAGGGAGTTCCCTTTTTGCTGGCGCTCCCCGCTTCCGGCGTAACGGCCGCTCTGGTCGGAATCGTCATCGGCAGGCCCATCCTCCACTTGACGGGGTTGTATCTGGCCATCGCCACCATGGGCGCCGCCTTTATCATCGAGGAAATCCTGGTGAGGTGGGAAAGCGTCACCAACGGCAACATGGGCATGATGGTGGATACGCCCACCATATTCGGGTTCGGCTTTGACACCGAGATCCGTTTTTTCTACCTTTCACTAGTGGTCCTAATACTGGTTTTACTGCTAGCAAAAAACATTCTCCGGTCTCCCACCGGCCGGGCTTTCATCGCCATCCGGGACAGCGAAATCGCCGCCGAAGCCATGGGCATCAACCTGGCCAGCTTCAAAACCCAGTCCTTCGCCATCAGCGCGTTCTTTACGGGGATAGCCGGCAGCCTGTACGCCCACAAGATCTTTTTCATCAACCCGGAGAGCTACACCATCATGCAGTCCATCGAGCTTTTGGCCATTGTCATCATCGGCGGGCTGGGCAGCCTCCACGGCGCGGTGTACGGCTCCATATTCTTCATATTTCTGCCCCAGTTGATCATCATAAGCAAGGATTACCTGCCGTCCTTCGTCCAGGACCAGACCGGGCTGCAGCCCGCCTTGTTCGGCTTGCTGATCATCCTGGTCATGCTTTTCGAGCCCATGGGCATTTACGGCAGGTGGCTTAAGACAAAATTCTACTTTGAGTGGTTTCCCTTGTACAAGAAGGACTCCTTCAAACGAGAGAAAAAATACCAGAAAGCAGAGAGGCACTAAATGGCGTTTTTTCAAGCACAGGAAATATCCATCAGCTTCGGCGGCCTAAAGGCCCTGGACCGGGTGAGCTTTACGGTCAACAAGGGGGAGATTTTTTCCATCATAGGCCCCAACGGCGCCGGCAAGACCACCATCTTCAATTGCATAAACCGGTTTTACGACCTGGACGAGGGCGTGTTCTTGCTGGACGGGAAAAGCCTTAGCTCCGCCAAGACCCACCAGATCGCCGATATGGGAATCGCCCGCACCTTCCAGAACATCGAGTTGTTCAAGAACATGACGGTCCTGGACAACCTGATTCTGGGCAGGCATCGGAAAAGGCGCTCCAACATCCTGACGGAGATGTTCTTTTTCAAGCCCGTGCAACGGCAGGAGATAAACAGCCGGGAAAAGGCCGAGGAGATCATCGATTTCCTGGACCTGGAAGCCCACCGGGACCAGTTGGTCGTCAATCTTCCCTACGGCGTCCAGAAAACCGTGGAGCTGGGCCGGGCCCTGGCCATGGAGCCCACGCTTTTGCTTCTGGACGAGCCCACCTCGGGCCTGAACATGGAGGAATCCGAGGATCTGGCCTTTTGGCTGGACGACATGAAGGAGGAGTTGGGCATCACGGTCCTGATGGTGGAGCACAACATGCGGTTCGTCAAGCAAACCACGGACCGGGTGCTTGCCATTGATTTCGGGCAGACCATTATCGAGGGAGAAACCAACGAAGTCTTGAACCACCCTGACGTGATGAGAGCCTACCTGGGGGAAGAAAATGTCTGTAATGCTTAAAGTCCGCAACATAGAAACTTATTACGGCCCCATCATGGCTATCAAGGGGGTCTCCTTTGACATACTGGAAGGGGCGGTGGTCACCATTCTGGGCGCCAACGGCGCCGGCAAAACCACCATTTTAAAAACCCTGTCCTCCATCATGGACCCGGAAAAAGGGACCATTGAATTCATGGGCCAGCGCATCGAGGGGCTGCCTCCGGAAAAAATCGTGGCCATGGGCATCTCCCAGGTACCGGAAGGCCGGGAGGTTTTCCATGACCTGACGGTCAAGGAAAACCTGCTCATGGGCGCCTACCTGCGCAACGACCGGGCCGGGATCAAACGGGACATCGACATGGTGTACGATTATTTTCCCATCCTGAAAGACCGCACAGCGCAGCTGGCCGGAGACATGAGCGGCGGCCAGCAGCAGATGGTGGTCATCGGCCGCGCTCTCATGGCGCGCCCCAAGCTGCTCATGCTGGACGAGCCGTCTTTGGGCCTCTCGCCCTTGCTGGTCAAGGAGATTTACCAGATCATCGAGCGCATCAACCAGGAGCATAACACCACCATCCTGCTGGTGGAGCAAAACGCGCCCATGGCCTTGTCCATTGCAAGCCACGGATTCGTTCTGGAGCTGGGCAGGATCGTGATGGACGACACCTGCCAGGCGCTCATGGCCAACGAGGACGTGCAGGAGTTTTACCTGGGAATCAAGGAGGACAGCGTCCGTGGCGCCAAACGGTGGAAGCGCAAGAAAAAATGGCGCTAAATCCACCGGCGGCCAGTCAGTCCGGCGGCTATGAGCCGCTTTTCCCGCAATCTTTATCTTTACGGAATAAAATAATGACGCCTTCCCAAATCAATATCCAAAACGAGACGGTCCCCACCCTGTTCTGGCGCCGCGTACACGACTGGGCGGACAACACCGCCCTGCGCGCCAAGGTTTACGGCATCTGGAGAAAAATCACCTGGAGGGAATACGGGCAAAAAGCCAGGTACGCCGGCCTGGGCCTTATCAGCCTGGGCCTGGAAAAAGGGGATCGGGTCACGATCATCAGCGAAAACAACCCGGAATGGCTGTTCAGCGACATGGGCGCCATGTGCGCCGGCGGCATCTCCGTGGGGATTTATCCCACGGACTCCCCCCAACAGGTGGAGTACGTCCTGAATCATTGCCAGGCGAAATTTTACATCGCCGAAGACGAAGAGCAGTTGGACAAGGTCCTGGAAGTGCGGGAGCGCACCCCCCACCTGAAAAAGATCATCGTGATGGACATGGAAGGCCTGCGCCATTTTGAAGACGACATGTTCCTGAGCTTTGACGATCTGCTGGAACTGGGCAGGAAAATGGACGAGGAAAACCCCTTGCTCTTTGAACAGCGCCTGCGCGAGCCCCAGCCGGAAGACACGGCCATTCTCATTTACACTTCCGGCACCACCGGGCCTCCCAAAGGGGCCATGATCACCCACAGCAACATCCTGAACACCATGGACATGCAAAACGAGGTGAATCCCGGGGATGAAACGGACGAAGTCCTTTCCTTCCTGCCCCTGTGTCATATCGCCCAGAGAACGGTGTCGGTGTTTGCGCCCTTGCTAACGGGCGGCAGAATCAACTTTGTGGAGGAAATGGACACGATCCCCCAGAACATGCAGGAGGTGTCCCCCACCATATTCTTCGCCGTGCCCCGAATCTGGGAAAAATTCTATTCCTCTCTGATTCTGACCATGAAGGAATCCACCCGGTTCGAAAAGCTGGCCTTTAAGTGGGCCACGGGCATCGGCCAAAAACTGTCGGATATTCGCCTGCACGGCCAGGAGCCGCCCGCCTACCTGAAAGTTCTGTTCAAGTTCGCGGACTGGACGGTCTTGCGCAACCTGAAAAAGGTGATCGGCCTGAACCGGGCCAGATACTGCATGTCCGGCGCGGCGCCCATTTCCCCGGACCTGTTGAAGTTCTACCACGGCCTGGGCCTGGACATTCGGGAGGTGTACGGCCAGACGGAAAACTGCGGCCCCACCACGGTGCACTATTCGGGCCAGGTGAAATTCGGCACCGTGGGCCAGCCCCTGCCCCGGGCCCAGGTGAAGATTGCGGAGGACGGCGAGATCTTGCTGAAAGGCCCCCATGTCTTCAAGGGCTATTTCAACGATCCTGAAAAAACCGCCGAAACGGTCATCGACGGATGGCTGTACACCGGCGACGTGGGCAGAATCGACGAAGACGGCCATTTGATCATTACGGACCGGAAAAAGGACATCATCATCACGGCCGGAGGCAAGAACATCACGCCGTCCGAAATCGAAAACCAGCTCAAGTTCAGCCCCTACATCACGGACGCCGTAGTGATCGGCGACGGCCGGAAATACCTGACGGCCCTCATTATGGTGGACGACGAAAACGTCATGAAGTTCGCCCAGGAAAACAAAGTGCCTTTTACCACTTACGCAAGCCTTACCAAGGCCCAGGAGGTTGTGGACCTGATTCAAAACGAAGTGGAGGAAGTGAACAAACAATTTGCAAGGGTGGAGACGATCAAGAAGTTCCGTTTGATCGACATTCAGCTGACCACGGACGATGACGAAATCACTCCCACGGGAAAACTCAAACGCAATTTCGTGAACGAGAAGTTCAAGGATGTCATTGAATCCATGTATTAAGCCCCTTAACTCTAACCATAGTGGAGGTGGAAAATGAAAACCAAATGGGTGGTACTGTTATTAACTCTTTTGATGGCAGCTGGCTTTGCTTTTACGGCGTCGGCCGAAGTAGGCGTTACCGACGACGAAATCGTCATCGGCTCCCATCTGGACCTGAGCGGCCCCATCGCGGGCTGGGGAACCCAGGCGAAACTGGGCATGGAAATGCGCGCCAAGGAATGCAACGACGCAGGCGGCATCCATGGCCGGAAAATCAGGCTGGTCATTGAAGACAACGCCTACGACCCCAAAAAGGCCATCATGGTGACCAATAAACTCATCGCCCGCGACAAGGTTTTCATGTTTGTGGGCAACATGGGCTCCCCCACGGCGGGCGCCACCAAACCCCTGATCTCCGGAAAGAAAATCCCGCAGATCTTCCCCATCACCGCGGCATCCCTGTTCTTCGACCCCTACGACAGGTACAGCTTCGGCGGCTGGGTGCCCTATTACGACCAGGTCCGCGCCGCCGTCAAATGGTTCGTGGAAAACAAAGGTTATACAAAAATCGGCATGATGTACCAGGACGACGAAATGGGCCACATCATGATGAAGGGCCTGAAGGACCAACTGGCTGTTCACGGGCTTGAAGTCGCTGCCGCCGAATCCTACAAGCGCGGCGCCACGGATTTCAGCTCGCAGATGGCCAAGCTGAAAAAAGCCGACGTGGAACTGGTATGCCTGGGCACCGTCATCCGCGAAACCGTGGGCGGCGTCAAGGAAGCCAAAAAACTCAACTGGGACGTGGACATGGTCTGTTTTTCCCCCGGCTACAACAGCTACGTGGTGGGCCTTTGCCTGAAAGCCGGCTTCTCCCCGGACGGCCTCTACGCCACCGGGCAGTCCAACTACGTCTATCCCGACAGCGAGTTGGAATCCATCCGCGAATTCTGCAAAAAGCATAAGGAATGGTACGGCAAGGATCCGGATCTTCCGACCTCGGCGGGCTGGGGCGGAATGGATTATTTCATCAAGGTGGCTGAAAAAGCCGGCCCGGACCTGACCCGGGAAAAATGGATCGATACCGCTGAAAGCTATGGCGTGTACAAAGATCCGATCTTCGGCGGCGTGGACGTGGAATTCACCTCGGAACAGCATCAAGGCGCCTTTGACGCCATCCTGAGCCAGGTGAAGAACAACAAGTTCGTGAAAATCGCCGACGTCTCTTTCAGGGACTAAGCGCCTCGTAAACCCTTGGCATTCCAAAACGCCCGCCCTCTTCTGCAGAGAGCGGGCGTTTTATTTCCTTAAAAAATTACTCCCCCCGCATCTGCTTGATTTGCGCGACGGCGTTTTCGATGCCCAGTTCAATGCCCAGGGCGCGGCTCATGGTCTGGTTGGGGGCGAAATGCCGGATAAAAGCGATTTCCTCGTCCGAGGGGCGCTCCGTAACCTTCAGATCCTCGGCGACTTTCATCTCCCACGGAACCTTGGCCTGGATTTCCTCCACCTCAACTCCCGGATGAATCCGGGCCAGAAACATCTCCTTGGTCTCCGCGTCAAAATGAAAAATCCCCTGAGTGGTGATGAGGGCGCAAGGCCCGCTGTCTTTGGGAAAATACCCGCTTTCGTTGCGGGAGTTTCCGCCCCGTAAATGGCCGGGGGAAGTCAGGTAGTCCAGCTTTTCCTTGAACTCGCCGCTGCGCATGGTCAAAACCGTGCGTTTGGAATAGGATATGAAGTCCGCGGCGCCGCCTGAGCCTGGCAGCCGGAGATCGGGCTTGTAGTAGTCGCCGATGGTGGTTGTGTTCAGGTTGCCGTACCGGTCCACCTGCCCTACTCCCAAAAAGCAAACGTCCACAAAGCCCCGGTACAGGGCCGTGAATATGGAAAACAAGTCTGTGCTATAAGAATAGCCGCGCATGGCGTGAGCGTCGGCGATGTGGTTCAGGGGAACCAGGGGCTCGAAATCCACAATGCCGGACTCCAGCATGAGGGTGGCGTTGGGCGCGTGAAGAGCCTTGGCTAAAGCGCCGGCGGTCATGGGCAGGCCTACGCCCAGGATGATGTTCTCCCCGTCGTTGATTTCCCGGGCCGCGGCGATGATCAGCATTTCGTTGAGCGTAAACGGCTTAGCCATAGAGCTTCTCCCTTTGTTCCAGCAAGAGTTCCAGTTCTTCCCGGGTTTTTCCCAGGTATCTGTCGCGGCCGTTTTCGTCCCAGGCCGAGTGGAAGGCCGCGCCGTAGCTGGCGGGCGCGCTGGGCAGGGGTTTGGCTTTCAATGCCTGCAGCCTGCTGATGTGGAAAACCTTGGCGTAATGATCCAAATAGGCCTGCCTGGAGGGGCAGTTGTAAACCCATTCATCCAGCCATTTTTCCATACCCTCCCTGGTTTTCATGGCCTCCATGATCAGGCCGTAAAAGAGCTTGTCCTGGTTGTAATACCCCAGGACCTCACAGGGATGGGCGCCCCACGGGCTTTCCACCACGGCGTCCACCCGGTAGGCGGGGATGATGGTGAAATGAGGACTGGCGCGGACAATGCTTTCGTCCACGATTTCCTCGCAGGACACGATGATCTTCTTGCTGGCGAGAGCGGCCGCGGCCACGCTGCCCAAGGCGCCCCAGTACTGGGCGTTGCCGAATTTGTCGGCCCGCTGCACGTGCACGATGCAAACGTCCGGGTTGGCCGCCGGAACGGTGAGGATTTCCTTGCCCGTGTAGGGGCATTTGATAATCCGGTATTTGTCCTCGCCCATGAAAGTGCGTTTGGTGAAAAGGTCGGTCTCGCGGATTCCCTCCAACACCTGCATGAAGCTAAAACCGTGCATGCCGGCGACCATGCGGGCGTTGTAGTTGAAATTGCTATAGTCCTCCAGTTCCAGGCTGCCGTCCTGCAAGGCTCTTTCCACGGACGAGCCGCCGGTCTTTCCGCCGGAGCGCATGACATAGGTGCTGACCATGCGGGACAGGCAGCCGGCGGCGGTGAGAATTTCCGCGTCGAAAATACCGGACTGGGAGTACAGGGTGAGGCCGCGGCGCCCCTGGCGGATGACTTCGCATACAAGGTCTGCGCAGGTTCCTACGGTGTAATTGCCGATCACCAGTTCATCGCCGTCGTGGATCAGCCGTTGCACGGCTTCCTGGGCGGTGGTGACTTTGGATCTTTTTCCCTCCATGTATGTCTCCTCTTCGAGTGAATGGGTAAGGGGTGGGGGTAAAAGGGGGATAGGCTTTTAAACTCATACTGCGAGTTTTTATGACGCCCGCAAAGGACGGTAAGGGTTTTAAGTTGCGATTTGGACGAACATCCTTTCGTCCAAAGCAGGGCAAGCCCTGCGGCTACACTGCGTAATCATTTTAATGAGGCGTCGATCCGTAGGGTCAGGGTTTCCCTGACCAAAACGCGCTTTGCGCGTTTCAAAGGCGCCCACAGGGGGGCGCCGCTACATGACGAATTCCGCCCCTTGGTCCGTCAAATTCCTGCGGTTTTGAATTTTCTCCAACCGATTGTTGGGTTTCGCGTCCGGCGCTTCAGGCCTCAGTCTCCTGCATTGGCCCGACGAGTTCCTGGCGTTCGGATAGTCCACGCAAGCCTTATCCAACCTACTAACTTTATGGACAGATCGTAGATTGGGTAGAGCGATGAAAAGACCTATTGAAAGCCCGCAACCTGCATTTTGAAGGATCGCATCCAACTGTTTTTTCTTCCTGCGAAACCCAACAAAAAGTCGCCAAGTGCGTTTTATAACAACCCGCCTTGCCAAGGCTCAAACGTCAAACGTAGATTTGACCCCATTTATTCGCCGATAAAATTGGGCGGACGCTTTTCCAGGAATGCGGCGAACCCCTCCTGGCTGTCCTTGGTGGCTTTAACCACTGCGCTGCCCTGCCCTTCGACCTCCAGGCCTTTTTCAATGCCTTCGTAAGCGCCGGCGGACATGGATCTCAACACCATGGCCACAGCCACCGGAGGCCGCTTTGCCAGGGCTTCGGCGAAAGCCATGGCGTCTTCCATAAGCATTTCCGGCGCGCTGACCTGGTTGACCAAGCCTATTTCCAAGGCTTGATTGGCGTCCAGGCGTTTGGAAAACAGAATCATGTCCAGGGCTTTGGCTTCGCCGACCACCCGGGAAAGGCGCTGGGTGCCGCCCCAACCGGGGATGATGCCCAAATTCAGCTCGGTCAGGCCGATTTTCGCCTTGGGATTGTCGGCCATAATGCGGAAGGTGCAGCACAGGGCCAGTTCCAGGCCTCCGCCCAAAGCGTGGCCGTTGATGGCCGCTATGACGGGCTTTTCAAACCGGTCGATGCGGGTCCACAGGGTCTTGGCCATGGGGCTGGTTTTGGGCAGGTTGGCGGCGTCGGAAACGTCCATGCCGGCCGAAAAGCATTTTTCGCCCGCGCCGGTCAGGATGACCACCCGCACGTCCTTATCTTTTTCCGCTTCGTCCACGGCGGCCAAGAAATCCGTGACGGCCGCCAGGTTCCAGGCGTTGGCCGGGGGATGGTTGAAGGTAATAACGGCGATATGCCCCTTCTTCTCGTAAATAATATTTTCCAGGTTCATGGTTTTCTCCTTTATTTCAAGGTGCGAACAAACGGGTTGCTATCCGAAAAAGCACGACACTGGGTCCCCGTTTCCGGGATTGCGTCATGATGATTGCAAACTGCCGCAATCATCCCGCCGCATCCCTCCACGGGGATGACGGAGAGCTGAGGTTGTTGCAATAAATGGGATATGGATGCGCTTGAACAACCAGCACATCTATTTCGCTGATTAATCTCGCCCGCTCCTTCAACGCCCGTCATCCCCGCAAGGCCGATCCGTTTTTTCAGGATCGGCCGCAAGCGGGGACCCAGCGTCTTTCAAGAATCAACTCACAAGATTTTGAGTCCTTCCAATCATTCCTACCTGTTGGCCTTGCGGTATCCCAACTGGTCCATGGCGATGATCATCTTGCAGATGTTGGCCGAACCCTCCACCAGCACGTAGGTGGGGATGTCACGGTAGTACCGGGCCAGGGGATATTCCGTAGAGTACCCGTAGGCGCCCATCAACCGCATGCCGTAGTTGGCGCACTTCATGGCGGTTTCTCCGGCGAAGTACTTGGCCTGGGCCACGGCCATGCCGTTGTTTTCCTGGCCCTGGTCCTTCTGCCACGAGGCTTTGTAGACCAAAAGTCGGGCCGCCTCGATTTCCGTGGTCATCTGGGCGATCAAATCCTGGTTCATCTGAAAGGTTCCCACGGACTTGCCGAACTGCTCCCGCTTGGTGATGTATTTTGTGGCGATGTCCAGGCACGCCTGGGCGCACCCCACGGCGCCTGCGGCCGCGGAAAGGCGGGTGTTGGCCAAAGACGAAAACACGATTCTGGCGCCGTCGCCGGGCTTGCCCAGAAGGTTTTCCTTGGGAACCCGGGTGTTGTCAAAGAACAGCTCGCCGGTGGGCGAGGAATGGGAGCCCATCTTGGAGAGGTCCGTGGTCTTGATGCCGTTAAAATTCCTGGGCTCCACGATAAACGCGGACAGGCCCTTGGTTTTGGCGGACTTGTCCGTGTAGGCGTAGATGATGATCACGTCCGCCTGATGGGCGTTGGAGATCCAGGTTTTGGAGCCGTTCAGCACGTAGTGGTCGCCCATGTCCGTGGCTTCCGTCTCAATGGCCAAAACGTCCGATCCTGCGTTGGGCTCGGTAATGCCGAAGCCGCCCAGGTATTCGGCGCGGCAGAGTTTTTCCACGTACTTCTTTTTGGCTTCTTCGGTTCCGTATTTGTAGATGGGATAGGCGCAGCCCAGGCCCAAGAGGTTGATCTGCACCCGGAGGGAGCTGGAGGCCCGCGCTATTTCCTCGGTGATGATGGAAGCGGCCAGCCAGCCCATGCCTTCTCCGCCGTATTCTTCAGGAACGACGGCGCCGAAAAAGCCCAGTTCGCCCATGGGCTTCAGGACTTCCTTGATGGGCAGATAGTGGTCGGCGTCCCATTGATCCGCATTGGGGGCGATGTTCTTGGAGGCAAACTCGCGGACGGCCTTTTGGAGCATTTGCAGCTCTTTGGATAGTTCAAAAATCATGGTTTATCTCCATAATGCCGGGCTATGGCCCAGGCGTTGAGTTTGTTATTTTTGCGCGATGTTTTCCCAGATGATGGAATAGCCCTGCCCTCTTCCCACGCACATGGTGCACAGGCCGTATCTGGCCTTGGGATTTTCGCGGAACTGGGCCGCCATAAAGGCCGCCAAGCGAGGGCCGGAAGCCGCCAGGGGATGGCCGAAGGCCAAAGCCCCGCCCCAGGGATTCACCCGGGGATCGTTCCATTCCACGCCCAGGCGATTCAGGCAATACAGGGCCTGAACGGCAAAGGCTTCGTTAATCTCGATGATGTCGATATCATCCATGGTCAGCCCGGCTTTTTGCAAGGCTTTTTGCGTAGCAGGCACAGGCGCAATGCCCATGACCCGGGGATCCACGGCGGCCACGGCGGACGCGACGAACCGCATGACCGGCTTCAGGCCCATGTCCCAGGCTTTGTCCGCTTCCATCAAGAGGACTGCGGATGCGCCGTCGTTCAAACCCGAGGCGTTGCCCGGCGTAACCCGTCCGTTTTCCCGAAACGGGGTTTTGAGATTGGCCAGGCCTTCCATGGTGGTGGAGGGCCGCGGCGCCTGATCCCGATCGATGACCACCTTATTGCCTTCGGCGTCCAATGTTTCCACGGGGATGATCATGCTTTTCATCTTGCCCGCTTCAATGGCTTTTGCGGCCTTGGCCTGGCAATCCACGGCGTAGGCGTCGGCCATTTCCTTGGTGAACTCGGGCCACCGGTCGTGGATGTTTTCGGCGGTCTGGCCCATATTGAAGGCGCTGGCGTCCCCCATGGCCTCTTCCGCCCTGGGATGGGGATCCCGCATGAATCCCATGGGCAAGTGCCCCATGTGCTCCACGCCGCCGGCCACCAAACAGTCCACCATGCCGCTGGCGATGATGGAGCATGCAAATCCGAGAGCGGTGAGCCCGGAGGCGCACATGCGGTCAATGCTGCAGCCGGGGACGTTCCAGCCCCAGCCGGCCAGCATGGAGATCATACGGCCTATGGTTCCGCCCTGCTCTTTCATCTGATTGGTGACGCCCCACAGGATGTCTTCCACCATTTCGGGCTTGGCCGGAGGATTGCGTTCCACAAGCGCATGCAGCAGGGGGATGCACAGGTCCTCCGCCCTGGTGTTCCAGAATATGCCCTTTTCCCCCGCCCTGCCGAATGCCGTGCGCACGGCGTCCACCGCGACAACTTCTGATAATTTTCCGGCCATGATTATTTCCTTTCGAGAACGGCTGCAATTCCAAGGCCGCCGCCTCCGCAAATGCATTCCAGGGCCATTTTGGCCTCCCTGCGGCGCATTTCATACACCAGGGAAACCAGCACGCGCACGCCGGTGGCGGCGATGGGATGGCCCAGTGATATTCCCGATCCGTTGACGTTGATCTTGCCGTAATCTTCCTTGCCAATGCCCATGTCCTTGAGATCAGCCAGAACCTGGGCCGCAAAGGCCTCCTGGATTTCAATCAGCTCCATCTGGTCCAGGCTGACCCCGGCCTGAGCCAATGCCTTGCGGGCGGCCGCGCCTACGGTAAGATAAGTGCGGGTGGGGTCTGCGCCGGCCACGGCCACGGCCTTGACCGAAGCCAGAACCTCCAGGCCCAGTTCCTTGGCTTTTTCGGCGGTCATGACCACCACGGCGGCGGCGCCGTCGTTTTCCGTAGAGGAGTTGCCCGCCGTGCAAACGCCGCCCAAAACCGGCTTGAGCCTGGCCAGCTTTTCAATGGCCGAGTCAGGCCTGGGGTTTTCGTCCTTGTCCACCACAATGGGATCGCCTTTGCGCTGGGGAATGGTTATGGGGATCATTTCCTCGTCAAACTTGCCCGCCTCCTGGGCGGCGCAGGCCTTTTGATGGCTGCCCAAAGCCCATTCGTCGCATTCCTCCCGGGTGACGCCTTCCTCCTTGGCGCCGGTCTCGGCCCAGGACATCATGGAAGGCAATATGCCGTAGCGGCTTTCGGGCTGGCTCATGACCCTGGCCCGCTGAATGCGGTCGTACATGGGCATGCCCCAGATGCCTAAATCGCCATGGCCGCGGGGCATGCCCTTTTGGCCGCCCACGCCCCATTTGATATTTCCCGGCAAATAAAACTCGGCGTTGGACATGCTTTCCACGCCGCCTGCCACGATGATCTCGGCCTGCCCGCTTTGAATCAGGGCCGAAGCAAGGCGGATGGTTTCCAGGCCGGTGCAGCAACGGCGGTCGATGGTGAGTCCGGGAATTTCCTCGGGCCAGCCTGCGTTCAACAGCCCCATGCGGGCGATGTTCACGTACTCGCCGTTCTGGTAGGATTGGCCCATGATCACTTCGTCCACCTGATCCGGTTTAATCCCCGCCTTTTTGATGGCTTCGTTCAAAACCAGGGCGGCCAGGTCGTAAGCCTCAATCGTCTTGAGCGCGCCCATGTAGCGCCCGACGGGAGTGCGGACGCCGCTGACAATCACTATTTCCTTTGTCATTCTTTTTCCTCCATGGATTTAGAACGCGTTGTCGGCCATTTCCACAACCTCCCGGTCCACCCGCGTGCACGTGCGGGCCCGGGCCTGGGTGTGAGGCAGGGTGATGTCCGTGAAGAAGGTCGCCTGGGCCACCTTGCCGCGGAAAAAGTCGTTTTTCTTGCCGGATTTCTGGGCTCTATCATACGCGATAATGGCCATATCCACCAAGCGCCAAACCATGATGACCTCAGAAAAGCACATGAGCGCCGGATAGGTATAGGAAGCCCATTGCAGGGGATCGGCGGAATAGCGGGCGCTCATTTCCCTTGCCATCTCCTGGAGATCGTCCATGACGTCCTTGAGAAAACGCACCTGGCTTCCCAGCCCGGGGTGGGCGTGGTTCCTCTCGCAGAAGTCGTTGATCTCCTTAAGAAAGGCTTTGTAGGGCGCGCCTTCGTTCATGTGCATCTTCCGGCCCATGAGGTCGGTGGACTGAATGCCGTTTGTGCCTTCGTACAGGCTCATGATTTTGGAGTCGCGGAGGTATTGCTCAATGGGGTAATCCTTGCAGAAACCGTAGCCGCCCAGGCATTGCATGGCCGTCTCGCAGACCTTGAACCCGATGTCCGAGCAATAGGCCTTGACGATGGGGGTCATGAACTCCATGAGCATGGAGCAGCGCTCTTTTTCCTCCGGGTCGGGCGTCACCTGGGCGAGGTCGGCCCAGAAGGCGGTGGTGTAAATCATGGAGCGCATGCCGTCCACGGCGCCCTTCATCCACAAGAGCATGCGGCGGACGTCGGGATGGTCGATGATGGGCACGGAGCCTTCCTTGCGTTTGGCGATATCCCGGCCCTGAACCCGGCTTTTGGTGTAATCCAGGGCGTGCTGGTAGGCTGCACTGGCCATGGACATGCCGGACACGCCGGTGTTGATGCGCGCTGCGTTCATCATCTGGAACATATGGGCCAGGCCCATGTTGGCCTTGCCGCACAAATAGCCGATGCAGCCGTCCTTGCTGCCGAAAGCCAGGGCGGCCGTGGGCGAGGAGTGGAGACCCAGCTTTTTCTCGATGCCCGTGCAAACCACGTCGTTGAACTCGCCGGGGTTTCCGTTTTCGTCCACACGGTACTTGGGCACGATGAACAGGGAAATGCCGCGCACGCCCTCGGGAGCGCCTTCAATCCGGGCCAGAGCCAAATGCACGATGTTGTCGGCCAGGTCGTGATCGCCCCAGGAGATGAAAATCTTGTTTCCCTTGATTTTGTAATGATCGCCTTCGGGATAGGCCATGGTTTCCAGGGCCGCCAGGTTGGAGCCCGCGTTGGGCTCGGTCAGGGCCATGGTGCCCGCCCATTCGCCGCCGTACATCTTGGGAATGTAGGTCTGCTTCTGCTCCTCGGTGCCGAAAGACTCGATCAGGTGCGCCGCGCCGTGGGTGAGGCTGGGCGCCATGTTAAAGGACTGGCACGCGCCGTACATGAGATCGTTGACCACAATGCGCATCATGGTGGGGAAGCCCTGGCCGCCGAATTCGGGATCGCGCACCGCGGCGGTCCAGCCGTCCTCGCCGTAGGCCTTGAAGGCGGCCTTGAATTCCTTGGGGCAGGTGACCGTATTGTTTTCCCAATGCACGCCCTGCTCCTCCCCGATCTCGTTCAGCGGAGAGACCACGCCTTTGGCGAAGCGGATGGCTTCGTTCACCAGCATGTCCAAAGTATCTTCGTTCAGGGATTCGTACCGCTCGAATTCGCAGAGCTTGCCGTATCCCAACTGCTCCTTAAGGATAAAGAACAAATCCTTTTGATTGATTTTGAAATCGCTCATAGCTTTTCATCCTATCGCCGCTTTTGCGGGCGGTTGATCGAGGGCGGGTATGCGTTCAATCCGCATTGAGAAACGTTTATTGTTGGGTTTCGCAAGCTCAACCCAATCTGCGCCGCGATAAGAAAAGGCGCAGATTGGGCGGCTCTGCCGCACATCGGATAGTAGAATCCAAAGGCATCCGCTCTCCCTCCGAATTTTAAAAACCCAATAAAGCTGTGCAGTTTCACCCAAAAAAATGTTCATTCCTCCCGGCCGACTCATAAAAACCCGCCTCGTGTTGGCTCAAACGTCAAACGTAGATTTGACCCCATTTGGTTTTATTTTTTACGGGTTCCGTCTTCGTTGTATTCGTACCATCCCTTGCCGGTCTTGCGGCCCAGGTGCCCGGCCTTGACCTTGCGCCTGAGCAGCAGGGGCGGATAAAAACGGGGGTCGCCGGTTTCCTTGTAGGTGGCCATCATGGCGCCGTAGGACACGTCCAGGCCCACCATGTCGCCGGTCTCGAAAATGCCCATCTTGCGGCCCGAACCCAGGCGCAGGCCCTTGTCAATGTCTTCGCAGGAAGCCACGCCCTGCTCCACCAGGCGCATGGCCTCGATGTTGGAAGGGAAATTGATGCGATTGATCACAAACCCGGCGATGTCGCGGTTGACCATGATGGGCTCCTTGCCGATCTGAAGCACATACTCCCTGCCGGCCTGGGCGGTTTCGTCCGTGGTGGCCACGCCCTTGATGACCTCCACGGCCATCATCATGGGGACCGGAGAGAAAAAATGGATGCCCAGAACCTGTTCCTCCCGCTTGGTGACGGCGGCCAGTTCGGTGATGGGAATGGCCGAGGTGTTGGAGGCGATGAGCGCGTCCGGGCCGCAGGCTTCGTCCAAAGCCTTGAAGATTCCCTCCTTGACTTCCAGGTTTTCAAAAACCACCTCAATGGCCAGGTCCACGTCCTTGGCGGCCTCATAGCCGGTGACGGTCGTGATGCGCTTCATGACCGTGTCCACGTCTTCGGAAATCTTGCCTTTTTCCGCAAACTTGCCCACGGACCAGGCGATGTTTTTTTTGGCCTTTTCAAGAGCCGCTTCCGACATGTCGGTCAGAAACACATCGATGCCGGCCTGGGCGCTCACCTGGGCGATGCCCGCCCCCATGAGTCCCGAACCCACCACAAACATTGATTTAATAGCCATGATTTCCTCCTGAAGGGTGATGATTGATTAAAAAGGTAAAAGGTTAATTCCCTGTTATAAAAAACTTACGGATTGAAAACTCTTGCCGTTAGAACTTATCGGACTGATTTTGTTGGGTTTCGCAAGCTCTACCCAACCTGCGGCCTGTCAAGTTTGGCCGCCGGGTTGCAAAGTCCGGTTTTGCACTTCACATGGGCGAAAACGCGGATGGACTTCAAACCCGACAAAACGTTAGATGCTCCCGATTGGCCATTCAAACCGCTCCGTAATGGCTCAAACGTCAAACGTAGATTTGACCCCATAGGGAGCCCCATCAGCTGGTTAATAGGCAAAAGGCTTGCCAAACCCGGATCAATGGCGACATAATAAAATAACTGTTTGATTTATTGTTGAATTTTTTGAACAATATGTAGTTGCGTTATCTATTTTTGCGGTGAAAAACCAGGACCAATCTGTATAGATTTCTCTACACATTTTCCAATATGATGGTTTAGCATTTTGGAATTGCACTAGATAGCGTCCATGTATATAATATTATACATGTAGATTTTCTTATACGGCGCTCCAAACCAGGAGAAAATACCCCATGAGCCAATCCCGCAAAAAATCCGCCGCCCCCCAAAAAATCCCCCAGGATCTGCTGGACGCCCTCTTGAACAACCCGTACGAAGGCCTGATTCTGGTGGACGACCAGGGAATCATCCGCCATATGTCCAGCGCCAACGAGGGCATATACCCTTTCACGCCCCAGGAATCGGTGGGCAGGCACATCCATGACGTCTCGCCCAAGAGCCGCATGGACCGGACCATACGCACCGGCAAGGCGGAGATCGGACGCAGCATGATTCTGGACGACAAGACCAGGGTGGTGGCCCGTTTTCCCCTGAGCAAGGACGGCAAGGTGATCGGCGCGGCGGGCAAGCTGTTGTTCATGGATCCGGGCAAGATGAAGGAGTTGTACGAACGCATCACTCATCTGGAGCGGCGGCTGGAAAAATACGAGGATGAACTGGCGCAGATATACCGCACCAACTATTCCCTGGACAGCATTTTAGGAGACTCGCCGGATATTATCCGGGCCAAGAGGCTTGCCGAACAGGCGGCCGGGGCGGATTCTCCGGTGTTGATCATGGGGGAGTCGGGCACGGGCAAGGAACTTTTCGCCCATGCCATCCACGGACTGAGCCAGCGGGACTCGGGCGCCCTGGTCAAGGTGAATTGCGCGGCCATTCCCGGGGAATTGCTGGAGGCGGAATTGTTCGGGTACGAGGAAGGGGCGTTTACCGGCGCCCGGAAAAAAGGCAAGGCCGGCAAGTTCGAGCTGGCCCACGGAGGGACTATCTTTCTGGACGAAATCGGAGACATGCCTTTGCCCATGCAGATCAAAATATTGCGGGTGCTCCAGGAGCGGGAAGTGGAGCGCGTGGGCGCCAACCGGCCGAAAAAAATCGACTTCCGGCTGATTTGCGCCACCAACCGGGATTTGGCCAGGCTCATGCGGCAGGGGCTTTTTCGCCAGGACTTGTATTACCGCATCAACGTCATGACCCTCAAGCTGCCGCCGCTGAGGGATTGCAGGGACGACATTTTTCCCCTGTTCCAGCATTTTTCCCGGATTTTGGGCCGGGAGAAGACGCCGCCGAAAATTTTGCCCGGGGTCAAGGAAATCCTTGAAAAATATTCCTGGCCGGGCAATGTGCGGGAGTTGAGAAACGTGACCGAGCGCGCCTTGATCGTCTGCCGGGACAACGCGGTGTCGCCGGCCGACCTGCCCGACCTGAGCCAGCAGGAGGTTTTGCCCCAGGTTATTGAAGAAAAAGCCTCGTTAAAGGCTCTGATGGATCAGGCGGAGAAAAAAATCATCGAGCAGGCATTGGTCCAGGCTTCCAGCCGGGCCGGGGCGGCCAGGAATTTGGGCATCCATCGCACCGGGCTGTATCAAAAGATGAAAAAGCACGGCATAGAATAAAAAAGTTTAATTTCCAAAAATGGGAAAACTGAAATGAACAATAAAGCCGCCGAGCCAAACGGGAGCAAGTTGGGAACCTTCGCCGGGGTGTTCACCCCCAGCATCCTGACTATTTTAGGCATCATTTTATTTCTGCGTCTGGGCTACGTGGTAGGCGAGGCCGGATTGTGGAAGGTGCTCATCATCATCGGCCTGGCCAACGCCATATCCGTATTGACCAGCGTCAGCCTGTCGGCCGTCGCCACCAACATGAAGGTCAAAGGCGGCGGGGATTATTATTTGATCTCCCGGACTTTGGGCCTGGAATTCGGCGGCGCCATAGGCCTGGTGCTGTTCCTGGCCCAGTCGGTTTCCATAGCCTTTTATTGCATCGGCTTCGGCGAGGCGTTGGAAGGCATACTGCCTGGAGGCAGCGCCCTTTCCCCCCGGATGATCGCCTTGATCGCCATGAGCCTGCTTTTTGTGTTCGCCTGGCTGGGCGCGGACGTGGCCACCAAATTCCAGTTTGTGGTCATGGCCCTGCTGGTTCTGGCGCTGGCGTCCTTTTTTATAGGCGGCCTGCCCCAGGTGAAAGGGTCCACGCTGGCGCAAAACTGGACCGGGCCGTCGAACGGGCCGGGATTTTGGATTTTGTTCGCCATATTTTTTCCGGCAGTGACCGGGTTCACCCAGGGGGTGAGCATGTCCGGGGACCTGAAGGACCCGATAAAGAGCCTGCCCCGGGGAACCTTTGCGGCCGTCTTTCTTTCCATCGCCGTATATTTCGGCGCGGCCATGGTCTTTGCTGCAACCAGTTCCCTGGACGTATTGAGCAAGGACTATTCGGCCATGCAAAAAGTCGCCAAGTGGCCGGTTTTGATCGACGCCGGCGTGGTCGCCGCCACCTTGTCTTCAGCCATGGCCTCCTTTTTAGGAGCGCCCCGGATATTGCAATCCCTGGCGCAGGACAAAATTTTTCCCTTTCTGACGCCCTTCGCCAAGGGGGAGGGCGCCAGCGGCAATCCCCGGCGCGGGGTGTTATTGGCGGCTGGAATCGCCCTGATTACGGTCTTGACAGGTAATTTAAACCTGATCGCCCCTGTGGTTTCCATGTTCTTCCTGATTTCATACGGATTGTTGAATTACGCCACCTATTTCGAGGCCAAGGCGTCCAGCCCGTCCTTCCGGCCCACGTTCCAGTTTTTCAACAAAAACTACAGCCTGCTGGGCTTTCTGGCCTGCCTGGGCGCCATGCTGGCCATCGACCCCAAGGCCGGCGCCGCGGCCATCGCCGTGCTGTTCGCCATCCATCAATACCTGCTGCGCACGGCCCATACGGAACGCTGGGCGGACGGCCAGCGCTCCCACCATTTGCAGGAAATGCGCAAGCATCTGCTGGCCACGGTGAACGAACCCGAGCATTACCGGGACTGGCGGCCTTACATTTTGGTCTTTACGGAAAGGCCGGACCGGCGGGCCAATCTGCTGCGCTTTTCCTCCTGGCTGGAAGGAAAAAGCGGCACAGTGACTGCTGTGCATGTGATCGAAAAGTCAGGGGCGGTGGGATACAAAATGAAGCAGGAGGCCGAGGAGGAGCTGCGTCAGGCCATCGCCGAGCAAAAGCTGCCCATCTTTCCCCTGGCCATCCGCACTTCGGACGTCCAGACCTCGCTGGAAACCCTGGTCCAGTGCTTTGGCATCGGGCCTTTCAAGGCGAACACCGCCGTCCTGAACTGGTTTGAGGAAAAGCGGTACAGCACCGTGGGCGGCCGGGAAATCCCTTACAGCCGCAACCTGCGGATCGCCTTCCGGGCCGGGGTGAACATCGTGCTGTTAGCTGCGGGCGAGGAGGAATGGGCCGCTCTGGACGCTATTCCCAAAGAGGACCGGCGCATTGACGTGTGGTGGAAGGACGACGCCACGGGCAGGCTTATGCTCTTATTGGCCTATCTGATAACCCGGAATTCCGGCTGGGAGAACGCCAAAATCCGGGTGCTTGCCCAGGCCGGCAAAGAGGACGAAAAGGAAGCCGTCATGATCATGTCGGACTTTCTCCAGGAAGCCCGCATCAAGGCCGAACCCGTGGTTCTTTCCAAGGTGGATCCCCAGGCGGTCCGGGAGGAGTCCGGAGACGCGGCCCTGGTGTTCAGCCCGTTCAGGCTGCATTACAATCAACTGCAAAACCAGTTCGGCGGTAAAATAGAGGATTTGCTCAACAAACTGCCCATTGTCGCCCTGGTCCTGGCCTCTCATGACGTGGACCTGACCGCCCAGCCCGACGAAGGCGAGGCGGGCAAGCTGGCTGCAGCCATGGACGAGTATGAAGCATGCCTTAAAAAGGCCCAAAGCCTGGAGCATGACGCGGAAATGGCCCGGGAAGAGGCTCTTAAGGCGGAAACCCGGCTCCTTGACTGCCCCACGGAAAACACGGAGGAAGCCGCAGCCCAGCGCGCCGCCATGGTCAAGCAGGCCCAGGAAGCCCGGGACGAAGCCGCCAAAGCATTCAAAAAATCCGCCAAGGCCGAGGCCCGGCTGCAGGAAGCCGCTAGAATCATGGAGTCCTTAGGCTTGACGATCAAAGCGCCCCAGGCGCCCCAGACGGAAAAGAAGCAAAGCGAGGCCCCGGCCGAAGATTCGGAAAACAACGAAACGCCTGAGAATGAAAATATAGAACCGGAAGATTAAAAAGCCGCCGGGGGATAGTTTATTCCAACATAAAAAACCTTGCTCTCTGAGCAAGGTCAGAGTTCAGTGGCTTTGCCATCTGAACGACTCATTTGCTACAACCGAGGCCGAGTTGTCCCCACAACCGTAGCCAAGGAGTAACAAATGAGTCGATTCAAGAAGTTATCACAAACAATTTGGCATTGCCAGTATCACATAGTTTGGACGCCCAAGTATCGTTACAAAATACTCAAGGGCAAGATTGCCGATGAGGTTGAAAACTGCGTCCGGGCCTTTTCCGCCCAACAAGGGGCGGAAG
>NZ_FQZU01000042.1 GCF_900142135.1 Desulfatibacillum alkenivorans DSM 16219 | reverse complement strand
CATTGCGGACCCCTGGAGGGACAATGAGGGCCTCCCACCTGCTTCCTGGAGCCTGGATAAGGGATGATCGCCGCCCGCATGCTTCACAGCAAGGTGCGGGACGCCGGATACTGATAACGATGAGGCCAAGGGAGCGCCACAGGGAGGGAAACCCGCCATACCAAACGCAAGGCATTGCCTGCAAATGCCTCAGGACTGGTGCGGCCGAAAAAGTGGCAAGTTGATATCTGCTTGATTTTATGGGAATTACAAAAAGTCAAAATCACCCTTGACAGGAGACATTATAGGATGTCCCCAAGAACTCCAATCAAAGACGTCCCCAAGAACTCCAAGACGTCCCCAAGAACTCCGGTCGTTGTGATAGTAATAGTAGACGCCGTCCTGCACCATAAACAGGGGATTGGACGACCACATGGAGTCGGGCTTGTACCCGTAGGACTTGATCAGGGTTCCGGTGGAGGTGAACTCTCCGATGAGGCCTTCGTCCGAGTAGAAATAGCATGTACGGGTTCCGCTGACGTCCTTCCACAGCCTGCGGCCGAAGGGATCGTAATAGTATTGTGCAATGACGCCGCCGGACCCGTTTTCCACCCGGATCATCCGTCCGTCCACGTCGTAGAAGTAGTTGACGGTTTCGTTGTTTTCGGTGCGGGAGATTACGGCGCCGTTTTCGTCGTATTGGAACGTTGCATCGCCGTAGCTGAGAAGTTCGTTGTTAGCGTTGCGGGTGAAGGTTATGGGCTGGCCGTTTTCCAGGGCGGTCGCGATGTTGGCGACTTCGTCATAGGTAAAGGTTTCCGTCCCCGAGGACTGGCTGACATGGGAGATCAGCATTCCCAGGTCGTCGTAAGCGTATCCGATGCTGTCGTTATGGGAGATCCTGTTGGTGACGTTTCCGGATTTATCCAGGGTGTACTCGTTGGATGCGACCACGTTTCCGGCGGGGTCTTTGGAAAGAGTGGCGCTTGTCTGGAGGAGCCGGGTGTACTGGGTTTCGGTCAGTGTCCGAATTTGATAAATCAGTGCTTCCATCCGTTGTGAAAAATTGCCAGCATCTCCATTTTTCTGACCATTTGTGGAATAAAAATTGCAGATTTTGGTGCGAGCATTTTCTTTTCTTTTTCAAAAAAAAGAGATAAGGCAAGGCCGGATGGATTGCTTTACCGGAAGTTGCAGAAGAGGTTTTCATGGAAAAAATGTCGTTGAAGGAACTTGCTGTCCCCATGATCAAGGCCATAGACAGTTTTAATTTCCTTCTGAAGTCCCACCACCGCAGAACCGCCGTAATATCCTATTATATTGGAAAAGAGCTGCACCTGAAAGACGACGAGTTGACCGACCTGGTATTGGCGGCGGCTCTTCACGATATCGGCGCCTTGTCCGTGCAGGAAAAAAAGTGCCTTATCGAGGAAGACGTGCTCCGCCCCAGCCCCCATTGCCTCATGGGATGTAAAATGCTGTCTTCCTTTGATGCTTTTGGCAACATCGCCCGCATTATAAAGCATCATCACGTCAAATATGAAGAATCTCGACAAGTTGAAGAAGGTGAAATCCTGTTCCAGAGCCATATTGTGCATCTTGCGGACCGGTGCGACATCCTGGTCAACCCGGATTTGTTTATTTTAAACCAAAAGAAAAAAGTGGTGGAAAAAATCCGCGAAAAATCAGGGACCCTGTTTCACCCCCGGGTTTTCCGGGCCTTTGAACAGGTTGCCAAAAAAGACATCTTCTGGATAGAAATCAATTACCTGACAATGGATCAGTTGTTCCGCAGAATCGATTTTTCCATTGATTACGAGCTTAGCGTGGAAAAGCTGGTGGACTTCGCCCGGACCATATCCCGAATCATCGACTTCAGAAGCCGGTTCACGGCGTCCCATTCCTACACGGTGGCGCATTTGGCCTATTTGATCTCCGGATACTTCGGATTCTCCGAAGAACGGCGAACAAAAATGATGATCGCCGGATATTTGCACGACATCGGTAAATTAGGGGTGGACCCGGCGTTGATTGAAAAGGAAGGCGGCCTCACCGACGAGGAATTCAATCTGGTTAAGCTGCACACCTATTTCACCAGCCAGATACTAAGCGAACTCAGCAGCTCGGTCTGGTTTCACGAAATCGTGCTTTGGGCGGAAAGACACCATGAAAAATCCGACGGAAGCGGCTATCCTTTCGCCCTGGATGACAGCAGCCTGGACGAAGGGGTGAAGATCCTGGCTTTTTCCGATATTATTTCCGCCCTGATGGAGGAAAGGCCTTATCGTAAAGGAATGCCTTCGGAAGAAGCCTTTGATCTCATCGGCAATATGCTGGCCGACCGCCTCTCGCCGGAGATGTTCGTGGAAATCGATAATCACAGGGACGAAATCGAAGACATGGTAAAGCAATGCTACGCGCACTCCTTTGAAGAGTATTATTCAGGACGTTCATGATCCGATGTTTGGGCGCGGCGCATTGCCCTGCATCCAAGGCGTCTTTGCCTTTAAAAAAGGACGAAAACGGCGCATGGCTTAGCGCTTTTGACAGCTGATACGGGCATGACCTGATTGCCTGACCGGGATTTATTGGCCGGGCAATGAATTTAAGGCGGAACCACCCGCAAGGCTTCCTCCACGGTGGTAATGCCCATGGCGACCATCTCCAGGGCGTATTCCTCCATGGTGACCATGCCGGCGGACTTCGCCGCCTTGAGAATTTTTTGCTCCGTGGCGTCCTGCCTGATAAGCTCCTGGATTTCTCCGCTTATCATAAGCATTTCATAGGTTCCAATCCGGCCTGAGTAGCCGGAAAAATGGCATTTTTCACAGCCTGCGCCATGCATGTGTTTAATTCCGGCCAGCTTTTCGGCAAGGATTCCCAGCCTTTCCAGGGATTCTGCAGGCGGCTCATATTCCTCGATGCAGGCCTGGCAATTGCGGCGCAGCAGCCTTTGCCCCAAGAAGGCCAGGGACGAGGAGGCGATGAGGTATGGCTTGATCTGCATGTCCACAAGACGGGTCACGGCGGACACGGAGCTGTTTGCATGCAGGGTGGACAAAACCAGGTGGCCGGTCAATGAAGCGCGAAAGGCGATTTCCGCGGTTTCCATATCCCGTATTTCCCCCACCATGATCACGTTCGGGTCCTGGCGCAATATGGCTCTCAGGCCATTGGCGAAGGTGATCCCGGCCTTGGCATTGACCTGAACCTGGTTGGCGCCCGGGATTTCATATTCAATGGGGTCTTCCACCGTTACCACGCTGATTTCCTCGGAGATGACTTCATTGAGCGAAGCATACAGGGTGGTGCTTTTTCCGCTCCCAGTGGGTCCGGTTGTCAGGATAAGCCCCTGGGGCTTGTGCAGGCAGGTTCTTAATTGTTCGTCCAAGGCAGGGCTCATGCCAAGTTCCCGGAGGGTAAGGAGTTTGGTGCTGTTTCCCAGGAGCCGTAACACCATTTTTTCCCCGTATTGAGAAGGCAGGGAAGAAAGCCTTAGATCGATCTTTCGGCCCTTGATGCGAATTCTAGCAGCGCCATCCTGGGGCCGCCTTCTGACGGCGATATCCATGTCCGCCATAACCTTTAAACGGGAGATGAGAGGCTGGTGAATCTTTTTGGGGAAGCGGTGCCGGGTCTGGAGCATGCCGTCAATGCGGTATCGGACCAGGGTTTCCTTTTCCGCCGCCTCGATGTGGATGTCCGTTGCGTCCGTGTCCACCGCCCAATACAGGATGATATTCACCATCCGCACAATGGGCTTGTCGTCCAGGGTCTTGTCTATGTCCTGGGTTTGCGTTTCATCTTCTTCATCCAGGCTTTCAAGCAATTCAAAGGCCTGGCTGGGATCGTACTTATCCAGGACGCTTTGGACCTCGGTGGGCACGAAATAAGTGGATTCGATCAGTTGCAATATCTGCTGGGGCGTCGCCACGATGGGCTTGATGGACGAAGAAAAGAGAAATCCCATTTCGGAAATGGTGTCCGTATCCAAGGGATTGGCCATGAGCACCCGGATTGTGCGGCCGTCCCGGGACAAGGGAAATACAATGCGCGAGGAAAGATACTCCGAGGACAGGATGCCGGACACGTCCTTGACCGGTTCCTGGCCCTCGTACATGGGAAGATCCAATTGATTTGAGAGCGCTTTGGCGATATCCTGCGCATCGACGCCCCGATGGGCCAGAATTTTTCCTATCCTCTCCCCTGTGGTGCGTTGTTCGTTCAGCGCCTTCCATAAATCCTTAAGGTCTATAACTCCCTCAGATAGCAGGATTTCCCCCAGTCTTTTTCGGGAGGTGGAATAGGAGGGCCTGGGAGCCTTGGTCTGCTTTGTCTGTTTTTGCACTTCCATACACGCCTACTTTTAAGCTCATGAAAAATATTTTAAAGCATGATGCACAGCGTTCGTAATGGACAGTTCAAGTGTGACCTATTTAACATGTTGATACCAAATAATAAACTGTCTTGACAATTAAATATAAAATAGGGAAATATATTCTCAGGATTTCATAGCATTCGGCTTAGGAGAGGTGGGACGGCTTGCGTATTGCTCTAATATCTGACATCCACGGTAACGACATCGCCCTGGAAACAGTGTTGAAGGATATAAAGTCCGCGGGCGGCATCGACCAGATTGTTTGTCTGGGAGACGTGGCGAACCTGGGGCCGGACCCGTGTTCCGTGGTGGCCAGGCTTCGGGACGTTAACTGCCCTTGCGTTCTGGGAAACCACGACGCTTTTTTATTCGACCGGGATTTGATTCATCAGTATACCGAGGTGGACTACATCATCGAAGCCGTGGATTGGTGCCGGGATCAACTGACCCAGGACGATATAGACTGGATGGGGGATTTCCACCGGGTTCTGGAAGTGCTCATGGAGAACTCGGGAAGCCTGATCGCATTTCACGGCTCTCCTTTGTCCCACATGGACAATATCCTTTCCAGGACTCCGGACGCGGAAGTGGACCGCATGATCCAGGGCCTGAACGGTGAAATCCTGGCCTGCGGGCACACCCACATCCAGATGGTCCGCCAGCACCGGGGCCGGCTGATAATCAACCCCGGCAGCGTGGGCCTCCCTTTCCGGGAATTTTTGATCCGCAACACCCCGCAGCTCATGGATCACGCGGAATACGCCATAATCACCTCTGAAAATGGAACCTTGGGCGTGGAATCCCGCCGGGTTTTCCTGGACAAAAGAGCCATGTTCCAAGCCGCCAAGGCCAGTTCCAACCCCATGCGCGCCTGGCTGATGGAAGAATACTCCTGATCAAGGCGGCTTTTCCCTTCATTTCCGGTTTCAATTCAAAACGGAAAACCTGACCGCCAAACATTCGGCCCGGATGTCCAGGATGCGCTTTTCGTCCTCCGTGCGCAGGATCTTATCCAGGTAATTTCGTAGAATGTCCTCCTGCTCCTCGGTTTTTACATTGTACCGGACCCGGTAAAAATCCACGGCCTCCTCCAGACCTGAAAATGCGCTGTTGCTCTCGTAGGAAAATGGAGTCGCCTCAGGGGCGTATCCCATTTGTTTGATCACGTTCATCAAAACGCAGGAATCAGGCATGGAGGAAAACTCCCGGCCGTGGAGAAGCGGATACAGTTTCTTGTAATGCTTGTTCCAGGAGACGTCTTCGGCGAACCAATACAGATAAACCGTATTGCTGCAGACGGCGGCCATCTTCTTGAGAGCGGCCCTTAGGTCGTCCATGCCCAAGGCGAAGGAGCAAACCACCGCATCGTAAGGCCCCTGGAGGTCGGATTCCAAGTCCACGTCCTCCCAACGCTTTTCCACAATGGACAGATTGGAGATGTTTTGAGCCTGAATGATTTCCTTTAATCGGTGGATCATCCCCGCGGCGGGCTCCACGGCCGTGACAAGCTCCGCCTGTTTCGCCAAAGGAACGGCCAGAATTCCGGGCCCTGCACCGATATCTAAAATTCTCAGACATTTGGCTGCGGTCAGGTCTTCAAGCATCTGGACGATTCGAGGGCCTTGGGTTGCTTTGGCCGAGTTTTCATAGATCTTAGCGGTGGAGGCCTTGGACCAGAAAGCCACGCAGTCGCGCCCCCCGTCCGAAGCCTTGTGTTTCGCCATTTGCTCCATCCAAACCTGATTCCAATCTGAAACATTCGTCGTCATTGGGGTTTTCCTTTGTTCAATTTCTGTTGACATTTTTTTTTATCCTCGTGTATGTTCAGTCCAATTGTGCAATAGAAGTTGTACGCAAAGCAGTAATCCATACAAAATACGCGAGAATAAGGCCATGAAGGTTTTTCCTTACAGGAGAAATGTTCATGGCTTTTTTTATTGTTTTAATACGGGGATCGGAAGGCATTTGGACTGATTGAAATGATTAATAAGGCGGGAAGACGGCGTCCCTCGGCCAAGGTAGCCGCCGTCCTCCCTCGGACGACGGATGTTCCACCGTTCCTGTTGGAGTTTTACTCATAATTCCCGGTTCTCGTCAAGACTGGAACGGCAGGAGCCTCCGCGTCCTGTAAAATCCTAACGGAGGAGTAATATACAGGAGGCGGTATAATGAAGAGGAAGTTTGGTTTTTTGGCAGGATTGATCTGCCTGGCGCTTTTATGCGCCCCTGCTTACGCCGAGGAAGAAAAGGCGGCCAAGGAAATGGATCAAATGGTGGTAACCGCCACCAAAACGGAAACGCCCTTGCGGGACGTTGCGGCGTCCGTGGATGTTCTGGATCGGGAAGCCCTGGAACTGCGCTCCCAGCCCAACGGCGATTTTATCGACCTGCTCAGAAACATTCCGGGCATGACCGTGGCCAGGGCTTATGCGCCCTTCCCGGCTACCGTGCGTATGCGCGGCGGCGTGGGCCAGACCGTGATTTTGGTCAATGGCCTGCCCGTGGATTTTAAGATGAGCCAGTCCATCCCCAATGAAATCATTGACCGGGTGGAAATCGTCAGAGGACCTACCTCGGCGATCTACGGCGCGAACGCCACCGGCGGCGTCATCAATATTATCACCAAAACGGGCAGCGAGAACCTGCGCGCAGAAATCCGGGGCGGCGGCGGCACCTCGGGCGCCTACCGGACCAGCGTCATGACCGAAGGCAGGGAAGACAACGTGGGCTTTGCCTTTGCAGGGCATTACGGCGGGGCGGCCGGAGAAAACGTGGTCAAGAATAATAATAACCCCACCATCCACATGATCAATAAATGCAAGTACAACAAATCCGGCGCCGCGGCTTCCGGCCAGTACGATTTCGGCAGGGCGTCCTCGGTCTCCCTGTTTTACAACTACTGGTGGGGAGACTACATGCGCGGCCGTGTGTATTACGGCGGCGAGTGGGAGCGGAATTACGCCAACATAAAATTCAACCAGGGCTTCAACGACATGTTCGACATGCAGGTCAACCTGGCCTATCACGTGGACGATCTGCTGCACACCTACGACATGGGCGGAACCAATTATTACACGCCCAAACAAAGGCGCTATACGGACTATGAAGCCATTCCCCTGGACGTCCAGTTTAACGGACGCTTTTTTGAAGGCAAAAACACCCTTGCAATTGGGTATTTCCATAACGATACCAGTGAGGAGCAGGATTATCGGGATTGGAACACCAACCAGGAATTGAACCTGATCCGCTATTCCACGGAAACCTGGGCCGTCTATGCCCAGGACACCTGGAAAATATTGGACAACCTGATCCTTTCCACGGGCATCCGTTATGACGATTGGAAAAACTACGACAACTACTTCGGCAACTACGTCAACAAAACCCCGGATGAAAGAACCGAAGATAACTGGAGCCCCAGAGTCGGACTGCGCTATAACTTCAACACCGCCACTTCGGTCTGGGCCAATTACGGACAGGGTTTCAACACTCCCACGGCTACCCAGCTTTACGATGACCGCACAGCCGGCGGCAACAAGCGCATCCCCAACCCGGACCTGCAGCCGGAAAAAACCCATTCCTACGAACTGGGCACGGACCATTGGTTCGGCAACTTCGCCAATGTCAAGCTGGTGGGCTTTCACACCTATACGGAAGACACGATTCTTTCGAGCTTCACTTCCGCCAACACCGTAACCAATGAAAACATCGGTAAAACCAAGTCCACGGGACTTGAACTAAACCTGGACTTTTTCATCACGCCCGAATGGAGCACCGGCGGCAACTATACTTATAATACTGCGGAAGTGGATGAGAATCCGGTGGATCGCACGCTGGAAGGCAAGGTCCTGCTGTACGCCCCCGAGCATCAGTTCAACTGGGACGTGACCTATAAAAAGCCCGAGGACGTCACGGCCTGTTTATCGGTTCGCTACAAAGGCGACCAACACGTCAATGCCACCAACACCAAGTATAACGCTCTTGACGAGCAGCTTTACATGAACAGCTCCTGGGTGTTGGATTTCAAGGCCACCAAGACGATCCTCAAGGATAAATGGATCCTGGATAAAGCGGACTTTTCTTTCTACATTGATAATATCTTCAACGAGAAATACCGCACCATGATCTATTACGAAGATCCGGGCACGACCGTGTACAGCGAAATCGCCCTGTATTTTGACTAAACCCAAGGTCTGTTTATGAAAAAGGCATTCAAGCCTATAACGCAATTCATCTGCCTTTTCCTGGTTTTGGCGGGCATGTTTACGGCCTGCCAAGGCCGGGAGAAGGCCTCCGAGGCCGGGGAGTTGGTTTTTCGCATTGGCTCCCCCATGACAATCCGAAGAGTCAACTCCCTGGCCGACTATGGGTACAGCACGCTGGCCATGCTCATGACCCACGACACCCTGGTGCGCTTTGACGAAAACCTGCGCCCCATCCCTCAACTGGCCAGCAAGTGGCGGTCCAACGAAAACGCCACCGAGTGGGTCTTTACTATTACGGACAAAGCCAAGTGGCATGACGGCGTTCCCGTCACTCCCGAAGATATTGTTTTTACGTTTAATTATTTGGCGGATACTCAAGTAGCAGGATATTCATGGGTTAAGCAATTCATTGATGAAATGATAGTTGACGGGCAAGACGTTATTTTTCGCCTGAACAAGCCCTACAGCCGTTTTTTAAGCCAGGGGGGGTACATCGTGCGCATTCTGCCCAAGCATGTCTGGGAAGGAATTTCCGACCCGGAAAAGGCGGAAGACGAAAGATTGTCAATAGGTTGCGGGCCGTTTTTATTCCAATCCTTTAATATGCAATCCAATCAGGTATCATTCGTTAAAAATCCCGATTATTATCTGGGCGCGCCCCTTGTGGACAAGGTGGTGTACACCTTTTACAAAAATCAGGACGTCCTGACGATGGCCCTGGTCAATGGGGAGGTGGACGCTTTTTACAAATACGCCTCCGGTTATCCGCCGGGCAAGGCCGTGCGCCTGAAAAACCAGGAAGGGATAACGATTGCCAAAGCCCCTTCCCTGGGAGTTCCGGCGGCCATGGGGTTCAACCCCCACGTAGCCCTGACAGCCGACCTGCGTGTGCGCAAAGCCATTACGTTGGCCATCAATTACAAACGCATCGGCGACAGCGTGGCCCTGGGAGAGGCCCAGGTTCCCGGCCCGGGATTTGTACCGGCTTCTTTCCCCTATTTCGCCCACATGCCCGCTTTTAATACGGATATTGAGCAAAGCAAGGCTCTGCTGGCGGAAGCCGGGCTGATTGACCATGATGGAGACGGCATCCTGGAAACCCCGGAGGGCGAGCCGGTTTGCTTGAAGCTCATCGCCCGGTCTGACCTGTTCGGCGACAAACAGGCGACCAAGTTGCTCATCCATGATCTGGCGCAGGTGGGGATCGCCGTGGATGTGATGTCGGCGGATCTTTCCACATGGATGGCTAAAATCAATAAGGATGATTACCATCTGATCCTGTTTCGGGCCACGCCGTGGGGCATGCTCATGGGGCCGGGATACGGGACCGGCTATTTTGACTCCCGCACCAAGGGAAGCGGACGCCTGTCCAGCCTGGACAGTCCTGCTTTTCACGCCTTGTGCGACGAAATCCTGGCGACCACCAATCCGGACAGGTTAAAGGAGTTGTATACCGGCGTCCAGGAGCAATACGCCGCCCAATTGCCGGCTATCGCCCTGTACTGGACCGACAACCTGTATCCCTATTCCGACAAGTGGGAAGGCCTGGTGGTTAACCAGATAGAGGGAGGCCTTGCCAATCGGCTGACCTGGAAAAGCCTGCGGAAAAAAGCAGACGCCGGGGAGGCAGGACCGTGAGGCGGTTTTCCGGGCTTGCACGCTACGCCGTGGTCTTATTGGTGATTGTGAGCGCGCAGTTTTTCCTGTTTCGAGCCATGCCGGGGGACCCCTTGATTCACGTTCTGGGTGAAGAAGGCTATCTTTTGGCCTCCATGAATCCCGAAGAAATGGCCCGGCTGCGTGTGGAATACGGCCTGGACAAGCCCTTGCCGCTTCAGTTTGCATCCTATTTATGGGAAACGGCCCACGGCCGCCTGGGATGGTCCTCTACCTGGAACATGCCGGTTTTTAGAATAATTATGGACCGTCTGCCATGGACGATTCTGTTGATGTTTCCGTCCATTATGCTGTCGGTTTTCTTTTCCGCCCTCTTGGGAACCTGGGCGGGATGGACAAACGATTCCCTGCCCCAAAAATGGGTTACCGGGTTTTTCTTGCTCCTTTACTCCTTTCCGGGATATTGCCTGGCGCTGCTATTGGCGGCGGCGCTTGGATTTGGGTGTGCAATTTTTCCAACAGGAGGCATGGTCCCGTTAGGAAGCCCGGGGCAGGGCTTTTCATTATTGGACGCAGCCAGGCACATGGCCTTGCCGGTCCTATCCCTGGCTTTAAGCGGGACGGCGTACAAATTCTTGGTCATGAAAAGCGCGGTCATGGGCATTACGGATCAGGAATACGTGCTGACCGCCGTGGCCAAAGGCTTGTCTCCGTTTCGGGTTGCGGTTTTTCACGTATTTCCCAACGCCCTGCCCCAGTTGATTCATCTGGCGGCCATGAGCCTGGGGCACATGGTTTCCGGCGCCTTGCTCATTGAGGTGGTTTTTTCGTGGAACGGCATGGGCGTGTTGATGCACGAGGCGGTCATGACCAGGGATTATCCCTTGCTTATGGGATCGTTTTTGGTGCTGACCTTTTGCGTGATGCTGGCAAACGCTTTGGCTGACCTGTTGCACAAAGCCGTGGACCCCAGGGTAAGGGACGGCGCGTATGGGGTTTGATCAAAAAAAAGCGCGCCTTTTGGCGCTGGCGGTTGCCATCTGCACGCTTCTGGCGATTTTCGCCCCTTCCCTCATCGCGCCCCAGGGCATGGACGAACTGGGCAGCCCCTATCTGCCTCCCGGCCCCGGACATGTTTTGGGGACCAACGACATTGGGCAGGATCTCCTGTCCGAACTGGTTTTCGGCGCACGGGCTTCGCTGCTGGTGGGCCTGCTTTCCGCGCTGATAGCAACGGCCGCCGGGGCTCTGGCAGGCGCTTTGGCCGGATATTTTCGCGGCAGGACCGACGCCTTGCTGATGGGCCTTACGGACATGTTTCTGGCCATTCCGGGACTGCCTCTGATTATCATCCTGGCGGCCTTTCTGGGACCGGGCATGGGCAATATCGTGTTTGTCATATCCCTTTTGTCCTGGGCGCCCACCGCCCGGATCATCCGTTCCAAAGTCTTAGAGTTAAGAGAGCAGGAGTTCATCCTGAACGCAAGATGCCTGGGCGCCGGGAATCTGTATCTCATCTTTCGGCACATTCTCCCCAATACGGGAGACCTCATCCTGGCCAAGGCGATCCTGGCCGCAGCAGCCGGGATGATGGCCGAGGCAGGGCTCAGCTTTTTGGGCTTGGGAGATCCGGTCAGTAAAAGCTGGGGCGGGATGATTCACGACGCTTTTTCCTGCGGAGCTCTGACCAACGGGGCGTATTGGTGGTATCTGCCTCCTATTTTTTGCCTGAGCCTGTTTGTGCTGGCCTTTTCAATCATCTCCAACGCATTTTTGCAGGCCAATCAAAACCCGTCCATGTCGGCCGGGAATTATTACGGACGCAATCCATCCAAGGCAAAAGAGGTGGATTACAGCGCCTCCCCCGCCCCGGCGCTTTTGCATTTTGAAAACCACAGCGTGTCCTTTCCGCAACGGACGGGCGACGTCGTACAGGCGGTTCAAGGACTTGATTTGACGGTTCAAACAAACGAAAAAATTGCGGTGCTGGGGCTTTCGGGCAGCGGCAAGAGCCTGCTCTTGCTCTCAATCATTGGGGTGAACCTGCCCAAAGGGAATTATTCCGGCCGGGTGCTGGCCTGCGGTGAGGATGTAAGGGGCATGTCTCAAGGAGAGCTTTGCCATTTGCGCCGCAGTTTTGCCGCTTATACTCCCCAGGGCATCGGCAATGGGTTGAACCCCGTCATGAAAATCGAGCAGCAAATCATGGAGTGCATTCCGAGAGCAAATAAGAAGAACGGCCAAACGGCGGCGGAGTTGCTCGCCAGGGCCGGGCTTGACGAACCGGAGCGGACGGCCGGCAATTACCCCCATCGCCTTTCCGGCGGGATGAAGGAAAAGGTCCTGGCCGCCATGGCTTTGGCCAGTCCGGCGAAAATTATCCTGGCTGACGAGCCCACCAAGGCTTTGGACGAGGATTCGTGCAAAGCAGTCACCAAGGCCTTTGCATCCATGAAAGACCGGGCCATGATCGCTGTAACCCACGACCTGAATTTCGCCCGAGCCGTAGCAACCCGCGTGTTGGTTTTGCATCAGGGACGCATTGTGGAGGACGCCCCGGCCTCGGTTTTTTTCAAAAATGCATTGCATCCTTTTTCCCTGGCCTTGCTCCAGGCAGTGGCCATGGAGGGTTGGAAACTGGAGGAGGTTAATAAGGCGCCAAGCATGGAAGCCCAAAAGCAAGAGGCTTGCTCGTTTATCCGAGAGTGCCCCTTTGCCTGGGAAAAATGCCGTAACCGCCCTCCCCTGTTAAACCGGGGCGATCAAAAAATCAGGTGTTGGCGTTATGCTGCTTAAATCAAGGGACATAAAAAAGACGTATCCGGTTCCCGGAAAAACGCGCAAAAAGGTGGTGCAGGCTCTGGGGGACCTGGAAATCCAGCAAGGCGCACGCATCGGCCTTATGGGCGTCAGCGGCGTGGGCAAGACCACCCTGGGGCTGATTCTGGCGGGATTGGTCCGGCCCGATTCCGGCCGGGTGTTGTTCAGGGATAAGCCCTTGCACAGGCTGAGAGGGCCGCAATGGAAAACTATGCGGAAAAGCATCCAAATGGTTTTTCAGCACCCGGAATCGGCCTTTGACCCGCGTTGGAAAATCCGAAAAAGCCTGGAGGAGCCTTTCAAAATCCACGGATTGCCCATCGAAAAAAGCGGTTTGGCATCCGCATTGGAGGAAATGGGGCTGCCTGAGGGCGTTTTGGACCGGTACCCCTCCCAGCTTTCCGGCGGGGAACTCCAACGGGCCGCCCTGGCCCGGGCGTTATGCCTCAAGCCGGATCTGGTGGTTCTGGACGAGCCCACCAGCATGCTGGATCCTCTCACTCAATCACGCATCCTGGCCGTAATTCAAAAAAGCCTTAAAAGGCGCAATACAGCCTGCCTGTTCATCACCCACAACCTGCACGTGGCCAAAGCGGTCTGCTCCCAATGCTATGTTTTGGAAGACGGCCGATTGGAAAACCTTTTTTAAAACGAGCTATTGGTTTTAAGATTTTCTTTCTATTCGTAATCCCGTTCCTTCCACCAGGGGTAGAAGTCGGGCATGTTTTTGGTGACCGTGTCCGTAAACTTGGGCGTGCGTTTTTCCAGGAAGGACTCGATGCCCTCCTTGGCGTCGGCCGAGGCGCCCAGGGCGAAAATGCCCCGCGTGTCCAGCTTGTGCGCCTCCACAGGATGATCCGCGCCCAGCATTTTCCACATCATCTGGCGGGCCAGGGCCACGGATACGGCTGATGTGTTGGCGGCTATTTCCAAAGCAATCTTCCGGGCCTCAGGATAAACCTCGTCCGGCTCGTGCACGCTGCGCACCAAACCGGCGCGAAGAGCTTCCTCCCCTCCGAATATCCTGGCGGAATACACCCATTCCAAGGCCTGGCTGATGCCGACCAGGCGCGGCAGAAACCACGAGGAGCAGGCCTCCGGGATGATTCCGCGCGCTGCAAACACAAAGCCCAGCTTGGCTTTGTTGGAAACCAGACGCATGTCCATGGCGAGGGTCATGGTCAGGCCCACGCCCACGGCCGAGCCGTTAATGGCGGCGATTACGGGCTTGGTGCAGTCGAAAATCCGGCGGGTCAGGCGGCCGCCCGTGTCTCCCTTGCTGATGTCAAAATCAAAGGTGGAATCGTCTCCGTCCCAGGTGGCGGCGCCCATGCTCAAGTCTGCTCCCGCGCAAAAGGCCCGGCCCGCCCCGGTGACAATGACAGCCCGGACTGAGTCGTCGGCGTCCGCCTGGTCGAATGCGTCCATCAATTCGTTGAACATACGCACCGTAAAGGCGTTCATCTTGTCCGGCCGGTTGAGCGTGATGGTCAGAATTCTGTCTTCAATCTCATATAAAATCTCTTGATATTCCATGGAATTCTCCGCTGTTGTCTTGAAAAATTTTTCGAAGGAAATTTTACGCCGCCCGCAAAGGCCAAGGGTTTATCACATCAGTGCATACCTTAGCTCTTATCACGGATGTGCTAGAATTGACATCGGATTTTCTCTCCAGCCTTGGACCGGGTGCGGGTTCAGGGGCCTTAACCCGCCCAAATGTTCTTATAGGCAGGTTCCGGTCCATTTTGCTTCAAAGGAACTTTTTGCGATAAATACCCATGCGGGCTCAAAATTTGCATGACCCATGCCTTGGTTTTGTCCGGTGGTCTGCACGACGTTTCCAAAAAGCCGCAAAAAGTGCAAGGGAGGCAAAAATGCCTGAAAACATATGGACTTGGTGGTCCTGGCTGGAGTCAAAATTCATACCCGCCCACACGAAGGATGCCGAGCTTCTCACTTTCTGGAGGGAGAGGATTCTCTTGGTCATATTCCTCTCCGCGGTTTTTTTGGGCCCCTTTGCTTTGGTCCCCTCTTTGACTCTGGCTTTTTTCGAGGGCAAATGGACCGTGGCGGGTCTTGACTTTTTGGCATACGCCGCAGCCGTATTTTTATTGTTGAAAAGGGACGCCCCCTTGCGTTTTCGGGCATGGTTCGCCTATGGCATGTTTTATTTTTTGGGCGTGGGCCTTATTTCAATCCTGGGGCCAAACGGCGCAGGCTATATTTGGTTATTCGGCGCGTCAGTTCTGGCCGGCTCCATGGTGAATTTTCGCGCTGCCGTATGGACCCTGGTCGTGAATTTCGTCACGCTTATAGGCATTGGAGGTCTCATTTATTATGGGCAATTTTCTTGGGCTGAAAAAATTGACAACGTTTTAAAGGTCTGGATGGTCATGTCGGTGAATTTTATTCTCATCAATGCAATCGTGACCTTGGCCACCGCCATAATCCTGAGAGGCCTGGAAAACGCTCTGGTGAATGAATACAGCATCAGCCACGATCTTCGCTTGAGCGAAGAAAAGCACCGTTCGATTCTGGAAAGCATTGAGGAGGGCTATTACGAAGTTGATCTGGCGGGCAGCTTTTTGTTTTTCAATCCCGGTCTGTGCAAAATACTTGGATATACCAAAGCAGAATTGTCCGGCAAGAATTACCGGGAAATATTGACTGAAAAGACTGCACAAATCGCCTATGAAAAATTTTTCGACGTATACCGGACAGGCGTGCCGTCCAAGGTAGCCGACTGGATTATGATAAAAAAGGATGGAAGCGAGTGTGCTGTTGAAGCCTCTATATCCTTGATAAAGGACCTCAATGACAAGCCCGTAGGGTTTCGGGGCGTGGCCCGGGATGTGACGGAAAACCTCAGATTGCTGGAGGCGGATCAAAAGCGCCAGTTGGCCGAGGCGGCAAGCCTTGCCAAGAGTGATTTTCTGGCGAGAATGAGCCATGAAATACGCACGCCCTTGAATGCGGTCGTCGGCATGGCCGAGTTGGCCTCCAACGAAAAAATGAACCAAAACCTGAAAAAAATAATCGAAACCATCACTTCGGAGTCCAACGCTCTCGTGGCTCTGGTGAATCGCATATTGGATTTTTCAAAAATTGAAGCCCAAAAAATGGAATTGGAGGAAATCCCTTTCGACCTGGGATACCTGCTGGAAGACATTGCAGACAGCATGGGCCTGGAAGCCTATAAAAAAGGGTTGGAGTTCATTCTACACATCAATCCCGCAATTCCGGTGCAGGTGAAAGGGGACCCGGGCAGGATCAGGCAGGTTTTGACCAACTTAATCGGCAACGCAATCAAATTCACCAGTGAGGGCGAAGTATTTGTAAAGGCGGAACTGGAAAGCCGCACCGATGAGGAAGCAATCATCAAATTCCACATACAGGACACTGGGATCGGAATACCCGAGGAAAAAAGAGGGCTTATTTTCGAAGCCTTCACCCAGGCCGACGATTCCACTACAAGAAAGTATGGGGGCACAGGTCTTGGCACCACCATTTCAAAAAAATTCGTGGAATTGATGGGCGGGGAAATCGGACTGGAAAGCAGGGAGGGCGGCGGCAGCATTTTCTGGTTCACCGTGGTCTTGCCGTTACAGCAAGCAAATAGGGTTCCTGAAATCTCTCCTGAGGACGACATCGTCGGAAAAAAAATTCTGATGATTGAAAACAACCTGTCATACAGGAAGGTAATCCAATCCTATCTGTTGTCCTGGGGAGGCATTGTTGACATTGCTCCTAACATAGAGGAAGCCATTCGCTATTTGGAATCTCAATCCTCCCAGGGTGAGAAACCTGCTCTCATCCTGATGGATTTGAATCTGCCCAGTCTCATTGACCTGGATCTGGCCGGAAGCCTGAAACGCAGCCCCCTGATGAAAGGCATTCCGTTGATTGTCCTGACCAATGTGGGGCGGATAGGAGACGGAAAAAAATGCCGCGACCTGGGTATAGACGGTTATTTGGCAAAACCAGTTCGCCGCGATGATCTTTGCAAGGTCGTCAGGGTGGTTCTGGGGCTGGCCAAGCAGGATTTGCCCGATCAGGGTTCCCAACTCGTCACCAGGCATTTTGCGTCCGAACTGAACCGCTCAAACACCAGTATTCTTTTGGTGGAGGATTACCCCGCCAATCAGCTCATAGCCATGGAGCATCTGACCAGTGATGGATACCGGGTCGCCTTGGCCGAAAATGGTCAAAAAGCGGTGGAGGCGTTCCGCAAAAAACCATTTGACCTTGTGTTCATGGACATCCAGATGCCAATCATGGACGGCTATGAAGCCACAAAACAAATACGAGCCCTGGAAGCCGAAAATGCCGGCGAAGGAAACGGGGGCGGGTCTAAAAAGGAGCGCTGCCCGATCATTGCCATGACCGCCCACGCTTTTAACGGTTACAGGGAAAAATGCCTTGAAGCGGATATGGACGACTACATAACCAAACCTATTTCAAAAAAGGAACTGCTTGAAATCGCGGCAAGGTGGTCCCCTTGGGCCAGAAGGTTGGAGCAGGGAAATGATTCCACGCACAATCTGGACGCCCCGTGCAAGGAAACGGCAATGCGGGAGGAGCCGGTCTCCAATACAACAAACGCCCCCCCCTTGGATATGGAAGCCGTGGTGGAAGAGTTCATGGGAAAAAGGGAATTAGTGATAAAGATTGCAGGCAATTTTGCCGATACGGTTCAAGGGCAGTTGGTTGCAATTCAAAAAGCCCTGAATGAAAACAATATGGATGCCGTCGCTTCGGAAGCGCACGCCATCAAAGGAGGAGCCGCAAATCTTACAGCTGAAAAGCTGTCCGAGGCGGCTGCCGCTCTTGAGGACGCCGCCAGGTCGGAAAATGGAGATGTTGTTATGGGCCTTGCAGAAAATCTTTCAGAAAAATTTTATATTCTCAAAGACTTTTTGAAAAACAAGGGATTCTTGAATTGATTCAAACATGATCCGGGAAAAAAGGCCATGAAAAGTTTAAAAACTCTTGTAGTTGACGACGAAGAAGTGAGCCGTCTAAAACTGTCGGCCATTTTAGAGGAAATGGGAGAATGCGCAGTAGCTGGCAGCGGGCCCGAAGCTATAGAAGCGGTTCGCAAGGCTCTCAGCAAGGGGTCCCATTTCGACCTCATCACCATGGATGTTTCAATGCCCCTGATGGACGGTATAGAGACGGTTTTCGAAATTCGCCGCCTGGAACAAGACGCCCCCCTTGATGCAGCATCCAAAACCAAAATAATGATGATCACCGCCAATAACGACCGGGATTGTCTGATCACATGCGTTCAGGCCGGTTGCAACGACTACTTGATCAAACCCTTTGATCCTGAAAAAGTGTTTCACCGCCTTCGGAACCTTAAGCTCCTGAACGGTGAAAACAGTATGCCAGGCGCTGGGCAGGCTCCCAAAAAACAGGCCCCAGTGCATTCGGAAAAGGTGGAAATCGGCAAGGAAGTGCTGAAAATGTTCCGCAGTGGAGAAACAAATTTTCCCTCTCCGCCAAATGTTTACAAGCAGTTCATGACCCTGATCGAAGCCGGAGCAGATGCCGGCGCTATTGCCGACCTGCTTAAAGAGGACATCAACATTTCCTTTCATCTTATCAGCGTATCAAATTCCCCGGTGTATCGAGGCGTTAACGATAACCGGAACCTTCACCAGGCCATCAGCAGGCTGGGGCTTCAATTGACCAGAAAATATGTGGATCTTTTATGCAACCGGACCATCTTCACCACTAAAAACAAGACATATGAACGCTTCATGGAAAAACTGTGGGAGCATTCCGTGGCCTGCGCCCACGCGGCCCAAACAATTGTGGAAATGACCGGCATGGCCCTGGAGTTGGACGCCTTTACCCTGGGCGTTCTTCACGACGTGGGAAAAATGGTTCTTATACAGATCGTGGCCGAGATAGATACAAAAGGCAAACTTCCACATAACACCAATCCCCAAGATGTTCTTTCCACCTTATCGGCCTATCACGGTCCGTTTGGGGAAGCGGTCCTTAACAAATGGGAGTTTCCCAAGGAATTCGGGCTGATCGCTAAACATCATGACGACGCGAACTGCGACGGCTGCGACTCAAAGGCGCTTCCACTGATACAATTGGCTAACCTCATCACCAAAACGATAGGAATGGGCTATGATGCCCCCATGCAAATCGACTTGGAACATTCGGAACCCGCCAAGCATTTATATATAGACGGAAAAACCATGGAAGCCATCCAATCCAAGGTCAAAAAACTGATGAGCGAGACCCAAAACGCGCTGGGTTGACTAAAAGTGAATTGCAAACGTCCAGATGTTCTATCGTTCGCATAAGCAGAGCAATTCCCCAACCCGCGGCCGATGATGAATTCCACGTTCAGGCGACCCGGGAAATTGCCCTCCCAGGCCAGGCTGCCTTCCTGCACCGGTTTTTTGATGCGTTCGCGCTTCCCGCCCATGGCTCCGATGATCTTCTCCAGGGCTAGGTCCATTTTAAAAGCCACATGGAGCAGCAACAGATGCTTAAAGGCGTAAGGCCAAGCCCCGGACAGAGTCGGCGGCGTCCGCCTGGTCGAAGGCGTCCACCAATTCGTTAAAAATACGCACCGTAAACGCGTTTATCTTGTCCGGCCGGTTGGGCGTGTTGGTCAGAATTCTGTCGTTAATCTCATACAAAATCTCGCGATATTCCATGGAAGTATCCGCCGTTGCAAGGACGGATATCAGGCGCTTCATGCCATCCGATTTTGCAGAAAATGCGTTTTTCTTGTCATTGCAGACAAGAACCAGCTAATCTATACTCATTCCAACTTGCAAGGACGGGAGGAGCCTATGCCGCATGTGATTGAAATTGTGCTATTCCCCGAGGTTTTGGGACGGGACGTTTTTGGGCCGATGAAGGTTTTCCATGCAGCGTCCGGAATTCTGGAGCAAACCCGGGGAATCAAGCAGGCGTATTCCTTTCGGTTCGCCGCCGGGCTTCTTCTGGACGGGAAAAGAGCAGGATAAAACGAACCATATTGGCCGGCATAGCGGCGGTCATACAAAAAAAGGGATTGAAACAATGAAACTGCAACTTATTAGAAACGCGACCATGAAAATCGAATACGGCGGCAAGACCTTCTTGACGGATCCCATGTTGTCGCCCAAAGGGGCCATTCGGTCTTTCGCCGGGATTGCGGAAAATCCCACCGTAGACCTGCCCATGCCCGTAGACGAAATCTTGCAAGGTGTGGACGCCGTGATCGTCAGCCACAATCATCCCGACCATTTAGACGAGCCCGCCGTGGCCGGCCTGAATAAAACCATGCCTGTCTTTTGCCAGCCTCGCGACGATTCTTTTCTTGTTGAAAACGGATTTTGGCAGGTTTTTCCAATCAGTTCCAAACACACCTGGGAAGGCATTGATTTCAGCCGCACCGGCGGAAGGCACGGCCAGGGGGAAATCGGCAAACTCATGGGCGAGGTTTCGGGATTCGTCCTGCAGGCTTCGGGCGAGCCCACGCTTTATTGGGCGGGGGACAGCATTTGGTGCGACGAGGTAAAAGAAGCGATTGAGCGTTTTTCCCCTGATGTGATCATAACCCACTCAGGCGGGGCGACCCTTCCCGGGCACGACCCCATCATCATGACCGGTGAGGAAACCATTTCCCTATCCAAAGCGGCGCCTGACGCCAGGGTGGTTGCCGTGCATCTGGAGGCTTTGGATCACTGCACCGTGACTCGCGAGGGATTGCGGAAAATGAGAGACGAGGCGTCCATCCCCGACTCCCGCCTTGTTATTCCTGAAGACGGAGAGACGGTCAACTTGTAGCGCTATGGTTCTGATGACTGGTTATTGTGCGTCCCGGACAAGCCGGACAAAGTTGTAAATGCGGACGGCGTCCCCCTGGGGACCGTGGCCCAACGGATAATCATCAGGATCCCCGGCTTTGGGATCGCTGCGCTGTGCGCCGGCGCCGTGAACGTCGATCCAGCCGTCCATGTATCCCATGGCCCTGCCGAACGCCACGTAAGCGGCGCTGGCCCCGGGCCTCAGGGTCCAGTTGGCGTGGGTGCTGCCGGACCAATAACAGGCGTAATCGGCGTCTCCTGCTTCGTTGGTTATTTGGGCGGCATTAAAAACAGGATCTATTGCTGCGGAGTTCGTGGCATCCGGAGAGCGTGTATAATCCACAATGGATTGCAGTTCCTTAACGTTTGGCAAACGCCAATCGCTGTATCCCAGGTAAGTTTGAGCGTTTTTCTCCTGCACCCAGGCTAAGGCCTCTTCCCAGTTATAAGCGGAGCCGCTGTCGTCCCTGGACCACATGAGACCGGTTGCATTGTCGGTCACGGTTCCGTCGCCATTATCTTGGAAGCCGTTTTCTCCGTATGCATCTCCGCGCACGTACAGCACGTAAAAAGTTTTATCCGACCCGGCGATGCTAAGCCCGTAGCCCTTGATTCTTCCGTCCGCGAAATTCACCCCGAACAGGGTTTGGGCGCTGTTGGGGCCTGTAACGGAAACGTACAAGGTGCTGGAGGCGAATTGGGCGTCGATGATGCGTTCGCCTGCGTTGACATCGCCGTAGCCGAATTCAAAATAATCCGTATCGATAAACGGAATTAGGCCTGACGCGCCGCTTCCCTCGTACCCGCTGGGATCTATTCCCCGGAAATCAATAAGGGAATACAGCTCTTTGATAGTGGGCAGCCTCCAGTCATTATATCCGGCCAGGGATAAGGAGTCCGCCTGGGCTGCGGCCTGGGCATAGGAGAGCTTGTCGTTTGCGTCAATTGTTCCGTCCTTGTTGAGATCCGGAGATTGCGCCCACATGAGCCCCGTGTTCAGGTCTGTGACGGTTCCGTCCCCGTTGTCCTGATAAGAGGGCTGCAGACCGTCATATTGGGAATCCTGACCGTAAAAATCCTGGCCCGGACTTGGACAGGAAATGACAAAGCCGTCATCGTCGTAACAGGATTCCTGGCCCGTATCCACGACCGCGTAGATAGGAGTCCGGACGCCTCTCAACCCTGCAGCGCTTTGAAGGATGAACGCCGTTTCCACGGCTGAAATCCTGCCGTCTCCGTCAACATCTCCGTTTAAGGCATTTTGAGCGTCCGAACTCAGGCCCGTCAGCAGTTGTAAAGACAGGACGGCGTCGTCCATGCAAACGGCGCCGTCATTATTCAGGTCTCCCGGGACGAGGTTTAAGTCTTTGACCATCTGCTTCGAACAAAAACCGGGAGCGGCGCCTGTGAGGATCAGCAATATGCAAAGGGATGCGCAACACATCGTCATAGCCATTTTGCTGGATTTATCGGCCATTTTCATATTCCATCTCCTGTTCACAGGCAAAACCGCCCCGGGTTAAACGTTATGCAAAAATCGAACTATTGCATCCGGCCCCTTCTTCCCGGACCGGTCTGCCCTTTTGCCGGGCGATTGTTGACGCCTTCCACGATAGCGTCCGCCTCGTCCTGGGTGATCAAGCCGCAATCAGCCGCTTTTTGCGCCATGGCGATGGTTTCTGCGTCCATGGCCTGGCAAAAGGCGTCCCGGTCGACGCCCGACTCCTCCACAATCGCCCGGATGTTCATGGGGCGGGAAGAGTCGGAGACTTCCACGGCCTGGCCTGTCAGATCCTCCAAAACGCGTTTGGCCATGGAATCATGAAAAACCTTGCCCATCATGGAGCCGGGGCCAGGGCCTTGATGCCGCATTGCGCGTCTGCCGCGGTCTTGGGAAGGACGTTCGTAGTCGCCGGAGCTAAAATCGCCTGCAAAGGCAAAAGACGCGATAGCCAGGAAAAACATTGCCGAAATAACGATTGCTTTTTTACTCATGATAGTTGTCTCCTTGTTCAGGTTTGCACCGCTCGTCGGTTCCGTGGAGGGTCGCGGCGTTCTATGGTTTCTAAGATAAGGAGCAAATGTGGAGAAAATATCGAGATAATCCATTTAGAATATGGGGATTGTTTGCAGGGCTTGAATCCACGAATCAACTAGGCTAACACAATGATCGGCAGGTAAGCATTCGCGTTCCCCATCCGATAAGGACATGCAATGAAGCTATCCCATAAGTTCCTGGCCGCCATTTTAAGCTACACCCTGTTGCTGATCATTCTCATGGCGGGAAGCGTGGCCTTTTTCGCCAACCGGAATTTTTCGGAATACGTAACCAAGGTGGAATTGGAAAACCTGGACGTCCTGGCGCAGGGGCTTGCCGAATCTTATGCAAAATCGGGCGGATGGGATTCCTTCCGTGACAATCCCCAGGCGTGGGGGCAAACGGTAATGCACTATGCGGAAAACCTCCGACCTAACCGAATGGGGGCTAAACCCGCCGCCTCCAAACAAGGGATGCAAAGCAGAAAGGGCCGAGCGGCGCTCCCTCCCCCGCCTGACGCCATGGATGGCCAGTTGCGCAGATTGTCCTTGTTTGACGCGGACAAGAAAATAGTTTTTGGAAATCCCCAAATAAAAGGACAAAGCCTGCTGCCCATTACATTGGACGGAAAAACAATCGGCCATATCGGCCTGAAGCAGCGGGATCATCTGCAGCATCCTTTGGACAGCCAATTTCTTAGGCGCCAGACGAAGGTGTTCGCCGTCATCTCCCTGGCCGCCCTGATATTGGGAGGCGCGGCCTCTTTTTTCCTGGCGCGCAAACTCACCAATCCCATCAAAGCCTTGACCCAAGGCGTGCAAAAACTGCAAACCCGGCAGTTTGACGCCCGCATCAGCCTGAATTCCAGGGACGAACTGGGCGAACTCGCCCGAACCTTCAATTCCATGGCCCAGACCCTGGCCCGTTACGAAGCCGCCAGAAAGCAATGGATCGTGGACGTGGCTCATGAACTGCGCACGCCTCTATCCGTCTTGCAGGTGGAAATCGAAGCCATGCAGGACAGGATCAAAAAGGTGGATGACAACGCCTTGGAATCGTTGCGGGCGGAGGTGCTGCATCTGGGGCGGATCGTTCAGGATCTGCACGAGTTGTCCTTGGCGGAAAGCAAAATGCTAACAATGGACAAACGGGAAATCCAGCCGTTGTCCGTGCTGCAGGAAACCCTGCAACGCTTTATGGAAAGGTGCTCCAAAGAAGGCTTGATGCTTGAAAACAGGCTGCCCAACGGCCCAGGTCCGGCGGCGCTGGCGGATAAGGACCGGCTGATCCAGCTTTTTTCCAATCTCATGGAAAACGCCATAAGGTATACGGACAAACCGGGAAAGCTCATAGTGGGGCAAAGGATTTCAGAGGATGAACTGATTTTGTTTTTTGAGGATTCCGGCCCCGGAGTCGATGAAGAGCATTTGGATCGCCTGTTTGACAGGTTTTACCGGACGGACGCCTCCCGGAGCCGGAACAAAGGCGGCAGCGGCATTGGCCTGGCTTTGTGCAAAAGCATCACGGAAGCCCATGGAGGGCGAATCCGCGCTCTAAAAGGCGATTCCGGCGGACTGCGGGTGGAGACCGTCCTGCCCATAACCAAGGCTTCTCCCAAGGAGTAGACATGACAATGCAGGCATTCATCCTGATCGTGGAAGACGAACCGAAAATCGCCGAAGGCCTGGCCGCCTACCTGAAAAATGCGGGGTTCCGCACCCATTGCCTGGATCGCGGCGACCGCGTGGCGAGATTCGTCAGGCAGGAGTCGCCGGACCTGGTGCTGCTGGATATTATGCTGCCCGGCAAGGACGGCATGGAGGTCTGCAAGGAGTTACGGAGTTTCTCCCAAGTCCCGATCATCATGCTCACAGCCCGTGTGGAGGAAATCGACCGGCTTTTGGGCCTGGAACTGGGCGCGGACGATTATGTTTGCAAGCCATTCAGCCCCCGCGAGGTGGTTGCGCGGGTCAAAGCGGTCTTGAGGAGGTCCAACCCTCCCCGGGAGGAATCAAAACGCATTGTAGAAGGCCCGGTCATTTTGGACGAGGATTCCAGGGAGGTGCGTGTGGCCGGAGCTTTGTTGAAATTGACGCCCAGCGAGTTCATGATATTGAAGGTCATGATGTCCCGGCCTAACCGGGTGTTCTCCCGCAACGAATTGCTGGATTTAGCCATCGGCTCTCAGTTCGAGGGATACGACCGCACCATCGACTCCCACATCCGCAACCTGCGCAAGAAAATCAAGGACGCCCTGCCCGACCTGGAATGCATCCATTCCATCTACGGCGCCGGGTATAAATTCAATTTGATAGAGTGAATCTTTTGGATGCGTACTAACATGATAATAGGCTCGGACGCTTGCTCATATAACCACCTATATTCTGATGGAATCCCGCCGGCGCTATTCTGATTTAGAATGACCTATGTATGCAGCAACAAGTTCGCTTTGGCCTTTCGATTGTTTATGTATCCGTTTTTAGCGAACCAAACCAGGGCGTCGCGTATGGATACTTTTACCGGACGCGGGTTATACCCCAATTCCTTTTTTGCGCGGGAGCAATCCGCCCGCAGACCTTTTATCCCTATGTTTACTTCCGAAGGCGTCAGCAATGGCGGTTTTTTGGATACGGCCTGGCTATACCGTAGCAACAGGCTTCCCGCCGCCCTTGCTAAAGGGACGGGAGCGGGAAGCACGAGTTTTTTCAGCCCGGCGATCTCCAGGGCGGTCCTGACGATGGTTTCATAGGCAAGATTTTCCCCGCCAAGCAAGTAGCTCCGGCCGGGCTCGCCTTTTTCCATGGCCAGGATGTGCCCCGCGGCCACATCGCGCACATCCACCATATTTGCTATGGATTGAAAACGAAATATTACAGGCAGGTTGACGGCGCTGGTCAGGATGCGGCCCGTCGGCGTAGGGCCGTAATCTCCGGGCCCGAGAGGACCGCATGGCGCGACGATGGTTGCATTTAGGCCTTTTTCGCAAAAAGCGGCAACCACTTGGTGGGAGGCGTATTTTGTCCAGGCGTAATAGGATCCTGAGTCGCCTAATGCAAAAGGGCTGTTTTCGTCGGCGTCCTTATCCGGCCCCTGCCCTCCAAACAAGGCGATGGAACTGCAATAGACCGTTTTTTCAACATCCAACTCGCCGGCCAGACGCATGACGTTTCGCGCGCCTTCCACATTCACCTTATGCATGAGTTGCATATTGGGAAGCCACAGGGCGTATATGGCCGCAAGATGATAGACTTGATTGCAGCCGTTCATGCATCTTTTGGTGGAATCGACATCCAGGACATTGCCTTCCATCAATTCCACATCCAGCCCGGACAGGTTTCTCAAGTCATCTCCAGGCAGATGAAAAACCCTGACATTCACCCCTTTTTCAACCAATTGCCTGACCAGATTGGAGCCGATAAAACCGGCCCCGCCCGTGACCATAACAGTATCCTGCTTTCGGATCATGACGCCCCCTCCGCGTTTTCCGAACAGGTTATGTGAAGGCGGGCCGGATAGCCTGCCTTGTCTGAATTTCTATTCCTTTTCCCGGGAGACGATGGCCTCGGCGATTTTTTCCGCGGAGCGGCCGAAGATGAATTCCACGTCCATGCGGGCCAGGAAATCGTCCTCCCAGGCGACGCTGCTTTCCTGCACCAGGTTCTTGATGCGTTCGTACTTGCCGCCCAGGGCGCGGATGATCTTCTCCAGGGAAAGATCCTTCTTGAAGTCCACGTGCAGCAGCAACAGGTGCTCGATGACGTTGGGCGACGGCCCTGAGCCGGAGATCACCGGGATGAAAATCAGGCTGCGATTGTCCTTCCTGCCTTGGCCTATATACACGTTGCCTTCGCGGACGATAATGCTCTTGGTGCCCTTAAGGCGCGTATCCTTTTCCACCCGGGAAGGCAGGGATTGGGAGCTGCCCCGTTTTTGCAGGATGGTGATGGTTGATTTTTCCGTGGGTTCGCCCAAAAGCGAAAGCCCCTGGATGCTGTACAGGGTGGAGCCGAGAATTTCGGCAACCACTTCCTGGAGGTTTCTCAGCACCAGCACGTTTTTGTTGATGAGCTGATCCGGGGAGAACCCGTGGCTGGAAACCGATTCGAATAGCAGGCCTTCGGCCTTTTCGGCGATGCGGCTGGTCCCGACGGTGACCGTCTTGGCCTGGTGCTTGATGGCGTCCACCGGCCTTGCAAGCTGATTAATGCCAAAAGAGAGGGTGGAAAACAGCTTGTTAAGCATGTTGGAAGGCGTGCCCTTGACGCCGAAGTCAATGGTGAAATCCGGCCCGCGCAGGCGGCCTTCCAAATATTTGGCCAGCAGGGTCAGGTCAGCGGGAACGGTTCCGCACAATCCGGCGGGAAAGGAGTTTTCCAGAATCCTTTTGCGGAATTCCTGGTAAAACATGGCCACGCTCTCCCTGAAATCCTGATCCAGGAGCAGTTCGTAAACGTCCTGGCCCTGAGCTGCGGCGTTTTCCACATAATTCCTTATTTTTTCGCGGAATTTAAACAGGAACTCGGAGCCGCGATTCAATGCCAGGGCCGCGTTATATCCCCAAATGTGCCCGGCCAGGGTGCTTAAAATGGGCGCCAGGTGGGGCGGAGCCCCGGGCACGCCGATGACGAATTCCGCATAATCGTTAAACCGGTTTTCGCCTTCATCTGCAATGACCACGGGCGCGGCCTTATGGGCCTTGAAGATGGCGGTGTCCTTGATGATATCCCCTAGGACTTCTTCGGGGCTGCCTGCGGCGCACACCAGGATCAGGGGTTCGGAGGACAGGTCGATATGCTTTTTATCCTCCACGTAGTCGCTGGAAATGGTCTTGTAGCAAAGCTCGGAGAGTTTAATCCGGATTTCATCGGCCGCCGCCTTGTTGGGGCCGCTGCCTACGGACGCCCAGTAGGTTTTGGTGACTGCCAAAGCCCGGGCCGAAGCGGCGATGGCCTCTTTATTGGCAAGCACCTGCCGCATGGAATCGGGCACGGCCAGGAGGTTGCGGATTTCCTGAGCCACAAAAGCGTCGTCGGCCATGTTGGTCAGGCGGGCCATGTGGAGCCCTAACAGGGCGCCGGCCACGATTTGAGAGTAAAAGGCCTTGGTGGAGGCCACGGACATTTCAATGTCCCGGCCGGATGAGGTGTACAACACCCCGTCCACCTTAAACGTGATATCCGAATCCCGGCGATTGACAATGGCCAGGGTATGGGCGCCGCGGGACTTGACCATGTCCACGGTGCGGTTGGTGTCGGTCGTGGTTCCGGACTGGGAAATGGCGACCACCAGGGTGTTTTTGAGGGAATCCTTGTCGTCTCCCTGGTGGAGCATGAACCCTGAGAACTCCGAAGCCTTTTGTGCAGAGACGCTTTTGAGGGAGTTCTTCATGTAATGCTTGAAGATGTCCGCGCAAGCCTGAGCTGCTATTCCCGCTGTTCCCTGCCCAATAAAATACACGTGCTCGATCTCGCCGGTCTTGAAGGCATTGGACAGGCTGTCAGGCACTATCTTGGAGTCCAGGTCGACGATAATCCGCTCAGCGCCGCCTTCCTTGACGATCCGCCAGCGGTTGCGCATGGTTCTTTCCACGGACAAAGGCGCTTCGGAAATCTCCTTGAGAAAATAATGGTCGAACCCCTGCCGGTCGGTGTCGCGGGTGGTGATTTCCGTGCGTTGAAGATCATCGTCGCTTAAAGGCAAAGGCGTGCCGTCGTAATAACATGCGGTGACGCCCTCCACGCCGCCTTTGGCCTGATCCAGGACAAAAACCTGCCCTTGGGTAATGCCGGAAACGCCTTCCACTTCCTTTTCGCCCTGGAGTTTGATGAACTTCTGGGTATGCTCCACAAAGCCGTAGACCTCGGAAGTAGGCATGTAAGATTCTTCGCCGATTCCCACAAACACGGTCTGGCCGCTGCCGCGCTGAGCCATGAAAAATTTGCCCGGCGCCAGGCTGGTATGCATGAATATGGCGTGGGACCCGGAAAAGTCGTTCACAGCAAGGCGAAACGCGGTCTCCAGCCTATGCCCCTTTTGGATGTATTTTTCTATCTGCAAGGGGATGATCTTGGTGTCCGTGGTGACGTCTTCGGGAATTTTTCCGCCGGTCCTGGCTTCGTAAGCGGCTTTCAACTCGGCGTAGTTATCGATGTCTCCGTTTAGGCATGTGTAAATCAGCCCTTTGGAGGCGGCGCCCTCCACGGCGTTATCCACGGGGTGGCAGTTGGGTTCCGTAATGGCGCCCACGGAAGCCCAACGCGTATGGGCGTTGACCGTAAAATGAATCATGGGAGCGCGGGCCAGCAAGGCCAGTAATTTGTCGCATTGAACCTGTTCCCGTAAAAAGGCGGTGTTATCGCCCAGACGGCCGATTTCGGCAGCCACTTTGTAGGTAATGCTCACGGCGACCTGGTTTTCGCCCTCGCGAACCGCCATGCCGTTATTCAGTAAAACCGGTTTGTGACTGCTGCGGGATTCCAGTTCGCCGACAAGACCCGCGTCGGCCACTTGGGATTTCCATTCTTTAAAATCCTCAGGCGTCATAAAAAAAAGCAGGGAGATTCCCGAGGAGTCCCGGCCGCGCACTTCCAGGCGATCGATGCTGGAAAGCACGGAGTGAATCTGAAAATAAACGTCCGTGGCGCAGGACTCGCTCTTAAGGGCGGCTTCGCCCATGAGGGAGGCGACGCCGGACAGAGCGCCCAGGACCTCGGAGGACAATCGCCAGGCAATGTCTTTCAATAATTCCAGGCGGTCCGTGGCAAGATCCATTTCCCCAGCGGACAGATTGACGCAGATGGACAGGGCTTTATCTTCGTCTCCGGCCAGTTGAGCCAGTTGAGAGGAAACCTTTGCAACCCGGTCCTTTAACGCCTGATCGGAAAAAAGCTGGCAAAAAACCTCATGCTTCTTGAGGGTTTGCACTTGCTCCATAAGCTGATCAAGCAGGTCGCCCCCCAAATAGGATGCATCCAGGCCTCCGTTGGCCGGCATGGACTCCAGTTTATGGGATTCTATGCCGGCGGGCGCCTTTTCCATCCGGGCGATCAGCGCCTCAATCCCCTCTGCGGGCGCATGGGCGCGTTGCTTGTAAGCGATCATTCCGGCCAGGCCGCAGCAAAGGAGGTCTTCCCTGTAGGGAAAGACGACCAGAGACCCCGGGGGAGCGTTTTTCAGGCTTTTGCCGAAAAAAACCGGCGTTTTCAAAAACGAATCAATCTCCTTCAGACCTTTGGATATCCTGCCGGAAAAACGGGACATGCTTTACATCCTCTCAAACATTTCTCTTGCTTTTTCACGGGTCATGATTTTTTTCCAGTCCTTGCCCAGGGCGTTTTCCCACAGAAGCTCCATGGCCAGGGACACGTTGATCATCTTTTCGAACTGCTCTTCGGTCAGGTTGGCGCACAATCCCCTGGGAAGCTCCACGCCGGCCTTGTCCAGCATGATGCGGAATTCCTTCACGCCTTCGGGGTAAAACTCCTCCAGATAGTCAAACACAATGGCGTTGCCGATGCCGTGATGCGTCCCGAGCACGTAGGCCAGGCCGTAAGACAAGGCGTGGCAGACGCCCACCTGGGAGTAAGCGATGCTCATGCCGCCGCAATAGGAGGCCATCATGAGCTTGTCTTCGGATTCCTCGGTGCGTTTGTTCAAAAAGACCTCACGGCAGAGTTCCAGGGATTTCTGGCCGTAGGATTTGGAAAACTCGTTTAAGAAGGTGCCTTCCAGGGACTCGATGCAATGGATGTAGCAATCCATGCCTGTATAAAAGCGTTGTTCGTCCGGGGCGCCGCGGATCAGTTCCGGGTCCAGGATGATTTGATCGAACACCGAATAGTCGGAGTTGATGCCCAGTTTCTTTTCCGGACCCGTCAACACGCACGTGCGGGAGACTTCCGCGCCCGTGCCGGACAGCGTGGGAATGGCCGCGTGATACAAAGAGGGATTCTTGGGCAGGTCATAGCCCTGGTACTCGGCGGAAGAGCCTTCGTTGGTCATCATGACGGAAACGGCCTTGGAAAGGTCCATGGCGCTGCCGCCGCCCACGCCCACGATGCCGGCGGGGTTCTTGTCCATGCCGTCCTTGATCTGCTCCACCAAGGCGTCCACCAGTTTGGTTTTGGGCTCGTCGTCCACGTTCACCCAGATGAGCATGTCATCGCCCTGGAGAGGAATGCTGTCGCCGAACTCGGTTCCCTTGAACACGTCGTCCACCAGATACACCATGTCGGACTTTTCTTTGTCCCGTTGCTGCCCTAGGATGTCCTTGGTCTGGTTATAGCATCCCCTGCCAAAGACCACATACGATACCATTCTGAAGTTGCGATACATATTATATTCCTCTTTTAAAGCCCCGCCAATAAGACGGGCTGTTGTTTTAAAGGATTATGACTCACTATGTCGGATGAACCCGCGTTTCCTGTTTCGCGTTTTAGGCTCTAATTGCGCATCCAGCGGCAGGAATTGCATCCTCCTTAATGTCCAATGCGCGGAACCATCCGACCTGCGCCCTTTTTCGTTGTAATCACGCTCCGAAGACCTGGCGGATTTTTGCAATCCGATCGTCAATATCCTGGTCCGTCCAGCCAAGCATGATCTGCATGGAAATGGTTCTGCCCATGACTTTGTGGGATTGCGCCAGGTCCAGATTGGCGTAATCCGGGGCCGTATCCACCAGTTCCAGGGTCTGGCGGCTGGGGAAGGAACGCTGCTTCAGGTGGTCCCAGGCCCTGATGTAATGCCAGTTGTTGTCGTACCAATAAGGGCATCCCCCTACCCCGGCCTTGGCGAGCTGGCCTGCGCATTCCCTGGCCTGATCCTCGTCCGGCAGGAAAAAAGACAGGAAGGTGGCCGAGTCTCCCTCCGGGTCGGGCAATGTTCTGAAAGTGACGCCGTTCAGTCCGGTCATGGCTTCCTTGATCCTGGATTTGTTGCTACGCTGGATTTCCAGGATTTTATCAAGTTTTCTCAATTGTGCAAGTCCTACGGCGGCGCCAAGTTCACTGATGCGGAAATTAAGCCCGGTTATGGGGTGCCCTTCCAGGCCCCGGTCATTGCCTATATGGTCGTGGCCGTGGTCTGCAAACTGGTCGATTCTTTCGTAAACTTCCTTGAAAGGCGTTACCACGCCGCCGCCTTCGCCGCATGTGATGGTTTTTACCGCGTCAAAGGAATAACAGCCGGCCTTTCCAAAGGTTCCCAGGGCCTGGCCCTTAAACGTGGCGCCAACGGACTGGCAGGCGTCTTCCACCAGAATCAGGCCTTTTTGGCCGCACAGGTCCTTGAGAGCGTCTATTTGAGCCATGGAGCCGCACATATGCACGGGAACCACGGCTTTGGTTCTTTCTGTAACGGCCTTTTCCACGGACTTGGGGTCCAGGCACAGGGTTTCGTCAATGTCGGCGAAAACCGGAATGGCGCCCGCCGCCATGACGGATTCAAAGCTGGCCACAAAGGTAAAAGGCGGAATGATGACTTCGTCGCCCGCCCCTATTCCACAGGCGGCCAGGGCGATAACCAACGCGGCGGTGCCGCTGGAGCATAAATGAGCGTAAGGAACGCCTACCCTGTCTGCGAATTCCTTTTCAAAGGTCTTGGCTTTCCAGCGTCCTTTTCTCTGGGCGTCAAAGCCGTAGCGAAAGAGCACTCCCGTTTCCAACACGTCATTGACTTCCCTGCGTTCCTCATCTGAAAAGATTTCGAATCCGGGCATCTATATCCTCCTTTATTAGGGCGTTCAGCCAAAAACTTGATTTAATCATCAAGCGTATGTCATAGTCAAAGGCCAAGTGCAAGGATAATCAAAATACGGAGGAAACCACCATGTCGGTGAGGACGCGGCACGAAAAATACGGCGAAATAGCCGTTATCCACGCTCCGGAACGACTCCGGGCGGACGAATCCGGAGAATTTCGGCAAACCCTCAAAGAAATTGTGGATCAGGGAATAAACCGCCTTGTCGTTGATCTTTCGGAAACTACAGCCATGGATTCCAGCGGTCTGGGCGCTTTGGTCAGCCGGATCGCCGTCACGCGGCAAAACGGAGGAGACGTGCGGCTTGCCGGATGCAATGAAACGGTCAATAGTCTATTAGCAATTACTCACCTGGATCAGGTTTTCGAATCCTTTGACGACGTCAAAGAAGCTGTTGAAAGCTTTTCCTAATCAAAGCGGAAAATGAAAAGATATGGCCAGAGCACGTAGAAAAGGCAGGCAGCGCTTCCACCTGTTGGAACCGGATTACGAGCGCCCTTTGCATAAAATTTCAGAGGAGACGGCTCAGGGAATTCTTGAAAAACTGACGATTCTGTACGGGGAGGAAGAGGCCAGGATTTACCAGTCTGAAGTCCTCCGCCTCATGAAGGTCTATTACGCGCATAAATCTCCTGAAATGATTGAATTTGAACAGGATTTTGACGCCCATAACCGATTTACCGAAGAGGACGTCATCCTTATTACATACGGGGACCTGCTGCATGACGACCGCATGTCCCCTCTGGACACCCTCACCTATTTCTGCGAACGCCATTTGCGGGGAACCATCAACACCCTGCATTTGTTGCCTTTTTTTCCGTACTCCTCGGACCGGGGCTTTGCGGTCATCGATTTCGAGGAAGTGGACCCCCGGCTGGGGACGTGGGAGGACATCGACCAATTAAAGTCGGATTTTCGTTTGATGTTTGACGGGGTTTTCAATCACGTCTCTTCCAAGAGCAAGTGGTTCGCCGAGTTTCGGGACGGAGCGCCTGACTTTCAGGATTTCTTCATCGTTTTTTCCACCAGCGAGGCTATTTCCAAGGAGCATTTAAAGATTATCACACGGCCCCGGCCCACACCCATCCTGAGCGAATTTTCCACATACAACGGATACAAATGGGTCTGGACCACCTTTTCGCCCGATCAGATCGACCTGAACTTCAAAAATCCCAGGGTGCTTTTAAAAACCATACAGATCCTTTTATATTACATCCGCAGAGGATCGGACGTACTGCGCCTGGACGCCGTGACCTATTTGTGGCATGAACTGGGCACCCATTGCGTGCATTTAAAGGAAACTCACGCCATCATCCAGCTGTTCAGGCTGATTATCGACGCCGTAGCGCCGGTGGCTGCGTTGATCACGGAAACCAACGTTCCCCACGACCAGAACGTCACCTATTTCGGCGACGGCAGCAACGAAGCCCACATGATATACAACTTCGCCCTGCCGCCCATGGTGCTCCACGCCTTTCAGAACGGGGACGCCACGGCCCTGACCAAATGGGCCTCCTCTTTGGGGCAAGTCTCCAAAACCGCTACTTATTTCAATTTTCTGGACTCCCATGACGGCGTGGGAGTCACTCCGGTCAAAGAGATCCTGACTTCCAAGGAAATTGAGCTTATGGCGTGGCGGGTGATCGAGCATGGCGGCTTTATTTCTTACAAAGACGACGGGGACGGCAACTTGAGCCCCTATGAAATGAATATCACCTGGTGGTCGGCCATCAACCGCGAGGATGCGGACGAAGACGACGATTTTCAGGTGAAGCGCTTCTGCGCGTCTCGCTCCATCGCCCTGGCGCTCATGGGCGTGCCGGGAATTTACTTCCATGGCCTGTTGGGTTCAAAAAACGACGCTGAAGCGGTTATTGCGGAAAAACACACCCGCAGCATCAACCGCATGGTTCTGGATTACAGCAGCCTGAAAGAAGGCCTAAACAACCCGGAAAGCACCACCTACAAAGTGGTCAACCAGTATGGCCGCATGATCGCCAAACGCGTGAAGGAAACCGCCTTTCACCCCAACGCCCCTCAGGATGTGCTGAATCTGCACCCCTCGGTTTTTTGCGTTAAACGCACCTGCCAGGAGGCGGGCCAGCCGCTTCTGGCCTTGACAAACGTGTCGGGCGACCAAATTGTGGTGGAGATACCATGCAACACAACGGGCATTCACTGCAACCGCTTTGTGGAGATTCTTTCCGGCGACAGGCGGACCTTTGTAACCGACAAGGGCTTTAATCTGCAATTAACAATGGAGCCTTATGACGTGTTTTGGCTGACCCCTGCCAAATAGAGCTTTCAGCCGTAAAAAAATCGGCGAGAAAGCCGCGTGTGCAGGCTTTTTCAAAAAACTGGCAAAAATCCCGGGAAAGGGAGGTCTCCATGCAAAAAGTGCGTTTAGGCAGGACAGAGATAGTGGTGTCGGAACTTGGATTTGGAGGCATTCCCATTGTAGGGTTGGGATCGGACCAGGCGGAAGAGGTGGTGCGCCACTGCTTTGAAAGAGGCATTAATTTTTACGACACAGCCAACATGTACGGAGACTCGGAGAGCAAGCTGGGCCGCGCCCTGGGTTCGGTGCGGGATCAGGTGGTCCTGGCCACCAAAAGCCTGGAACGCGGAGCGGAGGGCTTGAACCGGCATTTGGAAAACAGCCTGAAATGCCTGGCCACGGATTACATAGACGTGTTTCAGCTCCATAGCATCACCAAGCCGGTGGATCTGGAACAAATCCTGGCCTCGGGCGGCGCCCTGGAAGCGGCCTTCAAGGCCAAGGAGGCCGGCAAGGTGCGCTTTATCGGGATTTCGTCGCACGCTCGGTCCGTCGCCCTAAAAGCCATTGAAACCGGATATTTCGACACGGTTCAGTTCCCCTTTAATTTCGTTGAGACCGATGCGGACACGGACCTCTTTCCCGCCGCGCGAGAACGGGATATGGGCATCATCGGCATGAAACCCCTGGGCGGCGGCATGCTGTCGAGCGCCGATCTCTGCTTCAAGTTCCTCCAGCAGCACTCCCATGTGGTTCCCATTCCGGGCTTTTCCAGCATCGAGGAGGCGGACGAAGTTATAAACCTGTACGAGAATCGCCAGCCCCTGACGGATGCGGACCAGGCGGCAATGGAAGCCGTCAAAAAGGAACTGGGCGGCAGTTTTTGCCACCGGTGCGGGTACTGCCTGCCCTGTGAACAGGGGATCATGATCCCCGAGTCCCTTATGTTCCGGCCCATAATCCACAGGCTTGGGGAGGCTATTGCCGTGGCCATGTCCAAGCCTGCGGTAAGCGGGATCGAGGAGTGCACCCAGTGCGGGGAATGCGCCGAACGCTGCCCTTACGGGCTTCCCGTGCCTGAGTTGCTGGCGGAAAACCTGGCCTTGTTTCGGGAACTGGAAGCCAAACTCGCGCCCTGAAAAGAACGGGCTGCTTAAGGCATGAAAATACTTAGAAGATATATTTCATTTTTAAAATTATAGAGCTGTTATGGGTATAAACCGTGGAATATCAGATCAATCAGCGCCCCGAACCAGGAAAATCCCTGCTGCTGTTTGCAGGAGACACGGTTACATTTACCCTCCAGGCGCCAAGTCGTTTGCAAGGCGCGGCCTGGCTCAGGACCAACCTGGATCAGGCGCCCGTCACCCGGCGTGAAATCATTCGGGAAACGGAGTTGGGGGAGCATCCCCTGGGCCATGACTGGTTTGATATCCCCATGGCGCCCCTTGGCGGCGGCCGGTTCATCCTGACTCTGCCTGTTTGCGATCCCGGCCATTTTCAATGCAAATGCTATTTTTTGGAACAAGGAACAAGCCTGCCCTTGTGGCCTGAGGGCGATAACACGGTCCTCAACGTCGAGCCCGCGGACCTCTGCTGCCACAACACCCTGTATAACGCCTTTGTGCGCCAGTTCGGCCCGAACAAAGCGGGAAAAGGCCAGACGTCCGAATCCCGCCAGGAGTTGCTGGCGGATCTTGACAAGCAAGGCTTCTCCGTCATCCCGCCCTCGGGAAAATTCCGGGACCTGATCAAGGAACTCGACTTTATCATAGACGTCCTGGGATGCCGCACCATCCAGCTTTTACCCATTCATCCCACGCCCACCACCTACGCCAAAATGGGAAGATTCGGCAGCCCTTACGCGGCGCTCAGCTTCAGGGGCGTGGATCCGGCCCTGGCGGAATTCGATCCCAGGGCCACTCCCATGGAGCAATTCAAGGAGCTTGTGGACGCAATTCACGCCCGCTCCGCTAAAATTTTTTTGGACATCGCCATCAATCACACAGGCTGGGCGGCCCGGCTCCATGAAACCCATCCCGAATGGCTGGCAAGGACGGAAGACGGCGAAATCGAACGTCCGGGCGCCTGGGGCGTGGTGTGGGGCGACCTGACAAAACTGGACTACTCCCACAAATCCTTGTGGAAATTCATGGCGGGCGTGTTCCTGAAATGGTGCAGGCGCGGAGTGGATGGGTTTCGGTGCGACGCGGGTTATATGATCCCTGCGGAAGCGTGGAAATACATCCTGGCCAAAGTGCGGGAGCAGTTTCCCGACGCAGTGTTTCTGTTGGAGGGTCTGGGCGGACACCTATGGCAAACCCGGGCGATTTTGGATGGGTCCAATTTTGACATGGCCTATTCGGAATTGTTTCAGAATTACGAAAGAAGCCAGATTGAACATTACCTGCCCGGCGCCATCGAGTTGTCCGGCAGCGTGGGGATCATGCTGAATTTCGCCGAAACCCACGACAACGCCCGTCTGGCGGCCACATCCCACACCTACGCCAAAATGCGCACCGCCCTGTGCGCGTTATGCGCGCCCAACGGCGCCTTTGCCTTTGCAAACGGAGTGGAATGGCTGGCCGAGGAAAAAATCGACGTGCATAAGGCTTGTTCCTTGAACTGGGGCTCGCCGGTCAATCAGGTGGAAGCCATTCAAAGGCTGTCAAACATACTGAAACATCATCCGTGTTTTGGCAGCGGAGTCTGGCTGGCCATGATCCAACAGGGGGACGGCGAGTTTCTCGTTTTACTGCGTTTGCACAAATCCACGGGCAAGAGGGTTTTGGTTTTGGTGAACCTGGATTGCGAAAACCCGGTCCGGGCTTCGTGGTCCTCCCATAACGCGGGCATGGACGGCGTGGAATACACGGATCTCCTCACTAGATTTGAGGTTAAAACCACGCTTGAAAACGGACTACAGGCCGTCAACCTCAATCCAGGCCAGGTCATGTGCCTCACGCCTGACCGGGAGGATTTGGAACTGATTTCCGGCGACGGCGCGGGGGAATCGCGGTTTATTGTACGCCAGAGATTAAAAGCCAAAGCCCTGTCCGTGCTGCGTTGCTTCAAAGGCACGGGCCACTTGGGAGAAATCAACCCGGACTTGCTGGCGAATTCCCTGGAGAAAGACCCGGAAGCCTTTATTGCAGAGTTCAAGCGCCAGGACGAAGCGCCCGGCATCATCCCGTGGCATTGGCCCAGGGACAAAAAACGCGAGGTCATGATTCCGCCGGGGCATTTTTTGATCGTATTTGCAAAGCATCCTTTTTCCGCCAGGGTTGTGCGCGGAGCCAGGGTGCTTGCCTGTGAACGCAGCTTTAGGATGCAGGGAGAGATGGATTCCACCGGGGATAATTTTTTCTGCCTTTTCATGCCGTTTGAACAGCCCACCCGCATGGAATTTTTAAAGATTCATATGGAAGTCTATGAAAACGGCGCATGCGAAAGGTCGGAAAATCCGCTTTTGCTGCTCCCCTTCCCTGACGGTCCCGCCATTTCCAATATTTACAAGGGAAAGGAAATTCAGGAAAACGCACCCATGCTGTTGGGGACCAACGGACGAGGCGGCATGATGCGCGCCCATGCGGCATGGGGGGAATTGAAGTCCCGCTATGACGCGTTGCTGGCCGCCAATCTCGATCCTTCCGTACCCGTGGACCGGTGGATTATGCTTGCCCGCTGCCGGGCCTGGGCGGTCTATCAGGGGCACTCGCGGGAGCTTAACAGCACGTGCCTGGATGCCTTTCGGGCCGACATGGACTCCAGGGGATTCTGGAAATTCTCCGCGCCCTGCGGCCAGGGCCAGCATGTGGTTTTGAGTTTCGGCCTGGAAATGCTTCCCGGCAAAAACGCCATTGTGATGCATGTGCGCCGCCATGTCGCCTCGGGGCAAAAGGATCGCCTTCCCAAAGACCGGGCGATAAGCCTGATTTTGCGTCCTGACGTGGAGGACCGGAGCTTTCATGACGTGACCAAGGCCTACGCCGGGCCGGAAGATATTTTTCCCGGGGCGGTAAAGCCCTTTGACCGGGGCTTTAACTTTCAGCCGCATCCTCAACGAACGCTCAGCCTTAGCGCGGACAAAGGCCGATTTTTCCAGGCGCCGGAATGGTATTACATGGTCCACCGGGAACTGGAGGCCCAACGCGGCCTGGACCCGGACTCCGACCTGTTTTCGCCGGGCTATTTTTCCATAGACCTGAAAGGCGGGGATTCGGTCCGGATTGTCTGCGCCGTCAATGAGGAGGCTGAAGCCGTGCGGCCGTCTGAGCAGACAACCAATTTGATGAGCGCTCCGTCCCTGTTTCAGGCGGAAACCCAATCCGCCGGGGAACTGGCCCATCAGGCAATGACGCACTATGTGGTCAAACGGGATCAGGAAAAAACCGTCATTGCGGGATACCCCTGGTTTCTGGATTGGGGACGGGATTCGTTGATTTTCCTGCGGGGTTTGATCGCCGCGGGCAGGCTGGAGGAGTCCGGGGCCATTCTTAAACAATTTGCGGCCTTTGAGGACCGGGGAACCATTCCCAACATGATCCGCGGGGCCGACGCAGGAAACCGGGACACCTCGGACGCGCCGTTATGGTTTTTCACGGCGTGCAGGGATTATGTGGAGGCCGGCGGCGGCATGGGTTTTCTCGGCCAGGACTGCGGAGGCCGAAGCCTTTGGCAGGTCATGGAATCCCTGATAGAAAACATCCGCTCGGGCGCGCCTAACGGTGTGCGCCTGGACCCGGAATCGGGCCTGGTATACAGCCCGTCTCATTTTACCTGGATGGACACCAACTACCCGCCCGGAAGCCCCAGACAGGGATACCCGGTTGAAATTCAGGCTTTGTGGTATGCAGCCCTTGACTTCGCCTCTTCAGTTGATGAAAAATACAAGGAAGCAGCTATCCGGGCGAGCCAATCTTTGGCAAAGTATTTTTTTCGCCCGGACCTGGATTTTCTGGCAGACTGTTTGCATTGCAATCAGGGAGACGCTGCAAAAATAGCACGCGCTGACGACGCGTTAAGGCCCAACCAATTATTTGCGGTTACCTTGGGCGCAGTCAGGGATTTGACGATCAGCCGGTCGATCGTGCGGGCATGCCGGGAATTGATTGTTCCGGGCGCCATTCGCAGCCTGGCGGATCGGCCTGTGCAAACGCCTTTGGCTGTCACGGATAACGGCAAGGCCCTGAACGATCCGCTTCGCCCCTATTTTGGGACTTACGAGGGGGATGAGGATACCCGGCGCAAGCCCGCGTATCACAACGGGACAGCCTGGACCTGGGTCTTCCCCTCATTTTGCGAGGCCTACGCCATGGTCTGGCCGGACGCCAGGGATACGGCCCTTGCCTGGCTTATGAGCAGCGCACGGCTGCTGCGACAAGGCGTTTATGGGCATCCGCCCGAGGTCATGGACGGAGACTATCCCCACAAGAATCGGGGATGCGACGCCCAGGCGTGGGGCGCCAGCGAGTTTTACAGGGTATTTAAAAAGCTGACGCCAGGAAAAGAATAATTTGACTGAAAATCCGGGGACGGACGGCGCGCCGCTCCCTGTAATGCAGTGATTCGGGCTTGCCCGGGATTAAGATAGGATCATGGTTAAAGACACAAAAAAGCCCAGGGTTTTAATTGTAACCCCCGAAGTGACTTACCTGCCCCCCGGCATGGGGAATATGGCCAACTATTTTCGCGCCAAGGCCGGAGGCCTTGCCGACGTTTCGGCGGCCCTGGTCTCGGCCCTGTTCAAGCAAGGCGCTGACGTGCACGTGGCCTTGCCGGATTTCCGCACCGTATTTTACTCGGGCGTGGGGCCTGTTATGCGCAAGGAATTGAGCACCATACGCAGCAACATGCCCGAAGACCGCATTCATCTGGCGGAAGACCGCGCTTTTTTCTATCAAAGCGGGGTGTATTCCAACTATCCCCAGGAAAATTTTAAAATCTCCCTGGCCTTTCAACGGGAGGTCATCAACCATATCATCCCCCGGGTACAGCCGGACCTGATCCATTGCAACGACTGGATGACCGGGCTTATCCCGGGCCAGGCGCGGTGGATGGGCATTCCCTGCTTGTTCACCATTCACAACATCCATACGGAAAAATACACCCTGGAACAGATCGAGGATCGGGGTGTTGACGCGGCGTCGTTCTGGCAGGGATTATTCTATGAGCGCCCGCCGGAAAATTACGAAGAAAGCCGCAACAACAACAAGGTGGACTTTTTGACCAGCGGCGTATTCGGCGCTCACTTCGTTAACACGGTCAGCCAAACCTTTTTGATGGAAATCATCGAAGGCCAGCATCATTTCATCCAGGAGCCCATCAAGCAGGAGCTGGCCAACAAATGGCATGCGGAGTGCGCCACAGGCATTTTAAACGCCCCGGACCCGTCGTACAATCCGGCTACGGACAAATCCCTGCCCGCCGCATACGGGCCGGACGACCACGTGCGCGGCAAGCTGGAAAACAAGCGCTATATCCAGCAAAACCTGGGCCTGCTTCAGGACGACAAGGCTCCGATTTTCTTTTGGCCGTCCCGGCTGGATCCGGTGCAGAAAGGCTGCCAGCTTCTTGCAGACATCATGTACGATGTAATTTCCAAGTATTGGGACAACAATTTGCAGATCGTGGTGGTGGCCAACGGCGAGTATCAAAAAATATTCCGGGATATTGTGCTGCATCATGGCTTTGAGGAAAGGGTGGCCGTCCAGAATTTCGACGAAAGGCTTTCCCGCATCGCCTTTGCGGCCTCGGACTTTGTGCTCATGCCGTCCAGCTTCGAGCCCTGCGGCCTGCCCCAGATGATCGGCGCCATATACGGGTCCCTGCCCGTGGCCCACGACACCGGCGGCCTGCATGATACGGTCTGGCAGATGAACGCCCAGCAAGACAAGGGCAACGGCTTTTTGTACCGGTTCCAGGACACGCAAGGCCTTTGGTGGGCCATTGACAAGGCCATGGAGTTTTACTTTCTGCCTCCGGAAGTGCGGGAAGCCCAGGTCAAGCGGGTGATGCTCCACGGCAAGGAGAATTTCAATCACGAAGTTAACGCACGGGCGTATATTGATCTTTACGAAAAAATGCTCCACAGGCCGCTGATAGGCGGCGGGGGCGGAAAGAAATCCTCCCAGTCATCTTCTGATGAAAAAACCAAATCCTAAAATGCCCAAACAAGGCGGGTCCAAGGAAAAGGCGCCCGGTCTGGTTCGTTCGGACCCGCTGCTCAAGCCTTTTTTACAGGATATTCTCCGGCGCGAGGACAAAATCCGCGCCATGCACGACCGGCTTGTCCCCAAGGGAAAAAGCCTGGAGGAAATCGCCTCGGGCCACGAGTTTTTCGGGCTGCATTTCCGGAACGGCGAGTGGATCTTCCGGGAATGGGCGCCCAACGCCGACGCAGTGTATCTGATTGGGCCTTTCACCGAATGGCGGGAAAAGGAATCCCACCGCCTTCAAAGAATCGACGGAAACGGCGCCTGGGAAATCCGCCTGCCCCGGCGGGCTTTGCATCATGAAGACGTCTATCGCCTGAAAATCAAATGGGCCTGGGGCGAGGGAGACCGCATCCCTGCCTACACCCGCCGCGTGGTCCAGGACTGGCAGACCGGCATATTCAACGCCCAGGTCTGGAAGCCGGACAAGCCCTACGCCTGGAAGCACACGGATTTCATCCCGGAAAAGCCTATATTAATCTACGAAACCCACGTGGGCATGGCCCAGGAAGAGCCCAAGGTCGGCTGCTTCAACGAATTTCGCGAAAAAATCCTGCCGCGCATTAAAAAGGCCGGTTATAATACCATCCAGGTCATGGCCCTGCCCGAACACCCCTATTACGGATCCTTCGGGTATCAGGTTTCCAGCTTTTATGCGCCCTCCTCCCGGTTCGGGACGCCCGAGGAGCTCAAGGAATTGATCGACGCAGCCCACGGCATGGGGATCGCCGTGGTCATGGACATCATCCATTCCCATGCGGTTTCCAACGAGGTGGAGGGGCTTTCGTGCTTTGACGGCACGCCCTATCAATATTTTCACGACGGGGAGCGCGGAACTCATCCGGCGTGGGGATCGCGCTGCTTTGACTATTCCAAGCCCCAGGTGCTGCACTTTCTCCTGTCCAACTGCCGCTACTGGCTGGACGAGTTCCACGTGGACGGGTTCCGGTTCGACGGCGTCACCAGCATGCTGTATCAAGATCACGGCCTGGGCAAGGCTTTCACCTGCTACGACGATTATTATACCGAAAACACGGACGAAGACGCCCTGGCCTATCTGGCCCTGGCCAACCGCCTGATCCACACCTTGAATCCCAACGCCATCACCGTGGCCGAAGACGTCTCCGGCATGCCCGGCCTGGCCATGGACGAAAAGCAAGGCGGGTACGGCTTTGACTACCGCTTCGCCATGGGCGTGCCCGACTACTGGATCAAGCTCCTGAAGGACCAACGGGACGAAGACTGGCACATGGGAAGATTGTGGCACGAGCTGACCAACAAACGGGCCGACGAAAAAACCATCAGCTACGCCGAATCCCACGACCAGGCTCTGGTGGGCGACCAGACCCTCATCTTCCGCATGCTGGAGGACGATATGTTCTGGTACATGTCCCTGGATCGCGAAAGCCTCCGGGTGGACCGGGGCATGGCCCTCCACAAGATGATCCGGCTGATCACCCTGGCCACAGCCGGGGACGGGTATCTGAACTTCATGGGCAACGAGTTCGGGCATCCGGAATGGATCGACTTCCCCAGGGAAGGCAACGGCTGGTCCTATCACTATGCCCGCCGGCAATGGAGCCTGATGGACGCGCCCAATCTGCGCTACGGCCTCTTGGGGCGGTTCGACCGGGACATGATCGAGACTGCAAAAAAAAGCGCCCTGCCCTCGGGCCAGGCGCCCGTGATTTTAAGAGAGGATGAAGACAAAAAAATTCTGGCCTTTTTCCGCCATGGTTTGGTCTTCGCCTTCAACCTCCATCCCACGGAATCCTATGCGGACTGCATAATCCCCGCCCCGGCCGGAGCTTATTCCATCATCCTGGATACGGATCGCCAAGCCTACGGAGGCCACGGCAGGCAGGATCGGGACATCCAACACTTCACCCAGCCCGGCCCCCAAAAGGACGAAAACTACCTAAGCCTGTACCTGCCTTCCAGAACGGCGTTGGTTTTGGCCGCGAGTAAATAGGAGACAGCCAAATCGCATCCCAGGGTCTCTCAATACACCGTAGGCGTCGATCATGAAGCATAAAGTATTTATTCAATTTGATGCGCAGTTTCCCGAGATTCCGAATTCCAGGACTTACAATGCTGAGAATCTGCTCAAACAATTAGTCCAAAACCTCCAATCCCGGAGACTTTGGGGGATGTCTCTCAAAAACTCAAAGACTTTGGGGGATGTCTCTCAAAAACTCAATAACTGTATATCTTTCTGATGTCATGTATTATTCGTAGCATCTATTGGGTTGTTTGTGGGCGTTTTTGAAGTGAGAAGGCGGAGGAGCGATTGAAATTGGTTTTGTTTCTGGGATTGGAAACAGAGTGCGCCAGTACAGGTTATTACTGACAACCATTTAATTTTGTTGGGTTTCGCAAGCTCTACCCAACCTACGTCTCTTTCCGCAACGCATTGATTTGATGCGATATCTTAAAAAATGGAGACGCTGGATTCCCGACAGGGACGCTCGGGATGTTGGTGTTCTCGTGTTCTCGGGGACGTCTCTCAAAAACTCAATAACTTCGTATACCATTAAAATCATGGATTATTTTTGGATGATTTTCAGATCGTTTGAAGATTGGGTCAGTTCGGCGGCGGACAGGGTGGGTCGAATTTCTGGTTTTGTTCGGTTTTGGACAGAGCGTCCGTCCGCTGGAAGTTTCCGGTTTCCACATGCAAAAAAGGTCGCACCTACTGCGCTGGCGCGCCCAGGCAGGATACTGCTTTGCCTGGGCCACCCGTCTTGATGGAGGCCATCCCTTTGTTCATAATATAGGGATTCGACACTCTGAACGATCGAATTACAGGTCGCTTATGCGACCCAGGCGGGATACTGCCTTGCCAGGACGCCCTGGAATGGCGGTTAAAATCCTCATCCCTTGATTTCCTCGTCTGCAGCGTCAAAAATAGCATCCATGTATTTGTAGGGAAACAAATGGCCCTGATCTTCCAGCCTGTGGAGGATGCAGTCCGGAACATTTTGCTCCAGGTTCAAACCGAATTCAAAAGGAACCATGTGATCCGCCGTTCCGTGAAATACGTGCAGCCTGCATTGTATTTCGGACAAGGAAAATCCCCAGTCCACATAATGGACCGCCGCGTCCGTGGTCACGCCCTGCGCCCCCTGCTTGAAGGCTTCGCGCTGATCGTTAAGAAACAATTCCTTGAATTCCGGCTGCGCGGATATTTCCTTATCGCTGGGGCACAGTTTTTTCATAAAGGCGTCATAGGCGGCTTCCGGGGCGACTTTTTCGCTGAAATTCATCAAGTCGAAAAACATTTTAAACAGGCGGGGGTGGGATTTGGACAGGCCGACGGCAACCTGATCCGCCTTGGATTCCAGGTATTTTTCCGCGTCGGGCAGTTCCGAAAAATTCGTATAGCCTGCGCAAGTGATGTTAAAAAGCAGGCGCTCCGGCAAAGCATACGCGCAAACCGTGGTGTGGGCGCCTCCTCCCGACCATCCCATGACGCCGAATCTCCCAATATTCAAAGCGTCTGCAAGCTCTTCCAGGTCTTTTGGATAGTCCAGCAGCTTTCGGTTTTCCAGGAATGTTGATTCTCCCATGCCCGGGCGATCCGTGGCAATAAATCGATACCCCCGCTCCAGGGCTTTGGAATGAAATAAGGCCCCTTCCAGGCGGGACCCAGGGCCGCCGTGCGCATAAAACACCGGGACGCCGCCCGGTTTCCCAAACTCGCCATAGGCCAGGATTCTTCCTTCATTCAGGGTGTGATGCTTTGTTTCCATTGAGTACGTCCCTCCTCTTTGCCGTAATGCCCATGAACAGTTTTTGGCTTCGTTCTGAGAATATCGATGCAAATAGAAGGCCAATCCGGATTTTTTCCAAGCATTCCATGGACGCCTCTCAAAAAATCAATAACCTTATAGCTCCATAAAATTATGGATTATTTTGGAATAGTTGCATTTCGTTTGAAGGCCGTTTCGTGAAAAAACGGCCGTGGAACGATTAAAGCGTCTTTGATTTCAGGCATTGGGAACGCTGTCCATGAAGGCGCGTTATAGGACGTCAGCTGACCATACAGCCGAACGGCGTGTTGCTCTGCGGACATGGCGGTGCACCACGCTGCCATGGCCGCTCCAAATACACGAGGAAACGGCCCCTGGATTCCCCAACAGGCCGCTCGGGTGCAACGATCAAAATGCAGCGGCAGGCGCCGGGGGGCTGTCGGTGCATGAATCTATGACGCCCCCAAAAAAAACCGGCCGCCCGGGCGAATCCCGAACGGCCGGCTTGGCCTCATAACAGCCGCCTTGTCACGACAAGGGGCGATTACAACCTGTCATTAGGAAAGCAGAGGCATCATGTAGCTGAAGATGCTTGTTCCGCTGTCGTGGGGCTTGTCGTTGGCGAGATCGCCGATCTTGTCCCAGTTGTCGCGGATTTCTTCGGGGGTGATGTCCCTTTCAGCGTCTCCGATGCACACGCCGTCGCCGGAGACGATGGCGGTTCTGCCGTACCAGCCTGCGCCCATGACGAAGATCTGGCCGGTGGTCTGATTGTCTTCGGAGCAAAGGTAAAGCACCATGGGAGAGTTGAACTGGGGACGAAGTTTTGCGCCCATTTTCTCGTCAATGATGTCTTCGGTCATGCGGGAGTACGCCGTGGGGGCGATGGTGTTGATCTTGATGTCGTACTTGGCCAGTTCCAGCTTGAGGGTGTTCATGATGCCCACAACACCCATTTTGGCTGCACCATAGTTGCACTGGCCGAAGTTGCCGTACAGGCCGGAAGTGGAGGAAGTGAAGATGACCCTTCCGTAACCGTTTTCCTTCATGAGCTTGACGGCGGGCTGGGTCACGCAGAAAGCGCCTTTAAGGTGCACGGCGATCACCAGATCCCATTCCTCTTCCGTCATTTTCAGGAAGGAGCGGTCCCGCAGAATGCCTGCGTTGTTGATCAGGATGTCCACCTTGCCGAAATTATCCACAGCGGTCTGCACGATGTTGGCGCCGCCTTCCATGGTGGCCACGTTGTCGTAGTTGGCGGCTGCTTCGCCGCCGGCGGCCTTGATTTCTTCCACAACCTTGTCGGCCGCGGAGGTGCTGGCCCCGGAGCCGTCGCGTGCGCCGCCGAGATCGTTGACCACCACCTTGGCGCCCCTGGCGGCCAGTTCCATGGCGTACATCCTGCCGATTCCAGCGCCTGCTCCGGTTACTATAGCCACTTTTCCGTCAAATCTGATATCAGCCATCCTACTCCTCCTGCTTTTCCGCCCGGGCCCTCGCCCTTGGGCTGTTTATGTATTATGGTGGTTCCGATGGGCAAAGCCGACTGGCTTCATCTTAGAAGGAATACAAAAACCACCTTATTAAACATGAGTCAAGACAAAAATGCCCCGAAAATAAACGATCCACCCAAATTTCTACATTCATTGCCAAGGGGAGGTACAAAAATAATAGAATCCAGGAAGTAAAAGTTCAAATCAGAGCGAGCGTTCGCCATTATTTGTCGGGTTCCCCCCCGTTCGGCGGAATCCCGGCGCCTTGCAGGGCATACGCATGTAAAAAAAGACGGGCTTCAGGGTGCAGTATATGGTAGCACATCTATAATAACTTGAAATACTTATAAATATTTTTCAACTAGACTTTTTTAAAGCACTGGTGTAAGGTCTGTGGGCGACTTAAACAAAGGAGGCGCTCATGGAAGAACGCACCATAGACCAGTATTTCGAGACCGTGCAAGATCCCCGGCATCATAACGCGCTGCATAAACTAATAGACATCATCGTCATGGCCATATGCGCCGTGGTATCCGGGGCTGACACATACGAGCAAATTGAGAATTTCGGCAAAAAACGAAAGCGATGGCTGTCAAAA
>NZ_FQZU01000001.1:161652-504904 GCF_900142135.1 Desulfatibacillum alkenivorans DSM 16219 | reverse complement strand
TCTTCAAACAACTTTGTCGCGCTTCGCCCTTTTATCCTTCGCATTATCTCACTGGGGGCCATTGTGGGTGGCGCAGACACAAAAATGTGGACATGATCCTTACTCACCACCCCTTTGATAATTCGAATTTCAAACGATTCACACGTTTGACGGACCAGTTCCCGCACTCGCAACGCTACTTCACCGTGCAACGCCTTGTAGCGGTATTTGGTCACCCATACAAAATGGTATTCTATGTTGAATACCGTATGACTCCCATAGCGATAGTCCATATGACCTCCTATGGGCTTTGAACTAACATAAACCAACGGATAAATCTATCCGCCTAAAGGCGGAGGTTTTAACCTTTTTTCAGACTAATAAATGCCTCTCGCAACCAACGCCGTTCGCCCGCCGGCCTTTCTCAATTTGATGCTCCTATGGGACGCATGCCCTCCGCAGACTCGAAAGACGCGTCAGGCCGCCCCATTTTCCTGACGGACCCGGACAATTCTTGCCCGGGCTGGCCGGAGGGATTCGTCGCCGCAGGGGCAGTTTTTCTTTTGTCTTTTCTTTTTCTTGCGGTGTTTGCTTTGATTATCAGGAAAAAATAACCAGGCTGCGTTTGGCTTTTTCGATGGGCAGGGAGTATTCCTCCACCCGGGCTTTCAGGGGCGGGTTGTTCAGGGGGGATTTATCCAGTTCGTCAAGTTCCTGGGCGCCTTTGGGGCCTTTCATGGCGATGATTCGCCCCTTTGGCGCCAGCATGGGACAGGCCCAGCTTAAGATAGCCGAAAGATCGGACAGGGCCCGGCACACCACGGCGTCAAAAAGAAGGCCTTTCTCCCCCTCTGTTTTCCAGTTTTCGGCACGGATATTGTATATCTTTACGTTGGAGAGACCCAGTTCCAGGGCGGCGTGCCTCTGAAAATTGGCTTTTTTCCGGATGGTTTCAATGGAGACCACTTGCAGGTCCGGCCTGAAGATGGCCAGCACAAGCCCGGGAAATCCGGCGCCCGAACCGATATCGGCGACTTTTGCGCCTTCGGGCAGGTAGGGAATGGGCGCCAGGGAATCGGCGAAATGCTTGACGGCCATGTCCTGCGGGTCCCTGATGGAGGTCAGGTTCACCCGGTTGTTGGCCTGGGCCAAAAGGCGGGCGAAGGCGGCGCATTTTTCCAAAGCGTTTTCATCCGGGGCCTGGCCCAGGGCTTTGGCGCCTTTGGAAAGCAGATCCCTCCATTGGGAGTCTCCGGGTTTGATGAGCGTCATTTTTTTGTCTCCAGTTCCACTATGGTGGCGCCCCATCCCCCGAATTGCGGCGGCGCCAGGCGGAACGAGCGCACCCTGGGATTTTTTGACAAACAGGAATGAACGCTTTTGGCCAGGGCTCCGGTTCCTTTGCCATGGATGATCCGGACGGAGAAGATACCGGCTTTGCGGCATTCCTCCAGATAATCCTTAAGCAGGCCGGAAACCTCGCCGGGACGAAAGGTATGCAGGTCCAACTCATCGGTAATGGGGATTATGACAGGTTCCATATGCCAACAGCGCCTTGGGTTTAAGGTTTACAGGAATTTTCCTTTCATAACCGGAGGCGTTTGGCAAGGGGTATTACACATAGAGCAAGGATAGTCGAACGTATGGAAACCAAGGAACAGAACGAAGCTGTAATCTCGCGGGAAGAATTCACCAGCGCCATGTCCGGCTTGGTGTTCAAGACTCTCCAGCTTATTTCCAAACGCGGCGAGCCTTTGACGCCGGAAATGCTCGCGGAATTGCTGATGGAGGACCCCAAATACAAGGAAGCCCTGGAAAAAGCCATTCAGGACAGGGTGGAGTCGGACGGCGTTTCCCTGACGGAGCAGGAAATCCTGCTTAGCGAAATCCAAACCCTCACGGACGAACGAAACTCCCTGGCGGAAAAACTGAACAAATACAAAAAGGAAATTCTGGTTCAGGGAGTGGAAGAGGCGGACGAAAGCTCGGAGGCGAAAGTTTGCCCGCGGCGGTTTCGTTTTCTGCTGATCTCCTTTTTGAACATAGTCCGCCTGGACATGGGCCTGGGCAAGCTGGAGGAATTGGACGCCCTGGCTCAAGAGGCCCATAGGGCGGATAGCAGCGAAGTGCTCTCCCGTGTGGCCGACCGGATTCTGGATCTGGTGGAGTCGCGCCTGGAAGTCGTCCATGACGAGCGCAAACAAAACGCCGAGTTTTTAAAAGCCGTGGATGACAATCTTATAGCCATTGAAGGCCAAGTTCTTGACACCCATGCCGAAAACCAACAATCCCACGAAGACAATCAAGCCTTTTTCGGAGAAATGGACGGCAAGGTGAAAGACGTAAGCCAGACATTGTCTTCCGGGACGGATTCGCCGGAGTTCCGAGTTAATCTGCTGGAAAAAATGCAGCTTATCAAAGCAGCCCTGGAGGAAAAGCACGCCAGGGACGTCAAGCGCCTGAACAGCGCCAACAGCCGTATGACCAAGCTGAAAAAAAGCCTGAAGTCCCTTATGAAGCAGGTGGGCGAGGCCCAAAGCAGGGCGCGGATATTGGAAGAACAGGCCATGGTGGACGCCTTGACGGAAATTCCCAATCGCCGGGCTTACGAAGAGCGCCTGGCCCAGGAGTGGTCCCGCTATCAGCGCTCGGGCAGCGCGTTCTCCATGCTAATGGTGGACCTGGATCGATTCAAAAGCATCAACGACACCTTCGGCCACGCCGTGGGAGACACCTGCCTGCAAGGCGTGGTGAGCCTGTTGAAGCCCAACCTGCGCAGTTCGGATTTTCTGGCCCGGTTCGGCGGCGAGGAATTTGTGATCATCCTGCCGGACACCACCCAGGAAGGAGCGGTCATGGCCGGAGAAAAGCTGCGCAAAAAAGTGGAAAAGGCCAACTTCGTCTACGACGGAGAAAAAGTGAACGTCACCATTTCCGTGGGAGGAACCAAGGTCAGGGAGACCGATAAAGACACCAGCGATCTTTTCATCCGCCTTGATGAAGCCATGTACCAGGCCAAGGAATCCGGCCGAAACCGCATGATCTGGCAGGATTGAGCAAACGCATCATTCTTTGAAGATTCCGCATGGCGCCAGGGCATCGCTTTTGGCGTCATTTTATTTGACCGATGCGGGCTTAGCCCCCCCCTAAGAAATCATTCTTTTTTCCAGCCCTTGAGGCTCCAGGCCAGAAACAGGACGGCGGAAACGGTCATGGCGGCGGAAAACGCGCCGATGCCGGGGATGCCCATCCGCTCCCATAAAAAACCGCCCATGAGGGTGCCGAAGGACCTGCCCAAACCTGCAAAGGACAACAATCCGCTCATGAGCGTGGCCCGGTAGGCCGGCAGCAGTTCGGTGCTTAGGGCCAGGGTGGAGACGATGGTGAATTCAAAGGCCATGAATACCAGAAATATTCCGGATAGCGCCGAAGGCAGGGAGAAGCTGAGCACCGGCAACAGGCAGTAACTGGCTGCACAGCAAATCCCGCCCAGCATGATGGCCCGGGGCAGCCCGATCTTGTCGGACAGGCTGGCGGTCAGGCCCTCCCCGCAAAGCTCGGCCAGCCCGATGATTCCCGCGCCCATGCCGAGGGCGGCGATTCCCAGGCCGAAGGACTCCTCCATCCAGGCGCCGCTGGCTATGAACAGGCAGTCGTTGCCCGCGCAAAGCAAAAACGAGAAGCCCAGGATGCCCAGGCACGCACGCTCCCGCACCAGGGCTTTCCAGGCGGATTTATATCCCACGCCCCTGCCGGAAGCCGCCGGCGCTTTTTCTCCGGGGATGAAATAAAACAGCAGAACCAGCCCGCCCAGGCACAGGCAGCCTAAAATAATGAAAGGAGACCGCCAGCCCCATGTTTCAATGGCGTATCCTATGAGGGGAATGCCGATCAGCATGCTGGCGGCCCAGGCCACTTCCAGCAGGCCCACGACCATGCCCCGTTTTTCAAAGGGGATATGCTTGCCCACATAAGCCTGCAGCGCAGGGTCGAAAATGCTCTTTCCCAGACCCACCAGCAACAGAGCGGCCATAACCATGCCGTATTGGGGGACTAGGCCTCCCGCCAAAAGCACCAGGGACAGCATACCCATGGCCGTCAGCATCATGGGCTTATAACCGATCCGGTCCGTGGCCGGGCCTATGACCACGCCGGATAATGTGGTAAACTGGTTCAACGCCAAAATGGAACTGATTGCAGTCAGGGGGACGCCCAGCCCTCTGGCCAGGACCGGAGCGAATGGATAGGCGAATCGCCGTGACACGTTAAGCAGAAAGCGGCAATATGTGGCTAAGGCGAAGCGGAAAAACATGCTGAAAGACCTTTTTTGTTTCAAATAAAAGAAATCACTTTGCCAGTATAGCCCGGAAAAAGCAATCCTATAGGCAAGAGCCTCTTTTTTTCCCGGTTTTCCCGTCCGGACCCAACCAGGTGTTGCATTGAGGAGAGCGAGATGAAACCAAGCGCGGCATTTGGAAAAATCGCGGCTGCATGCTGGTTGCGGCGGTATTGTTTGTCATGGCGACAAGCCCCGCCGGCGCCAAGCCGGAGCTTTGTAAGGGCGCCCCAAAAGCCAGGTACGTGCTCCTTTTTATCCGCGGCGGCTGGACTTCCTACTCTCATACGGTGTGCCCGTCGCCGCCTCCGCCATGGGTCTGGGCTGCGAAAATTTTAACGGCTTATACCACAACACGGACATCCCCAAGAAAATCGCCTCCATCATGGGCTTGGAATTCTAACAGGAACCAGGGAAAACTTTGAGCGCGCGGCGTACCAATACGAATTTAACGAGAGCCAAACATAATTCCAACACAACTGAGGCAATCTCGACTCAGCCCTTTGGGCGTTTTCCCGACAAAACCCGACCATATTATGCGCTAAGGAGAACGAGATGAAACCAAGATCAGAATTTGGAAGAATTGCAGGCTGTTTACTTATGGCGGCGGCCCTTTTTATTATGGCTGCAGGCCCGGTTTGCGCGGAAGCGGAAATGTACAAGGGCTTCAGGAAGGCGAAATACGTGTTCCTGTTCATCGGAGACGGCATGGGCATGCCCCAGCGCTCGGCCGCGGAGGTGTACCTTTCCGACGAAGCCAACGGCGGAAGCCAGAAACTGCTGGCCATGAACCAGTTTCCGGCCCAGGGCGTAACCACCACCCACGCCGCCAACCGTTTTATAACCGGCTCCGCCGCCTCCGCCACTGCCATGGCTTGCGGCATCAAGACCAATATCAACTTCATCGGCGTGGACCCCGAGCTGAATCCCGTCCCCACCATTGCTGAAGTCGCCAAGGAAAAAGGCATGTCCGTGGGCATCGTTTCCAGCGTTTCCATTGACCACGCCACTCCGGCCGCCTTTTACGCGCATCAGCCCACCCGCAAGATGTATCACGAAATCGACGTGGACCTGGCTGACAGCGGCTTCGATTACTTTGGCGGCGGCGGATTGGTAGACCCCACGGGAAAAAAATCCAAAGCCCCCCAGGGGGACGCCCTGGAAATCGCCAAAAGGCGCGGCTACACCATCATCACCGACAAAACCGAATTCATGAATTATGACGGCGGCAAGCTGATCGCCTACAATAACAGGCTGCCCGACGGACAGGCCCTGCCCTACGCCATTGACAACTCCGCCCTGGACATCAGCCTGGAGGAATTCACCCAAAAAGGCATCGACATCCTGAGCAAGAACAAAAAAGGATTTTTCCTGATGGTGGAAGGCGGCAAAATCGACTGGGCCTGCCACGCCAACGACGCGGTTTCCGCAATTCAAGACACCTTGGCTTTTGACAACTCCGTCAAGGCCGCCCTGGACTTCTACAAGGAACACCCCAAAAACACCCTGATCATCGTCACCGGCGACCATGAATGCGGCGGCATGACCCTGGGCTTCGCCGGCACCGTGTACTCCACCCAGTTTGACGTGCTGAGCAAGCAGCGCCTGTCCTTCCAGGCTTTCACCGACCACATTGTGGACAAATACAAGAAAGAACACGCCAAGGACGGCGGCGACTTCAACGACATCGTCCCCATGCTGAGCTACTACTTCGGCCTGGAAACCCAGGGCGAAGGCCCCATGGTCCTCAAGGATTTTGAACTGGCGGAACTGAACAAGGCCTTCCGGCAAACCATGAAGGGCGACAAGATCAAGGCCGGAACCCAGGAATACCTGCTTTACGGCTCTTACGATCCCCTGACCATGAAGATCACCCACATCCTGAACCAGAAAGCCGGCATCGGCTGGACCTCCTACTCCCATACGGGCGTGCCCATCACCACCTCCGCCATGGGCGTGGGATGCGAAATCTTCAACGGCTTTTACGACAACACGGACATTCCCAAGAAAATCGCCTCCATCATGGGCGTGGAGCTGTAATTGGAACGAAGTATGAATTTCAGCGCGGGGCGCTTAGTCCCATACTGATTTGAGGCAGCGGCTTCTTTACAAATCCGCCGGGTTGGGCGATGATGCGCCTTTCCCGGCGGTCTTATTATTGGTTCTGTTATTAATCTCTGTCAGGGGGATTTTGTGAAGCGAGACCTGATTCTCACCCTGTTTTTTGTGGTCATGACCCTGGTTGTCATGGCTTTGCCCACGGGATTTTCGGACCGGGGCGACGCCAAGGCGGTCCGGTGCAAAGGGAAAGTGCTTGAGACGGACAACTCCCTGCTGCACCAATACGGCATCGTGCGCATGGGCGCCCAATCCCTGGAGGTCGAACTCCTGAACGGACCGTTCAAGGGAGAAATCGTTTCGGCTGAAAATCATGTGACCGGCAAGATGGACCTGGACAAAATTTTCCTGCCCGGCGACAAAGCCTATATGGTCTTGACGATCAAGGACGGGGCCGTGGCCTACGCCAACGCCATGGACCACTACCGGCTGGACGTGGAGTTGGTGCTTTTATCCTTGTTCTTTTTGCTGCTGGTATTGTTCGGAGGCTGGACCGGCGCCAAAGCCATATTGTCGTTTATCTTTTCGGCGGCCGTCATCTGGCAGATCATGGTCCCCATGTTCCTCAAGGGGTACAATCCCATTGTGACGGCCGTGGCCGTGGTGACTGTGGTGAGCGCGGCGGTGATCTTCCTTGTGGGTGGGTTGAGCAAGCAAGGGTTTGTCGCTTTCGCCGGAGCGGTTGCCGGGGTGGTCACAACCTGCGTGCTGGCCCTGGCTTTCGGAGGGGCTTTTAAGCTGCACGGCGCGGTGAGGCCGTTCAGCGAAACCCTGCTTTACTGCGGCTTCGCCGATATCTCCCTTACCCAGGTTTTTTTGGCTTCTGTGTTTATCGCCTCGTCCGGAGCGGTCATGGATCTGGCCATGGACGTGGCTTCGGCCATGAACGAACTGGCCCTCAAAAGGCCGGACATGGGCTTTATGGAGTCTCTCAAGTCAGGCCTGGCAGTAGGCAGGGCTGTTGTGGGAACCATGACCACCACCCTGCTTTTCGCCTATTCCGGCGGATACATCACCCTGTTGATGGTGTTCATGGCCCAGGGCGTGGCCTTGGGAAACCTGTTTAACCTCAACTACGTGTCGGCGGAAATTTTGAATACGCTGGTGGGCAGCTTTGGGCTGATTACGGTGGCGCCGTTCACCGCGCTCGCCGGCGCCCTGGTTTTCACCAGGGGCCGGAAAAGCGGCGCAAATCTGCAGACAGCCGAATGATTAACGGCCGGGAACGATAATCCGGGATTCCTCCCGCTGCATGATTTCCTGTTCGCGCTGCATTTGCTGAATTCTGTCCACCATTTCTTTGAGGGACTTTTCCATGGCCGCGGGAAAGGCCTTGATGGCTTCTTCCAGGGAGTCCACTTCCAGGGTTTCCTGGATGGGCACAGGGCCTTGGGAAGACATAAGCTGGGTGTGGCCGATGTAGATGGTTTTCCTGTCCGGGTCTTCGGACCCGTCCGTTTTGATGGGGATCATTCTCCTGATGGACGCCACCTTCATGTCCGTGATGGACTCTTCCCGGTACAGGTTGCTTTCGTCTACGGTGAAATCGATGTCCAAGCCTTGATCGCTCATTATTTTCGCCTCCGATGATTGGGTGATCCGGTTTACTCCGATTGGCGGGCTTAGTCCCGCCGTAAAATTGGACGCGCCCGGCCTTGCGGCCTGCTGTTGGGCGCCATGGTCCAATCGGAGCGATAAAGCGGTTTTTTAGGGGCAAACCCTGTAAAAAACCACCCAACCCCGGCCTTCTAAAACCCGGATTGAATTGAGGGTGTAAAGCCCAACAAAACCAAATTGTTGTAATAATATATGAATTGGATCGCATTTCGTCCAGTTAGTTTTTTCGTGCAGAAAAAACCGGACGAAAAGCCTTATCCGCAGCATTTTTTATATTTTTTTCCGCTTCCGCAAGGGCAGGGGTCGTTGCGGCCCACCTTGGGTTTATCCCGTTTGACGGGTTTGGGCGCTACGGCTTCGCCGTCCACAAAATACCATTTGCCGTCAATCTTGCGGAAGTCAGCCAGTTCGTGGTGCTTTGTCCTGGCGTTTTTCTGGCTGTAATTGGCGATGAACTCCACCTGGCCGGCTTCGTCGTCCTCGCCGCCCTGAAAGGTGGAGACGATTTCCAGGCCGTGCCATTCGGAGTTTTCCGCCCAATCCCTGGCGCTGTTCTCGTCAAAGTCGTCGTTGGCTTCAGGGTCGATGGTGTCCCTGATGTAGTCTATTTCAGCCAGGGTGTAGGCGGTATATCTGGAGCGCATCAATTGCTCGGCGGTTTTTGCATGGTCGCCGCCTTTGATAAAGGGCTCGCAGCATTGTGCATATTCTTTTTCGGACCCGCAAGGGCACTGACTCATGTTTTATATTCCTTTCAGTCTTCCAGTCCGGCGATCTGGCCGGAGGAGTAGCGTCTTGCCAATTCAATATATAGTTTGGCGGCCATGACGTTGGATTCCACCTCATCATCCGTCAATTCCCGCACGAACCGTGCAGGCACGCCTTGTATCAGGGACCTGGGCGGGAACTTTTTATTGTAGGAAACCAAAGCATTGGCTGCAACGATGCTGTCCCGGCCGATTTCAACCCCGGTCATTATGGTGGAGTTCATGCCTACCATGACGTTATCGCCGATTTTTGCGCCCCGGATGACGGCGCCGTGGCCGACGGTGCATCCGTTTCCAATATCAGCCCCCATGCCGAGATCGGAATGAACCACCACGCAGTCCTGGATATTGGTGCCTTCGCCCACGGAAATCCGGCCTTCGTCGCCGCGCATAACCGCGTTGTACCACACCCCGGAGCCCTGGGCGATGACCACGTCCCCCCGCACTCTGGCGCCGTCTGCTATAAATGCGGTTTCATGAACCGCCGGCTTCAATTTTTCCTGTTCCATGACGTCTCCCTTTTGGCAAAATGCAACACAGGGTAAATCTGGCAAGGAGCTTTATCACGGTCGCCACCGCTGTTCAAGGCCGGGGAAAGAGGTTTTTTAACTGACGGGATAAATAATTGCTTTTACGCGGGATTATTCTGAGGCGTCCAGGGCTTCCCTGACGATGCTGGAAAAACGGAACAATTCAAGCGGCTTCATCATATACCCCCGGATGCCCAGCGTTTTCGCCTTTTCCTCGGACATGATCTCGCTGTATCCGGTGCAAAGCACAATGGGGGTATCGGGTTTTATCTCCAAAATCTTTTGGGCCAACACGCCGCCCGTCATATAAGGCATGGTCTGATCCGTGACCACGCAATCAAAGGCGCCGGGGTTTTGCCTGAACTCCTGCAGGGCTTCGTTGGGATTGATAAAGGTGACGACTTGATACCCCAGGTGCTCCAGCATTTGCTTGCCCAGCTGGAGAAGATCGGGCTCGTCGTCGACGAAAAGAATGCGTTCCTGGCCGCGGGGCGCGGGGAGGATTTCGTCTTGGTCATCCACGTCGCAGGTATCGGTTTCCGGCAAATAGACCCGAAAGGAGGAGCCCTCGCCCAGGGTGCTTTTTACGGTAATAACGCCTCCATGGCTGTTGACAATCCCCTGGACCACGGCCAGGCCCAGGCCGGCGCCCTCTCCCATTTCCTTGGTGGTGAAATAAGGGTCGAAAATCCTTTCCATGGTTTGGGCGTCCATGCCGTGCCCGGTGTCCGATACGGTCAGGCGTAAATACCGCCCAGGCGCCATTCCCGGGTCCGGCATGGGTTCATCCGGCTCAAACGCCTTGCTTTCCAGACGCACTTCCAGAACGCCGCCTGCGTTGCGCATGGCGTGGAAGGCGTTGGTGCAAAGATTCATGAGCACCTGGTGCAGGGCCGTGGGGTCGGCCAGCACCTTGCCCATCTCCTTTTTTATGTAACGGCGGAAGGTAATGGTGGAAGGCAGGGAGGCGCGCAGGAGCTTGAGGGCCTCGTTGACCACAAGGTCCATTTGGACGGGTTTTTGCTCCTGCCCCTTTTGCCGGGAGAAGGTTAAAATCTGCCCCACGAGATCCTTGGCCCGATGCGAGGCTTTCAGGACCTGCAGCAGATTGTTGTGGGCCATGGAGCCTTCCGGGATTTCCATGGTGCACATTTCCGTGTACCCCATGATGGCCGAAAGGATATTATTGAAATCGTGGGCAATGCCGCTCGCCAGGGTGCCGATGGCCTCCGCTTTTTGGGCCTGCTGCAATTGGGACTCCAGGCGGAGCTTTTCCTCTTCGGCCTGTTTTTGGGCGGTGACGTCCCTGGCGAACACGGCCACGCGGTCCACATGGTCTTCCTGGTCGTGTATGGGGTAAACCAAAACGTCGTAAAACCGGTTGTTTCTTTCATCCGAGTAGCGGAGGGATTTGCCCGTGTCCAAAACCGCCTGGATTTGAGCCCGCTCCAGGTTGGGCATGTATTTTTGAGGCAGGTCCCAAACGCATTCGCTTAAAGCGTCGTCCACGGAGCTCCGTAAATTGGATGCGCAGGTCTGATTAAGGGCCAGGATGGCCCCCTGGCGGTCCAAGAGCACCACCGAGTCCGTAGACGCGTTAAGCAGGGCCCGGGCCATTTCGTTGCTCTCGCGCAGGGCGGTTTCTATGGTCTTGCGTTCGGTGACGTCAATGGCCACGCTGATCACGCCGGCAATTTCTCCGCTTTGCTTTCTGAGGGGCTCCGTATGGGCCTGAAAAGTCCTTTGGGACCAGACGATTTCGTAAGCGCTGGATATGCCTTTCAGGGCCGCCTGGTGGGCTCTGATGGGGGGAAAATCGGGATCGGAAACGGCGAAAAAATCCTCCAGGCTCATCCCTGGCGTCTGGGTGGATTCCAGGCCTATACTGCCCAAGGCGGCGCCCAGGGACAGGGTGTTGCGCAGATTCACGTCCGTGGTCCACATCATGGCGCCGGGCATTTGCGCCAACAGGACGCGCAGACGCAGCCGGGAATCGTTAAGCGCTTCCTGGGCTATCCTTTGGTCCGTCACGTCAAAAAAGATGCCCAGCATCCCCCTGAGTACGCCGCGGGAGTACACGGGGGACAGGATATTGTAGAAAACCCTTGTATCCAAATCCCCTTCCCCGGTTTGCATCTCCCAGGCGACGGTCTGGCCTTTGACGACCTTGGATTTATTTTCTTTGAGGAGCTTTACGCCGGACTCGGGAAGTCCCTTGGTGATGTCGGAGCCTTTCAAGGCTTCGCCCCAATGTCTTCTGGAAAGATTGCTTTGCAGGATGATCTGATCCTGAAGATCCTGCACCCAGAAATCAAACGGAAGATTTTCCAGCATGCTTCTGGAAAAAAACTCCCCGTCCCATTGGGCCTGGTGAAGTTCCTCCTCCAGGTCTGCAACTTGCTGCTGCAGCCTTTGAACCTGGACTTCCAGTTCTTCGTAAGTCGGCTTACCCGGCATGCTTTTCTCCTTGGCCTGGCTGATGCCCGGAGACAACCAAATTATACTGCCTTAAAAAAACGAAACCAACCTAAGTTGACCATTGCAGGAACGAGCAGAACGTCTGCAGCCAGGGCCGCGATCAGGCACAAAGGCAGCAGGGTTCCGAAAATCTGCACGCTGAAATAGCTTGCGAAAGAAAAGGTCGAGAAACCGGCCGCCAAAATCACCGACGACATGATGATGGCCCGGCCGGAATAATGCAAAGTATTTCTTATTGCTTCCAGGGGATTAGCCATTTTAACGGCTTCCAAACGTAAACGCAACAAGAAATGTATGGTGTCGTCTACTCCAATGCCTAAAGCAACCATTAACACGCTGAGAGTATCGGTGTCCACTATATCCCAGCAAAGGCCCACGTACCCGAGCAGGACTAGTAAAGGCAAGACATTCGGGAGCATGGACAGGAGGCCTGCGCCGATTTTTTTCAGGGCCAGAACCATCATGACGGCAATGGTCAAAAGGGCGAAAGCCAGGCCCTTTCTCTGGCCCGAAAGGATGTCGTCCACCCAGTCGCCCAGGAGAAAATCCAGGCCCAGGGGATCCACTGTCAGACGATCGCCGAAACGGGCCTTTCCTTCGCGGGCGATGGCCCGGCCCGTCTCCGACGCGGCGATAACCCCGTTGTCCACCAACCGGGCTTTAAGGACCATGCTTGTGTGTTCGTAGTTGATGAACCGCTCCAGATCCCGGCCGCCTTGCATTTCAAACAGCAAAAGCAATTGCGCCAGCCCTTCCCTGGTGGGAGGCAGGGGATGCTCCGCCGCCATTTCCGGGTTGATCTCCCGGTACAGCTTTCTCACCAGATCCACCACGGAAACCACGTTGTTCACCGGCTCCAGGGTTTCGATCCAAACCTCAAAACCGGCGATTTCGGCGAAGGTCTCCGGGTTAAGAAGCCCTTCCGGCTCATCGGTTTCCACATAGATGCTCAAGGGAATCACCCCAGGAAATTTATCCTCAAAATATCTTAGCGAAGTTTGCAAAGGATGGTCTTGGGAAAAACGCTTGGAAAACTGGGTTTCGAAATGAACCTGGGTGAGTCCGTAAACGGAAACGGCCATGAGCACGAAAAAGGCAAACACGACGGAGCGGGAGTACTTGGTGCTCAGGTAAAAGCAGGCGTCCAGGGCGCCGTCCAGCAGGCCCTGCACCTTGGAGACGGAGCCTGTTCTCCATTTCTTGGGCCGGGGGATTATGGAAAAGAAGATGGGAACCAGGGTTAGGGCCGTAAACAGGGCCGCGGCCACGCCAAAGCCCATGAGCAGCCCCACCTGCTTGAAGACCGGGGAAGGCACCAGGGTCATGGATGCAAAGCCCAAAAAGGTGGTGCCGGAGGTATAGGCGCAGGCCACGCCCACTTCTTCGCCGGAGCGTAAAATGGCCTCGTTTTTATCCAGGCCCTTTGCCAACTCCAGCAAATAGGCGCTGCACAGGTGAACGACGTCTCCAAAACAGGTTATAAGCACCAGGGTGGGAACCATGGTGGTGAAGATGTTCAAGTGTCCGTAAAGGCGAACGGCCAGGCCCATGGTCCAGATGATGGATAAAAAGGTAATGGCCAGTGTGATGAGGACGGACCACAAGCGCCGGAACATAAGATACACGAAAAAAAGGAGGATGATCGCTGAAAAAGGAAGGATGGTCCGGACGGAAAACATGGATTCTTCATAGATATAGGAAAAAACCGCCATGAGGCCGCCGCGGTGAAAATTTGCCACGTCAAAGCCCTGTTTTTCAAAAGCGTCCATAACCCCGTAAAACATCTGAGGGGCTGTTTCAAGGCCCTGGTCCTCCGAGGCGAACTCCACAACAACCAGCACGGTTCCGGCGTCTCGGCTCAGCAGCCAGTCCTTTGTTATGGGATCGTTGACCAGGGTAAGGACGACCTCTTGCAGCCTTTCGGGCTGCTCCTCCATCAAATCGGCGTAATCCTCGATCATCAAATCGTCCCCAACCGATTCAATGTGCTGGGCGGAGACGATGCTATCCACTTTGACGACGCCGGGCTGGGACTCTATGTCAGCCACGGCCTTGCGCAGCCTGGCAATGCCGGCCGGCGTCAGGGCGTCCTTCTCGGCGTAGGCTGCCAGGATGAGGTTATCCCCGCCGAATTCCAGATTTTTTTGGATATACCGTTCATAGTCGGGATTGTGGGAGAAAAACAGCTCCCCCACGCTGGAGGAGATAGCCGCGTCAAACAAGTACCGCCCGAAAAGCGCAGTAACCAGCGCAAAGAGCAAAACAACAATTAATCGATGATTCAGGACGAAGCGGATATACCGGTTCATGGAATTCCTAATCCAGGATTTCTCTGATTTTTTGCGAGAGTTCTTCCAGGTTGAACGGTTTTTGGATAAAGCCGTCGCAACCCTTTTCTATGATGGATGAGGCCTGGCCGTTCAGCGAATAGCCGCTGGAAAGCAAAACCCTGACGTCTTGCCGGATTTCCTTCAGGTGGTCGTATAGTTCAATGCCCTGCATTTCGGGCATGATCATATCCATGATGACCAGGTCGATTTTTAAGGCGTTATCCCGAAAGATTTCAAGGGCGCCGTGGGGGGATCGGGCGACAAAGACCTTATACCCCAAGGCTTGGAGGATTTCTTCCCCGGTTGTTATGATGACTTCTTCATCGTCTATCAGAAGGATGGTTTCCGTTCCCCTAACCACCTTGGATTCAGGCTCGATTTCCTCCACCACATCCTTGGAGGACGCGGGCAGGTAGATGTTGAACGTGGCGCCCTGCCCTTCCTGGCTGTATACGTTGATGACCCCGCCGTGGTTCTGGATGATGCCGTAAGCCGAGGCCAGGCCCAGCCCGGTTCCCCGGGAAATCTCCTTGGTGGTGAAAAAGGGGTCGAAAACCCTTTTCCGGACCTCGGGGCTCATTCCGGAGCCGGTGTCCGTGACCGAAAGCCTGACGTATTTTCCAGGCGGTATGCCGTAGGATGAGGCGAATCTTTGGTCCAGGACCACGTTTTCGGACCGGATGTAAATAATGCCTCCGCCGGGCATGGCCTGCCACGCATTAACCAAAAGGTTAAGCAGAACCTGCTCTATCTGGCCGTGATCCACCTCAACGGGCCAGGCGTCAGCCTGGAGATTCTCCTTGATGCGGATTTCCTTGCGCGTCCTGCCGAACATGGAGGACGTGCGGGACACCAAGTCGTTCAGATTGGCGGCCGTGACCTGGTATTTGCCGCTTCGGGCGAATCCGAGCAGTTGCCTTGTCAGGCCCGTGGCGTTTTTGATGTGCTGCTCGATGTTCTTGATGCGGCCGTACAAGGGGTTGGAGGGCTCCAGTTTAAGGAGCATAAGGCTCAGGTTGCCCTGGATGCCCATGAGCAGGTTATTGAAATCATGGGCCACGCCCCCGGCCAGGGTGCCCATGGCCTCCAGCTTTTGGGCCTGTTGCAGGCGCTCCTCCAGCTTGAGCCTGTCCTCCTCGGCCTTGCGGCGTTCGGTAATATCGCGGGAAATGCCCAGGATGCCGACCACCTGGCCGTCGTCTTCCCGCATAAAAGAGCAGGCGGACTCGCCCCAGACCGTTCCGCCGTCTCTTTTCAAAAACTCCATGTCCAGGACGATGCTCCTGGGTTCAGGCTCCGGGTCCGTAAGTTCTTTTTCCAACTCCTCCGTAAAAATATGCAGGACGTCCCGGGTGGACTCCCGGGTAAGGACTTCGGAAAAATCCTGCTGCAGGACTTCTTCGGGCGTGTAACCGCGCATGCGAAACACGGAGGGACTGACATAGGTCCATTTTAGGTTCAGGTCCGTGGTCCAGATAACGTCGTTGGTGTTTTCCGCCACCAGCCGGTACCGTTCTTCACTGCCCTGCAGGGCCTTTCCCACGGCGATTTTCTCGGTGATGTCCGTATATATCCCGATCAGGCCCAGGAGGTTTCCGAACTTGTCGGAAACCACATTGGCGCGCAAGTCCGTCAGGATATGCCGGCCTCTGTTGGAACGGGTCATGACTTCCCCGGTCCAGGAGCCTTGTTCTATCAGGCCGGCCGCCGCCTCATCCCCCTGCCTGGGATCCGCAAAAACCGATAGCAGCCCCCCGGCGGCCACCAGATCCTTGGGCCGGCGGTACCCAAAAAGATTGGCAAAGGCTTCGTTGTGATAAAAATGGACGAAATCCGCGTCGCACATGGCGATGGCGTCGGAAGAGCTTTCCACGGCCCTCTGGATAAAAAGGCGTTCCTCCTCAGCGGCCTTTTGCGAGGAGATGTCCCGGGTCAGGCCCACAACGCCTATAGGGAGGCCTGAACCGTCGCGCAGAAAAGCGCCGGTGGTTTCCGCCCAAAAAGGAGGCCCGTTTTTGCGTTTAATCTGCACTTCAAACTGAACGGAGGCGGGAGTTTTTACCGGATCTTCCAATTCCAGGGCTTGCTGGGTTCTCAAAACGGTCATGCCCAGAGACGCGGAATCCGGCGTGAGAATTTCCTCAAAGCCCATGGTCAATGCCTCTTCCGGCGTGAAGCCCGTCAAGGTCTCTATGGAAGGGCTTATGTGGGTGAGGCGCAGGTCCAGGTCCGCCGTCCACATGGTAAAGCCTGCGTTATCCGCCAGGACCTGATATCTTTCCTCGTTTTGCTTAAGCTGCTCCTGGGCGAAGGAGGCCTTTACGACCTGATCCACCGCATAGCCGGTCATGAACGCGGTAATGGCCAGGAACCCGTACTCGAGGGTGTACGGAAGCGGGGACATGCCAAGGGATACAAAGATGTCGCTGGTCACGCATGAAAACATTATGAAAAGCGCCAGGGCCAGAAATCGGGCCTTTTTTTTCGGCCCAACCTTGTAAAACCGGAACCCCACGAATAAAATGTAGGCCATGCAAATGAGCCCCGCCAGGTTGGCGGCGAGCATGACCGGCCCCAATTCGACCTCATAATAAACGGCTGTAATTCCAAAGGGGAGATTTTTTGTTTTTACCAGGGGGTGGGACAAGGAAAAAATAAGGTCTCCGGTATACAAATAGCCCACGGACAGGCACACTATTCCTACCATGGTGAAAAACCAAAGGGCCTTGGGCGGCACCATTTGGGTGAAATCGTGAACAAACCACAGGTAGAAAATCATGCTCAGAAAAAGCAAATACATCTGAGCGCGCTGCCAGGCCATGCCCTCTGGTACGGAAGTGGAGCTGTAAAGGCCTGCACAAGCGATTCCATAAAGGGAAAACACAACGCATGTGAGGGCGAATGTCAGGTTTTGTCTGTGGCGCCTGTCTCTGTCGTAAATGAACAGATGAAACAGCCCGGAAAAAAGAATTACAGCTGCTGCGGCCGCCGCTGGTACGGATAGAATGTGCATGGATTGAGCCCCGGCCAAACCTCCAAAGCCCATCATTGCGGGTTATAATGGACGCGTCAGACGCATCTATCTGGTGTGTTTGGCATATGATCTACGTAAGACTAAACCTAACATAATTCAGTTTTCCTGGCTACCTATTATTCTTTGTCATGCAAAGCGGCTAATTGCGTGAGCTCCCGGTCGAATTCCAGCACACGGTTTTCCCATGCATGGCAAGCCATGGCGGAGGAGATCAAGGGCCGGTCCTGGATGAAGTTCTGCGGTTTGGTCAGCATGGCTTCCAGCCTGGCTTCCAAATCATCCTGGCCGTCGTACAAGTATTTTGCATGAAATTCTTTGGGCAAAACCTCGGGGTAGGCCAGCCTGTCGGGCAGCAAAGGCAGGCATCCGCTGCGCATGGCCTCCACCACGGAAATGCCGAAATTTTCCTGATTGGCCGTGCTTACAATCACCAAGCCCTTTTTCAGCCAGTCAAAATAGGCCTCCCGGCTTTCCACGAACCCGAACACGGCGATGCGATGGGGTATGCGCTCTTTGGCCCATAGGAACTCCTTGGGCTGAACCTGAAAGTTTTCGCCCATGAGGGCCGCGGAAAAATCCACGCCTTTCTCGTCCAGGGAATACAGGGCCTTAAAAAAGCTCTCTGGATTTTTATCGAACTCCCAACGGTGGTTCCAGATAATCAGGGGCGGTTCCCGGGGGGATTCCAGGGAGAGGTCTCCTCCGGGAAACCGGCAGCCCGGCTGGATGACGTGGGATTTTTCCCGAATGGCCTGGGTCACCCACTTGGGATTGTATTCGGGCATCATGTTTATGAACCCGGGCAGGGCGTCGAAAAAGGCGTTGAAATGGGTCCGGGAGTTAAACAATATGCGGTCCGCGGCCAGGCCGGTTGAAATATCGGTGAATCCGAACTGAAAATCCATGCTTTCGCCGGGCGCCAGAGGGTATGTGATCTGATTTTCGTGAAAGTATACCAGGCAGGGCGGAACTTTTTGAGGGTGCAGAGCCTTGAAATCGGACAAGGACAGCAGGTCCGTGGCGATGATTCCGTCATAGGCGGAAAGGTCGGGAATCTTTTTGATGAAATGAAGGGCCGCGCCCCGCATTCTCCACTTCCAGAAACGCGCGGGAAGGGTTGCAAGATCGATTTCGTGGCTGGAGGCTTCCACCAATCCCCGGGCGAAATCCCGGTGCGAGCCTCCGTAAAAGGGCTCCAAAAACAAAAACTTCATGGTTATTCCGAATACTCGAACAGGGGCTGCAAAGCCCCCGCGCCTATTGGTTTCAGGGCGTCTGCTTATGCAGTCCGCGCTGTTTTTGCCAGTTATACACCATGCCGCAGGTTGCGGCGGCCCGTTCGGCGGAGTCGAAAAACGGAATGCCCGCCTGACAGAATTCCTGGGCGCATTCCGCTTCGAACCCCGGAATTTTGATCATGACAAAGGGCTTGTCAGCGGCTTTGTACACGTCAATCAGCGCCTGGGTCAAGGCGTGGTTGGTTTCCAGGTCAAGCCCGATGGGCGCGGCCATGACAATATCCACATTGGGATCTTCGGCCATGATTTGGGCGGCCCGGATATACAGGCTCATGTCCAAAGAGGAGTTCATGCCGATGTCCACGGGATTTTTCAGGCTGGTGCCGGTTTGGGGTACGAACTCCGCCAGTTTCGCCTTTGATTCCGGCGAGAGCTCCGCCAGAGAAAGGCCGGCCCTGCCGCAAGCCTGGGCGGCGGAGACGGCCAGACCGCCGGGTCCGGAAATGATGGCGGCCCTGCGACCCATCCCCCTGGAAAAAAGCGAAAAACCCATCATGGCGTCCACCCACTCTTCAAAGCCGTTCACAGAAACGGCGCGGGCCTGGGACACCACGGCGTTCCATATGCGTTCGTCGCCGGCCATGGACCCGGTATGGGAGGCGGCGGCGGAAGCGCCTTCGGGGTTCAGGCCCATTTTCCACAAAATGACCGGCTTGGTTTCCGAGGCCTTTTTCAGATTCTTCAAAAAGACGCCGCCTTTTCGGATGCCTTCCAGGTAAGCGGCCACAATGCCTGTTTTTGAATCCTGGGCGCAATACTCCAAAAAATCCCCGGCGGTGAGGTCGCATTCGTTGCCCAGACTGACCGCGAACCGGAAATACAATCCTTTTTCCGGCCCCATGCGGCACAGAATATTGGCCATGGAGCCGCTGTGAGACAACAAGGCGATGGGGCCTAGCTTGGCCGGAAGTCCGGGGAAAAACGAAATCCCCGCCTCCGGGCTGTACAAGCCCATGCCGTTGGGGCCGATCAGCCGCATGCCCGCCTTTTTGGCGATGCAGGCCATTTCCTCCTCCAGGGCCGCCCCTTCCGCTTCGCCGGTCTCCTTATACCCGGCCGTAAACAGGACGGCGCCCTTCACCCCTTTTTCGGCGCATTGCACAACAGCCTCTTTGGCCTGGGAGTTGGGGACCAGAATAATGGCCATGTCCACGGGCTCGGGCAGGGCCTCCACGCTGGGGTATGATTTGAGGCCGTCAATTTCTTCGGTAAAAGGATTAACCGCATAGATGGGGCCTTTGAAGCCCATATCCTGAATGGCGATTAAAAACAGCTTGCCTGTCTTCATGCCACGAGGAAGTCCGACAATGGCGACGGACTTCGTTTCCATCAAGGTCTGGATTTGTTCTGTAGTCTGCATAGCCAAATATTTCATTGAATAGAGTGAGAATCAAGGATAAAATCAGCAGGCCTGCGAGTGCGGTGAGACGCGAAGCCCGTGTCCGCCGCCTTGACAGTTTTCCACCAAAAAGCGGATAATGTAAATATGAAAGACGGCTCCGAACGCAATAATAAGACAAAGCCCCGCCCTTTAAGCATCCCCGGCGGACAGCCGTTGGACATGGAAGAGCAGTTCAGACGGCGCTTTTTCTTTTATTTTTCTCTGGCGGGCTTCCCGGCGCTTTTAGGCTTCGGCTTCATGCATTTCCTGAAAGGAGTATACCTGTTCTGGGTTTTGGACACCCTGTTCGCTCTTTTTCTCATTGCCTCCATCATTCTTCAGTCCCGCCTTTCCAGCATGAGATTCATATTCCGAGTGACTTCCGCCTTTGCCGGGGCGATTTTTCTTTTGTGGACGAGTGCAGGCGGCACCCAGGGCCAGCCTTCCATTGTATTGTGGGCCTTTGTGTATCCCCTGCTGACCTTTTTTCTGCTGGGGGTGACAGAGGGCGCCGCCTGGACCTTGATTTTTTTGGCCGGCTGCCTGATTCTCTTCTTGTATCCCGAAGCTCTGGGAACCTTTCCCTACGTCCACGAGTTCAAAGTCCGCTTTTTTTCCGTCATGTTCATGATCATGGTGGGCGTTTATCTGTTTGAAAAAACTCGCATCTGGTACCGGGACGGCATGAAGGAGGAGGCCAGGCAGCTTGAGGCGGAAAAGGAAAAGCTCGCCCAGGAAATGAAAGAGCGCAGGCATATTGAGGACCAGTTGAAAATAGCCCGCGACGATCTGGAAAAAAGAGTGCAGGAACGCACCCAGGCTTTGGCCAAAAGCGAGGAGTCATACCGGCTGCTTGTGGAAAACGCCCAGGACCTGATTATTTCCGTCGACCGGAAGGGCCGGTTGGAGTGGGCCAATGAATACGGCTTGAGCATGCTCGGCTACAAAATGAAGGACATCATCGGCAAAACCTGGAGCGACCTGATCGTTCCCGAAGATTTGCCCATGGTTTTAGAGACCTATCAACGGATTTTCGCCAACGGGGAAATCCAGGTTTCGGGCCTGGAGTTCCGTTGCATCGACTTTTGGGGGAAGCCTGTATGGCTTTCCCTCAACGCCCGGATTTTTTACGACAGGAACGGCAAGTATGAACGGGAGTACGGCGTTGCAAGAAATACAAACCGGCAAAAAAACCTGGAAGCCAAGCTGCAGCACGCTCAAAAAATGGAGGCCATCGGCACCCTGGCCGGGGGCATAGCCCACGACTTCAACAACATCCTCATGGGCATTCAGGGCCGGGCTTCCATCATGATGCTAAACCTCCCCAAGGGGGACCCCAGCCTGGAGCATCTAAGAACCATCACCGAGCTGGTGCAAAGCTCGGCGGGCCTCACCAAGCAGCTTTTGGGCCTGGCCAGGGGCGGCAAGTACGATCCCAAACCCACCAACCTGAACGACTTGGTGCTGAGGGTGGCGAGCATGTTCGGCCGGACCCATAAGGAAGTGGTCATCAAGGCCGATCTGCCGGAACACCCCATCGTGGTGGAGGTGGACCAGGGGCAGGTGGAGCAGGTTTTTCTCAATTTATACGTGAACGCCTGGCAGGCCATGCCCGGCGGGGGAGATCTGAAAATCAAGACCTGCGTGGTGTCCATGGACGAAGCCCTGGCTATTGCGAACGGGGTCAAGCCCGGACAGTATGCCAAAGCCACCGTTACCGACTCGGGGGAAGGCATGGACGACGAAACCCGCAAGCGGGTTTTCGACCCCTTTTTTTCCACCAAGGGCATGGGCCGGGGCACGGGTCTGGGACTTTCCTCCGCGTACGGCATCATCAAGAATCACGGGGGCTTCATCTCCGTTTGGAGCCGATTGGGCGAAGGCTCCACCTTTTCCATTTTCATCCCCTCCTCCCAAAAATCCGTCAACCCGGAAAGCCGGATCGACTCCCCCGTGATTCGCGGTGAAGGAACCATCCTGCTGGTGGACGACGAAAAGGATCTTTTAAAAACCGGAGCGGAAATTTTAGAAAATCTGGGTTACAAGGCCCTTTCCGCCGGAGGAGGAAGAGAGGCCGTGGAGGTGTTCGGCGCCAACCGGGAGACCATCGATCTGGTGGTGCTGGATATTGTCATGCCGGACATGAACGGGGGGGCGGTGTTTGACAAAATTAAGGAGCTGAACCCCAACGTAAAGGTGCTGATTTCCAGCGGGTACGCCTCGGACGGCAAAAGTTCGGAAATCATGAAAAAGGGCGCCAACGGCTTTATTCAGAAACCCTTCACCGCCGAGGATCTTTCCCAGAAAATTGCAGAAATCATGCAACAAAGGAAATCTCCCGCAGCATAGCGCCTTGAGGGCGTGTTTCTTGACTCAGAATCCACCACGCATACCAATTTGCCCTCAAACAAGTAAATTATATTCCAAGGGAAGTTCAAAATAACGCTGTGTCCCGGCTTGCGGGAGTGCGCCAGCGCAATAGGAGAGACCTTTAGGATGATAGAAACCATCAATCTCCTGCGGACGAAAGCCCTTTCCAAATCCAAACAAAAGCATGGATTCAAGCAGGTCCGTGCGCCCGCCGACCATACCCAATTTCTGCTTTCTTTCCGGGCCGCGCCTTTTGTTCTTGCGAACCCAGGCAAAAAAAAGCCTTGCCTGGGCCACCCCATACAGGCCGCAGCCGCTGTCCCCCATCCACATGGCGGGAGGCGGCGGGATTGGGATAGGGGGACGTGACCTTATCGATACGGAAGCGCTGAATTCTCCAGGCGATCAGGCTGAGATAAGGATCGTGTCCCCTCGACCTCTGCACTCCTGGAAAGGGTGACCCAGCGTCACCCCGAAATCCTTCCAAAATATGTTTTGAATGCCTGAAAATAAAACTACTCGAATAATAGCAAACTGGCGTCAATGCCTTTGCGGCACGCGATGATCCATGAACTTGCGCCAAATGGGCGGAAAATAGGCCAAAACCAGCATGCCGGCGTATCCCGAAGGCAATTGCGGGGCGTCCTCCCAATGGCGAAGAATCTGGTATCTCCGATTGGGCCTGTAATGATGGTCCGAATGGCGCTGGAGGTTGAACAAAAAGTAATTGGTGACCCTGTGGGCGGAGTTCCATGAATGGTGCGGCTTCACCTCCTCGTAGGAGCCGTCTGAATTCTGCTCCCGCACAAGGCCGTAATGCTCCACGTAGTTGACCAGCTCCAAAAGCAGCACCGCCGTGGCAGCCTGTATCAGCAAAAAAATCACCCCGGGCAGCCCGAGCCAATACGCCATGAAGGCGATCAGAATTCCCTGAGCCGTGAAATAGCGCAGGATGCGATTGTCCCAGCCGTACTTGTTTCCCCCCCGGCTTTCCACCATTTCCGACTCGATGCGCCAGGCGCTTTCCATGCCGCCGATCACGGTGCGGGGCAGAAATTGCCAGAAGCTCTCGCCAAAACGGGCCGTGGCAGGATCTTCCGGCGTAGCCACATAACGATGATGCCCGGCCACGTGCTCCACCGCCCAATGGGAGTACAATACGGTCCAAAGCATGATCCGGCCCAATAAAGGCTCCACCCTGTTGTTCACCTTGTGTATCAATTCGTGGCTTAGGTTGATGCCCATGATGCCCGAACTCAGCCCCACGCCATAGGCGAAAACCAGCCTGTCCCACCAGTTCAAGGACCCGTGGGTGAAAGCCCAGGCGCCCCAGAACACCAGCCCTACCTGCACGGGGACCGCAGCAAAGGTAATCCAGCGATACCGGCGGTCCAGCTCCAGGATTTTTTCCTCGCCGGGATCGGGGTTGTAAACATTCAGGCCGAACACATAATCAAACAAAGGAAGCAGTACAAAGACCGCCAAAGGCGGTATGAGCAAATGATATCCTCCATTGAAATACGAAATCACTGCTCCCAAAGGAACCAGGAAAACCAGGCAAAAACGGACGAGCTGCATTTTTCCTCCCGGGATTGAAGATGCACGCTAACAGGGTCTGATTATCAAAAAATTTCCTCCACCTGATTAATTTTACCGTTCGTAGATCTTCGGGGCAAGTTTTTTTTGAGAATTCAAAAAGGCGGCTAAAGGCGCCGCCCTTGAATGATTCTTTGTATGTCATTTTTCGATCTGGATTGGCAAAATTGCTGAGAAAAACTAATGCTGAAACAGCAGCTCCGCCAGGCCGTTGCGGATGGTGTAGGCGGGTTCAAAGCCCAGGAGTTCGCGGGCCTTGGAAATGTTTGCGCGGGAATGGCGCACGTCGCCGGCCCGGGCCTCCTTGAACATGACCTCAAACTCCCGATCGCCCAATTCCCTGACATAATCCAGCAGATCCAACAGGCTGATTTCCACGCCCGTTCCCACATTGATGGGCTCGCCCGCTCCGGCCTTGTCCGAGGTCATGGCCAGCAGGTTGGCCTGAACCACGTCCCGGACGAAGATGAAGTCCCGGGTTTGGAGCCCGTCTCCGTAGATGCAGGCGTATCCTTCGGCCGTATCGTTGACGAACCGGGAAATCACGCCGGAGTATTGGGAGGAAGGGTCCTGCCTGGGGCCGAACACGTTGAAAAAGCGGAGGCACACGGTCTGCACGCCGTAAAGCTCGGCGAAAACCCGCATATACAGCTCGCTGGCCGCTTTGGACGCCGCGTAAGGAGAGGCCGGCGCCCGGGTCATGGCCTCCACTTTGGGAGACTCGGGGTTGTTTCCGTAAACCGCGCAGGAGCTTGCAAAGACCACGCGTTTGACGCCCGCATCCCGGGCTGCGTTGAGGATGTTCAGGGTTCCGGTGACGTTGATGTCGTGGCAGACCATGGGCCTTTCCACGGAGTCAAAGGCCGAAACCATGCCGGCCAGATGAAACACCCCGTCCACGCCTTTCATGGCTTTGGCAACGGCTTCGGAATCGCGTATATCGCCTTTGATGAACTCAACTTTATCGGCGAACTCCGCGATATTGGCTTCGTAGCCGGACGACAGGTCGTCCAGAATGCGCACCTTTTCGCCTTTTTCCGACAAAACTTCGCTGATATGGGAACCTATGAAACCGCATCCGCCGGTCACCAGGTATTGCATGCTGTTCTTCCCTCCAAATCCACTACCACAATTTTTCCGGATATAAGCCCTGGTCGGTCAGGCCTTTGATGTAATCCATGACCAGGGCCTTGTCGTTCTTATAGGTCACTCCCACCCACCGTTCGGAGCTTTCCAGCACGGAAACCGCCGCCTGGTTCTCCCGGATCAGCCGATCCACGGCGCTGGGCAGATAAAATTCGGTTTTCAAATCCTTAAGCCCGGATTCCATGAACTCCTTGAACTGCTCTTCCAGATGAGGAAAAAAATCCGGGGTGAATCCCCAGAAATTCAAGGACACGGGCTCGTCGCCGGTCAGGGAGGCGGTTTCGCCGTCTTCCATTTCGCAGGTCACGCCATTTTGCCGGCGACATATTCCCGTGCGTTCGGTGACGGAAATCAGGTTGTTGTCCTGATCCACCTTGCACACGCCGCGGGAGACCGTCCCGTGCTCGGACAGGGTGTTTTTCAGGGAGAAAGCCACCATGGCGAAACGCTTCAAATCATCCGCGTCATGGCAGGTTTTAAGAAACCCTGCGATTTCCCGGTAAGCGGCGCGGCCGTAAAAATCGTCGGCGTTGATCACGCAAAAGGGCGAGTCCACCACGTCCTTGCATACCAGGACGGCATGGCCGGTGCCCCAGGGCTTGGCGCGTCCTTCGGGCGCAGTGAAGCCTTCGGGCAGGGCGTCCAGTTCCTGGAAGACCAGTTCGCACGGAACCTTTTTAGCGTAGCGTTCTTCAATAAACTCCCGGCAGGGCGCTTCGATTTCACGGCGAATGACAAAGACGATTTTTTTAAAGCCCGCCTGCAGCGCGTCGTATATGGAGTAATCCAGAATGCTTTGGTTGTGGGGGCCGACGGCGTCCAATTGCTTGAGTCCGCCGTACCGCGATCCCACGCCCGCAGCCAAAATAACCAAAGTCATGTTTCTATCCTTATTGTTCTTTTTTTAACAGGCGGCGCCTTCCTGGCCCAGGGCCTTCATGATGCGCTGCATGCTGATGTGCACCACTATCATATGGGCGTCCTCGGTCATTTGCATGTCGTTGACATTGCTGTGGACCGGAATGGACGCCAGATCCTTCAGAGTGCCGCCGCCGAATCCGCAAAGCCCGATTGTTACGCCGCCGTTCCGGTTGGCGTATTCAATGGCTTTGAGCACATTGGTTGAGTTGCCGGAGCCGGAAATGCCGATGACCACGTCCCCCGGCTCGAAAAAGTTTTTCAGGGGCTCCACAAAAACGTCGTCGTAGGACAGGTCGTTGGCGTAGGCCATCATGGTGGAAATGCTGTCGTTCAGGCAGATCATCTTGAACTTTCTTTCCAGGTTCAGGCAGCATCCCTTGTTGATGTCGCACACCCAATGGGAGGCCGTGGAGGCGCTGCCGCCGTTGCCCATGACAAAGATCCTGCGGCCGTTTTCATAGGCGTCCAGCATGGCGGCGATCATTTTTTCAAAGGCCTCGTGGGGAAAATCGTCCAGCACGGCCTTGAGTCCTTCAAGGTATTGTTGGGAAAAATATTGCATATCCGTCTCCCTTGGGGCTTTGTCCGGCTCAGGCCTTGACGTCACGCACCACGTTCAGGTCTTTCATGGTTTTGTTGGCGAAATCCAGAATGTCTTCCACGTTGTCCTGCTCGTACAGCCAGTCCACGTATTCCTTGACGCTTTGCTCCGGCGTGTTTTGGGGCTCCCATCCCAGGGCTTTGAGGGCCGATATGTCGGAGCAGGCGTTCCGGGTGTCGCCGAAGCGGTATTTTCCCGGAATCAAAGCATCGGCAAGATGCTTGTTCTTGCGGTCTTCAAACTCCCTTTGGACAATGCCGGCGAACTCGCTGACCGTATAGGCCTTGCCTCCGCCCACGTTGAACACCCTGTACTCCATTTCCGGATTATCCAGGGCCATGACATTGGCCCGCACCACGTCGTGAATATTTACAAAGTCCCGGCATTGCTCGCCGTCTTCGTAGCAGGTCGGGGCCTTGTCAAAATAATAATGGAGCGAAAAAATACGGCACGCCCCGCTGTAAGCGTTGTAGAATGACTGCCTGGGGCCCTGCACGATGGAGTAGCGCATGGCCGTGGAGGGAATGCCGTAGCGCTGCCCGAAGGTCATGGCCTGAATTTCCTGGGAATACTTGGCCATGGCATAGGCGTTGGGCGGAGAAACATGGGTTTCGGGAGTCCACTGCCAATACATTTCTTCGCCGCAGATGGGGCAGACGTGCTCCCACTTCCCTTCCGCAAGCTGGGATTCGGGCCTCAGCACAGGGCTTGACTTGCGGGCGCAGGAATCGCACAGGTACAGGCCTTCCCCGGCCACGAACTGGCTGCTGGCCACCACGATTTTTGCCAGGTCCTGACCTGTTTCCACGGCGGTTTCGTACATAAGGGCCGTGCCCACGCTGTTTACATGGAAAAAGGTGGAGAAATCCGGCAAGTAGTCCTGGTACGCGGCTAAATGATACACCGCCTCACGGCCTTGGAGGGCTTTTTTCCAATCGTCCTTGGACCGCACGTCGCCCAGCATGAACTCGGCCCCGGGGTTCAACCAGGGGGGCATTCCGATTTGATGCACGGGTTTTTGAAGGTTGTCCAGAACCCGCACTTCGTGGCCATTTTCCACCAAAGCATCCACGGTGTGGGAGCCTATAAAGCCTGCGCCGCCTGTCACCAGAATTTTCATGTTTTATCCATCCCTATCCCGTTTACTTGGTGGGGTATCCTCGGTGATCGAATATAACCTGGCTGCCGCTGCGCTCCAGCATAAAGGGCAGTTCCCGATAGTCGCGCATGGCCTGAAAAACCGCTTGCTGGCTTTCCCGCTGAACCGCCAGGATGAGAAAGCCGCCGCCGCCGGCGCCTGCAATCTTGCCGCCCAGGGCGCCGGCGTCCTTGGCCGCCTGGTACATATCGTTGATCTGAGGATTGGATATGCCGGCAGCCATTTTTTGTTTCAGCTCCCAGTTTTTATCCAGCAGCTTGCCGCATTCCCGGATGTCCCCGGCTTCCACCGCCGCCTTAAAAGGCTCCACCAGGCCGACCATCTCGGTCATGGCCGCAAACTTTTCTTCATCCGAGGTGGTGCGGGACTGCTCCGAAAGAATGGCGTCCGCCTTGCGGGTGATTCCCGTATAATAAAGCAGCAGGCTGGAATAAAAGGCCCGGAACACCTCGTTGTCCAAATTCAACGGAATGCGGTCCACCGTATGGTCTTTGTTGAAGATGAACTGATTCACCCCGCCGTAGGCCGCGGCGTATTGATCCTGCCTGCCGATGGGCTTGCCAAGGATGTCAATCTCAATGCGGCAGGCTTCCTGGGCCAGTTGCTCGGCCGTGACCAGATGATAATTATAAGAGTGCAAAGCGTGCAGAAGAGCCACAGTTACGGAGCTGGAGCTGCCCAGCCCGGACCCGGCGGACGGCACGTCGGCCAGGGTGGTGATTTCCACGCCCTTTTCCACGCCCGTGATGCGCATGGCCTCCCGGACGAGATCGTGCTTGATTTCGTCCACGTGGTCCACACACTCCTTTTTGGAATAGTTCACGTAAATCTCGTCGTCAAAGCGGCCCTTGACAATCACATAGACAAACTTGTCGATGGCCGAACTCACCACCATCCCCGGCTTTTTTTCATAATACGCGGGAAGGTCGGAGCCGCCCCCGACAAAGCCGATGCGAAGAGGCGTACGGACAATGAGCATAATCAGTTCCTATGAAAAAACCATCATATTGGGCAGGGAAACCCTGCCGCTTTTATTTCAAGCAAGTCGGCCCCATGAACGCATTCATGTTGGGTTTGAAGTCCAACAGCGTCACTGCCAGCTTGAAGCGCCATAGCCGAACTTCGTAACCCAATCATGCCTCAAAAAGTCCGGCTCGCAAGGTCTCAAACGTCAAACGTAGATTTGACCCCATGAATGCACAATCATGCCTCAAAAAGTCCGGCTCGCAAGGTCTCAAACGTCAAACGTAGATTTGACCCCATGAATGCACGTCAAACGTAGATTTGACCCCATGAATGCATTACTTTTCCAGCACCCTGGTCTTAATCCGCTTCACATGCCCGCGGCCCAGGCCCTTGACCTCGCAGCCAAGCTCAAAATACCGGGCGATCTTGTCGTCGTCGAGCATGCCGAAGCAATCCACAACCACCGTGGGGCCCCCGACCATCTCCACCACTTGGTCAGGCGTCAGTTCCATGTATGCCTGATGACGCACGGCCAGGACCACGGCGTCGGCGCCCTTGAGGGCCTCCTGGAGATCCTTGTGCATGCGCAGGTCCTTGACCTCTTCCTGGTTGCGGAAAAAGCGAGCGCGTGAATGGCCGGGGGCCGGATAGGTGTCCTGCTTTTCCAGCTCCCACCAATGGGTAACGTAGGGATCGTGGATGACCATGTCCCCGCCCATTTCAGCCAGCTTGCGCACCACGATTTCGGACCCGCTGTACCGGGTGTCGCCCACGTCTTCGCGGTACGAGGCGCCCAATACCACAATGCGGGAGGCGGCCACGATCTTGCCTACGTTCCTTAGGCCGTCGCGCACCAGCCTTGCCACACGCAAGGAGCGGGTGTCGTTGATGTCAATGGCCATGGGCGTGATTTTGAAGATGTCGTCCTCGAAGCCCATGAGCGTATGATAAGCCCACACGCCCAGACCGCCGTCCTTGGGCAGGCAGTATCCGCCGATGCCCGGGCCGGGAAAGATCAGGTTGTTATGGGTCGGGCGCACCTTGATGGCATTAATGACCTTGATGAGGTCCACGCCGTTGCGCTCCGCAAACACGCTCCACTCGTCCAGGAAAGCCAGGATGGTGGCCCGGAAAGAGTTTTCCACGATCTTGCAGGTTTCGCTTTCAATGGGCCTGTCCAGAACGGTCAGGGGAAATTTATCCACGTTGAGCACGTCGGACAGGAAGGCTTCCACCTTGGCCCGGGCCGTGTCGTTCACGCCGCTGCACACCCGCCAGAAATCGCGAATGGAGGCCACGTAATCGCGGCCGGGCATGACCCGTTCAAAGGAATGGGCCAGTTGGGGTTCGGCGTCTTTGAGGCCGCGCTTCTCAAAGGCCTTTTTCATGATGGGATAGGCCACGTGCTCGGTGGTTCCGGGAGGCACGGTGGTTTCGATCAAAACCATGCAGTCGGGGGAAACCTTTTCGCCGATGATAGCCAAACTGGCTTCCAGGGCGGCGATGTCGGCCTTGCCGTTCCGGCAGTCGCCGAAGGACTCTTTGTCGTAATCGCACTGAACGTCCACCACCACCACGTCGGCCAGGGTCAGGGCGTCGTAGGTGTAGGTGGCGATGAGGGTTTTCTTTTCCTTGACGCAGCGTTCGATGAGCGGAGCCACTTCCGGGTCTTCCGCCTCAACCGGGGCCACGCCGCGATTCAGGTAAGGGATTTTCCAATAAGAGCGGACTGAAGGGCGCTGCATGCCGATGACGAACTTGTTGGGTTCGCCGTTTTTTTTGTCGGTGCTGTCGGCCACGACTCCGGCCATGACGGCGCCGACGAAGCCCACGCCCATAACCACTACGATTTCACGGCCCATTTCCCTTTGGGCCTTTACCAATTCCTGCAGTCTGACGAATTCCTTCTCGTACTCCGCCTCTGTGGGCAGGGGAAAGACTTCGCCCGCCGGGCACACGGAAACATTGGCCTCATTCATTTCTTTTGCCTGTGCTTGGGTGTCTGGCATTTCCTTTTCCTTGCGATTACGGCTTGTAAGCCGCTTTGTTTTTCAGTTTATAACTGGGGTTGACGAACGGGGAGCGTGATCAGACTTTGTAATACTCCCGGTACCAATTTATGAAGTTTCGAACGCCGTCCTCCACCGAGGTGCGAGGCCAGTATCCCGCGTCCCTGGCGAGATCGTCGATATCCGCGTAGGTTGCGGGAACATCCCCGGCCTGCATGGGCATCATGTTTTTTTCCGCCTTCATGCCCAGGGCGTTCTCGATCAACTCGATGAATTTCAGCAGCTTGACCGGCTGGTTATTGCCGATGTTGTACAGCCTGTACGGCGTGTAGCTAGTGGCCGGATCCGGATCGTCTCCCATCCAATCCGGGTCGGGATCGGGGATGTTGTCCAACACTTTGGCCACCCCCTGGATGATGTCGTCTATATAGGTGAAATCCCGCTGCATTTCGCCGTTGTTAAACACATTGATGGGCTTGCCCTCCAGAATGGCCTTGGTAAAAAGAAATAAAGCCATGTCGGGCCGTCCCCAAGGTCCGTACACGGTGAAAAACCGGAGCCCCGTTACAGGCAGGCCGTACAGGTGGGAGTATGCGTGAGCCATGAGTTCGTTGGCCTTTTTGGAAGCGGCGTACAGGGAAACCGGGTGGTCCACGTTCTGGTGCACGGAAAAGGGCATGTCCGTGTTGGCGCCGTAGACGGAGGAGGAGGACGCAAATACCAGGTGCGCGACCTTGGTATGGCGGCAGCCTTCCAGGATATTGGTGAAGCCGACCAGATTGCTGTCCACATAGGAGTGGGGATTTTTCAGGGAGTATCTCACCCCGGCCTGCGCGGCCAGGTTGGTGACCTTTTCAAACCCGTATTTTTCAAAAAGAGCGGGCATGAATTCCCGGTCCGCCATTTCTCCTTTTTCAAAGATAAATTTGTCGTAATCCTGGAGAATTTTCAGGCGGTCCATCTTCAGTTGGGGGTCGTAATAATCGTTGAGATTATCCAGGCCCACAACCGTCTCGCCCTGTTCCAAAAGCTGTTTGCTTAAATGAAAACCAATAAATCCGGCAGCGCCGGTAATTAGTTGCGTCATGGACTATTCCGTTCAAGAAAGCCGAGGCTTTCTTCTATAATATGTTTTAGGATCCAAACCGGTTAGCGGATGTACCCGGTCCGTTCCAGATACAAGAGGACCTCCTGGGCGGCTTCCTCAGGAGTCATATCCGTTGTATCCAAAGTCACTTCCGGGCGTTCGGGCTCCTCGTAAGGGTCGTCGATCCCGGTAAAGTCCTTGATCAAACCAGACCTTGCCTTGGAATACAAGCCCTTAGGGTCTCTTTTTTCGCAAACGGTCAAAGGAGTGGCCACATGGATTTCTATAAATCCGCCGTGGGTTTCAATATTCCTGCGAATTTGCCTGCGAGTGGCCCCGTAAGGCGCAATGGGGGCGCAAATGGCGATTCCCCGGTTTTTTGTGATTTCGCTGGCCACAAAACCAATGCGCCGCACGTTGATGTCCCGATGCTCCTTGGAAAAGCCCAGCTCGCTGGATAGATTCTTTCGCACGATATCCCCGTCCAAAAAGGTGACGGGGCGGCCGCCCATCTCCTGCAAGCGGGCGCAAACAAGGCCGGCTATGGTGGATTTTCCGGCGCCGGAGAGGCCGGTGCAAAAGATAGTGAAACCCTGGACGGACTTGGGCGGATAGGATCGTTCCATCTCCTTGGCCACTTCGGGGAATGTGAACCATTCAGGGGCTTTTTTGCCGTCCTGAATCCGCTTGATAAACTCTTCCTCCGTCATGGACCGGATTTTTCGGCCGTTGGCCTCTTTTTTAGGCACATAAGCTCCGTCCTCTTCCACGTAGACCAAATCTTCGAATTGCAAGACGGACAGATTCAACTCTCCGGCGTAGGAGGCGGCCAGGCTGAATGCGGCGTCCGGATCGTAAAACGCGGTGCAGGACTCGCCGGCTTCCGGGCCGGCGTGGCACGGCGCCACAATAAAGTGGGTGCATCCGTAATTTTTACGGATTATTGCGTGAAGCAGCGCTTCCCGGGGGCCGGCGTAACGCATGGTGTAGGGAAGCAGGCTGAGGGTGATCATGGAGCCTGGTGAGTATTTTTGGCAAGCCGCCAAATAACATCGAACCCGGGTGTATGTGTCCATATCGCCGGGGCGGATTCTGCCGATGACCGGGTGCAGCAGCAAATTGGCCCGGGCGTGGGCCATGGCCCGGATGGTTTGCTCGTAGTCAGGCCGGTGCAGCACTTTTTCCGTGTGAAAGGCGACTACGCTGCGCCACCCCAATTTTTTGAACAAGGTGCGGATTTCCTGGGGCGTGTGGCGAAGCCTGCGGAATCCAAAACGCAGCGGCAGGGTGAGAACCTCCACGTCCCCGCCTATAAAGTGGCTTCCCATGGTGTTAAACATGCGATCCACGCCCGGGTGAGCCGGATCCGCCGTTCCGAACACGCCTTGCGCATAGGCCTGGCGATCCACAGGCCATATGTCTTTAATGTGCATGACCGCGGGCATGAAGCCCTCGGCGTCGCGCAAAGCAACGGTTTGGCCCACGGAAAGATTGGCGGCCGCATCCTCCTGCACGTCCAGGCAAATGGGGATGGGCCAGAGCAGGCCGTCCGACAACCGCATGGTTTCCAGAACCTGCCGGCAATCGTTTTTACACATGAAGCCCGTCAACGGGGAGTATGCGCCGTTGGCCAAAAGCTCCAGGTCCGAAAGCTGCGGGTCCGTAAGGACCACGCTTTCCATATCCAGAGAAAGCTCGCGCAGTTCCTCCGCCCGGCTTTCCGAAACAATCAGGTCAACCAGTTCCCCGCCATGGGGCGCTCCGATCAGGGGATTGCTCATCTTGTCCGCCCATTCATCCGGTAATGGGTAAGCGCGGGCTTACCAATAGGAAATACATTGAAGCCGATGTCATGCAGCGCCTGATGATCCAGAATGTTCCTGCCGTCAAACACAAAAGCGGGTTTGGTCATGCTGTTGTATATTTTAGTGTAATCCAATTCTTTATAAAGATTCCACTCGGTGAGAACCGCCAGGGCGTCGCAGTCTGCGGCCGCTTCGTAGGGGTCTTCCACGTAGCTTACCGCGTCTCCCAAATCTTTGAGGTCAATTTTGGCGTTGTCCAAAGCCTGGGGGTCGGAAACCACAACCCGGCAATGCTCCTCGGCGAGGCGCTGGGCGATGTAGATGCCCGGGGTTTCGCGGGTGTCGCCGGTGTCGGCCTTGAATGCAAAGCCAAGGAGGCAGATCCTCTTGCCGGCCAGGGTGTCGAACATGGTGTGAAGCATGTTCAGGACAAAGCGTTCCTTCTGGTACTCGTTGATCTTGACCACCTGCTCCCAGTAATCCGCCACTTCCTGGAGGCCGTAGCTGCGGCACAGATACACCAGGTTCAGGATGTCCTTTTTAAAGCAGGAGCCTCCGAATCCCACGCTGGACTTGAGGAACTTGTCGCCGATCCTGCCGTCCTTGCCAACGGCGTAAGCCACCCGGCTGACGTCGGCGCCGGTTTTTTCGCATAAAGCGGAAATGGCGTTGATGGACGAAATTCGCTGGGCCAGAAAGGCGTTGGCCACCAGTTTGGAGAGCTCGCTGCTCCAGGTGTCGGAGGTGACGATATTTTCCTTGGGCACCCAGTTGGCGTAAATGGAGACCAGTTCATCCCGGGCTTTCAGGCCTTCTTCCGTGAGCCGGGAGCCGATCAACACCCGGTCCGGGCATTTTAAATCTTCAATGGCCGTGCCCTCGGCCAGAAACTCGGGATTGGAAAGCACCTGGAACTTGCCTGATCCGTCGGTTCCCAGGATGCGTTCCATGGCCTGGGCCGTGCGCACGGGCACGGTGCTTTTTTCCACGATGATCTTGGGGGATTTGGAGCACTCCAGGATCTGGCGGGCGGTTTTTTCCCAATATTGAAGGTCGGCCGCCATGCCTGCGCCCTCGCCGAAGGTTTTCGTCGGGGTGTTGACGCTGACGAAAATGATGTCCGCTTCTTCAATGCCTTCCTGGATGTCCGTGGAAAAAAACAGGTTCCTTCCCCGGGCTTCAAAAACCACTTCTTCCAGGCCCGGCTCGTAAATGGGCAGTTCCTGGGAATTCCAGGCGTCGATGCGGTCCGGGTTGATATCCACCACATGCACTTTGTACTGGGGGCACTTGAGGGCGATCATCGCCATGGTGGGGCCGCCGACATAGCCGGCTCCGATGCACAAAATCTTCTTTTCAAAATCCGTCATAAACTCTTAGTCCCAAATAGCTTGTCCTTGGTTACGGCTCCAAAAATGAACACAGCCCCCCAGCGTGCGTCATTCAATCCCTGGAGCACAGGGCGATATAGGCCTCCACTTCGCCGGAGGCCTGTTCGTTCAGTTCTTCAAATTGCAAGCCGCGGCGCCGGACCCCAAGGCCTGAAAAGGTCAGGCCGTCGTGTGCGGCCAGATTGTCCCGCACGGTCTGGCAGGGAATTTGACGCACAAAAAGGCCGCCGCCGGCCATAAAAAGATCCACGCTCTCCCCGCCGTGCCAGGGGACTGGGGCGTCCACGTCTTCCAGGTATTCAAAAGACAGGCCGCCTTTGCTGATATCCCGTATGCGTCCGACAGTTGTTGACTCCGCACGGAGAGCGGCGAAACAACTGTCCGGGGTTTTGTGACGCCTGTGGCGCCTGCGTTCCTTCCCGCTCATTAGGATGCCTCCTGTGACTCCGAAATTATGTGTAAAGATAAGCCTTATCCTTATCAGGTGCATAACTGGGAATCAAGGGGATTTATCCTGCTATATGCCGGAAAGTTCTTCGGCTTCCAATATCCTCATATTATTATTCTTCAGGAGTTCAATGGCGTCTTCCATGCGGTCGAAGCGGAAAATCATGACCGCATTGCCTCCGGGAGGATTTGCATAAGCGTACATGTATTCGATGTTAACGCCGGCGCCGTTCAACAGGTCCAGAACAGCCAGCAGGCCGCCGGGTTGGTCCATCACTTCCACGGCCGCCACCGAGGTGCGGCGCACCGTAAAACCGTTGTCCTTAAGCACGTCCCGGGCGCGGGACGTATGATTGACAATTAAACGCAACACGCCGAAGTCGGATGTATCGGCCAGGGACAAGGCCCTGATGTTTACGTCGGAATCCGATAGAATTCTGGCTACTTCCGCTAATCTGCCCGCCTTATTTTCAATAAAGATGGAAATCTGTTCAGCCTGCATAAAAAACCTCCTGTGGCCGGATCATTCATAACCGATTTTTCTTCAGGGCGCCACTTCCCGTCTTCCGGGCTCAGCGCACTCCACTTCGCCTTCCGCCAAACGCACGCGGGCGGTAATGCCAAGCTCCTGAATCAGGGCGTTTTCCACGTTATCCACCACTTTCTCCAACTCCTTGATTTCGTCGGAAAAAATGGTTTCGTCCATACCCAGCCAAACCTCCAGCCCCACCCTGTCGCCTTTTTTGCCCGCCAGCAGACGGCAGCAGGTCGGGGTAAAGCCCAAGGCCTTGCTGATGTGGGCCATCACTTGTGCATGATGCACTTTTACGCCCTTAATGACAACAATATTGTCCGTGCGCTCCTGATGCCAGTTAATCCGGCACAGGGTGCGGCCGCAGGAGCATGGCTCCTGGATATACGAAACCCGGTCCCCGGTGCGGAAGCGAATCAGGGGAAAAGCCCGTGTGGTAAGGGTTGTGAGGACCAATTCGCCTTCCTCTCCGGGAGCGGCGGGCTCTCCGGTGGAGGGGTTGATGATTTCGGGATAAAAATGATCTTCGCTCACGTGAAGGCCCTCATGGGCCTTGCATTCAAAGGCGATGGCCGGTCCCGGAACTTCGGACAGGCCGTAATGCACCCAGGTGTCCACGTGGAGTTTGCCGGCGATGACCTTTCTGTCTTCCAGGGTTATGGGCTCGCCCGCGAAAATCAGGGTTTTCAAGGCCAGTTCGTTGGGATTGATGCCCTTGGCGTACAGCCCCTGGCACAATTCCTCGGCCGAGGAGGGCGTGGTCACCACCACGGAGGTTTTGTAATCCTTCAAAACCATCTGCTGCTTTTCCAGAGGAAGGGCGGTCAGCGGAATCACGCTGGCCTCCAGTTCCTCGGCGCCGTCCTTGTATCCCCTGCCCCAGGAGGCCAGGCCGGGATCCAGAAAAATCTGCATGATGTCGTTGGCGTTGACTCCGGCCGCCGCCAGGGCGCGGGCCACCAGGCCTCTCCAAAGGTCCAGGTCCTGGGCCGTATATCCCGAAACCGAAGGCGCCTGGCCTTCGCCGGGAGCGGTGTGAATGCGCACAATGTCGCGAAGCGGCACGGCGAACAGCCCGTAAGGATAGTTTTCGGCCAAATGCCTGCGCTCGGTGAAAGGGAGCTTGGCCAGATCCTCCAGGCCGCCAACGTCCAGAGGGTCTATATTCTTTTCCTTAAACGCCGCCTGGTAAAAAGGAACGCTGCGGTAGGCGCGATTAAGGGTTTCCTGCAAACGCTCCAATTGATGTTGGGATCTTTGCTGTGAATCCGGATTCTCAGGAAAACCAGGGACGGCCATATTATCCTCTCCCTTCGTAAAACTTGGAATAATCTTTTCCCAAATACGCCCGCTTGACCTCTTTATCCTCCAATAACTGGGAGGCTTCTCCGGCCAGGACCATGCGGCCGGTTTCCAACACATAGCCGCGATCCGCAATTTCCAGGGCGGCCTGGGCGTTTTGCTCGACAATCAGAATGGTCAGGCCCGTCTTTCTCAATTCGGTGAGGGTGTCGAATATTTTGCGAACCACCAGGGGCGCCAGGCCCATGGAAGGCTCGTCCAGAAGCAAAAGCCTGGGGTTGGCCATAAGCGCCCTGCCCACGGCCAGCATCTGCTGCTCGCCGCCGGACAGGGTGCCCGCGTTTTGCCTGGCCCGCTCCCGCAGGACGGGAAAAAGGTCCAGCATCTTTTCCAGGTCCTGCTGAACGCCTGCATGGTCCTTTTGGCGGGAACGCAAATAAGCCCCCAATTTCAGGTTGTCCAGCACCGACAGAGGCGGAAAGATGAGCCTTCCCTCCGGAACCATGGAGACGCCCCGGGCCACGATGGCCGGCGGTTTGAGGCCCGTCAGGGATTTTCCGTCAAACTGGATCTCCCCTTCCCAGGAGGGCAACAGGCCGCAAACGGCCTGGAGCAGGGTGCTTTTTCCCGCTCCATTGGCGCCGATCAGGGCCACCAATTCCCCCTGGGAGACCGAAAGGCTTACCCCGGACAAGGCCCGTATGCCCCCATAATAGCATTTGAGATTTCTAATTTGAAGCATTTTGCCTCCAGCCCCAGATGGGCCGTATTATTGCCGGGCGGGTGACGCCCGGTTTTATATCCATCATTTTGTTGGGCGAACCTGCGCGTGATCATAAATGGATCATATTTGCCATTGAAAGAAGGATAAATGCCTTCCTAAGCAAATGTCCTCTTGCGCAGAACCACCCAACGGATTTGCTTGGCGCCATATAGGTTGGGTTGAGCCTGCGAAACCCAAACAAAATGATCCCTTGCCGCTTCTATTTCAAGCAATTTGGTCCCATGAACCCTTTCATGTTGGGTTTGAAGTCCAATAGCATTATTGGCGCCTTGTAACGGCATAGCCGGACTTCGCAACCCAACCTACAGCTTTGCTTGTTGCGACGTAGGTTGGGTTGAGCCTGCGAAACCCAACAAAAATCACCCATCAGCTCCCTAAAAGCCCGCCTTGCCGGGTCTCAAACGTCAAACGTAGATTTGACCCCATTCCCTAGGTCCCCAGATAGGCGGCGATGACCTTTTCGTCCGCCTGGACTTCCCGGGGCGCGCCTTCGGACAGCTTGGCGCCCTGGTCCAATACCACAATGCGGTCCGAAATTTCCATGGTCAGGCTCATGTCGTGCTCCACCAGAAGCAGGGTCACGCCAAGGTCCCTGATCTGGCGCATGAGATCCCCCAACTGGCCGGTTTCGTTGGCGTTCAACCCGGCAGCCGGTTCGTCCAAGAGCAGGAGTTGGGGCTCGGAAGCCAAAGCCCGGGCGATTTCCACGGAGCGCTGCCATCCGAATGCCAGGTCTCCGGCCCTGCTGTCCGCCGCATGGTCCAGCCCCACGAATTTCAGCCAATGCATGGCTTTTTCGCGGATTTCCGCTTCTTCGCGCCTGGATTTGGGCAGTCTGGCGATGGCGCCCAAAAAGCCTGTTTTGGTGCGCACGTGCTGGCCCACCATGACGTTTTCCAGGACGGTCATTCCGGTGAACAATTCCACGTTCTGAAAGGTTCGGGCTATGCCCATGGACACCCTCTGGAAGTTTTTCCGTTTGGCGGCGTCCTGGCCCTGAAAATAAATGTGGCCCGAATCCAGGGGGAATACCCCGGTAATCAGGTTGAAAAGCGTGGTCTTGCCGGCGCCGTTGGGGCCGATAAGCGCCTGGATCGCGCCTTTTTGCACTTCAAAAGACACGTCCCGGACCGCTTTGACGCCCCCAAAGGATATGGAAGCGTTCTCAATCCTTAGCAGGCTGTTTTCGTTCGATCCGGAATTTTTCATAGATATCCAATACTCCCCGGGTAAGTCCCTGGGGCAGAAAAATCATCACGCCCATGAGGATGCCCCCGTAAATTACCATTTCATAATCGGAAAACGCGTGCAGCCATTCAGGCAGCATGGTCAGCAGGGTCGAGCCCAGCAAGGCGCCCCAGATGCTCGCCATGCCGCCGATGACCACCATGGCCACCAACTTGACGGAAACCAGAAAGTTAAAGCTGCCGGGGCTGATGAACATGACCAGATGGGCGTACAAAAAACCGGCCAATGCGGCGATTATGGCGCTGAACACAAAGACCTGCAGCTTGGCTTTGGCCGTATCCACACCGACTGCGGAGGCCGCCTGCTCGCTGAAGTGAATGGCCCGCAAGGCTCGTCCCACGCGGGAGTTCACCAGGCGGTCGCAAATAAAGAAGGTTATGAGCACGCAGCCCCACACCACCCACAGATAATTGCGGCCGGTGGAAAGGTCTATCCCCCACAGGCTGAGGGAGGGGATGCCCACGAGTCCGTTGGGGCCGCCGGTGATGCTTCCCCACTCCCGGAAAAGGACATGCATGATCATGCCGAACCCAAGGGTTCCCATGCCCAGGTAGTAGCCCGAAAGTTTTAAGGTCGGCTTGCCCACGATGTAGGCGATGATTCCGGACGCGGCCAGGGCGCATGGCAGGGATGCCCAGGGGGACCACCCCAGGTGCACGGTGAGGGCGCCCGTGGTATAGGCTCCGATGCCGTAAAATGCCGCGTGCCCCAGGGAAATCTGCCCGGCGTAGCCCATGAGCATGTTCAGCCCCACGGCGAGCAGGGTGAATATGCCGATGAACGTGAGCTGCTGTTGATAAAAATAATTGTCCAGGAAAAGCCCGGCGAAAAAAATCACGCCTGCAAAGACGAAGAAGGCCAAGCCTTTTTTCCAAGATTGTTTCATGGCGTCAAACCAGTTTTCATTCATTCCGGCCTTCGCAGCCGCGGGCGCATCAGAACCGATGGCTGGACTTTGCTCCCAGGATGCCCGTGGGCCGGATGTACAGGATGAGTAATAAAAGTAAAAAGGCGATGGCGTCTTTCAGGCCCGAAGACACAAACCCCACCCCCAAGGCTTCGGCTATGCCCAAAAGCAGGCCGCCGATCAAAGCGCCCCACAGGCTTCCCAAGCCGCCCAGCATGGCGGCGCAAAAGCCTTTCAGGCCCAGCATGGAGCCCATGTCGTAAGTGGCCATGGTGATGGGCGCAATCATAACGCCGGCCACGGCGCCCAGGCCGGTGGCCAGGGCGAAAGCCATCAGGGTCATGCGTTCCGTGCCGATTCCCAGCAGGGAGGCAGCCTTTTTATTGATGGCGCAGGCGCTCATGGCCTTGCCGGTCAGGGTCTTTTTATAGAAAAAGGTCAGAGCCGCCACCAGAATTGTGACTGTAATGACGATAAACAGGCTTTGGGGCAGCAAGTAGGCGCCGGCGATTTCAATGGAATCCAGCTTGAAAAAGGAGGGAATGGCCAGGGGGTCCCTGCCCCACCCCACCATGCCGAGTCCCCGCAGGAAAATCGAGGCGCCCACGGTGATGATCACCAAGACAATGGGGTCGGGCTTGCTCACCGTGCGAATGGCCAGCCGCTCAAAGATGATTCCCGCCAGCCCTACGGCCAGCACCACAAGCACAAAGGCCAAAGGCAGGGGCAGGCCCAGGTTCAGCCACAGGGTGACCAGCAGCAAAGCCCCGAGCATGACGAACTCGCCCTGGGCGAAGTTAATCAGGTCCGTGGCGCTGTACAAGGTGGAAAAGCCCAGAGCAATAACGGCGTATATAGCGCCGTTCGTGATGCCTCCGAACAGATACTGTAAGAGTTCCTGCATCATGGCGGATTGTCCAAATATACTGAAAATATTTTGATTATAATTTAGAGGGGAGGCCGCAGCATGGGCGAGCCTCCCCTTGGGGTGCTACCATATTTCACGATGGAATGCACTGAAAAAATCCCCCCGTCTCCGGGGGGATTATTCCGGCATGGTTAATTATTTCATAACCTTCCAGGTTCCATCGGCGATCTCCACCATGAGGAAGGAGTCGGCGCCCAGGCCGTTGTGCTCCGTGGGGGAGAAGTTGAACGTGCCGGTTACGCCGATGTAACCCTGAATGGCTTCGATGTTGTCGCGGATTTTGGCTTTGTCGCCGTTGGTTCCCTTAAGGGCGATTTCCAGAATCTTCATGGCGTCGTAGGCGTATCCCCCGAAGCCGGAAACGCCGGCATTGTAAGCGTTTTTGTAATCGCTGATGTATTTGTCCAGAGCGGCTTTCTGATGGTAGTCAGCGGCCAGGGTGTCGGCGATGAGCACGGCGCCCGTAGGCAGCATGATGCCCTCGCAGGCGTCTCCGGCAATGTCAATGAACTTGGGGGAAGCCACGCCGTGGCTCATGAACAGGGGAAAGTCCAGCTTGAGCTGCTGGGCGTTCTTGGCGACGACCGCGGGTCCGGGGTTGGTTCCCCAGCAGACCAGAGCGTCGGGGGCGGCCTTGCGGGCCTTGGTGAGCTGGGCGGTCATGTCGGTGTCTTTTCCGCCGTAGCTTTCATCGCTGACCACTTCCAGGCCGAACTTGGCGGCCTGCTCGCGCAGTTGCACGGCGCCGCTGGCGCCAAACCCGTTATCCACGCACAGGATAGCGATTTTTTTCATGCCCTGCTCTTTCATGTAGGCATAGATGGTCGCCACGGCCTGGATGTCGCTCTGAGCGGTTTTGAACACGTAAGGCTGGATGGGGTTGACGATCCCGTTGCCAGCGGCGCAGCTGATCAAAGGCAGCCGGGCGCGCACGCACAGGGGAATCACCGCCATGGTGGTGGGGGTGGTGCTGGGGCCGACGATGGCCAGGACCCTGTCCTTGTTGATCAGCTTGTTGGCGAAGTTGACCGCTTCGGTGGGATCGCCCTTGGTGTCGTAGATCACGGCTTCCAGCATGTGGCCGTCAATGCCGCCGGCGGCGTTGATCTGGTCCACCACCATCTGCATGCTCATTTTTTCAGGGGCGCCCAAAAAGGAAGCTCCGCCTGTCACGGAAAAGATGCCGCCGATCTTGTATGTGTCTTTCGCAAAAGCTCCAGGCGCAAATACCAAGCCCGCCAATACAATGCAAACTGCCAATGTCGCCAATGTTTTCATCTTTCCTGCTTTCATGCCGCCTCCTTGTTGGGTCGTTTGGGTTAACTGCTTATGGGTTAACTACATGGTGTACAACTCATCTCCTTTGATCACTGCAAAACCTTCCGAAGTCAGCGCTTCCACGGCGCTGTCGGTGTTGTCGAACCGGAAAATCATGACCGCGTTGTCGTGCCTTTGGCGCACGAACGCGTACATGTATTCCACGTTGATCTGCTTGGAATCCAAAAACTCCAGGATGCTCATCAGGCCGCCTGGCTTGTCCGAAACTTCCACGGCGACCACCCGGGTGGTGCGCACGGTGAAGCCGGCCTCTTTCAGGGCGGATTCCGCTTTGTCGTTGTTATCCACGATCAGGCGGAGAATGCCGAAGTCCGAGGTGTCGGCCAGGGAAAGGGCCCGGATATTGACGGAGGCGCCGGCCAGGGTTTTGGTGACCTCCGCCAGCCTGCCTGCTTTATTCTCGAGAAACACGGAAATTTGATCTGCAAACATAATTAGCCTCCTGGCTTAAATTTTGCGGTTGTCGATGACGCGAACGGCCTTGCCCTGGCTGCGCGCAATGGTTTTGGGCTCCACCAGCTTGACCTTGACGGACACGCCCAAAAGCTCCTTGATGTGGCCGGCGATTTCGGCCTGCAGGCTCTGGAGCTGCTTGACTTCGTCGGAGAAAAAGCCTTCGCCCACTTCCACCTTGACGGTAAGGGTGTCCATGGCGCCTTCCCGGTCCACTACCAATTGGTAATGGGGCTCCACCTGGGAGACTTCCATGAGCACGGACTCGATCTGGGAGGGGAACACGTTCACGCCCCGGATGATGAGCATGTCGTCGGTGCGGCCGCTGACGCGGTTCATGCGCACATGGGTGCGTCCGCATACGCAAGGGCTGTAGTTGAGGCTGGAGATGTCGCGGGTTCTGTAACGAATGACCGGGAAAGCCTCTTTGGTCAGGCTGGTGAAAATCAGCTCGCCGGTTTCTCCGGCGGCCACGTTCTTTTCCGTGTCCGGATTGATGATTTCAGGGATGAAATGGTCTTCCCACACGTGCAGGCCGGCTTTGGCCTCCTGGCATTCCATGGCCACGCCTGGCCCCAGAACTTCGGAGAGGCCGTAGATGTCCACCGCGGAGAGATGCAGCTTCTTCTCGATTTCCTGACGCATGGCTTCAGACCAGGGCTCGGCGCCGAAGATGCCTGCGCGGAAGTTGAAATCGGCGAAGTCCATGCCGTTTTCCACGGCGGCTTCGGCCAGATGGAGGGCGTAGGACGGGGTGCATGTGAGGATGGAAGGACGGAAATCCTTCATGATCAGCACCTGGCGTTCGGTCATGCCGCCGGAAATGGGAATGACCGAGGCGCCCAGGCATTCCGCGCCGTAATGCACGCCCAGGCCGCCGGTGAACAAACCGTAGCCGTAGGCATTGTGAATGATGTCGTCCCGGGTGGCGCCGCCGGCTTGCAGGGAACGGGCCATGAGCTCGGCCCAGGTGGAGATGTCGCGGGCCGTGTAGCCGACCACCGTGGGCTGGCCGGTGGTTCCGGAGGAAGCGTGGATGCGCACCACGTTGTCCATGGGTACGGCGAACATGCCGAAGGGGTAGTTGTCGCGAAGGTCCTGCTTGGTGGTGAAGGGCAGTTTTTGGATGTCCTCCAGCTTCTGGATATCGGCTGGCTTTATGCCCGCTTCATCGTATTTTTTCCGATAAAAAGGCACATTGTTGTAGGCTCTTTCCACTACCGCCTTGAGCCTGCGCAACTGGATGGCTTCAATAGCCTCCCTGGGAAGCGTTTCAAATTCCATGTTAAAAATCATACCCTTAGTCCTCCTTCGTCGCCCATGAAACATGGGTTTGTTAAACGTTTAAAACCCTTAAAATGCAAAAAGGCCGTGGGATTAGCTTCCCACGGCCTATAATAAACTACTACATAGCCACGGGAGGCGTGCTGTCTACCCGTGGCTGGCAATCTGTCAGTTATTGATCATGTTGCCATCTCACGAGCAGACCTGGTAAAATAAAAAAAGAAAAAAAAGATACCAGACATCTGCCGCCCGATTCGTAGCTATATGTTTTATAAATAACCATTAAGGTTAACGGTTCGATACCAGGAGCAAAAGGCTCTGTCAAGAAAAAAATGGAGGGGTGTTCCGCCGGCCTTGCCAGGATTTCCCCCTTGTGATATCGCCAAGCCATTGCGCCCATGTTTGTTTTCATTTTCTCATTGTTGATTGTGGAGGACATCATGACCGTAAAAACTTTGCTGGAAAAAGCCGCCAAGTACGAAATTGAACCATATAAAAAAGTCAGGAACCTTCCGGCAACCCACGTCCCTTATACCGGAGCGCCCCAAAAGCACTCCCTGGACTCGGAAAAATTGATTTTGATCGTGGACCCGTTTTCGTCCAATACTTTTTATTATGAGTTCGCCATGGCGGATATCGATCATGCGGAGAAGCTCCCCAGCCTGGTCAATTCGGAGGGGGAGAGCGTGACCATGGTTCGCATCTGGGTGCGCAAAGGCAGCCTGGCCGTCCGCGCCACGCCCTTTGTGGTGGAGGACACCAGGCAAAAAATGAAGGAAGCAGGCATCCCCCACGGATGGCTGATCAAAGAGGACAACGGTATATGAGCGGAAATTACGCGGCTATCATTCTGGATAATATTAACGCCCTGTACAAGAACGAAACCAGAAACGCCGAAGCGGCCATTGGGGCGGAAAGGAACGGCGACGCAATCCTGTTCAAGGCTTTTGGAGGCCAGTGCGTCATCACCCCCGAAGGCATTTCTCTGGACGGCCGGCCCCTGACCGATCCCTCCGGGGTGGTGGTCTCGCTCTATGCGCTTCACGCCGTGGAAACGCCCATGAAGGAGCAGCCCTTCAAGGCTTTCAAGGAAATGGACGACAGCATGCCCTACGCAGGGGCTTTCGCCACGCATACGGAAAACATCCTGGTCCCCAAGGTGGAGGCCATCAAAGCCAGGCTGGACGGGATTCTGGAGAAGCTGGACGGGACCGCCGGACCGGACGATATGCCGGGCGATTTTTCCATGGTGGTCCAGCCTTTGCCGAAAATCCGCCTGTGCTACATTTTTTACTTGCCGGACGATGATTTTCCTGCTTCCGTTACATGCTTGTTTTCCAACAACGCTGGAAGTCATATGCCCACGGACGGGCTGGCAGACGTGGGAGAATACACCTCCCGGACGATTTTAAACTTGCTGTAAACAGGGAGGCGCGCCTCCGGGGATTATCATCCCGAAAAATCAGGATAATACAATGCATACCAAAAGACCTGTGGTTCTGCTGATCAGGGACGGCTGGGGCATCGGAGACGGCGGGAAAGGCGACGCCGTGGCCGCCGCCAGGACGCCGCACTTCAAGCATTTGCTGGAGACCTATCCCCATTGCACCATCGACGCCTCCGGAGAGCCCGTCGGGGTTCGGGCGGGCGCCCAGGGGTCCTCGGAAGTGGGGCATTTGAACATGGGGGCCGGCAGGATCGTCATGCAGGAAATCGTCCGGGTGGACCAGATGATCCGATCCGGGGAGCTGTTTGAAACGCCCCGGGTCAAGGAGGCCCTGGAAAACTGCCAAAAAAACGACTCCGCCCTCCATCTCATGGGCCTGGTCCAGGACCAGGGCGTGCACGCGGTGCAGGATCATCTGCACGCTTTTTTGGGATGGGCCGCCGAAAACGGCCTTAAAAAGGTCTATGTGCATTTTTTCAGCGACGGCAGGGACACGCCGCCCCAAAGCGCCCTCACCTACCTGGAAAGGCTGGAGAACAAAATGGCCGAACTGGGCGTGGGCCGGGTCGCCAGCGTCATGGGCCGGTATTACGCCATGGATCGGGGCCGGAATTACGACCGCACCCAAAAAGCCTATGACGCCCTCATGCAGGGAACGGGGCTCAGGGCCAAATCCGCCAGAGAAGCCATCGAACAGGCTTACGAACGCGCCAAAACCCAACAGGGAGGCGACGTTCCGCCGGAAACCGACGAATTCATCCAGCCCACCATGATCGAGGACGATTGCGGGGAGTGCTGCGGCATGATCCGGCCCGGAGATTCGGTCATCCATACCAATTTCCGGCAGGACCGGGCCATCCAGTTGGCTCAGGCTTTTGTGGAGCCGGACTTCAAGGAGTTCGACCGGGGGCCGGTCCCGGACGTTTTTTTCGCCGGGCTTACCAGGTATTACGACGAGTTCACCCAGGCCATCATCCCGCCCATGAACATGGCCAACCTGCTTGGCAAGGTGCTGGCGGACCACGGCCTGTGGCAGCTCAGGATTTCCGAATACCAGAAGTACCGCCATGTCACCAGTTTCTTTAACGGCAAGCTGGTTGCGCCCTTTCCCAAGGAGGACAGGGTTTTGGTGGAGTCCATCAGCATTCCGGAAAACCAAAAGCCTGAAATGAGCGTGTACGAAGTCGCGGACCTGGTCCTGGAGGCCGTCACCGGCAGCATCGATTCGCTCAGGAGCAAGGCGCAGAATACGGAGAAAACCACATTGAGCGTGGAAGAAAACTCCGTGGACGGCGGGGACCGGCTAAAGAAGGGCTACGACTTCATCGCCATCAATTTCGCCAACTGCGACATGGTGGGCCACACCGGCGACTTTGACGCCGTGGTCAAGGCCGTGGAAGCCGTGGACGAATGCGTGGAAAAGGTCTGCGATGCGGTTCTGGCCGTAGACGGGATTGTGATGGTCACTGCCGACCACGGCAACGCGGAGCAGATGATCGACCCGGCCACCGGCGGAGTGCAGACCTCTCACACCACCAGCCCCGTGCATTTTTTCTGGGTCGCCAACGACGCGGATTCCTGCAGCCTGGTGGACCACGGCAAGCTGTCGGACATCGCCGTGACGATTTTGGAGCTTATGCAATTGCCTGTACCCGGGGAAATGACGGCGACAAGCCTGCTTAAGCCTTGTGAAATGGAAGAATAGGCGCTGATATAAAGGGGAGCGCCTGTTCTCCTGAGGGGATGTTTTATATGAAGCAATGGAGATTGGGTTTCCTGCGACTTGATGAGTGTGGAGCGGCGGGCGATCCCAACTCCGTTTTTTTCAATTGGGGGAAAGGTTTTTTTTTAGAAAGGACATTTTTTAATGAAACGAATTTTTGCCATTTTATTCACCCTTGTATTTTTGGCCGGCATCGCCCAGGCCGGTTGGTTTGACGACAAACTGAAGGGCGCCCTGCAAAAAGCCGGGGAGCGGGGCATTGAAGAGGCTGTTGACGGAGCCTATGAGGGCGGAAAAAACGCCGGCAAAGAGGCTATGGAAGAAGCGCAGGAAGAGGAGGATGAGGCTGAGGAACTGCCGGCCGCATACCAGCAGCAGGCCGCCCAGAGCTATCAACCCCAGGGCCGGACCGCAGCGATTGAACCCTCTCCGGCGCAAGGCGTGATCGAGGAAATCGACCGGAACTCCATCAACATGAAAGAGGGAAACTGGAAGACCACCATGATCATGCAGGCCAACGGCTTTACCATGCCGCCCCAGAATTACACCACCTGCCTGACCCGGGAGAACATCGTACCCCAGGAAAAACCGGACGACGGCGAATGCAAAATCACCGGTTTGAAGGCCAAAGGCGACACCGTATACTGGACCATGGAATGCATTGACCAGGAATCCGCCACATACTCGCGGGGCGAAATCACTTACCACGGCAAAACGTTTGAAGGAACCGTGGTGATTACCGTAAAGCCCAAAGAGGGGGGCATGATGACGATGAATAATAGCATGAAGGGCCAATACCTGGGTCCCTGCCCGGAATAGGAGACATCATGGATGATCTGCAGTTTTACGTTGTGGAAAAAAAGCCGCCCATCGCCTGGGTGTACCTGAACAGGCCCGAAAAGAAAAACGCCATGAATCCGCCTGCGTGGAGCGAGGCGCCCATTATTTTCGAAGACCTGGACCAGGATCCGGAAATCCGGGTGATCATCGTGGCCGGCAAGGGCGACTGCTTTTGCGCAGGCATTGACCTCATGGCCATGACCAACGAGCTTCCGGAACTCTTGGATCCCAATCAGAAAGGCGGAACCAAATGGAGCCTGGTGCATAAAATCTACAAGCTCCAGGAAAGCATCACCTGCATTGAAAAATGCCGCAAACCGGTCATCGCGGCTGTGCACGGAAACTGCATCGGCGCCGGCCTGGACATGATCACGGCCTGCGACGTCCGCATCTGCTCCCAGGACGCCAAATTCTCCCTGAAGGAAGCCGCCGTGGCCATCGTGGCGGACGTGGGCGTGCTCCAGCGCATCCCCCACATCGTGGGCCAGGGCCACGCCAGGGAGCTTGCCTATACCGCCCGGCTCATCGACGCCCAGCGCGCCAAGGATATCCTGCTGATCAACGACGTGTACGAAGATCAAGCGGCGCTTATGGAAGCGGCCGAAAAGCTGGCCGTGGAAATGGCCGACAACGCGCCCCTGGCGGTCATGGCCTGCAAGAACGTATTGAACTACGGCATTGGAAAGACCGTGGAGGACGGCCTGAAATACGTGGGCCTCATCAGCACGGACATCATCCCGTCGGACGATCTGTACGAAGCCGTGGGCGCCTTCGCCGAAAAGCGCAAACCCAAATATACGGGGAAATAGCCTTTCCAGCTTTCTGCATGATTTACAAGGGGCCGTGGACTATTCCGCGGCCCTTTTTTTGCCTGACAGTTTGTTGCACGGGTGGTCTCCCGGCATTTAGCGGGGCTCCAAAAAATAAGCAGGGCAAGCCCTGAGGCTACATTGCCTTGTGAAACAGCATGGGTTGAATTTGGTTTGTAGGGGCAGGGTTTCCCAGTTCTTTTTGTGGGGCGGCCCGGTCAGAGCAGTATCCTGACCGGGTGCGACAGCACAGTAGGTACGACCTTTTGCGGCCATAGAATCCTTGCATCTCAAGCGAACGGACGATCCACCCAAAACCAAACAAAAACAGGGACTCAACCAGCGCCATGCGCCCGCCGGCCATCCTCAATTTGAAAATTCTTCGTGGGTCGCGCCTTTTGGCCTCCGGCCCCAGGCATTGCATGCCTGGGCCACCCTGCCTGGATGAATTCGCGCCCTACTCCCGGATTTCCTACTGACCCGTATGGGCCGCCCAAAAATACGCAGGGCAAGCCCTGATGCCGCACTGCCTTTTGATACGCCATGGGTTGAATGTTTGATTTGTGGGGCGAAGGGTTTCCATGCCTGCCAACGGCGCCCGGGCTTTCAGGACCGGTCCGAGGGTCCCGCCCGTCCACTGTTTTTGACCACATGAAGCTACCGGAGAACCTTCAGGATTTCCCGGGCCACAAGCCTTGCTCCAAAAAGGGATAAATGGTTGTCGTCCCGATAAAAAATATGGCCGTTGCTTTGGACGGCGCATCGTCCTTTAACGAACGTGTCGCAAAAGATGTGCTCGGGATACACTCGGTGCAAATTGGGATGTTGACCCAAGGAATCAAGCATTTCACAGGCCCCTTTATTGCGTTCAAGAAAGGCCTGGTAGTCGGTGGAGCCCACGCTATTATCCAGGCCGGACGCTTCCGCGCCGTGGATAAACGCCCATTTGTTGATATACGCCGGCGCGTTCCACCCGACCTCCGGAATGGGATAGACGATCACCACCTTTTTGCCAGCGTCCAAGAGCTTCTGTATCGATTCCCGGTAGGCTGCTTCAAGATTGCTTTTTCGGTCTTCCTCCCGGCTGACAATTTTCCGAGTGTCCGATATAACGTCCAAGCCGCCCGGCTCTCCGTATTCCACGCCGCCCTCTCCATTATTAAACCTTTCCTTTTCAAGGTATAGGGTCCACCGGGCGGCCAACACCACGTATTTGATTTGATCGTTTTCAAGGATGTAATTGTACAAATCCTGGTTGTGCTCATAACACCTGTGGTCGTCTCCCTTATCCGGCCTGTAGACGTTTTCAATGGGAGGGCACGCCGTATACGAGATGTACATGAAGCCGTAATCGGAGTTTTCCAGGGTCTGCATCAGGCCTTCCGCAATGGCCCCCGCGTGGGAATCCCCAATCAGATACATGATATTATCGTCATTTTTGCCGGGGACGACATTTTTAAACGAGTGCCGGACGTCATCGGGCTGCCCCGGCCCCATGATATGCCATTTATCAACCAGGGGGCCTTTATTCACCGCACTGGATAAAGCGCTTATGAGCCCATCAGGCATTCTTGTGGGCCAGCCGTAGCCAAAATACCCCAAAAATCCGGCAGTGATTAAAAAAACGGATCCTATGCCGGCGAAAGTGAAGATCGTTTTTCTTTGGACCTTTGCTTTGTTCCTGAATGGAGTCTCTATAAATCTCCAGCTTAAATAAGCAAGAACCAGGGACGCAGCAGCCAAACCCAGGAATACATTCCGGCTGGGCTCGGTCAATAGTCTGTGACGGGCGAAAACAAAAAGCGGATAATGCCATAAATAGGCGCTGTAGCTGATTAAACCAAGCCCAACCAGAGGTTTGGCGCCCAAAAGTCGCCCCACCGCATTGCCCGGGGTTGCAAAAGCGATGACCAGGGCCGCGCCCACTGTGGGCGCCAGGGCGTATAGCCCGGGAAAAGGCGTTGTTTTGTCATAGGCGAAAACCGCGTATACGATTAAAATCAAGCCCACGAACGCCAACGGCCCGCCTAATTTCTTTGCGGACTCTGCAAAGGATTTTTGATCCTTTTTAAACACAAAATAATAGGCCAGCAATGCGCCGATGGCCAGCTCCCAGCCGCGGGTGGGCAGCAAGTAAAAAGCGGCGGACGGATTATGATGCGCCATCCACTGGGCCAAAAGCAAGCTGCCTAGGCCGGCGGCAAGCAAGGCTCCGAATAGAATCTTCCTGGCAAACTTCCATAATAAAAATAGGAAGACCGGAAAAAAGAGGTAAAACTGCTCCTCCACCGCCAGGCTCCAGGTATGGAGCAGGGGCTTTAATTCCGCGGCTGTGTCGAAATATCCGCTTTGGGAGTAAAACAGGAAATTGGAGCAAAATGAGGCGACGGCCATCACGCTTTGGGAGAACTCCTGCAAATAATGCGGAGACAGCCACATCCAGGCAAAGGGGAAGCAAGCCGCGGTTATAAAAAACAAGGCGGGCAAAATCCGGCGCGCTCTTCGATCATAAAAGGCGACGATGGAAAAATTGTCCTTGGTCAGGTCGTTAAGAATTATCGTAGTGATCAGATATCCGCTGATGACGAAAAAGATATCAACGCCGACGTATCCGCCTTGAAACAGATTGAGCCCTGCATGAAACAGGATAACCGGTATGACGGCGACGGCCCTCATTCCATCAATTTCTCTACGATACTCCATAAAACCTCGGATGCAATGGACGCATTAACTCCGGACGAGCGGCAAGATGTTTTGAGGGTTGCAAAGGGCCGTAAAAAGCCGCACTGCAGGCATAGGAGTATCACAGATCAAAGGATAAATCCATCCGCCTGAAACCAAGGATGTTAACCTTTATTTATGATAAAAAAAAGCCCGCCAAAACCGGTTGTTCCGGTCCTGGCGGGCTCAGGTTATTCTTCGCACTCCCGGAGCTTCAAGCGGGAGAGCTTTTTGTTGCCCAAAAATCCTATTTGGAAAGGTCCACGCTCTCTCCCGTTACCAGGTCAATAAAAACTGCGCCGTCGGAGGGATTGAGGTCCGTCCACAGAGTTCCCATCATCTGGCCCAGGGTCGCGGTGTTTTCATCGGCCAGGTAGGCGTTGATTTTCGCCAGGACTTCCGCCGTGGGGGTTTCGTCGCCGGCGTAGTGCGCGGCGTAGGCGGCGGCTACGTCCGGGGCCAAAGCCTGGGCCGTGGCAGCATCCACGCCGAACAGGGACTGCAGCAGGACGGTCGCCACCACTTCCAGGCCGTCTTCCAGGTATTCGGCTGCGTAATCCTGAAAGTATTCGCCGTCCAGGTCGTAGTCGATCCACTCAATGAGATGGGTGGCGATTTCCATGGTCTGTTCGGAGCCGTCCAGGGAGACCGTGCGCCAGGGGCAGGGGCTTGTCACCGTGGAGCCGGTTTCCACGTCATACACAAAGCTGGCTTCCGTGGCGAACTTGGTGATGTCGTTGGCGTGGTAGTGGCCGGTAAAGACGACGTGCATGCCGGCGTCGGCCAGGGTCTCAGCGACGTTTTCGTAGTCGTCGATCACGTAGTCCGCGCCGATGGCGTCCACGGATTGGCCGGTGTAGTGCTCCACCAGGTTGTGATGCTGGAAGCCGATGACCGTGAAGCCCGCGTCCATGGCTTCCCCGGTTTGGGCTTTAATCCAGGCCAGGGTTTCAGCGGAAAAAGCGCCGCTGGTTTCCGCGTGTTCGGCATTGTCTTCGGCGCTGTACTTGCAGGAGTCCATGCCAATGATGCGCAGCCAGTCATTGGGCTGAACCACATAAGACAGGGAGTTGGGGTCGCGTGCGATGGCTTCGCTGTACCCAAAGTCTGCGTAAATGGTTGCAAAGTCTTCGGCGCTGATGTTGTCCACGGCCACTTCGTTGTCGCCCTCGTAGCCGTACGCCTGGGGATTGTTCACGTCGTGATTGCCGGGAACCACGTACACCTGGGCGCCGGCGGCCTCGATCTTGGCGATGCCCTCGGCGAATTCCTGATGGCTGGCCAAGGCGCCGTCTTTGGTCAAGTCGCCGCACACCAGCACAAAGTCAGGGTTTTCCGCACGGATCATCCGGACGGTGGAATCCATGATTGCCTCGCTCTCCGCGATGAGCTTGCGGTCCTGAAGCAGATAGGCTTCAAAGGCGGCGCCTTCGGTTCCCAGGGAAGAGTCGTAATAATGGGGGTCGGTAAAAACCGCGAATTCCGCTTTACGGGAGGCGCTGTCCACGGAATACAGGGTGGTGGTTCCGGACATCTCGTTGGCGCAGGCCAGCATGGGCTTGCCGTTGGGGCTGTCGGAAGCCGGGATGAAAATCAGGCCTTCGGGCGCCATGTCCAGGGCCGGGCCCGTGGTTTCGTCGTCCTCGTCCCAGGTCATGTTCCGGTTGTTGATGTAGTGGCAGTAAACCGGATTTTCGGGAATGGTGATGTCAAAGGTCATGATGCCGCCCATGCGTTCCAGACCCACAAAGGCGTAAACGCGGCCGTCGATCTCGCCGATGGCGAGGGCTTCCGGTTCGGGGCCCTTGTTGTCGGAGCGGTTGTCGAACTTGATTTCGTCGTCCGTGGTGTTGAAGGCTTCCGGGAACATGGCTGCTACGACCTGCTCCATCTTATCGCCCGAGTCGAAAACCAGCTCCAGGCCGCTGGCGCCGACTTTCCATACGGAAAAGGAACGGGCGCCGAAAGAATAGAGTTCATCGTAGTCGCCGTCGTTGTCCGCGTCGCCCATGGTATTGGTGACGCTGAGTTTGCCCAGGTTTTCCTTTTCCTGCAAGGTGGATGCGTTGGGGAAGGCGGTTTCATCCAGATCCAGATCCTCGATGGATTCTTCTTCCTCAAAGGCGTCGTATTCCCTGGCGTCGCCTTCGTTGGCCGTAACCAGAAAGATTTCTCCGCCCAGATTATACGCAGCGATGGAGTCGGGCATGTACATGCCCAGGACAGGCCAGGTTGCAATATTGATGGCGTCGTCCTTGTTGCTGGCGTCCAGGCCGTTTCCTTCCAGGCTGTGATCCTTGTATCCCAGGGGAAAAATACCGGTGACCGTTGCGGTAGCCAGGTCGATTTCCGCAATGGCGTTGTTTTCCTGCAAAGTGACGTAAGCCGTGGTGGAATCGGCGTTGACGGCGATGTACTCGGGCTCCAGGTCCTGAGCCACGGCGGCGTTGGGGCCGAAGATGCGAACGCCGGAAGCTATGAGGGCTTCCTTGTCGCCGTTGAAGCCGGCGAATCCGGCAGTGGATACGCTGGCGGAGGCGGCCCCGCCGGAAATGTCGATGATTGAGACGGAGCCTTCAGGGTCCGTGGTGTAGTCGCCGTTAGGCTCGCCTTCGTTGGCGACCAGGACCTTGGCGCCGTCCGGGGTAAACGTGACCATGTCGGGCAAGGCGCCCACCGTCACATGATTGATGTAAGTTCCGTCGGTCTGGTAAAAGGCGACCACGCCGGGATTCTGCTTGGGGTCGGACTCGATGGCGATGGCCACCACGCCGTTTTTCACCGCGCAGGAGTTGACCCCGGCGCCCATGCCGGAAACGTCGATGCTGTCAACGTAAGCCGGGGCCGTGGGATCAGACACGTCAATAATATCCACCTTCACGTAATCGTCTTTGCGGTCCGGCATTTCGCCGGCGTTGGTGACGTAAACCTGCTGGGTCGCGGGATCGTAAGCAACGATTTCAGCATAGGCTTCCGAGATATCCGCATTCGGATCGGGATCGTAAGTTCCCAAAACCGCCAGTTGCACGGCTACTGGAGAAGAGGTCGCCAAGCGGGCTTTGGCGCCGGAGGTATCGGCTTCCGCGCCCAGGTTGGCCACGGCGGCGGCGCCCATGCCTTCTCCGATGGCGCCGTCCGCATCCTCATTGGCGAGTTTGGCGGCGGCGGCCTGCAGAGCCGCTTCCAGGGCGGCGGGGTCGTCCAATGCGTTCAGGCGGCTCACAAAGCGCTGTCCGAACTCGCTCAGCATGCCCATATAGGAATCGTCGAAATTCAGGGCGCTCAGAAGGTCCTGGTCCAAGCCGTCGGCGGCGCCGTCCACGGTTCCGTCCATGATATCCAGGGCGAAAGTAAGCAAAACTTCGTCAATGTCCGCGTCCGTACCGGCGGCCGCGTTTTCAACCACATAAAGCAGGAAGTCAATAGCCGTACGATGGGCCGTCATCTCATCGAGAATGTCCTGATCAATCTTCTGATTTGTCTGCACCGTGGGGGGCGTGGCAATGGATTCAAATTCCAGGCCCAGGCCGAACAGGCTTTCCACAATACTGGTCGCGGCGTTCACATCGGTGTTTGTGACGGCCAGGGGATCGCCGCCTGCCCTTGCAAGGGCGACAAAATAAATAAGCGTGGTGAGGGGCGTGGGATGGCCGGAGGCGGCTTCACCCCTGAACTGGCTGACCAGGGCGTAATACTCCCCCTCAAAGAGGGTGCAAGGGTTCGTCGAATTGTCGCACCCGCCGTCGTAGAGGCGGATGCGCAAAGGCCCCTTGATGTCCTCCGGCAGGGTTATGCGGTAGGCGCCTGCGGCGTCCGTCAGGGAGGAGGCTGTCCATTCATTGCCTCTGGAATCGGTGATGGTTATCTTGGCGCCCTCAATGGGGCCGTCCACGGCATTTCCCTTTAACAGCCATTCTTTCTGCTCCGGGGTCAATGAATCGTCGTCGCTGCACCCGACGGAAAAACATAGGGCCAGCGCCAACAAAACCGCCAGAAGCCGGAATAGTCTCTTATCCATGTACACGCTCCTCTATCGATTGAATAATGGAATTGGGTTGATTTAACAGGGGCGGATGCCCTTGAAGCATGAGGGTGTACTTAGCTCCCCAGGGTTATAAAACTGTTAAGCACGGATTAGTCTTTGATTGGCGGAATGTGAGAAACCTGTATAGGAGGCTGCGACCAGCCAAAGAGGGCCAAGGCGAAACAAATGCTCCGCAAAGGCTCGCTCCACACCAAGGAAAGCGCGGAGCAATCCAGCCTGGGAATTAAAAAGCACAGCTATACTAAAGTTTTACTTAATAGAGGTCCCGATTATCCGGCGCTCGAAAACCCACCGCTCCATTTTCCATGCAGGGACAAAACGTTTATCAACGGGGTTTTTATCAAAAAGAACCCCTTGGGCCGCCCTCTTTAATCTTGGATAAGGTCTTAAGTTTTACTTTGCCGCTTCGATTTTAATAATACTTACGGAATAGATATTATTAGAAAATATATTTTGAATTGAAATAATCTTCAATTTAAAGTATTATTATTGAAATAATCAGAACGCCAAGTGTCGGATGCATTGCGGGCGGGATCGCCAAACCCAAACATGCCCTGGCTGCGCGCGGCGCGGCCATGCCCGGCGAAAATCTAAAAGCAACACAGGCAAAAGGAACCGGCATGGAAAAAATCGTCATTGAAAATCTGTACAAAGTATTTGGCAGCCCGGCGCAAAAAGCCATGGCCCTGCTGGAGCAGGGGATGGAAAAAGACGCCATCTTCGAGAAAACCGGGCTGACCGTCGGCGTGAACAACGCCTCGTTCTCCGTGAACGCGGGGGAAATCTTCGTGGTCATGGGGCTTTCCGGGTCCGGAAAGTCAACTTTGGTTCGTATGCTCAATCGTTTGATTGAGCCCACTGCAGGGAATGTTTTGGTGGACGGCGAAAACGTGACCAAAATGAACCAGGACGAATTAGTGGATTTCCGGCTTCACAACATGAGCATGGTTTTCCAGTCTTTCGCCCTAATGCCTCATCTTACCGTGCTGCAAAATGCAGCTTTTGGCCTGCAATTGGCCAAAGTGGACAAGGCAAAGCGCGAGGAACGGGCGGCCGAGGCTTTGGCTCAGGTGGGTCTGGCCGGCTGGGAGGATTCCTACCCCAAACAGCTTTCCGGCGGCATGCAGCAGCGCGTGGGGCTGGCCCGCGGTCTGGCCGTGGATCCCGACATTCTGCTCATGGACGAGGCCTTTTCCGCATTGGATCCTCTGATCCGTACGGAAATGCAGGATGAATTGCTTAAACTGCAGGAAGACGCCCAGCGCACCATTGTGTTCATTTCCCACGACCTGGACGAGGCCCTGCGCATCGGGGACCGCATCGCCATCATGGAAGGGGGCCGGGTAGTCCAGGTGGGCTCGCCCGAAGAGATTCTCCAGAATCCGGCGGACGATTACGTCCGTGCGTTCTTCCGCGGCGTGGATCCCACAAACGTCATCAGCGCCGGCGATATTGTCCGCGACACCCAGCCCACGCTGATCATAAGCAAGGCCGGCAGCCTGCGGGCGGCCCATGAGTTATTGAGCGGCAGCGAGCGGGATTTTTTGTACGTCCTGGGGCCGAAAAAGCAGTTTTTGGGGCTGGTTTCCACGGACTCCATCAAAGAGGCCATGGAAAAGAGAACCGGAGACTCCCCTCTGAATCAGGCATTCATCCAAGATGCTGAGCCGGTGAAAATGGACGATTCCATGCAGGACATCCTGCCTCTGGTGGCCAGCCACACCTGGCCCGTACCCGTAGTGGATGAGGGCAATAGGTATAAGGGCGTGGTTTCCAAAAACCGGTTCCTGGGCGCCCTGCATAGGGCCGAGAACGCTATCGAGGCGGAATAAACCTTCCGGGGCGTGCTGCGCCCCTGATAGACGTATTGGAGAGAAGCAATGTTTGAAGACAAAATAATACCCCTGGACACCTGGGTTTCCCAAGCAGTGGAATGGCTGGTGGACAATTACCGGCCCTTTTTCCAGGCCATCAAGTGGCCCGTGGAAACCACCTTGTCGGGATTTGACAATGGCCTGAACGCGATCCATCCGATTATCGTCATTATCGCCATTGGTTTGGCGGCCTGGAAATTTTCCGGAATCAAGTTGTCCATATTCTCGGTGGTCACCATGGCCTTTGTGGGCATGCTGGGCCTCTGGACGGACGCCATGACCACCCTGGCCATGGTGCTTTCAGCCGTTATTTTCTGCACTCTTGTGGGGGCGCCCCTGGGCATCCTTGCGGGACGATCGGATAAATTCGAATCCTGGATGCGGCCCTTTTTGGACGCCATGCAGACCACTCCGGCTTTTGTGTACCTGGTGCCCATTGTCATGCTCTTTTCCGTGGGCAACGTGGCGGGCGTTTTGTCAACCATCGTGTTCGCCATGCCCCCCATCATCCGCCTGACCAGCCTGGGCATTAGGGGAGTGCACCCCGAACTGGTGGAAGCGGCCCAGGCCTTTGGCGCCACCAACTGGCAGGTGCTTGTACGCGTACAGATTCCCCTTGCCATGCCCACCATCCTGGCCGGGCTCAACCAAACCATCATGATGGCTCTTTCCATGGTCGTCATTGCAGCGCTCATCGGCGCGGGCGGCCTGGGCTCCCCCGTCATCCTGGGCCTGAATACGCTGGATATCGGACAGGCTGTGATCGGCGGCCTGGGCATTGTTCTCATGGCTATTATTCTGGACCGCATCACCCAATCCATGGCTCAGAAAAAAGACTGATAAACAGGCAAAACCAACAACTTTATTTTGCAGAGGAGGAATTATGAATTTACGTTTAGTCAAAGCATTGGTTATCGCCGCTGTAGCGGCCTGCTTCATCGCTCCGGCGCCGGGCATGGCCTACCAGGAGAAGCCCGGCAAGGGCGTCACCGTCAAACCCGCCCGCGCCACCTGGAACACGGGCTTTTTCCAGGAAGTCCTGGTCCGCAAGGGCCTGGAAGAGCTTGGCTACAAAGCCAAGAAGCCTAAAGACCTGGCCAACCCCATTTTCTATAAATCCGTAACCCTGGGCGACCTGGACTACTGGTGCAACGGCTGGTTCCCCATGCACAACAGCCAGGTCCCCAAGGACTTTGATGAAAAAGCCCAGACCATCGGTTACGTGGCCAAAGCCGGCGGGCTCCAGGGATACCTGGTTTCCAAAAGAGACGTGGAAAAATTCAACATCAAAAGCCTGGACGATTTCAAACGCCCGGAAGTGATCAAGGCTTTTGACACCAACAAAGACGGCAAAGCCGACCTCACCGCCTGTCCTCCCGGCTGGGGCTGCGAAAAAGCCATCGCCTTTCATATGGAAACATACGGCCTGAAAGACTACATCAACCCGGTCAAGGCCTCTTATGAAGCCGGCATCGCTTCCGCCCTGGCGGCCTATAAATCCGGCAAGCCCGTTTTCTTTTACACCTGGGCCCCCAACTGGACCATCTTCAAGATGAAACCCGGCAAGGACGTCATGTGGATCAACGTACCTGAAATCATCCCCATGGAAACGCAGAAACCCGCCGTGGACCGCATGACCGTGTCTGGCGTAGAAGGCGCTGTTACCGACCCCGTAAAGCTGGGATTTGTGGTTTGCGACATCCAGATTGTGGCCAATAAAAAATTCCTGGCGGAAAACCCGGCGGCCAAGCGCTTTTTTGAGGTTTTCACCCTGCCCTTGATTGACATCAACGAGCAGAACACCAGGATGAACGAAGGCGAAAAATCCGCCAAGGATATTGACAGGCACGCCAACGAATGGATCGCCAAGAACCAGGAGAAATGGAACGGCTGGATTGAAGAAGCCCGGAAAGCCGCCAAGTAGCGGTTATTTGCCGACGTGATCATTCCAGGCCCCGCCGCCTCCGATAACGGGCGCGGCGGGGCCTTTCAGCCCTTGAATCAGGCGGCCCGCTATTTTTTCAGCCGTGCGTATTTCAGTTGCCTTTCTTAACGCCTGGTGATAATTTCCGTGCTTGCAGTAGAATAATTGAAGGCGGTTATTATTATGAATCGACCGTTGAACGAACCGGTTGTCTTTGATAACAAAATAAAAGAAATTGTATGGCTTATCCGCCGCCTTATCCAGGCGGAGGAAATGTACACCAAAGAGCTCAGCCGCACCTATTTGGTCAGCGGCCCTCAGTTGGCATGCCTCATGGCCTTGTACGAAAAGGGCCCCCTCTCTTTGTCACGACTTGCTGCGGAAATCATGGTCAAGTCCAGCACGGTCACCGGCATCATCGACCGCCTGGAAAATAAAGGCCTGGTGATCCGTTCCCGGACCAACAAGGATCGCAGGGTGATTACCGTGGAACTCACGGATAAAGGCAGGGACATGGCCTCCCACGCCCCTCCCCCGCTCCAAAAGCAAATCATAGAAGGACTGGAAAACCTGCCCGAACAGGAAGTGGCGGAGATCGTCTCCAGCTTGTCCAAGCTCATCCATTTTATCGACGAGCCGCTCATGCCCGAAAACGGCTTGGCCCTGTCCCACGAGTCCATGGACGCCCGGCCTCCTGAAGAACGGTAACAGCCTAAAACAAGCAAGAAAAAAAGCCTTCGGCATATCGCTTTCCTGAAAGAAAGCTCTGCAAAGAACCTTTCCATGGCGCCGCGCGCAAAAAACGGGGAAGTTTATCCGGCGTGACAGCGCCGCAGAGCCTTTGCGCCAGGGCATGCCCGGGCGGATTTCACGGGTTTCAGGAAAATCAGAGCCGTTCCTCATGGAAAAACCTAACAGAAAAAAAACCTCTTGCCAAAACGATTAAAATGCGCCATAAGACACCCACCCTTTGGGGCGCATGTGAAGGCTCGCCTTACTCGCGCAAGGGAAAGTTCATGCAGGCAAGACATAGAAGTACGCCGCATACAATGCGGAGAGGTGACCGAGCTGGCCGAAGGTGCACGACTGGAAATCGTGTGTACGGCACAACCGTACCGTGGGTTCGAATCCCACCCTCTCCGCCATTTTTTTGCCCAAAAATCCTAATTGCCGTACAATCCCCTATTTTCACCGCCTGGCTTTCTGAAATTTAGCAATCCCGATTCAAGCCGCCATTCCCTTGCCTGGGTTGAAAAACCTGTTCCGGTGTCACGGGCGAAAAATGCCCTCCCGCCGCGAACGGATTAACGGCCCGACTTGGGACAATTTCCTTGGCGCCCTGCCATGCAATGTCAAAAAAAACTTTACAATGGAGTGAAATAGAGTGTAAAAAGAATACATTCGCTATTGACGCACCATGCCATCAATAACCGGAGTCTCTGCGCTGGCCTGCGCCGGGCCCCGTCCCCCCATCAGGATTTAAATCCCATGCCAAATACTCTAAAAGCGTCCTCGAAGACCCCGGAAAGCAGCCTCCATACGGCAAAAGGAAAAGCCGCGCCCGAAAGCTCCCGGGGGGAGCAGCTTCAGGAATTGGAAGAAGCTCTGAAGGCCCTGGCCAACGAAAACCAATTTTTCGAAACCCTCATTCGGGGCCTGCCGGGCATATTTTACTGCTTTAACGACAAGCTCCAGGTGCTTCGCTGGAACCGGAACGTGGAGACCGTCACCGGATACACCGAGGAGGAGGTGGGTTCCATCAGCCTGCTCACCTTATTCAAGGGCGGAGACAAGAATTTAATCCGAAACAGCATCAAGGACGTATTCGTGAACGGCGAGGGTTTGGCCGAATCCACCATAGTCACCAAAGACGGCAGAAAGATTCCCTACATGTTCACGGGCGTCAGCACCCGGATCAATGGAGCGTCCTATCTCATGGGCATGGGCCTGGACATCTCGGCCAGAAAAGCCGCGGAACAGAGCCTCCGGGAGTCGGAAGCGCTCTATCGCCTGCTGGGAGAGCGCATTACCGAAGGAGTCGTGCTTGCCCACAAAAACAGGTTTCTGTTCGCCAACGAAGCCGCGGCTTCCATGTTTGGCTACACCCGGGAGGAGTTCCTCGCCAAAACCCCGGAATTTATGGCGGCTGAGCCGTTTCGCCCCTATTTTCTGGAATTGTACCAGGCCCTGGAGTCCGGCGCTGCGGAGGAACGCACATTCCAGGCCCGTTGCCTGCACAAGTTGGGCAATGAACTCTGGGTGGAAGGCAAGGCCAATTTTATCACCTGGAAAGGAAAACCCAGCCTGCTGCTCACCGCCCGCGACGTCACGGAAACAAAACTCAGGGAGCTTTCCATGCAGGAGGAAGCGGAAAACCTGCGCCGGGAAAACGTCAACCTTCGTTCCTCCATGCGGGACCGCTACCGGTTTGGCAATATTATCGGCAAAAGCACGGCCATGCAGGAAGTCTACGAGCTTATCCTCAATGCGGCGGCCGGCAGCGCCAATGTCATTATTTACGGCGAATCAGGAACCGGCAAGGAACTGGTCGCCCGAGCCATCCATAAAATGAGCAAAAGAGCTGACCAGCCCTTCGTGCCCGTAAACTGCGCGGCCATCCCGGCCAACCTCCTGGAAAGCGAGTTTTTCGGAAGCCGCAAAGGGGCCTTCACCGGCACCCATTCCAACAAGGAAGGCTTCCTGGACCAAGCCAACGGCGGAACCCTGTTTTTGGACGAAGTGGGCGAACTGGACATCATGCTGCAGGTCAAGCTCCTCCGGGCCATCGAAGGAGGAGGCTACACGCCCGTAGGCGGCAATGCCGTCAAATTCTCCGACTTCCGCATTATCGCCGCCACCAACCGCAACCTCCTGGAACAAGCCCGGGCCGGCAAGATGCGCGAGGACTTTTTCTTCAGAATTCACATCATCCCCATCAACTTGCCGCCCCTGCGCCAACGCCGGGACGACATCCCCCTGCTGGCGGAGCACTTCATGAAAGTCTATTCCGGAGGCCAGGGCCAGGCTGTCCTGCCAGGCAAGGTTCTGAACGATCTGGTCGCCTATGACTGGCCGGGCAACGTGCGGGAACTCCAAAACGTGATTCAGCGCTATCTCACGGTAAATCGCCTGGACTTCATCTCTCCCGAACCCTTGCAGGCCAAGGCGCCCCTGTCCGAAGCCGTGGAAAACGGGGCTGACCTCAGAGGCGCTACTGAAAACGTGGAAAAGGCCCTGATCAAAAAAGCCCTGGACCAGAACCGGGGGCACAAGTCCAGAACCGCCGAGTCTTTAGGCATTTCCCGCAAGACCCTGTTTCGTAAGATGAAGCGCCTGGGTCTATCCTGACCCAGACGGGTCACTTGTGACCCAACCCGCGAACCCAAAATCAACTCCTGCATTATTTCAGAATGTTACACCTAAGCCGCCTCTCCAAAAGCCGCGTATCTGCCCTTGATTTTGGGCGGCTGTGTCCCACTGGGCGCGCTTGGGGCGCCTCCCCCGAAGACCGTATTTAATAAAATATAACATCATTTCAAATAGTTAAATTAAAATTCCGCGTTCTGGCGCCCTTCTTGCCATTACACTGCACACCAGCCTGCCACTATCTACTTGGAGGGAATTCATGAACAACAAAAAGATTCGCGTACTCATAGCCAAACCAGGTTTGGACGGCCACGAACGAGGCGCGAGAATTATCGCCTACGGCCTGCGGGACGCAGGCTTTGAGGTCATTTACACGGGTTTGCGCCAGAGCCCGGAGCAAATCGTGAGCGCAGCCCTGCAGGAGGACGTGGACGTGATCGGCCTGTCCATTTTATCCGGCGCCCATTTGAGCCTGACTCAAAAGGTCGTGGATCAGTTGAAAAGCAAAAAGGCCGAGGACATCCTGCTGATTGTGGGCGGCGTGATTCCCGAGCAGGATGTGGCCTCGCTCAAGGAAATGGGCGTGGCGGGCGTGTTTACCGCAGGGTCCGCCGTCTCTCAGGTGGCCGGATTCATATCGGAGTCTGTCGCCTGCTGATTTTTGACTGTTACACCATCCCAGCCGGATTCACGGCATCAAACATGGCCTAAATATGTTCGGCCGTACGCTGCAAAGAGGGGGTTCATGAAGGACGATCAAAACAAATGCGACTGCCGGGAGAAAAGGGAGCAGATAGCCAGGGAGGAAAAATCCTGGCGGGAAAATTTAGTGAACAAGCGCGTCAGCCGCTATAATCTGGAAAAGTCTCCCACCTGCTTTTACACGCCCAATGCTATAAAGGATTTTGATTTTCTCGAGAAGGTCGGTTTTCCCGGCCAATATCCCTTTACCGCGGGAAACGCTCCTTTTGATTTCGCCAAAGCCAATGAAAAACTGGCGGCCCAGGCCAATTACAGGCCGGACTGGGGCGGCTCCAGGGGCGTGGGCAAGTACGGCGGATTCGGCGCCGCCGCCGACTACCGCGATTATCTGAAACGCATGCATTCCATGGGGCGTTTCGGCGGCCCCAACATGGCCTTTGATCTGGTAACCCAGTGCGGTTACGACTCGGACTCTCCCATGGCGGAAGGCGAAGTGGGGCGGGTGGGGGTGGCCGTGGACAGTTTTCGCGATTTTTGCGTCATCTACGAGCCCTACACCGGAGACCTTGAGATCGACAAGGTTCCCTCCAACTTCACCATAAACGCTCCCTGCGCAATCATCATCGCCATGTACGCAGAGCTTGCACGGTCCAGGGGCGTCGACCCCGCCGCACTTAGGGGAACCCCCCAAAACGACATCTTAAAGGAGTTCATCGCCCGGGGGACCTATATCTATCCGGCCGGACCTTCGTTGCGCCTTTTTCGCGACACCCTGCAGTTCATGCGCAAGCATATGCCCTTGCTGAACGTCAACAGCATCGGCGGCTACCACATCCGGGAAGCCGGGGCCACCCGCACCCAGGACCTGGCCTTTTCCCTGGCCAACGCGGCCGCCTACATCCAGGAAGGAATCAAAGCGGGCCTGGATCCCAACGATTTTCTGACCAAATTCACGTTCAACGCCTTTGGCGGGTCCATGGAAATCTACAAGGAAATCGCTTTTCACAGGGCTTCCCGCCGGATGTACGCCCGCATGCTGAAAGAAGACTTTGGAGTGACAAACCCCAAGGCCATGACCATCCGCCAGCCGATCACCGCCCATATCGGATGTTCTTCCACCACGCTGCAAAGAACCCTAAACAACTGGCCAAGGGCCGTGGTGGGAGGGGTTGCGGCTGGCATGACCGGCAGCCTGCCGGGGGTTTTTCCCCCGTGGGACGAGCCCCTTGGGCTGGGCCACAGCCAGGAGGCGGTGCAGATGCAGTTGGACGCCACGCGGATTCTCATGCATGAAACCGGCCTGACCGACGTGTGCGATCCCTGGGCGGGGTCCTATTTCATGGAGTCCCTTACGGACGAACTGGAAGCCGAAGCCCTGGCGGAAATGGATAAAATCAGGGGCATGGGCGGCGCGGTGGCGGCCATTGAAAGCGGATACATGCCCAAGGCCGTGGCTAAAAGCGCCTACGAAAAGCAAAAACGCATTGAAAGCCAGGAGGATCTGGTGGTGGGCGTTAATTGCTACACCAGCGACCTGGAGCTCGAAGTCACCATAAACCGGGAGGTGGAAGCCACCTACGACCCGGCCCTCATGGCCACCTGTGAAGAGCGGCAAAAGGCATCTCTACGGGAATTGAAAAGAACGCGCGACGGCAGGACGGCCGCAAGCCTTTTGTCCTCGCTCAGGACCCATGCCAAGGACGAAAACCGGAATCTGATGCCCGACATCTGCGACTGCGTGAAAAACGACTGTACGCTGCAGGAAATCTGCGACGCGTTGCGCGAGGTTTTTGGAGAGGCCCAGCCGGTCAAATTGTAATAATCCCGCGCCTCTTTTCAGCATTCGGCGCACAAGCCCATAAGGACGAAATCTCTGGTGCAGGCATCTTGGGAAACATTGTTGGATGGGGTGAAAAAGGGAAACGAACGCTCCCTGGCCCGTATCATCACCCTGGTGGAGAATCGGGAAAACGGCTGGAAGGACGCCATGAAGCGTCTTTACCCCCTGGGGGGAAAGGCGAAAATCATCGGCGTCACCGGCAGCCCGGGCGCGGGCAAGAGCACCCTGACCAACTCCATCGCCAGGGAACTGGTTTCCCGGGGCCGAACCGTGGGCATTATCGCGGTGGACCCCTCCTCTCCCTTTTCCGGAGGCGCCCTCCTGGGGGACAGGCTGCGCATGCGGGATGCCGTCAACTTGCCGGAAATCTTCATCCGATCCATGGCCACCAGAGGCGCTTTGGGCGGTCTGTGCCAGGGCGCCCGCGACGTCAGCAGAATTCTGGACGCCTTCGGCAAGGACGTGATCCTCATTGAAACCGTGGGAGTCGGCCAGGACGAGGTGGAAGTCGTCAAGACCGCCGACCTGGTCATGGTGGTCTGCGTTCCGGGGCAGGGAGACGGCATTCAGGCCCTGAAAGCCGGAATCATGGAAATCGCCGACCTGTACGTGGTTAACAAGGCCGACAGGGAAGGCGCGCATGAAGTGGCGGCGGATATCGGCGGCATGCTGGACATTGCTTCCGAAGGCTCCGGCCCCAGGCCGCCGATCCTGAAAACCTCGGCCATCAATTATCAGGGCGTCAGGGAGCTTGTGGACGTCCTGGTCCATGGCTTTGATGCGGGTAAAAATCGGGCGGACTGGCGGGCTCTGCGGATCAAAGAGGAAATCCTCTCACTCATGGAAAGCGAAATCCTGCATTATCTGCAAGACAAATGGGACCGCACCGGAGACCTGGACAAGGCAATCCATCAAATTTTGAAACAGCAAACCGATCCGTATTCCGCGGCCGACTCCCTGCTGCCCCTGATGCGGGAGGCGTTTGGAATCAAGGAGACCACATGACCGGCGAAACAATGGGAATGACCAAAAAACTGGCGGGATTCTGCTCCAACACCCCCGCCTCCTCCATCCCGGAGGAAATGCACGATCACGCCAAGACCGCTTTTATGGACTGGCTGGCCGTAACCTACGGCGGCAAGGACGAGCCCCTGGTGGAAAAACTCATGCGCTGGGCCGGCCGGGAAGGCGGAAGCCCCCAGGCGACGATCATCGGGTTTGGAGAGAAAAAATCCCTGGGCCAGGCCGCCCTCATCAATGGCGCGGCGTCCCACGCATTGGACTATGACGATACTTTGGTTTCCTTTCTCGGGCATCCCTCGGTCACCCTTTTTCCCGCCCTCTTGGCTCTGGCGGAAAAGGAAAACAAAAGCGGCAGGGATCTGCTGGACGCCTACATCATGGGAATCCAGGTGGGAGGAACCATCGGCGCCTGCGCCGGCCTGGATCATTACCTGGCGGGCTGGCACGGCACATCCACCTTGGGTCACATGGCCTCGGCCGCGGGATGCGCCCGGCTGCTGGGCCTGGATCCGCAGCAGACCGCCTGGGCTTTGGGCATTGGGGCCACCCAGTCCTCGGGGCTTAAACGCAGTTTCGGCACCATGTGCAAGCCCTTTCATGCAGGCCGGGCAAGCCAGTCCGGGCTGATGGCGGCCATGCTGGCAAGGGATGGCTTCACCGGCGCTGATGACGTGCTGGAGGGGCCCCAGGGTTTTTTTGAAGCGCTTCGCGGCAAGGTGAACGACGAAATCCTGTCCATGCTGGGCCTGGGGTGGGACGTGGTCAACCTCAGCCAGAAGTACCACGCCTCATGCCACGCCACCCACTCGCCTTTGGAGGCCGCCAGGCAGGTGATGCAGGAAAACAGCCTGAGCCTGGACGATCTTGAAAGCATTAGGGTGTACTCCTCCGAGGTCACCATGCAGGCGGCGGCCAACGCCAATCCCAAAACCGGAACCGAAGCCAAGTTCTCCGTAGTCTATTGCGTGGCCAACGCCCTCACCCGCGAAGTCACGGGCATGGCCGCCTTTACCGACGACATGGTGAACGATTCCCAGGTAAGAAGCCTGATGCAAAAAATTGAATTGCTCAAGGATGAGTCCATGACCGCCCTGGAATCCCGGGTTGTAATCAGGGCCAATGGCCGGGACTACGAAGGCTTTTCCGACATTCTCCAGCAAATTCCGCCCCTGGACGCCAAGCAGGAGCGCGTCAGAGCCAAGTTTCTGGACCTGGCGGGCGCTGTGATCGGCCTGGAAAAGGCGGAGGATCTTGCCGGAAGGATCGATCATTTGGAATCGGCGGACATGGCGGACTTTGCGGCGATTCTTTAAATTATGGCGAAAAATTTTCATGTCACAAGGAAACGAAGCGGGAGGGATCAATGGGCAATGCCTGCTTGATTACGGAAATTCAACGTTTTGCCATAAACGACGGTCCGGGATTCCGCACCAACGTCTTTTTAAAGGGCTGCCCCCTCAAGTGCGCCTGGTGCCATAATCCCGAAACTATTGACGCAAAAGCCCAGATTTACTGGAAAAAAAGGCTCTGCGTGCAATGCGGCGCCTGCATGGAAGCCTGCCCCACGGAGGCGATCCAGCCTCCCATCGACCCGGTTCTGGCCCAGTCGGAAGGCGTGGATTATTACAAAATCGACCTTGCCCGCTGCAACCATTCCATGCAATGCGCGGCGGTTTGCCCTTACGGCGCCCTGGAAATAACGGGCAAGCTCCTGACCGTAAAGGAAATTTTGGACGAAGTGGAATCGGACCTGCCCTTTTACAAAAACTCCGGAGGGGGCATGACTCTTTCCGGCGGAGAACCCACGGCGCATCCGGACTTCGCTGAAAAACTTCTGGCGGGCGCCAAGGCTCGGGGGCTTCACACCTGCCTGGACACCAACGGGTACTGCTCCTGGGAGGTTTTGGAAAAACTTCTCGCCTACACAGACATCGTGTTGTTCGACCTCAAGCACACGGACCCGGAGAAGCACAAACAATGGACGGGCGTGGATAACGCCTTGATTATGAAAAACCTCGCCCGCCTGACTCAAACCGGGGTGGAAATCTGGGTGCGAATCCCGGTGGTTCCCGGCTTCAATGATTCCATAGAGGATCACAAGGCGGCCGTGGAGTTTTTGAACGGCCTTCCCGGGAAAATCCGCCGGGTGGATTTGCTGCCCTACCACAACTGGTGCCAGGACAAATACGGGTGGCTGGGGCTGGATTGGCCCTTGGGGCGGGTGGAGGCCATGGAGCCCTCCCTGCTGGAAATTCCCAAGGAGTTTTACGAAATGAGCGGCCTGAAAACCACCATCGGCGGCTCCGGCTTTGAAGAAGCAAACTAACCATCGGCGGTTGATCCGCCCGGTATAACCTGAAAACCCTCATCGTCATGACAAGGAGGCATCAATGTCCCGGAGGAGTCAGTGGAAACAAGTGGCTAATGGAATGCTGGGAGACGTTAGCAAGGCCCGTTCCGTCGAGGAAAGGGAAAACGTCCCCGAGAAGGCATGCGGGTTTTGCAAAAACTTTTCCGAAAACGCCTACGCCTCGGACGGCCGCGGCTATTGCAGAAAGCTCAAGGTGGGGTCCGACATCAAGGTGACTCCGCCTGTCTATGTCATGGAAGGCCAGGCCAGCCTGACCGTTCTGTTCAACAGCGACGGAGCCGGGTGCGAGTATTTCAACCGCCAGGATTTAATTGATACCGACGGCAACGAAGTCAATGATCCTTCATACAGGAGAGTGCAGCGTCAGATGGAAAAAGCCATTAAATAAACGCTGCGCTGCCAATCGAATTCTCAGGTCAAACCGAATTGAAAGGAGGTGATGGTTCTTATGTCGACATGCGCCGAATGCAGAAGTTTTTTCCTCAGGGAAGATGAACCCGGCCAGGGGGACTGCGTCCGCAGGGTGGTGGATCCCAGGCAGGCTTTCTACCAAAGCAAGCCGGTCAGGGAGGATAACGACGCTTCCGGATGTGAATCCTTTCAAAAGAAGTAGAATCTGAAAAAAAGCAGAGTCATAAAAACCGTATCAGTTGGGTTTTTACCATACCCATAATTCAAAACGGGACAGGTCCGGGGGGAGATTGTCCCACAATGCGGAGGAATGGAAATGGTAGCAGAACCAGCACAGGACCAGTCTGTCCAAGAACTGGAAGACAAACAGGAATGGTGGTGGGTCGCCGAAAAAAAGCGTTCCAAGCGTCTGGATTACTTAAGAAAATCTGTATGGAAAAAAGGCGCTTTGGGGGGCAATTACGCCCCGGGAATTAAGCTGGATTTGGAATGCGCGACCCTTTTTACGGACATGTGGAAATTCTGGAAATACGACCCGATCATGATGCGCAGAGCCAAGGCCATCGCCCATGTCCTGGACAACAAAACGATCTTCATCACCGACCACTCCCAACTGGTGGGCTACTTCGGCAGCCTGCCCAACACCATCATGTGGCGTGTGGACGGCGCTTCCATGGTCAATGAGGAAGCTTACAACGAGCCGGGCATCATGCCTGAGCCCGAAAACGAATCCCTGCAAAAAGTGGCGGAGCTCAATGACTATTGGGCGGGCCAGACAGCCGTGGACAAAGTGGCCCGCATCCTGGACCCCGAAGACGCGGTGAAATTCCTATCCGGCGCCATTGGATGGGGAGCGCCTTCCTCCGCCTACGGCTACTCCGGCAAGGATTATGAGTACCTGTTTGCGGGAAGGCGGGGATTTGAAGACATTATCGAGGAAATCAACGCAGCCGTTGAAAACGCCGAGGATAAAACCGTGGGCGTCCCCGGCCCTGAAATCCTGGATATCTACGACAGGCTTCAGAACTGGGACGCCATGATCCTGGTCCTGGAGGCGGGCATCCGTCACGCCAGGCGGTATGCAAGGCTGGCGAGAACCATGGCCGAAAACATGGAGACGGATGAAAAACGGCGGGAAGAACTGCTTAAAATCGCCGAAACCTGCGAGAGAGTTCCCGCCAGGGCGCCCAGGAATCTCCAGGAATCCCTGCAGTACGACCACTTCATCCAGATATTCGCCAGAACGGAAGCCCACGAAGGGGCCTGGCCGGCAAGGCCCGACTATTACCACGGGCCCTATTACGACAAGGACGTGAACGTCGACAAAACCCTCACCAAGGAAGAAGCATTGGATCTGGTGGGCGAGTTCATGATCCGGGCTTACGAGGTGGGCGGCTTCGCCCCCCGGTGGGCGCGGGAAGGCCTTCAGGGCATTACCGGCACCTGGGTCTGGACCCTGGGGGGCGTGAACAAGGACGGCTCGGATGCGTGCAACGATCTGACCGTCGCCTTTCTCCAGGCGGCCCGCCTGGTCAGGGTGTCCAATCCCACCTTTGGGTTCCGGTGGCATCCCAAGGTCAAGGACGAAGTCCTGCGCGAATGCTTTGAGTGCATCCGCCACGGCCTGGGGTATCCGTCCATGCGCAACGATCCCTTGCTGATCCAGAACGCCATGCACTGGCACGGCCATCCTCTGGAAGAGGCGCGCACCTGGGTGCATCAGGCCTGCATGAGCCCCTGCCCCACCACCAAGCACGGGGTGCAGCCCATGCGCATGGCTTCAGCCACCGCCAACTGCGCCAAGATGGTGGAATACGCCCTGCACAACGGCTATGACCACGTGGTGGGCATGCAAATGGGGCCGGAAACCGGGGACGCCGCCAAGTTCCATGATTTTGAGGAGCTTTTCCAGGCCTGGGTCAAACAGATGGAATGGCTCACCAGCCTCCTGGTCCGCACCGTCAACCTGGGCAGATACAAGGACCCCGAGTTTTTCGGCAGGCCTTTTCTCTCCGGCATGAGCGAACGCAGTGTGGAATCAGGCCTGGACGTGGTGAGCCCGGTCGGGGACCGCGGCAACTGCTGGGTCACGGCATTCACCTGGGTGGAAAACATCGACTCCCTGGCCGCGGTCAAAAAGCTGGTTTTTGACGATAAAAAATACACCATGGAGCAGTTGCTCTCCGCTCTTAAAGCCAATTGGGACGGTTACGAGGAAATGCGCCTGGACTTCGTCAACAACGCTCCCAAATGGGGCAATGACGACGATTACGTGGACGACATCATGCTTCGCTGCCTCCGGGAAACCGCCAGGCACAGCCGCGTCATGAAATGTCCCTCGGGCAACAGCTGGCCCATCCTGCCAGAAAACGTCTCCGGCAATATTCATTACGCCTCCATCGTGGGCGCGCTGCCCAACGGGCGCCGGTGCGGGGACGCCCTGTACGACGGCGGCATTTCCCCCGGCCCCGGCCTGGACAAAAAAGGCCCCTCGGCCGTTTTGAAATCCTGCGGCAAAATCGACCACGTTTCCGACGGCCGGGCGTTCCTGTTGAACCAGCGGCTTTCCCCCACCCAATTGGCCGGGGAAAAAGGCTATCAGCTTTGGAAAGCCTATATCCGCACCTGGGCCGACCTGGGGCTGGACCACGTCCAGTTCAATATGGTTTCGGACGAAACCCTGCGGGCCGCTCAAAAGGATCCGGAGAAATACTCCGAGGTCATCGTCCGGGTGGCCGGATACAGCGCCCATTTTGTGGATATTTCCCGCAAAACCCAGGACAACATCATTCAAAGGACCGTCCAGGGCATCTAACCGGAGGAAATGCATCATTCCGCAAGAAAGAAAAAATCCGGGGGCTGAGACCCCCGGATTTTGGGAGGAAAACACATGAAATGCACGGAATGCAGTCACGAAGCCGGAGTTTCCTCTTTCCGGTATCTCTACAACGCACGCATTGACGCTCCCATAACCCTGCGTCAGTGCCCCCAATGCCAGGCATGGCTCGCCGTAGACGAAATGGCCGGGGAAGCCCGCCAGAGGGTGGACGCGGGCGAGGCCCCCTGGGGCAAATCCGCGGGCATTGAAGGCTTGGCCGAAGACGCCAGGTAATTGTTTCGCCGCCGGGCCGGGATTTCTTTCGGCATAAGATGCTCCCGGCCCGGCTTTTAGGCATCAGGCAGGGCTTAATCAATGCAAACGCCCGGATAAGGCGGAGCCAAGGAGGTAAGCGTGGAGCTTGCTTGTCATGAATGCGGTTTTAAGGGCGAAGTCCATGACTTTGCCTTTCTATGCAAAAACGGCTGCCCCGCCTGCGGGGAGTCCGATATGCGCCAATGCCCCCGGTGCGGGGCTCATGTCATGTTCTCCCGGGCCGCGGCTCTGGAAAAGGAAGAAGTGCAAATGCGCGATCTGTGCCGGGAACTGGCCGGGATAGAACGTTCTGACGAGCCGGAGGTGCAGAAAAGGGCCATGGAATTGATAGGCGGGCTGCGGCGTATGAACGAACGCTGGAATATTCCCCAGTTGGGGGATTTTATCAAACAGCGGTCCCGGGAGTTGTTTTTTTAAGGCGTTATTGAGATCCAGTCGACTGATTTTGTTGGGTTTCGCAAGCTCTACCCAACCTACATCGCAGTAGACAAGCCGCAGGTTGGTTTAAGAAGTCCGGCTAGTCGTCATTCCTGACCGATGGCGTTGTTGGGCTTTGAACCCAACATTGGAACTTAAATCCCAATGGCTTTTAGTTGCATCCGTATGCGTCCCCACGCAAAGCACGGGGACAAGAACAATAAAGGGAGAAACAATGGCGGAAACGGAACACGGATTGGAAATCCCCCAGCGGGAGGAGCATTTTTTCCTGCCCCAAGACATCATTGACAACCTGGGAAGGATCGAAGCCTTGTCGCAACGCCACCCCGTCAATGTACTGGCGGCCGGCAGGCAGGGCTGCGGAAAATCCACCATGGTGCGTCAGTTCGCCGCCAGGAACCATCGCCCCCTGGCCGCCTTTCAAATCGGCGTTTTATCCGAACCCGGACAGCTTTTTGGAGAGCACAGGCTCAAGGACGGCGAGACCTATTATCAGCAGTTCCTTTTCCCCCAGGCCATCCAAACTCCCGGATGCGTGATTCACCTGGAGGAAATCAACAGGCCGGAACATCCCAAGGCTTTGAACATGCTGTTTTCGGTTCTCTCCCAGGACCGGCAGGTCTGGACCGACGAATTGGGGCTTATCAAGGTGGCGCCGGGGGTGGTTTTTTTCGCAACCCTTAATGAGGGCGAGGAGTTTGTGGGAACCGAAATGCTGGACGCCGCCTTGAGGGACCGGTTTTACGTGACCCTCATGGACTATCTGACGCCCCAAGTGGAAACCAATGTTTTGCACCTGAAAACCGGAATCAGCCCGGCGGACGCCCAAACCATCGTGAATGTGGCGGGCCAGCTTAGAAAAAACGCCCAGGAGCCCGTTACCGTGTCCACCCGTCACACCCTCATGATCGCCGAAATGGTCGCCGTAGGAGCTACGGTGAAGGAGGCTTTCGCCGAAAGCCTTCAGGTGAGCCGCGATATTCTGGAATCGGTGCTGCTCTCCCTGCACCTGCAGACCGGAGCAACGGAAAAATCCAATGGAAGCAGATACAATGCATACTAATCCGCGAGCCGATCATCATGGGGACGCGGCGCCTCCGTCCCTGTCAGGCTTCTGGCGGAAAAACACCTCCTGCATCGAAGCCGAGGAGCTTGCCAACCTGCTTCGGGCGCTCCGCAAGGCGGCCGGCCACATCGGGCCTAATGTGGGCGTGATCGAATATTCGGGCATGTCCCACGGTGAAGCGGCTTCCATTGTCATTGATCCGGCCCTGGTGATGGGCGAATACCCCGTGCCTCCCAAGACCGTGGATGCGGCCGTGGGGCTGACGGTCCATGAGGCCTTCCATAAAACGGAATGGTCGGAAAAAGTCTGGAAACTGCTCTCCCCGGATTTTGCCGCATTGCCCGGAATGTCCAGGGTCGCCTTTCAAAAAATTGTCCACACCGGCGAGGATATCTACGTGGACCTCCTGGCGGACCGCTCGGTCCTGGGCCGCTACACGTCCGGCGTCCGAAACAGGGTTTTGGAGGAGGCCGAATCCCGCTTAAACAGAGAAAAGCCCACCCTGGAGGCTCTCATTCATCTTTGGTGGGCGTCCGTATGGACTGTACAGGATGTGGACGCCATGAACCCGGCCTATGAAAAGGGCCTGGAGATCCTTCAAAATCTGACCGGAAACCTGAAGAGTCTTCCGGATCGGCGCGCAGGCGTACTCCAGCGCTGCCAGGAGCGGGCGGCCCTCTACAAAAACGCCTGGGCTGCGCTCGAAGGGGCCCTGAGAGGCCTGTCTATTCAGGATAAACGCCTTTTGTGGGCGCCGGCGGCTGTCTCCAGCGTCAATGCGCAGGACGCCCCCCTGCCCGCCGAAACGAAAAAAGGAAGCCTGGACGCCGAGCTGAGACGGGATGTCGAAGTCAGCCTTGCGCAAGGCTCCGCGGATATTACGCCCATTATCCGGTCCATAGTCGGGCCGGATAACCCGGACGTGGCGCCCATATCCAGATGGGATTTCAACATCGCCGCCCACCCGGTCATAGACCGGAAAACCGTGGGCCGGCTGAGGGCTGTATTCGCCAATTACGCAGAGCGGCAAAAAATCGTAAGCCGGGGCCTTGCCAGCGGACGCATAGACCGGCGGAGGCTTTACCGGGCCCCCATCAACGGCCGCTGCTTTCGTCAGGTGGATTCCATGCCTTCCGAGGACTGGAACGTCACCCTGCTTTTGGACGCCACGGGCAGCATGCGGGGCGGTAAATGGCGCATGGTGGAAAACACCGTGGGCAACATGCACAAGGCCCTTTCCGGCTCGCAAAACCGCCTGGGCGCCTGGGCCTATTTTGAAATGGACGGCATTTGCATGATGTCCCGGCTGATTTCCGGCCGAAACCTTTTATCCGTCCCGCCCAGCGGCCAGACCGCCTCGGGGCAGGCCATCATCGCGGCGGCTTATTTTATGCCGAAAGACAAGCGGCGCAAGCTGCTGATCCACGTCACGGACGGGGAGTCCAATTTCGGGGTGGATGCGTCGTGCGGGATAAACTACTGCCGTCAGCAAAACATCAATCTGGTCACCATTGGATGCGGCGTAAAGGACCGGAGCCGAATGCAGGAGCAGTATGGGAGGACCATTCAGTTCGTAAGCCGCTTCGGACAGCTTCCGTCCGCCATGGAAAAACTTTTAAAATGGTCTTTTCTGTATGGAGACGCAAAAAACCTGGCCGCTGAAAACAGGCTGAACAGGATCTTTTCCACTGATTGAAGCTCAAGACGCAAAGGAGAAACGTTATGCAGGTAAGTGAAACCGTCGCCGAATTCCTGGAGTCGCCCGACAGAACCAATGTGCTTGCCACCGCCAACGCCGAAGGAAGGGTTAATGCGGCGGTTTTCGGCTCCCCCATGCTGGTGGACGGCGACAAAATCCGCCTGATGCTGGGCGATAACAGGACCTACGACAATCTCAATCAAAATCCCTTCGCCGCCCTTTTTGTGAGCATCCACGGCAAGGCCGGCATGGCCATGGAAGGATGCCGCCTTTATTTGAAAATGCTGGACACGGCCGACGCAGGGCCGGAGTTCGAGGCGGTTCATGCGGAAATCAAAAAACGTATTGGCGACGCCGCCTCCATGCTCAAGCACCTTGTCAAGCTGGAAGTGGTGGAAACCCGGCCAATCCTGGATTTCGGGCAGGGGGTTTGATCCGGGCCTGTGGCCGGAATCGCCCAAGCAAGGCCGGCCCTCTGCACAGGCAAGGGGGCGTACAGGGAAAGGAAGCTGCTTATGACCCGGGACAACCTGCTCGTGGAAGTAAAAAACCATGTGGGAACCCTGACCTTCAACCGTCCGGAAAAAAGGAATTCCCTCACGCCGGACATGCTCATCCGGATGCACCTGGCTTTGGAGGAATGGTCCAAAGGCTCGGAAGTCCGGTGCGTGGTCGTAACGGGAGGCCGGGGCCGGGCCTTTTCTTCCGGGTATGATATTACGGCGATACCTACGGACATCGCCCCGGAAATGGAAGAGCTTTTAAAAAGCGCCAATCCTATTGAACTGGCGCTGCACTCCCTGGAAAACTTCCCCTATCCCACCCTGGCCGCGTGGAACGGGTTCTGCTTCGGCGCGGCCCTGAACCTTTCGGTATGCTGCGATATCAGGGTCTCGGCGGACGACGCCAAATTCGGAATGCCTCCGGCCAAATTGGGGTTGGTCTACCACGCGGAAGGCTTCCGGCAATTTGTGGACGCCGTTGGAATGAGCGTAACCCGGGAGCTGTTTATGACCGCGGGGACGTACACCGCGCGTCAGGCCAGGGAAATGGGAGTGGTCAGCCATTTGTATCCCAGGGAGACGTTTCAGGAAGAGGTCGAGCGTTTCGCCGCCTCCATCGCCGGCAATGCGCCTCTTTCCCTCAAAGGCGCCAAAACCATACTAAATATGCTGGCCCGCCAAACCGGATTGACCGCCGAGCAGAAGGCTTTGGCGGAACAGCTTCAGGCGGAGAGCTTTGCCAGCGAGGATCTTAAAGAAGGCCAACTGGCCTTTATTGAAAAGAGGAGCCCCGTGTTCCAGGGAATATAAGGGGTTTTGTAAAATCATAATTACCAAATAGAAGGCCGTCCCCATGGGGGCGCGCTTCGGAATTTTCGGGCGGCTTGGCCCGGACAGGCGTTTTGCGTTCAAAACCCGAGGCCCTTCGCCGGAGCTTGACTTGCACGTAAAACGCCCTGAAAAGAAAGGAGAATTTTGTTATGTCAACGCATTGGGATGTGGGATATATTATCAAAAAAAGAGAGCAAAACACGCCTGACAAGACTGCCGTTATTTTTGAAGACAAACCTTTTTCGTACAAACAGCTTAACCAGGGCGCCAACCGGTGCGCCCATTATCTGCAGGAGTTGGGGATCAAAAAGGGCGACAGGATCGGCGTGCTCATGCTCAATTGCATGGAGTTTTTGGAATGCTACTTTGCGGCGGCCAAGCTGGGGGTCATATTCGTTCCCTTGAACTGGCGGCTGACAGGCCCGGAGCTGGAATACCAAATCAACGACTCCCAATGCCGCCTGCTGCTTTTTCACGACTGCTTTTTTTACTCCATCGATCCTGTTCGTTCCAACCTGAAGGTGGAAAACGACAAGTTCGTCTATTGCCAAAGCGGAAACCCCGACGCCCCGGCCCGGCCTGAATGGGCCGTTGATTTTCATGAAGGCGCGGACGACAAGCCCGTTACCGAGCCCGTCCCGGACAGCCCCATCGCCATGGACGACGATTTGGCCATCGTTTACACCAGCGGCGTAACCGGCAATCCCAAAGGCGCGGTCCTTTCCCACGGGCAGACCTATTTCAAGTGCTTTCAAACCTCTCTCTATGTGCAGGACAATCAGGACATCTGCGCCAACGAAGTCATGGTGGCCCAAATGCCCTTGTTCCATTCGGGAGGCCTGTTCATTGTGGCCACCCCCGTGATTTTTTCGGGCATCACCCTGGTCATGCGGCGGGGATTCAACCCGGATGAGTTCGCCCGGGACATAGAGCGTTATAAAGCCACGGCGGTTTTCGCGCTCACCACCATGTGGCGGTTTATCCTGGACACAGGCAAGCTGGATCAGATTGACGCTTCCAGCGTACGCAGCGTCATGGGAGGCGGGGAAAGAACGCCCCCCAGCCTGTTTGAGGAACTGGCCAAACGGGGGCTCTACATGCAGCAGGGCTTCGGCCAGACCGAATGCAGCGCCATGACCCTTGTTCCCAAGGAAGACATCCAGCGAAAAATGGGTTCCATCGGCAAGCCCGGCTTTTTCGCCCATGTGTGGATTGGGGACAACAACGGCAAGGAGCTTCCCCCGGGGGAAATCGGCCATATTCTCGCTAAGGGCCCTACGGTCATGAGCCGCTATTGGAACCTGCCTGACATGACGGAAAAAGCCATTGTCAACGGCATTCTGAACACCGGCGACCTGGGGTATATGGATGAGGAAGGCTACTTGTACATTGTGGACCGGGCCAAGGACATGTACCGCAGCGGCGGCGAAAACGTGTATCCCGCGGAGGTGGAAAAGATCCTGGCGGGCCATCCCAAGGTGTTGAATGTTTCCATCATCGGAGTGCCCGACGAAAAATGGGGGGAGACGGGCGCCGCCTTTATCGTGCCCGCCATGGGCCAGGAGCTGACCGAGGAAGAGGTTTTGGAATACCTCCAGGGAAAAGCGGCCCGGTTCAAGCATCCTTCCAAAATTTTCTTTGTGGAGGAATTGCCGCTCACCGCCACCATGAAAGTCAAGAAAATGGAATTGAAGGAGGAGTATGCCAAGTTGCAGCAAGAATAACCCGGTTTCGGAAATCCTGGGAACCCAATACCCCATTGTTCTGGGCGCCATGCGGCTGATCACGCACGCCAGGCTGGCCGCAGCGGTCTCCAATGCCGGGGGATTCGGCCTCATCGCCGCCTCGGGCATGGCGCCCGAAACCCTGCGCAGGCAATTGGAAGAGGTTAAAGCCCTGACGGACAAGCCGGTGGGCGTGAATATTCCGGTGTATCGGCCCAATGCGCAGGAACTCATTGAGGTCGCCATTGAAATGGGCGTGAAGACCATCAGCACCTCCGCCGGGAGTCCGGCCAAGATTATGGGTCTGGCCCGGGAGGGCGGGCTCAAGGTCGTGCACAAGGTTTCCTCCCTGGCCATGGCCCTGAAAGCCCAGGACGCCGGCGTGGACGCGGTCACGGCCATGGGCTTTGAAGCGGGAGGACATGTGGGGAGGGAGCATGTGACAAGCTTTTGCCTCATCCCCCAGCTTGTGGACAACCTGGACATCCCGGTCATCGCAGCCGGAGGCATAGCCGACTCCCGGGGCGCGGCCGCGGCTTTCGCCCTGGGCGCCCAAGGGGTGGAGATGGGGACGCGCTTTGTCCTCAGCACGGAAAGCGGCGCTCCGGCCTTTTTCAAGGACTGCCTTATAAACGCGGACTGCGAGGCAACCCTGATCCTGGGGAAGGAAGCCATGCCCATCCGGGTCTTGAAAAACGCGGTCACAAAGATGGTTGCGGGCATGGACGCCGGCGAAGCGGACAAGGCCATGATCAAGTCCGGAGACGCCACTTACGTCATGAGCGGAGGGGACCGGCAAACCGCGGTTATGCCGTGCGGCCAGACGGCAGGGCTTGTCGCCGGGGAGCAAAGCGTGGAGGAAATCATCCGCGAAATCACGGAAGGCCTCAGGCGGATTGGCTGGCAAATGGAAAAGTCTTTTTTTAGCTGAGTTTTTTGCGTCGTCATCTATGGGGGGATTATGGAACATGTCCTGTTGGAAAAAAAAGAGCACGTGGCCCTGATAACTCTTAACCGGCCTGATAGGTATAACTCCTTTGGCGGGCTCATGCGTCAGGAAATCGTCCAGGCCCTGGAGGATGCAGCGGCCGACAAAGACGTCCGGTGCGTGGTCGTCACGGGCGCCGGAAAATACTTCTGTACAGGCGGGGACGTGGGCGAATTCGCCTCGGGAACCACCAAGGCCCTGGCCCCAACCGTTACGGCGGAGCGCCATGCCATGAACCAGGCGGTGCTGTTGATCAACCGCATGGAAAAGCCGGTCATCGCCTCCGTCAACGGCCCGGCCGCCGGGGGAGGATGCAACCTGGCCCTGGCCTGCGACATTCGGATCGGGAGCGACAAGGCCAAATTCGGCCAGGTGTTCGTCCGGCGCGGCGTGCACCCGGATTGGGGAGGCGTTTATTTTCTGCCCCGCCTGGTGGGCTATTCCAAAGCCTGCGAGCTTATTTTCGGCGGCGAAGTGGTGGAAGCGGAGGAAGCCTTGCGCATAGGCCTCTTGAACAAGCTGGTTCCCCAGGAGAAACTGGCCCAGGCTGCCTGGGACATGGCCTATCGTTTCGCCCATAACGCCCCCATTCCCATAGCCTTTGCCAAGCGCGGCCTGCAAAATTTCGGAAAATGGGACCTGCCCCAGGCGCTGGACTATGAATCCTATGTGCTCTCCGTATGCATGCAGACGGAGGATATGATCGAGGGCTTCGGAGCCTTTCTGGAAAAACGGGAGCCTGTGTTCAAAGGCAAATAAGTCCCCTGCGGGATTTCATAAAGGGAGATCATGATGGACGAATTGTATTCCAAAAGAATTGCCCAATTGGAGGAAGCCCGTGCGAAAGTCCGCCTGGGCGGCGGAGAGGATCGCATTGCAAAACATCATAGCGAAGGCAAAATGACCGCCAGGGAAAGGCTGGATTTTTTGCTGGACCCTGACAGCTTTTTGGAGCTCAACATGCTGGCGGGCCACAAGGCCGACGCCCCGGCGGACGGCTTGGTGTGCGGAAGCGGAACCATAAACGGCCGCCAGGTCTTTGTCTACTCCCAGGACCGTACGGTGCGGGGCGGGTCCGTGGGCATAGAGCACGGGTACAAGATGTACCGCACCATAGAGCGGGCCCTGGAAATGCGGGCGCCCCTGATCGGGCTGCACGACTCCCCGGGAGCGCGGCTGCCCAACCAGGACGAGCTGGAGTTTTTGTCCGCCGGCAAGCGGTCTATTTTCGGCAGCATTTCCCAAAAGCACGGGGGCTCGGTGTTTTATCCCAACACCCTGGCTTCCGGGATTATTCCCCAGATTTCGGCCATCATGGGCGCCTGCGGCGGGATTTCCGTCTATTCTCCGGCCTTGAATGATTTTGTCTTTATGGTGGATAAAACCAGCCACATGTTCATTACCGGCCCCATGGTGGTGCAAATGGTCACCGGGGAGGAAATCAGCATGGAGGACCTTGGCGGCGCCCGGGTTCACGCCCAGGTGTCGGGAAACTGCGATTTCCGGAGCCCGGACGAAAAAACGCTTCTGACCGACATACGCACTCTGTTGAGTTTTCTCCCCCTGAATTGCGATGAACAGCCTCCCATCGTGGAAACAGGGGACGCCCCGGACCGCATGTGCCACGAGCTCGCCGACATCGTGCCCACCGCTCCCAACAAGCCCTATGACGTCCGGGAGGCCGTCAAGGTCATTGTGGACAATGGAGATTTTTTTGAAGTTAAAAAGGAGTTCGCCAAAGAAGTCGTGGTGGGTTTTGCCCGGCTGGACGGCCGGTCCGTGGGGATCATAGCCAATCAACCCAAGGTCATGGCCGGGTCCATGACGGTGAACAGCAGCGACAAACAGGCCCGGTTCATCCGGTTCTGCGACTCATTCAATATTCCCCTGGTCCTGTTGGTGGACACCCCGGCCTATCTGCCTGGGTCCGCTCAGGAGCACGCAGGCATTATCCGGCATGGCGCCAAGGTTCTGTACGCCTTGTGCGAGGCCGCCGTGCCCAGGATTTCCGTGGTCACCCGCAAGGCCTACGGAGGGGGGAACCTTGGCATGGGGGTGCTTCCGGGACTGGGCACGGACCTTGTGGTATACTGGCCCATCATGGAGACGGGCATTCTGGGGGCGGATCAATCCGTCATGCTCTTGTACGGCAGGCATCCCGACGCCATGACCGACCCCGATTTTCTCCAAAACAAGTTGAAGGAGTACCGCGAAACCTACGCCAACCCCATTTACGACGTCTCCTCCAACACCAATGTGGAGGAAGTTGTGGCGCCGGCCGAAACAAGGCGTTTTTTGGTCAAAGCCTTGAAAATGCTGCGAACCAAAACAGTCAACCATCCCGCCAAGCGGCACGGGAACATTCCGTTGTAAGGATTCGAAGTGCGGGAAATGGGGGCGCCTCGCCCCCTTTCCGCCAGGCGCCAAGGATAGGATGCGGGCCCTCTCAATTATGGATCTTTATTGCTTTGACCAAATGGACGCCCTCCCGTTTTTTTCCAATAATCCCCGCAATAAATATATTCAACTAAAATGCCTTAAGGCAGTCAATTAAGCTATTGGAAGTTTTATTTGCTGCTAGTGATAGCAATTACCAGCGGATCTGTGCTAATATGGAAATCAGATCGCCCGAACGATGATGATCGGGCGAGACAAAGCCTTGGGGGGGGGCGGCCGCGCCGGCCGCCGGCACAATGACGCGGTGCAACCGCTATTCATCAAACAGGATCTATCATGTTTCCATTCGCCAAAACAATCGCTTCCATTGGCAAGGCGGGGCTTGTTACGCTTATGCTGGCTTGCGCCGGGCTGGCCCTGATTATTGTGATCGCGGCTTTTATGGGAATCAACGCTTTTACCGCCTGGCTGGTGAACTTTGACGCCGCCTGGCTCAACTGGCTGATCCAGGGAACCGTGGGAATCGCCGCGGGCGTGGGCGGCTGGTTTATGCTTCCGGCCCTGACCGTGCTTATCGGCGGGGTGTTCCAGGAAACCGCCATCGACAAGGTGGAGCGCATTTATTACCCCGAAAAAGTGCGCCAGGAAGGCCCCCGTTTGTGGCCGGACCTTTTTCACGACATCAAATTCACGGCATGGGCCGTATTCCTGAACATGCTGGTTTTGCCCTTTTACCTGCTGGGAGGAATCGGGCTGTTCGTATCCATTGCCCTGAACACCTATCTCCTGGGCCGGGAGTTTTTCGAAAGCGCCGCCGGATACCACATCGGCAAGCCCCAGGCCTTGCGCATGGAGTCCACCAACAAGGCGGCCGTGTACGGGGGAGGCTTTATCATCACATTGATCGCTCTGGTCCCTTTGGTGAACTTGTTCATCCCCATCATCGCCGTGGTGTGGATGACCCACGTCTTTCACAGCCTGCCCCAAAACGGCGCCGGGCAAACCCCGCCGGCGGGTCAGCCGCCACAAGCAGATTAAGTTCCGGATTTCCGGGAAAACGTTTTTTAAACCACGGAAAACACGGAAGTAAATCAAGATCTCGACCGCCTCCGTACGCCCGCCGACCGCCCCCTGTTTTCATTTTCTCCCAGGCCGCGCCTTTTGGCCTTTCGGCCCCAGGCCTTGAATGCCCGGAACGCCCAAAAAAGGCTTGGCGGCGCGGCGGCTGTTAAGACTCGTTCCCATGCTTTGCGTGGGAATGCATACGGAAGCATCTGAAATCATAACTATTTCAAGCAATCGTAAAACAAGCGGAACCCGTTTTCAATGATGGGCGTTAAGGAATGACAAGACAAAAACGGACAGGCGCCGGGGCCTGCCACTACCATGCGTTCCGAAGATTTCCGGAGAGCGATAGACGGCCCCTGGATTCCCGACAACTACATTCGGGAATGATGGACATATTTCGGATGCCGCTTCGCGGTTTTTTGGATAGGTGCGGCCAGCCGCACTGATAATGGGTTTCGCGGGGCTCTACCCAACCCACGATTTTCAGCAACATAACACCTTGGATTCCCTATAAATGCTTTGCATGGGCCGCCCAGATCAAAAGAGGCGCTCTATAATCCGGCGTGTTTTTGCAGGATGTAAATGGCTTCTTCCAGGCCTAAGGCGCTGTCTGCGTTTGCGTCGGCGTTGGAGTTCAGGGCGCCGGTTTCCCGGCCGGCCAGGATTTTCAGGACCAACACCGCATCGGTCAGGTCTGCGGAAAAATCGCCGTTCAGGTCTCCAAGGACGTCGGACTTGCCCTTGATCTCCATGTAATTGAGCATGGTGTACTTGTCGAAGATTCCCATTTCCATGGTGAGCTTGTAATCTTGGACTTCCACCATCCTGGTGCGGACCAGATACGGGCTGGTCGCTTCGTCCACCACGAAATCCACCCCCTCCACCACAATCTGGTTATGGGAATAGGTCCTGCCCTGCCATCCCACGGAGACCGTAACCTGATACAGCCCGTTGGGCAGGTCGAATTCAAAGGTTTTCTCCCGCCCCCAGTCGTCGTACAGGATGCTGCCCTGGAGCACGTTGGGGGCGCTGGACAAGTATTGATATTTTACATGGGCCATGTCGCCGTACCAGCCGTAGCCCAAGACTTGGTCGTATTCGCTCCAGCCGATTTTCATATAGGTTTTGTCATCCACTTTCAAGGGATCGGCCGCAGGCTCGCCCGCCGGATTTTGAAAGTTGATGTAGTAATTGTCCGGCTCGCCCTGGGAGCGGTCATGGAGCATCGGCGGCGAAAGATCCGGGATTTCAGCGATTTCATTCCCAAGATATTGGCCGATGTACTTACGCAGATTGTACATGAATTGGCTGTCCCGGGTGTAGGAGGTCAGGCTGGATATGATTTTATCCGCCTGGGCGTCCGAATCGTTGACAACGTCCACCACGGGATTGGCGCCGCCGTTCAGCAGATACAGGTACTCGTAATCCTCCAGGCTGTCCCGCATAAGCTCCAGGCGGATGGACGGAACCAGGCGATGGTTGTTTGCGCCGTAATCGATGGCCGAATTGTCCTCGGACGGCGGGTAAAACATGAATGTATCGCCGTTATGGCCGTCGGTCATGGGGCTGGTCCAGGGGTTTTGGCTCCAATTGTTCAATGAATAATAGGCGATGCCCCGGATGCGGTATTTCCATAACAGCCAGCCCGTGAACTTGCTTTCAATGCCCGGGTGGTCCAGGGTGATGGGGTTGTAATAGGGAGGCCGGGTTCCGTGGAGGAAATAGACCCAGGTTTCCTCCTGGTGATTCTTCTCCCTGTCGTGGGAGACGTCCGGGTCGTAATTGTTCAGGACAGGCAGCCAGATGTCGATCTTGGCGCCCGGAAAGGCTTCATTATTGTAGATTTCCTCTTTAGGCTCCTCGGAAACCATGAGCTTGAGATCGGACGCCGCGCTTTTTAAGAGGTTGGCGTACCAGGCCACGGCTTTGTAATCCTCGTCATCCTGGGGCTCATTGGCCATGTAGTAATAGGCCCTGTCCAGGTAGCCCAGGCCTCTCAAATACTCCTGGGTGGCGTACATGTAATCCTTCCACTTGGTATTATAGACCGAGTCCGGATTGTTCGCCGTATACCAGTCGTTTACACTGCGGGAAGATCCGCAAAACGTGCTGGGGCGCTGATCCTGGGAGGAGTCGTTATTTTGAAAGGTAATGGCCATAAAGGACGGGAAGCCCACGCCGCCGTTGAACAGCTCTCCCTCTTCAAAACCAATGCCGTCCAGGTATTTTTTGGCGGGCTTTTCAAAGCCCCAAATATCCCATGGGTCGCTCAACGCCTGCGTGTCGCAATTATAGTTAATGTAAGACGCGCCTCCTGAGGAGGTGAGCCCGCCCGACCAAAGGGGCGACTTGGAAGTCAGGCGATGGTCGATGAAAAACTGCTTCATCATGTCCACGTACATCCAGTAGTTGTCGCCGGTCCCGGAAACGCTGTATTTTTGCAGCACGGCGTTATGGCTGAAATTCATCTGGGACTTCACGTGCAGCTCCTCGGGCACGGAAAAATTAAAGACGTGCAGATTGACGGGGATGGACGTCCCGCCTATGGTCACGCTGCCCAAATGATCCCCGGCGGCGGCAGCGCCGCTTAGGTTCAGGCTGATCCAAAATGCCGTGTTTTCGCCTGCGGTCAGGTTTACATTGGCGCCGTTTTCCAGAGGCCAGAGCGGATCCGGGTAATCGCCCGTGCGGCCCAAATTGTCCGACACGGTTTCAATATTGACGTATTTGACTTGATACAACTCCGCTGTCACGCCCGTCCCGAAATCGCCGATCGTCACCTGAACGGCTCCCGAGGATGCCGGATTGACCACAATCTGAAAAGGCTCGAATTCGTTCTTTGCCGCATAGACGAGGATCTGCGAGCCGGTCTCCTCGGGCGGAGCGCCGTCCTTGAACACCCTTTCCGAAGGCGGCGTGGTCCAAAAGGTATGGCTCCCGGTGGATTGGGTCAGAGTAAAGGTGTAATTTTCCAGTTCATCATCCGCCGCGGCCGTTATGGACGGAGACCAAAGCAATAATAGCAATATAGGAATAACAAAGCTGAACGCACGAATACAAACGGGGAGAAAATGGATGTGATTCCTCATTCTGCACACACCTGACCGTCCACAAGGACGCTGCGCAGCCAGAGGGATCATGAATCCCTAAAGCAAACGCTGCTATGCGGGTTATTTAGTATTGAATCATGGGTTATACCGCCCGGAAAGCGGCGGACGCCTCAATCCTGGGCTTTTGCGGATTTGATTATATCGGACGCGGATTGGGAGGAAAATGAAACGGAACACACATCGGCTGTTTTTTCCTGAGAGGCGGAATTATGCTTTTTTTTTTGCAAAGGCCTGGGAATTTGGTTTTCGCACGGAACGCCCGTGGCGCAAAGGCCGCAGCCGTAAATGAAAATATGGTAATTTTTGTTGCAGTATCTTAAAGAATCCTTGACCCTTTTATAACATTTTTCCTTGTCATGGGCGCCGTCTTCCGAAATGGCGTCCACCGGGCACCTTTCCATGCATTTCAGGCATTTTTTGCCCTGATAATGCAGGCAATTGGCATGGATGTCCTCAGGCCGCTCCCGGTTGGGCTGCAGGCGCAGGTTGACCACAAAGCTGCCCAGACGGTGTGCACAGCCTTTTTCCGTAATTAAGAAGTCGTGCATGCCAAAGGTTCCCAATCCGGCGGCGTAGGCTACATGGCGATGGGACCAGGGAGACGCCCATCCGACTTTCGGGTATCTCTTTTTGTTGAAATTGGGAGTGACGTCCGGCGCCACAGCAAGGATTCCCCGGCTCATGAGATAGGTGACAATCTCCCGGACGAAAAGCTGGCTGAAAAGCTCTCCGTGAAGGCGGGTCTGAGCCCAGCGCTCGGCCGGCCACTGGCCGGCCTTCCTGTTGTCGTCCCGGGTGGCTTTGGTGATGGGCATGACAAAGCTCACCACAGAGACGTCCTCCGGGGAAGGCGGCTCCACGCCGTTGTTTTCCGCCTGCCACGCCATGATCTCCCATGGCGTAAAATGATGAGGGCCGATGATTTCCTTGAAATCTTCGAAAATGGGATCATCGCCCCGGACAAAGCCCACCAGAGCCTCCTCAAAAATGCGCTCCCCGTAAAAAGGATATTCCATTCCGTTTTCAGGGTGTCCTGCGATCTTGGCTTTGATGGTGCTGCAAAACCAATTCTCGTCCAACAAAGGGTCTCCCGGCTGACATTGGCACCCGCAATTTAACGGCGGCTGCTTGGGAAAGCCGAACCCGCGCATCTCGCCCAGGGCGTTTTGTATGCCCCCCAGGTCCGTGATGAAGGAAAGTTTCCGGTAATGGTCTTTCATCTTACGTCTTGCCATGGGATATCCCCTTTCCATTCATCGTGTTACCGGTCCTGCAATCCAGCCGTGGATGGAAGCATGTCTTCGACGTTGGTTGCGCAAACGCGGCGGAGCGCCGGCCGTTCAATCAAGAAAGACGTGCTTGGTCTGGTGGAAAAGCCGAAATTACAAAGAAGTGAAATACCCGGCCAAGGAAGGAACAATCCGTCAAACAAACGCTGATATGAAGCGGAAGAACAACGCCCCTAAATCATTTCCCATCGGTTCCCCCAATTCAAAATACTGGCTCACCTAAATAGACAGTCACAGGCCGAGTTCCAATCGGAACTAAGTTTGACAGATGCAAAACAGATAGTCAAGAGACAGACGAAAATAACTAAAAACTAACACTAAATCACACTATCATTAACTATTATATAATTTTTATCTGTGTTCAGATGCAAACAACACCACGGCAGGGCCGCTGAAAATACTCAGGGGCTTTCCCGCTTTGCCGGGCTGATTCCATCTTTGGCTTTGCCATGCGGCAATGCGGAAGGCTCGTCCAGGGCGGGTAAAAAATCCGTTTTGAGGGTCTCCTTTTTTTTATTACAAAAAAATAGCGCCCTTTCCCTTCTATCTTCGAATCATCATACCCGGCAAAGGATCGGGCGAGAAGTCGTCTCCGTCCACCACCTTGCGGCCGTTAATGAACACCATATGGATTCCTTTGGGGGAATGCGCGGGATCCTGGGCCGTTGAGTTGGAGCCGATGGTTTCCGGATCGAACAAAACCATGTCCGCATAATAGCCCTCGGCGATATTCCCCCGGTTGGGGAGATTGATTTGAGAGGCCGGCAGTTCGGTGCATTTCCGGATGGCCTCGGGCAGGGCCAGGAGCTTCCAGTCCCGGGCGTATTGGCCCAGAAATTTTGGAAAGCAGTCGTAGGTCAGATGGGAGGGCTTGCCAAAGCCCAGGGGGATGTAATCGGTGCCGATGCTCACGTTGGGGTCCATGAGGGTTCCCTGGAGGGACAGTTCCACCATGGGGTCGCCGGGATAGGTAGGGGTTTCGAAAATCAACACCCTTCCGTTTTCCTCCAGGGCCAGGTCGCAGGCCGCATCAAAGGGGTGTTTGCCCTGGGCCTTTCCGATTTCGCCGAAGTTCATCCCGATGTATTTTTGATTTTTTTCACTTGTGACGCTCATGACCGACGCGCAATCCCACCCCATGATTTTGAACAGGTTCATGGACCAGGAATCCGGGCCGCGATGAGGCCAGACCGGCTTGCCTTTTTCTATGCTTTTTCTGATGCGCAGGCGGTCTTTGGGATCGGCGATCCGTTTCAGCACGCCGTGCATGCCCCCCTCCAGGCTCCAGGGCGGAAAAAAGGCGAAAAGATGGGTGAAGCCGGCGCTGGTGGGCATGGCGTCCACGCCGATGGGCTGTCCTTTGTCAACCAGTCTCGCCAACTTGGCCATGTGGGACTTGGTGGACGAGTCCAGGGGAATGGGAAAGGGGTGAATTTTATACAGCCGGCTGGCCGCCTTGACAAAGGCCTTCATGATGGTGTTCAGGGGCTCGAACATATAAGGCACCCAGAACAGGTGGCTCAGTTGAACGGGAATCTCCGCCTCCCGGCCTATGTCCATAATTTCGTCCATGGCGTTTTGAAGGCCGTTGGAATTATAGCTGCGCAGGTGGGAGGTGAACACCCCGTCGTATTCGGCCAGCACCTTGGCCAGCTCCAAAAGCTCGCGGGAGTCGGAGCACAGCCCCGGAAAATACTGAAGCCCCGTGCTCATGCCCACGGCGCCCGCCTCCATACACTCCCGGAGGCTTTGTATCATGACGGCCAGGTCGTCCGGCCCCGCGGTTTCCACGCTGTCCCCCATGGCGTGCATGCGAAGAATGCCATGGGGCGCCAGCATGGCCGTATTAACCAACAGGCCGCCCGCCTCCAGAGACTCCAGCATCTCGCCGAAACCTTGCCAGGTGATATACGGCTGCTGATCCTTGCCCAGAAAAATTTCATAGAACTTGTACTGAAAATCCGCATTGCGGTCCGAGATGGGCCCCATGCCGGCCCCGCAATTCCCCCCTACGATGGTGGTGATTCCCTGCCGCACCAGGGGCGCCAGCACCTCCACCTGCTCCGGCCGGTGCAGGGCCATATCCGCATGAGTGTGCACGTCGATAAAACCCGGGCACAGCCCCATGTCCCGGGCGTAAATCCGCTCTGCAGCCTCGGCCTCCGCCAGGTTTCCCAAGGCCTGAATTTTTCCGTCCTTCACCCCCACATCCTGAATGACGGCCCTGGTTCCCGAGCCGTCAAAGACGGAAGGCTGTTCGATAACAAGATCAAAATGCATGGCTAAACCCTTTCACACAAACAGGATGCAATAAAGAGGGGGGCATTTGGGGGAAGGCCCCGATTTTTTGAACGCTTGGTAAAAGATACCCCTTTTCCTTAAGTCCGTCAAGCCCCTTCACGCCGAGACCTTGAAAAAGGCCGGTTTTGGTATGCTTATTGCTTCATAAAAGGTGTTTGTTGCAGGCTTGAAAAACCGGATGCAAAAAAGGAGTCGTCAGTATGGAAACCATGGGACAAGAGGCTCAAAGCAGGGATGATCAAAGAAAGTGGCCGCGCGTGAGTTTTTCCGTGCACGCAACCATGGATGTGGACGGGGAAAGCATTGAGGTGGGGTGCCGCAATCTTTCCATGAACGGAATGCTGGTTTCCAGCCCCAAATCCTTGCCCTTGGGAGCTTCGGGCAGAGTCCGCATTCTTCATGTTATGGGCCGGGAGTCCCTGCTGGTGCTGGCGAATTTTAAGGTCATAAGAAGCCAGCCGGACAAAACCGGGGGGTTTAACACCATGGGGTTGAGTCTGTTTGATATTGACGGGGACAGTTCCATCAACCTTTTCAATATTGTCAGGCATAACACCCCCGACGCCGCATCCTAACCGAATGCAACCGGCGAAAGGCTGCAGTTCGTCAAGTTTGTGACGCATAAACAAGAACAGGCGTTTTCCTGCGTGAAATTGTATACGCAAAGAATGCGTCTCTTCCGAAGGCTGCTGCATGATCCTGAATTCCATAAGAACTCGAATTATTTTAGTTGTGGGCTTGAGTGTGGGAATCATGCTGGCCGCGGTTTGGACCTTTGCCGCCGTTTCCCTCAGACAGGCGGCGATTGATTCCGCCCAGAATCAGTATATCGAAACATCACGGCAATACGCATCCCGGATAAAAACACAGATCAATGTGGCGCTGGGCGTGAGCCGGGCGTTGGCCAACACCTTATCCTGCTTTAACATGTCCAAGAATTCGGCGTCTATCGGCCGTGACGCCGCCAACGAAGTCATTTTAAAAATACTTAAAGAAAACCCGCAGTTCCTGGGTTTGCGAACCGTCTGGGAGCCTAATGGTTTTGACGGCATGGATAAAATGCATAAAGACCGGGAGGGCCACAATGAAAAAGGAAGGTTCATTCCCTTCTGGTATCGTGACGGGCCAGGGAGATTTCACCTGGAAAAGGCGCCTGTTGATAAAAGCGATCCATTCTGTCCTTACGAACGAATAAAGGCCGCCAGAACAAGCATATTAACAAAACCGCACTCCCAACCGTTGAGCAGTTTGAAGAGCAGCCATTTTTCCGTAGCCACGCCTATTATTTTCGATGGATATTTTCGGGGTGTGGTCGGAGTGGTCTTGGACGCCGGGACGCTTGCAGAAGTGCTTTCGGATGCACATAAAGGCAACCCCAAGGCCCGTTTCTTTGTGGTTGACCGAACCGGAGAAGTCCTGGCGGGAAGCGCAAAAGCCGACGGCCCGGAAAAAAACGTCCTGGGATCAAGCAGCACAAGTTTTCTTTCCAAAGCAAAAAGCTCCATGGATCATAGCTTTCTCTCCTTTGACGGCAATAAGCTCAACGCCGTCATTCCAATCCAGTTTTCAGACGATTTAGACGAGTGGTTTCTCTTATGTCAGGTTCCCAAAAACGAAATCCTGAAAAAGCCCAACCAAGACATGGGCATTTTGCTTGCCATAGGCGCCGGCCTGGCTTTTTTAACCATCCTGTTTGTGTATTATGCGGCCTCAAAAATAACCAAGCCGATCATCACGTTGACCGAGGTGGTCAAGGAAGCAGGCAAGGGTAAACTGGAACTCCAACCCGCCATAAAGGGCGCCGATGAAATTGCGGAACTGACGTCCAGCTTTTACCGCATGATTGAGGAACGGGACCAGGCTATCCAGGAAATACTGGACGCCAAGCAGGAGTTGGAGTTCTCCAACCAGCAATTGGAAAGACTGGTGGAAGGCGCCAACCAACTGGCTGTGGAAGCGGAATTGGCCAATATGGCCAAGGGGCAGTTTTTGGCCAATATGAGCCACGAAATCCGCACGCCCATGAACGGAGTTATCGGCATGGGCGAATTGCTCATGGAAACCCGGTTGAATTCCGAACAAACGGAATACGTCCAAAGGATCAATTCCAGCGCCCAGGCCCTGCTCCGGGTGATCAACGACATCCTGGACTACTCAAAGATCGACGCCGACAAGCTGGATTTGGAAGTCATCGAGTTCAATCTCCGCAACACGGTGGAAGGGGTTGCGGACGTCATTTCCGTGCCCGCGGAGGAAAAGGGCGTGGAAGCCGCTTGTCTGATTCACCACGACGTCCCCCTGTGGCTTAAGGGAGACCCGGGCAGGCTTCGCCAAATCTTGATGAACCTCTCCGGCAACGCGGTCAAATTCACGGAAAAGGGAGAGGTGGTCATCCGGGTTTCTTTGGATTCCGAGGATGAAGAAACCGCCGTCATCCGTTTTGAAGTCCGGGACTCGGGGATAGGCATTCCGCCGGACGTCCAAAAAATACTGTTCACCCCCTTCACCCAGGCGGACTCTTCCACAACCCGCAAGCACGGTGGAACGGGTCTTGGCCTGGCCATATCAAAAAAGCTGTCCGAATTGATGGGCGGAGAAATCGGACTGATAAGCGAGGAAGGCAAAGGGTCCACGTTCTGGTTCACCGCTGTTCTGCCAAAATCCAAGAAGGCCCCAAACGAGGAGCTGTTTGTGGAAGATATTCAGGGCAAGCGGGTTTTGGTGGTGGACGATGTGGAAACCAACCGGATCATCCTGCGAGAAATGCTCCGGACATGGAAAAGCCGCCCGGAAGAAGCCCCCGGCGGAGAGCAAGCCCTGGCATGGCTTGACAAAGCCTATGCAGAAAACGACCCCTTTGAATTGGCCATACTGGACATGCAGATGCCGGGCATGGACGGAGCCGCATTGGGGAGCCGCATATTAAAAGACCCTCGATTCAAGAACATCATCCTGTTCATGCTCACCTCCATGGGAATGCGGGGCGACGCCCAGGCCATGGAAGAAATAGGATTTCACGCTTACCTGACCAAACCCATCAAGCAGGCCCAATTGTATGAAGCCCTGACCTGCGCCATGGGCGCCTGCTCCGGCGAAGAGACGGCTGGCCCCAGAAGCATCGTCACGCGTTACACGTCCGAAGAAACCCGAAAAATCCATATTCTTTTGGCTGACGACAACGACATCAACCAAAAGGTCGCCTCAACCAATCTTATGAAAATGGGGCATAGCGTGGTTGTGGCCAATAACGGCAAGGAAGCCCTGGACGCCATCGTCAAGGGGGAGAAATACGACCTGATTCTCATGGACGGCCAGATGCCCATCATGGACGGCCTGGAAGCCACCCGGAAAATCAGGCAATTTGAAGCCCTTCACAAGGTGAAAAGAACCCCCATTGTCGCCCTGACCGCCCACGCCATGACCGGAGACCGGGAAAAATTCATCGAAGCCGGAATGGACGATTATCTGACAAAGCCCCTGCAAAGAGACGCCCTGACCAAAGTCATCCAAAATGTGATGACAAGCAAAAAAGACAGCGAACCCGCGCAAACAGCTCAGGCGGAGGCGCAAAAAGACGCCGCCGAAAAAATGGAAGGGCCTCCGGCGCAGCAGGCAGCCGGCGCTCAGGAGGAGCAAGCCCCGTTCGTCCAGCCTGAAGAAGAAACAGCGCCGCCCTTAAGCATGGAGGCCGCTTTGGAAATCATGGGAGGGGATCAGGAGCTCCTGGACGACTGCCTGAAAACCTTTATGAATGACGTGGACGTCTCGGTCGGCAATATAGCCGCCAGCCTAAAATCCCAGGACGCCGAAGCCTTGCACGCTGCGGCCCATAAATACAAAGGAACCTTGAAATACATCTGCGCTGACATAGCTTCCGACCTGGCCTTCCAATTGGAAACCATGGGGAAGAATGACGAACTCGCCGACGCCGCCGACATCCTGGCGACCCTGGAAGCCGAAACCCAGCGCATCAAGGAATTCATCAACGGGCATTTGGGGTGAATGACCGGCCTTTTAATCCGGCTGTGCGGTATCGCAAAGCCGTTGATCCGAATTAATAAGAAACGCCCAGGCCAGATAAGGCCCGTCATGACTGAGGCTGAGGGATACGGGCAGGTCGGCGTCGCCGCATTGCACCAAAGGGGGGCCTAATTTTCCGCCCCGCTTTTTCCGGACAATCCGCAAAGCGGAATCATCCAAACCATAAAAGCAAGAGAGGTGCTGCAGGGCCAGCCGCCTGACCAAGGCGGAGGGGGTTTCGCAGCCGCCAGGGTCAAAAAGGCCGCCTGGGTTCTCGTTCCCATGCTTTGCGTGGGAATGCATACAAGACTTGCCGTCTTGTGCGGCGCATCCTTCCTCCTCAGAACTTTCGGTTGCGGCATTCTCGTTCCCATGCTTTGCGTGGGAATGCATACGGAACTTGCCTTCTTGGACCGGGGTTACTTCGGCCTCGAAATTTTCGGCTGCGGCGTCATCATAGGAGGCAGGAGCAAGTTCGCGCCTTAACAACATGTTGGAGCCAAAGCCGACGGGCCTTCGTCCCTTCCCCCCTGGCGGGGGAAGGACAGGATGGGGGGGATCGCATTCGTTGAATGAGCGCCCCTGCCCCGAAGCGAAAAGGACGCTGGGTCCCCGCGTGCGCGAGGATGACGGGGTCATAGGCGATTCGTTAAGGCAAGGGTTGATTTCATCGCCACCCCCACCCCAGCCCTCCCCCGTCAAGGGGGAGGGGGTATGGGCGCCGACATGGATATGATCTTCATCAGGCGCCAAGAAACGCCCATTGGGCAGGGAAACCCTGCCCCTAAGCCTCTCCTGCGGAGGTTCATGCATGTCGGGCGGATTATCCAAATCGGCTTGTTGGGTTTCGCGGGGCTCTACCCAACCTACGTCCTCCCTGGAACGATTGTAGGTCGGGTTAAGAAGTCCGGCGTTACGCTTTTCATGGACGAAGGCGCCAATGGACTTCAAACCCGACAATAGTTGTTTGTCGGGTTTCGCAGGCTCTAAACCAACTACGGACAATCGGTCTTCTGGTTCCATAAGTATGCATTCCCACGCACAGCATGGGAATGAGGGAAGGACGCTGGGTCCCCGCGTGCGCGAGGATGACGGGGTCATAGGCGATTCGTTAAGGCAAGGGTTGATTTTATCGTCACCCCCACCCCTACCCTCCCCCGTCAAGGGAGAGGGGGTATGGGCGCCGACATGGATATGATCTTCATCAGGCGCCAAGAAACGCCCATTGGGCAGGGAAACCCTGCCCCTAAGCCTCTCCTGCGGAGGTTCATGCATGTCGGGCGGATTATCCAAATCGGCTTGTTGGGTTTCGCGGAGCTCTACCCAACCTACGCTTCCATTGGGAAGGTCGCAGGCCGGGTTACCTAATCCGGCCTTGCGCTGCTCTTGGGCGAGAACGCTGATGGACTTCAAACCCGACGGAAGTTGTTTGTTGGGTTTCGCAGGCTCTATACAACCTACGTCACTAATGGGCAGGGAAACCCTGCCCCTACACCTGCCATCACTCCCATGGCGCTTCCTGAAAACTCCGGCAGCCCCATCCTGCTCGTTCCCATGCTTTGCGTGGGAATGCATACAAAACTTGCCGTCACCCGGCATGCTCTCCGCAACGCTAAAAATCACAACATCCAAATCGTTCCGGTTCGTCGCGGCGACGGCGTGAACGAATTCCTCAAAAAAATCCACCCGGACGAAAACCTCGCCTTTAGGCGTTTTCACCCTTCCCTCCCCCTTATTCCCTTCCGTCTGCAACTCCACATCATATTTTTTCGGCCAGGAGCTTATCCCGGGACAATCCTGGCTGAGCGCCTTGTACGCAGCCTCCTTGCACGCCCAGATAGCCCAAAACAAAGGGCCGGGCTTGGGGGAATTTTGTATCGCGTCCAATTCCCTGGAAGTAAAAGCCCGGCCCGCGTATCGCTGATCCAGATGTTTGCTCCCGGCCTCTGGCGCCAGGAGGTCCACTATGTCGTTGCCTATACCCATAACGGCAAGCCTGAACGAGAAGAACGGCGAGGGAGGGGGCCGTTCTTCCCGTTTCGCCTTTTAGCTGGGGTTGGCTATGGGATCCATCTTGCCCATGATGACGCGGACGGCGTCGCCGATGGTTTCGATGGAGTCTGCTTCGTCGTCGTCGATTTCCACCTCAAAGGCGTCCTCGGACTCGATGATGATGTCCACCATGCGGGCGGAATTGACCTTGAGGTCGTCGATCAGATGGGTGTCTTTGTCGGCGTTCGCCAGGGCGGCCGGATCCTTCACGAAAGGTTTGAGAATTTCGACCATTTTATCAAATACTTGTTGCAGTTCCATGTGGTATCTCCTTTTCTTAGGCATTCCATTTTGTGAACACTAGACAACTGTTCACATCCCCGAATCCGAAGCTGGCTTTCGCCAGGCATTGCAGTTCGGGATAGTCCGTGTATTTTCTAACGACCTTTTCCTCAAATGGGGCTATTTCCGGGTGGATGTCCTCGCAATTGATGGAGGGGTGCAAAAACCCGTGGTGCAACTCCAGGGCCGCCGCAATGGATTCCACGGCGCCCGCCGCGCCCAGGCAATGCCCGGTCATGGACTTGACGGAGTTGATTAAGGGAAAGTCGCCCGGTGCGACTCCCAGGGCTTTCGCCCAATTTTGCACTTCGATGGGGTCTGCAAAGGTGGCGGTCAAATGCCCGGATATGGAATCGACATCCTTTGCCTGTACGCCTGCGTCCTGCAAAGCCCCGTGAATGCATCGACGCACACCTTGATTGTTGGGGGCGGTCATGGAGCCGCCGTTTCTTTGACCGCCGCAGTTCACGTGAACGCCCGCCACTTTGGCGTAAATCCGGGCGCCGCGCGCCAAGGCGGTCTGTTCGTCTTCCAAAATGAGAATTCCCGCGCCAGCGCCGGGCACAAACCCGGCGGCCGTAGCGCTCATGGGGCGGGACGCAGTCTCGGGACGGTCGTTGAACTTCCTGGGCAGCACCTTCATGGCGTCAAACCCGCTCCAGGTATAAGGGGAAGGTCCTTCGGTTCCGCCCACGACCATGCGTTTGGCGAGTCCGGCCCGGATTTTCCAGACCGCCTCGGCCACGGCTTCGGTTCCGGTGCTGCACGCCGAGGAATTGGCCGTGGCCTGGGCGCCCAGGCCCAAAAGACCCGACACCTTGGCGCTGGCCCCGGAGTTCATGACCTGCTCCACGATCCGGCTGCCCATGCGGCGAACTTTTTTATCGTTGACCATGGGCACGATCCGCTGGGCGATGGTTTCCATGTCTCCTATGCCGGTGCCGATGATGGCGCCGGTGTCCCAATCCACGGGGCTGTCTTCATTGGGAATTTCCAGGCCTGCGTCCTTCCACGCTTCCAGGGCGGCGACGGCGGCGTAGGCCGTGGCCTCGGTCATGACGGAGGCCTCCCGGTCCGTAAAATATTTTTCCCTGATCTGTGCAAAATCCTGGGGAACCCCTGCAATGCAGCAGGAAAATTTCAACTCCTCCAGTTCCGGAATATACCGGACGCCGGGCTTGCCGCTTTTCAGGGATTCCATAAACTCCGCGACATCGTTTCCGATAGGGCTGACAACGCCCAGGCCCGTTATGACGACTCCGCGACTATCCATTTAAACGCACTCCCGTTCCCGTAAGGATTCCCCGGCAAATGGGCTTTCCGTCCTCTGAAGCCATGGTCACGCTGGACCGCAGGGCGCCCCGGCGGTAGAACATTTTTTCGCCCGTGACGATCACCCGGGCTCCCGGAGGAACCATGGTGAAAAACTCCACCTGATCGGCCAGGGAGAAAACGGTCGCCTGGCTTTTTATCTCGTCCAGGGACATGCCTTTTTGCATCATGAGATAGATGCCGTGGCCCACGGCGCCGGTCTGGGCCATGGTTTCGATCAGAATCACCCCGGGGGTGATGGGGACGCCGGGAAAATGGCCGGGATAGAAGAACTCGTCTTCCTTGAATCGGTAGGTTCCCACAATCCGGTCCCCGTCCACTTCCAGGATTTCGTCCACAAACCGGAAGGGCGCCTGTTGGGGGATCAGTTCCAGTATTTGCTCTTTCAACTCTTTATCAGGCTGCATAATATTCTCCTTGTTCCTCCAAGCCGTTCATCCGCAGCATGGCCCGGCCGTAGGTCAGGCCTCCGCCCACCACGACCATGGCCGTGTGGTCTCCGGGCTCGAGCTTGTCCCAGTTCATGCTCAACACGGAAGGCGCGCCGCTGCATCCGACGTTTCCGAACTCCCGCACGCTGTGCCAGTGGTCTTGATCATTGATTCCACAGCGTTGACATACGTGAGCAAGCATCATGTAATTGGCCTGGTGGCCTATGAACCGAAAGACCGGAGCTTCGGCCCCGTATTGCTCCTGCAAATAACGCAGGCAATCCGTGGTCTTGCGGATGGCGTAGCCCTGAACAGCCCGGCCTTCCTGATAGAAGTGCTTGCCCTGGGGGATGACGGCTTTGTCCCAGGAGGCGGGTATGGAGAAAAACCCGGCGCCGAAAAACTCCACAGGGGCCGATTCCTCCAGGGAAATCACGGCGGCCGCGGCGCCGTCTCCGAACAAGGGGGCGGAGTTGCGGTCCGAATAATCCACGGAATGGGTTACGTGCTCCAGGTTGATCACCAGGACGAACCGGGGCAGGCTATCCCTGCGCATGGCGGCCAGGTTGCATAATTGAACGATGAACGTGCTGCACGCGGAATTGACGTCAAAGCAAGGCGCTTCCACGCCCAACTCCGCAGCTACGGAGCATGCCTCCGCCGGGCACACGATATACGGGCTGGAAGACCCGGAAATCACCATGCCCACGTCTTCCGGCTTCAGGCCGGCCCTTTCCAGGGCCATGCGGGCGGCCTGGGCGCCGCACCATGCGCGGGTGCAGATGCTTGCTTCGGCGGCGGCCCTGACGTCCCGGTTCAGGGTGAGGCGGATGTAGTCCAGATCCAGGCTCGTGCGCCGTTCCTCAATGCCCACCCGCTCCATGATCCACTTTTCGTTGCTGCCGATATCCAGGCTGCTTAAAAACCGGTTGGTGATCACGTTTTCGGGATGATAATGGCCCATGCCGTGAATAAAAAGCATATCAGGCAATCCTTTCTCCGCCGTCCACGGGAATGAGGCTGCCGTTGATCCACCCCGCCTCGTCCAGGCACAGCAGAAAAATCAGATTAGCCACGTCCTGGGGAGTGGTCAGGCGCCCCATGGGGTTGCGCAACAAGGCCTTGGCCTCGATTTGCGGATTCCCCGGTATGGCCCGGAAAGCCGGGGTGTCTGTCACCCCCGGTTGGACCACGTTGCAACGGATTCCGTAAGGGGCGAACTCCACGGCAATGGCCCGGGACACGGATTCCAGGGCGGCCTTGGCCGCGGAAACCGCAGCGTATCCCCGCCACGCCACGGCGTTGCCTTCGGAAGTCAGGCTCAGCACCCGGGCGTCAGAAGCGAACATCTTCCGGTTGAAAACGTCCTGCACCCATTCCACCAGGCTGGTTCCCATGGCGTGGATGGTGCGGGAAAAATCATCCTCCTCCAGCAAAAACCGGTTGTTGAATTCGGCCTCGTCCGCCAGGGCATGCATGGGGGGACACCCTTGAGCGAACAGGCCGGCCGCAGCTTCGTCCACGGCCTGGGGCATGACGCCCAGCAAATCGGCCATCTTCGCCCGTGCCCTGGCGGGCTCTCCGGATGCTTGGTAAGGCGCCAGGAGCTTGAGGTTGCCAAAGGCCAGGGAATGCATGAGCAGACGCACGGAGCCGGACTCGCCCAGGTTCTCCGCCAGCTCATCCAAAGCCTTGGCGCGGCCTTCGGGGGACAAGGCGTCCAGGTTGAAGGTCAGCATTTGCACGCCGATTGCGGCGATTTCGTCAAAGGAAGGCTGGATGTTCTTCATGGCGCCCCGCCGGTCCCGATGCACCAGGCACAGGTTCATGCCGTGGCCTGCCAGCTTTTTTGCCGCGGCCAGGCCAAACCCGCTGGACGCGCCGATTATGATCGCCCAATATCCTGAGTCGAATTTCATGAATTATCCTCCAAAAACTTTCTTCGCGGCGGTCATGCCGGTAATGGATTGACAGGCGGCGCCCATGGCCTTGAAAAATGCCCGCAGCGGCCGATTGGGGCCAAGCTCCACGATCTCGTCCGCAGCCTGGGCCAAAAGGTCCATGTTGTCCGTCCACCGGACCGGATTGCTCAACTGGCTCACCAGGGCGTCAATAATGGCCGAGCCCTTCGGGGTATGAAACACACCCGTATAGTTGCAGGCCGCGCCGGCGGCGCCTTCCGGCTTGAAATCGCCCGCTTCCTGCTCCAGGACCTGCCTGAAAGATTGTTCGATGCTTTTCATAAAGCGGCTATGGAAGGGTGCGCTTACGTTTAAAGGAACGAACCGGGGGGCGGCGCCGTTAAAGGCAGCCTCGATGTCCTGCCGGGCCTGTTCCATGGAGTCGGCCCGGCCGCTGATAACCACCTGATCCGGCGAATTGATGTTGGCCAGATCCACGGGCAGGCCGTTGAGGGTTTCGGAGAGAAGTTGAACGTCCAGTCCTTTTCCGATTACGGCGGCCATGGCGCCCATACCCACAGGGCAGGCTTCCTGCATGAGCCTTCCCCTGGCTTGCACGATTTTAACCGCGGAGGCCAAGGGCAATACCCCGGCCGCGGTCAGGGCGGTGTATTCGCCCAGGCTGTGCCCGCCCCAAAATTGGGCGGTCAAGCCGAACTCCTCTTCCAAGGCCCGAAGCATGGCGATTTCCGTAGTCACAATGCAGGGTTGGGCGAACTCGGTCAGGTTAAGCCTGTCGTCTTCTCCAAAGCACATGTCCGCCGTGCTCCAGCCAAGAGCGTCCGAGGCTTCCTCATAAACCCGGGCGCTTTCCCGGCATTGGTCAAAGAAATCTTTGCCCATGCCCGGCCTTTGGGAGCCCTGCCCCGGAAAAACAATGGCTGTTGTCTGCGTTTTCATGTTTCCTCCTTCATAATTCCGGGCATTCCTGTTCCCGGCTTTGTGTCTGTTATTAAACAAGATGCGTGCCGGAATCGAAATTTTTCGTTAACCGCCTAATTTAACTGAACATAAAAATATTTTGCTTTTCACGTCGCCCTGTGGCTATGCTTTGTGATACGCATGTTGTGCACAGGCCATGTACACGGAGTGTATGCGCTCCCTAACCTTGAAACCCGGTTGCATCGCCCCTGGCGTTTTAGAGGATTTTCCATGCCCCAAGAAAAAAGCCTGACCTCCCAGGAACGGGAATTTTTCACCCTGGTGCAAAAGGCGGCGATTGCCAATCCCTTTGGAGAACAGAGGCTTAGCCTCGACTTGCAAATAGCCTCCGGGGAGGGCGATTCCAATGGAAGCCACCAGATAGACAAAACCCTGCGTGTGCTGGAAGATCAGTTGCTGGCTTTGGGAGATTCGGGAAGAGACGACCTGAATGCTTATTCCGGCGAAGATAAGAAGTTGCTGGAAGACGTGTTCCTTTTCGACTTCTTCTACCGGTTCCGCAAAAAATTCGACGATCACATCCGCGCCCAAATAAAGGCGGATGACAAAATTCTTAAATTGAACTTCGCCGGAGAGGCCATCGCCGTGCTTCAGTCCAGGGGGTTCAATCCTTCTGAGATCAAGCACGCCATCGAGATGGGCTATCAATTGCGGCGGGCGTTTTACTTCATCAATCAAAGCCTGATTGGCCGCAGTCAGATTATGAAAAAGCTGCGGTTTGATTTATGGAACAATATATTCACCCATAACCTGAGCTTGTATGACGAATATCTTCGGGGGAGGATGGAGGATTTTTCCACCCTGCTTTTAGGAGAGACCGGCACGGGCAAGGGAACCGTGGCAGCCGCCATCGGCCGCTCCGGGCACATTCCCTTTAATATGAAGCGGCGGGTGTTCACCGAGAGCTTCACCAGCAACTTCAAGTCCATCAACTTGTCCCAATATCCTGAAAATTTGATAGAGTCGGAGCTTTTCGGCCATAAAAAAGGATCATTCACCGGCGCGGTGGAAAATCATATCGGCGTGTTGGAAAACTGCAGCCCGCACGGGTCCATTTTGCTGGACGAAATCGGCGAAATCAGCCAGCCCGTGCAGATCAAGCTGCTGCAAGTCTTGCAGGAGCGCTTTTTCCATCCCGTGGGCAGCCACATCAAGGCGCCCTTTCACGGCAGGGTCATTGGCGCCACCAATCAAAAGCTGAACGAGCTGCGTTCCAGCGGCAAGTTTCGGGACGACTTCTTTTATCGCCTGTGTTCGGACGTTATCACCGTGCCGCCTTTGCGCCGGCGCATCCAGGAGGATCCCCTGGAGCTGGACGATCTCCTGTCCCACATTGTGAGCAAAACCGTGGGTAAGCCCTCGCCGGAGCTTGTAAACATGGTGAAAAAGGTCATCGAAAAAAACCTGGGGCCGGAATACCCCTGGTACGGCAACGTCCGTGAGTTGGAGCAATGCGTGCGCCGGGTGCTTTTGAAAAAGGATTACGGCGGAGACAAAAAATACGCGCCCACAGATCTCCAGTCCAAACTGGCCGCGGCCCTGGAAACAGGAGACATGCCCGCCCAGATGCTCATGGCCGGATATTGCAAGCTGTTGCACGCGCGCCACGGAACCTTTGAGGAGGTGGCCCGGAGGATCAGCCTGGACCGCCGCACGGTGACCAAGTACATCAGCGAGTGGGACCAGCAGGATGAGGAATAATTTCTTAGCTTAAATGTTCATGGGAGTATAAAGTGAAGTTTTACCTGGATTGCTACGCATGTTTCGTCCGCCAGACCATCAACGCAGCCCGTCACGCGGGTTGCGACGATCCGGTTCAGCATAAAATCATGGTCAAGGTTCTGGAACTGTTGCAAAACCTAAGCCCGGAAACCACGCCGCCTCACGTGGCCAAGGCCGTTCACGGCATTATCCGCGCATACAGCAACAACCCGGACCCGTACAAGGAAGCCAAAGCCCGCTGCACCCGGGCGGCCATGGAGTTGTATGACGACCTGAAGGCCATGGTCGCGGCCAGCGCCGATCCTTTGGGGACGGCCCTGCGCCTCGCCATTGCGGGTAACATCATCGACCTGGGCGTGTCCGACGAGCACGAGGACCTGTGGCATACGGTGGACCGGGTATTGGCCCAGGATTACGCCGTGGACGACGAAGCGATTTTGCGCCGGGAGATGGAAATGGCGGATCATATTTTGTATTTGGGGGATAACGCGGGAGAAACCGTGTTCGACCGGGTGCTCATCGAAACCCTGGACAAGCCCGTGGTCTATGCGGTCAGGGGCAGGCCCATCCTCAACGACGCCATTATGGAGGACGCAATCGCCGCCGGCCTGGACAAGGCCGCAACAACCCTCCTTGACAACGGCGCGGACGCCCCGGGCACCATCCTGTCCCTGTGCAAGCCGGAATTCGTGGAGGCCTATAACAAAGCGCCGGTGATCATCGCCAAAGGCCAGGGCAATTACGAGACCCTGAACAACGCCGGTCCCAAGGTGTTCTGCCTGCTCCAAATCAAGTGCCCGGTCATTGAGCGCGACATGGGCGCGCCCATGGGCGGAATTATCCTGAGGCAAAGCACAGCCTTGTAAATGAAGGCGAAAGGCGCTGTTTCGCGGATGTTTTTCATGAAAAAAGTTGTTAAAAATTCATTACAGGAAAAAAATCCCTTGACACACTCTATCGGCATCCCGTATCACAGAGCCAACTTGAGGTTAATTTTCAGCTAACGGAGCCCATTTACGTGATTACCAATTTCGGCAGACTTTTTAACAAGTGCTATTTTTATTTTTATTATTTTTTTAGCACCGGTCTGCCCGGAGGTGCGCGAGGGTGAGCTGAAACCCATCAAACACAACAAAGCCGTGGCGGACCGAAAAGTCTCCACGGCTTTTTTGGTTTTCGGAAAGGGCTGTGGAGCGAAAAAAGGCTTCACGGCCCTTCCCTTTTTCCGGGGAAGGCAACCAAAATCAAAGGAGCAGGAAAAATGACCTTCGTTGGAAAACAAATCAGGATGGAACGCATTCTCAACCGAAAAACCCGCCGCACCGTGTTGGTTCCCATGGATCACGGCATTTCGGTCGGCCCCATTGACGGGCTGCAGGACATGAAAACCGCCATTAATTCCGTGGCCGCGGGCGGCGCAAACGCGGTGGTGGTCCACAAAGGGCTTGTTATGGAAGGCCACCGGGGCGACGGACCTGACATCGGGCTGATCATCCACCTTTCGGCATCCACCTCCCTTTCCCCTTTCCCCAACGCAAAAACCCTTATCTGCACCATGGAAGAAGCCATCAAACTGGGCGCGGACGCCGTGTCCATCCATGTGAATCTGGGCGACGGCCTGGAAAAGGACATGCTTAGGGATTTCGGCGAAATCAGCTACCAGGCGCGCACATGGGGCATGCCTCTGCTTGCCATGATCTACCCTCGCGGCGAGAAAATCGTGGATGAATACGACGTTAAATACGTCAAGCACGCCGCCCGCCTGGGCCATGAAATGGGCGCCGACATCGTCAAGGTGCCATACACCGGGACGCCTGATTCCTTCCACGAAGTCACTTCCGGCTGCGCCATCCCGGTCGTCATTGCAGGCGGAGCCAAAATGGATTCGGACCGCGACATCCTGGAAATGGTCAAGGGCTCCGTGGAAGCCGGCGGCGCAGGCGTTTCCATCGGCCGGAACGTGTTCCAGCACGCCGCTCCGGTAAAAATCGTTCGCGCCATTTCATCCATTGTGCATGATGATGCATCCGTTGAACAAGCCCTGGAACTCCTCTAAGCGAAAGGCGTCTCATGAAAACCATTTGGGTAAAAGTGGATCCCTGGAACAAAGACCTTGTCACCACCGCCCTGGAGGGCGGCGCGGACGCGCTTATGGTTCCCGAGGGATACGCTGAAAAAGTCAAGGAACTGGGCCGGATAACCACCATCGCCCCGGACGGGGATTTGATTCCCGGCAAGGACCTGAGCACCATCACCATTACCGGCATGGACGACGAAGACCAGATTATCCAGGCTCAGGCCATGGGGCCGGTCATTGTGGATACGCCGGACTGGAGCATCATCCCCCTGGAAAACCTCATCGCCAAAGGCGCCAGGGTGGTGCACCCGGCCAAGAGCCTGGACGAAGCCAAAACCGCCGCCGGCATTCTGGAGCACGGGGTCTGGGGCGTGCTGATCGACACGCCGGACCCGGCCGAGCTTAAACGCACTCTGGCCTTTTTAAAAGGCGAAGGGATAAGCGCCCCGGTGGTTCCGGTGGAGATTACGGAAGTCAAGGCCGTGGGCATGGGCGACCGGGTGTGCGTGGACACCTGCACGGACATGAAGCCCGGAGAAGGCATGCTGGTGGGCAATTCCTCGGCGGCCATGTTTCTGATTCACTCCGAAAGCATTGAGAATCCCTATGTGGCGGCTCGTCCTTTCAGAGTGAACGCAGGGGCGGTTCATGCCTACACCAAGGTTCCGGGCAACAAAACCCGGTATCTTTCCGAGCTCAGCGCAGGGGATGAAGTGCTTATTACGGATTACAAGGGCAAGTGCTCCATCGGCGTTGTGGGCAGGCTGAAAATCGAAAAACGGCCTTTGCTGTTGATTACCGCCAAGGCAGGCGATAAAAAGATAACCACCATTTGCCAAAACGCCGAAACCATCCGCCTTGTGGCGACCGACGGCAAGCCCCTTTCCGTGGTGGCTCTCAAGCCCGGCGATAAAGTGCTGGCCAGCCTGGAAGAAGGCGGGCGTCACTTCGGCCATAAAATCAAGGAGACCATAACGGAAAAATGAAACCATCCAACAAAAACGGCCTCCCCGAATTGGAACCCTTAAGGCAGGCTATCAACGAAACGGATCAAAAGATCCTGGCCCTGGTCAACGAACGCCTGGACATCGCCCGGAAAATCGGCGCAATCAAGCAGGGCAAGGGCCTGCCGGTGGTGGACTTCTCCCGGGAACGGGCGGTGCTGAACAAGCTGCAGGAGTTGAACGAAGGCCCCATGCCTGACGAAACCCTGCTGCTTTTGTATACGGAAATCATCGCCGCGTCCCGCAGGATCCAGCAGCCCCTGGAAGTGGGCTACCTGGGCCCCAAGGCGACCTTCACCCACATGGCGGCCATGAAGCATTTCGGCCGCTCCACCAATTTTACGCCCCTGGCAACCATCTCGGACGTGTTCGAGGAGGTGGATAAAAGGCGGAGGCCTTTTGGCGTGGTCCCGGTGGAAAACTCCATGGAAGGCGCCGTGAACCTGACCCTGGACCTGTTCCAGGAAAGCGACGTCAGGATTTGCGGCGAAATCTACCTGCCCATCCGGCACGACCTGCTGTCCGCGGAGGACTCCCTGGACCAGATTATGGTGGTGTTTTCCCATCCCCAGGCCATCGCCCAATGCCGCAAGTGGCTGGGCAAAAACCTGCCAGGCATTTTGCAGAACCAATGCTCCAGCACGTCCGAGGCGGCGCGCATGGCGGTCAACACCCCGGGCGGCGCGGCCATTGCCAGCTCGGAGGCGGCCATCACTTACGAGTTGAACACCCTGGCGGATAACATCCAGGACTCCACGACCAACATCACCCGATTTCTGGTCATCGGCCGGGACAAGGTCCAGCCCACGGGGCGGGATAAAACCTCCCTGCTCTTCGCCATACCTCACATTCCGGGCGCTTTGCACAGCGTGTTGCAGCCCATTTCGGAAGAAGGGCTGAACATGGTCAAGCTGGAGTCGCGGCCGTCCAAGAGCGCAAGCTGGCACTACCTCTTTTTCGTTGACCTGGAAGGGCACATGAAGGATGAGCCTGTCAAAAAAGTGGTGGATAAAATGCGCACCCTGTGCTCCTTCGTAAAATGGCTGGGATCGTACCCGGTGGGGGACAGGCCATGACCGTGGAAGTCAATTCCCTGACCCGGTTGTACGCCGTGTTCGGCGATCCCGTGGCCCACAGCCTCAGCCCGGCCATGCATAACCGGGCCTTTGCGCACATCGGCGAAAATGCGGCGTACATGGCTTTTCGCGTCAAGGACGTCCAGGGGGCGGTCCAGGCTATCCGCGCACTAGACATGGGCGGCGCCAGCGTGACCATCCCCCATAAGATTTCGGTCATGGAGCATCTGGACGAGGTGGACGAAACGGCCCGGGCCATGGGCGCGGTCAACACCATCATCAATGACCAGGGCCGGTTGATCGGAAAAAACTCCGACTGCCTGGGCGCGGTCAAGGCCATCCAGGAAAAAACGCCGGTTAAGGACAAGGACGTGGTGGTCATCGGCGCAGGGGGCGCGGCGCGCGCCGTCATCTACGGCTTGAAGCAGGAAGGCGCCAGGGTGACCATCGTCAATCGCACCATGGAAAAAGGCGCCAGGCTGGCTGAAGAATTGGGCGTTGATTTCCGGCCCATGGAGGATTTGGGCAACCTGAATTGCCGCATTGCGGTCAACGCCACTTCGGTGGGCATGGTCCCCAATGTGCAAGACAGTCCGGCGCCCGCATCCTTTTTTAACAAAGACATGCTAGCCATGGACATTGTGTACCGGCCTTTGCTGACCCGTTTTTTGTCCGACGCAAGGAGCGCCGGATGCACAATAGTGGACGGAATCGCCATGTTCGTGTATCAGGGGGCCTCGCAATTTGAATGGTGGACCGGCAAGGAAGCGCCCGTCGCCCAAATGCGGGAAACCGTGGAAACAATCTTAGGCCAGAGGTAATATGGAGTCTCAAATCACAATCCGGCCCATGGGCAAGACCGACTTGACAGTCACGGTTCCGGGGTCCAAAAGCTACACCCATCGCATGCTGATATGCGCGGCCCTTGCGGACGGCCTTTCCCAGGTGAAAAACGGCCTGGTAAGCGAAGACACCCTCCTGACCATGAACGCCCTGAACAAAATGGGCGTCAGCGTACGGAACGAGGGGGGCGGATTTTGGGTGAACGGTCTCGGCGGCAGCCTGGGCAGGTATGAAGACCCCATCCATCTTGGCAATTCCGGCACCACCCTGCGCCTCATGTGCGCCGTGGCGGCCATGGGCGTGGGAACTTACACCCTGACAGGGACGGAACGCATGCAGCAGCGGCCCATCCTGGACCTGGCCCAGGCCCTGGAGCAGCTTGGCGTTCCGGTGGAGACCACGAACGGCTGCCCTCCCATCAAAATCCAGGGCACAGCCGTCAAGGGGGGAAAGGTTTCCATCAATTGCGGCGTGTCCAGCCAATATCTCTCAGCCCTGCTGCTTATTGCGCCTTACACCCAGGACGGCATGGAAATCGCGGTCACGGAAGGTCCGGTTTCCAAACCCTATATTGACATGACCGTATCGGTCATGAAAGCCATGGGCGTGGAAATTAAACGGGACGGCCACACCTGGTTTTCCGTGCCCGGCCAATCCCAATATCAGGCGGGGGAATACATGGTGGAGGCCGACGCCTCGGGCGCCAGCTATTTCTGGGGAGCGGCGGCCATTACCGGCGCCACGATCAGAGTGGCCGGAACCCATTCCGCCTCGTGTCAGGGGGACAGCCGGTTCGCCTACATCCTGAAATCCATGGGATGCCGCCTGGACGAAACCCAGGAAGGCCTGGCAGTCGCCGGCCGCGACCTCAAGGGAATCACCGTGGACATGGGCAATATGCCGGACGTGGCCCCTACCCTGGCCGTTGTGGCGGCATTCGCCAAGGGGGAAACCCGCATCGAAAACGTGGGGCATTTAAAAGCCAAGGAAAGCGATAGGATTACCGCCGTCGTCACGGAGCTTAAAAAAATGGGCGTCCAGGCCTCGTGCACGGACGACAGCATGACCATCATGGGCGGCAAGCCAGAAGGCGCGGTCATCGACACCTACGACGATCACCGCATTGCCATGAGCTTTGCCGTGGCCGGGCTTTTAACCCCGGGGGTAGTCATCAACAATCCGTCCTGCGTGGATAAATCCTTTCCCAATTTTTGGGAGGAATGGGAAAAATTGTATTAAAAGCAAATGGGGTCAAATCTACGTTTGACGTTTGAGAAAGTTTGCAAGTCCCGTATGCATTCCCACGAGACGACGGCGCGGCCTGAAGGGCCCCTATTCCTGGATCGTCGATTCTTGGGAGTCGTCAGCGCAGTGTAGATCAAAGGATATGCCGCTTTTAAACGCCGGATAGAAATCTTTCTTTGCTTCTTCTTTCGTAAAAACTCCCTTTATTATTAAATATTGCTTGGATATATTTTGACTTTCACTTAAAAAAAGCCCATCGATAAAATACTCTTGTAAAGTTATTCGACAGCCAAATTGCTCCATAATACCTTTAAAGGAGCTAAATAGATTGTTATCAACAATATTTTTTCGCATTAATTCGAAGTAAATCTCATATCTATCGCTACGATCAGGCTGCATCTCTTTTAAATACTCGTAGATGTTTTTTGGCCAAGACTCATCCTCGTTGATTTGGCGAACAAGCGGCTCATTTATTATCGACTCACCAATATCTATCAATACCGCCCTTTTACTTTTTATCTCTTCCGGATTCTTGGGGACGTCCCTTAATAAAGTACTAACTTAGAGTTTGGAGAATATTTGCCAGAGATTTAACCATCCAATATATACTTGTTTTCCATGGCTATTCTCCGGCCGCGATTCACGGCATGGGTTACCCCTCCACTGGTCATACTCAGCTCACAGGCAAGTTCTGCCTGGGACACCCCCAACTTTTTCGCCGCCCAATAGCAATAAAGACTTCGGGCGTCAGCCAGGGGCCGCTGCCGCGATTTGGCGAGAACCCACTCCGGCGCGACGCCAAAAAGGGCCGAGGCCTTTTCCAACGCGGTTTTCTTGTCGATGCCTTTGGCAGCCAAAAGGTATTTGCCGGAAAGGTTTTCCTTGGCCTGGTTCAGGATCGACTGCACAAAATCCCCATCCCCCAAAATCCGCTGATCGCTTTTCTGGCGGGATTCCTTGGAGGGAAACGCCGCTCTAACCGCCTCCCAACCTCCCAGGCTCCGTACAAGTCCTCCGCCGGTCAGGTCGTCCCGTCTGCCCATGTTCAGCCCGGCTTTCATGAAATCAATGTAGCGCTTGCGGGAAGCTCGCACAGAGTCGCCAAACCCGGACAGGACGAAATCCGCATCATGCCAGGGGCGAAGATTTTTCCCCAAAAGCCCGCCATGCCCGCAATACGGAAGGGCGGCGAGGCTTTTTAAATCATCAACCGCCCCGGCTCGCAAGGGATTAAGATGGATATACCGCACCAACTCCTTGAAATAGGCGTTTTCCTGGCAGAGCACGGACTTGAAACGATTTTGAAACAGGGGGCCGTGACGAAAATGCCTGCGGTTGAAATATCCGGCGTACCCCGTCATGAGGCGCCGCATGACATGAGAGATTCCGGCAGGCGGGCTGCGGAACAGAAAATGGGCGTGATTATCCATGAAAACCCAGGCGTAGCAGGCGGTCTGGGTTTCAGGCAAAACCAATGCAAGACGATCCACAAGGGCGTTCCGATCCTGGTCGTCCAAGAAAATGGGCTTACGCTCAATACCCCGGATCATGACATGATGCAACAAGCCGGGAGCGTCTATTCGGGATTTGCGAGGCATGATGCCCAACCCTACCTCACTATGCTTTGGTTGTCAAGTTACTAACTTATTAAGGGACGTCCCCAAAAACTACAAAAATACTATGTGGTCTTCGAAAGACGAAAAATGACATCTGAAATGGTCTCTCTTAAATATGTCGAAATTTCCTGCAATGACCGATCAGGATTTTCACATGACCCAATATCGAATTCTATCACATCCTCAATAGAACTCTCCTTGAAGAAATATATCTGAATTTCAGGATCACGAAAATTAATCTGAACATCAAGTAAAAGTTCAGACCAGCTCATAGAATAATCTGATAGTATCGCCTTGGTCAATCTTAGTGCCTCATTGACATATTCAAAATAACCACCACTCATTGTCGACCTCACATTGTCTTATTGGTTATCCATGACTCAGGAAAAACCCTTGAGCTTCCGTATTTCCCAATATGAGTTTGATGCTGATGAACAACTTGTCCAGCCTTTGTTACGCGATGGGTAACTGAGATAGTTTCTCCCCCTGCCTGTTCAATTATATGCACCGATTCACCACCATCAGCCCCCTTGGAAGCCCTTTTAATAATTTTATGGGTTATCTTTTTTCCATTACCACAGTTATTATGCACCCAGGCGCCGGACTGGCCCACAAAGTAATTGTGGGTTTGATCCACTTCAAAGTTATAGACCGTTTCCAGTTCAGGCGTTAGGGTAGCTGATATCAGTGTAAGCCATTGGTTTTGGGAAGTAAAGATTTGATCCTCTGGAACAAGGTCTGAGGCCCCTACCCATCTCTGTCCTTTCACCCAAAAGGGATGTTCCACCGTGGCGGTGATGATCTCTTCCCGTCCCTGCTCATCTTCGAATTTCAAGTCAATAACCGGTTGCTTCCCTCTGATGAAGGTCGCCAGAACCTCCTTATAAGCAAACTCCCCGGTTACTTCATCCCGTGCAAGCACAAAATCGCCTACCTGAATGTTTTCAATAGCGACCAAGCCGACTGCTGTTTCAACAGGTACGCCTTTAACAAAACAGCCGGGAATGGTTCCTTTGGCCATCTTGGCCGCTTGCCCTGCGTTACGCCACCTGCCCAAAACCTTCCCGGCCCAGCCTATCGCCTTGCCTCCAAACAAAGTCATGGCGGTGTCTGCATAGGTTTCCGGAGTCCAGAGGGCTGCTACGGTTCCCCCGACAAGGTATATCGGATTGCCGGTTTCATTATATTTTTCAGCATACCATTGAGTAGCTGCTTCACCCTGCGAGGCGCCGACAAACCTGCCTGCTTCGTGCAACATATGATTGCATAAAAAACCAATGGCCGCGGTTTTGGCGCCCTGCATAAAGCCGTCAAAGAAATCCTGGCCGCAAATGGTGGACGCAACACCGCCGGTCACGGCGCCGACAACGCTTCTTCCGATTAGCTGGCTGCAGAAGTCATCGTGGATAAGTCCGGAGCTCCCTGCATACTGCCCCACCCCGGCGGCAATGGCGCCGGTCAGCATGCCCAGGCCGATATCCCCGCCTGATATGGCGCTGCTTATCCCCCCGGATAGCGCCCCTCCCAAGGCGTGGGCCGTTATCTGCTCAATTCCGGTTAGGCCCAGCTGTCCGACCCCGAAGAATATGGCCCCCGATATGGCGCCGGTCGCCATGCCCTGGAGGATGTCCCCTCCAAGTATTGCCTCCGTCGCGCCGCCAATCAAGGCGCCTATAACGGCGCCGACAATCATTTCCACAACAAAATGGCCGCTTGGGTCGGTATAGGATAAAGGGTTGTTCCGGCAATACGCGAACCGGTTATAGCTTTGAGGGTCCAATGGGTCGGGAACGAATATATCCGCGGAAGTAAACCTTCCTAAAATGGGATCGTACAGCCTGGCGTTATAGTTATACAGGCCCGTGGAAAAGTCTTTCTCCTGGCCGGTATAGCGGTGCTTGTCATTGGTGACGCCCCAATGGTTCCGTTCTTCCCCAAAAGGCCGATAGTCGGATTTCTCGATTTCCTGGCCGGATTCATTGGTGACGACGGTGGAGCTTCCCAGGTGATCCGAGTGCTGATAGGTAGTTACCCCATTTTCGATTTTGGCGATGCTTAGCCCGCCGCCGGAAATATATTTTACCGGGACGCCGTTGGTGACCTCATACCCTCCGGATACGTAATAGGTAATGTCGCCGCCTGCGATTTCCTTGATTGCCCGGTCTCCGTTGGCGTCATAGGTGAATAGGGTTGTGTCCAATCCCATGGTGATGGAAATGGGTTTGTCGTCGGCATTGTATTGAATGGTGCGTTGAACGGGATTTGCAGGATCGGAAAAATCCCAACCTTGCGTCATGTTGCCGTTGGCGTCATGGACGAAAGATTTGGCGGGATTGCTTCCGTAGGCAACTGAACTGAGCCGTTGGGTTTGCACAGAGCCGTTCATTTCGTAGGCGTAGGTTAACACGTCGGAGCCTACGGACTTGGTCAGAATATTGCCCATGGCGTCGTAAGTGAGAGCCATGTTGTCCGTACCGCCCGAGCCTGTCTCGGAAGTCAGGCGATGCAGATTGTCATAGGTATAAAGGCATGTTTGCTCTCGCTCCTGGGCATTCGGGACAAAGTATTTGACTCATCCAGCCATGTGCATTAGATTCAGCGGGTCGTCCCGCAAGGGAAATGGGGTCAAATCTACGTTTGACGTTTGAGAAAGTTTGAAGGGAAATGGGGTCAAATCCAGGTTTGGCGTTTGAGAAGGTTTGCAGCTCCCCTATGCATTCCCGCGCGACAGCCGCGCCGCAAAAAAGCTGCTGCGCGACGCGGGCTGACAGCATGGGAACGAGACGGCGGCAATTGGAGGCATTCTTGCTTTTTTTGGGGCGGCCCTGGCGGAGCGGCGCCCAGCCAGAGTCGTAAAGCGGCATGAGGCGCGGCCTGGAAGGAATGTGGAAACCCTGGGCCGGCGGAAAAATGACATCGCTTGAACCAAGGTTAATGCCGGGTTTGAAGTCCACAAGCGATTTCGCCCATGAAAAGCGCAAAGCCGGACTTGGTAGCCCGGCCTAGAACCTACTTTTACGCGGCGCAGGTTGGGTTGAGCATGCGAAACCCAACAAAATCGGACCTTTCAAAGCTCGCCTTCGCACCTTAGCCAATTAAAAACTAACTCCTTAAAAATGATATTATGAAAAACATCTATCTTATAGGATACCGGGCCACAGGCAAGACCACTGTGGGCAAGGCGCTGTCCGCAGCCATGGACCGCCCCTTTGTGGACGCGGACGAAATGCTGGAGCGGGAGCAAGGCCGCACCATTGCGGAAATCGTGGAGGCCGGGGGCTGGGAGGAGTTCCGCAGGCTGGAAAAGGAGATCCTGAAACGGCTGTCCGGCATGGAGCGGCATATCATTGCGCCCGGAGGCGGCGCCATTCTGGATTCCGGCAATGTACAGGCCATGCAAGGCAGCGGTTTGGTGGTCTGGCTGACCGCGGACCCGAAAGTTATTTGCAATCGCCTTGCCGGTGATGATAAGACGGAGACTCAACGTCCCGCCCTAACGGATCAAGGCGTCCTGGACGAAATCAACACCGTGCTTGAACAACGCATGCCATTGTATAAAAAGGCGGCCATGCTGACGGTCTCCACGGAAGGGATCGGCGTGGACGAAATTTGCCGCAGGATTCTGGATTTGGCCGCCGGCCGGGACTCAGACTAAGGATGTAACAATGTCAGGTAACACTTTTGGAAAAGCCTTTCGCGTCACCACCTGGGGAGAATCTCACGGACCCGCCATTGGAGCGGTTGTGGACGGCTGCCCTCCGGGAATTCCCCTGACCGAGGAAGCCGTCCAGGTCATGATGGACCGGCGCAAGCCGGGCGCTTCCGCGGCCAGCACCACCCGGAAGGAAGAAGACCTTGTGCATATTCTTTCCGGCGTGTTTGAAGGACTCACCACAGGCACGCCCATCAGCCTCATGATCAAGAACAAGGACGCCAAGTCGTCCTCGTACGATCGGTTTAAAAACCTGTTCCGGCCGGGGCACGGAGATCTTTCGTATCAGAAAAAATACGGCATCCGGGATTACAAGGGCGGCGGACGGGCTTCCGCGCGGGAGACCGCAGGCAGGGTGGCCGCAGGCGCCGTGGCCGGGCTGCTTTTGGAGCAAGTGGGGATCAAGACCTTTGCTTACACCCTGGAGCTTGGCAGCGTAAAGGCGAAAACCATTGACCCGGAAGCCGTCGCCAAGAATCCTTTCGCCTGCCCGGACATGGAAGCGGCGGAAAAAATGGAAGCCCGGGTGAACGACGTGCGCAAGGACGGAGACTCCCTGGGCGGCGTGGTGCAGGTGCAGGCCGCAGGCGTTCCGGCCGGGCTTGGGGAGCCTGTGTTTGACAAGATTGACGCGCAGATCGCCAAGGCTATGATGAGCATCGGTGCGGTCAAGGGCGTGGAAATAGGCGCGGGCTTTGAAGCGGCGAGGCTGACCGGCTCGGTCAATAACGATCCGATTTGGGAAGACGGCTTTGAAACAAATAACGCGGGCGGAACCCTGGCCGGCGTTTCCAGCGGCCAGGATATTGTAGTTCGGGTGGCGGTCAAGCCCATTCCGTCCATCAGCGTTCCCCAGCAAACCATTGATGTGGACGGCAAGGAGGATACCATCCAGGTTGGAGGCCGGCACGACATCTCCGCCATCCCCAGGGTGAACGTGGTATGCGAGGCTATGCTGAATCTGGTATTGGCCGACTTCGTATTGAGACAGGCCCAGGTAAGGGCTTTGGAGTTGTTTGCAAAAAAAGCAGATTGATTTAAGAGGTGGATGTGGAAATACCGGGGTTTACGACCATAGGCATTATTGGAGGCACAGGCCAGATGGGCCAGTGGTTCAAAGAGTATTTTGAAAGCCTGGGCCATACGGTCCTGGTTTCGGGAAGAAAAACCGAGTTAACCTGGAGGGACCTGGCCCAACAATGCCGCGTGGTTATCATCAGCCTTCCCCTGGACGCCTCCATTGACATGGCCCATCAAGTCGGCCCCCTCATGAACAAAGACCAACTCCTCATGGACATGTGCTCCATGAAGCACGACATCAACCAGGCCATGAAGGAGTCCACCCAGGCCCAGGTCATCGGAACCCATCCCCTGTTCGGCCCCAGCACGGCGGGCATGGCCGGCCAAAACGTCATCGTCTGCCCCATGGGCGAAGGCCCCTGGCTCCCCTGGCTGGAAAGCCAGTTGGAAGCCAAAGGCGCCGTGGTGACCATCACGGACGGCGACACCCACGACCGCAACATGGCGGTCGTCCAGGCCCTGACCCATTTCATGACCATTTCCTTCGGCAAAACCCTGTTGCAGTTGGGGGTGGATCCCAAGGAAATCCGGCCGTACGCCACGCCCATATTCCGTTTGAAACTGGGGCTTTTGGGCCGCATGTTCGCCCAGGACACGGAGCTTTACCGGAACCTCATCTGCAAAAATCCCATGGCGTCCGAGGTCTTGGACCAGTTTCTCTCCTCCGCCGATGAGGTGAAAAATAATATCTGCCATGACCCGGAAATCATGGCGGCCATTGACGCGTTTTTGGGAACCTTCCCGGAGCAGGGCATGATCGAAAGCGACGCCTGCCTGGAGACCTTGGCCAAATTCAAGGAACGGGCGGTGTAAAGACGGACCGGACAATTACTATTAGCGAAGGACATCCGGACGGACGCGCGCCTGTAAAATCCTCCCCGCGGCCTTGGGGGCGCAAGCGGCCGTCGTCAACCTGATGAGTGAATCATCCGCCAAAACTTTAGCAGGTTTTCCGGAGCAGCCGGGACGGCGATCCTGGGCGGTGCTTCTGTTTTTCGCCGCCGTCGCATTGCTATGCTATTCCAGCGCCCTGCCCGGCCCCTTTGTGCAGGCCGACCTTCCCATGGTTGCGTCCAACCCGAACCTGAAAGCATTCACCCCTTCCCTGCATTCGGTCATTCAATTAGTCAAGGCCAATTCCACCCATCCATTTTCCGAGCTTTCCCTGGCCCTGAGCTATTACGTCCACGGCCCCAATCCTTTTTGGTTCCGATTTACAAATGTCGTCATCCATATTTTTGCCGCGTTTTTCCTCTTTTTGCTGCTTAAGACGACGCTTCAATTGCCGGGCGCAGGGCTGGACGCACACAAAGCCGCGCTGATCGCCTTTTTTGCAGCCTTGATTTTTCTGGTTCAGCCCGTGCAAACCCAGGCGGTATCCTACATCGTCAAACGCAAGTGCATTCTGCCCGCCCTGACAGCCCTTTTATGCATGCTTTTTTACGTAAAGGCGCGCCTGGCTTCTTCGGGTGGAAAGAGGATTGCGCTTTGGGCCGCTGCCGGAGTCCTGTTCGTGTTCACCATCGGGTCCAGGGAGAACATGGCCGCCCTGCCCTTTTTGATTGTGCTGTACGACTGCTTTTTCATACAGGACATGAGCCGGAAAAGCCTGATTCGAAGCCTGGCGCTTATGGCGGGCATGGCTCTGCTGGGAGTTTTTTCAGCGCTTGCGGTTATGGATTTCGCCCCCATGAATTGGCTGACGGAGCGATTCGTGGTCATGGACTTCACGCCGGCCCAAAGGCTCTTCACCCAGCCCCGGGCGGTGCTGACTTTATTGTCCTTGTTTATGTTTCCTCATCCCTCGCGCCTGAATGCGGATCACGACATTCCCCTTTCCAACTCCCTGCTGGCCCCGCCTTGGACCTTATTGTTCATGGCTGTAATCGCCTCTTGCATTATCTGGGCTGTCTTAAACGCCAAAAAACGGCGCATCGCCGCGTTTTGCATATTGTGGATTCTCGGAACCCTGGCTATCGAGTCTTCCGTCCTGCCTCTGCATCTCATGACCGAACACAGGTTGTATTTGCCGTCCCTGTTCGCCTGCCTGCTCGTCAGCTTTCTCTCCTTCACCTATTTGAGTAACAAACGGGCGGTCGCCATGCTGTGCTGCCTTGCCGCGGTTTTCAGTTTCTGGACCTGGCAACGAAACCACGTCTGGGCGGACGCCAAGGCCTTGAGGAAGGATTGCGCGGTCAAGTCGCCCAACCTCCTGCGTCCCATGCGCCATTGGGCGGAAACCTTGTTTTACTCGCAACGATACGCCGAGGCGGTCCCCGCCCTGGGTAAAACCCTGGCGCTGTATAAGGATTTTCACGCCAGAAGGATTGCAAGGGCTAAAAGCAGTGAGCAAAAGGGCGACATCTACCATGCCATGCGGCATTACGAGATGGCCCGGTTCGCCGAAAAGCTGTATGCGGAGGACGGCGCCAACCTGATCGCCGCCATGAAGGCGATGGGCATGGAGGAACAGGCCCGCCACAAAACCAAAGAGATTGCTCGCGCCAGCCGGGAAATGGCCGCCAAATACAAGAACCTGGGCGGTTTGCTCATAGCACAGGGCATGGCGCATCAGGCCAGGGCGATCTGTGAGGAAATACTGCAATACGATCCCAATGACTCAGAAGCCATCGTAACATTAGGCGAGGCATCCTTTTCGGAAAAAGATTGGACCCGGGCGGAGAAATACTTCCAGCGAGCCTTGAGTTCCAAACAGCAAACAGCCAGGGCCAACCTGGGGTTGGGGATGGTGTATTTGGAGCAAGGGGACAAAATAAGGAGCGCCAAGCGCCTTGGCAGGGCTTTAAAATCATTTCAGCAAGAGAATGCCAAAGACGCTGCGCCTGTTTGGCGGCTTTATTTTATAATGAAGCAGGATTCCGGAAAAGTAGGATTATTGCTTTCGCGCTCCCAAGCCCGCCCTGCTCCGGCGGAAGGATTTGAATTAGGCGAGTGCATTGGGTCATTTTCGGGAGGGCGTGAGCAATTGGCTGCGTTTCTCACGCCGTATGAAAACAAATTTGTCTGGGATGGTTTTCGTTAGACCAAATTTTGTTGGGTGAACCTGCACAGCTTCGGCGGCTTCGAGGATTGCCTACATAGTTGTAACATATTGGATTTTAGATATTTTACCATAGCAGAACCACCCTACGGCTTTTCTTGTTGCGACGTAGGGTAGAGCCCCGCGAAACCCAACAAAAAAACCAGCCAAGCGCCCGCGAGCCGCCCATCCGCTAAAATGAATCAGCGGGCGCAAATGCCCAGGATGACCTTTTCCATGATCATTTTGTCGTAATGCGGGGGATAGCGTTTGATGTCCCGGTCCGCCTGGATCAGGAGATCCATGGCGTTTGTCAATTCGTCCATGGTGAAGTTTTCCGATTCCTTGAACGCCAAATAGATGGGATAGGCATTACGGCCTGGGGGGGCCACAAACAGGTCTGTGGTGAGTTTTTTGGCGGCTTTCCTGGTTTTCCTGGGTTTCTTGCCCGGTTCTTCCTTTTCCTCCACCTTTAATTGATCATCCCACGCGTCCAAAACCGCCTGGGTGCGGGCGTCGTGATCAGAGATCGCCGGCATAACCGTGCTTTTAAAGGCATTGAAATTCATGCCCTTGTTCCAGCGGTTTCCAAAGGGGCCGGCCAAAAAGGTTTTGATGGCCAAAAACCGGCGCAAGTGGTTGGCGCTTGCCGCGGCTACGGCCAGGGGATGAAAATCCCCGGCAAGGAGTCGATCCAGCAAGGCCAGGGATTCCTGGGCGTTTTTGGAAGCCAGGGCGTTGGTGAACGCGAAGATGGGGTCTTCCTTGGTGCGGGAGACCACGGCTTCCACGTCCCTTGCCGTGATAACGGGCCGGTCGCCCACGTAGGAGGCCAGCTTTTCCAGGGTATTGGTGAAGGTGCGCAAATCCGCGCCGATGCGTTCCTGGATCATGGAAAAAGCCCGGGGCTCCATGGATTTGCCGCGGGCGTCCAGCACCTTGTTCATCTGCACGGTCAGGGCCTGAGCCTGGGCCTGCTTATCCGCCTGGACGTTGCCCTTGGGCACGGAGCAGTCCACCACCACGCCGTGGTCCTTGATGTACTTGAAAAGCTTTTTGCGTTTGTCGGCCAGGTCGGCCGTGATGATCAGGTGGTTATCCCCGCATCCCTGCTCCAGAACCTGGACGATCATTTCGCCTTCGTCCAGGTAGACGGGGACCTTTTTGCCCTCGTCGATGCAATGGGCCAGGGATTCCTCCAGCCAGTCTCCGGCCAGGCCCTTGTGATCCTCGGGCAGGTTCAGGCTGGCTACGGGGTCGGCCCGGTTAAGGTCTTCCAGGCTGATCTTTCTGATGCTCAAATAATCCAGGACAAAGCGTGCGGCCCGCGCCACGCCTTTATTCTTGAAAGCGTCCTCCGCCTTTTCCAACAGGGCGATGGTTTGCTTTTGGGAGTAAAACACTTTGGAGTCCAGCCAGGCTGTGACCTTGGTTCCCGGAAACATGGGATAGGTCTGGAGGCTGGCGGCGACGGACGAGGCCGGGGCGTCCCTGCCGTCCAGGGGATCGTAGTTAAGCCCCTGCTGCTCCTTGGGGACCATGGCGTCCAGGAGTTTGGCGAAGGCCTCCTTGTACAGCATTTCGTCCCCGTAAATCAGGTAGGCCGGGGCAAAGCCGTCTTTTGGCTTTAGAACGGAATTCAAATTGGCGTGGTTGATCTCCATCAGGCGATCTTCCGTTTACGGAGTTTCAGCAAAAAGACGACGGCCAGGACGACCAGGACGACCGCCGCAGTCTGAGACGGCGAAAGCAGCCCCAAAAAATAAGCCCCCCGGTCATCCCCGCGCAGAAACTCAATGCAGAACCTGAAAATTGCGTAAACCAGGATATACGTCCAAAAAACCTGGCCATGGAAGGTTTTGCGCGGCCTGACGATGAAAAACAATAGCGCGAAGATGCAGAACAAGCCCAGGGAAGAATACAGTTGCGTGGGATGCAAGGGAATGTTCAAAGGCGCCAGGCATTGCTGGTTGGTGAAGGTCACGGCCCAGGGCAGGTCCGTGGGCCTGCCGTAGCAGCATCCGGCGCAAAAACAGCCAATACGGCCGAAGGCGTGTCCCAACGCTACGGAAGGCGCCAGGATGTCGATGGTCTTCCAGGCGTCCATGGAGTACTTTTTGACAAAAAAGGCGAACACGCCCAGAGCGCCTATGAACCCGCCGTAAAAAACCAGGCCGCCCTTCCAGATTTTTATGATGTCCACAGGATTGCCGGCGAACTCATGCCAATTGAATATGACGTAAGGAACCCGGGAAGCCAGGGCGCCGACCAGGACCAGATAAAAGCACAGGTCCATGATGCGTTCGGGATATTCATTTTGCAGCCGGGCTTCTCTGGAGGCCAGAAACATGCCCAGCAGAAAACCCACGGCGATCATGAATCCATAGGAGTGAAGCGTAAGCGGTCCGATTTGGATCAGAACAGGATGCATGAACGGCTCCCAAGCCGGGCGGGAATCACAAAGGGTCCTTGCCCGTGAGAAAATACAGCATAAGCACGGCCACCCCAATGGAAATGGCCATATCGGCTATGTTGAACGGAGGCCAGGGATTGAACAGGTTCATGGGGACCGCCGGAATGTAAAACTCCAGAAAGTCCACCACCTTGCCGTCCCTGAAAAGCCGGTCTATGAGGTTGCCCATAGCCCCGGCGAAAATGCAGCACAAAGCCAGGGAAAACCATCGGCTTTCATAAGGCGTCTTCTTGTAGAGCACAAGCACGATGATTGCGGCGATGCTGGATACGCCCAGAAAAAGCAGGATGCGAACCCACGAGGCCGCGTCCGCTCCCAGGCCGAAGGCCCCGCCCGTGTTGTACAAGTGGGTCAGGTAGAAGAAGCCCGGGATCATCTCCACGCTGTCGGCGTATTGAATGCGGACCAGGACCGCCATTTTGACGGCCTGATCCGCAATCACAATAGGCAGGACCACGGCGATGAACCGCAGCCATTTTTTCAAGGCCATGTTTTCCATTCGCGTTCGCTGGTCCCGGCTTATGATTCCATTTGAGCCAGGGCGTCACGGCATCTCAGACACACCGTGGGCTGTTCGGCGTCGTCTCCCACGGTGGTGTCGTAAACCCAACAGCGCTGGCATTTTTCGCCGGGCGCGGCCTTGGCGCCCACGGCAAGGGCCAGGGTTTCGCTCTTGAAGGCGTCTTCGGGCGCCGCATCCGTGGTCAGGACGACTTCAGACACGATAAACAAGCGCCTGAGCTCGTGCTCGTAGGGGGACAGGGACTTGAACAGGTCCTCGTCCACGTACAGGGTTACGGAAGCGTCCAAAGGATGGCCAACGACCTTGGCGGCCCGGGCTTCTTCCAGGGCCTTGGTCACTTCGCCGCGAACCTTGCGGATAAGCTCCCATTGGGCGGCCAGCTTCTCGTTCTGCCAATCGGGATCCACTTCGGGGAACAATTCCAGGTGCACGCTTTGCTTCTTGCCTTCCACCTGGGGCATATACTCATAAACCTCTTCCGCAGTGAAGGAAAGAACGGGCGCCATGAGCTTTACAATGGCGTCGATGAGTTTGTACAGCACGGTCTGGGCGCTTCTCCTGGCGTGGGAGCCGGGAGGGGACACGTACAGCCTGTCCTTGAGGATGTCCAGATAAAAGGCCGAAAGGTCCACGGCGCAGAAGTTGTGCAGCGCGTGATAGATCACGTGGAACTCGAACTCGTCGTATGCGGCCCTGCAGCGGCGGATGAGCCCTTGCAGCTTGTGCATGGCGTAGCGGTCGATTTCCAGCATCATGTCCTGTTCCACGGCGTCTTTTTGAGGATCGAAATCGCCCAGGTTGCCCAGAATGAACCGGCATGTGTTGCGGATGCGCCGGTACGCGTCGGACAATTGCTTGAGGATTTCGTCGGAAATCCGGATGTCGTCCCGATAGTCGGCGGCGGAAACCCACAGGCGCAGGATTTCGGCGCCATGGGATTTGATCACCTTGCCGGGGGCGATGACGTTGCCCACGGACTTGGACATTTTACGGCCCTTGGCGTCCACCACAAAACCGTGGGTGAGGACCGCCTTGTAAGGCGCCTTGCCCCGGGTGCCCACGGCGGACAACAGGGAGCTGTGGAACCAGCCGCGATGCTGGTCGCTGCCTTCCAGGTACATGTCCGCGGGCCAGCGCAGATAGTCGCGGGCCTCCAAAACCGCTGCGTGGCTGACGCCGGAGTCGAACCACACGTCCAGGATGTCGGTTTCCTTTTCAAAGGAGGAGCTTCCGCACTTGGCGCACTTGGTTCCTTCGGGCAGCAGGTCCGCGGCGGATTCCGCAAACCATACGTCCGCGCCCTGCTCTTCGGTTTTTTTGGCCACGTTTTCCACGACATCCATGTTGACCAGCAACTCGCCGCAGTCCGCGCAGTAAAAAGCCACGATGGGCACGCCCCAGGAGCGCTGGCGCGAAACGCACCAGTCCGGGCGGTTTTCGATCATGCCGTAAATCCGGTCGCGGCCCCAGTGGGGAACCCATTTGACCTGGTCGATCTCCGTAAGCGCGGCTTTTCTCAAGCCGGTCTTGTCCATGGAGATGAACCATTGGGGCGTGGCCCGGAAGATGACCGACTGCTTGCAGCGCCAGCAATGGGGATAGGAGTGCTCCAATCCTTTGGAGAGGATGAGCGCGTTGTTCTCCTCCAGCTTGGCGATGACGTTCTCGTTGGCCTTGAACACGAACTGGCCGGCGAAAAATTCCACGTCGTCTTCAAAACAGCCCTTGTCGTTAACCGGGGAGTACGGCTCCAGGCCGTAAGCCAGGCCGACCTCATAGTCCTCGCGGCCGTGGCCGGGGGCGGTGTGCACGCAGCCGGTGCCCGCTTCCAGGGTCACGTGGGCGCCCAGGACCATGAGGGATTCGCGGTCGTAAAAGGGATGGCGGCATGTTTTCTTTTCCAGGAGCGAAGAGGCGAAGGTCGCCAGAACCTTGTAATCCTCGATGCCGAAATCCTTCATATTGGATTCCACCAGGTCGCTCGCCAGAATCAGGACTTCGTCTCCGTTCACTTCCACGGCGGAGTATTCAAAATCCGGGTGCAGGCAGATGGCCAGGTTGCCGGGCAGGGTCCAGGGCGTGGTGGTCCAGATGACCACAAAGACCTTTTTGCCGGCCAGTTCGGGAATGGCCTGGGCGAAATCGTCGTCCGCGGCGAACTTCACGAAGATGGACGGGCTTTTTTCGTCCTCGTACTCCACCTCGGCCTCGGCCAGGGCGGTCTGGCAGCGGTTGCACCAGTACACGGGCTTTTTGCCGCGGAACAAGGCGCCGTTGTCGGCGAACTTGCCGCATTCGCGCATGATGTCCGCTTCGTACTTGTAGTTCATGGTCAGGTAGGGGTTGTCCCACTCGCCCCAGACGCCCAAACGCTTGAACTCCCCGCGTTGGATGCCGATAAAGCGTTCCGCGTACTTGCGGCATTCCTGGCGGATCTGGACCTGGGTCATGTCCGCCTTTTTCTTGCCAAGCTCCTTGTCCACGTTATGCTCGATGGGCAGGCCGTGGCAGTCCCAGCCGGGCACGTAAATGGCGTCGAATCCGGCCATGTTCCGGGAACGGATGATAATGTCCTTCAAAATCTTGTTCAGGGCGGTCCCGATGTGAATATTGCCGTTGGCGTATGGAGGGCCGTCGTGCAATATAAAGCGCGTACGTCCCTCAGCTTCTTTGCGTAGGGAGTTGTACATGTCGGCCTTATCCCAGTTTTCCAGCATGACAGGCTCTTTCTGGGAAAGGTTGGCCTTCATGGGAAAAGAGGTCTTAGGCAAATTCAGGGTTTTTTTGTAGTCCATCACATCCTCCGGGACCTTTTAATGTATGCTTAAGATATCGCTCAAGATATCTTGGATGAAGGGTTTTGAACCGCCGCGCCTTCGCGGCTTTGCCAATACTCGTTCAAAGAACCATATTTTTTATGCCAGGGAGGCCCCGGTGTCAAGTCCCGTTAAGCAAAGAAACGCCCTAAATAATTGACACCCTATAAACCCGGTGGTATTAAGATGATTCTCAGGGGAGGCGCCAAGGGCGCCGCCTGATTAATTTGGCCGCTTTTCAGGAACAGATAAAAACCGGATCGCTGTTCCAAGGAGGACGTTATGATGGGTGGAATCGGCTCCACAGAACTTTTAATCGTACTGGGCATTGTGATTATCTTGTTCGGAGGAAAGAAAATCCCGGAAATCGGCGCCGGTCTGGGCAAAGGCATCCGCAATTTCAAGAACGCCACGTCCAAAAAAGAGATCGACGAAAAAGCCGAACCGGAAGAAAAAGAAAAAATCGAAGAATAGTCCCTTGTCAACCCATTCAGCCCATGCCAAGGCGCCCTTCCAACGAGCGCCTGGCATTGCCTGCCGCGACTGCACGCCAAACCTTTCCTTTCTTAAGGAGCGACGCCGCCATAGCCTGGACGCCGTTTTTTCAAAACCGGCCATTGACAGGTTTATCAGGCGTTTTTTCGCAAAAATAATAGTTTTTTCATCAAACAAACCGTGGTTGGAATAAAAAAGTTTTGACGCAGCCGACGGGGACAAACTGGTGCGTCCTTTTTTGCGTCATAGGGCTTGGGCATTGCCTTAGGCGCGGTAAGGCGGAAAAAAGGATGGGCGATCCAAGGGGTGTAATTAACGCGGCGCGTCACTGAACCCTGAACAATCGGTAAAGGTTTCAATTGACATAACCGTCTTATCTTACTAGAAAACTCCTATGAATGAAAAAACTGAACATAGCGCCGCAGCCCCCGGCGGGAAAGGCTCCATTAAAAGGAAAATCGGCCGGGCGAAAGGGAAACCGCCTTCCGCAGCCAAGGGACTTTCACCCAAAAAGCGCAAGGCCGCGGCAAAGGGCGAAGTTGCGAGGGAGAAGATACTCAAGGCCGCGCGCACGGTTTTTTCCAAGCACCCCTATCATGCGGCAAGCATTCGCATGATCGCCAGGGAGGGCGGATTCGACCATCCCCTGATCCACTATTACTTTCCCACCAAGGCCGATTTATTCGGGGAGGTGGCCCGGGAAATGTTCGAGGAGTTCAAGGAAACCCGGGACTGGCTGGCCGAAGGCCTGGAAAAAGTCGATCCCCTGGAAATCACGGGAGTCTTTATCGGACGGGCTCTCACCCGGGCTTTCGCTAACCTGGAGCCCCTGGGAGTGCTCACCCAAAACCTGGCCCAAACCTCCAATATTGAAGAAATCCCGGGATACCACTATATCCCGGAAGTCTTCGGCATGGTCCGCAAATCCTTTGTGGAAAAATTTCCCGCCTGGATTTCGGAAAAGGAAGCGGACCAACTTATATACAGCTTTACCAGCCTCTTGTTCATGTACGTGGGAACCTCTTGCCAGGCCCAGGTCATGCGCATGGACTTCCATTCCTTTGAATACCGCGAATGGGTGGAGGAAACCCTGGTAGGCATGTTCCGGCCCCACGTGGAAAAGGCCCTGGCCATGGGCAGGGGGAAAATTCAACCTGAAATATAAGAGGCATCCTTCGTGCTTGACAAGGCGTACGTTATGACGTACTTTTTATAAGAAATATAGGAGGTGCATTATGCCGACGTTATCCGCCACAGAAGCCCGGGCCAATCTTTACCGCCTAATAGACGAAACGACCGAGTCCCACGACCCTATTCTCATTACGGGCAAGAGGGGCAATGCGGTTTTAATATCGGAAGATGACTGGCGGTCTATCCAGGAAACTTTGTACTTACTAAGCATTCCAGGCATGAGGGAATCCATTCTGGAAGGCATGAATACCCCGATTGAAGAATGCTCCGAGGAGCTTGATTGGTGAAATGGCGCATTGTCTTTTCAAAACAAGCCCAAAAAGACGCCAGAAAGATTTCGGCCGCAGGATTAAAACCCAAGGCGGAGGCGCTGTTTCGCATCCTTTCCGACAATCCTTATCAGACGCCGCCTCCCTATGAGAAACTCCTTGGCGATCTGAAAGGCTCCTATTCTCGCAGAATCAACATCCAGCATCGTTTGATTTATCAGGTCATTGAGGAATCTCGTATAGTCAAAGTAGTCCGCATGTGGAGCCACTATGAATAACTCAATGAAAATACTCAAGCAATCCTATCTTCCGCCAATTTAAATACGATGAAAACAATGATTGAGAAGATTTGCTGGCACGACACGGTCATCCACAAAGCTTTGGAAATTCCATCGGAATCAAAATTGCTTTTTGAGGTGGACTATCCGGAGGATTGGGATAGCCAAAGGTGGGAAATTCGTATCATTAAATTTGAAGACCTCAAGCGTTATGAAATTCATGAGGGACCTTTTAACGGTTCCCCCACAATTCTACAGACTGATCTTTTGACTATGGATGAATACGGGTTCTATTTGCTGCGCATTGAAACCAATGCCGGGCATCGACTTGTCCAATGTAAAAGCATTTCCATTCTTAAGGGAAGAATTGCTGGACTGGAAATCGAAGGATAAAATGAAAAAATACCTCAGAGCGACAAACATCATAGACTGGAATCATCCGGCCGTTTTGGAACAGGCGATGAAACTTAAAGGAAATTGCTCCGATCCCGTAAAAATCGCCAAGGCCTGTTTTGAGTGGGTGCGGGATAATATCAAGCACAGCGGGGACTGCAAGGCGGAGGTCACGACCGTCAAGGCCTCGGAGGTTTTGGAGCACGGGACAGGATGGTGCTTCGCCAAAAGTCATTTACTGGCCGCCCTGCTCCGGGCCAACGGCATTCCGGCCGGATTGTGCTATCAACGTTTATGCCGGGACGACGGCAAGGGCTTCACCCTTCACGGTCTGAACGCGGTGTTCTTGCCCGAATTCGGGTGGCATCGGATCGACTCCCGGGGACAAAGGCCGGGGTGCGACGCCCAATTTTGCCCGCCCCGGGAAAAGCTGGCCTTTCCCGTGACCGAGGAAGGCGAAATGGATTTTTGGGAGATCTGGCCCGACCCCGCTCCCGTGGTGATTGAATGCCTGGAAAAACATACAGGATGGGAGGCCGTGGCCGCCAACCTGCCGGACATCGCCTATATAAAGGAATAGCGAGGCCTGCAAAAATGATCAAAGTGTTCAGCCCGAATGGCGAGCTTGAAACGGCCTTTATCAAAAGCCTGTTTAACGGGGAAGGCATCCCGTTTTATATCCATAACGATCATTTCGGGTCTTTGGAAATCGGCCCGTCCATCTATTTGTACAACAAAAAGACGGTGCTCGTCCCGGAGGAAATGTACGAAAAGGCGCGGAACCTTATCACGGATCTGGTTATAGAACCTCATCAAACGGGAGAACGGGGGAGGACTGCATACCCGTGGAAGGAAAAGGTCCGGGTTATTATGGAATTTCTCCTGCTTTCCTGGTTCATCCCTCCGCGCAAAAAAATAAGGAGCGACAATGAGTTGCCTTGAAGTATTGCTGCCTGTGGCCGTAATCTGGGCCGTGGCCGCCGTAACGCCGGGGCCGAATTTTTTCATTACCGTGCACACGGCCGTGGCCCAAAACCGCAGGTCAGCCCTGTTTGTGGTCGGAGGAATCGTGTTCGGCACGCTTTTGTGGGCCCTGGCTGGTTTTTTTGGGGTTTCACTGATTTTCACAACGGTTCCGGCGCTTTATTACACCTTTAAGATCGCCGGCGGGCTGTATCTGATCTATCTGGGCTTCAACCTGTTGCGGGGCAAAAGGAAAAACAGCGGCGCTCCGGCGGAAAAAAAGCGTCTTTCGTCCTTTGGCTGCTTTCGGCTTGGGTTCAACACCAATATATTAAACCCCAAGACAGCGGCCTTTATGGCCAGCCTGTTCGCGGCGGCGGTTCCTGCCCAGGCTTCCCTGGAATTGGGAGGGCTCTGCGCGCTGACCATATGCACCGTGTCGACATTGTGGTATTCTTTTGCGGCCTTGGTATTCTCCCTGGACCGGGCTCGGGAAGCCTACCAGCGATTCAGGACTCGCATAGAACGGGCGGCCGGGGCGGTGTTCGTTTTTTTCGGGGTGAGACTGGCTGTTACCGACTAATTTCAACTTACACAATTTCGCCATTGCACAGGCCTTGCAACTGACGATGCGATAGCCGGCCGCGCTTCAGCATTATTTTTCGGGACGCGATGCATTTTATATCTCAAGCATCACTTTAGGACGCGCCTTTTGTGCTCCGCACCCAGGCAGGATACCGCTCTGCCTGGGCCACCCGATGCGCCTCGGGCCTCGACCGCCCCTTTGGCTTGCGCATTTATCCCAGGTTTAAACAAATATACTGCGGCAATATAGCCCACATCACGCCCTTGCATCTTGGGCCTGCCAGGGTGGCCCAGGAAACTTGCTTTCCTGGACGCGCCAGCGCAAAAGGAGCGGCCCGGAGAGATAATTGCATTCCGGAATGTCCGGCGGGCGGACAGCGGCCTGTCGAGGTAAAAAAAAGGCCGGACGCCCCTTGGGGAGGCGGCCGGCCGCTCTGCTTTTGGGATGCAGAATTTTTTTAGTTCAGGGAAGCAAGGTAAGCCCGGAGGTTTTTCTTGCTTTTTTTCAGTCCCAGTTTGGTCCGCAGGCTGTCGCGGTGGAATTCCACGGCCCGTTTGGAAATGTTGAGCAGCTTGGCGATTTCCTTGCTGGTGGTGCCCATGCGCACCAGATTGGCCACTTCAATTTCCCTGGGAGTCAGTTCATTATGCTTTTCACCGATCATGCGCATGAAGGGCGAAATCAGGTCCGTCAAATTGGTTTCCACAACATTTAAATAAACCCTTTGGTTGATGTCCAAGGGGGTGTTCTTGAGGCGGGATACGTAAGGCAGGATGAGGTCTTCCACATTGGCCAGAATGCGTTGCTCGAAGTTCTTGGCGTCATTTTTGGTTTGATCCAAAAGGGTCCGGAGAGCTTTGTTGACTTCTTCCAGCTCCCTGGTTTTCACTTCCAGCTCAGGGTTGGTCATGGGAGCGGGGCCGGCCGGAGTGGATTGGGCCAGGGCTTCCTGGGCTTCCCTCAACTCGCTGACATCCACAACCGTGGTGGCCATGCAGGATTCTCCGTTGACGATGATCTTTTCCGCGGAGTACAGGCCGTGTTTCAACTTGCCGCCGAAGCGGTCTTTTATCTCGAAGTTGCGGATACTGCCATCTCTCTCCACAATCTTCCTGATAACTTCCCGTTCCTTGGGATCGTCCCACATCCCCAATTCCAGGGTTGTGCGTCCCAGTAATTCCTCACGCATCAGTCCAGTCATCTGGCAAAATCGAGCATTTGCTTCGATGATAAGCCCGTCGATGAGCCGGACGATGGCCATGGAATAAGGCGCGACTTTAAAAGCCATGGTAAATTTGTCGCCGGCGACGCGCGCCTTCAAATCATTCAGTTCTTGTTCTAATTCCTCATACTTAGGTTTGTCTGACATGTGTGAACCTCCTTATGAATCCACGCAGTAAATTTGAAAGGTACTCAAGTTGTGCCCGCCATTGTCGGTGTAATGTCCGGGCGGATGGCATTTTCTGTAGGCATGGTATCATCTGGTGATAATAGGTGTCAACATTAGGAAAGCAAATTTTTATCCAAAAAATCAATGGGCAAGTTTCGCGCTTGCCGGGATTGCACAAAAAGCCATTCCGATGTAAAATGTCCATAGAATCAAATCACCAAACCAACCACAAGGGCCGCAGCCCGGGAGGGGGTTACAAATAATGGGCGTTACAGCATTCACCACCAAAGAGCCGTTCGACCTTCAAGGATTCATGGACCGGTTCCGGGAAGCCGAAGACGATTCCACGGGAACCATTGTGATGCATCACGGCAAGGTCAAGCGGCCTGGGAAGGTGGTGCGGGATTTTTCCCGGGTGCTGTTGGAGCCTGTCCTCCCAAGTCCTGAGAAAGGCATGCAACAAATAGGCCAAAATATCCTGAAAAAATATGGCCTCAACCAGGTTTTTATCGTGCACCGCACAGGCGAGATCCATGCCAGGGATGACGTGTTATTTGTTGCTGTGTCGGCGGTCACACGGGATATTGCCTTTTCAGGCTGCGCTGATATTGTGGATGCGATTAAAGAAGAAAAAATACTCCGGCTAGTGGAAGTACCGTAAAACAGGATTTTGTCCTGTACGCCAACAAAAACCTAACAATCACACTTGAACAAGGGGGTTCGAGATATGGCTGAAAAAGTCACGGTTACCGTTCTGGCGAAAATGAAGGCGGAAGGCGAAAAAATCACCATGCTGACGGCATACGACTATCCTTTCGCACGCATGGTGGACGAATGCGGCGTGGACATGATCCTTGTGGGGGACTCCCTGGGCATGGTGGTCCAGGGGGAGTCAAGCACCCTGCCTGTCACCATGGACCAGATGGTCTACCACACCACCCTGGTGGCCCGGGCCGCCAAGAGGGCCATGGTCGTGGGGGACATGCCCTTCATGAGCTACCAGACCTCGGTGAAGGACGCCGTGAAAAACGCCGGCCGCTTCATCAAGGAAGCGGGCGCTGCAGCCGTCAAGCTGGAAGGCGGCGCCGCCGTGGCCGACCGCATCAAAGCCATTTCCGAGGCCGGCATTCCGGTCCAGGCCCACATCGGCCTCACCCCCCAGTCCGTCCATCAGATGGGCGGCTTCAAGGTCCAGCGCCAGGAGGAGAGGCTGTTGGAAGACGCCCGCATTGTGCAGGAGTCGGGCGCCTTTTCCGTGGTTCTGGAAGGCATTCCCTTTGAAATTGCAGAAAAAATAACCAAAACCCTGTCCATCTCCACCATCGGCATCGGCGCCGGGGTCCACTGCGACGGCCAGGTTCTGGTGATCCACGACGCCCTGGGCGTCAACGAAGGCCATGTGCCCAAATTTGTCAAAAAATACAAGGAACTGGCGAAAATCGCCCGGGAAGGCATCACCGAATACGTGGACGAAGTCAAAAGCCAGGCTTTTCCCACCAAGGAACACAGTTTTAAATAATCTTTCCAGGGAGGAGCCAAACCATGACAAAGCCCGCATTTTCCATCATCGGCTGCGGAACCGTGGGGACCTGCCTGGCGGACCTGCTGCATCGCCTGGGCTACCCCGCGGCCGGACTGGCCAGCAGAACCAGGGCCTCGGCGGAGAAAACCGCCGCCGTTGTGGGGGCAGGCCAGGTCTTCGATAAGGTGGAGGACGCCGCCCTTGCCGGAGACATGGTATTTATCACCACCACGGACGACGCCATCGGTCCTGTTTGTCAGGACATTTCCTCCAAAAAAGGCTTTAAAAATGGCGCCGTGGTCCTCCATTGCAGCGGCGCCTTGTCCTCCGAGCTCCTTGCATCCGCCCGGGATTGCGGCGCCTACGCCGGCTCCATGCATCCCCTCCAGAGCTTTGCGGCCGCCAAACCGGGAGTGAATCTTTTCGAGGGCATCCTGGTTTCGGTGGAAGGGGACGCGCCGGCCCGGGATATGGCAAGACAGGCGGCCGAGGATCTGGGAGCCATGTGCGCCCAAGTGGACACCAACTCCAAAATGCTGTATCACGCAGCCGCCGTGGCGGCTTCCAACTATCTGGTGGCCCTGCTGAATTTGGCCTTTGAGTTGAATCAGGGCGCGGGCATCGAGCCCAAGGAATCTTTGGCGGGGCTTATGCCGCTCATCCAGGGCACCTTGAAAAACATCGAGGTCCAGGGCATTCCCAACGCCCTCACCGGCCCCATCGCCCGGGGGGACGTGGGCATCGTCCGCCGGCACGTGGAGGAAATCAGGGCGAAGACGCCCCAAATGCTGGCCTTGTATCAGACCCTGGGCGCCCAGACCGTGGACATCGCCCTGGCCAAAGGCTCCATTGACGAAAAACGGGCGGATGAATTAAAGGCCGTCTTAAAATAGTGCATCCTTTTTAACCAGGGACTTATCCTTAATTATACAGCCATTTCAGTCGCCGGGAGACGGAATCCCTATATATTAAGGAAGGAGATTGTAAACCGTGCGTGTTTCCAAGTTGTATCAAGATTCTCAAAAACCCGTCGTTTCCTTTGAATTTTTTCCGCCCCGGGACGAAAAGGCGGGCCAGGCCTTTGACAAGACCATCGACGCCTTGAAGCCCCTAAACCCGGATTTCATGACCATGACCTTCGGCGCCGGAGGGTCCACCAAGGACGGCTCTTATCAGGCGGTGAAAAATCTCATGGGCCGGGACATCGCCACCGTGGCCTACCTGGCGGGCTTCGGCCTGAGCCCGGACTACATCACTCAGGTTCTGGACCGCTATAAGGAATTGGGCGTGGAAACCATTTTCACCATCCGGGGGGACGAACCCAGGGAAAAGGACTTTCAGCCTCACCCGGACAGCTTCCCCTACGCCTGCGACCTCATCGAATTCATCGCATCCAAGTATGATTTCGACCTGGGATGCGCGGGCTATCCCGAAGGCCACATAGACGCCGAATCCCTGGACAAGGACATCGAATACTTAAAGCGCAAGGTGGATAACGGCGCCAAATACGTGGTCTGCCAATACTGCTACGACGAGAACGTGTTCTTTGCCTATGTGGATAAATGCCGGGCCGCCGGAATCCAGGTTCCCATCATTCCGGGAATCATGCCGGTGTACACGGTCAAGCTCACCCGCATGCTCGCAAGAATCTGCGGAACCACCATTGTGGACGGCATGGCCGCCAATCTTGAGAAGTTGGAAGGCGCCGACGCCCAGGCGGTTTTTGACTACGGCGTGGAATTCGCCCTGGATCAATGCCGGGGCCTGTTGAAAAAAGGCGTGCCCGGCCTGCATATTTACACCATGAACCGGGCGCCCTCCACCACCCGGATTATCACCGCCCTGCGCGAAGAAAACCTTCTGTAGCCGATCTTATCCAACAGGCCGGGCGCCGTCAGGCGTCCGGCCTGTTTCGTTTCCATCCTTGTTAATGCTGTTTTATTATTGTCTTTGTGTGGAAAATCCGCCGAAAATATGCCAAAGTATTCCGGCATCCATGACGCTCATAAAAACAGCTTCTCTTGGCGGGAAAGGCGGCGGAGTCATGCTCCCGCCGTAGGCCTGTTCAATGCCCTATCATTATATATTGATCGCCCTCTCCACTGTGGTAGGGCTCTTATTTATCGCAAGACTCCGCAAGTATGAACTCCATGAAAAAGAGCCGTGGCGTTATCTCATCGCCGTCACCGCCTGGGGCGGCGGGGTCTCCATTGCTCTGGCCTCGCTTCTGTATGTGCTGGTTGCATCCTGGGGAGTGGAAATCAGCCTGCAGAGTATACACGGCCCCCTGATAGTGGGTTTGGTGGAGGAGTTCGCCAAACTGGCGGCCTTTTGCTCCGGGCTTTGGTTTTTTTATAAAAAAATGAACGAGCCCGTGGACGGCCTGGTATATATGTGCTGCATTGCGCTCGGCTTTTCCCTGGTGGAAAATTACGCCTACTCCGCAAGAACCGGCCTGGCGGTTTTTCACATAAGGTCCATCCTGTGTACGCCCATGCATATGCTTTTCAGCGTTCCCATGGGTCTGGGCGTGTACACCGCCCTGCGTCATGGGGCGGGACTCAAGATGCTTTCAGCGGCCTTCGCCTACGCAGTGCTGACCCACGCCGCTTATGACTGGCTGGTCTCCAATTATCCCAACCTGTTCGTTATGGCGATCATGATCGGCGCTTGCTACGCGTTAACCATGATGCTGGTGGAATACACCACTGCGAATTCGCCCTTTCGGATATCTTTGGAAGAGGCGGTCCGCATGGCAAAACCCATCCCGCAAAAAGGCGTCAAGTGTCCGGCGTGTCTGAACGAAGCGGATAAGCCGGAATATAAAATCGGCAGAATATCTCTGCACCAGTGCCCATCGTGCGGAAGATTCATAACCAAGGAAAAAAACCTGCCGTTGATCCAGCGTTTTTTCGGCTCCGTCTTCAAAAGCCGTCAAAAAACGCGGGAGGATATTGAACGCGCCAAGCGCTTCAAGGCTTTATTCACCAAAAATCAAAGGACCAAAATGCTGGCCTTTGAATTGCAGCCCATGAACGCCCATTTGGAAACCTTGAACCGGGAGATGTGCGCCCGGGTGGAAGCCAAATGGTGGTATCCCAAAGAATCCCGGTTGTCCGAAAGTTTTGTTCAACCTCAGCCCGCCTGCGCCCCTAAGGCGGATGCAAAAGCTAACCCATCAACCCAAATCATTGCCGAAAAAGAGTCCTGCGCCCCTGTCCCTTTTACAGCAGAGGCTCCTCCTTCGTCTCCGGATCCCGAGCTTGGCAATGCCCCATCAGCCGTCGATTATCCAAAGGAGGATGTCTGCTGGCTGGAGCGGGAAACTGTGCTGCCCGAGGCGGAGCTTAAAAGGGTTGAGCAAAGGGCCTTCGGATTGCTGGAGGAGCAAAAGATCGAGCAGACTTCCGCCGACCTGGAAAATGACGGCGTCGTCATCTGGGGCCGTCGCCGGTCTGATATTGGTTTTGTATCAGGCTTACTGCCGTCGCAGACAGCCATGGCCGCCGACCGGGAGTCCGGAGCCGCCATTCGCATCGCCATCAAAGAGCATGAAGACGGCGTCCACGTAAAAATTTCCACCGCGCCCCTTTCCGTTGAATACAATGACAATGTGGAAAAATGCAGCGCAGACGCCGCAGAACTAAGCGCCGACCCTTCGGAAAGCAAACTGATCAACGACGCCCTGGCTTTCAGCCTGTTCAAGGCGTTTAAAACGCCCCCGATCTTTAGCCCCCTTGGGCCGTTTGAAGGGGTTGGCGTAAAGGAAATCCTGTTCTATCTGATCATTAATCCTTTTGATATTTTTGAACGCAAAAAAAAGCTGCACACGCCCCCGGAAAAAGGAGGCCGCTTTATTGTTTCCGCCTTTATTTTTCCGGAATACTGGTTTTTGTGGAACGAGCTGTGGGGCGGGACCGCGGTCTCTTTGGCAGCGGACATCATCATGCTGCGGCAGCTGATTTATTGCTGGGAGCCTTTTCCCCTGCGGGTTTTCGCATTATGCGCATTCTTTGGAGTTCGGCTGCTCTGGGGGGTCAAAGGGGCGAAAATGTACTACGCCTATCACGGCAAATGGCCGCCCCGGCCTTTACCCTGATTTTGTCGCGGTCAGCCGCAGTTTTCTCCGGCGCATTGATTGCCTCCGGCCAATCTGCATAAAGTTCGGATGTACTCCGCCAATCATCCAAGATTACTGTCATTCAAGCAACTTACACATTCACCTTCCGGGCTTTTGGACCATAACCAGGCGCTATTCCACAATGACCCTGGGTCCCCGTTTCCGGGAGTGCAAAGTTGGGGGGACACGATCCTTATCTCATCGGAGTCCTTGCTGATTAGGTTCGCTATCTCCGAGATAAGGTCATGTCCCCCCAACTCATCCCGCCGGCTCCCTCCACGGGGATGACGGAGTATGGCGGCCGTAGCAGCCGTGCTGCATTGTTGGGTTTCGCGGCGGCGACGTGAACGTTAAAAAATCGATCTTGGCTGGATGCACTTTTTTACTTCAAATAGCTATTACAGCGCTCTACCCAACCTACGTTTTATCAAAAAAATAGTAGGTTGGGTAGAGCTTGCAGAATTTTTTCAAAGAAGGGATGTCCATCCCCCGCCGGAATAGTGGTTAACGCCTGAAACATACGCGCGAAACCCAACAAATGGATTTGCGCCCCGAAAACTATCTGTCAGCCTTATAAGGCCGTCATCCCGGCAAGGGCGATCCGCCTTTCAGGATCGTCCGCAAGCCGGAACCCAGCGTCGTTCATAGACTTGCTCTGAAAGATGATTACTTGCTTGATGGCTCTTTGGTATGAGATGCAAAAAGCAAAAGCCCCCGGCGATGGATTTAATCGCCGGGGGCTTGTCATTTTCAAACTGCTGGCGGACCGCCTTTTCAGGCTGTCCCTGCAACCATGGAATTAGAAGTAGTACTTCACGCCCACGGTGGCGGTGAAGGCGTCCATGTCAATGTCGCCGGAGGTAATGGTGACGCCGTTCACGTTTTCATCCCAATCAGCATTGTTCCACGTGTATTTGAGATCCAGATCAAAGGCCACGTTTTCGTCCACAAAAACTTCAGCGCCGCCGTTGACGTGGAAGCCGAAGCTATTTTCCAGGTCAATTCCATAAGTCTGGGGAGCAGCATTGTTCACCATGGTGCTGGAAATGTCAAAGTCGTTGAAGTAGTAGCCCACGCCCGCGCCGATATAGGGGCTGACAATGGAGTCATTGGGGTAATGCAGGCGGGCCGTGAGGGTCCAAGGCACCTGGGTCACTTCACCCACGTCAATGGAAACTCCGAAACCCGAGGCGTCCATATCGGTCGCGGTGTAGCCCAGGAACATTTCCAGGCTGAAAAAATCCGTGAAGAAATAATCCGCATTGGCGCCAAAAATAAAAGCGCCGTCAAACTCCCCGTCAATTCCGGGAGCATCCGGAATGCTGGTGTCGGAAATCTGGTTATACCCCAGTTCCAGGCCGATTCCGATTTTGCCCGCCGTGTCCGCGGCCATTGCAGAGCCAGCCATGAGCATCAGGCCGATCATGCCAACAACCATTACCACAGAGATCTTTTTCATAGTGTTCCTCCTTTTACCTGATGTGAAAATTGTTGCACTCTCCCGCAGCCTCTTTCCGCAGGATGAAGAGCGCAAGTTGCATACCTTATTTTTCCCGTCAAACTCTGTTACAGTCCTTAGTACAAAACGCCATGGAAAATCCACCCTTTTTTTATTGAGCGCCTGGGAAAGCAAGCCATTGAAGCGCGGATTTTATTCAAACTGTTTCCGGGTATGGGACTGAGGATACCGTTTTTTGGGATGGAAGAAAAGAAAAAACAACTGATTTAATCCCCTCTGGGTCATTTCCTTGTCATTATGATTCCCTTATGTTATGTTCATAAAACGGATCGGGACAATATTCTTTCTGCTGATTTATTTCAGCATGTTAGTTTTCTGGAGAACAGGCTGTTGCAATACAAACATATTTTCGGTCCCGTCCCTTCCAGGCGCCTGGGCATTTCCCTGGGGGTGGACCTGGTACCGCCAAAAACCTGTTCGCTCGACTGCGTCTATTGCGAATGCGGCTCCACCACCCACTTGACAGTCAAGCGAAAAGAATACGTTCCGACTCAGGAAGTGCTTGATGAAATCCGCCATTGCCTGGAACAAGCCCCCGCGTTGGACTACGTCACCTTTTCCGGCTCCGGAGAGCCCACGCTGCATAGCGGGCTGGGGCGGATAGCGGCTTACATCAAGCAAAACCACCCGGATTATAATTTGGCGCTGTTGACCAACGGCGCCCTGTTTTATTTGGAGGACGTGCGGGAAGACGCCGCCATGACGGACCTTGTCATCGCCTCCATTGACGCTGGAAGCCAGGAAAAGTTTCAACAGGTCAACCGGCCCCATCCCCGCCTGACCGTTCCGGCCATGGTGGATGGATTGGAGGCCTTCCGCAACGCATACTCGGGCCAGTTATGGGTGGAGGTCTTTCTGGCCCAGGGCATTAATGACGGCGACAAGGAACTGGAGCTTATCCGGGGCGCCATTGACAGGATAAAACCTGACAAGGTGCAGATCAACACCCTGGATCGCCCCGGAACCGAGGATTGGGTGAATCCGGCCTCGCCCGAAACCTTGGAGCGCGCCCGGGAAATGCTGGGCGGAGAAATCATAGCAAAAGCGGCGGCCGCCTCCAAAGAGGCCAAAGCAATCTATAATCAGGAAGAGCAAATTTTGGCGACCATCCGCCGCAGGCCCTGCACAGTCCAGGATCTGGCTCAGGCCTTGGGTATGCACGAGGCCCAGGTGAGAAAACACCTGGCCGGTCTCGAACAGGCGGGAAAGGTCGTTTTGCAACCCCAGACTCGCGGGATGTTTTACAGGGCTGTCCAGGGATAGAAGCACTAACGGGGAGCCCCGATTGCTTCGTGTTCCATCCATGATGGGAGGAAAACCATGCCGATTTTTCTTTGGGAAGGTAAAAACAGGAAAAACATCGCTCAAAAGGGCGAAATCGAGGCGCCGGACGAAAACGCCGTACGGCTGCATCTTAGACGTCTTCAAATCACGCCTTCAAAAATCAAGAAAAAACCAAAGGACTTGTTTGAAGGGGTGGAGTTGTTCCAGCCCAAGGTGTCGCAGGACGACGTCATTATTTTCGCCCGGCAGTTCTCCACCATGATTGACGCCGGCCTTCCGCTGATTCAGTGCCTGGACATCCTCCACAGCCAGGAGGAAAACAAGACTTTCAAGAAAACCCTGAGAGATATCAAAAGCTCGGTGGAGGGAGGGTCCACCCTGGCGGACGCCTTGCGCAAATATCCCAACCAGTTCGACGACCTTTTCGTCAACATGGTTGCCGCCGGCGAGATCGGCGGCATCCTGGACACCATTTTGCAACGCCTTGCAGCCTACATGGAAAAGGCGGCCGCCCTTAAAGCCAGGGTCAAGGGCGCCCTGACCTATCCCGTCATCGTTATCATCGTGGCCGCCATCGTGGTCGGCGTCATCCTGGTTTTCGTCATCCCGACATTTGAAAAAATGTTCGCCGACTTTGGCAAGGCCCTGCCGGCGCCAACCCAGTTGTGCATCGACCTGAGCCGCTTTACAACATCAAACATAGTCTACATTATCGTCACCCTTGTTCTGAGCATCTTTTCGTTCAAACGCTTTCTGGGCACGGATAAGGGACGGGCCCTGTTTGACGACGTCATCCTCAAAGCCCCGGTTTTCGGTCCACTGCTCAGAAAAGTGGCGGTGGCCAAGTTCACCCGCACCATGGGCACCATGATGTCCTCGGGCGTCTCCATTCTGGACTCCCTGGATATCGTGGCCAAAACCTCGGGCAACAAAACCGTTGAAAAAGCTATCTTTTCGGTCCGGGCGGGAATCACCGAAGGCCGCACCATGGCGGACCCCCTGGCGGAAACGGGGGTTTTCCCGTCCATGGTCGTCCAGATGATTTCGGTGGGCGAGCAAACAGGCGCCCTGGACACCATGCTGGAAAAAATCGCGGACTTTTACGACAACGAAGTGGATCAGGCGGTGGACAACCTGACCTCCATGATCGAACCTTTTATGATGGCCTTTTTGGGCGTGGTCGTCGGCGGCCTGGTTATCTCCATGTATCTCCCCGTGTTCCAGATGGCCGGCGCCGTGGCTGGTTAGACTCCTCCGGAGAGACGGATCATTGTCAACCGCACGGGTAACATTTCAAGAAAGAAGAGGGCCGGGGCCTGCATCCGAACATGAGTTAAGGCCCCGGCTCCAATGGCTCATGCTCCTGAGGGTGGTTTTCACCACCCTTCTTTTGGGAGCGACCATCGTGGCCCAGTGGCAGGACCCGCCCCTGGACGCCACCCCTCCCCTGCTGGTATTGTACGGCATCATAGCAGGCACCTATCTCCTGACCTTTTTTTACGCCCTGCTGTTTTCCACCATTCCCCTGCACATCTTCTCCTACGTGCAATTGGCGCTGGACACCGTGCTGGTAACCCTCGTTATTTATGTAACCGGCGGCTATTCCAGCGTTTTCTCCTTTTTATATCTGGTAATTATCATATACTCCAGCCTCTTTCTCCAGCGGAACGGAACCGTTATTATTGCAGCCCTGTGCAGCATCCAATACGGCCTGTTGATCGACCTGGAGTATTTCGGGCTTCTGGAAGCCTTTGACAAAGGGGCGGGCATCTCCACGGGCGAGGTCCCCTGGAACCAGATCGTCTTCAAAATCTTGATGACCACCGTAGCCTGTTTTTTGGTGGCAGGCCTCAGCAGCCTTCTCTCCGAACAGGAATACAAAACCCGGCAGGAGCTGCGCTCCGTCCGCCAGCACATGCAGCGGGTGGAAAAAATGGCGGCCATCGGCGAAATGGCGGCCCGCCTGACCCATGAAATCAAAAACCCCCTTGCCGCCCTTGTGGGGTCGGTGCGATTGCTTCACGACGACCTGGTCCTGGAGCCGGCCAACGAAAAGCTCATGCGCATTATCTTGAGAGAGGCTGACCGCCTGGGGGACCTGGTCAACGAATTTCTGCAGTTCGCCAGGCCTGTGCCCAAAAACCCGACCCCCATCTGCCTGGCCAATCATTTGAACGAAATTGTGGAGCTTTTCCGCCGGGACCGCATGGCCGCGGACAGGCTGACCATCGACGTCAAACTGGACCCGTCCCACTGGATCGCCATGGACGCCTCCCATTTAAGGCAGGTGATCTGGAACTTCCTTTTAAATTCGGCCCAGGCCATTGAAAGCGAAGGCCATGTGACCATTATCACAGAGGCCGTCGATAATGAGACCATAGCCATTCGGGTTAAGGACGACGGCTCAGGCATAGATGAAAACACCATGAAATCCCTTTTCGAGCCTTTTTTCACCACCAAATCCCAGGGCAGCGGTTTGGGGCTGTGCGTTGTATACCGGATTCTGGAGGCCTACGGCTTCCTTTTGGACGTGGACAGCGTGCCTGAAAAAGGCAGCACCTTTTCCGTCATGGCCCGCCGGGCCGCCCCCCCTGTCTCGGCCCCGGATTGATCCCCAAACCCTTCAAAACCCGGAGACATGGCGAAATCTTTTTTCAAGATAGGATTCTTTGTTGCAAATCTTTGTTTTTTAAGCAATTATGCAATTCATGCAGCGCACGCCTCAATAATCCGGGTTGACACTGGCAAAGCCTATGTTTTAACAGTATCGGTTTAAAGAAGCTAACGTGCTTATGGACGATAGACTATGCTGCAATCCAGGATGATTCATTAGCTTGCAGCCCGGATGAAAAGGCGGGACGCACCGCCGGAATGACAAGGAACAAAGACAAGTGAAAAAAACGGAACTGGACATACGCCGGGAGAAAATGGAAGCCCTTCGCGAAGAAGGCATAGAGCCCTATCCCAGCGGATATGTCGTAGAAAACACCATATCGGAAATATTGGCCCTAACCGAAGAAGCCCCCGACAGCCTGACGGACGAAGGCCCTGTGTTCGGCGTGGCAGGCAGGCTCATGGCCATCAATAAGTTTGGAAAGTCGGCCTTTGTGCGGTTCAAGGACAGAACCGGCCAGATGCAGGCTTACATCCGCAAGGATCAGGTTGACGAGCAGGCCTTTAAAGTATTCAAAACCCTGCATGTGGGCGACTTTGTGGGCCTTAAGGGAACCATCTTCAAGACCAAGACCGGCGAATGGACCCTGGCGGCTCGGGAGTTGACGCTCCTTTGCAAGTCCCTCAGGCCTTTGCCGGAAAAATACAACAAGCTCAAAGATCCGGAAAAGCGCTATCGTCAGCGCTACCTGGACCTGATCATGAACGAGGAAACCCGGGAGACGTTCATCCGCCGCAGCAAGATCGTCCGGGCCTTGCGCAGCTTTTTCGACCAACGGGATTTTCTGGAAGTGGAAACGCCCATGATGCAGCCCATTCCCGGCGGCGCCGAGGCGTGCCCTTTTGTGACCCACCATAACGCCCTGGACATGGCCCTGTATCTGCGGATCGCCCCGGAGCTTTACCTGAAGCGCCTGGTGGTCGGCGGCCTGGAGCGGGTGTACGAGATCAACCGCAACTTCCGCAACGAAGGGGTGTCCACGCGGCACAACCCCGAGTTCACCATGCTGGAGTTCTACTGGGCTTACGCCACGTATCACGACCTTATGGACCTGACCGAAGAGATGTTTCAGCACGTGGCCAAAGAGGTGTTGGGCGCCACGACCTTTATGTATCAGGGCCAGGAAATCAGCTTTGAAGGCCCCTGGAAGCGCATCTCCATGTTCAACGCCCTGCAAACCATCGGCGGAGCGGACAAGGAAGTCCTGGAAGACCGCGACAAGCTCATCGCCTTTGCGGAATCCAAGAACGTGCCCATTGATAAAAAAGCGCGCACGGGGAAAATCATCACCAAGCTCTTTGACGCCTTGGTGGAGCCGGAGTTGGTCCAGCCCACCTTCATCCACAGCTATCCCGTGGAAGTATCGCCGCTTTCGCGCAGAAGCCAGAAGGAGCCGGATCTTACCGAGCGCTTTGAACTGTTTATTGCCGGCAAGGAGATCGCCAACGGCTTTTCCGAATTGAACGATCCCGACGACCAGAGGGGCCGCTTTTTGCAACAGGTGGCGGATAAGGAAGCCGGGGACGAAGAAGCCCATTGGATGGACGAAGACTATGTGGAGGCTCTGGAATACGGCATGCCGCCCACCGCGGGCCAGGGCGTGGGCATTGACCGCCTTGCCATGCTGCTGACCGACGCCGCGTCCATCAGGGAGGTGATTCTCTTCCCGCACATGCGCCATGCCGCTTCCCTGAAAACCGGGGACGAGGCGCCGAATAAAAAGGAAGGATGATTCCTTTAGATTATGGCCTTTGAGGTATTTATCGGCGGCCGCTACCTGAGGGCCAAACGCAGGGAAGCCTTTGCGTCCTTGATCACGGTCCTGTCTTTGTGCGGGGTGGGTTTGGGGGTGACGGCTCTTATCGTCGTCATCGCCGTCATGACCGGCGCCGAAGCCCATATCAAGGAGCGCATTCTGGGCTCCACGCCCCATGTCATCGTCATGCCGGGCGGCATGGCCCAGGGCATGGGTGAATATATGGAAGCCAGGAAGGAAATTTTGCAGGTTCCCGGAGTCTCGGGAGCGGCGCCGTTCATCCAGAGTCAGGCCATGATTCGCAGCAGGCGCGGCGCGTCCGGCGCTTTGCTGAGGGGCGTGAACCCCGTACTGAGCAACGAGATATTCGACCTTAAAGATAAAGTGGAACCGCCGGGGGCCTGGGACCGTCTGGTCCCGGATGAGGCCTCCAATCCGGAGGGACGGCCGGGGATTATTCTGGGCAAGGAAATGGCCGGCAACCTGAACGTCATCCCCGGGGACGTGATTAGCATCATCTCCCCGTCCGGGACCTTGTCTCCGGTGGGCATGATGCCCACCATGCAGAGGCTGGAAGTGGTGGGCGTTTTTTCAGGCGGCATGTACGAGTACGACTCGACCCTGGCCTGGATGGACCTGAAGCAGGCCCAGAAGTTTTTGCGCATGGGGGATGCGGTCTCCGGCATGGAAGTCCGGGTGAAGGACATTTACAAGGCCGACAAGATTGCTTCGGAAATCACCCGCGCCCTGGGGCCCATGTTCTGGGCCACGGACTGGATGCGCATGAACAAAAACCTGTTTGAAGCCCTTAAGATGGAAAAAAGGGCCATGTTCGTGATTTTGATTTTGATCGTGCTGGTGGCGGCCTTCAATATTTCCACCACCCTGATCATGATGGTGACGGAAAAGCGCAAGGACATAGCCATTCTGAAAGCCATGGGCGCCACGAAAAGCAGCATTTTAAAAATTTTTATGCTAAACGGCATGTTCATCGGAATCGTTGGCACGGCCCTCGGCATAAGCATCGGGACGCTGCTGTGCACCATCCTGGAAAAGTACCAGTTCATTAAATTGGACGGGTCTGTGTATTTGTTCGACCGTTTGCCGGTCAAAATGGAAATGTTCGACGTGCTGGTGATCTCCGGAGCGGCCTTGCTGATTTGCCTTTTGGCCACCCTTTATCCGGCATGGCGGGCTTCCCGCCTTGATCCCGTGGAGATCATCCGGTATGGTTGAGGTTCCGTGCATAGAAGCCAAAGGGCTGGTCCGGCGTTTTGCAACGGACGACAATACGCTGACCATCCTGTCCGGCCTGGATTTTACGGCGCCGGCGGGCCAAAGCGTGGCTGTGGTGGGGGCTTCCGGCATTGGCAAGTCCACCCTGCTTCACATCCTGGGCGCCCTGGACAGGCCGGATGCGGGCGAGCTCCATATTAACGGCCGGGACGTCTTTGCCATGCAGGACGCTCAGCTTTCCCGGTTTCGCAACAAGAATGTGGGCTTTGTCTTTCAGTTCCATCATTTGCTGCCCGGATTCACCGCTCTGGAAAACGCCGCCATGCCGGCGAGAATCAGCGGCCTGAACGCCAAACAGGCGGAGGAGAAAGCCGAAGCCATGCTGGAGCGGGTTGGAATGAGCCATCGCCTGAACCACCGCATCGGAGAACTTTCCGGCGGCGAGCAGCAAAGGGTGGCCGTGGCCAGAGCCCTGATCATGGATCCGCCTCTGTTGCTGGCGGACGAACCCACGGGCAACCTGGACGTCAAGACCGGCGCCCTGATCCACGAATTGCTGTGCGAATTGAACCAAGAAAAAAAGATGACCATGGTAGTGGTCACCCATAATATGCAACTGGCTGAAATGATGCAACGCCAAGTGACCGTTAGCGAAGGCAAGCTGATCCTAGAGCAGTAGAGGTGATTATGAAAAAACCCCTGTTAGCCGCCCTGTTTCTCTGCATTCTGGCAACCCCTATGGTGTGGGCGGACTCCGCACCAAAAGTGGAAATCCTCCCCTTTTCCATCCATACCATGGAGAACCTGGGGTATCTGAGCACTCAGATCCCCAAGGAACTGGAAAAGAATCTGGACCGGGAAGGCGCTGTCGCCTCGGTGGGCTCCGTAGCGGTCCCGGAAAGAACCGACCCCGCCCGCATGGATATTCAAGCCTTGAGGGAGTTGGGTAAGAAGGCCTCGGCCGATTACCTGGTTTGGGGCAGCTTTTCCAAGGTGGGCAATCGTTACAGCCTGGACGCCAAAGTGCTGTCCACCTATGTGCAGTCGCCCATCAAGGCCGCCTATGTGGAAGGCTACGGCATGGAGACCCTCATGGGCAAGGTGGGCGAGCTGAGTAAAGACGTCGCCTCCAAGGTCCTGGGCCGTAAAACCGTTATGGACATCAAGGTTCTGGGCAACAGCCGTATTGAAAGCGACGCCATCATTGAGAAAATCAAGACCAAAAAGGGAGACATGTACTCCCCCGGCGCCATGGCCGACGACATCCGTGCTATTTTCGCCATGGGCTATTTTGAAGACATCCGCGTGGAATCCCAGGAAACCGCCGGCGGCGTGATCATCACCTTTACGGTCCTTGAAAAGCCCACCCTCCACATGATCAAGCTGGTCGGCAACAAAAAAATCGAGGATGAGGACATCCTGGCCGCCATGGACATCTCCCGCGGTTCGATCCTCAATATCCGCAGGATTGAGGATAACATTAATAAAGTCAGGGAGCTGTACAAAGAGGAAAACTATCATAACGCAAAGGTCACTTACGAGATAGTCCCTTATAAAGAGCATCTTTCCGACCTGGAAATCAACATCGAGGAAGGAAAGAAAGTCATGATCGAGGAAATCGCCTTTGAAGGCAACGAGGCTTTTTCCGACAGGAAGCTCAAAAAGGTCATGAAAACCTCGGAAAAGGGGTTTTTCTCCTGGATTACGGACTCCGGCGTACTGAACGCCGAAGACCTGAGGCAGGACGGCGCAAGGCTGAATCAGTTTTATCATAACCACGGCTATGTGGAGGCCAGCATCTCGGAGCCGGAAGTTCAGGTGGACGGGGAGTCGATCCACATCCTGGTGAAAATCAAGGAAGGCGCCCAATACAAGGTGGGCCGCATCTCCTTGTCCACTCCGGACGGCGAATCCCTGATTCTGCCCCAGGACGATATTTTGGAGCCCCTGCTCACCGGCAAGGAAACCGGCAAGGTTTTCAGCCGCGAAACCGTGCAGAAGGACATCCTGACCCTTTCGGACCTGTACATGGATCAGGGCTACGCCTACGCTGAAATCTATCCCGCCATTCGCCCGGACAGGGAAAGGCTTGAGGTGGACATCACCTTTAATATTACCAAGGGTCCGGAAGTTTACTACGAAAAGATCATCATCACGGGCAACACGAAAACCCGTGAAAAAGTCATCCGCCGGGAACTGCCCATCCAGGAGCAGGCCTTATACAACGGCAGCCTGATGAAGCGCGGCGTGCGCAACCTGGTTCGCCTGGACTTTTTTGAAGACGTCAAGGTGGACACGGTCAAGGGCAGCGACGAAAACAAGATGATCCTTAAAATCAACGTGAAGGAAAAGCCCACAGGCGCCTTCATGTTCGGCGGCGGCTACAGCAACACGGACGACGCCTTCGGCATGGTCTCCATCGGCCAGAAAAACCTTTTCGGCCGCGGCCAGTCCCTGGACCTCAAAGCCCAGATGGGCGGCAGCTCCAGCAAGTTTTCCATGAGCTTCACCGAGCCCTGGCTTTTCGATTCCCGCTTGACAGCAGGCGCGGACCTCTATAATTGGACCAGGGACTATGACACCTACACCCGCGACCGGGTGGGCGGCACCCTCAGCCTGGGCTACCCCATCTGGAATTACACCCGCGCCTACGTGTCTTATGCCTACGACATATCCGACATCAACGACATCAGCGTTTACGCGTCGGATCTTGTATGGGCGGTGGAAGGCGAAAACGTGGAATCCAGCATCATGGGAACCATTGCCTACGACTCGAGAAACAAATCCTTTAACGCCACCAAGGGCTCTTATCATAAGGCCAGCGTCCAGTACGCAGGCGGCCCCATGGGAGGCGACCTTGCTTTCACCAAGTATGTGGCTGAATCCGGCTGGTTATTTCCCTTGTTTTGGGATACGGTGTTTTTCGCCCACGGCAAAGCGGGCTTTGTGGAAGAGAATAAAAGCCACGGCTACCTGCCCACCTACGAACGCTTTTACCTGGGCGGAATCAACTCCATGCGCGGGTACACATGGGAGGACCTGAGCCCAGAGGACGATGACGGCGCTTTAATCGGCGGCAACAAGTTCGTCCAGTTCAACCTGGAATTCCACTTCCCCCTGGTCAAGGAAGCCGGCCTTATCGGCCTGGCGTTCTATGATACAGGCGACGTGTACAATAACGGAGAACTCGTGAACCTGCAAAAGCTGCGCGAAAGCTGGGGCTTTGGAATTCGCTGGTACTCTCCGGTCGGCCCCATTCGCCTGGAAAGGGGTTACATCATCGATCCTCAGGGAGACGAAGACTCTGACGGCCGCTGGGAATTCACCATGGGCGGCGCTTTTTAGTTAGAAAAAAACGATGCAACGCAATTATAATTAAGGAGGCTGTTTGATGCGTACAAAATTAGCAATCTTGTCTTTACTTCTTGTCTTTGCAATGGGAATTCCCTGCGCTCTGGCCAACAAAATCGGAATCGTGGACGTCCAAAAAATTATGGAAACCTCCAAAATGGGCATGGACTATTCCAGTCAACTAAAGACTGAAACCGAGAAGAAAACGGCCGATCTGGAAGCGCGCCAAACCTCTCTCAACAACCTGAAGCAGCAATTGGAAAGCCAGGCCAAGTTCCTTAAGGACGAAGTCAAAGAAGAGAAAATGCGCCAGTTGCGCATCGAGTCGGGCGACTTTCAGGTTCTGCAGAAAAAATACCTGGATGAACTCAAGCAATTGGAATACACCCTGACCACCGGCCTCCACAAGGCCATCCTGGACGTGGTGGACGAAATCGCAAAAAAAGAGCAATACACTCTGATCATAGAACGTCAGGAAGGCGGGGTAATGTTCAACCTGGACGGCATGAACATCACGGACCAGGTTATCAAGGAAATCAACGCCAGGCACAAAAAATAAAGCCATGACTACTTACACCCTGGATTACTTGGCCGAATATTTGGGAGGCGCCGTTCAGGGGGACCCGGCCCTGGAAATTTCGGGCGTCATGCCTTTTGAAGAGGCGGGGCCGCAGCATATCACCTGCGCGGCCAACGCCAAATATTTCAAGCGGCTGGCCGAAACCCGGGCGGGCGCCGTGATTGTTGCGGCCAACGCTCCGGATGCGGATCGAAACCTCATTAGGGTGCAAAATCCCTACGCTTGTTTCGCCAGGGCCATCGCCCTGTACAATCCGCCTCCCAAGCCGGCCCCGGGCGTTCACCCCGGCGTTCATGTGGGCGAAAATTTTTCCAGCGGCGAAAATTTTTCCGCCGCCCCCGGGGTTGTCATAGGCTCCGGCGTCGCCGTGGGCTCCAATGTGATCCTCATGCCCAATGTCGTGTTAGGCGATGGGGTGAAAATCGGCGACGACGTGACCCTATACCCCAACGTGACCATCCTGGATAACTGCCAAGTGGGCGACAGGACGATCATCCACGCAGGGACGGTAATCGGCGCGGATGGTTACGGGTTTGCGCCTGACGGGGGAAGATATGAAAAAATCCCCCAGATTGGAAACGTCCGCATAGGCGATGACGTGGAAATCGGCGCCAACAACACCATAGACAGGGCGACCTTTGGAAGCACCTATATAGGCAATGGCGTCAAAACCGACAATCTGGTGCACGTAGGCCACAACGTCCAGGTGGGGGACGACACCCTGCTGGTGGCCCAGGCCGGCATTTCAGGCAGCTCCAAGTTGGGCCGGCGCGTGGTCATTGCCGGACAGGCGGGTATCAGCGACCACGTCACCATTGGCGACGATACCGTCATAGGGCCTCAGGCCGGCATCGCCAAGGACCTGGAAGGCGGACAATTTATTTCAGGAAGTCCGGGCATCCCCCACCGACTGTGGCTGCGGGTGCAGCGGATCATCCCCCAATTGCCGGAATTGGCCAAGGAAATCAGGAATCTTGCCAAACGCATCAAACACTTAGAGGATAAAATCTCATGACCTCGCTCTTTGACGTCCGGCAAATCATGGAAATCATCCCGCACAGGTATCCCTTTCTGCTTGTGGATAAAATCCTGGAGCTGGTCCCGGGTGAACATGTAAAAGGGTTGAAAAACGTCACTATTAACGAGCCGTTTTTCCAGGGGCATTTCCCCGGCGAACCTATCATGCCCGGCGTCCTGGTGCTGGAGGCCATGGCCCAGACGGCCGCAGTGCTGGCTTTTGAAACCCATCCGGAGCGGGAGCGCGGGGAGCCGATTTACTTCCTGGGCATAGACAAAGTGCGTTTTCGTAAGCCGGTCCTCCCTGGGGACCAGATTATTTTTGAGCTTAGGGACTACAAACAAAAAAGAAACATCATGAAGATGAAGGGAACAGCCACCATAGACGGTCAATTGGCCGTAGAGGCCGAACTCATGGCGGGCTGGGGAAAATAACTGATGATCCACGAACAGGCTATTGTTCATAAAGGCGCTGAAATAGGCGCAAACGTCTCCATTGGGCCGTTTACCGTAATCGGTAATAACGTAAAAATTGGAGACAACACCGTCATTGGCTCCATGGTGACCATTGACGAATTCACCACCATAGGGGCTGACTGCCGGATTTTTCATCACGCAGCCATCGGGGCGACGCCCCAATCCGTCAAATTCGCCGGAGAGGAATCCCATGTAGTGATCGGCGACCGCTGCCTGGTGCGCGAATTCGTGACCATCCATCGCGGGACCGGCTTCGGCGGCGGGCTCACCAAATTGGGGGACGACAACTTTTTGATGGCGTACACCCACATCGCCCACGACTGCATAACCGGCAAAGGCGTGCTTTTCTCCAACGCCGCCACCCTGGCCGGACACGTTGAAATCGGCGATTACGCCTCCATTGGCGGTCTGGTGGCCATCCACCAGTTCACCCGCGTGGGCGACTACGCCTTTGTAGGCGGAAAATCCGCGGTGCCCAAGGATATTCCTCCGTACGTTCTGGCGGCCGGCGACCGGGCCAGGCTGCACGGCCTGAACAAGGTCGGCCTCAAGCGCCACGGCTTTACTCCCGAGGTGTTGGACGCCCTGAAAAAGGCTTACCGCATCATCTTTCGCATCGGCCTGACCATGAACGAGGCCATTGAACGCGTTAAGGCGGAAGTTCCTGATCTGCCGGAAGTGCAAACGTTCCTCCAATTCCTGGAATCCTCCAAGCGCGGGGTCACCCGGGGCAAGCCGGGCCGGGATTAACCGCTCCGGTCTTCCGGCGCGTGTGCACCCCCAAGCTGGGAGTCGCTTGATCATGTCAGAAAAATCATCCAATATAGGCATTGTAGCGGGGAACGGGCAGTTCCCCTTACTTTTCGCCCGGGCGGCCCGCAAGGCCGGCATGCAGGTGTACGCCGCAGCCCACACGAACGAAACCGAAGAGGATCTGGCCCAGGAAACGGACGGGATCCTGTGGGTGAAAATCGGCGAGCTGCAAAAAATCATGGATTTTTTCCTCCAAAACAACGTGACCAAAGCCGTTATGTTGGGAGGAATCACCAAAGCCAGGCTCATGACCGACTTCGCACCCGACGCCCTGGCCCTGGAGGCCCTGGCCTCCATTGACGCCACCGGAGACGACATGGTGCTTCGGGCCGTGGCCCAGGCCGTGGAAAAACACGGCATCCAGGTGATTGCAGCCACCAGCATTCTGCCTCATCTGCTGGCGCCCGAAGGCGTTTGGACCCAACGGCGGCCCACGGAGCAGGAAGCGGCAGACATCAAACTGGGCCATGAACTGCTGCAAAAAATCGGCCCGCTGGATATCGGCCAGTGCCTGATACTCACCCGGGGAAGCGTTATTTGCGTGGAAGCCATTGAAGGCACGGACGCGGCCATTAAAAGGGCCGGAGAGCTTGAAGCCAGTGACGCCGTGGTGGTCAAAATGCCCAAGCCCAACCAGGACCACCGGTTCGACCTGCCGGCGGCAGGCGCCAAAACCATCGAAAACATGATACCCAACGGGTGCACGGCCCTGGCCCTGGCGGCCGGAGCCGCCGTTGTGTTCGACCGGGAGGCCATGGTTGAATTGGCGGATAGTCACAACATAGCCATCGTGGCGATAAATAATAATCAGGAGTAGACCTTTTTCATGGCCAAACTTAAAACAGCCGTCATTGGCGTGGGATATCTCGGCAAGTTTCACGCCCAAAAATACGCCGCGCACCCGGAAGCTGAACTGGTGGGCGTGGTGGACTCGGACCGGGAAGCAGCCGACAGGGTCGCCAAAGACTGCGGGACGCAGGCTTTTTACGATTACCGCGACTTGCTGGGCAAGGTGAACGCCGTGAGCGTGGCCGTGCCTACGGGGCGTCATTTTCAAATCAGCCAGGATTTCCTGGAGCACGAAGCCGACGTTCTTATTGAAAAGCCCATGACCAACACCCTGGAAGAAGCGGACGCTCTGATCGACCTGTCCGAACACAAGGGCCTTATCATCCAGGTGGGGCATCTGGAGCGGTTCAACCCGGCCGTGCTGGCCCTGGACGGCGTTGTCAAAAAACCCTTGTTCATTGAAGCGCAGCGCATGTCGTCCTTCAAGCCCAGGGCTTTGAACGTCAGCGTGGTCCTGGACCTCATGATCCACGACATCGATATCATCCAAAGCCTGGCCGGCGCCCGTTTGCAGAACATCCGGTCCACCGGCGTTTCCGTGGTGTCCGAACATCTGGACGTGGCCAACGCCCGGTTGGAGTTTGAAAACGGATGCGTGGCCAGCGTGACGGCCAGCCGCATGTCCCAGAACGACATGCGCAAGCTCAGGATCTTTCAAAAGGACGCATGCATTTCCGTGGATTTCGCCAATCGAAGGGTGGCTATAACCAAACCCGAAGACAAGGGCGAGGAAGGCTTGGGCCTTGGTGCGGAAGAGTCCACCTTTGAAACGGCCGACGCCCTGGCCGCGGAAATCGGAGCTTTTATAAACAGCTCCATCAAAAGAGAGGCGCCCCAGGTAACCGGCCAGGTCGGCCGGGACGCTCTGGCCACCGCCCTTACCATCATGGCTCAGGTCAAACAGGATCAAAAATAGCCGGTTTTGTTCAGAGCGGGAAAGTCGCCGTGCAGGAAACTGATACACAATGCGTAATGATAATCGCCGGAGAGGCGTCCGGAGACGTGCACGGCGCCCGTCTGGTTAAGGCCATGAAAGCCCGCAATCCCAATCTGTACTTTTACGGCGTCGGCGGCCAGGCCATGGAAAAAGAAGGCGTGCGCATTGTCGTGGACGCCAAGGAGCTTTCGGTGGTCGGGATTACGGAGATTCTGGAGAGGGCGGGAACCCTGATGCACGGGGTCATGTTCTCCCGGGAAATCCTGCGTCAAATAAAGCCGGACCTGCTCATCCTCATCGATTTTCCCGAGTTCAACATGATGGTCGCCAAGACCGCCCGCAGCCTGGGCATTAAAATCCTGTATTACATCAGCCCCCAAATTTGGGCCTGGCGCCAGGGACGGGTGAAGACGATCAAGAAACTGGTGGACCGCATCGCCGTCATCCTGCCTTTTGAAAAAGAGTTTTACGACGCCCACAACGTGCCCGTCACCTATGTGGGCCATCCCCTGTTGGATCACGAAGGTGCGGATAAAGAGCCCACGGCAAAGCGCAATCCCAACCTCATCGGCCTGCTGCCTGGCAGCCGGAACAGAGAGGTCGCCGGGCTGCTTCCGGCCATGCTTGAGGCGGCGTTAATCATGCGGGAGCAACGCCCCGGCCTTCAATTCGTCCTGCCCATGGCCCCCACCGTGGACCCGTCTTTGGTCGAAGACATCATGGGAAAAATCCTTAAGGAAGACGATTCCTGCGTGGAAGTCCGGCAGGGCCAGGCAAGGGAGGTCATGGAGCAAAGCCAACTGGTGATCGCCGCATCCGGCACCGTCACCCTGGAAGCCGCTCTCGCTCTGGCGCCCACGGTGATCATTTACAGGGTCTCCCCCTTGAGTTATCTGGTGGGCAAGGCGATGCTTAAGGTGGACTACGTGGGCCTGGCGAACCTCATCGGCAAAAAGGAAATCATGCCCGAGTTAATCCAGGACAAGGCCAATCCGGAGAACATCGCGGCCAAATCATTGGAAATTTTATTGAATCCCCGCAAATTGTCGGAGATCTACCGGGACCTGAAGGAAGTCCGCAAGCTCCTGGGCGGACCCGGGGCTTCCGATAAAGCCGCCTCTCTCGCCCTGGAGCTTTTGGGAGAAAAATCCTCATGACCAAGGAATTCACGCCGGAAAGATCCAAAAAGATTAAATGGAAGGCCGTCGGGATTCTGGGCAAGACCATCATCGACGCCCTGTTCCTTTCCTGCCGCATTCGCGTCAAAGGGTACGAGCCCGTGCGCGCCATTGTGGAGAGCAAAAGGGATTTCATCCTGATTTTCTGGCATTCCAGAATTCTGATGGTCAGCTATTTGTTTAAAGGCTGGAACGCCGCCATTATGGTCAGCGCCTCCGAGGACGGCGAGTACATCGCCCAGGTCCTGGAGCGCCAGGGCCATGACTGCGTCCGGGGCTCCAGCACCCGGCACGGGGTGAGGGCTTTGCAGGGCATTGTCAAAAAAATGCAGAACGGCCAGCCCGCCGGCATAGTGCCGGACGGCCCCCAGGGGCCCAGGCAGGTTTTGCAGCCGGGCGCCATCTCCCTTGCCAGGAAAACCGGCGCGCCCCTTATCCCCGTCACCTACTCGGCGACCCGCAGGAAGGTCTTCGCCAGTTGGGACCGGTTTATCCTTCCCAAACCTTTTTCCGACAACGTGGTCGTGTACGGCAAACCCATCATGGTTCCCCCTAAAATGTCGGCCCAGGAGTTCGAGGCCAAAAGGAGGGAAGCTGAAGACGAACTAAACCGCATCACCGCCCTGGCGGAAAAATTGTGCGGACACGAGGTGGATGAGTGAAGTCCCATATCAAGCGATTCCAGGTGCGCAACCGGCACAGGAGACTTTACGCCTTAATCAAGGAGAACTGGGGCCGTCTGGGCCTGGCCATGTTCGGCATGCTGCTCATGGCGGGGGCCAAAGGCGCCATCCCCTTGATGGTAAGGCCCGTGCTGGATGACATCTTTGTCAACAAAGACGAAAAAATGCTCTTGGTGATACCGGTCGCCGTTGTTGTGCTGTTTCTGGTCCAGGGAATCGGAAGATTCATGCAGGAATACTTCATGACTTACGTGGGCCAAAAAATCATCAAGGACCTGCGCGACAGCCTGTATCATCACATCATGGAATTGCCCATCTCCTTTTTCCATGCGGAAAAAACAGGCTCGCTCATGAGCCGCATCACCTTTGACGTGAACATCATCAAGACCATGGTGTCCTCGGCGGTGACGGCGGCGCTGCGGGATTTTTTCACGGTCGTGGCGCTTATAGGCGTCATATTCTACCTGGACTGGCAACTGGCCACAGGCGCCATCCTGATTCTGCCCATCGCCTACTATCCGGTGGTCTGGTTCGGCAAAAAGGTGCGCAAAGCCAGCACGGGCATTCAGGAAACCATGGGCGACCTTTCCGCGTTTTTGCACGAGACCTTCGCAGGCAACAAAATCGTCAAAGCATTTGGCATGGAAAAAGCGGAAAAGGAGCGGTTCTATCAAAAGACCGAAAGGGTGTTAAAACTGGAAATTCGCCAGGCCCTGGCCCGGAGCATGTCCTCGCCGGTCATGGAGTTTTTGGCGGGAGTGGGCATCGCCTTTATTATTTGGTACGGAGGCCACAAGGTCATCCATGATCCGTCATACACCCCGGGTATGTTCTTCGGCTTCATGACCGCCGTGCTTTTATTGTACGACCCCGTAAAAAAGGTGGCCAACCTGAACAACGCCCTCCAGGAGGGCATGGCGGCCGTGGACCGCATATTTGACATTATTGAGAGAAAGCCGGACGTCGTGGAGACGAAAAACCCCGCGCCCCTGGCCCGGACCCCGCACACCCTGCGCTTTGAAAACGTGGGCTTTAAATACGAGTCCGCCATGGTGCTCCGGGGAATCAACCTGGAGGTCAAGCCGGGCGAGGTCATCGCCCTGGTGGGCATGAGCGGCGGCGGCAAGACCACCCTGGTCAACCTGATCCCCCGGTTTTACGACGTGGCGGAAGGCGCCATCAAGATCGACGGCGTGGACATTCGGGACGTGGAACTGGCCCGGCTGCGCAGGGAGATCGCCGTCGTCACCCAGGAGCCCATCCTGTTCAACAACACGGTGCGGAGCAACATCGCCTACGGCCAGCCCGAAGCCACTGAGGAGCAGATCCGTAAAGCGGCGGAGGGGGCTTACGCCTGGGATTTCATCCAGGGTTTTGAAAAAGGCCTGGATACGACCATCGGCGAATTGGGCGCCAGATTGTCCGGCGGCGAAAAGCAGCGCATGTGCATCGCCCGGGCCATATTAAAGGACGCGCCCATCCTGATTCTGGACGAGGCAACCTCCGCCCTGGACACCGAGGCGGAAAGGGTGGTCCAGAAGGCCCTGGAAAACCTCATGGAAGGCCGGACCTGTTTTGTGATCGCCCATCGGCTTTCCACCATCATGCATGCGGACCGCATTCTGGTCATCGTGGACGGCCAAGTGGTGGAAGAAGGCGCCCACGCCGAGCTTTTGGAGAAAAAGGGCGCCTACCACAAGCTCTACTCCATGCAGTTCAGCGAAGACAAGGCTTGATAGGAGACATGGCGAATGCCGAAATTATCAATCGTCATTCCTGCATATAATGAAGAAGACCGCATTGTGCGGACTTTGGAAAAAACCGTGGACTATCTTTCCGCCCAGGACTATTCCAGCGAAGTGGTGGTGGTGAGCGACGGCAGCAAGGATAACACCGTGGCCGTGGCCAGGGGCTATTCCCGGGAAGGCGGGCCTGAAATCCGGGTTTTGGAGTATTTTCCCAACCGGGGCAAGGGCTATGCCGTGCAATACGGCATGCTGCGCGCCCAGGGGGAGCGGGTTTTGTTCATGGATGCGGACTACGCCGTGCCCATTGAGGAAATCGTCAAGCCTATGGAGCTTCTGGACAAGGGGTTTGATGCGGCCATCGCCTCCCGGGCCATGACCGGCGCCGTGGTCAAGGAGGCCCAAAGCCTGCCCAGGGCCATTTCCGCCAAGGTGTATAAAATCATCCAAAGGCTGGTTTTGGGGATCAGCCATCCGGACACCCAGTGCGGGTTCAAGATGTTCACCAAAGAGGCGGCCCAGGATCTTTTTTCGCGCCAGAAGCTTCACAGCGTGATATTCGACCCCGAGATTTTGTGGCTGGCCCGTCAAAGGGGCTATAAGGTGGGGGAATTCCCGGTGGTCTGGTCTCATGTGGAGGATTCCCGGATCGTTTACGACAGTCTGGCCAAGTCGCTGTTTGTGTTTCAGGAGCTGTTTCGGATTCGCAAGGTGCACGGTTCGGAAAAAAATTAGCGGAAAAATAATCATTTGCTTGCCAAAAGAGCATTTTTCTGACATCCTTAGGGTTTAATGCGGGAAGTCATGAAACAAGGCCCCCGCATCTTGGGGAAGCGCACTCCATAGACCGCCCGGCCAAGGGGCTCGGGGCACTATTTTCCTCTTGCATTATGGCATGGTGTATTGTATCTACCACACCATCTTGCACTATGGAGTATGTTTTTTGAGCAAACTTTAATCAGGTGGGAGGTGACAGGTATAAACAAGCGGGTAAACATCAATAAAAAGATTAGAGCCAAGGAAGTTCGCCTGATAGACCAAAACGGCAATCAGGTGGGGGTGATCCCGATCCATCAAGCCCTTTCCGTAGCGGAAGCCTCGGGATTGGATCTGGTGGAAGTTTCGCCGAACGCCTCCCCGCCGGTCTGCAAGATCATGGACTACGGCAAGTTCAAGTATCAGCAGACCAAGAAACTCCAGGAAGCCAAGAAAAAGGCCTCTTCCTTTTCCGTGAAGGAAATCAAGGTCAGGCCTAAGACGGGGGATCACGACCTGGACACGAAAATCGGTCACATCAAGCGCTTTTTAGCCAACAACGATAAAGTGAAAGTGACCGTTATGTTCCGGGGCCGTGAGATCGCCTTTTCAGACCGGGGACGCGAAATGCTCAAGCGCGTACAAGACGCCACCGCCGAATTTGCGGTTGTGGAACAATTCCCCAAGTTTGAAGGCAGGACCATGATAATGGTCCTGGCGCCCAAGTCAGAGAAGTAAATATACAGAGCAGCCTTATTCCTGACGCCCCGTACTAATACGGCGGGGCGTTTATTAGTGTTTAGGCGCTTATGAGAAATATCCCGGCTCCCCATGACGGGAGCCCCAAAGGAGATGGAAAGCATGCCAAAAATCAAGACCAACCGGGCGGCAGCCAAACGGTTCAAGAAGACGGGCTCGGGAAAAGTAAAATATTCCAAGTCCTTCGGAAGCCATATTTTGGCCAAAAAATCCCGGAAGCGTAAAAGGGACTTGCGCCAGAGCCACATTCTGGACGACGCCAACATGAAGAACATCAAAAGGCTCCTTCCTTACTGGTAGAGAGTTCTTTTTAACAGACTGACCCGCCGGAAGGCTGTTTGCTTTCCGCGCAAGGGAGAAGAAACATGCGTGTAAAAAGAGGTTTTAAGGCGCGCAGACGCCGTAAAAAAGTACTCAAGCTGGCCAAGGGCTTCCGCGGAGGACACAGCAAGCTCTACCGCACCGCAGCGGACACCGTGGACCGGGCTCTTATGTACGCTTACAGGGACCGCCGTCAAAAGAAACGCGACTTCCGCGCACTCTGGATCGCCAGAATCAACGCGGGCGCCCGTATGAACGGCCTGTCCTACAGCAAATTCATCCATGGACTGAAACAAGCCGACGTGGCCCTGGACCGCAAAGTTCTGGCCGAACTGGCGATTTCCGATCCGGCATGTTTTGCTGAAATCACCAGCCTGGCAGCAAAACAGGCATAAGCAAAGCCCAAGGTCTCACCCGCCGCAGTTCTCATGACGGGTCCTCCCCTTGGGCTTTGGTTTTGTTTGGTGACGCCCTTCGGGGCGTTTAGCTCCATTTTGCCGCCATTCCTGTAATCATGCGCCCCGCGGCGCCCCGCGGGGAGGTTTATTTGCAAAAAGGCTACAGTGAAAACACAAATCCAAGAATTAAGGACCCAGGCTCTGGCCGACATTGAGTCGGCCGGCGACGCCAAAGCCATTGATGAACTGAACATCCGGTATTTGGGCCGCAAGGGCCTGGTCAATGATCTCATGAAGGGGATGGCCAAGGTTCCGGCCGACGAAAAACCCCTGATCGGGCGTCTTGCAAACGAATTGAAAAATGATCTCCAGGACGCCTTTGCCAAGGCCGTGGAGAAATTCGGTTCCGGCAAGGAGGCCGGGGACGTGGTGGACGTCACCCTGCCCGGCAGGCCCAGGAAGGTGGGCGGACTCCATCCCCTCACCACCATCAACCTGGAAATCTGCGATATCTTCACTCGCCTGGGCTTTGACATCGCCCAGGGGCCGGAAGTGGAGTTGGATTATTACAATTTCGAGGCCCTGAACTTTCCCAAAGACCACCCCGCCAGGGACATGCAGGACACCTTTTTCGTGTCGGACAACGTGGTGCTGAGAACCCATACATCGCCCATGCAGGTCCGCACCATGGAAAAGCAGAAGCCGCCCGTGCGGGTTATCGCCCCGGGCAAGGTTTACCGGTGCGACTCCGACATCACCCACACCCCCATGTTCGCCCAGGTGGAAGGCCTGGTGGTGGACAAAGGCATTTCCTTCGCCGACCTCAAGGGGGTGCTGACCACCCTGGTGCACCAAATTTTCGACGATAAAACGCCGCTTCGATTCCGGCCCAGCTTTTTTCCGTTTACCGAGCCCAGCGCCGAAGTGGATATCGGATGCGTCATGTGCAAAGGCTCCGGCTGCCGCGTGTGCTCTCACACCGGCTGGCTGGAAATCCTGGGTTCGGGCATGGTCCACCCCCGTGTGTTCGAGTTCGTGGGGTATGACACGTCCGAAATCTCCGGCTTTGCCTTCGGCATGGGGGTGGAGCGCATCGCCATGCTCAAATACGGCATTGACGACATCCGTAAATATTACGAAAACGACGTACGCTTTTTGAACCAGTTTTAGTTCCAAGCCGAAATCGTCCTTGTCAGATTAATTTTTTTTGAAATTTCCCAAACGGATTAGGAAAGATTATGTTAGTCAGTCTGAAATGGCTCCAACAATACGTCAACGTGGATGCGGATCCCCAGGAAATCGCCCATGCCCTGACCATGGCCGGTCTGGAGGTGGAAGGGGTGCATGACAGGTTCGCCCACCTGCAAAAGGTGGTGGTAGGCGAAATTCTGTCCGCGGAACCCGTGAAAAAATCCGACCACCTGCAGGTTTGCCAAGTGAACGCCGGCGGCCAAACCTTGCAAGTCGTGTGCGGCGCGCCCAACGCCCGGGCCGGGCTGAAAGCCCCCCTGGCTCTCCAGGGCGCCGAGTTTCCCGACGGCATGGTCATTTCCAAGGGCAAGCTCATGGGACAGGTTTCTGAAGGCATGCTCTGCTCTGCAAAAGAGCTGGAAATCGGCGCAAACGCCGGCGGCATTATGGAACTGGACGATTCCCTGACTCCCGGCCAAAACCTGGCCGAGGCCCTTATTCTTTCCGATACGATTTTTGAACTGGGGATCACCCCCAACCGGTCTGACTGCCTTTCCATGATCGGCGTGGCCCGGGAGCTGGCCGCCATCTACGGCGTGGAAATGACCCTGCCCGACGCCAGCCTGCCTGAAGAAGGCGGCGCCGTCGAGGACGTCACCGCCGTAGAGATTCTGGCCCCGGATCATTGCCCCCGGTACGCAGCCAGGGTGATCAAGGGCATCAAGATCGGCCCCAGCCCGGACTGGCTGGCCCAGGCCCTGTTGGCCATAGGCATTCGCCCCATCAGCAACATCGTGGACGTAACCAACTACGTGATGATGGAAACCGGGCAGCCTTTGCACGCCTTTGACTACGATTTGCTGGAAGAAGGCAGGATTGTGGTTCGTCTGGCCGCCAAGGGCGAGAAGTTCACCACCCTGGACAGCAAGGAGAATGAGCTGGAAGACGACATGCTCATGATCTGCGACGGCAAAAAGGCCGTGGCCTTGGCCGGGGTCATGGGCGGACTCAACTCCGAAATCAACGACGGCACGACCAACGTGCTGATCGAAAGCGCCCATTTCAGCCCCATGAGCGTCAGAAAAACCGCCAAACGGCTGGGGTATCACACCGAGGCTTCCCATAGGTTCGAGCGCGGCACGGATCACGAAGGCGTTCTGTTCGCCGCCCAAAGGGCCGCCCAGCTTATGCTGCAGACCGCCGGCGGCGTTTGCGCCAAGGGCGCGGTGGACGCTCATCCGGTCACCGTGGAAAAAACGGAGATCACCCTTTCCGCCTCCCGGACCAACGAAATACTCGGCACGGACATTCCTTTCGGCCAGATCGTAAAATATCTGGAATCGGTAAACATGGAAGTCACGCCCATCGACCAGGACGCCATGAAGGTGCTGGCCCCGGTCTACCGCGTGGACGTTTCCCGTCCCGAGGATTTGATGGAGGAAGTGGCCAGGCTGTTCGGGTACGACAACATTCCCACGACCTGGCCGGCCGCGACCATGGAAATCCATCCGTCCGACCCCATCCGGGATTTCGGACTGAAATTAAGGACCTCCCTGGGCGGCCAGGGCTTCCGCGAGGCCATCAATTACAGCTTTGTGGGCGCTGACACGCCCCAACGCCTCATGCTGGCCGAATCGGACAAAAGAACCCGGACCCTGCCCATCCTCAATCCTTTGACCGAGGATCAGGCGGTCATGCGCACGTCTTTGCTGCCCGGGCTTTTCGCCTCTGTGGCGGTAAACATCAATTATCAAAACAAGGACCTGGCTCTGTTTGAAATCGGCAAGACCTTCATCGCGGAAAAAGGCCGGGAACTGCCCACGGAAATCGAGTGCCTGTGCCTGGTTCTTTCCGGCGCCGCAACCGCCCCTTCCTGGCAAGGCAAGGCGGTGCGCACGGACTTCTTCGAGATGAAGGGCTGCTGCGAGGCTTTGATGGCGGACTTCCATATCGAAAACGCCGAATACTCCAGGATTGAAGACGATTCCGCGCCTTATCTGGTCAAAGGCCAGTGCGCGCAAATCGTGTGCCAGGGCCAACGCGTGGGCGTGCTCGGCAAGGTCAAGCCCGAGGTTCTGAAAAAGTTTGAAGTCAAGCAGGACGTGTTCGTCGCCGAGTTTGACGCGGCAGCCCTTTTGGCCGCCGTCCCGGATGCACTGACCTATCAGGCGCCGCCCAGGTTTCCCGCCACGGACAGGGATATCACCATTGTCCTGGACAAGAAAGTGGAAGCCGAAGCCGTCCTGGCCCATGTCCGCAAAATGGATCAGGAATGGATCCGGGCGTTGGAGATTGTGGCCGTCTACGAAGGCGAGCCCGTGCCCGAAGGCAAAAAAAGCCTGTCGTTCCGCATTACGTACAGGTCGGACTCCACGACCCTGCAAGACAAGGAAGTGAACGAGGTGCATGAAAGGATAGGCAAGGAGCTGATGGAAGCCTTTGGGGCTGCCTGAGTTCCGGCCAAGGCCTGAAAGCCAGTCCTGCTTTTTCCCATGGAGGGGTGTCCATGAGTGAAGAATTCGTGCTGGACCCTGATAAGCGGTATTTCAGGATTGGAGAAGTCAGCTCCATTGCAGGGCTTAAACCTTCTGTGTTACGTTTTTGGGAAAGTGAATTCAAGCAAATCCGCCCCGGCAGATCCTTGTCAGGGCACCGGGTGTACAAACGGGCCGACCTGGACCTGATCCTGCGCATCAAGGACTTGCTGTACACCCAAAAATTCACTATCCCGGGCGCCAAAGCCGCCCTGGCCCAAGAGGCCAAACAAGCCAAGGAAGTCAAAGAATCTTCGGCAGGCGCGAAGTCCGCCCCGGGTCTGGAGGAAATCAGGGACGAACTGCTCGCCATCCGTCGAATGCTGGACTGACGGGCGCTGCGCGCTTCGCTCTCGCCCGCCGCTCCTTTTTTTTCCCGCATGGTTACTAGGCCTTGAAACCATTATCGGACTCCCATTCTGAACAGACTCCCGGGATAGCCCGTCCCGTCCTGGCCGGCGTATTTTTTATATCGGCCTCGGCCCTGGCCTATCAGATCGCCCTCACCCGCCTTTTTTCCATCATCATGTGGCACCACCACGCTTATCTGGTCGTGTCCGTGGCCTTGCTGGGCTTTGGGGCCTCCGGCGCCGTCGCCGCCATAAGATTCAACCAAAACCAAGGTTTTTCCGCCATGACCAGGGGCCTGTTTCCAAGCGCCCTGGCTTTCGCCGCCGCCCTGCCGGCCTCGTATTTTATGGGCTCCCGCCTGCATATAGAAGCCATGCAGCTATTGGGCGATTGGAAAAACTTCTGCACATTTCTGGCCCTATTGGGATTGCTGGCCGTCCCCTTTTTCTTTGCAGGGTACGTCATCGCCGTTTGCTTTCAGGCGTATTCCAGGCAGGCGGGCAAGCTCTATGGATTTGACATGCTGGGCGCCGCCCTGGGCGCCGCGGCGGCTCCGCTTTTATTGAACGCGGCAGGCGTGAACGGTGCGGCCATGGCTTCGGCCTTTCTGGCAGGGCTGGCGGCCGTGTGCCTGTCCGCAGAAAAAAAAGCCGGAAAATGGGCGGCGGCTGTTTTGACGGTCCTTTACTTGCTGGCCTTCTTGGGTTTCAACTCAGGGCGTTTGTTCTGGGAAATTCCCATGGATCTTTCCAAGCAAAGGCTCACCATCGCGTATCAGGAAGACCCTCGGCTCAACAAAGTCTATTCCCTGGAAATTCCTTTTTTCGGAGGCAGGCATCTGGTTTACAAACGCTCGCTCCCGGACATGCGGCGGCGCGAGATTCTGCACAGCGCCATCGCCCAGTTGGACATATGGCCCGAGCACCGCATGCATATGCTGGGCGGGGGGGAGTTCGGGCTGGTGGATTATCAGGAAGTCCCCATGCGCATGGTCACCCAGGACGGCATCGGGCCGACCTTTTTGTACAAGGACGCCGGCGACCTTAAGAAATTCCCCTCCCTGGACGATTCGCAAATTTCCTCGGCTTACCTGGCTTTGAAAACCCAGGGCAAAACCAGGCCGAACGTGCTGGTCATCGGCGTGGGCGGCGGCATCGACGTGATGACCGCCCTCTTTCACGACGCCGCGTCCGTCACCGCTGTGGAAATCAACCCGGCCATGATCCGCATGGTCACAAAAAAATACGCAGGCTACATCGGCCATCTGTTCTCCGACCCTCGCGTAGAATTGATCAACCAGGACGGCCGGTCGTTTTTGGACCGATCCAGAGACGAGTACGACGTCATTCAACTGACCGGGGTGGATACGCTCACCGCCCTTTCCACCGGAGCTTACACCCTGAGCGAAAACTACCTGTACACGGTGGAGGCGATTGAAAACATGCTGGACCGCCTGTCTGAAAACGGAATGGTCTGCTACTCCCGGCCCATATTCTCCTTGTTCGGGCCGCCCCGGGAAACCCTGCGTCTGGCCGTCACAGCCCGGACCGCCCTGGAGCGCGCCGGCGTTAAAGAACCCTGGCGGCATATCGCCATTCTCCAGGCCAACAACTGGGCCTCCACCATGATTAAAAAAAGCCCCTTCACCCCCGAGGAATGCGCAGCCCTGGCTGAATTCGGCCGCAAAGAGGGCTTTGCCGGAGTGGTGTTTGCGCCTTATCTGGAAAAAGGGGAGGAGCAGTTTCCCCTGGATGCGTTTGCACGATCCAGGCGGCTTTTCCATCAGGCCCTGATGTCGGACGGCAGGGAATTGAATCGGCTTCTAAAGGAATCGGCCTTCAATCTATATCCGCCCTCGGACGACAAGCCGTTTTTCTTCAATTACTACAAAATCTCCAATGTAGCTTCGTGGTGGGGCCATGGCGCCAGGGGGGAAATGAAAACCAAATTTCTGCCGGACTTCCCCGCCGGGCACATGATCCTGACAGCTGCGGTCATCCAGGTGAGCCTGTTGGCGGCCCTGTTCATCCTGCTTCCCGTATGGGCGTGGAATAAAAGGGGAGCGCCCCTGGAAGGCAAAGCAAGGACCTTTGTTTACTTCGCGGCGCTCGGCCTGGGATTCATTTTCATTGAAATCTGCCTCATGCAAAAGCTCATTCTCTTTTTGGGACGCCCGACATACGCCGTGACGGTGGTCCTGGCCGGAATGCTTTTTTTCGCGGGATTGGGCGCCTGGCTGTCGGAGCGATTTCCCCCCTGGACCAGGAAAAGGCTGTTGACTGCAGGAGCGGGCGTGTTAATCCTTTGTTGCTTCAACGCATTTTTTCCGGATGCCCTGACCGGCCTTTTGACGGGACTGCCTTTGCCCCTGCGCATGGCCGCGGCCTGGGCTTTGATCGGCCCCACGGGCGTTGTTCTGGGCCTTTTCTTTCCCTTGGGGATTCGCGCTGCAGCGGAAAAATCGCCTCCAATGATAGCCTGGGCCTGGGCAGTCAACGGTTTTTTTACGGTCCTGGGATCGGTGCTGGCCATCATGGCGGCCATGAGCTTTGGATTCTCCCGCGTACTAATGCTGGCGGGCCTGATCTACCTGATAGGCGCGGCCTTTGGCCTGGCCTTGAATGGGGAAGCACAATCAGCCGATGGATGATCTGAAACGGATTTTCCCCAAAGCCTTTTGCCTTATAAATTTCTGGTGCCTGGCTATCGCCCTGGCGCAAGGTCTCACCCTTGCCTACGCCGCAATCGGAACCCCGAACAGCCAGAAATCCATCCTCCTTCTCATGGGCGCCTTTTTGGCCTGCTCCTGGGGAGGGCTCTTGTTTTTCAAAGGTTTGGAAACGCTGAGCCGGGAGCGCCGCCATTGGATTTTGGTTGTGACGGTCCTGTTTCCGGCGGCCGCATTAAACGTGATTCTCACGCAGAACTCCGTGCTCAGCCCGCTTTTGCTTACGCCGTTTATTCTTTACGCCGTGTTTCGGTGGGCGCCCAAACTGGGCGGCGAGCCTGAACCCAACCTGGAATTGCTGACCACGATTTTCTGCCAGATTCTCGCGTTAAGCCTATTAATCCGAACAGGACCTTATTACGCCGTATCCTTTATGGCGGCGGCGGCCCTGATTCTTGGCTGGCACATTTTTCAGGCTTTGGGCAAGGACGTGTACTCCATCAAACAAGCGGCGTTAATCAGCCCGATCATGGCCTTGTGGCTGTTTGTGAGCGCGTCGGACCAGATGGCTGCAATCTTTCCCGGGCCGTCTCAAATCCTATATTGGGCGGGCCTGGCCGCCGCCCTGCTGATGGCGGGAATCCTGGTTTCGCAGAAGTTTCAAGGCGGCCTGCGGATCAATCGTCTGTGCATGGCCATGCTGGCCGTAAGCCTGCTTTTCGATCTGAACCTGGGGTCGGTCCTGACCGTTCCTCCGGAGGATTGGGATTTCCACTGGTGGGTGCATGTGGCGCCGGGGCTGGACGCCATGTACGAAAACATGCAGCCGTTCGTCCACTACGCGCCCATTGAAGGAGTGGCCTGGGCCGCCTGGGCGCCCAGGCTGTGGTTTGAAATCCTGAACGGAAGCACGGCCGGGTATGGGCTTGTTTTCGCCTTATCCAGCCTTCTGGCCCAAGTATTGTGCGCGGCCTTGATGGGCTATGCGTTTTATGCGATCGGCCGTTTGAAGCCGTTTCAGGCCGCTTGCGCAGCCTGCCTGATCGCAGTTTCCAACCTGGCGCTGCTGCAAACGTCCTATCCCTTTCCCGGCGGATGGAGCATTGCGGAACGCGCTCCGGCTTTTTTTATCTGCGTTCTGGCCTTTTTGTTCTTTTGGAAAGCCTCTGAAGCCGGGGAAAGCGCCAAGGCCTGGGCCGCAGTCTGCCTGGGGGCCGTGCACATGCTCTCGTTCCTGTGCGAAACCCTGCTGGGCCTGGGCGCCATCGCCGGGCTGCTGGGCGTGATGATTCTGGCGCCGCAGAGAATTCCGCAAAAAAAATACATCCTGACGGGCGGATTCGGCGCCTTGATCGTAATATTGCTGATCGTCCGGCCTTCCTTATGGGATTTTTTCGTCCTTCAACCGCTCACCCTGATCCAATCGGGCATGAAGCACATGGATCCAAACGGCCAGGTAAGCATTTTCGCCGTGTTTTACCGCGGCCGCTTTTTGTCCACCCTGCATTACACCTGGCCCCTGGCCTCGCTCACAGCTTTTTTATGCTTACTGCCTTTTAAGCCTTGGAAAAGCCGCTCCTTTACGCCGGGTTTGTACATGTTTTTGATTACGTTTTTTATGTTTATTTCCGGCGGCCAGCGTTATTTCGGAGACCCGGAGGGAACCTATTCCACCGTGCATTTCGCCGCGCTGTCCTCGGTGCTTGTCATCCCCCTGCTCATTTGCGTAGGGAGGATCGCCCTGGATTTATGGGGCGAAGCCCCCCTGCCCTCTTGGGCTCCCAAGGCCCTGGCCGGCCTTTTAATTGCGGCGGCCTGCACGACGGGCCTGTTTTACGGCAAGTCCCCCGGAACCCTGAAAATCCAGATGGCGGGACGGGAATTCGCCCCCACGGTCTGGCAGGCCCAGGAGCATTACAACGCGCCTTACGATTACGGCTTGGGGGATGTTTTGTCTTATTATTACACCTATAAAAACCGGAAAGCCGTTTTGGCAGGCCCGGCGCCCCTGGCGATCCATTTGCAGCCCTATTCCGCCTGGAAGAACAATCCGGACATTCAGGTTCCCATAGCGCGGACCATGGGCTTTTTCCTCAAGCAGGAGTTCGGCCGTGACTGACGCCAGACAACATATGCGCTTCGCCCTATGGCTTGGGAACTTTGCCTGTCTGGGATTGTGCGCGGCCTATTGGGCCGGTTTGACGGCCGCCGGGGTTGAGCCGTCCGCCGGGCAAAAGACTATTCTGATGACGCTGATTTGCGTTCCAGCGAGTGTATGGGCGGCAAAAAGGATATGGAGCGGCTCGGATCATTGGAACGCGGACGCGCGGGACTTTTTGCTGCTTTGCAGCTTCATGTTTCCGGCAAGTGCGCTGAACTTCATTTTCTCCCCGGCCCAAGCTCCCGGCTTTGTGCTGGCGATTCCGTTTATGGCCATGCTCTGGGCGAAAATATTTACAAGGGAGCCGGACAGCCTGGAGGAAATGGCCGAAGGCTTTCTAACCTTTTTGTGCCAGATTGCGGCGGCGGCTCTGGCGCCGCGGGTTTCGTCATTCTGGCCTTTAAGCCTTGCCGCGGGACTATTGGCGGTCGGCGCGGGGTACGGGGTCATGGGCCGCGGTAGGCCGGGCTTTCTGACCGCATTTTTAAGCCCTTTGATGGCATTGTGGTTTTTCCTGAACCTGTCCAATCAATTGGTGAACAGCTACCCCTCCTGCTCCAAGATAGTCCTCATAGCCGGCGTCATCGTGTACCTGGGGTTGATCGCCCTGGGCTTTATGCTGGCGAAAAATCAAAGCCCCTGGCTGAAGACCTTCAACCGCGCGTGCCTGCTGATTTTCGCCCTCAGCCTGATTACGGAAGTTAACCTCGAAGCCGGGATGTCCACGCCGTTGTTTTTGCTGGATTTCCACTGGTGGATCCACGTGGCGCCGGGCCTGGACGCCGTATACGACACCATGAAGCCCTACGTGCATTACGTGCCCTTTGAAGGATTCATCTTCGAAACCATGCTGCCAAGGCTTTGGTTTGTGGGTCTTAACCAGACCATGGGCGGCTACTTCGCGCTCATGGCCGGGTTCTGCTTCGCCTCCCAGGCCTTGTTTTTGTATCTGGTGTACGCCTTTTTAAACAGGGTGCTGAGGGCGACGCAATTCTCCTCCGCCTTGCTGGCCTGCGCCATCGTGATAACCAACCTGAGCCTCATAGGGATTTGCTACCCCTTCCCCGGAGCGTGGACCATCGCGGAACGCAGCATAATCTGCTTTGTGTGCGCGCTTTTGTTTTTTCGGCTGTATCAAAAAGGAGGCGGCCCCAGGTTCGCCCTGTTGGTCGGCGGGGTTCACGCCTTTTCGTTTTTCTACGAGCCTTTTTTCGGATTGGCCGGCCTGTGCGCCCTGGCCGGAGTTATGATTTTTTCACCCGCACGCATGCAAAACAAGGCCGCCGTTGCCGCCGGGATTGCGGGCGTGATCGCCGCATTTATCATTATTTTTCGCATTCCCTTGACCATGTTTTTCATCCACCAGCCCTTCGCCATGTTGGATTCCGGAGGGGCGCTGGTAAAACTTGGAGAAGGCCGGCACCTGTTCATGGCCTTGTTCCGGGAGCATACCCTTTCCATATTTCATTACCTGAACGCCTTAGGCGCCATGCTGGTTTTTGTTGGAATCCTACCCGCCAAAGCCCGGCGGCACAGGCTGTTCGGCCTGGCCCTGTATCTGTTCATCGCAACCTTTTTTATGATGATCTCCGGCGGGCAGCGCTTTTTCGGAGAGCCTGACGGAACCTTCAGCACCGTCCACTTTGCAGCCATGGCCTCGGTTCTGGCCGTCCCCCTTTGGATCTGCCTGATCCGCATTATCCTGGACTCTGCAGGCTTGAAAAGCCTGGACAAGAACGCCCTGGCGAGAATCTGCATGGCAGCGGCCGTGCTTGCCGCCTTTACCGACGGCGTGCATAAAGGCCTGGCGCCCGGGCCCTTGCGGGCGGGAATCAGCGAACGCCGGTTTGAAGCCACGGCATGGGACGACCAGATTCATTATCAGGCGCCTTTTTCAAACAGCGTCCCCGCCATCCTGAAGTATTATTTTGATTGCAAGTCGCGGCCATACATTGCGAACGGTCCCGCCCCCCTGCCCGTCCACTATGAGCCTTACGACAGGTGGAAGGACGGCATCCTGCCCCTGCAGCCCATCCAGGACATCCGGGCTTTCATATCCCACTCCCGCATGAAAAGGGAATAATGGCATCTTGTTGAATGCAAACTGTTGCCGGGCCAACGTCTCATGCGGCTAAAGCGCGATTGCAAAACCCCTTGTTTGAGTGGTATATTCCCGGGCGAGGATGGAGTACGCCTACAACCAACATGATTTTTCGGAATGGATAGCATGACGACACCCATGGTTCGCAAGGCTTTTGTCATGGCCTCGGGCAAGGGCAGCCGGTTTGGGAAAAAACCGTCGGCGCCGCCCAAGACCCTCAGTACGGTGGGAGGCGTCAGCCTGTTGGAACGCAACATCCGGCTGATCGACCAGGCGCTTCGTCCTGAAATCGTGCATCTGGTTGCAGGAGGCGCGCCGGAGATCGTAAAGCAGGCCGTCCGGTCTTTTTCCTCCATCCGGGCAAAGATGATTGTTTCGGAAGCGGCTCCCAAAGAGATGCAGGCCGGGCTGCTTGGAGGCTTCGCCGCCATAGCAGAATACGTCCAACCGGATGAGGTCTTTATCGCCGCCCTGGGGGACGAATTCTACGAAGGCGCGGACCATAAAACCTTCGCCCAAGCTCTTGCCGAACATAACGATTTTTCCGCCCTGTGCGCTTTCAAGCCCTGCCGAAATCAGGAAGACTGCCAGCGCAATTTTTCGCTGGTGTACGACGAATCCACCCGCCGGGTCAGCTCCATCCGGGAAAAGGACGACAGCGGCCAGGGCCGTTTTTTCGGCCTGGGGTTGGCCGCCGCCAAAGGCGAACTCGCCCATTTATGCCGGGACTATTGCGGCCGTGGAGCCAAGGCCTCGCCTTATGAATTGATCAACGCCCTGCCCGGCCCGATCCTGGGCTGCCGTTTTACCGGAGATTACGTCAACGTCAACACGACGGAAGATCTTTGGATAGCCAGGGACTTATTTTGGCGAAAAGGCAAAGGCCTGCCTGATGTGGACGTCGTCATTCCGGCATTGAACGAAGAGGAATGCATCGAACAGGTTGTCCTGGATTTTAAAAGGGTCTGCAAACAGGTCATCGTCATGGATAATATGTCGGAAGACTTGACCGCCGAAAAAGCCCGGAAGGCCGGAGCTTGCGTCGTCACCCGCTCCATGGGAGGCTATGGGGACGCCATCAAACAGGGCTTGGAATTGTGTACGGCCCAGGCGGTCGCCGTTGCCGAGGCGGACGGCTCCTTTAAGTCATCGGACCTGGAAAAACTGCTGCCTTATCTGGCTTCCCACGACGCGGTGTTCGGCTCCCGCACCAGCGAACGCCTGGTGCAGCCGGGCGCTTTTATGCCGTATCTTGTGCGCATGGCCAATCGCACCGTGGGGCTGTTCCTGTCCCTGCTTTGGCCTTGGCATCCGGCGAAATTCACGGACGTGGGGTGCTCCCTGCGGGTAATGCGGCAAGACGCGTTTTTGGACATTCAAAGCAGCCTCATAGGCCAGGGCCCGGAATTTGCGCCGGAAGTCGCTTTGGAGTTGATGGATCACGGCCTGCGCATCGCGGAAGTTCCCATATCGTACCACCCCCGGCTGGGTGGAGGGTCCAAGCTCTCCGGCAACTACAAAAACTCCGCCCGGACGGCATTCAGGATGTTGAGGTTGATCCTAACGAAAAGAATCACAAAATGATTTGTTGGGTTTCGCAAGCTCTACCCACTCTACACATCCCAAAGATTCAAAACTCCATTAATTCAGCCAATTAAAAAAGGGAAGCCCCTTTGGAGGAGCTTCCCTTTTATTGTTAAGGGTGACGGCTTTTAGGCGTTGCGCCTGCGCAGCAGGGCTGCCGCGAGCAGGCCCGTTGCCATGAGCAGCCACAGAGGCAAGGCCGCGCCGCTGTTGGACGCTGCGTCCACAAAGCAGCCGCCTCCGCCGCCGTCGCCTTCGGCAACGCCGATGGAATCGCTGCTGGAGCCTGCGTTAGCCCCGCTGGTTCCAGGCGCCTTGGGCGGACGTTCGTCCTCGTCGCCGGCCCAGGCCTGGCCCTGGATGGCGCGGCTGATTTTGCGCTTAACGCTGGCCAGGAAGCTGGATTCCGTCTTGCTTACGGCGGCGCTCTTTACGTTGTCCAGCGCGTAATGCGGAATCCGGAAGCTAATAGGCATGCCCGCCGGGTTATGGATCCAGTAACCGCCGTTGGGATCCATTTGCGTAACGACCACATAGCCGTCATCGCCGGCGGCGGCGTTGTCGGGATCGTAGGTGAACAGATCCTTGCCGTAAAGCGGCGAGTTCGTGCTGGTGGGGTAGTAATAGTCCTCGCCGTCGGTGGAGGCCAGGGTGACGCTCCAGTTGACGTAGTGGTCGTAGGGGTTGCCGATCATGTTCCAGCCAGCCTGGAGCGTCGTGTAGTAATCCTGCGACGTTTCCATCTTAAGGCCGGGCACGGTCACGGTTCCGCCGTTGCGGGAAATCAGCCAGTAAGCCTGGCCGGGCTCCATGGGGAACTGGCGGTCAAAGTCAGCCTCATTGCCCTCTATGTAGTACTCATTGGCGTCTCCGCTGGCCTGATCCAGGGGATCAAAGGCGAAAATGCGCCACAGGGTATCGTCATAGGCGCCGAGGTTGGCGTCGTCCCCGAGCAAATCCACAATGGAGGATTCGGCGGCAGGATACAGCGGGAAGCTGACCATGCGGTAGGCGTCTACAGTCGTGCCGCCTTCCAGGTCAAGCTCGTTCTCGCTGGGCTCGGCCAAGGTGTACAGGGACAAATGCTGCAGGTTCACCGTGATGAAGCTGCCGTCGTTGCCTTCGTCGGGCACATACTCCCAACGGCCGGTTTCCGGATTAAAGGTAAACACCAGTTGGCTGTTAATGTCTCCGTCTCCGGTGTAGGGAAACTGCAAGGTAGCCGGAATGGCGAAGGTGGTTCCATCAGGCCCGATCTGAACCACGGAGGAAGATCCCTCGGCCAGGTACGGAGCGCCGGAGTTGATCGTTCCGATGGTAAAGGTTACGGGAGCGCTGGTGGAGGAGCCAGGCACGGAGAAACCCATGCCGTAAATGTCGCTTTGCGGGTCGTTGACGCCCATATCCACGCCTTGTCCGGCCGGAGCGTACTGAGGATCGGCGGCCAGTTCCACCTGCATCTTCTGCACATCATACGGTCCGGCGGTAAGGGAGAATCCGGCGGAATCGTACACCCACAAGGACGTTTTTCCCTTGTCCAAAGGCATGAAGGTAAAGGTTCCGGCCTGAGCGTCCAGATTGATTATGGTTCCGTAATCCGGGTTTCCAACGTCCACGCTATAGGGCGCCAAGCCGCCTTCAATCCGGCAATTGACGGCCACCGTAGTGGTTACGGCGCCGGTCACCAGGATCAAGGGCGAAGCCTTGGCAGGCGACGCTTTCAGCGGATCCAGGACCGTTACGGTCAGGTTGTCGCCCTGCACCGTGGTCGTTCCATCGCTGACCTGAACCTGGAAGGGATACACCCCGGTCTGGCCCTGCGTTGGTGTCCACTCCAGTTCGGGTGTATATACGTCCGGGAAGTCCATGCCGGCGGGTCCTGAAACCATGGAATATTCCAAAGTCGCCGATTCGGGATTGCTGGCGGTGAATTCCAGGTCAAAGGTCCGGTTGATCATAGCGTAATACGGCGGGTCCAGGACGGCGACAGGAGCCCCCGGCCCGTTGCTCACCGCCGTTACCGTCAGGGTGAAGGTCTGGTAGGTGGTCCTGCCGTGAACGTCCGTGGCTGCTATCTGCACGGTGTAGGTTCCGGCGTCGTCATCGCCAGCCGTGTAGGCGATCTCGCCATCCAACGGGTCGATGGTCATTCCGTTCGGGCGTTGATCGTCAGGTCCAAAGGCCCAGCTCACCACGTCTCCGTAGACGGCAGGCTGATAGGTGTACTGGCCGCCTTCCAAAACCGAATCCGGCGGCGTGGATGTAATGGTCAGGCCGTATTCCTCATAGCAGCCCATGTCGTAATCGCTGTTGGGTCCCAGAGGACGGGGCCTTTCCAAAAGATCCATGTCCGGCGCGGTCACCGTCCCGCCTTCCGCAACATTCCGGGGAATGGCGTCGATGGCCGGGGAGTCGGGCAAGAGTGTATAATCGCCGTTTGCGGAATCCGTAAACAAGGGATCTTCTTCAATCTCTCCGGTTCCAAGGATTGTGGGGAAGTTCGTTCCGTTATCCCAGGCGCAGTTGTAGGCCCGGGTGACGACGGAGCTTCCATAATAGAATCCGTAACTTCCGTTCTCAGCGGAAATATTGTAGAAGAACGTCGGCGCCGCATCATCGGCGGAAATGCCGTGCAACGTGTTTGAAACCACCGTGTTGTTTACAATTTTCGGAGCAGGTGTAAGCCCGTCGCTGGTATTGTAATCCTCTATGGCGATGCCGGAACCCCGCGCAGCGAACTGAACCAGGTTGTTTTCAATGCGAATGTTGGAGCTGCCAGCGTAAATCAGCACGTTGTCATTGTAGTTGGCGCTGATGATGTTCTTGCTGATGACAATATTGTCCGCGTCCACGTCAATGAACACGCCGTAGGCGCCGTCGGTCAGGGTAAAATACTCTACGCTGAAGCCGTCTGCATCCATAATGTCAATGGTGGGTCCGGCCGGCCTCAAGAGGCCGTCAAAGTCCACCCATTCGCCCTGGATGATGGTCTGGTCCGCGCCTGCGCCCACCAAGGCGACGCCGCTGTGTGCGGAGGTTATCTCCAGGTTTTCGGTGTATGTACCTGCCAGGACCTGCACCGTGTCGCCGCTGGCGGCTGCATCCAGGCCTTCCTGGATGGTGGGGTAGTCCGTGGGCACCGTGATGGTGATGGGGCCTCGCGTCCGGAAGTACAGGGTGGTATGAAACTGGTTGCCGGTGTAGTCATAGGCCCAGATCTTGAAATTAACGTTGTGATTGGCGTCCAGCGGGCTGTCAGGCGTCCACGAGCAAAGCACCGTGCCGCTGAGGGTTTCCGAAGCGTTCAACACGCCTGGAATGTCTCCGTAGTCCACCTGAACCGTCACGGACAGGGGATTCACCCCGGATTCATTGTCGTCCAGTTCAAAACGCCATGGACCGGAGGGATTGGCGTCCATGTCGCCGTCGTCCGGGACCGCCCACAACAGGTACGGAGGGTTGCCGTCCGTTTTTTCGTAGCAACCAAGGTCGTAACCCTGTCCCTGAGGCCTGGAAACGCCCAGGATGTCCACATTGGGCGCTTCGGGGGAGGCCGAGGCCTCGGACTCATCAAAGGCGTCCACGCAGGGCGAGTAGCCCTCCACCTGGTAGTCATTGTGCGCAGGATCTATGAACAGAGGATCGTCCTGGATGGTATTTGCGCCCAGGGTCACTCCGATGGAGTTGCCCGCCGTGTTGGAGTACAGGCAGTTGTAATCATTGACCGCGCCGTCATCCACCTCAAGGCCGTAATTTCTATTATAGGCAATGATGTTGTAAAAAATATCGGGGGCGCCGTCCACCACGTAAACGCCGGAGACGGAGTTGGAAACCACGGTGTTGTTGACAATAACCGGATCATACGGGTTTTCCGTGTTGTTATCCTCGACAGTGATCCCCCAGCCGTTGTGCATGATGAGGTTATTCTCGATACGGCAGTTTCCTTCGGAGGTCAGGTCTATACCGCTGCCGGAGAGCCACATGATGGCCCCGCCGCCGCCCACATGGCCGACGCAGCCGGAAATGACATTGCCGGAAATCAGAACGTTGTCCGCATCGGAATGCACCTGCACAATGTCCGATCCCGACTCCAGGGTGAAGCCGCTGATTGTAAACGAGTCAACATCCTCAATGGACACGACCGGTCCCACCGGCGCATTCACAAAAGTCGTTCCCTCGCCAGTCGTCACCTGGGTGAGCGCCCAGGCGCTGGTGATTTTCGTCACCTCCGGGCCGCCCGTACTGGTCAGAACGACGCCGCTTTGAATGTAAGGCGCCACGAGGTTGTCCACGTATTCGCCGGGATTGACGTAAACCACGTCCCCGCTGACCGCGGTTTGCAGGATTTCGCTGATGGAGTCTCCCGGATTGACGTACAGGCCCGTGTTGCCCCTGGTGGTGAAGCAATAGGACGCCTGATTCATGGAGTTGCCCGCCTTATCCGAAACCGTAACGTCAATGCAGACGGATTCTTCCAACCCAGCAGACGACTGCGGATAGATGTCAACCAACAAGGATCCGGTCACTGTGGATGAGGTGACGACGTCTGCAACCAGGTAGCCCGAGTTGACTCCCACGTACAAAGTCGTCTCATCAATGCCGGAGCCGTAATCCTTCAATTCCAGATGCCAGGGGCCGGCGGGCGAGGCGCCCGTATCCCCGTTTCCGGGAACCGCCCATTCGATGAACGGAGCCGAATCATCGGTCATCTCGTAGCAGCCTGCGTCGTAATCCCCGCCCGGATTGAATTGAGGCCGGATGTTTTCGTCCAGGTCTTCACCCGGCGCCGCGGGCGGCGGCTCAGACCCCGGAGCTGCGTTGGGAATCATGTCCATGGCTGGAGATCCATTCTGCAGATGGTAATCATTATCCAAAACAGCAAGATTGCCGGTATCCACAAACAAAGGATCTTCGTTGACGTCGTTGGCGCCGGGAGTCACGTCCGTGTAGTTTACGCCGTTGCCGTAAACCAGGTTGTAATCCCAATAGAAATCGGCCACATCATCGTAAACGCCGTTTCCGGTATTATCGGCCACAATGTTGTAATAAGCGTAGACGCTGCTGCTGTAGGCGTAAATTCCGCCCTGGTAGTTATCCGCGATGGTGTTGTTCAGAAGCTCCGCTTCCAAGGGGCTGCCGGCTTTCATGCCGACGGTGCTGTGCAGGTAAACGCCCCAGTTCAAGTTGCCGTAAATCAGGTTATTGGTGAGGTCATAATAGGAACTGCCGGTTATGTTGACGCCGTCTGTGGTGTTTCCAGCGATCCGGCAGTTGATAATATCCACAATATCGGCATTGTTCACCTTGATGCCGTAAGTGCCGTTTGTAATGGTCATGTCGCGGATGATGATCTCGCTGGAATTCTCCACGTTGATGACCGGCGCGGTTCCCGGACCCTGCAGGGTGGTTTTTTGGTAGCCCGAACCGGTGAGGGTTATGCCTGTGTGGCGGCCGGTCAAAGACAGGCTTTCACTGTAGCTGCCGTTTTCAACTAGGATATGGTCTCCATAGGTGGCCGAGTCCAAAGCGTCCTGCACTGTGGCGAAATCCGTGGGCACCATGATGGGGTCCGCCTCGCCCCGGTTGGCCCGCACCGTAAACGTGATGACCGTCGGGTAAGGATCAATGTTCTGGCCCTGGTAGTCCTGACAATACACCTTTAACGTATGGTAATCCTCGGCGTACCAGGGGGTTTCGGGCGTGTAGGAAACGTACACCTCATTGGGATTGGAATCGTCGACAGTCAAGCCCGTTAAGGAAATGCTGTTCAACTGCACGTCGAGCGTGCTTACGTCCACGCCGGAAACATCGTCCATTATGGTCAGATAGATGCCGGCCGTGGGCTCCACGCCGGTTTCGCCGCCGTAGGGCGAGCTATCAGACAGCCACGGGGGATCCGAATCCTCGCCGAGCGTAAATTCCTGCATGGGCGCTATGGAGCCGCCCAATGGGCTGAAAGGCTGATCCAGACTGGCGACGGCGATCACTCGCCATTGCACGGTTGCGCCCACGCCGCCAAGATCCGCATCTTCAGGAATGGTGAACGTGTAGTTCCCGGTCCTGCCGTCCTCCGGGATGAAGTAGCTGGCGAACCACGAGGCAAAGCTGTTATGGGAAAATTGGATGTAGTAGCCTGCGGCTTCGCCGTTTATGGGAGACCATTCCACGGTCACCGGGGCTACAACCAGGCTTCCGTCCGCCGGGCTCTCCAGGCCGGGCAAGAACTGATAAACCCGGACAGGCTGCGTGAGCGTCGCGGAATGGCATGCGGTGTCGTACGCCGTGATTTCCAGGTCGTAATCGCCGGGAATCAGGTTGGCGCCCGGAGGCATGTCATAGGCCCACGTCTGATAATTCCAATATGATTCGGTGTAGCCTTCCATGGCGGCGGAAAAATCGCCGATGGTCATGGTAATAACCCGCCCGTACATGGGATCCACGGAGCTCTCCAACTTTCGGTTAGCGCCGTAAGTAAGGTTGTCGTATCCGTCGTCCGCAATATTGGCGGATGCGTTGACGTAGTAGCCGTTGACGGTGTTATACACCTGGGGATACTGCGGCCCAACGCGCGTTAATATATTGTAGAAAGACGGCATGGAATTGCCGAATGTAGGTACGGTCCTGAATGAGAAGGACTGAGAAGCTGTTCCTCCCACGGGTGCGTTGCCCGCCGCGTCGGTGACGGCGTCGGGCAGTTCCGTATCCACGATCAGAGTGATCACGGTATCGTTGGGGAGCACCGTGAACTGGTTTTCTGCGTTCAGGAAAAACTGCACGCCCTGACGGGCCTTTAAGTACTGCACTTCAAACAGGGAGGAAATGTCTTCGTCCCCGGCGTACAGGTGCAGGGTGGTTCCCAGGATCAGAGTGGACGGGTCCAGTTCCTTGTCCGCGTACAGCACAATGGAGGGATTCTTGACCGCCACGTCCGTGGCGCCGTCCAGAGGCATGCTAAGGACAGGGCCCTGGGCGTCGTAGTCTCCTGTGGAGAATTCAAAAACGTAATTGGCGTCAATCAGGTTGGATGAAAGATCCTGAATGCCAGTTGTTGCATTACCTTTAAAGAGTTCAATGCGATACCAGGTGTTGTCCGCCAGCTCGCCGTTCGGGAAGATGGCGAACCGATGCCCCATCCACTTGCTGGTGATGGGAATCGTCCCCAGGGATGATCCGCCAGGGCCGTCCAAAACGTACATGGTGGTCAGTTCCGTACTCATGTACTTCACCGCTTCAGAAAAGCTGACCACGATCTGGTACGAGTCCATCTTGTCCGTGATCATGGTGGGCACGCCGGTTTCTCCGTCATACGGCCTGGTGGAAACCACTTCCGGAGGAGTGACGTCTCCAGGCTCGGGTGCGGTGGCGAACCAGAAGTTGATCAGGTCCTTATCCGTTATGGTCGGCATGCGGTAGTAAGTGGAGTCCCGCAACATCGCCGTAACGCCATAGGCCGTTCCCGGAGCAAAGCCGCCGTCCGGTGCGAAATTCATGGTGTCGTTTTGGCTGACAGAGTCCACGAAACTGACATTATAAGGATAGGGTCCCAGGTCCGTGTCCGCAATGAGGTTGCCCCACTGGTCCACAACGTTCAGGAAGTACCCGCCCCACATGCCGGGCTTGTCTATGGTCATGGAAATTACCGCGGTTGATGCAATGCCCATGTCGCCGTTTTGGGGATAGGAGGCCGTCAACTCGGGCCTGGTTGCGCCGATCTCGCCGATTTTCATCTCATGCTGCACTTCCCGGCGGTGGAGTTTCCTGAGGTAGCCGGGCAAAAACTCCATGGGAGTGGCGTTAGACATGAGATGCATGTCTCCCAGCGTCCCGGACTCGCTCAGGTAAATTCCGTACTGATCGACGGAATAATTGGGCGCGCCCAGATACTCGGTCAAACGCACCCGGGTTCTGGGCATGTAAAACACGTCGTTGGCCACGTTCCCGTTGACCGAAACGTCCACATATTTGGAGTAGGAGTACTCATGGCCTATGATGGGGTTTTCAATGTTGTAATAGGCGAATCCCCAGGCGCTGTTGAATCCGTCGTCCACATCATAACCGTTTTCGTCAACGCCGGGCGTCCAGTCCCGCACATCGGCATTTCCCAATATGTGATCCGTATTATAAACCCTGAGTTGCAGCGTTCCGGTGTATACGTCCCCGGGCGTTCCGTCCGTGACCTTGGCGGAAACGGTGACTACTTGCACAAAATTGCCTGCGCCGGAAGTCACGTCTGCAGTCCTGGTGACCACAATGCCGCCGGCCCAGGTTGATTGGGCGCTGTCCACCATGGAGTATTCCAGGCCGTCCGACATGTCGCTGTTAAAATAGATGGAGGAATGCTCCCCGCCCCAATTATATACAGGGTTGGAGCAGATTTCCGTGCATTGGGGTCCGCACACGTTATCGTTGTTTTCCGGGATGTAGTTGTAGGTTGCCCACATTCCATCGTTCATAACATCTTCGGAAGCCATGACGTTTTCCGTGCTTCTTCCCGGCTCCAGGGAGGCGCTGATGTCGTCAACATTCAGCAGAACGCCGTACGGCGGTTCGAACCAGACGGAGTTTCTGACCTGGTAATGATAATCGCCGCCCGAGGTGCGGGATCCGTCGAAGACGTCCCCGTCTGCGTTGACCCGATGGGTTTCGATCAGCGCCAAAGCGGGAGTGGCGGTTTTCGTGAGTTCCAGGTAGCCGAAATTATCGGCGCCGCCCTCGGTGGCTTCGTATCCCGTATTCGAGTCTGTGGCGCCGTCTTCCGGTGCATAGGCGGTCACCGTGTAATCCGCGCCCACAGGGACGTTATAAAACATGAAGCCGGACATGCCGCTGGTTCCCCAGCCCGCAATATCTCCGTTCACATCCGTCAGGTACACCAAAGCGCCGCTGTATGTGGTGTAGCCCGCCGTGACTTCGCCGTAAGCCACGCTATTGCACGCCGCGGGCAAGGTGAAGGTGATGGCCGAAGTGGGTGTGATGGGCACGTTAAAGGCCCTGTCCAGGATGGTGGTGGTTGTCCCGCCGTATCCGTCGCTCTGGACCCAGGCCAGGTACAAATCGTAACTCTGTCCCAGGGGAAAAGGCGCCATATACGTGGGGGCGCCCATGGTTGGGGTCAACACCATGGTGGAGACGGGATTCTGCACCGTCACATTGGGGTCGAAGGTTCCGGACAGGGTTCCCGGCACGTAAGCCGCACAGACAAATTCTCCGCCCGAGCCGGCCCAGGAGGAATTCTCGTCCACCACGGTCACCTCAAGGGCTCCGCCATCGTCAATGAGCGTCACGTACATGTCCGGCGCTGAGACAACCATGGTGCGGGACATGACGTCGGCTGCTGAAACCGTTACGGTGACCGGGTTGCCGGCTATCAGGCTTTCAGGATGCTCCGTATAAGGCCACCAAGCAAGTTCCGCATTGTCGTAGAAAAATCCGCCGCTGTATATGGCGTGAGTCCCTTCCGGAATGACCAGGGAGTAGGCGCCGCCGCATGTACGGCCTTGCGAATGCATGGAAAGGCCGCCTGCCTCCACATTCACGCCGGAGGTCAAATCCCCGGTTGCGGCGTCATATACATTACCGCTGACCATCACGCCCTTTTGCAAGCGAATCAAACCCGCCGCCATGCCGCCGTGCAGGTTGTCGTAAGACACGTATTGTCTGCCGGAGCCGCAATAACGCGTATCCGGGTCCGGGCTGGCGATAACGTATCCCGGCCCGGAATCCGGGGCGCCGAGAATGTTGAACTCGCCGTTTTCATCGGTGTATTCGGTAAGCGTTAAGGGTTGATAGGGCGCATAATAGGTGACAGCCACCCCTTCCAGGGGGTATCCGTCCTCGTCCGAGACCGTGCCGAACACAGGGACGCCGCCGGTCAGCGTAAAGGTAACTACGGAGTCCGCCGAAATATCCACGGTCATGGCTTGTGCGCCTAATTCATCGTCCCAGGGCCGGACGCCAATAACGCCTTCCCCGCCAGGCAGATTGGTCAGGGTGTAAACGCCGTCCTGCGTTTGCACTTCATAATAAATGTTCAGGTCGTCATTGCGGTAAAAAACAACGCCGCCCGCCGGGTTCGAATAATAATCCTGGATGCCGCCGGTGATGGTGAATACGCCGCCGTTGACCGGGCCGCCGGGAGTCAGGTCATAATCGTAAATGCTGCCGCCTTCATGAGCGCCGGCGGGCTCGGCATAGTCCGCGGCTTGGAAAGGAATGTACGGGGATGCGCCCACAGGATTCATGGTGAGTTCGTAGCAGCCGGTCGGTACAAACAGATTATAATACCCGTTGGCGTCGCTAACGGCGGTGTAGAAAGCGCCGTCCTTGTTGCTCACCGCTTCAATGGCCACGCCTGACAGCGGATCTTCGCTCTGGGTTTGCGGGTTGTTCTGAAAAACGAAGCCGCGAATCAGGGCATCCAGGCCGGCGGTCTCTGCGATATCGATATAATTAAGAGCCTTGCCATAAACGCGTACGTCGTCCAGGGCGCCCTCAAGAAACATTCCGTCGGCCGCGCCAAGGGTTAAGGAGGCGGAGCTTGCGTAAACAGTCCCGGAAAGGGAGTAGCTTCCTACCAGGGATCCGTTAAGGTACAAATTCATGGTCTCGCCGTCATAGGTTCCGGCCAGGTGATACCACTTTTGGGGAGTCAGATAGATGCTGTCGGCGTAAATCTCGCCGTCCCAGGTCGATCCGCCGGTGGAAATCCTGAATTTGGGGCTTCCGTAATAGGTTCCCAGCCAAAAAGCCTGATTGCCGGATACGGTTTTGGCAATCATGGGTTGATAGCTGTTCTGGTCCGTATCCAGCTTAATCCAGCCTGCCAGGGTGACGGCGGAGCTTATGGCGTTATTAAAGCTGGAGGAATTGGGAACGGAGACATAGCTGGCGCCGTCAAAATACAGGGCGCGGCCTTGGGCGCCGTCTTTGTCCACGGCCCATTGGGCCTTGTTGATATTTCCGTCATAGCCGTTGGGGGTGGAATCATTCGCGGTTGCCCCCGCGCCTTCATTCATGGCCCAGCGGGCGATCAGGAAGTCGTCCGGGGTCTCAGTGAGTTGGGACGTCCCCATATTAACCCACTCGATGCTGGATGGGGAGCTGCCAGCCGGGTAGGCAATCAGGGAGCCGTCAAGCCCTGCGCTGCTGATAACGGGATGGCCGGCATCGCCTTCCGGCAACGCAATGGCCACCTCCCTTTCAGGACTCAGGGAATAGTCGGCTAAAGAAAGCGCCCGGCCGAAAATCGATCCCGTGGGGTTTTTCGAACCACCAGTGGGATTGAACCGATAATCATGCCACACAATGCCCACGCCGCCCAAATCTCCCGAATCCAAGGACGGAAGATCCTGCCAGTAGGGGTTTTGGCAAATGGCCAAGTCATTCGCCATCTGGCGTGTGGTCGAAACAACCACCTGCCCGTATATGTCATACATGGTTTCCGAATTATTTCTGGCGTCCTCCCAAACAACGGCGAACTTCTGGGTGTAGCCGTCGTAGGCGACGGCAGGGGCTTCGCAATCTCCGGTTGAATCGGAAATGGCGAAATTTGCGGAGGTGGAAGTTCCCATGGGGGCCAGAGCGCTTCCGCCGCCGTCCTCCATATATTGCCCGTGAATGCGATAACGGGAGGATTGGTAGCTCTTAAAAACGACAAGGTAGCGTTCATTGATCGAGTCATAAGCGACATCAGGCCAAGACTGGTCGCCGGCGGCGTCTGACACGGCGACCGGGGTGTCAACCGACCCATCCGCCGTCATCAGAGCGCCGGTGATGTCGTACCCGCCGGAGACGGGGTTGAGTTCGGACCACGCGACCATGAACCGGGATGCATCCGATCCCTGATTGTTTGCGGCTACGGCTGCAAAAACTTTCGTCTCCAAATTGTCGGAAGAGGACACCATGCGGTTGGAGCCGATAAGCGCCCCGGTGTCCGCGTCCACCAGTTGCGCATACACTTGCGCATCCGTGTTGCGGAGGTCTTCCGCCCAGACGACGCAGTAGACGCCGCCGGTCAATGTTTGCACAAATGCGACGTCCGGCATGGCGCCGTCAGGGAAGGTCTCAAATGCCGCTGAGGCTTCGGTGATGGGGAAAGGGTCTCCTATGGCGGCGCCAGAGAGGGAGTCCACAAATTGGCCCGCAATATGGCTGCCTGAGCGGGTGTACGGCGAAGAAACCTCGCCGTCCACCAGGTAAACCAAAAGGTGCTGGTTGACCCCGGCCCTGGAGTCGTAGGCTGCCGCCGGGTAGATTTCGCTGGCGACTGTCGTAGCCATTGCCGGCAGGGCCAGCATGGCGACACAGGCCAAAGTCAAAAACGCCGATAGGATGGAGGATATAGCCTTCATAATCATTTCCCCTTGAAAAAAGCCCAGGTCAAACAATGAGGGCCGGGATCCTTCCCGGCCCCGTATGCGCCTGTGATTTACTATGTATTTGAACTTACGGCGCCACTTAGCGCGCCCTTAACGCAGGGCGGGCGGCGACTTAACCGGGCAGCCCCGGAGGTCCAGGCAACTTTTGCAATATGGTTGTGGACGTGGGGTTTGAAGTCGTTGTGGTCGTTGTCGTCGTTGTCGTCGTGGTTGTTGTGGTCGTCGTCGTGGATGTCGTCGTCGTGGTCGACCCTAACGTCGTTGTGGCCTCCGTGGTGCTGGCGGCGGTTGTGGAGCCCTCCAAACCGTCGCCCTCGCCGGTTCCGTTGCCTTCGCCGCCGTACTCGCCGCTGTCCATGATATCCACGCCGGCATCCCGCAAGGCGTCGATTTCCTCCTGGGTCATGGCGATGGGCGTGGTGGGCAGAGACCCGCCCACAATGTCCGTCCTCATCTGATTGGTAAGAGTGACGTACTGATCGGGATTTTGCAGCTCAGCCACGCTCACGGCGCCGGAGTAGCACTGGACGATGGTCAACTGGTTATTCACCACCTCCACAATAAAAATGGTGCCGCGCACCCCGCAGATAGCCGTGGGGGTCTTGACGTTAAAGTCTCTGGACCGATACCCGGTCAAACGGTTGGCGAAAACCCGGATCTTGCCCCGCACCATGTTAAAAAAGGCTTTGCGGGTTTTTTTCTCGGGCTCGAACTCGTATTCGGCCAAATCCAGGGTGGAATTTTCGTCCACGCTCACGATGGAGTTGTCGTTAAGCGTCAGGCGCAAAGAAGCCTTGTCCTCCGTACGGATGACGTCTTTCTGGTAAAGGCTGCGTCCTATGCGGGCGGGGATGCTTCTGCCCTCGTGGTCCACAAAGGCCTTTCCGGAGAGTTGAGTAATCCTTCCTATGGGCTTTTCCGCAGCGCCGGCGAACTCGGCGCCAAAGGCCATAAAAAGGCCGCACATTACCAAAATGACGATAAAAAGTCTTCCCATTCTCATAGCCGAATGTCCTCTGTATAATAGTTCGGTTTATTTCCCGAATTCCATGCTTCAAGTCCGCCCACAATCGCGCCGGCGGCCCGGTGATTTAAAAATTGCAAGCCACGGACAGGCTGAATATGTTCTTTCTGAACTCATAGGGATCCCAGTACTTGTTGTACAGCTTGCCGCCCTTGATGTACCAGGGGTCCTTGCGGACTATGTTGGAGTCGCTGTCTCCATGATAGAAGTTGGCCTGAATCCGCCAGATGTCGTTGATCTTTTTGGTCAGGTTGACGCTGAATCCGTGAAGAGTGTCGGCCCTGTCCCCTTTCCACAACACTTGCGATCCGAACAGCTGGGGGCTTTCGTCGTAATGGGTCCGGACTTGCGTATATTGAAGGTCGGCCGTAAGGTCCCAGGGCAAAATCGCGGAGAGACCGCCCAGGCCGGTGTGGCTGTAATAGGAATAGGTGGCGTTTTCCGAATCCTCCCAATACAATTGATACCCCACCCTCAAGACCACGGGAATATTGGGCAAAGCCCAATTCTGGGTGATTCCGGGCTGATACACGTGCGCGTCGGGCGTGAAATCGCAGTAATCCTTTTGCATCCAGGCGAAATTGACCACGCTGGACAGGCCGTAAGGCTCAAGCAGGGTGAAGTTGGTCATGAGACGGTGGGTTTGGAGCTTGTCGTCATCTGCGTCGAAAAGCAGGTACCATTGCGCGTCCTGCAAATCCCGGACCTGGCCTCCCCCGTAGTAGTAGGCATAGTCATAGGAAAAGCGGAAGGTGTATTTCTTCCTTTTGTAATATTCCAGAAACGCCGTGGGGTTGTAGGACATGGTGTTGTTTTCGGCGAGGTCCTGATATCCCTGATGGTTGAAAGCAAAGCTAAGCCCCGCGCGCCAATCCTGGCGATTGATAATCCGGTATCCGGCTTCCGCATACAGGGATTGAAAGGCGTCTTCTTCGTCCGACGGAAATTGCAGCAGCTCGGAATCCAAGGGACGGAGGGTGACATTGTCGTCGTATCCCCAGGTGAACTGGCCGTTTACGTACCAGGGCTTGCGGGCCCGGCGGGTTTGCTCCACCGCTTCCAGGGATTTGACGGCCGCGGCGCCGATATCCGTGCCCGAATCCTGGTCAGCCACCTGCTTGAACAAGTTCTCGGCCTTGTCAAACTCCTCCCGCTCCAGATAAATGGCGGCGGTGGTCAGGTCGACGGCCGGGCCGTACTGGGGATTCAGGGATTTGGCCATTTGCAGGTTGCTTAAAGCAAGATCGTATTGCTCCAGCTCCCTTTGCACCACGGCCACTTCCATGTAGGCCCTCGCTCCCTTGGGTTTCAGATGGATGGCTTTTTCCAGGACCTGCAACGAATTTTCGTATTGACGTTTTTTGGTATAGACTGCAGCAATATCAAAAAGCGCCTTGCGATATTCTTTTGGATATTGTTTAACCAAGGCATTCCAAATAGCCAACGCCTGGCCGGATTCTCCGGCCTTGGAAAGAACCACGGCTTTGTAGTATTTAAATTCGGTATTCTGAGGGTCCAATGCAATGGCTTTATCCAAGTAGGACAGGGCCTGGTCGTAATCTCCCGCCTCAAAGGCTTCAACCCCGTCCACATACAGGCTCATGGGGTTTTCCTGGGCATAGGAGGTTTGGACAAATGCAAAAGACAGTGCAAGAACAACAAAAACAGAATACGATAAGCAACGGAAAGCGTGTAAGCCCGTTTGTCGCATAAGTCCCTCACAGGATTTTAAGTATGGAAAATATTGGTTATGACAGCTAAAGCCGACAAAGTACGTATTCTTCAGTATTTAGAGGGAGAACCCTTTGGTGTCAAGCATTTTCATGATTATAAAGGTGTTAAACCCGTCACACTGGGACGCTCAACGTATTTAATTTTTTGGGATTTGTTTTTCCTCATCCTTCTGTGGGTTTTTTTGGGCCTCTATTACGCCCCGCACCTGATTTTCTTTGACTCCATCACGGCCGGCGGAGACACTTCATCCCATTACTTTACTGCGTATTTTTTGCAAGAACAACTAGTTCCTTCGGGAAAAATATCTGGTTGGTGCCACGGCAACCTTGCCGGATTTCCCATGCTGCAATATTATTTTCCGGCTCCTTTTCTGCTGGCGGCCGCCCTTGCGCCCCTTTTGGGACTGCCTGTTGCGTTCAAGCTGGTCACGGTTTTGGGCGTCTTTTTGCTGCCGGCTTCCGTGTACATTTTTTTGCGCTGTTTAAGGCAGCCTTTTCCCGTTCCCATTATCGGCGCGGCGTTCAGCCTTGTTTTTCTCTTTAACGAAGGCAACAAGATGTGGGGCGGCAACATTCCCAGCACCTTGGCGGGTGAGTTTTGCTACAGCATCGGCTTTTCCCTGGCGGTTTTATGGCTGGGCTGCGTGTACCGGGCCATGGAAAAAGCAACGGCCCGGCGCGTTATCCTGTGCGCAGGCCTGTTGGCCCTGGTGGGGTTGAGCCACGCTTACGCCCTGCTTTTTGCGGGCTTCGGCTCCGGCTTTTTTCTGCTCACCGGAATCCGGTTTAAAGAGCATTTGAACGCGCTGCTTAAAATCCACGGCCTGGCCTTTTGCCTCCTGGGGTTCTGGATCACGCCCCTCTTGGCCAACCTGCCCTGGACCACCAAGTTCAATATTCTGTGGATCTTTTTTTCCTGGAAGCAGGCGGTGGAGGAAATCCTCCCCCCAACCATCCAGCCGTTCATAGCCCTGACCCTTGTTGCGGCCGTCACAGCCCTGGCCGCCTTTTTTCTCCGTAAAAAAAGCCGGGAGGAAGACGGCGGGGAAACGCCCTTTTGCCTGCGCCCCACGGCCTACATCTGGGGGTTGATAGTATGCGGCGCGGCCCTGTATTTCGCCGGATACCGGGCCAGGGTTGTGGACGTACGGTTTATCCCCTTCTTCCAACTGTATTTGATCATCGGCGGCGCCATGCTGTTCCGGTCCCGGCTGATCGTGCGGAACTCGAAAACCTTGGCCGTTCTTCTGGCGGCCGTCGCCCTGCTCTCCACGGCTTTGTGGGTGGACGGACGCGTAACCTTTATCCGCTCGTGGGTTGCATCCAATTACCGGGGAATGGAAAGCAAGGTCCTGTGGCCCGAATACAAGGCGGTGAACGGCTATTTAAAAGGAGACTGGAACGACCCAAGGGTGCACTACGAGCACTCCACCATCAATCAGGGAGTCGGATCGGTGCGCGCCTATGAAAACCTGCCTTTGTTTTCGGGCAGGTCCACCTTGGAATGCGTCTACATCCAGGCGTCGGTTCCCGCGCCCTTTGTGTTTTACATCCAGTCCGAAACCTGCCAGCGTCCGTCCACGCCCATTCCGGAGGTTATATACTCCCGCTTCAACCTGGAGCGCGCTGCAGAACATATGAGGTACTTCAACGTTTCCCAGTTCATCGCCATGGAAACCGAGACCAAACGGGCCCTGGCCGCCGCCCCGGACTATGAACGCGAATTCTCGGCCCGGCCCTTTGAGGTTTACGGAATCAAGGATGCGCCCAAAAGCTACGTAACCGCCCTGAGCCGCCGTCCCGTGCTGCTTCCCCTGGAAGGATGGATGCAAAAGGCCTACACCTGGTTCCGCCTGGGAGACCTGGACGTGACCCCGGTCTTCGCCGACGGCCTGAGCCTGGCGGAAAAAACCCTGTTCGCTCCTGCCGGAGACGCGCCCATGCGCTCCCTGCCTGAGGTCGCATTGAAAAACGCGGAGGCGCCCGCCTTAAAAGCGGCCCTGCTTCACGAAAAAATCGTCGTGACCGGCGCCAGGCCGGGCATGCCCCTGCTGGTGAAGGCGTCCTATCATCCGGGCTGGAAAGCCTCGGGCGGAGAGCGGATTTATCTGGCGGGCCCGGGCTTTATGCTGCTTTTTCCCAACTCGCCGGACGTGACCCTGGAATACGGCCCCACAAAATGGGACTGGATCGGCAAAATCCTGACCCTGGCCGCCCTGTTTTGGATCGCCCTGTGCGCCCTCCCCTTTTCCCGGGGGATTACGGGAACGGCGGGAAGGGTTTTCAACCAATACGCCATCTATCCGGCCGTTCCTTTACTCCTTGTCATGGCCGCGGGCGCGGGACTGTTTCTTTCCCGCGAGGCCCCGGAATTCCCGGCCGTTCCGTATAACAAAGCCCTCAAATATTTTGCGGCCGAAGACTACGAAAAAGCCGTTCCGGCCTTTCGGCAAGTTCTCGAGCGCCACGGCCAAAGCCTGATCGCCGGCGAAACGGCCTATCACCTGGCCATGTGCTATTATCGTCAGAAAAACTGGCCCGCAACCCTGAAAGAACTGGAATCCGCCCTGGAAAAATATCCGGACAGCCCGCGGGCGCCGGAAATCCGGTATCATGTGGGCCTGTGCAAAATGGAGCAGAAGCGATTCGGCCAAGCGCGGCAGGCTTTCAACCGGACCGTGGAGGAGTTCCCCGGAACCGTTTGGGGCAGGCTGGCTGCCTATCATCACGCCATGTCCCTGTATCGGGAAGGGCGGTATGCAGACGCCCAGGAGTCCCTGGACCGCCTGCTATCCATGGCGCCGGAAAGAGGCCTGGCGGCCGAGGCTTTTTATCACCGGGGCCTGTGCCTCATGCTCCAGGGGAACAACCAGGAAGCGCGCCTGGACTTCCGGATTGTCAGGGAGCGTTATGAGGATGCGCTGTGGGCCGAACACGCCCTTTACCAGACCGGGCTGAGCTTTTTCAATGAACAGGACTTTGACAATATGGCCGCGTCCATGACAGAATTATTGCGTCAATACCCCCAAACCGCCCTGGCCCCGGAGGCCTGGTATCACCTGGGATTGGCGCACATGAAGTTGAACCAGCCTGATATGGCCCGGCTTGATTTCACCAACGTGGTGGAAAGAAGCCCCGACTCGCCCTGGGCGAACCAGGCCAGAGACCGATTGAAGGAGTTGAATTCTTGACAAGCACACTGCCCGGCCTGACCATCTTCTGCCCGGTGTTCAACGAAGAGGAAATCATGGAAGCCAACATCAGGCGGTTGATGGCCTTTCTGGACTCCCTGACCCCGGCCGCTCCCTATGAGGTGATCATCGGCTCCAACGGCTCCAACGACCGCACCGTGGAAATCGCCCAAAGCCTGGCCCGGGAATTCGCCCCCCGCCTGACGGTCTTTCATCTGCCGGAAAAAGGCGTGGGAAAAGCCTTCGCCCAAGGGGTGGAAACGGCCCGGTACGACAGGGTCGTCACCGTGGACATGGACCTCTCCATCGACATGGGGTTCATCCCCCAGGCCCTGGAACTGCTGGACCGTTTTGACATCGTCATAGGCTCCAAGGTTACGGGAGACCAAAAGCGCCCCTGGATTCGCAAATCCGTCAGCAACCTGTTCATCCAGCTCGCCCGGGTTTTGTTGAACATCGGATTCCACGACTACTCCATTGCAGCCAAAGCCTACCGCACCCCGGTAATCAAAAAATACCTTCCCTACGCCGACGACCTGACCTTTTACGTGGTGAAAATCGTCTATTTCGCCGCCCGGGACGGACATCGGATCACCGAGGTTCCGGTCTCCTGCCACGACATGCGGGAGTCCCGCTTCAACCTCATCCACGAAGGCTTTTACAAATTCGGCAACCTGTTTTTATTGTGGGTCAGGAAAAAATAGATACAAATCATTGGTTCCTGTCTTATTTAAGGTTTGACAACATGTGCTGCGCACCCCGGCACGGTACTCCTGTGCAGGGGCCGCCCCCGCCCCTCCTGCAAGGATGTTCCCTTCTTGGATAATTGAGACAATGTAGGCGGACAGCTTGCGGTGCTTTATGAACGCGCAAAGCGCGTCCCAGGCAGGGCAAGCCTTGGTGCTACAGATCAAATTCATCCTCAGAGGATATTTGAAACGGCCGGCCGCAGCATGCAATGCCGGGGGGAGGGCGCCGTTCTGGGGTGGCCCAGGCAATGTAGTGTATTGCCTGGATTGCTTGGCGCCAAAAGGCGCGGCCGGGAAAGATGGTAGAAATTGAGGATGGCCGGCGGGCGAACGGAGTTAGTTGAAAGGCGGGATTTTTCTTGGATTTCGAAAGGGCTTCGGTTTTTTCAACTTTGTTGGCGTCCTGCGGCGACAAGGACTAACAACATACGCTTACGGGCCCAGGTAAGATACTGCTTTGCCTGGGTTACCCATGACCATCATGCAGGATTTAAACCTTTTAGGATCCATGAGACATTGTAGCGCGCCCCCCTGTGGGCGCCGTTTTTAAAGCGCGCAAAGCGCGTGCCGAGCAGGGCAAGCCCTGAAACTACAGATCAAATTCATCTTCAGAGGTAATTTGAAACGACCAGTCGCGGCATGCAATGGCGGAGCCCTCAAAAATGAAGACGCTGGACTTCCGGCAACGGCGCTCGGGCATGACGGACAACGGGTGCGGCAAGCAGCGCCCCTACCCGAGAAACGCCTATTGCGCGCAGAGCCATTGAAAAGTTTTTGATCGAACTTTTTACAAAAAGTTCGCCGCCGGAGGCTGGCAACTCTCGCTGTTTTGCAGTTTGCGGTTCGCCGGAGGCAGTTTTTTTGCAGTTTGCAGTTCGCTGGAGGCAGGTTTCTACGTAGTTATGCAGTTCCTCAGTGATGCAATTTGGTCTTTTTAGCGCTTTTATCCAAAAAACACGCTGCGGCGTTTTTTCAGGATGTCGTAAATGCTCCGTTGGATGGTGTCCCGCACCTGGTTGGAGACCTTGGAAACCAGCAGGGGCTCTTCGGACGGGCGGTGATCCAGGTCCTGCAGGCGGATGGGCGCGTCAAAATGAATATGCCACTTGGTGGGCAGGGGAATCAGCCCCAAAGGCCCCAGCCATGGGAAGGTCGGGGTTAGCGGCACGTAGGGAATTCCAATAAGGGAGGCCAGAGGCTTGATATTCCCGATTTTAGGATGAATTTCCTCGGCGCCCACAATGGACACGGGCACGATGGGAGACTTGGTCTTCAGGGCCGTACGGGTGAATCCGCCGCGGCCGAACCGGGCGAGCTGGTATCGTTTGGAAAAGGGCTTGCCGATGCCTTTGATGCCTTCGGGGAAGACCAGCACCAGTTCGTCCTGCTCCAGAAGCCGTTCCGCGTTTTCCGGAGAGGCCTGAACCCCTCCCAGGCGAAGCAGCAACGGCCCGGTCACGGGAAGCTTAAAGACCAGGGACAGGACCAAAGCCCGCACCAGCCGGGGCTGGGGATGCTCCTCCTGGACGGCCAGGACCGTCATGGCGCCGTCGTAGGGCAGCACGCCGGAATGATTGGCCACCAGGAGGCACCGGCCTTCGGCGGGGATGTTTTCCACGCCGGTGACGGTCACGCGCCAGTAATATTTGTAGATAAACCGGCCAATGAACATAAGCCGCTGTGTAAGCTCGTCGTCCCGGCCCCAGGCGTCGATTTCGTAATCCCCGGCACGCCTGCGGCGGATGAACTCCATGGCCTCCTTAAAGGCCTCTATGCACTGTTCGGAAGGCGTTTCAGCATTCCCGGCGAACAGATCCGGTCCGGACGCCGCTTCCTCCTGGTCTATGTGAAGAGCGCAATAATCGTGGCCTTCCAAGGCCTTGTTTTTGCACTGCGCGCCCTTGGCGGTAACCCCCTGGCATTTCCCCTCGAAACCCTTACTGGTCATAACCCTCTTCCTTGTTGAAGTCTTCGATCAAATTGGAAAGATAGTTGGACGCCCTTTGCCGGGCCTGGATCCAGGCCTGCATGCGCTCCGAAGACTGGGGGTCTGACTGGATTTTGTTCCGGGACGGCAGATATTTGCGGATGCGCAAGTGCTCGAAGAATTCCTTGACGGTTTCCTTGGACGAAAAATGGGGCTTGAACTTCAAGACCTTTTTCATGCGCGCGGTGTCGCCCAGGCAGTTGTACATGATGTAGTCCGTCTCGATGGGGATGGAATCAGTAAGGCCCTGTCTGCCGCCGGGCCGTAAAATCATGCTGGACGCCCGCATGAGGGGGCTTGGCAGGGGCAGGGGCACTTTTCCGCCTATGCGCAAAATCTGGGAGAGGGGCAACACCCCGTCCCCGGAAATATTGAAGGCGCCCGTCACGTCGCTTTTGATGGCTTGGTACAAGGCGGCCAGCACGTCCTGTTCGTGGGTGAACTGGAACAAGGGATCGTGGCCCAGACAGGTGGGCACGATGTTGGAGTCCAGATACCGCATGACCGGCGTATCCACGGTGCGGCCCAGGATGTTGGCGAACCGAAGCACCGCGATTTCCGGGATGGGATTGCTCCGGGAGAACCGCCGGACCATCTTTTCCAACTCCACCCGGTCCTGGATGTAACGGTGCTGATGCTGGCCTTTCAGGTCCGCGTCTTCCGAGATGTAATTGGGATTGCTGGCCTGGGCGCCGTACACCTTGGTGCTGCTTTTGATGATCAGGCGCTTGGTCTCGGCCGCCGAGCAGGCCGCCAGAAGATCCATGGTTCCCATGACGTTCTGGTCGAAATGCTCTTCATTGGACGTGTAGGAGTCCAGAAAAAGAAGGTGGCAGACCGTATCCACCCGGGCCACCTGGAGCAATTCCGCCAAAAGCGGGGTATGCAAATCCACCTGGAAGAATTCAAGGCGCTTGAACGGTTTTTTGGGCTTTTCAAAATCAATGCCGATAATCGGGTCGAACTCCGGGTCCTGCTCCAACAAGGGAACCAGGTTCCGTCCCCAAGAGTGGGAGACCCCGGTGATCAGGACAGATCGTTTTTTTCCGGCCATTCCCCTTCCTTTCCCCTCCGAAATAGTCTAACCGTAAAACATGGAATTTGCATCATAAACAAATCCGCGCGCTTTTGCAATCCCGGAGCGGATAAAAACAGCACGACTGTTGAAATACCTCCATTTCTGAGCAACGCCGATTTTGAAAGGCCGGCCTCGGCATGATAGCCGTATAGTGTCCGCAAGGCCGAGATGCATACGCTGGCGCGCCCAGGCAAGGTACTGCTTTGCCTGGGTTACCCATGACGATCCTGCCGAATTAAACCTTTTTGGATTCTTGAAACAATGTAGGCGCACAGCTTGCTGTGCTTGTTGGACGCGCAGAGCTTGTCCCGGGCAGGGCAAGCCCTGAAACTACAAATCAAATTCATTTTCAGAGGTAATTTGAAACGGCCAGCCGCGGCATGCAATACCGGGGGCCGCAGGCCAATAAGTGCGGCCGATCCGGCCAGTGGAAATCAGGCAAGTTCGGCGGGAATAAGGCGATGATTGGGACCCCGTTCCCATGCCCTGCGTGGGAATGTACATGGAATTACAACAAATCCTTGGACTTATCACTTATTACCTGCAAACTACTTCATCCAACACCGATTGAAATGGGCGGCCCAGGCAAGGCAGTTTTTTGCCTGGATCCGATAGGACGGTAGGCGCGGCCGGGAAAGATTTGAAGATTGGGGGGTTCCGGCGGGCGTACGGGTTTGGTTGAGTCTCTTTTTTTTAATATGAAATCGGACAGGGCGTCCGTTCGTCAAACACACTTGGAATTCCACATCAGAGATTGAACTGCATGGGTTCGCACCCAGGTTCAATCAGCAAACGCGCTTTTCCATTGACAGAAAGGGCCAATAGGGATAAACGTTTTGCTTCAAATTTTGTTCCCCCATGCGGAGAGGTGGCCGAGCGGCTGAAGGCCCTGCTCTCGAAAAGCAGTATCCTGCCACAAGCGGGATCGTGGGTTCGAATCCCACCCTCTCCGCCATTTTCAAGACGATAAAATCCTAAAAAACTAAATAGCCTCCGGCGTATCGCTTTTTTGAAAAAAAGCTCCACAAAAAACTTCAAATGGCGCTTCGCGCGACAACTTTCCACCCTAAAGGTGAAGCCTTGTGTCCACGCCGGTTCCGTCCATTTTCAGGCCGCAATTCAAGCATTTGCTGGTGAAGGGAATTATCGTGAAGGCAAACTTGCGGGAGAGGGCGTGCATTTTTCCGCACCGGGGGCATATCCACAGGCTGTTTAGGATGATTAATCCAAGCCAGAGTCTAAACAAGACATGATGATACGGCTCGATAAAGGCCATTTTCTCCCACACAGTCAAAAAAGGAAGTCCAATAACCGCGGCGGTGGCCAAATACAGGCTCAATTTTATAAATCGAAACGCCTTGAATGAAATAGGCGCATCTTGCGGCATAGGCATGTTTGATTTCCTCCGTGACGGGCGGGGCAGGCCCCGCACCCTACAATTCAATAAACAACGGGCACGGGAACCCTGTACCCTACGCCATTATTGGCCGCCCTGGTATTATGCGATATGGATGGCGCCAACGTCTTCATGGCAGTGCAGATGCAGGCCCCCATGCCTGCAAGGGACGCGCGTCGTGCGTCCCGTGGGCGTCCACAGGGGGGACGCTAAAAAACAGCAGGGCAAGCCCTGAAACTACAATTCAATGTACAACGGGCACGGGAACCCTGCACCCTACTCCATTCTTGGCTGCTCTCCGGCATTACATGCCGTTGGCCATCCCGGCTACTCCAACACCGCGCCTTTGGCGGCGGAGGAGACCAGTTTCACGTACCGGCGCATGTATCCCGGCGGGATTTCCCTTTGCACGGGCTTCCAATTGGCGCGCCTTTTTTCCAACTCGTCTTCGGACACCAGAAGATCCAGCTTGCGGGCCGGGATGTCTATGGATATTTCGTCCCCGTTTTCCACCAGGGCGATAGGGCCTCCCGCCGCCGCTTCCGGGGATACATGCCCGATGCACGGGCCTGAGGTGGCGCCGGAAAATCGCCCGTCCGTGATGAGCGCCACCTGCTTATATCCGGCCATGTCCAGGCCCATGGTGACGGCCAGGGTTTCGGGCATGCCCGGCCCTCCCTTGGGGCCTTCGTTGCGGATGACCACCACGTCTCCCTCCCGGATCGTTTCTTCGCGGACGGCTTTGAGGGCGTCGTGCTCGGACTCGAAGACCCGGGCCTTGCCCGTGAACACCCGCATGGATTCGATGACGGCGGATTGCTTGACCACCGATCCTTCCGGCGCCAGGGAGCCGAAAAGGGCCGCCGTGCCGCCTTCCGCCAGGTAGGGATTGTCCTTGGGCCGGATGATCGCAGGGTCCTTGACCGCTGCAAAGGCCAGAACGTCTTTCAAGGGGCCGCCTGCAACGGTCCAGGCATCTGTATTCAGATCGTCTTCCAGCATTTTCATGACGCCCTGCACGCCTCCGGCCATGTACAGGTCGAGAATTCCATGGGGGCCGTTGGGGGCGATGCTGGTGAGGGTGGGGATTTTCGCACCGTATTCGTTGAAGGTTTCCAGGGGCAATTCCAGGTCCATGGCCCGGGCCAGGGCGGGCAAATGCAGGGTGGAGTTGGTGGAGCCGCCAATGGCCAGATCCACCATCACGGCGTTTTGCAGGGATTGCTTGTTCAGCACCTGCCGGGCGTTGACGCCCTCCTCCACCAGGGAGACGATACGCTTGCCGGTTTTCCGGGCGAAGGTCAATTTTTCGGACAAAAAGGCCGGAACGTTGGACGATCCGGGCAGGGTCATGCCCAGGGCTTCGGCGATGCACTGGAAGGTGTTTGCCGTGCCCATGACCTCGCACGAGCCGCAGGTGGCGGCCGTGGCGCAGGACACCTTGGCTTCCAGGTCGTCGTAGGACTGATGGTTGACGCTGCCGTCCATCAAAGGCGTGTGGCGGATATTCCAGGAGTTGGGGCCGCCGGTCAGAAAAATTGAAGGCAGGTCCAGCCTTGCTGCGGCCATGAGCATGCCGGGGATGATTTTGTCGCATCCGGCGATGAACACAATGCCATCGTAGCGCATGCTGCGCACGTGGGTTTCGATGATGTCCGCAATCAAATCCCTTTGGGCCAGGACGTAGCGCATGCCTTCGTGGCCCTCGGTGATTCCGTCGCAGGGCGCGGGCACGTTGAACTCAAAGGGCAGGCCGCCGGCCGCGTGCACTCCTTCCTTGACCCTCAGCGCCAGGTTTTGCAAATGCATATGCCCGGGGTTGATGTCGGTCTGGGAGCTTGCCACGGCGATCAAAGGCTTTTGCCCGGCCTCGTCCATGTCGGTTCCGGTGCCCTGGAAGATGGTCTTGCGCACAATGCTGATGGGAAAGTCGCTGTCGTCGAAAATGGAATGGCTCTTGGGCTTTTTCATGGATCAAAACTCCTTTCCTCATCTTGAATGGGGTCAAATTTCCGTTTGGCTTCTGAGAATCATGGACGCCCACAGGGGGCGCAACTACCTTGTTATGGGATGCATTGCGTTTGGAGTTAAAACTTTCGCAGTGGGCGGGCGGGGCAAGCCCCGCGCCCTACCATTCATTTTCGGCGTATTTTGCATGCCGGGGGGTGCTGGTGCGTATTGAGAGTTTAGTCATTTTAATCAGGCAAAAACGTCGATCCATTCCAGCCAGGGCATTTTTTCCTCGGGCGGGCCGCCCTCTTTTTTCAGTTTGTGGGAGAAGTGGGCCAGGACCGTGTCCACCTGCCTGAGGTATCGCCATTTTTCGTCCAGGGACAGGCAAAAATCGTCCCAATGGGTCCAGTAGATCTGCTTGGGATTCACGTATCCGGCGGTTTCCGCGTACCATTTGTCCCAGTAATCGGCCTTGTGGAGATCCAGGCCGCCCACGCCCAAAAAGGCCACGTCCGCTTCATATCCTTTTAGGGCGCCTTCCACCCAGTTGGCGCTGCCCTGGTTGAAAAAAGTTCCCGCCGGATGGGTGAAATGCAGGGCGTGCACCTGGCCTTCGGCCCAGGCGCTGCTTCTGGCGGGCGGCCGCAGGGGCGCGGTGATTTTTCGTCCCGGCCTTAAAAGCAAACGCAGGATAAAGGGAAAGGCCAGATGAATTCCCGGGATGAACCGCACGGAAAAATCGCCGATCTCCACGGGCTTTTTGGGGTCCACCACGCAAATCTGATCTTCGGGCAAATCCCCGCCCCGGCAGACGTTGGCCACGGACTCGCACCCGTAAACCACGGCGCCGGCGGCTTTGGCCACGTGGGCCAGGTCCAGGGCGTGGTCAAAATGGGCGTGGGTGATCAATATGGCGTCGGCCCGGTCCACCTGGGCGTCGTTGAGCGCCTTGGTTATACGCGCCGGATTGGGCTGGATTTTCTTCAGGAAAACGGTTTTGGCGTCCACCCGGGTGAAATAGGGGTCCACCAGGATGGTGGATTTTCCGTCCTTGAGGACCAGGCAATTGGTTCCGCGAAAACTGGCCTTAACCTGGGGTTTTTCGTTGTCAGACATGGGTTTCCTCGCTTTCTTGAAGGGCGAGCCTGGCCTGATGCTCCTTGCGGGTTAAAAGAACCATCAGGGCGGGCGCCAGGACAAAATCCGCCAGCAGGGCCAGCAGGATGATCATTGCCGTGAAGATGCCGAACTGGATGGACGTGCTCAGGCTGGCCGCCAAAAGCACCAAAAAGCCGGAGCACAGCACCAGGGAGGTGATGAGCAAGGCCCGGCCGGTTCCCAACAGGGTGCACCGCACCGCCTTTTCCGGGTCCATCCCGCTGTCAAAATATCGCCTGAAGTTATACATGAAGTGCATGGTGTCGTCCACCACAAGGCCTATGGCGATGCTGCCGATCATGAGCGTGTTGAGGTTAAGCATCACACCGGAGTGGGCGATCACGCCCATCACCAGCACAATGGGCAGCAGGTTGGGAAACATGGAAACCACTCCGGTTTTCACATGACCCACCAGCCAGATCATCATGATGGTGATAACCACAAAGGCGATGGCGTAGCTTTTGGTCATGCTTCGCAGGGCGGCCGGGATGGTTTTGGCCATAAGCGCGGTCTCGCCCGTGACCGTTAATTGGACGGAATCCTCGTCAAAAACCTCGTGATACACGCGCCATATTTCCTGAATAAAAGCCTCGTACACCACGGAATCCTCCCACGGAGCCTTAAAAGTAACCCTTGCCTTGGAAAACCGCGTATCGGTGACTTTTTCCAGGTCGTCCGCCCCGCTGTTTTCAAACAACAGCAACTCCTGGGCGATGGCCTGCCGGGAGTCCGGTATGGAATAATAGGCCGGATCGTTTTCGTGCAAGGCCTGGTTGATCTCCCGCACCACGTCCAGGATGGAGATGATCTTGCCCACGTGCAGGCCCTTTAGCTCAAAAGGCTCCACCCGCTGGCAAAAGGTCTGGAGCTTGTCCATGTTGGCGGGTTCGTACAAGGCCTCGGCCCGGCCGAAGTCCAGCACCGCCTCCAGGGTCAGAACGCCGTCCAGACGTTGGTCCAGGTCCAGAATATGATGCTTGGCATCCGTGCTGTCCGGCAGGTATTCCACGATGTTGTCCGAAAACACCAGGTCATGGAGAAAGCTGGCCGAAACCGCCATCAAAGCCATGCTTACGATGACGACGAGCCAGGGCCGGGCCGTGGAGATTTTGGCGAAAAAGAGCAAAAAACGGTCCATGAGCATGGTCTGCCTGGCCTGGGACTTGGCCGCGCGAATGGGAAAAACGGCCAGCATGGCCGGCAGCATGGTCAGGGTGAAGGTCAGGGCCAGCATCACGCCGATGGCTGCAAAGACTCCCAACTCCGCCAGGGCCGTGAGTTCGGCCATGGAAAAGGACAGCAGCCCGGCCGCCGTGGTCATGCTGGTCATGACAATGGCAAGGCCTGAGTGGCCCAGGGAGTAAGCGATAGCGTCCTCCTGGCTGGCCCCCTCGTTCAGCCTCCGGTAGAATATAGCCAGGATGTGCACGGAATCGGCCACGCCCACGGCCACCAGAAAAGCAGGGATGATGGACGCCGTCAGCTTGAAAGGAACCCCGAAAACAGGGAACAGCCCCATGGTGCATACTAAAGAGGCCCACACGATGAAGGAGGGATAAAACACCCCGGAAACCCGTCTAAAAATCAGCACCAGAAAGAACATGCTGGACATCATGGCAAGCATCATGCACAGCCGGGTGTCGTCCATGACCGCCTTGTTGAATACAACCGCAATGGCGGGCCCGCCCGAATAGACCAGGTCGAAATCCCTGGTTTCATGCCGGGCGACGATCTCCTTGACCGCCCTGTCCACTTGCAGGTTTTCCTCGTTGGAAAAATACCGCAGTTCGGGCTTTTCGCCGGACGGCTGCGCCGCCCCGGACTCAAACGCATCAAAGGGATCGTCCGAATCCGTGGAAAAGCCCTCGTCAAAAACCTCAAAGGCGTCGTCCCCCTGGCCGTCTTCCACAACCACCGCTTCCGTCTCGATGACGACGGCGGCGGTCTTTAAATCCCGGGAGATCACATGGTTGATGTATAATGGATTTTGCTGCACCCGCTTTTTCAAAGCCGCGAAATCCTCGGAGCTTTCCGGCCATTCCTCGGTCAGGTCCTCCACAATCAATTCGTCTGCCTCGCCCCGTGTGTTGCGGACGTTGATAAGGCTCGTAACCTCCTTGACGTAGGGGACGTTTTCCTCCAAATCCTCGGTGAGGCTGCGGAGCCTTTCAAAAAACTCCGGGGAAAACACCTCCCCGCCCCGGGCGCCGATGATCACCACCTCGGAACGCCCGAATTGATCCCGAAATTTGTTGAAGTCGATCCGGTCCGGATCATTTTTATGCAGCAGAGCTTCGGCCGATGTGTCCACGGTAATGCGTGGAATCTGCAAAGCCAGCAAGGCTATAAAGGCGAAAACAATCGCCAGGGTCATTTTTGCATGTCTGTAAAAAAAATGCCCGCTTTGCTCAAACGCCCCCTCGATTGGCGCCTTTGCGTTTGCCATGAATTCTCTTTTCTGTATTTTCTCCACCGCTGGTAAAATCCAAGGCCGTTGTTGTTGTTGCGGCGTACGGAGATATTTTGGTTAATGAAAAAATGCAACGAAAGGTGGAGGTTTTTTTAACATAAACCCGGCGCTCTAACAAGGAGTTCCAAGACGCTTTGCGTCAATAATACAGCATAGGGCGTCAAGGCCGATTGCCGCTCATCAAATGAATCCGCAGACATTTCCTGCTGATGACCATCAGTTTCAGAAGCCTGTTCTTCGTATTTTTTGACAAATTTACTTTAATATGCCGCCAAAAAGCGTTATGAGAGGGAATGCACCTGCATTTGTAATGATTATTTCAACCATCCGAACTTAAAGATGCTGCATTCAAGAAGGAGAAAAAAAATGGAAACCGTCGCTGATCTGCCCCCTGCGCTGGACGCTAAGCCTTCTCTTAGAGGCGCCAATGAACACTATTGCGAAAATTGCGGAAACCTTATTCCATCCAAACTGCCTAACTGCCCCCACTGCCATGCAAAGCAAAAATCCGGCCTGGACAAGCCGTCCCTGATTCTCATCACATTGTTCTTTGGAGCGCTTGGCGGACACAAGTTTTATCTGAAAAGATATGGCATGGGAATTTTTTATTTTCTGTTCTCTTGGACCGGCCTGACTTTTATCGGCATGATAATCGAATTAATTATCTATGCAGCAACCGACACGGAAAAGCTCCGGGAAAAGTATCCGGAAGTCAATAACCTGGCCCCGGTCATTGTTATTCCCGTGGTCGGCTATGCTGTTTTTATGATAGGCATTTTGGCGGCCATCGCCGTTCCAAACTTTATTTCATATCGGATGAAGGCCTACGACAAGACGGCGGAAACTGCAGCGCATTCCGCATATTATGCGGCCCAGGCCTACTTTGCGGAAAAGCCTGAGGGAGCGGCCTCCGTGGAAAATCTTATTCAATACGGATATTCGGCCACAGCGGGAGTTAAGATTGTAATCGACCCGAACACTTATGAAGAATTGATGATCAGAGCTTACCACCCCAGCGGCAGGACAATGTACACTATAGACGCCTACGGCCAGCAATCGAAGATGGAAAAGCCCAGAGACTATGCATTGCCGGAATAACGGAAAAAATCCGGACCTGGACCCCATGAACCATGGCCGCGCTGTCGAGGATCGCCGGGCACGCCTTTCAGGAGCGGCGAAAGTATATTGGCCCGGCGGCAAGTCCTTGATGCACAGCATTTTCAGGCCCGGATTTTTCCATTGTGAACAAAGACGGTCCCGGGGCCGGGGAGACGTGTTAACGGCCCCCAAAGCCGCCCTTATTCATGATGCTTCATTCTACGAAACTTGTGGGTTCACTGAGAACACTGGCTGCCAAGACCGTCCATTTTTGTTGGGTTTCGCAGCGGCCGCATAAACCTTACAATGCGTTTAGGCAAGACGCGTTTTTCCAATCCAATATGCCTGGTTCGACGCTCTACCCAACCTAAATTTTACCCATAAAAATAGTAGGTTGGGTAGAGCTTGCAGAACGTTTCCCGCAAAGGCTGTCCGTTTCTCGCCTGAGTAGTTATCAAGGCCAAAAACATAGGTGCGAAACCCAACAAATGAATTTCCCCGTTAAGGCCTTCTTCACCCCTTGCAGGGATGTAGCTTCCTTTTGGAATTATTCCCCATCCAAAAGCTGTCTCTGTTCCAACAAAAGACTCTTCAGCCGGTCCAGGTTTCCCGGATTGCTTTGCATGGGAATGCCCATCCAGTCGCAGTATTCCAAAAACTCCTCCGGTTTTTCCGTCATATACTCGTCCATGAATCCGATGCCGTCCAGGACGATGGCGCCGCCTGAATGCCGGGGAAAATTCTCATTGGCCAGGGCCTGGTCCCAGCCGTCAAAAACCTGATGCCGAAACTTGACCCAGCCGGGCGTCATCCACCAGACCAGTTCTCCGCCGGCCAGTTCGTCCGCGATTTGAGCGCGTTCCTCCTCGCCGGCTATCATGTCCATGCAGTGGGTGGCCTGAATTCTTTTTACGCTGCCGCCCAGGCTTTCGATGATGTTCTGCATGGTCTTGGTGGGCTCGTCCGCGTTCACGTAGCAAAACTTGCCGCCGTAAACCACAATGACCTTGTTCGTCTTTTCCTTGGCCTTGGCGACCTGGTTGCGCAACTGCTTCTCCAGTTCATGGACGTTTTGATGAAGTCCCGGCTTGGTGAAGTACAAATATTCCGTATCCAAAAAGCCTTCCTCCTGCAGACGCTTAAGCTCCGGGCTCAGGGTGCCGCAGGCCACGATGGCTATGCCTTTGAAAGACTCGCTCATTATCAAACCTCCTTCCGGGATTGCTCCCTGGCTGCCTTTATGTTTGGGCCGGCGCTCGATCGCCGGAAAAGAGCGCCAGCCCTTTTAATGGGGAGGAGATTGGAGGTAACGCCGAGTTCCCCATGTACAGCCTTTATGTTTCGCCTTTGCCTGTTCGGCTATAAGGCGCGGACGATTTCCGCCAGTTCCTCCAGGTCCTTGGCGTCCGGATGCCCTGCTGCTGCAGGGGCGTCGCCGATCCACGGAGGCGGCTCGGGTTTCGCCTTGACCTTCTCCAGGACCTTGGGGTTGACCTCGCCCTGGCAGGAATAGGCTCCCGCAACCTCTGCGTTTTTCAGCAGGGATTTGGCGAACTCCATGGCCCCGCTGGCGTGGGCCGAGCCTTTGGCCGCGCCGTGGGTGGCGAAAAGGAAAACCTTGGCGCCTTCAGGCAGGCTCGCCAGATACTCCTGGGATTTGGGGTCGGGCTTGCCCGCCTGGAGCCAGAAGCCCACGCCGATCAGATCGTAGTCGCCGGCTTCGGGCGCCTGGGCCAGGGGGAATATGTCCTTCTCGCCGTCAAGATTTTCGTACACGGCTTTGGCCAGTTTTTCCGTATTGCCGGATTGGCTTGAGTAAACCACTAATGATTTCATTTTTCTTCCTTTCCGTCCTTATGCCAGCCCAGGGGGAGTTGCTTAAAGCGGCCGCCGTAGATGATGGGGTCGCCCTTGTAGCCCAGGGCCTTGAAGTTGATGTAATCGGTCTTTTCCACCAGATCCAGGGTGTCGCGGCCCCTGGCGGCCATGGTCTTGAAGTCGACTCCCTTGTACGAAAGGGCCTTGAAGTCCACATCCCGCTTGTCCTGATGGCACCGGTCGCACGAGCGCTCCTGGGTCAGGCTTTCGTGGCACTGCACGCAGGAGAGCGCCATTTCCTTGGGCGTGACTTCATGGTTGAGGGACCAATACATCTTGGTTTCCTCCCAGTCGTATTCGCCGGAGTACTCGATGCCCGCCGCTTCCGCGCCGACTTTAAAGGCCTGATCCCAATCCACGTTCTTCCAATATCCCTTGGGGCCGAACAGGTTGGGCGTTAAAAGCGTCTTGTTGTTCTTGTCCACGGGCTGCTTGCCTGCCATGATCTTGAAAGGCGCGATGCGCGACTTGGAATCCTTGATTCCGCCCACGGGCCGGGTGATTTCCGTCACGCCGTCGTCGTCGATTTCGTCGCCGATCAAGTAGCGCTCCACCGTGCCGTTGTACCAGGCGTAAGTGGGCTGAACGCTTTCGTCCCAAAGGAACTCGCCTTTTTTCCAGAAGTAGTCGGGCATGCCGTATTTGTCTTTGTTCACCTTGCGTTTTTTGTCCCCGGCTTCGGACCAGTCCCACCAGGTTTTGGTGGGCTTGCACTTGGCGTAAACCGGGCTGTGACAGGTCATGCAGGCGATGTGCTCGCCGTGGCGGTTCAGGTGATGATCCAAAAGATCGTTGCCGTGGTGAGGCTGGCTGGTATGGCAATCCTCGCAGCTTCGGGCGCCTTCGGCCACGGGCAGGGACAGGGAGCGGCCGGAAATCTTATGGTTCCGGGTTTTATGGCAGTCGTGGCACTGGAAGTCCAGGTCGCCCATGTGCACGTCGCAGCTTCGGGTCGGGTAGTACAGGATGGCGTTCATGTCTCCATGCTTGACCGCGTCTCCGCCGCCGCCCTGAAAGTGGCAGTCCCCGCAGGTCTTGCGGGAAGGCTTGCCCACGTGCTCCGCAATCTTGACAAGATCCAGTTGGGGATAAGGCATGCCGGCGTCCGTGGGAACCTTGGCGTAGGTGTCCGTGGTATCGTGGCAGATCAGGCAGTCAATGCGGCTTTTATCTGTAAAGTCAAAGGTCTCGTCCTTCCAGCCGTAGCCCGCATGGCAGCTTGTGCATCGGGGCCAGTTGGAAGGCAGGGCGATGCAGAAGTTGTTGATGGTGTTGGTGGCCTTGCCCGAGTCCACGCGTTTTTCGCCGTCCACGGTGTAAGGGGACGGGCCTTTCCACAGCCAGTGGGCGCTTTTAAGCATGTCTTCGCCCTGGTCTTCGTGGCAGCGCAGGCATTCGGTGGTCACCTGGGTGGGGCTGGGGTTCTTGGGCAGCTTGACCAGCTTGGAGTGATCCGGGACGTTCTTGCCATGGCAGTCGGTGCAGCCCAGGGGGCCTTTTTCCTGCTCTTCGTGGCAGGTCATGCACTGCCTGTGATACGCGGCCTTCAGGCCCGGGCGTTCAGGAAACTCCGGGTTAAAGGCCTCCTGATGGCAGGCGGAGCACTTGGCGGTTTCCGCCGCGCCGGGCTCGTCCGCGCTGGCGTGATGGCACTTGAGGCAGTCGCCGGTTACGGCGGCGTGCTTCTTGTGCATGAACCGCACGGGCTCGTACATGTCCTGGTCCTTGTTGACGATGGGGCTGTTCAGCACCACGTAGGCGTGGTCCTGATCTTTCAGCGTAGGAGCGTCATCACCCAGGCGCTGCTTGCGCTCCCAGGCGGTTTCGTCCTTGACATTTTTTATGAAGGGAGGGACTTCCTTGGCCCGCTCCATGGCCGCAACTTGCGCGGCCGGGGACCAGGGAGTGCCGTCCGGGTTAACCTTTTCAGGCGGTTTGGGCGGAGTGGGGACCTTTGTAGGCGCTTTTTCCGGAGCCGCGGCAAAAGCCTGGGAGAGCGTGCTCCCGGCGTCGTAGTTTATGAAGAACAAGCCTCCTGCAATCAGGATCAGGGAGGCGGAAATAATCAACAGGGGTTTAAATAGAGTCCGCATGGCATCAAGCCTCCTTTCTCCGGGCGCTAAGAACAGGCAGGAAGGTCACCGCTAACCTGTACAGGAACATGATGGACGCAACCAGGCCGGCGGTCACCAGAATTTCTCCGATTGCCGGATAGTAGGAGTGTTGTGCAAAGGGCGGCTGGTATCCCACAATAAATACGTTGATGCGGTTTAACACCACGCCCCCGACAACCATGGCTGCGGCTGTAAACAGCAGCCCCGGAGTTTTTCTGACCTTGGGAATCCAGAGCATGCACCAGGGTATGATGACGCCCAGGAGCACTTCCGCCATAAAGGCGAAAGACTGGGCCGATCCGTCCCATAGGTAAACGTAGGTCCCGCGGACCAGCATGTCGCCGATCTTGAGGCCGCCGTAAATTCCAAGCAGCAGCAGGGTGATTCGGGTGAGGGGTCCTAAAACGTCCATTTCGCGATCCAGCTTGAGGGACGATGTAGCGATGATGGTTTCCACAACCACCATGGGATAGCCAAGGGATATGGCCGAGGTGAGAAAAAGCAGGGGAAGGATGGGCGTGTACCACAGAGGGTGCAGCTTGGTGGGCGCGATGAGCATGAGGGACCCCAGGCCCGATTGATGCATGCAGGAAAGAACGACTCCCAGGATGATGAAAAGCCACATGAACTTGTCAATAATCTTGTCCAGAGAATCCACGATAGGGAACTTGCCGCGAAGGCGCTCCGCAACAATGGGGAAAAATTCAATGTAAAGCACCGTGAGGTAGATCATGACGCACATGGCCACCTCGAACAGCACGGAATTGGGCTGCCAGAAAATCGCCGGCTTCCAGATGGCCCAGGACCGCCCGATATCCACGAACAATCCCACGGCCACAAAGGTGTAGCCCAGCATGGCGGTCAGCAGGGCCGGCCGGGTGACCGCCTCGTAATGATGCCTGCCGAAAATATGCGCCAGGGCCGCCGTGGTGAACCCGCCGGCGGCCAAAGCCACGCCGCTGGCGACGTCAACGCCGATCCACAGGCCCCACGGGTAGATGTCGGTCAGGTTGGTTACAAACCCCAGCCCCTTGATGTACCGGGCCAGGATAAAGGGCGCCGCAGCCGCCATAAAGGCCAGCATGACAAAAACCCCTGGCGTCCAGAAGGGGGAGTTTATGGGTCTTGGTTGTGCGTGATTACTCATTGTCCGCCCCCCTTTCCTCCGAGATGTCCTCACCGGTCATTTGCTTCCGATTAAAAACCCACATCCCCCCGGCCAGGGCCGCAAACAAGGTCACGGGCGCCCACAGGAACTTGAATATGGTGTGCTGAATGGTTTCGGGCAGTGTGGGCAACGGCTTTTTGGGCAAGGAAAGAAAGCCCAGCTTTTCAAAAGGATGCTCGCTGATGTACATCCAGCTTGTGCCGCCCACTTCCTCTTCTCCGTAAACCTTATTGATGTAGCGGCCGGGATCCTTTTTGATTTTACCTTTGGCCAGGGCCAGCACCGTGTCGCGCTTCCCAAAGGTAATGGCTTCCACCGGGCATACGCTGGCGCAGCCGGGCTTGCCGCCTTCCTCGCTGATGCGCTCGAAACAATAGGTGCATTTGCGAACTTCGGGGGTGAAGGGCTGGTCGTACTCGTAAGCGGGAATGCCGAAGGGGCACGCCACCATGCAGTACCGGCAGCCGATGCACTTGCTTTTATCGTAGATGACCGCCCCGTTTTCCTGCTTGGTCAGGGCGCCCACAATGCACGCGGACACGCAGGCGGGGTCCTGGCAATGCATGCATTGGATCTTGGCGTAGGTAGGAACCAGACGATTTTGCTCGTCTTTTTTCCCCGGATAGTAGCGATTGATCACCGTAAAAGCGTTTTGGTCCGGCCTGCGCTTGCAGTCCAGAACCCGGGTATCGTCAAAGGCGACTTTCGGCTCGGGCAGATGGTTCACCTCGTTGCAGGCCTGCTCGCATTTTCTGCAGCCCACACACTGGGTCAAATCCACCAGGCACCCGAATGGATCAGCCGGCGCCCTGTTGCGGGATTCCGCTTTCGCGGTTCCCGCCTTTGCCGTCACTGCTCCTCCCACAGCGACCGCAGACGTTTTCATAAAAAACCGGCGCGAAATGTTCACTCCAACCTCCTTCTCTGTTCAACTCGGCGTGTTTACAGGTTCAGCTCATTGCGTCCGAAGCGCCATTGCTCCGGACATCCGTTTCAAATATTTGTTTCATAATCTCATATAAACAACAAATAGATCCATTTTATTTATTGGGCGGGACGGGCATTGCCGGATGCCCGTCCCTTGCCCGGGGAGGCTCGAACAGAAATGGATGGCTTTGTTTTCTGTTCTCGCCATGCTCTCATTTAAAAGTTGATGATGAACTCCATGGCCAGCCTGGTCGCGGTATCGTCGCTTTTCGCGCCAAGCGCTTCGGTGGCCTCCTCAATGCCGTCGCCGGGGAAAAAAGCCGACGCCTGTCCTTTGATGAAGCTGTTTTTGGAAGTCGCAAAGGTGACTTCGTTGTCCCATTCCGTTCCCACGTAACCGCTGCTCACCGGGGACGGTCCTTTTAACGGGTTGACCAGGTTGTAGATTTCAAAATCTTCGTTCCAGTTGAACACGTTGACGTTGGTCCGGAAGATCAGGAACTTTTTTGGGGCGATGGTTATGCCGGCGCTGTACAAGGTCATGCCGGGGTTGTCGCCGCGGCCGCCGCCGAAGCCTGTGTAGTTCTGCACGCCGCCGGTGAATACCGGGGTTCCGTTTCCATAGAGCTCGGGCAAATATCCGTAGATCAGGGAGCCCAGAACCATGTTGGTGTCGCCGATAATGGTGTTCTCGCCGCCCCAGGCGTTGGCGAAACGCTGGGCGTTGGTGACGCCTTCATAGCCGCCCAGTTCGTCGTCGGAGGGGTCGTCGTCTCCCGAGGTGTACATTATCCCCAGGTGAGGCTTGACCTGAAAACCGGCCTGCTCCTTGAAATCATAGGAGAAATCCGCTGCCAGGGCGTAGGCGTTGATGTCGTAGTCATCGTATTGCAGCCCCACGTCCTTGGCCTGGCCGAACTGATAGACCGCCTCGCCCATCCAGGAGAATCCCCCGGAAGTTCCCGTATATAAGATTCCGGCGTGATGGGAGTCGGTGTCGGGAATTCCGCCGGCGATTCCAAAGGGCGCCCCGGCCAGGTAATTCAGCAAATCATTGGCGGGCACGTCCCGAATGCGGTCAAAGGCGTACAGCACCTTGACCTTATTGATCTTGTCCGGCTTCCAGGCCAGATATCCCGCGTACACCGTGCGGTCGTTGTCGCCGTCGTCGGAAAGGAAGTTAGGGGCGCTGCCGATGTCGTTGTCGGACAATTTGAAAAAGCCCACGTTTATGTCCAGTTTGTCGGAATCCCTGGTTAGCCAGAATCCGGGATTATCGTCCCCGTAAACCAGCCCGGCCCCTTCCATGGCGTCCAGATGCCAGACGTCCCAGCCTGCATGAAAGCGGGTCTTGCTCGGCAGAGCGTAAGAGACGTGCAAACGCTCCAGGCCGAAGTTGCTGTCGTCATTGGTCATGCCGCCTCGGGAATCCACCGTGGCTGTATCCAGGGGGCGGTCGTATTCCAGGGCTGCGTAAAAGCTCCATTTGCGGTCCTTGGGCAGCGCGTTGAAATGGAGTTTGGCTTCCGTCCGAATATAATTGTCCTTCACCCAACCGGATTCATTGCCGTGGGTGCGGAAAAAATCCTTGTTTAATCCCCCCAACAAAAAGCTGTCCGTGTTATCGCTCAGGCCGAAATCCCAGTTGGACTCCGCCGTGGGAATCAAGCGCGCCGTGGCGCCAAAACTCATGAGCACGTCCTTGCCGGTTTTCACTTCAATGCTTCCCGGCCCTACAATGGTTTCTTTGGTTATGTCCTGCACTTCGTCTTCCTGGGCCGAAACTGGGCTCATAAAGGCGATCAGCAACAAGGCAGCAGCGAGAGTCGTCCACAATTTTCGCATTTTCATATTCCACACCTCCTTGTAAAATTGATCCCTATCTGAGCCGGGCCCGGCTTTCTTGGGCTGCAGGCGAACTCCCGCCTCAGCCGTTGTCCTCTGGAATTACAAAAAGCAGGCCAGCACTTCTGCGGAAAAATTAATTAGCGATAACAATTTGATATTATGATTAATAAAAACATGAATCTCAGTTTTTTGCGCCATAGTCCCTTGACTGCAGGCAACACAAACGTTAACATAGCCTTAACAGTTGTTTAAACCTTTAACGGCAGGATTAACATGCTTAAACAGGACTGGAACAGCTATTGGAAAACCGTGGTGGACACGATCCACGACGGCGTGATGATTGTGGATAACCAGGGCGTGGTGGTGAGCATCAACAAGGGCATGGAGAGAATCAGCGGCTTCAAGGCAGGCGAAATGGTGGGGAAGTCGTGCACCATGCTTAATTGCGATATCTGCGAAATCGCTCAAAAAGACGGGGGCGGGCACTGGTGCGCTTTGTTTGCAACGGGACGGATCAACGAACGCCGGTGCAACATCGTACGAAGGGACGGCAAGACCTTTCCCGTCTTGAAAAACGCCTCATTGCTGAAGGATTCGGACGGCGAGACCATCGGAGCGGTGGAAACCATCACCGACATTTCGGAATTGATCGAGAAGGACAATCGCATCCAGGAATACCAGCGCGAGTTGCGCAGGGAGGACGGTTTCTTCGGGCTGATCGGTCAGTCCGAGCCCATGCGCAGGATATTCTCCCTGATCCGGGATGCAGCGGGATCGGATGCGCCCGTGATTATTTACGGAGAATCGGGGACGGGCAAGGAGTTGGCGGCCCGGGCCATCCACAACAGCCGGGATCCCCAAAAGCCCTTTGTGGCGGTCAACTGCGCAGCCTTGAACGAGCAATTGCTGGAAAGCGAGTTGTTCGGGCACGAAAAAGGCGCCTTCACCGGAGCGGATAAAAAACGCACAGGCCGATTTGAAGCGGCGCATGGGGGCGCGATTTTTTTGGACGAGGTCGGGGACCTGCCGTTGAGCACACAGGTCAAGCTGCTTAGGGTGCTGGAGCAAAAGGTCATTGAACGGGTGGGGTCCAGCAAGCCCATCCCCATTGACGTTCGCGTGATTTCAGCCACTAACCGGGATCTCGGCCAAATGGTTCGGGAGGGCCGGTTTCGGCAGGATCTGTATTACCGGTTGAACGTCATCCCCGTCCATTTGCCGCCGTTGCGGGAGAGGCGGGAGGACATCCCCCTGTTGTCCACCCATTTTTTAACCAGGGCGCGCTTGAAAAGCGGCAAGAACATTACGGGCATATCCAACGAGGCCCTGCGCATGATCGTGAATCACGTATGGCCGGGAAACGTGCGGGAGTTGAAAAGCGCTTTTGAATACGCTTTTGTGACCTGCCATGGAGACCTGATCGAGCCCAGACATCTGCCCCCGGTCGTGGCTGGAGCGCCCCTTGTAGACTGCCTGGAGCCGGCGCCCGCGGAGAAATACCAGAGCCCGGACGACAGGGCCAGAACCGAACTGATCGAGGCCTTGGAAAAATCCAACGGAAACCAGACCGAAGCGGCCAGGCTGCTTGGTGTTTCCCGCGTGACGGTCTGGAACCGGATGAAGCGCTACGGCGTGGATTTAAAAAGCGTGGTGAACAAGTAACTGTGAGACTGATACCAAATCGCCTTCAAACAGGTAATCATATTTCAGGGCAAGTATAAGAATGACGCTGGATCCCGGCTTGCGACGCCGGCCGAAGGGATGCAATTCTCATTGTAACTGCGCCCCCCTGAGAGCGCCTTTTTGACGCGTGTTACGCTTCCATGGCAGGCACGGGGGCCTGCAACTACACTGCTGATAGGACATCGCCGGCCATATCCAGGCCAGCCGTGTATGCATTGCCGGAGGCTGTTTAGCGAATGGCCGGATTTTGTTTGGAGGAGATTTTTTAACCCGGTCAGCCCGGGCAATCATTGCGGAGGCCGATAGGCCAATGAGTGCAACCGGGAGAGTTTGTTGGAACTGGGAATGTGCGGCTGATATATGTCGTGGGCGGAAAACTCGTTCCCATGCTCGCGTGGGAATGCATACTGGAGCGCAATGAATCCGGACTGTTAATCAAAATAATATTCGATGGCGTCCTTGCAGTAATCGCCGGCTTTTTTGCCGATATAATCCTCATGGGCGACGATGGCCGCAAAAGCGAGCTGTTTTTCATTTTCCTTGTCATGGGCGAAGCCCACAAACCAATCGTAGCGAATGTCGTAATCCGTATCGTTATTGATGGAGCCGGTTTTTCCGCCCACCACGATTTCCCTCAGCGCCTTGCCGCGCTGCCGTCTGCTGAAGCAGCCGCGCCCGGTTCCATGGCAGGCGGCCTCCACCATCATTTTTTGCAGGCCAAGGCTGGAGCTTTCGCTCATGGACTGGCCCATGGGAGTCAGGCCGCCTTCATAAACGATTTGGTTTTTCTGATTTTCCGCCGAGGCGATGATGTAAGGCTGGGGCATGACCCCGTTATTGAGCACTGCCGAAGCCATGGCCGCGCCGTGCATGGCGGATATGAGGGTTTCGCGGTTGAAGCCGGAGGCGATTTCCGCGGTCCGGTAGTTGTTTTCGGGCTTGCCCAACTGGCTGGGGGTGAAATCGCACTCCACGCCCAGATCCTGTTCAAAGCCCATGGCCTTAGCCTTGGCTGTCAGGGCTTCCGGCCCTACGAGAACGCCGATCTTTCCGAAAACCGGATTGATGGAGTCGGCAAAGGCCTCTTCCAGGTCGATGTGCCGGGTGTACTTGTTGTCAACATCCTTAAGCTGGGACTTGTATAAGGTGTGCTTTTTGCCGTTGTACCGGACCGGGGTCTGGGGAGTGAAATTCTTGTCATCCATGGCGGCGGCGGCCGTCACCATTTTATAAACGCTGGCCGCGGGGAAAAGAACCTGGGTGCAGGGGTTTCCCGCCTTTGGGTCTTTGTGGTATCCGACCATGGTGAGAACCTTGCCGGTTTGGGGCTCCATGGCCACAAAAGCAATGGCCCTGGCGTATTCCGGCTTCAATTCCGCCAGCATATGGCGTTGGAACTCCAGGTCCAGGGTGGAGGTGAGCTCGTAGGTTTTTCCCTCCAAAGCGATCCTTGGAGGCTCTTCGGCCACGTCCCAAAGCCTTTGCCCATGCATGAGATCCCTGATTTGGGCTTTGGAGAGCATTTCTACGGCGGGAGCTTTTTCTTTTCTTTCCGTTACAAAACGGGGATAAAACTCCGTCACGCCGAAGGCTATGCCTATGGCGAGCACCAGGGCCAGGACGAACATGGACGCCCACTTAAAGGCGAACCAACTCCTTTTCCTGGCTTCCCGTTTGCGCTTGAGGGAAGCCTGGTATTCCCTCCAGGACATTCCCTTGGCTTCTATTTCAGGCTTTTCAACAGCCATGTCTAACGCAGTGTGGTTCCGGGAGGAACAGGCGTGTTAACCGTGGAAAGGCCGATGACTCCTTTCTTATTGACCGCCGCCACAACCATGCCCTGGGAAGTGATTCCCATGAGCTTTGCGGGCTTGAGGTTGGCGACCACAATCACCTGCTGGCCCGCCAGGTCTTGAGGCTCAAAAGCCTTTGCAATGCCGGCGACCACGGTGCGGGGTTCGGGTTCGCCCAGATCCACGGTGAGTTGCAGGAGCTTGTTGGCCTTGGGCACGGCTTGCGCTTCGATGATGGTTCCCACGCGCAGGTCCACCTTGCCGAAGTCCTCGATATCAATCTCCGGCTTCAGCTCAGGAGTTTTGGGAGCTTTCTGCTTTTTCTCAGGCGCCTTTTCTTCCATCTTTTTCACGTCGATTCGGGGAAAAAGGGTCACGGCCTTTTGCAATTGGGTTCCCGGCTTCAGCACGCCCCATTCCCCCAGGGCTGCGGAGTCCTTGAGGAACGCGTCCTTGTTTAAGCCCAGGCGCTCGACCATGGTTTCCGCGGCGTTGGGCAGCACCGGCCAAACCATGCCGGCCACAAGGCGAAGGCCTTCCAGCAGGTTGTACATCACCGCTTCCAGTTGGGCGGCGGCGGCTTTATCCTTGGCAAGGACCCACGGAGCCGTGAAGTCCACGTACTTGTTCATGCGGCTGATGAATTCCCACACTGCGGCCAGTCCTTTGTGAAACTGGAACTCATCCATGGCGAGGTCGTAGGCTTCCACCGCCTCCATGGCGGCGTCCGACAGCTTCCAGTCAGAGTCGAAAGCCAGGTCCGGATGATTTTCCGGGACTGTCCCCTTGCAGAACTTGTGGGCCATGGAAACCACCCGGGAGAACAGGTTGCCCAGGTCGTTGGCCAGGTCCGAGTTAATGCGTCCGACCAAAGCCTCTTCCGAAAAGCTGGAGTCCAGGCCAAAGGTCATTTCCCGCATGAGGAAATACCTAAACTGCTCAATGCCGTATTTCTTGGACAACTCCAGGGGCTCCACCACGTTGCCCAGGCTCTTGGACATCTTGCTGTCCGCCACGTTCCAGTAGCCGTGGACGTTCAGGTGGTTATACACGGGAATGCCGGCCGCCTTCATCATGGTGGGCCAGTATATGCCGTGGGGCTTCAGGATGTCCTTGGCCACCACGTGCTGCACGCCGGGCCAGTATTTTTGAAACTTCTCCCCCTCGGGATATCCCAAGGCCGAAGCGTAGTTCAACAAGGCGTCGAACCAGACGTAAGTGACGTAGTTTTCGTCGAAGGGCAGGTCGATGCCCCAGGTCAGACGCGTTTTAGGCCGGGAGATGCACAGGTCTTCCAGGGGCTCTTTAAGAAAGGAAAGCACTTCGTTGGCGTAGCGCTGGGGCCGGATGAATCCGGGATTCTTCTTGATATGGTCGATGAGCCAGTCCTGATACTTGCTCATCCTGAAGAAATAATTGGATTCCTTGATTTTCTTGGGCTCAACTTCGTGGTCCGGGCATTTTCCGTCCACCAGCTCCCGTTCCAGGTAGAACCGTTCGCATCCAAAGCAGTACAGGCCTTCGTATTCGGAAAAATAAATGTCTCCGTTGTCGTAGATTTTCTGCAGCACTTCCTGGACGACCTTGATGTGATCCGCGTCCGTCGTGCGGATGAATTGGTCGTTGCTGATCAAGAGTTCAGGCCACAGGTTGCGGAACAGGCCGGAAATCATGTCCACATAGTCCCTGACTTCCTTATTTTCCTTTTCCGCGGCTTCCACCACCTTGTCGCCGTGCTCGTCGGTGCCCGTGAGAAAATAGGCGTCCTGGCCCCGGAGCTGATGGTAGCGTTTGGCTGTATCAGCCACAATGGTGGTGTATGCGTGCCCCAAATGGGGGCGGGCGTTTACATAGTAAATAGGGGTGGTTATGTAAAATGGTGAAGCCATGATGCTTCCTCCTTACTTTTTTGGCTATATGTCAAAAGGCGCCGGTTTAAGAATCGCCTCCGGAGTTGTTTTTGGGGGCCGGCTTGTCTGCATTCGCCGTATTCTTTTTGTCCGGGTTTTGCCTGTTTCGTTTTTTGTTTCTTGGACGCCGGGGCTTGCCTTTGCCTTGCTTTGGATGGGGAGTTCCCTGCTTTTGCTTCGGCTTGTCCTCTTTAGACGGATCCTGGCTCTGATTTCCCTTTGCCTGCCTGGGTTTTTTCTTTCTCCGAGGCCTTCTTTTCTTTTCAGGCCTGTCCGGCTTCGGGTCCGCCTGAGCATCTTCGGCTTTGGCCGGCTTTTGATCATTTTCTTCAGGCGCGGGAGCGGCGATTTGGGGCGCAGGCTCGTCAGGAGGAGCGCAATGATCTGCGGGCAATTCGATTTCGGCCCCCTCCTCCAGGCGCACGGATACCAGCCCTTTCAACAGATTGTGGCGAATCACCTTGCCTTTGCCGGAAGGCGTATTGACCCTTTTTCCCAGTTTGGGAAAGCCGTCCTTGAGCTCTTTATAGGTTTCATGCTCAAAGGTCAGACAGCACATAAGCCGCCCGCACAATCCGGAAATCTTTGTGGGATTGAGGGACAGATTCTGGACCTTGGCCATTTTGACGGAAACCGGGACAAAACCGCTCATAAACGAGGTGCAACAGGTTTCTCTGCCGCATCGGCCTAATCCTCCGCACATTTTGGCCTGATGCCGAACCCCGATCTGACGCAGTTCAATGCGCACCCTGAAATGGCGCACAAGCATCTTGACCAGCTCCCTGAAGTCCACACGCCCGTCAGCCGTAAAAAAGAAAGTCAGCTTGGAGGAGTCAAAGGAGGCGTCCACGGAAAAGAGGTTCATTTCCAATTTAAGCTCGCCGATGGCCTTTTCGCAATAATCAAAGGCGTCTTTTTCCAGCAAAAGAACGGACTCGTACTGGTCCAGGTCCTCCTGGGTGGCGATCCGGTGAATTTTCTTTAAGGGCAGCTTGAGCATTTCCTCCGAAACCTGGCGGGCTATTGTCGCCACGGTTCCGAAGCCCAGGCCCTGCTCGGTCTCCACCACCACCTTGTCGCCCTTGGCTAGGACGTATACGCCAGGGTCAAAATCATAGGTTTTACCCTGGGGTTTGAATCTAATCCCGACTACCTTACCCATCTATCCTCCTGACGACAAACGCATGCACAGGTTTTCCATGGAAAGCCTTGTGTTTACGTTTCTTGTCAGATCATTTTCGCAATCCGCAACGGCCTGGAGCTTTTCCAGCAAGACTTCCGGGGCGCTTTTGGCGCTCCGGCTGTTTACCAGGCCCATGAGATCCCTGTTAATCACCCGCTGAGGCGCATACCGGCTGACCAAAAGGTCCCTCAGCCAGGTGCGAATCCAATTCAAGTCTTCCTGGGCGGCGTTTTTGTCCTTGGCCAGAAACTCCGCCAAAAGCAAGGCCTGTCCCATGCCCTGGTCCTCCAGGGCGCAAAGCTGATTGACAAGCCAATTCCTGCGGGCAAGCCCCTGGTCCGAGGCCAAAGCCCGGGCTTTGGCCAGGCTGCCCGAGGCTATAGAAGCGCAGGCATGGGCCAGATCCGGGTCGACTCCGTCATTTTCCAGGCTTTCAATAAGAAAGGAAACCGGCAAAGGAGAGAAGCGGATTTCCTGGCACCTGGAAACCACGGTGGGAAGCAACTCCGATTTTTGCCCGGCCAGCAGAACAAAGCAAGTGGTGTCCGACGGCTCCTCCAAGGCTTTTAGCAGGGCGTTGGAGGACGAAGCGGTCATGTCTCCGGCGCCCGAAATCAAAACAACCCGGGTCTTCCCCTCGGAAGGCCGCATGGCCAACACGGATAGAAGATCCCGGATTTGTTCGATTTTTATAGACGCGCCTCGTTTTTCAACAAAGAGAACGTCCGGATGATTGCCGGAAAGAATCTTGCGGCAGGAGCCGCAGACCCCGCAGGGCCCCTGGCTTCCAAACATGGCGCTTTCCGGGTCGGGAGTCCCCTCGCAGTTGCGCGCCATGGCAAAGTGCACAGCCGCCTGCCTTTTGCCCAGTCCCGCGTCGCCGGTGAAAACCAGGGCATGGGCGACATTGTTCTTTGCCAGGATTCCCGACAAAAAACCCAAAGCCCGTTTTTGATGCCGAACCGGATCCATTTGCAGGGCGCTGCCTAAATGCTTCTGATCAATAGTCCACCCGCTCTTTGAGTTCTTTTCCGCACTTGAAGAACGGGAGCTTTTTCGGGCTTATCTTTACAGGCTCTCCGGTCTTGGGGTTCCGGCCGGTGTAGCTTTTGTACTCTTTGACGAAAAAGCTGCACAGACCCCGGATTTCCACCCGCTCGCCTTCCGCGAGAGCGTCAGCCATGGAATCAAAGAATATCTGAACGATTTTGGCGGCATCGGTTTTGGATATGCCAGCCCTGTTTTTCAACGTGGACACCAGTTCCAGCTTGTTCATATCGCCTCCTGGAAAATCATCTTGCGCAAGGAATTTCGCCCCGTTCATAAGCCAGCGCCGTTCTTGCAAGGCAGGGGGCCGCCAACAAGGCCGGCGCCCGCCGCGGGGCTAATTAGCCTAACAATTCTTAATGCTTAATTTCAAATGGCCAAAAAGTCAAGCCATGGAAAAACCAAAGATTAAAAATACGGAATCCATTCTCTCACACCTTGCTATCTGTGTAAAGCAAAGCATGGTTTTTTATTGACAATTCTTGCGGCAGCGGGTACGAAAAGGACGATTTATCAACGTCCGGTAAAGGACAGCACTGGAAGGAGGGGTCTAAGAGTATGTTGAAGAAAGCTGTTTTATTATGCGTGTTTTCGGCCTTGATTGCGGCGGCGTTCGTCCCCGGGGCGAATGCTGAGGAGCAACCGACTTATTGGAAGTTCGCCACCCTGGCGCCCGACGGAGTGGGCTGGGCGAAGCAGATCAAAATCCATGTGCTGCCGGCCGTGGAAGAGGTGACCGACGGCTCCATAAAAATCAAGATTTACTGGGGCGGCGTCATGGGCGATGATGAAGACATCATCAAAAAATTGCGCATCGGCCAATTGGACGGGGTCGGCCTGTCCGGTCAGGGAGTGACCCTGGCGTGCAAGCCCATGTCCGTTGTGGAACTGCCCTTTTTGTTCCGGTCCTGGGAGGAAGTGGACTATATCAAGGAAAAAATGCGCTCCCAGTTCGACCAACTGCTCGCTGACGACGGATACATGGCCCTGGCCTGGAACGACCAGGATTTCGACCAGATGTATTCCACCAAGTCCCCTTTGGCCAACCTGGACGACTTTCGCTCCGCCAAGTTCATCACCTGGTACGGTCCGGTTGAAGAAGCCCTGCTGACCAGCCTGGGCGCCCATCCGGTCAAGGTGAACGTCCCCGAAGCCGCCACGTCCGTGCGTCAGGGCATCGTGGACGCCGCCATCGCCCCCGCCGCCTTTGTGGTGGGCAGCCAGTTATACGCCAAGATTCCTTATGTGAATCCCATCAAGGTGCGTTATTCCCCGTCCCTGATCCTCTTGTCCATGGATGTATGGGAGGACCTGCCCGACGAATATAAAGAGGAATTTTTCAGGCGCCGTCCTGACGTGGAGAAAAAATATTGCGAAGCCGTTCGCAAGGACAATGAAAAATCCCTGGCGGCCCTGATCAAATACGGCCTGCAAGAAACCAAGATGACGGAAGAAGACTTCGCCATCGTCCGGGAGAAGGCGACGGCTATCTGGGATGAACTGGCCGGAGAGGAATACCCCGAAGAAGTCCTGGAGGAAGTCAAAGGACACCTGGCGGACTTTCGCAAGGCGCATTCCGGATAGAGCAGGGTGTAAAATCTGATTAATAAGCCGGGCCTGCGGCGCTCCTTTTTAGGCGCCGCGCCCGGCTTTTTTCACCCTTTATCCCTTTCGCGGGGATGACCTCCATGCTTGGTAAACCAATGAAATATGCAAACGAGAGCGCTTACCCCCCATCATAGCCAATTATCTTAAAGTACAATTCCTTAATAATACTACATATTGCAATTGATAACGTTTATCGGCGCCAAAGGTTCTCTTCCATACTTTTCCATGGACAAGGAATCTTATGATGTTATATAGGCAACCATTATGCCAAGGAACCAACGCAAAGAAGCCTTTAACCTAAAAGGCAGCATAGACAGAAACTCATACGAACCCGCCTACGTTCAACTCGTCAACCTTTTAAAAAGCCAGATAGCCTCGGGCCAGTTCCCCCCGGGGAGCCGCCTGCCTTCGGAGGCGCAGCTTTGCAAGAAATACAACATCAGCCCCATGACCGTCCGCAGGTCCATCAACCTGCTCATTGACCAGGGGATGGTGGATACGACCCAGGGCAAGGGCACCTTTGTCAAGCCCATTGCCTTGAGTTCGGTTAATTTCTCCCTGACGGAGTTTGTGGACATCCTGAAAGAGGACGGGGCCAGCGTGCGCTTGCTGGAGCTGAACGCCGTGAAGGCCTCGCCGGAAGCGGCGGCCCATCTGGCCATTGAGCCCGGAGACAGGATTATTTACATCCGCAGGCTGATCTATCTGGATAAAGACCCTGTTTTGTATCATCAGGAGCAGTTGGTGTGCGATCCCAAAAGGCCCATTGTGGAGGATGAAATGGAGGTCACCTCTTTAAAAGGGCTGTTCACCGGTTTGAATCAAAGCGGCTTGAAAAAAGGCCAGGTCGCCATCAACGCAACCCAGCTCAGCGATCAGGAAGCCGGATGGTTCCGGCTGCCCACAGGGTCGCCGGCCATCCGCCTGGAGCATTTGTTTTTTGATTTTGCAGACCAGCCCGTAAGCTGGGGTTGGTTTGTCTGCCATAGCGAACGCGTCCAGTTCAGGGCGGCCGTAGGGCCGTGGTAACAGCAAGGATGAGCGCCCGTCCCGAAGGCTGGAACAGCCTGGCGCAGCAACGATTCTCAACGAGGTCCAAATCATGCCGAACAACATATTAAACCAATCCCTTCCCGAACTGGTAACCGCTCTGAAAGAGCAAGAGGTCCACGACCAGGTGGTCGCCCGTCTGGAGCGAGGGGACGATCCCATGGAAATCCTCAACGAATGCCAAAAAGGCATGGAGGGCGTGGGCCTTTTATACGAAAAAAAGGAATACTTCATCTCGGGGCTCATCATCGCCGCCGAGATACTCAAGGACGTAGTCAACCTCACGGCCCCTCACATCCGGGAAATCCATTCGGGAAAAAGCGCCGTGACCGTGCTGATCGGCACGGCCCAGGGCGACATCCACGACCTGGGCAAAGACCTCTTCATCACCCTGCTCCAATGCTACGGGTTCCACGTCATTGATCTGGGCGTGGACGTTTCGCCCCAGGCCTTCCTGGAAAGTTTTATTGAACATAAACCCCAAATCGTCGGAATTTCCGCCCTGTTGACCAGCGTTATCGACGCCATGAAGGAAACCATCTCCCTGATCCGATCCGAAGTCCCGCAAGGGGCCTCTATTCCGCTTTTTATAATAGGAGGCGGCATCGCGGACCAAATTTTCGCCGACATGGTGGGAGCGGACTTTTGGACCCAGGACGCCATGGCCGGGGTCCGGTTTTGCCAGGACGCCGTGAAGGCCTGATTGTTGTCCTCCTGGATCTCTGAGAATGAAAAATCCAGTTGAAAACCCCTCGATCCCGCCTTTCAACGCCGGAATTCCAGCAATTTAACCATTTGATATAGAAGCAGAAACAAAAAAAAATTGGGCGCCGGAATTTTTTCTTTGACAAACTTCCCTATAGAACTATATAATTAGACCGCTTTGAACGAAGAAAAACCCGAAAGGGGCATTTCAAACTTCAAAGCCAGGATGGAAAAGGCGACGGATCTAAAAAAGAGAAAAGACCGGCGCTCCATCCGAACAAGAGGCAGCCAATACGCGCTGCCCAAGCTCTTTAAAAACGAAGACGCCAATTTTGCATTGCGGCGGAAACCAAATGCCATGCCGTCCTCCAAGCTGCATCCGGATGGTTCCGAAAATAAAACGTCGTGTATCCCCTAAGCGTACGTCCTACTTAACCAACCTGCCGCATTTGCAAAACCACCGGCTCCCTTTTTCCGGCGTGAGGCCTTTCAGGCCCTCTTCCGCCAAGATCCCGCCGGAAAAAGGGGAGTCCGGAACTTTATATAAGCAGGTGAAAACGGCCTTTTTTTTGGGGGAATCCTGAAAAGAGCCGGCCTGTGAACATTTTTTAAAACGGACAGGTCCGGCAGAGTCATGAACCAAATAGCCTCCGAATGCCAAATAGAAATCCAGCCCATGGGGTTGCGAACCTGCGCCTTTTACGGCGCCGGTTTGCATGAATCCCTGGTGGAGGCCGGAGTCGCCCTGGCGTCTGACTGCGAGACCGGGTCTTGCGGGCTTTGCAAGGTCGTGGCAAACGGGCCGGGGCTGTCCGGGATCACTGACGCGGAGCGGTCCCTGCTGGCGCAGCATGAGTTGGACGCCGGCATTCGCCTGGCCTGCCAGTGCATTGTCCAGGGAGACGTGCGGGTTTACGTTCCTGCCTCCTCGATATTGCCCCTCCGCCCCCGGGAGTTGAAGCCCCCCAAGGCGCCTTTGGTCCGTCCGGAGGATTTCGACCCCGTTGCTGAAGACGGGACGTGTCTGGGCTTGGCAGTGGACTTGGGCGCCGCGCAGATCAGCGGCTGCTTGTATGATTTGAAAACGGGCGAAAAATTGGCTGACGCGGGAATGATCAATCCTTCGGCTGCTTTTGGCGAGGACGCCGCCGGAAAATTGAACGAAGCGGCCTCCAATCCCCAAGGGGCTAAAATGCTGTCCCGCTTTTTGCGCGCCGGAGTTAACGCTCTGGCCGAGGGCGCGGCCGTCAAGGCCGGCGCCTCCCGTTTGGACATCAAGCGCATTTGCCTTGTGGGCGCTCCTGGGATGATTCGGTTGTTGCGGGAGCTTCCCCTTCCCGGTCTTTTAGCGGAAACCGGCCGCTCGGTTGCGAGTCCGGCCGTGATCCTGCCCGCCCAAGACCTGGAGTTGGACGTTTCGCCTCAGGCCAAGGCGTTCCTGCCTCCCACCCCGGGAGGATCGGCAGGCGCCGACCTGACCGCCCTGATCATGGCTTTGGGGCTGGATCGGTCCGATAAGCCCGCCCTCGCCCTGAGCATGGGCGTGGACGCGGAAGCCGCCCTGTACCTGCCGCAGCGTGATCGGTTGTACACCATTTCGTGCCCGCCCGGCCCGGCTCTGGAAGGCGCCGGCATTAAAGACGGCATGTTGGCCGCGCAAGGCGCCGTTGAAAGGGTTTTTCTATCCGGCAATAGCCTGATTATAAAAACAATCGGCAACGTCAAACCCATCGGATTGTGCGGGTCCGGCGCATTGGACGCAGCGGCCGCCCTGCTTCGCTTGGGAGTCATGGATGAAATGGGCCGCCTTAAAAGAAAAGCCGGCGGCGTGCGCCAGGGAGAAGAGGGCTTGGAGTTCGTCCTGGTTCCCAGGTCTCAAAGCGGGTCCGGCCGGGATATCGTGCTGACCCAGAAAGACGTCAGGCAGATTCAGATTGCAAAAAGCGCTGTTCGCACCGGGATTGAATGCCTCTTGGAAGCGGCGGGAGCCGCCCCCGAATCCATTGAGCATGTGTTCCTGGCCGGAGCTTACGGCAGCGATATACACCTTTCCAGTGCTGCGGAAATCGGCTTAACGCCCAATTTTCCCCGCGCAAGACCAATTTGGGCGGGCGCCGCTGCAGGCGCCGGAGCCGGTATGATGCTGGGATCATTGCAGTACAGGCTTCGGGCGGATCGCATCGCCTCCTCCGCTAAGCACTTGAACATAAAGAAGCATCCGGGCTTTAACCGGCGTTTCGCTTTGTCCCTGCGTTTTCCACCCCCCCAAAGCCACGGGGCGAAATCCGGAAACGCGGGTTCAAGCCCGGCGCTTCCTTATGCTTTTGGAAACTCGGCGGCGCACGGCCTCAACCATCTGCAAGACCATAATCAAGCTGCTTGCAGACTTTATAGAGGCCAAAACAAAGCGTTTGCAGAATAAAGATTTTGCGCGCCCGCGAAAAACGCCAATTTCAATGGGCGCGCAAAAGGCCCGGCCCGCGATTAGCCGGGCGGTATTGGTTCTTGCATTGTCAGCAGGACTAGATACAAGGCCGTAATAAACATAGCAGGCCAAAGACGAAAGAACGCAATCCCCCCCCTTTCGTTCACACTTTTGGCCTGCGCTTGTTTTACATGGCCGGCAGAACGAACTTTTCGCACAGGGTCCCCAAACCCTGCCCCCAAAAGCGAAAAGTCTGATCTCCTCTCTCCATCCAGGACGCCCATCCCCGTTTTCGGGGATGGGCGACCCCCTTCTTGGCTTACAAACAAAAAAAATGGGCGGGAAGCCCAAGGCCGCCGCGCCCATTTTAAAATGCCTCGTCCCCTCTATATCAATGGGAACTATCCGATTATGCGAATCATGCTTTCATGAGGAATATACGCCTTGTGCGGCAAGCCCGCTTCCTTGGCGATATGCTCCGGGACGATCATCCCGGAATCAAACTGAGCGTGGCGCGAGAATCCCCGCCCGTCAAACATGACTTTCATGCCCGGCGCCGAATCTTTCAAGGGCGCAAAGGCCGTCGCCCCCCGGTATTTATCCCGGACCTTGCCGTAGCCCAGTTTCTCGGCCTTTCCGGCCAGGTCCACTTCCAGCAAATAGGTGGAATCCTGGCTGATGGCCGACGCATACTCCTCGCCGATGCTCTTGATGACTTCCTGCAATTCGTTTTTCATGGGATTTTCCTCCCGGCCCTTTATCTTGTATAAGAACAGACAGGGCGCATAAAGGTTAAAATCCCGGCCCAGGTAAGTAAAAAATAATCATTATCGAATAGATGGCAAGGAGGATTTGAAAAGCAAGCAACAAAGCAAAAAGGCGCTCTTTAGGCGGCTTGCTATCCGGCATAGTCATTGCATAAAAAGGAACTTGGCCGTTTGTTCTTGGAAGAAAGCAGAGATTAATGGGAAACGAAGCACTTATTTTAATAGCGGAAGCCATGGTGGTGTATTTTCTGGTTCTATGGGCGCATTCCCTGCGCCACCGATTCGGACCTGTGCATTTTTACGCTATCATCGGAGGGATAACCGCCATCATGTCCTGGGTTACGGACGCGGGTTTAAGCGTTCAGGTTGGGGGAGTCACCTTTGTTATCGGGTCCACGGTTTTTTACACCTCGCTTTTGTTGGGGGTTTTTGTCGTCTATGTTTTTGACGGCCCCCGCGCAACGCGCATCGCCATTTCCACGGTGGCCGGGGTTTCCATTCTTGTTCCGTTAATCGCCGTGGCTCTGCACGTCCAGATGGCGTTGATCGGAAAGCCCCATCTGGCGTACATCCCCTTGCCCAGTTTGAGGATAAATACGGCCTCGGTCATAACCACTTTGATAGACCTGATTTTTTTAGGCATTGCCTGGGAGTATCTTGGGCGTCCCGGATTTGGGTTAAAGCTCGGGCTTAGGGCCTACACCACCTTGCTGGGAGTCATGTGGCTGGACGTCATCCTGTTTTCCACGGGCGCTTTTGCGGGAACGCCCCATTACACCGGAATTCTTCAAGGCACGCTAATCAGCAGATTTATTATATCTTTATTCGCCCTGCCCTTTTTATACGGATATCTGTACTGGCAAAACCAAAAAAAGGGCATCTCCATTGAAAACCGGCCGGTCCTGGCCATTCTCAAGCAGGTGGCGGAAATCGAGGTGGAGTTGGGCGCGGCCCAGCAGGAAATTGAAAGAAGAAAAATAGCCGAGGCCGAAAGGGACAAGTTGATCGAGGAGTTGCAGCAGGCCCTTTCCGAAGTGAAAACGCTCCGAGGCTTTCTGCCTATATGCGCCCACTGCAAAAGCATCCGGGACGACCAAGGCTATTGGAATCGTCTGGAGGCCTACCTTTTGGAGCATTCCGAGGTCGAACTGAGCCATGGGGTCTGCCCGGAATGCGCAAAAAAATTCTATCCAAACATCAAAATGTACGACGATTAACAGCCTCGTCAAAAATCACAAACGAGGGAAAGGGCGGAAAGCCCCCCCCTTCCCTGGTTTGTGCAAAAGATCAGCAAATGTCCTGATGGTATTGTTGAAGAGGCTTGACTTCCGTCTGATCCTCAATGTGGGCCGCAATTCCCCGGACCGCTGCGATGGCCGCCGCCGTGGTGGTGATGTACGGCGTCTTGAATTTAATGGCCGTCTTTCTGATATAGGAATCGTCGTACTGGCTCAGCCGGTTGCTCGGGGTGTTGATCACCAATTGGATTTCACCGTTCTTTATGGCGTCCGCGATATTGGGCCGTCCCTCGTGCATTTTGTTGATCAATTTGGCTTCCAGGCCGTTTTCCTTAAAATAATTGCAAGTTCCTCTGGTGGCCCAAATGCCGAATCCCATGCTTTTCAGCCTTTTTGCAGCTTCCAGGGCTTCGGATTTGTTGTCGTCGGTGACGGTTAAAAGGACGTTTCCGGACGTTGGCAGGGCCGTTCCCGTGGACTCCTGGGCTTTGTAAAACGCCCTGCCAAAAGAATCGGCGATGCCCAGCACCTCGCCGGTGGAACGCATTTCCGGCCCCAGGACCGGATCCACCTCCGGAAACATGTTAAAGGGAAAGACCGACTCCTTAACCCCAAAATGGGGCACGGTCTTCTCCGTCAGATTCAGGTCCGACAGTTTTTGCCCCAGCATAAGGCGGGTGGCCAGCCTGGCCATGGACACGTTGCACACCTTGGAGACGATGGGCACGGTCCGCGAAGCCCTGGGGTTGGCCTCCAGGACGTACACCCTGTCCTCGCAAATGGCGTATTGGATGTTCATGAGCCCCACCACCTTGAGAGCCTTGGCGATCTTCTTCGTGTACTCCTTGATGGTCTCCAGATGCTTGGCCGGAATGCTGATGGGAGGGATCACGCAAGCGGAATCCCCGGAATGAATGCCGGCCAACTCGATATGCTCCATGACGGCCGGCACGAAAACGTCCTCGCCGTCGGACAGGGCGTCGGCCTCCGCCTCGATGGCGTGGGGCAAAAACTTGTCAATGAGGATAGGCCGTTCAGGCGTGACGCCCACGGCCTTGGCCACGTAGTGTTTGAGCATTTCCTCATCGTGCACCACTTCCATGCCCCGGCCGCCCAATACATAGGAGGGCCGGACCATGAGGGGATAGCCGATTTTGGAGGCGACCTGAAGCGCATCGTCCAGGTTGCTCGCCATGCCGGCCTCGGGCATGGGTATGTTCAGCCCGGCCATCATGGAGGCGAAGCGGTCCCTGTCTTCGGCGAGGTCAATGGATTCCGGCTGGGTCCCCAAAATGGGAACGCCCGCCTTTGCCAGTTCTCCGGCGATATTCAACGGAGTTTGGCCTCCGAATTGAACGATCAGGCCTTCGGGTTTTTCCTTCTCGTAAATGGAAAGCACGTCCTCCAAGGTCAAAGGCTCGAAATACAGGCGGTCGGCCGTATCGTAATCCGTGGAAACGGTTTCCGGGTTGCAGTTGACCATGATGGACGACAATCCTTCGTCCCGCAATGCAAAGGCCGCATGCACGCAGCAATAGTCGAATTCGATGCCCTGGCCAATGCGGTTGGGGCCGCCGCCCAGGACCATGATTTTCCGGCCGGGAGCCGAGTCCACCTTGTCCGGGGCGTTGTAGGTGGAAAAATAATAGGCCGCGTCTTCCACGCCCGAGACGGGCACCGGCTCCCAGGCCTCGGCCAGGCCGAGTCCCAGGCGCTTTTCGCGGATTGCCGCCTCGTCAAGCTCAAGCAGCTGGGCCAGATACTTGTCCGCAAAGCCGTCTTTCTTGGCCTGCAAAAACAGTTCGTCCGGCAGGCTCCGGCCCTTGTACTTGAGAATTTCCTCCTCCAGCTCCACCAGTTCCTTCATCTGTTCGATAAACCAGGCCTTGATAAAGGTCTTTTTATGCAGGTCCTCCACGGAAGCGCCCTTGCGCAAAGCCTCGTACATGATGAACTGACGCTCCGAAGTAGGCTGGGCCAGCATATCCATGAGCTTTTCCAGGGAGGCGCCGTTGAAGTCCTTGGCGAATCCCAGGCCGTAGCGCCCGGTTTCCAGGGAGCGGATCGCTTTGAGCAGGGCCTCCTTGTAATTCTTGCCGATGGACATAACCTCGCCCACGGCCCGCATCTGGGTGCCCAACTGATCCTGGGCGTCGGGGAATTTTTCAAAGCCCCAGCGGGCGAATTTCACCACCACGTAATCCCCGGAAGGCGTGTATTTTTCCAAAGTTCCGTCCCGCCAATAGGGAATTTCGTCCAAGGTCAGGCCGGCGGCCAGGAGGCTTGAAACATAGGCGATGGGAAAGCCCGTGGCCTTGGACGCCAGGGCCGAACTGCGGGAGGTCCGGGGGTTGATTTCAATGACCACTACCCGGCCGGTTTCGGGATCGTGGGCGAACTGCACGTTGGTTCCGCCAATGACCTCGATGGCCTCCACGATGTCGTAGGAGTATTTCTGCAAACGGTCCTGAAGCTCCTGGGATATGGTGAGCATGGGGGCGGTGCAGTAGGAGTCGCCCGTGTGCACGCCCATGGCGTCCACGTTTTCGATAAAGCAGACCGTGATGCGCTGATTCTTGGCGTCGCGCACCACTTCCAGCTCCAATTCCTCCCAGCCCAGGACGGACTCTTCAATAAGCACCTGGCCCACCCGGCTGGCGGACAACCCGCGGGCCGCGATGACCTCCAGCTCCTCCCGATTGAAAACCATGCCTCCGCCGGTGCCGCCCATGGTGTAGGCGGGCCGGACCACTACAGGGAAGCCTAACTCGGCGGCCGCCTTTTGCGCGTCCTCCACGGTGGTGACCACGGTGTTCCTGGGCATCTCAATGCCCAGCTTATTCATGGCGGCTTTGAATTCGTCCCGGTCCTCGCCGCGCTTGATGGCGCCTTCCTGCACGCCGATAATCTTTACGCCGTATTTTTTCAGGACGCCCTGCTGCGCCAGTTCGGACGAAAGATTCAGGCCCGACTGCCCGCCCAAATTGGGCAGAAGCGCGTCCGGACGCTCTTTTTCTATAATGCGAGTCAGACTTTCCACGTTCAACGGCTCGATGTAGGTGGCGTCCGCCATTCCCGGATCCGTCATGATGGTGGCCGGGTTGGAATTGACCAGGACGATTTCGTATCCCACCTGCCGCAGGGCTTTGCAGGCCTGCGTTCCTGAGTAGTCGAACTCACAGGCCTGGCCGATGATAATGGGGCCTGATCCGATAATGAGAACCTTGTTTACGTCATCCCGTTTGGGCATACGAGCCTCCCTTTTTCTTTGGATTAGTATATTTGAATTTGAAATCGCATTATTAAAAATAACTGGAGCCGTCCCAGCAATGGGTGCAAAGACGGGATTTGGGCAGGCCGATGGCCTCCACCAGATCCTCGAGCCTCTGGTATTTGAGGGAGTTCAGGCCGATCTCCCCGCCGATCCATTCATTGAGGGCCTGCTTTTTTCCTCTGCCGGAGACGGCGTAGTCGTGAACCTTATCCAGGCTTCCGTCCATGGCCATGACCGCCCTTCTTCCAATAAGATCCATGGAGGACTGGGACGTGGAAAAATTAAGAAAGTCACAGGGAAAGATAAGGCAGGGGCAGGCCAGGCGCATGTGCACCTCCCGGGCGCCGGCCCTGAAAATGCCCTGGATGATACCTTTAAGCTGGGTTCCCCGCACCACGGAGTCGTCGCAAAACAAGGGGGCTTTCCCTTTGATGAGCTCCGCCACCGGAATGAGCTTCATCTGAGCCACAAGGTCCCTGACCTTTTGATTTTGAGGCATAAAAGAGCGGGGCCATGTGGGGGTGTATTTGACGAAAGGCCTTTGGTAGGGGATGCGCTTTTCATTGGCGTAGCCCAGGGCGTGGCCGATGCCGGAGTCGGGAATGCCGGCCGCGTAATCGGGCCTTACGTCGTCGTTTTTCGCCAAGGCGGCGCCGCATTTGTATCGCACGGCCTCCACATTGATATTTTCGTAGGACGAAGCGGGATATCCGTAATAAACCCATAAAAAGGAGCAAACCTGCATCTTGTCGCCCGGCGGCAGCTTTTGCTCCCAGCCTTCCGGGCCGATAAACACGGCCTCTCCAGGCCCGATGAAATAATCCAGCTCAAAGCCCAGGTTTGGAAAGGAGCTGCTTTCCGAGGCGACTGCATAGGCGCCGGCTTTCTTTCCGATCACCAGGGGCGTGCGCCCCAGCTTGTCCCTGGCCGCCCACAATCCCTGAGGCGTCAGAAGCAGGATGGAGCAGGAGCCTTGCACAGAAGCCTGGACCTTCCGGATTCCCGCCTCAAAACTGTCTTCCTGACAGATCAGCATGGCCACCAATTCCGTGGGGCTGGCGCCGCCGATTTTTGACTCCGTAAAAAAATTGCGCGAGGCAAAGGCCTGCTCGATCAACTGCTCCATGTTGACAATGCGGCCTACCGTGGCGATGGCGAAAGGGCCCAAATGGGAATTGACCACCAGAGGCTGGGGATCTGTGTCCGAAATCACTCCAATGCCTTTGTCGCCGGAGAACTTGTCCAGATTCGGCTCAAACTTGGAGCGGAAGTAATCGCTTTCAATATTGTGAATGGAGCGGTGCACGTCCGCGCCGTCCATAAAAGCCATGCCGCCCCGCCGGGTCCCCAAATGGGAATGATAATCCGTTCCGTAAAACACTTCGCTTACGCATTCATCTTTTGAACAGCAGCCGAACAACCCTCCCATAAAACCTTTCCCCCTGCTTGCGATCTCAGTTATGTAGTAGAAATGAAATATTACGGTTAATATTTGATTTTGCTAATATAGAATTTGCGGACAAATGGCAAGAGAAGATCCCAAACAAACGCCCGGGCGCCCTTTCCCCGATCCTTGAAAAATCAGCCCCGGGGCCCTTTCCCCCTTTTTTTGTTGACCGGCGGCTAAAATCGGCTAAACATAGCATCCGAATCATGACAATCGGTCCTGACAGGATTCATGCAAGGCGGCGCAAAAGAGACCGCCGGGCGCCGCCGCCCGCCTTGTTGATAAAAAAAGGGGAAGACCTGGAGAAAATATGGCTCTACGCCTCATACGCATCGTCATTCCTGAACAGGAAGAGCAGGCCGCCAAAAACCTTTTGGAGGACCAGGGAATCAAACGGTTTTGGCTGGAGAACGCCCCGGACGGCCTGTTTGTCGCCAATGTGCTGGTGAGTTCGGAGTCCACGGAATCCTTGCTGGACGTCATGGAAAGGCGGTTTGCATCGTACGGCCGGTTTCAAATGGTGATTCTGCCCGTGGAGGCGGCCTTTCCCAGGGAAATCAAAAAACCGGGCGGCGCAACCGGGAATGGAAACGGCGCGGAGGAGGGCAAAGCCTCTGCCGCCAAGAAAAACCGGGGCCGGGTGCATCGCCAGGAGTTGTATACGGACGCCCGGGACGTGTCCGCCCTGACTTGGAATTATTTGATCATGGTGCTGCTGTCATCCTTTGTGGCGGCCATCGGGCTGTTGCGGGACAACGTGGCCGTGGTGATCGGCGCCATGGTCATTGCGCCGCTATTGGGGCCTAATGTGTCCCTGGCTTTGGCGGCGACCCTGGGAGACCCCGATCTGGCCAAGCGGGCGATCAAAACCCTCATGGCCGGAGTGGCTTTGGCCTTTGTTTTGAGCATCGGCCTGGGGCTTAGCCTTCACGTCGATGACGCCGGGCGGGAAATCGCCTCACGCACCACCGTGGATTTTATCGACCTGGTTCTGGCCCTGGCCGCCGGAGTGGCCGGCGCATTGTCCTTTAATCAGGGAACCTCGTCTGCGTTGATCGGCGTGATGGTGGCGGTGGCCTTGCTGCCGCCCCTGGCGGTCTGCGGCATGCTGCTGGGCTCGGGGCATACGCCCCAGGCCTTGGGCGCGTTCCTTTTGTTCGGGGCAAACACCATTTGCGTCAACTTGGCGGGGGTGATCACATTCGCCGCCCAGGGCGTGCGTCCCAACACATTCTGGGAGGCGGATCTGGCAAAAAAGTATTCCCGGTACGCCGTGGAATTCTGGATACTTCTTTTGTGCGTATTAGCCTTTTTTTTGGTTCAGTCCCGGTGATGCGGATAATCGGGAGGCGTTCGGAAGGCCCTTATACGCCTTGACACTCAACCGTTTAGGAAATATAAAAATTCCTAATAATTAATGATGCGCAGACTTTGGCGGCTTGAGGCCTCTTCCGGAGGGGGGCGGGAGGACGCAAGGATTCGCCGCGCCGGGCGCCGCCCGTTATTAAGCCTTTCCCCCCGCAGTTTACGCCCGAAAAGCAGCTTCGATAACGCCCTATGAAAAACAATACGCCCCAAGTAAGCATTATCGTGGTCAATTATAACGGCCTCAAATTCCTTGAAGACTGCTTTACCTCCCTGGCGCAAACGGACTGGCCCAAAGAAGCCCTGGAAGTCATTTGCGTGGATAACGGCTCCACGGACGGCTCTCAGGAATTCCTGAAAAAGAACTTCCCGAACGTTAAGGTCCTGGATCATCAGCCCAACAACTATGCGGCCGCCAATAACGCAGGGATAAAGCACTCCTCCGGCGATTACGTGATCCTGCTCAATAATGACGTGAAAATGGATCCCGGCTGGCTGCGGCCTCTGGCTGAGGCCATGGAGCAAAATCCTCGATTGGGGGGAGTGCAGCCCAAGCTGCTTTATTTTGACGGCATGATCCAAAGTTTGGGCCACATAAAAAGCCCTGATTTTTACTGGACGGACCGCGGGATGGGGGAGCCGGACCTGGGCCAGTATGGGGACGCTCTCATGGAGGCGGACAGCCTGTGCGGGGCGTGCGCCATGTACCGCCGGGAATGCCTGGACCAAGCAGGACTTTTGGATGAAGACTTTAACATGTTTGTGGAAGATGTGGATTTTGGCGTGCGATGCCGGGACCATGGATGGTCTCTGGCCTGCCAGCCTCAAAGCCGGGTGCGCCACCTTTTCCATGGCTCAATAGCCGGCGAAAGCCAGGCCAGGCTTTTGATTGAGTCCAATCGCCTGCTTCTCATCGCCAAACACTGGCCGGAAAAACTGGCGGAAAATCTGACCGGCCGGGGTTTTTTCTTGCAGCCCGATCCCGAAAAGCAACGGGCTTTTATCCCGGCCGCCTCCAAGGCCTGCGGCAAGTTGTTGGCCGAGCATCCCCCTGAAAAGGCCGGGCGAATCCTGGACGATGTTTTTATCAAACTCGCCCAGGCGCTGGACCCGCAAAAGGACGCCCTGGTCCGAAAAGCCATGCTCCATCAAAAGGAGGCGGCCAGGGAGTTGGAGTTGCAAAAGGAGCGCGCCCGGCTGGACTTGCAGGACGTGGAATCCCGGTTATACGCGGAGATCGACCGGCTCCGGGATTTGGTCATCCAAAGGGAAGAGGAGTTGCGGCTTCTGCGGGAGTCTTTGTCGTACCGGTGCGTCTTAAAGCCGGTGCAAAAGGCTGCGGACCGCGTCAAAGCCGCCCTGCCCCGAACCAGAAACGCTCCCCCGCCCTCCCCTGCCCTGCCCCGGATCGTCTCCATGAAGTTTACGAACAACTGCCAGTTGAAATGCCGTATGTGCGGCATCTGGTCTCAGGAAAGGGAAGAGGAGCTTCCCGCCGAGCAATGGCGTAAGGCAATCGACAAGGTTTTTCACTGGCTGGGGCCGTACCGTCTGGACATCGCCGGGGGCGAGCCCCTCCTGAGGCCGGACAATGACGAACTCACGGCCTACGCTTCGGCCATGGGCGTTGAAACGATTTTGCTGTCCAACGGCGCGCTTATCACCAAGGCCAGAGCGCGCAAGCTGCTGGATTCGGGCCTGGACTCCATTCACATTTCCCTGGACAGCCTGCACCCGGAAGTGCACGACCGGATGCGCGGGAAGGCCGGAACCTTCGCCAAAGCGATAAAGGCCTTAAAGCATTTGCAGGAGCTTAGGCGATACAGGGACAAGGAATTCTCCATAGGCGCGGCCACCATTGTCATGGCGCCCAATGTGGAGGAACTGCCTGCCCTGGCCGAGTTCGTGTATAAGGGCGGCGCGGACTTTATCAGCTTTCAGGCTTTGGACCAGAATTTCCATAATAAATACGATCCACAGTGGTTCGCCTCCAATCCCTATTGGATCAAGGATCTGGACGCTTTAAACCGGTCCATGGACAAACTGCGGGCCATGAAGCTCCGCGGCGCCCCCATAGACAACAGCCCGGCCCAGTTGGAGGCCGTGAAGCGCTACTTCGCCGATCCCCGGGATTTTTGCCGCAGGTTTCAATGCCTTTCGGGAGAGAAGAACTTCATCATCAAAAATAACGGAGACGTGCTGCTGTGCTGGAACCTGCCGCCTGTGGGCAACATCCTCCACGACGCGCCGGAACGCATCTGGAAATCTTCGGAAGCCGAAAAGCGCAGGAAGCAAATCGCCGCCTGCACCCGGACATGCCGAATCCTTAGCTGCCATGTCACTGAGGAGGCTTTACAAAACGCATGACGGGACCAGGCTTCAAAAACAACCGTGTGCGATGCATCCGCCCTTTCACCACCATGGAGCTTCAGCCCGGAGGCGAGGTCAGCTTTTGCTGCGTGGAATGGGCCAAGGCTCCGTATATCGGCAATGTGCAGAACCAAAGCCTGACGGAAATCTGGAACAGCGATGCGGCCCAATACATCAGACGGAAAATGCTGGCCGGGGAATGGGAGGACGTCTGCCGGCCCGGCGTCTGCCCCACACTGGTTAGCGAGGGTTGGAAGGAACTGACCACGGACGGCGCCGGGAAAAAACTCTTTGTCCTGACTGAGCGGCATATCAAGGATATTCAGGCGGGGCGCACGCGCATGAGCGCTTCGCCCACCTATGTGCTCATGTCCAACCTGGAGGCTTGCAACCTGAAGTGCCCCATGTGCGGCCCCTTTCGCAATATTTACACTGAAAACAGAAACGACGCGCCCTTTGATTGCGCCGTGGAGAAGCAGCGGGAAATCATGGAAGGCGAAAACATGGCCGTCCTGGAAAGGATCTCCGGGGACGTTGTGAACGGGCTTCCGGACCTCAAGGTGCTTGGGTTGTGCGGCGCAGGAGACCCCCTTTTTCGGCCTGACACACGTAAGATTTTGTTTTCAAAGGACAAAAGAGTCAGGCCCGAAATTGCACTTTTCACGAACGGTCTGCTTTTTAATTCAAAAATGTGGAAAAAAATCAAGCATAATGCGTTCCGTTATGTTAATGTATCGGTTGATGCTGCCGCCAAGGATACTTATGAAAAGGTCAGGCCCCCGGGAAAATGGGACGACATCGTCGCTAATCTGGAGTTTCTGTCCGATCTTAGAGCACAGGGGAAGATTCCCCAGCTTTTTATTAACTTCACGGTCATGCGCAGCAATTTGGAAGAAATGACGGATTTCGTCCGGTTGGGCGAACGCCTTAAAGTGGATTCGGTTTATTTTCAAAAAATTCGCGGAATCATTCGAAATCGGGAAAATTTTTTCGACGGCCCTGACAAAGACCAGGAACTTTTGGACAGGCTGGAAATTATCAAGCCGCAGGCAAAAAAAGCGGCGGGCGGCAAGACCGCCGTTGCTTTTGGAAACGTGTAACCAACAGACGCCATGATCCGAAAGAAAATACTCATAAGCGACACAGCCCCCCTTTATCCTCCCATGTGGGGCGGGCCCAAAAGGATCTGGGGACTGTTTTCCAACCTGACCCACAAGTACGACATTATCTATGTGGGCGTGGATACGGGCCAATACGAACTGGTCAAGGGCATTGAAGCCAGCGAGGATTTCTTTGAAAAGCGCTTTTCCATGCCCGAATCCTATTACAAGTACTGGCTCCCGATTTACGAGCGGCTGTTTAAAAACCTTAATTTCGATCCATACACCTATTTTTTCATCGATAACGCCAAGCATTACGTGGACGCCCTGGAAAGCCAGCCGGCCGACGCAATAGTCTGCAGCCATCCCTGGTCCTGGAACACCCTGAAATTCAGAACCGACTCTCCGGTAATATACGACGCCCACAACTGCGAATACACGTTGATGCGGTCCCTGGCCGAAGGCAATCTTTTCAAGCCCATTCTGACGCACAAAACCAAGGCCCTGGAAGGCGACCTCTGCCGCCGGGCCAAAGTCATCCTGGCCTGCTCCGAGGAAGACAAACAGGCTTTTGTGGACATATACAAGCTGGACCCGGGTAAAATATCCATTGTGGAAAACGGGACGGACATCCCCCCCCTGCCGTCCCTTAAAGAACGGGTGGCCGCCAGAGAAGAGCTTGGCTACGCCAGGCAGCCGGTCGTTTTATTTGTAGGCGCCTATTACAAGCCCAACATCCAGGCCGTGGATTTCATCGTCAACCGTCTGGCGCCCAAACTGACCGCCTGCCAGTTTGTCATTGTTGGCACGGTCACCAATGCTTTTTCCGACAGCCAGGCGCCGGACAACGTGAGCTTTGCAGGCATCCTGACCGACGATTACCTGGAGCATTACTGGAGGGCGGCGGACCTGGCGGTAAATCCCATGTCCAAAGGCTCCGGCGTAAACATTAAAATGCTGGATTACATGGCGGCGGGCATTCCCACGGTTTCCACCCCCTTTGGATGCCGCGGCCTGGACGTGGAAAATGAAAAGCATGTGGTCATCTCCGAACTGGATAACTTTGCAACGGCCATTTGGGACACGCTGAAAAAGCCGGAATTACGAGGCCTGATGCGGAGAAAAGGCTACGATTACGTCTCGACGAAGTTTGATTGGAAAATACTTAGTAAAAAGGTCGGACACATTTTGGATCAGCTTTTGTTCGACAGGTAATCTTTCCCTGGCGGGACCGGATCTGTAGGTTCCCTTATTCAATATTCTTACATAGTCTTCTTATAAAAATTCAATGCGTCTTGGGATTCCCGATAAACGAACTTCGTTGATTGTTTTTGCGCTGGCGCTCACCGCCTGGGTTGCGCATTTCTTCTGGGTTCGGGACTTTCTATTATTTGAAGACGATTACTCCCATGTGGGCAGGAGCCTGAACGGCGAGTGGGACGAAATATACTATCTCCTGAAGTGGGCGTGGGAAGCCTGGCCTCAGGGGCGCCCCCTGCATTTTTCGCTCATGCCCGTGCTTACCGGCCTTGGAATGCACATGGGCGGGCTGCCCTGGGTGTATTTTTTCGGATTCCTGTTCATCGCAGGCAACGCCGCGCTGTTTTACGTCATCGCCTTAAAAATGGCGCCGCCCGGCCCGGCTTTGGCGGGCGCATGCGCGTTTTGCCTGTTTCCGGCGGATACGACCCACGCCATGCTGACGCATAACATGGCGCTTCAGGCCTCGCTCATGTTTTTGCTGGCCGCCGTCTACTCCTATTTAAGCGGCAAAAAACGGATTTCCTACCTATTAATCGCGGGAACCCTGATCTGCTACGAAACCGCCATCGTCCCCTTTGTCGCCGCGCCTTTGCTAAAATCGCCCTGGAACCGCAAAACCCTCAAGGAGCTTGCAACCACAGCGGCCGTCGTAGCGCTTCTTATGACGGGGCACGCTTTGCTGAGAGCCTCCATGCACGAGCACAGGATGCTGGAGCTTGTCAGCAACAGTCCCTGGCTGCTTGCAGGCCATGTTCCGGCCTCCATGGTTATCGGGCCGCTGACCGTGCTAAAAGCCTTTATCCTCCGGCCCGGCTACGCCCTGAGCCATGCAAACGCCTTTATGGCGGCCTCCGGACTGATCTTTGCCGGAGGTTTGGGATGGGCGCTTTGGCGGCTTCCTTTGCCTTTGGAACTGAAAAGCCTGTCCTTTTCGGCCCTGTCGGAAAAACACGGGTTGAAAATGCAAGGCAGCCTCAAAATCCCGCGGGGGCTTGCGCCGGGCGGCAGGCTGTTAATAGCCGGGGCTCTCGCCCTGTGCCTGGCGTACGTGCTAACCTTCACCCGCTGGCCGCCTACAAGCCTGGGAGGACGCGACACCTGTGTGCACCTGGCTGCAACCTTCGGCGCATCCATTGTCATAACCGGGCTGGTTTGGATGATTCTGGAAACAGCCGGCATGTTCAGGCTTAAACTTGCAGCGGCCGCGGCCGTCGCAGTTTATCTGGCTTTACTGCTGGGCTTTTCTCTGGCCGTGCAAAAGGATTTTGTTAACGGCTCAGAATTTCAGCGAAAATTATGGGGGGAAGTCCTGCAGCTTTGCCCGGATCTGGAAGACGGGACCACCATTTTTATCAAGGAAAACATAAGGACGACGTCGGACTTTGTGATTCCCAATGCTTGGTCCGTGCGGCTGGTGCTGGAGCAAATGTTTCAATTTCCCAAAGACTGGACCTCCCCCCCGTCCCTGTTTATTTTAAATGAAAAAATCATTGCGGGCATTGCACCCGATCCGGGAGGAGAGTCATGGACCCTGCTAATTCCAGGAGAGGGCCGGGAAACCCGGGCCGTCAAACAAGGCGAGGTCATTGCGTTGGAATTGAACGCAGACGGATTGGTCCGGCTGGAATCCGCGGAGCATCGGCCCGGCTGGGAGGCCCTGGAGGGGCTGCAAGTCAAGCCTGAGGGAAAGGCCTCCATACAAAGCCTTGAAAAAAAGGCGCTTTACCGTATAATGACCGGGCGCGGCCTGCGTTAACGATTATGGAGGGGGGACGGACCGTGAGGGTGGTCACCATTGGGGAGCGCATTCAACACCATGCCGGGCGCTCGGGCTACGATCAGCTTGCCCGCCGCGTCCGCTCCAGGCCTTTATCCCCTGCAATTCATCGTGCATTGACGTCCATTCTAAAAAGAACGCCTTCCAGCGCCGTCAAGGCCAGCCTGGATTCCCCCCCCTACTCCTGGTATTGGAGGCCCCGGCAGCTTGCACAGGAACTGCAGGCAATGGGCTCCATGACCCTTGCCGGAGGCGTTTACCACTGGCTGTACGGAGAAAACGACTTTCGATGGGCGGGGCGTTTTCCCCGGCGGAAAGGCGCCAGGATCGTTGTCAGCCTGCACCAGCCGCCTCAAGTCTTTGAGAGGGTTTTTCCCGATCCCAGGGCCCTCAGAAGAGCGGACGCCGTGCTGGCGTGCTGCCGCAGCCAGGGGGATTATCTGAAGGATGTCGCCGGGGAGGATAAGGTTCATGTAATCCCCCACGGCGTGGATGCGGATTTTTTCACGCCTGCTCCCAAGCCTGTGGAGGAAAAATTCATCGTGCTGGCCGTAGGAAGCTGGCTAAGGGACTTTTCCCTGTTGGCGGAAGTCATCCGGGAAGCCGGCAGGCGCCGGTCAGGACTTTGCTTTCACCTGGTTCTGCCAAAGGACCGGATAAAGGACTTTGACGGGGCGCCAAACGTAAAAATTTTTCACAGCGTCCCGGATGCCCGCTTGCGCAGCCTGTATCAATCCGCGAGCGTTTTGCTCATGCCGGTCACGGATTTTACGGCAAGCAACACGTTGTTGGAAGGCATGGCCTGCGGCCTGCCCGCGGCGGCAACGGACGTGGGCGGCATGGGGGATTATATGGACTCATCCTGCGGCGTTTTTGTTCCGCCTTCCGACCCCGGACAGGCCCTGACCGCGCTAATGGATTTTAAGGACAGCCCGGATTTATTGGCCGCCATGGCTGAATCCGCCCGGAAAAGGGCCCTGGAATTTGATTGGAAAAACATCGCCCGGTCAGTCATGACAATCTATAAAGGCCTCTATGCCCGATAACGCCTCGAAAAATATGGCCCCTGCGGTTTCCGTACAGGGGATTAGCAAGGATTTCAGGGTGTCCGGACCTGAAAAGGCGGGATTTCTGCGCCGTTTCGTCCCAGCCCCCTTGAGACCGGGTGAAAAATTCCGCTCCCTGGACAACGTGAGTTTTGACGTCTCCAAAGGCGAAACTCTGGGCATTGTAGGCAGAAACGGCTCAGGCAAGACCACCCTGCTAAAAATCATTTGCGGCATTATGACGCCGACTCAGGGAGAGGTTCGGGTGCGGGGCAGGGTTTCCACCCTCCTGGATCTGGGAGCGGGGTTCGACCCTGAGTTCACGGGTCTGGAAAACGCCTATATAAACGGCGCGTTCATGGGTTACTCCCGGGAGGAGATGGCCGAAAAAATGCCGGCCATCCTGGACTTCGCCGGCATCGGGGAGTTCATCCACAGGCCGGTGAAAACCTATTCCAGCGGCATGTACGTCAGGCTGGCCTTCGCCGTGGCAATCCACGCCGATCCCGACGTCCTTGTGGTGGACGAAACCCTGGCCGTGGGAGACGAATCCTTCCGCAGGAAATGCTTCGCCCGGATCAACCGGATCCGCCGCAACGGCGGCACGGTCATCCTGGTTTCCCATTCCCTGCAAAACATTGTGGAGTTATGCCATACGGCACTGTGGATGGAGCGGGGGAAAATCATCCTGAAAGGTGCGCCGTCTTTTGTTGTGGGCGAATACGAACGGTTTGCCAATTCGTCCTTTGAAAACCAGAAAACCATCCTGGACCGGATTGCCGACTGCGCGGAACCCCAGGTTCCCGCCCAGGGCGACCGTCTGGTGGAGGAACTGGCCGGCTTTCATCAGCCCCGGGTGTATGAGCCCAACGGCGCGTGCATTCTCAACCCGCGGATTATCGGCCGGGACGGCAGGCCCGTGGGCAACCTGGTTATAGGCAGGGACTATTTTTACACCTATGACGTGCGGTTCGACCAGGACGCCAAAAACGTCCGCTTCGGCATGATGGTCAAGACGCAAAGCGGGCTGGAGGCGGGCGGCGCCGTCTCCCATGGCGCGGGCGACGCGCTGGAGTTTGTGGAAAAGGGCGCCCTGCTACGCCTGCGCTTCGCGTTCAAGTGCCAGCTTACGCCCAATGTGTATTTTATCAACGCCGGCGTCCAAAGCGTGGGAGACGAAAACTCCGTATATCTGCATCGCATAGTGGACGCCGTCATGTTCCGGGTCACGCCGCTCCCCGGACTGTTGGCCACAGGGATCATGGATTTCGGCGTTCACCTGAATGACGGCGAACGGGTCAGCGTGAAACGGGTTCAAAAACCATGAAATCCAGGGCCGTCGCCATATTGGGCATGCACCGCTGCGGAACCTCCATGACCGCCCGGATCGTCAATCTGCTAGGCGCCTATCTGGGCCGGGAGGAAGACCTCATGGGGCCGGCCCTGGACAATCTCGCCGGTTTCTGGGAGCGGTGGGACTTGATGGAATTCCACGACAAGGCCTTGCAGTCCATGGGCAGAACCTGGGACGATCCCTCCCCCACGCCCGATTGGGGCGCCCTGCCCCAGGCCCCAAACCTGGAGCGGGAGTTGATCGCCAAAGTTGAGGACGTCTTTACCGGCCGCCCCCTCTGGGCTTTTAAAGACCCCAGGGCCTGCCTGCTATTGCCGCTGTGGAAAAACGCCCTGTCCGCTTTAAAAGTTGAGTGTAGAGCGATAGTGATGGTGCGTAATCCCGTGGACGCCATTGGGTCTCTGGCCCGGCGCAACGGGTATTCCCGGGAAAAATGCTGCGCCTTGTGGGAGTTGCACTATCAGCAGGTGATGCATCATTTGGGAGAAACGCCGCACGTCATCGTCCTCTTTGAAGAACTGTGCAGCGCCCCGGCAGTTCAGATCGAAAAATTGGCTTCCGCCCTGGAAATTTGCGTGGATGAAAAAGCGATTGCGAACGCGGCTCGCTCCATCATGCCGGATCTGATCCATAGTCATTCCAGAGGGAAATACAGGCTGCCCGTTCAGGTGGAAGAAACCTATGAGCTTTTGAGAAAGAAGGCCCTGCGCCTCAAATAGAAACTGTCCGCCAAAAAACGCATTTAAGGGGTAGACTTGAGGTCAACTCATTTGCTATAGAAATCCAGCCGCGGGGAATCGCCTCCCGCCAGTCGTTTCAAATCAGTTTCACGAGTCCAGTCACCATTTAATTTTTGCGTTTCCTCAAACAAACTAGCCGCTGCCAGCCAGTGCACAAAAAAACCAATTACTAAACGGCCCTGAGGATTGGTCCCTCTATACGGCCAAAGGTTCTGCAGGAGGATTTTCAATGATGGGTGCAACACCGAACATGACCGATTATCAAAAAGAGTACGACGAGTTTACATGGGAAGTCCCCGAGTATTTTAACTTCGCCGGAGACGTCATCGACAAGTGGGCTCAAGACCCGGATAAACTCGCCATGTTATGGGTGGACGACGACGGAAACGAGGTTCGAAAGACCTTCGCTCAACTGAGCGCCGCCTCCAAAAAGCTGGCCAACCTGCTTTCAAGCCTGGGCGTGGGCCAGGGAGACGTTGTAATGGTGGTCCTGCCCCGGAACATCGAGTGGTGGGAAGTCTTCACCGCGTGCATCCGCATGGGCGCCCTGCTGGCCCCCGGCACCACCCAGTTGACCTCCAAGGACCTCCAGTTTCGGGCCAACAAAGCGGAAGCCTCCTGCATCATCACCAATCCGGAGCTGGCGGAAAAATTCGATAAGGTCGCCGGCGAATGCCCCACGGTCACATCCAAAATCATCATCACCGAACCCAGGGAAGACTGGACCTTTTACACGGAAGCCGTGGAAGCCGCGTCCGACCGGTTTGAAACCGCCAAAACCAAAAGCAGCGACAACTGCCTGGTCTACTTCACCTCGGGCACCGTGGGATTCCCCAAAATGGCCCTGCACACCCATGCTTCCTATCCCATCGGCCATCAGGTGACCGGCAAATACTGGCTGGACCTCAAGCCTGAGGACATGCACTGGAACGTGAGCGACACCGGCTGGGCAAAGGCCGCCTGGAGCAGCTATTTCGGTCCCTGGAACATGGGCGCGGCCCAGTTCATCCATCATACGGACCGGTTCGACCCCATCAAAACCCTGGAGCTTCTGGCCCAGTACCCCATCACCACCATGTGCGGCGCGCCGACCATTTACCGCATGCTGGTGCTTCAGGATCTCAGCCAGTTCAAGTTCCCCACCCTCCGGCATTGCGTGGGCGCGGGCGAGCCTTTGAATCCCGAAATCATCGAGGTCTGGAAAAAAGCCACCGGCTGCGTGATCCGCGACGGTTACGGCCAGACCGAAACCGTGCTTCTGGCCGGCAGCTTTCCCTGCATTGAGCCCCGGTTCGGCTCCATGGGCAAGCCCACCCCGGGCATCGAGCTTAAGGTCATTGACGAGGATTGCAACGAACTGCCCCCCAACACCGAGGGCGACATCGCCATCAAGGTCAAGCCCAACCGGCCCGTGGGGCTGTTTAAGGAATACTGGAAGGAGCCCGACCGCACAGCTTCGGTATATCGCGGCGATTACTACCTCACCGGCGACAGGGCTTATGTGGACGAAGACGGTTACTTCTGGTTCGTGGGCCGCGCCGACGACGTGATTCTGACCTCGGGATACCGCATCGGACCCTTTGAAGTGGAAAGCGCCCTTATCGAACACCCGGCCGTGGCCGAGTCCGCCGTGGTTTCCAGCCCGGACGAAACAAGGGGCGAGGTGGTCAAGGCATTCGTCATCCTGGCAAACGGCTTTACCGCAAGCGACGAACTGGCCAAGGAGCTGCAAAAGCACGTGAAAAACGTGACCGCGCCTTACAAATATCCCCGGAAGATCGAGTTTGTGGACGTCCTGCCCAAGACCGTGAGCGGAAAGATCCGCCGGGTCCAGCTCCGCAATCAGGAATGGGGCAAGGAATAAACGGAATTATTTTGATTGACTGAAAACACTGCGGCCGCATCCCAAAGTCCACCGGGGTGCGGCCGCATGGCTAATGTTCAATGATTATTGGATAATGCTGGAATCGTTTTCGCCGGAGAGAAAAATGGGCAGCCCCGGCAGAACAATGTTTTTGGTTTTTGAAGACGCCTCTCAAAAACTCAATAACTATGAGTCAGGAGGCTTAGCAGAGGGCTCACCGCCTTTTGATCAGGTGCAAGGTGAGGAAAATCTTGTTGGAGGCAACTTTTTTGGGGCGGCCCAGGCAGCGCCGTTCGACGTCAGCCGCAATATTTTATAAATCAAGCATTGTCATGGGCATGATCCAGGGGCAGGCGAATTATGAAATTGGCGCCATTGCCCGGCGAGGAAACCACATCCATGGTTCCGCCGTGGTTCTGGGTGATGATGAAGTACGAGACGGACAACCCAAGCCCGGTTCCTTCGCCCACGGGCTTGGTCGTGAAAAAGGGTTCGAAAATCCGTGACAGGGTTGCCTTGTCCATGCCAGGGCCGTTGTCCTGGATTTCCATGCGCAGCATGCGTTCTTCCCTGGCAAGCCGTAAGACAAAACAGGGCGTATACCCGCGGCTCGCATCCGAGGATTGCATTGCATGGGCGCCGTTTCGGAGAATGTTAAGCAGGACCTGCTGGATTTTGGTCCCTTCACAAGATATTTCAGGAAGATTTTCCTCATATTCTTTGATGATTTTGATTGTTTTGAAATCCTGCTGTTTTTTCAAGTCATAATCCGTGGACGCCAGTTCAAGGATTTTGTCCATAAGGTCCACCGGATGATGGAGTGAGAAAGTCTCATTGGATTTTCTGGCGAAGCTGAGCATGTTTTTGACGATTTCCGCCACTCTTTTGCTGGATTCATCGATGGTCTCCAGCATCCGGGGAATGCTCCTTTTTTCCATGTACGCCTTGATCACATCCATGGACGCTCCCGCCTCTTGGGCAGCGCGGATGTTTGCCGGCAATTCCAATTGCTCCAGCCTTGACCGCATCACATTCGCAGTCTGTATGATGCCGGCCAGGGGGTTGTTTATCTCGTGAGCCATGCCTGCAGCCAGCCCGCCAACGGACAGCATTTTTTCATTCTGGATCATCATCTCCTCAAGCCGCACCTGTTCCGTTACATCATCCACCCGGATAACGGCGCCTTCCACGCCATTGGCGACCAGGGGATAGATGGTGATATCCTCGTAGCGGGTTTCGTCCTGATTTCGGCTGGGGGCCTTTGAATTATGGAGCACCTGACGGTCCCGGATGGAAGCCTGGATGCGGTCCATCTCATACGCCAGGCCGGAGAACACCTTGTCCAGGGGTTGGAACCGGGCGTTTTCCGAGGGTATCCCGGTGACCTGCTCGGCCCGTTTATTCCACTGGGTGACCAGCCCTTTGGAGTCCACCCCCACCAGGACCGAAGGCATGGAGTCAATGATGTTGGACAGGTAGTTGCGCAGGCGGCGCAATTCTTCTTCGTCCTTCTTTTGTTGGGTGACGTCCACGCCGACGCCTACGACGCCGATGACCTTTCCATCGGAATCCTTTAACGGAGAATAGGACCCTCGCATCCACAACTCGGTTCCGTCCAATTTAGGGACCTTAATCTCAACGCCGCCGACCATCTCGCCTTGCATCGCCCTGTTCATATAACGCCATGCCGGCGTCTCCTGTACGCCGGGGAAGATATCCCAAACCGTTCTGCCCACCACATCTTGCCTCGCTTGATCGAAACATTCTTCATGCCTCCTATTGACAAGCTGATAGACAAATTCCTGGTCTACCGTCGCCACGGACTCATCCATGGATTCCAAAATATTGCTGAGCAGCCGCCTGTTTTTACGCAATTCCTCTTCCGCTTGTTTGCGCTGGGTGATATCCTGAATAAAGGCGACCGCATATCTCCGCCCTTCGTATTCGAACAGGTTGCTGCTGACCTCCACAGGAACCTCGGAGCCGTCTTGCCTTAGATGAACAGACTCAAAGCACTCCCCTTCTTTTCGGGCTTTTGCCATGTTCCAGGCCGCCTCTTCATCTAACTTTGCCTGTAAGGGATCAACCTCCCAAGTACCCATGGAGGCCAGTTCCTCCCTCGTATACCCCAGCATCCGGGCGGCGGCTTCATTGACGTCCAGGATGCGCCTGCCTTCGCCGATCAGGTAGATCCCCAAGGGGGCGTTTTCAAAACTGAAACGGGTGATGCGCAAGGATTCTTCCATTTTTCGGCGTTCGGTGATGTCCCAAAAGATGCCCAGAACACCGCTGACTTCCCCCGCATCATCCCGTATCGGAACTTTAACGGTCTGAACAAACATGGTTTCTCCGTCTTTGATATAGGATTCCTCAATTTCCTCCGATTCCCCCGCCGAGAGAATCCGTTCATCGTCAGACCGATATTTTTCCGCAATTTCCTTTGGAAACAGATCAAAGTCATTTTTCCCTTCAATCTGCGCCTCTGTCATGTTCACATCCTGTGCGTAATTCCGGTTGCATGAAACATATTTAAAATATTTGTCCTTAAGAAAAATTCTCTGCGGAATATTATTGACGAGCGTCTTATATTTGGACTCGCTTTCGCGAAGCCCTTGATTCAGCTTTGACATCTCCGCAACTTTGGACGTAATCTCGGCAGCCATGGCATTAAACGCCCAGGCAAGTTTACCGATTTCATCCTCGGCCCTGATCGGGACCGCTACATCAAATTTCCCGTCTTCAACCCGTTTCATGGCGTGCATCAACTGGCTGATGGGACGCAAAATAATCGTATTCAAGCCAAAAATGCCAAAGATAATCACGAGAAGAGGAACCAAAAAAAGAAAAACAACCACCGTTGTCAAAGTGGAGCGGCTTGCATTTTCCAATTTCATATTGGCGGCGTCCAGATCGGACTTGGCTCTTGCAACAAAGGCGTCAATCTCCGTTGATTTGGCGGCCGAGTCAAAGGCGTCTCTTGCTTCTGCAATCTGTGCCTGATAGCGCGAAAGGGTTGCATCCGACTCGGTAATCAATCGCTCAAGGGATTCGATTTGGGCGAACAGTTCCGAAAACAAGGCGAGAAGACTGCCGTCCGAATCAATCAATTCAAGCTGCGAGGAAATAAACCGCTGATTTTTCATGACCACGCTTTTGTCGGCGTTCGAAAAACTTCTGGATACCAAGCCGTTGAGCGCGACCAGCGTCAGTTGATTAAGGCTTTTTAAGACATAAGGCGCCAAGGCGCCTTTTTCGGAAGCATCCTCTCCCATGACGCGCTCCAACTGAAGGATCGCCAAAACGGTAGCGATCCTTTCATCCAATTGATAATACAATGTATTAATTTTAAACCTGATATCGTCGAAAGCCTGATCAATATCCGCCGACGCCTTTTCCTTCGAGGCAATGAGATCCACCAGCCGCAGCCCTGACTCAGACAGAATGTCATAACCAGGCATTTGTTGTCCGGCGGGCAGGAGGAATTGCTCCCGGGCAAGGGGCGGGACATGCTCCTGGGCCGCCATGTCCGAAACCGAACGAATCAAACTGGTCTTCCATTCTTCAAACTCCTGAATGTCGGCCAACTTTTTGTCTACACTGTCCCGGATGTTTCGATTTGCCAAAACTTCGTGCTGGGTCCAGATGCTCATAAAGGCGAGCAAGACAAAAACAATAAAAAACACGGCGCCTGCAGCAAAAATTTTACTTTTTATCGTCATGCTGAAAATCCTTGTTTTTGTTTTTCCAAAACCCGCATCCCACCCAGGCTTTCCGCCCGTCTTGCAGGGTAATCCCCCTCACATAGGAATACTTTGACATGAGCGTCTTCGTATAAGGGTTCAGCCAATCATATTCAATCCATCCCTCGCCGTCCTTCTCAATCATCCGGGCGATCTCAAAAAAAAGCATCCTGCCGCTGGGCGTCCTCAGATGCCACATATTCTTCCCAACAAGCTCCGGACGACTTCCCTGCCCGCAGCATACGGCCTCTTTTTTCTCGATATTGTAGCAATGGATAAAAACATAAAGATTTTTTTCCCGGTCCAAAAAATCCGGGTTGGTTTGAAGGGCGTGCTGCACAGCGGACATGTCGCCGGAATGCCGGCTGACGTAATCATAAGCCGCATTCACAATCCCTTTTGTTTTTGCGGCGATGTCCTGAATGGGCTCATCATCCTGGGCCGTCGATGCAGGCGCGAACCCTAAAACCAGGAGTATCATGACTATTAAAAATGGCCCCCTGCATTTCATGGGCGATCACCTCCCTCGCTTGCGGATCCATTGGAATCGGTTTGCTCATCTGTTTGGAGCGATACCAAAATGCAAATAACATACTACCAAGCCGGTGCGGATAAGGTAAAGTAATGTGAATACCCACAGCCGAGCAAAAAATCCCGTTTTCAAATAGCTGGAGAGCAGGGGGAGCGGGCGGCCTCCCAAGATCCTCCTTTGGATTCAAATTAATGGTGAGATAATGATTGACGCAGACCTGAATTATTGTGTATTATATACTAAACAATAAACATAAGCCGGCAAGATCGTGTAACTGGCATAGGGCTGATCAATCTCAAAGAACGAAAGCGGCGTGCAAAGCCGAAGACCCGCAATGAATCTCTATTCGCATGCTGCAGGGCGGTCTTTGTGTAAGCGATTTAAGTATCTGTTATATTTAGATTTTAGCTAAAAATCCAATTTGATCGATAGTCCGGAAATGGGCTGATATAGGGCCTTTGTTTTTTCGCCCCATAATGTAGGCGTTTAAGCGGGGCTTTTTAGGGGTGTCATGATGCGCCTTCGGTGCGAGAGGCGAGTCGTGATTTTTTTAAGGGCATTTTGTGTATTATATACTAAACACTAACAAGGAGGCGGCACATGGAAAAACGAACATGGATCTCTGCGTCCGGAAAAACCGACATCGGCAAAGAAGCGGACAAGTCAATCGCCAAGACGGATTACTCCAAAGTGCGGAGTCTGGGGGTTGACGACCAGGGCGGCGGCGCCACAATCGTAACCTACGAATTGACCGGCGCCTGGATGGATGAACTGGAGTATCGGGGGAATGTGTATGACCTTATCGACATTCCCAGCGCGGGGGTGCACACGCAGCCGGGCCATCCGGCGGTCCCCCAGGAAGGGCTCTTTGTGGCCGTTCCGCCCAATGCAAAGGTTACGGGCGTGAAGCTGCTCAAAGAGGCGGATCGCGAGCTTGACGGGAAATACAACCTGATTCCCGTGGCCGAGCCCGCCATCGAAGGCCAGGCGGAGGTGTACAAACCGGACCCCGGCATATACGGGAAAGACGCTTTTGTTCCGGATCAGCCCTTCGAGTTCGTGGGGGAAAAACGGGTTTCAGGCCGTCTGGTGGCGCACATCCTGGTTTTTCCGGCCAAGTACAATCCCCAGACTGGCAAAGTCGTTTTGGTGGAAAGAATGGAACTGGAAGTGACTTACGACACCAAGCCGGGCATGGACTGCGTCCCCATGAAACGCGGCCAGGCATCCAACGCCATTCTGGACTCCCTGATTCTGGACGCCGGCACGGCTTTTGAGACGGAAGACAAGCTGGGCGCAGACGCGGACGCCAAGGCGGCCGAGCCCAAAAAGCTCAAGGACCCGGGCAACCACGGCGATTTTGTCATTGTGACCACCGGCGATCTCAAGGACGCCTTTAAAAACTTCATCGACATTCGCAACCTGGACCACACGGTCAAGCTCGCGCTGCTGGATGACATCAAAAAGGAATTTCCGGCAACCGGGGATGACGTTTCCATCAAGGATTTTCTTACCTATGCCTACAATAACTGGGCGCTGCGCCCTAAATGGGTGATCCTGGGAGGAGACGTGGACAAAATCCCCACCCATCATACGGCCTGCGCAACCTGGAACGATCCGGGCGACGAGCCGCATCATGGGCTCATGGCCTCGGATCATTACTATGCCGACATTTCCGGGGATATTCTGCCCGAACTCCTGGTCGGCCGCTTTCCGGCAAGCGACGTTGATACTATGAAGAAAATCTGCGTGCGCGCCCTCGCCTTCGGCCGCCACGGCAGCCAATGGCGGGACGTCATTATGCTCACCACCTACCAGCGCAACGATTACGAGCAGTGCAAGGACGCCATCGCCGTCGCCATTGACGGGGAAAAACGCAAGGATTACAACGCCGCGTTAAAATACTACGGCAGCGATCCGGCGGCGACCAAGGCGAAGATCATTGAAAGACTCAACGAACGGGACAACCATAACGTCGCCAAAAACGGCGGCGCGGATATCGTGAACTATCGCGGGCACGGCTCCCAGACCGCCTGGCAGGCTTCCAATGGACTGAACATCAACGACGTCACCAACCTGAAAACCGGAAGCAAGACGCCCTTGGTCCTCAGCATCTGCTGCCTGAACAATTTCATTGACTGGACAGGCCCCTGCTTTGGCGAAACATGGATCAGCAAATTGAAATCCGCCGGATTCTGGGGAGCGTCCAGGCCGTCCTACACCGCCGTAAATCACAAGTTCGACAAATTTTTATGGGAAGGAATCATCAACGAGCGGTACACCGGCATCGGCGAAATCGCCCAATACGGCACGGCCAAGTTATGGCAGAATGATACCAGCGACCTGGCCAAGCAGAACATCAAGATGTACCTGCTCCTGGGGGACCCGACGGCGGACGCCAAAAAGGTGAAAAACTACTCGGTCAGCTTCAAGGGCAATGACGGCTCCTATGCATCGGTTTCCAACTCTCCCGACATTGCGACGGCCAAGGAGATTACGGTTGAGGTCATGATGCGCGCCGAATCCTTTAACGGCGGAAACTGGCAGGACGCCGTGGTTTCCAAGCACGGCCCCGAAAGCGGCTGGGAGCTCCGTGTGGGGGAAGCCATCCCCCGCATGATGGTCACCATTGGCAAGACGCATTATTACGCCCAGCCCGACGATCCCTCAAAGTCCCCCAAGCTGAAAGCCAAACGCTGGTATCATCTGGCGGGGACCTTTGACGGCAAAATCATTAAAATGTACGTGGACGGGGAGCTTTGGTTCAGCAAATCCGTCAAGGGAAACATCACCCAATACAACGGAGACCTTGTCTTTGCTAAAAACGCCAATCCCGAGTGGGACAAACGGTGGTTCCAGGGGGACATCGCCAGCGTGGCCTTGTGGAACAAAGCCCGCTCCCAAAAGGAGATCCAGGGCGATATTTTCGACAATATCCTCGCAGACGAAATCGATCGGCACAACGGCCTGCTCGGCTATTGGGCCATGAACGAGGGCGGCGAAGAAGGCGCAATCGTCTCCGATAAGTTCAACGTGCTGTATGACCAGGTGCAGACCAGCATCAATATCCTGAGCGTCACTAACAGCGGCCGCATCCACAAAGCCTCCTGGCAAAAGCAGCATCTCAACTTTTATTTTACCGGCCAGTACACCTGCGGGACAAAATACGGAGGAACGACCGGAACATGGCATGATGCGTCCAACCTGGAAATCAAGTCAGACGGAGACATAACCTATGCGGGAAAGACGCTCGTCAAGCCTCTGATCGAAGCCAATCGAATCGCCTGGTGCATTGAAGACGGAAACGACTCGGAAGGCGCCATCGAGTTGATGTTAGGCAGCGACTCCCGTTATTTTTGGCCGGAGGGGGATCAGACCTGCAGGCTCTTCCAGGGCTGGATCAGAGACAAAGGCCCGTCAGGCCCCCTCGACTTCAGGGGCAAGACGAACTGATTTCACGAAGCCGCGACAGCGGCCGGCTTCCCTGGAAATTCCATACAAACAACAATATCAAGAACCTGGAGAAGCTCAAACTTTATTCGCTTGCGGGAGACGGCTCGTCTCCCGCTTTTTTTGAGGATGAAAAAAGGCTTTAGGATTCCGGCGGAAACATTTTGCCGGGATTAAGGATGTGGTTCGGGTCGAACACGTCCTTGATCTGGCGCATGATTGCTATCTGGGCGGGGGGAACTTCCATGTCAAAATACGGGGCTTTGGAAATGCCCACGCCGTGCTCGCCGGAAATGGTGCCGCCCAGTTTCAGGACGTAGTCAAAAAGCTCCACCACGGCGGACTCGGCCTTTTCCAGGGCGACCGGGTCTTCCTTATCCAGCATGATGTTAAAATGAATGTTGCCGTCCCCGGCATGGCCGAAGCTGACCATGGTCAGGCCGGTTTTCTCCCGGAGTTGGTTGATCCTGCGCACCACGTCGGGAATTTTCGTGCGGGGCACCACAATGTCTTCGTTGATTTTATGCGGGCCGTACTTGAAAAGGGCCGGCGACAGCCCCTTGCGGGCTTTCCAGAGATTGGCGGCGGCTTCGGCGTCGTCCACGCCTGATACGGTGCGGGCGTTCTGATCCCGGCAGACCTTGGCGACCCTTTCGGCGGCGCGCTCCGCCTGCTGGGGATCGCCGTCCACTTCCAAAAGCAGAATGGCTTCCGCGTCCGTGGGCAGGCCGATTTCCAGGTGGCTTTCGGCGCATCCTATAGCCGCCTGATCCAGGTATTCGATGCTCCGGCATATGATGCCGGCGGAGAACACGGCGGCCACGGTTTTGGCGGCGTCGTCGATTTTGTCGTACACGGCCGTAATGGTGCGCACCGACTCAGGCAGAGGCAAGAGGCGCACGGTGATCCGGGTAATGACGGCCAGGGTGCCTTCGGAGCCTGTGATCAGCCGGGTGAGGTCGTAGCCCACCACGCCTTTGGCCGTGCGCACGCCGGTGGTGATGATCTCGCCTGCGCCGGTGACCGCTTCCAGGCCCAGGACGTAATCCCTGGTGACGCCGTATTTGACGGCCTTGGGGCCTCCCGCGCATTCGGCCACGTTGCCGCCCATGGTGCAGTAGGCCGAACTGGACGGGTCCGGGGGATAAAACAGGCCCTGGGCTTCCACCAGCTTCTGAAAATCGCCGGTGACCACCCCGGGCTCCACGTCCGCCGTCAGATTGGCCGGATCCACGCCAAGCACCTGGTCCATGCGGGTCAGGGGCATAACCACCCCGCCTTCCACGGCCAGGGACCCGCCGGTCATTCCCGTTCCCGCTCCCCGGGGGATGACGTAAAAATTATTGAGATTGGCCAGGTTGATGATTTCAGCCACGTGGGCTGTGGTGGCCGGAAAAACCACGGCGTCGGGCGCAAAATCCCTGTTGGACGCGTCATAGGCGTAAGCCGCCCGCTGATGCCATGAGTCATGGACGTGTTTGGGGCCAACGATTTTTTTCAGAATTTTTATAATGGCGGCGTCTATGGGCATAATAAAAAAGGCCTCCCCCGCAGCAGGCTGCAGGGAAGGCCCAAAAGGCAGCTTCATGACTGCGGAAAAATGATCTCGTCAGGTTTTAAAATTCCCCGGATTCAATTTTCCCGCACAGGAAAAGGACAGGCTCCCGCATGTCCCCGTGTTCGCGGATGTGGCGTTCCACCACGCCCACGGCATGGAGGGCCGTGGCGTGATAGCGGTTAAAGCTCCGGCCGATGGCCTGCAGGGACTGATCCGTATAGCGCCGGCCCAAATACATGGCGACCTGCCTGGGACGTGCTATGGCTTGCTTCCGGGACCGGGACCGCAGATCTTCTTCGGTGACCCGGTAATATTTGCAGACCATCTTTGTTATGACGCCCAGAGTCAAGGCTTTTCTGTTCCTGACGATGTTCCCAACCACTTCCCGGGCCATTTTCAGGTCGATGCCGCGCCCCATGATAGAGTTTCTGGCGGCCAGGCCTTTGATGCCGCTTTCCAGGTGGCGGATGTCCCCGGTGAGTTCGGAGGCCATGAATTCGGCCACATCCATGGGCAGAGCTATTTTGGCGGAATTGGCTTTGCGCTGAAGTATGCGCATTCGCATTCTGAAATCCGGGGCTTCCAGGCTGGAAATGACTCCGGCGTTGAGCCTGGAGCGCATGGAATCGTGCATCTTGGGGATTTCCGAAGGCAGATACGCACTGGTGAAAACCAGGCGCTTGTTGGTTTCCATGAGGGAATCCAAGGTAAATGCCAATTCATCCTGGGTCCGGTTCTTTCCGCTCAGAAAATGGACGTCTTCCAGGATCAACGTGTCGCAGTTCCTGCGGTATTTTTCCTTGAACGAGGAAATGGTTCCCGTGTTCAGGGCGCCGATCATCTCGTTGGTGAAATCTTCCGCAGTGATGTAAAAAACCCGCTCCTCGGGGCTTTCCTGCATCACCTGGCGCCCCACCGCCTGGGACAAATGGCTCTTGCCCAACCCGGTCTGAGCCAGGAGATATAATGGAGCATGAAGTTTGGAACGTTTGGAGGCTACGGACAACGCCGCCGAATAGGCGAAGTCGTTGCAATCCCCCACCACAAAACTGTCAAAGGTGAAATCCCGGTTCAGGAGCCTCCCCGAACTGGGCCGGGGAATGTCGGCGAAGGCAGGCAGGCACAACTGCTGAGGCGCCTCTTCCGGCGCCTCCGGGGCCTCGGCCGCGCACTCCGCCACCTCCAAAAGGACTTTTAACGGTCGTTGGGCCGCCTCGCGCATCGCCGATTCCAGCAAGCCGCGATAGTGGTCCATCAACCATTTCTTAGCCAAGGGGTTTGGGCATCCCAGCACCACCGAATCCTCGGCGGCTTTGAGCACCTTCAACGGATCAATCCACATGAGATATCCCTGATCCGGCACCTGCGAACGAATGGCTTCCTTGGCCTTTTCCCAGACTAGCCGCATAGAATCTGTCATCATGGATATTCCCTACGAGTAATTTAAAAGGTTAAAATTTCTAAGGCTTTTCCCGGCCGCAAAGGTATCCTGTACGGTTTTGATCGGGTTTTTGCCGTCCCCTTTTCATCAACCGCTTAAAAAGTTTTTTGGCCGCTTACAAAAAATTTGGAAAAAAATATCCTCTGGGTGTGCTACAATAGCCCCTGATTGCCCGGACGTCTCACCGGACATGGACGCAACTGCGCCGTTCCAAATGGGAATGTTTTCAGATATTTTTTCGCGGTTTTTTTGAAGCGGGCCGAAGTGACCCAAGCGTTGATAGCGTTATAAGCTCAGAGGCCCTTCGACGTCAAATCGGATAAGAGCGATTTTCTTCTTAAAAACATCTCAAACCTCCGGCTCCCGTCCTAAAAATAACCTCCTGATTTTTTAATCAAATTTTAACACATGAAATTTAAACCGCCTAAATCACACTTGTTTCTTTTATGGTTTCTTTTCCCAAGCATATTGGGAACATCCGTGCACCTGTGAAGTTATTAACAATTTTACGATCTCCCATTTCCTCCAATTTCCTCTGGATTATTCCGATTTTCGCCCTCATCGAAAACCGAGACCTCTTTTCCGGAGCCTTGGACTTTGAAAACATTATGTTTTGCGCAATTCGGGGTTGATCTTTTTTTTTCAAAAAAAAGTTATATTGAAAAAACCTATATCAACGCTGCAAAAACGAACTAAAATGCGCCTAGTAATTCTTAAAGTAGTTGTTAAAGTAGACCATGCATGCTTAGACGCTTGAAATCACTGAATTCCTGCACTATGATCCTTTTCAGGAGGAGACTAAAATGGAATCATTGCCAATCATCGGAATCACCATGGGAGACCCTGTGGGAGTCGGCCCTGAAATCATAGTTAAAACCTTAAAAAACAAGGAAATTTATAATATTTGCCGGCCATTGGTTATCGGCGATTTACTGGTTATGGAGCGGGCGGAAACTTTGATCCGGTCGGGCCTGGACTTCCGCCCTGCAAGGTCCCCGGAGGACGCCCCCTATGAGTACGGCCGGGTGGACATACTGCCTGTGTCAGACCTGGATCCGGCCCGGCTTGCGCCTAAAACGCCTTGCGCGGAGACGGGTGAAGCCATGGTCAAATATATCACCACGGCTGTGGATTATGCCAGGGACAACCGGATACAGGCTGTTACGACCGGCCCTATCCAAAAAGCGGCGGTGCATGCGGCCGGCTACACTTTCGCCGGCCATACCGAGCTCTTAGCCCAACGAACCGGGACCAGCAAGTATGTCATGATGCTGGCGGGGGACAAGCTGCGGGTGGTGCTGGTGACCATCCACATGGCCGTCAGCGAAATTCCGGCCCATGTGACCCGGGAGAAATTTATTGAAACCGTCGAAGTGACAGGCCAGGCATTAAAGGAAAGGTTTGGAATTCCCCGACCCAAATTGGCGGTGGCCGCCTTGAATCCCCACGCCGGCGAGGAAGGCGCCTTCGGCAATGAGGAAAGGGACGTGATCATCCCGGCCATGGAGCACTTCAAAGGCGGCGACATCGCGCTGGACGGCCCCTGGCCTGCGGACACCCTGTTTTACCACGCCCAGCAGGGAAAGTGGGACGCCGTGGTCTGCATGTATCACGACCAGGGGCTTATTCCGTTCAAGATGATCCATTTTCACGACGGGGTGAACACCACCCTGGGGCTGCCCATCATCCGCACCTCGGTGGATCACGGCACGGCTTACGACCTGGCCGGAACCGGCAAGGCCGACCATGGCAGCATGGAGGCGGCCATCCGCATGGCGGCTTTGCAGGCCTCCCACCTCAAATAATACCATGGGGTCAAGTCTACGTTTGACGTTTGAGCCTTTTTTTCGAATGCCAAAGGGCACACAAAGGCTTGCCCCCTTACCCTCAAATGAATAGGGAGTGCAATGTTTCGCTGGTTCGCAGATCGCCGCAGGAAAAAACTCACCCAGGCGCCCTTTCCGCCGACCTGGAAAAAAATACTTGTTCAAAACGTCGCCTATTACGGCATGCTGAAGGCGGAGGAGCGGGCAAAGCTCCATGCCCTGATCCAGGTATTCGTCGCCGAGAAATACTGGGAGGGCGCCGGAGGGCTGGAGTTGACAGACGAAATCCGGGTCACCATTGCGGCCCAGGCCTGTCTCCTTCTTCTGGGCCTGCCCCACAACTATTACCGGAACGTCCAGTCCATCATCGTGTATCCCTCCACGGTCACTCCGCCTCGGCGCAAGCGGAGCTTTTTTGAAAGCTCCCCCACGTCCGTTGAAGCGCCCCAACCCATCCTGGGGCAGGCTTTCAAGGGCGGTCCCGTTATTTTGTGCTGGGACGCCGGGTTGAGAGGCGGACGCAACAGCCAAGACGGCCACAACCTGGTTTATCATGAATTCGCCCACAAGCTGGACATGCTGGACGGGGCGGCCGACGGAACGCCGCCCCTGCGGGACAGGGCCGAGTACAGGGATTGGGTCCGGGTCTGCTCCGAGGAGTTCTTGCGCCTGAAAAAAGATGCGAAGAAGGGAAAAAAATCCTTCTTAAGAAGTTACGGGGCCGTGAATGAGGCGGAGTTTTTCGCCGTGGCCACGGAGCAATTTTTCGAGCAGCCCCAAAAGATGGTCGAGCACGCCCCGGAGTTGTATCGGGTGCTCAAGGAATACTACCGCCAGGATCCATACCGGCGCGCTTCCCGGCAGTCCCAACCAATGGCATAAGGGACGACCATGATCCTTATGATGCTTTTTTCCATCTCATCCCCGAGAAAAAGCAGCCCGATTCAAATCCTATAAACCAGTCTCTGGGGCAAGCATAGGCCAAATCCAGGTTTGACGCTTTTGCCGTTTTGGGCCCCTTTGCTTTTGCCGCAACCCGCAGCTTCCCAAGCCATGGTATGAATTATGCAAAATTAAGTCAGAGCACTTTACATTCAAAAACAACTGCATAAGGAATATGTCATGAAAAATTCAGAAATCATCCAAGCGCTTATTGGCGGGAACTCCCTGGCTACCGTCATGATGCCGGACGCAGCCATCCCCACCAACCGCCCCAGGCATTGGGAAGGCTTCCTTCTGCCCAATATTCTCATTCACAATGGGTTATTCTGGGGTTTCACCCGCGCGGCCCATTGCGCCCATATTTTGGGGGAATTCGTCGTAAAAGAAGGGAATGCCTTCTGTTACGGCAATAATGAGGAGAAGGTGTTTTTCAGCTTTGCAGGCGAGTCGGACATAGTCTGCTGGATGCCCTTGGAAAGGTATGAACACCATAAATTTGTTGTAAAAAACGACTACGAACTCATTTGGAGTTCGGACGCCCCGGAAAATCTCCAGCCTGTCGAGGAGGCGGTGAAGAACGCCCGCATCCTGAAAATGGTCTTCCTGGACGAAGACGGACTCTGGAATATTCATCCCGTGGACCTATGCATGTTCCATTTTGAAGAAAACAGCTTTCTCGTGAAAAGCGAGCTATTCCATTACCCAATCTTATTCAGGGATGAGAATGAAACCAAAGCCGCAATCCAAGGGGCGAGATACTATTTTCAGCAGCATCCCCAGGAATTCTTCGTAAAAACCCGGATAGTGCAGTACCCCTGCCTCTATGGATGCTACCCAGATGGAACCTATTACAACTACTATGATATTTGCCGGAACTCACGGAAGCGCTACAGAGCATTGAAAATATTCGCCCAAAAAGAATGCGGTTGGACCATGGGAAGTCTCAAACGTCAAACGTAGATTTGACCCCATTCTTAGTCTTGGGAGGATTTGACGCAGTTGCGGCCGGACTTTTTGGCTTTGTACAGGATTTTGTCAGCCGCTTTCATGACCTGCTCCGGCTTGGTCAGGGCCCTGGTGGGTTCGGCCACGCCGATGCTGACCGTGACCTTCACGCGCTTGGAGGTTGCGGCCGGGGCTTTGCCCCTGGCGTTTGCGTTGGAGGTTTTGCGCCCCTTGCTGCGAATGATGAAAGGCGTATTTTCAATATCCTGACGGTATTTTTCGATGTGAGGCAGGGCCTCGAAAATCTCCTTGCCCGGAAAAATGGCCGTAAACTCCTCGCCCCCGTACCGGAAGGTCTTGGCGCCGCCGCCCATCTTGCCCAGCCGGGTTGCAATCATCTTCAAGACCTGGTCCCCGGTTTTGTGGCCGTAAGTGTCGTTGAACTTCTTGAAATGATCGATGTCGATCATGGCGATGACGTATTTGCGGCCCAGATTGAGCATGGTCTCGTTCAGGCTTCGTCTGCCCGGCAGGCCGGTGAGCTCGTCGATATAAGCCATGGAAAAGGACGCCTCGATGGATGTGACGAGCAGGATGAGGCCGGCCGTAAAAAAGAAAATCATATAAGCCTGGGGCGACCCTATGACCGCGCCGAAAAACACGGCGCACAAAGCGCCGAAAAAGCCTGTGCCAAGCTGGTCGGGCGCAAAGTAGAGGCGTGCAATAAAAACAATGAAGGACCAGCAAAAGGCAACTTGGCCTAAAATGGAGACATGCTCCAAGCCCAGGGGGGAGTGGTTGTTGAATAGCAGGTTAAGCCGGGTTTGGATGTTGGCGAAGCGTTTTCCCAATTCCGGGGAAAGCTGCTGGGTGGTGTTAACCAGATCCGTCAGGCCGGGCTCGCAAAAAATCCAGATTGCCAGTATCTGAAAGACGAGAACCGACAAAGCCGCCATCCCCAGGCTGGTGAACAGCCTGCGCTTGGTAAGCAGGCTCAGCAAAAACAGGTCTATGGGCAGCATCACCAGGACGCCGGCGCCCATGACCGCCCCCGGGCCGGAGCCTGTCGCCGCAAGGCATCCGTAGCTTAAGGCCAAAGCCGCCGACCCCAAAATCATGCCCGTGTTGCTGTACCTCCAGCCCATGATCACTCCTGCGCCGAACACGGCGTAAGGAAGGACCGGAAGCAGTTCCAGCAGGGCGCTCGCCTTATTTGCGTCCCCCACTTTTCTCACAAGATCAGGCCACCAATAGACCATGATGCTCGAAATGATTATCAGGAGACCTGGAACCAGAAGGGAATAACCGACTTTCTTAATGGAGAAACCCACACGCACTCTCGCAAGTTGCCAAAATTTGAAGGCTGGATCGGGACAATGCCAAGTTGACGTATTCCTTCTTTATCAGGCCTTGGGTAGGTCTTTCAAGTCCGGACTTTAAAAAGGCGATTTTCCTTGGCCCGCCCCGCACCTATGGAATGCTTCTTGCAAATTCCCCCTGTGTACGAAAATCCTTACGCCCCATATTCCTTAAGGAGCTGCCAACATGCAATTGGATAACGAAACCCTGCAAGATATTGTAATAACGGTAAAAGACGTCCAAAAGGTTTTTCAGGCCCCAGCCCCGGACCCGGAGGGCATTGACAAATCCAAGGCGCAGGTCGGCGAATTATTGACGACCCTGGAAATGCTCATGGCCGAAGAACTGATGGAAATATGCGACAGTCTTCTGGTCTATATGGACGATAAATTGGGCGGCGGGCCGGTCCAGGAAGCTTGCGCAACCCTTTCTTTCGCCTTGGACGCGTTATTGGAAAGCCTGGATAGGGCCCTGAACGGAGACCATGGGGATTACGGCATGGCCGAGGTCATGGCCATTTTGTCGGGACAGACGCCTTTGCCCGCGCAGGAGCCGGAGGCCGCCGCCGAGGATGCCGCCGCAGACATTATAGCGGAGGCGTTGGGGGAAGACTCAGGGGACGGCCTGCCGGACGTTTTGGACATGCTGGAGGACTCCCTGGCCCCGGTCGAAGCCTCGGGCCAGGCCTCTGCAGGCGATTTCCAAACGCCGCCTCTTCCCCAAAAAGCGTCCCCCGCCCCCAAGGAAACTCAGCCCAAAATCATGCCCCCCATTGTGGAAATGTGGAGAATGGACACGGAAGACTTTATGGATGCCTTCCAGAAGCATCTGGAAGTGGAAGGAGGCTCCGTCTCCATCAATCAGGATGCGAACGGCGAGCCCACTGTCACGCTATCCATTCCCCGGGATAAAATCGGAGGCATCCAGGCCGCCTTCACAGGAACCCTGGCTTCCGGCATGACCAAAGAGGCGGGGATGGATCCGGCAATGGACGGGACTGAGATCATCACCAAAATGCTGGAATTCATGAAGGCCCTTTCCGCCGGGAATATTGATGAGGCGGAAACAATCCTGGAAAGCGTTACCAAAGGCTCCCCGGGCTTCGGCCTGTTCGGGGAAATAGGCCAGATGGCCAGAGCGCTGCATGACTCCTTGCGGGAGTTCTCCAACACCCTGGATCCGGAAATGAAAGGGCTGGTGGAGGAAAAGCTGCCCGACTCCAGCCTGCGCCTGGAGCACATCATCGAACTCACGGAAAACGCGGCGTCCACCACCATGGACCTGACGGAAGTCATCCAGGAGAGAAATGAAAAAAGCATGGCCCTCATGGACAAGCTGAAAAGCTCATCCAGCGACGTGGAAGTCCTCATGGCCTCCCTGGACAAATTGATGGACCTGGCAACGGAGAACAAAGACCAGCCCAGCGCCGAAAACATCCCCATCATGCACGGCCTTTTGCGTATGGCCCGGGAAAAAGTCCAGGCCTGCGGCGCCGCGACCGACTCCATCATGGAATCCACCACAGCCACCAACAAGGACCTTGTGGACATCTTTACGGCCCAGGACTACCAGGACCTCACCGGCCAGGTGATTCAAAAAATCATCACCTTGATCAAAGATCTGGAATCCAAACTGCTGAACCTGGTCACCAAATTCGGCGTGAAAGTCACCAAAGACAAAACCGGGGAGCAGCAGGAGGAATTGTACGGCCCCTCCCACGCCCAGCGGGACGACGCGGTTCACTCCCAGGACGAGGTGGACGCCTTGCTCAAGGAGTTTGGTTTTTAATCGGCGCGACGTCCTTTTTGCCTCGCCCCTTGATTTTTAGCTCCGAAAATGCTCAAAAAGGGTCCGGCTTGAAAAGTTTCTCAAGCCGGATTCTCAAGGACCGAAACCCGCGTTTCACGCGTGCGGTCCCGAAACCATGTAAAACCATAAGGAGCTTTGCGCCATGGATATGACCAGCATGAACCGGGACGAATTGTTTATGTACGTAGAAGGCCTCATCAAACAAAAAGGCTACTCCAGCGTGACCGAAACCTGGAGGCAGATTGCAGCCCGCATCCAGAAGGACGACCCGGAGTTCGCCGCCTTTTTATGCGAGGCCGAGGACAACTGGGACGATGCAAACTGATCCTCCTCCCTCCCTTGTTAAAAGAAACAACCCACTCAGCTTCAGCCAGGAGGCTCAGCCTTGCTCCAACGCACCTTTATGCACATTCAGGGAATCGGCGAAAAAACGGAAAAACGCATTTGGAGCAAGGGGATAGCCACCTGGCAGGATTTCCTCGACTGGCCCGGCCCCGTGTTCTCCCCGGGGCGGGACAGGCTGATCCGGGCCGCCCTGGAAGAATCCCTTCTGCACCTGGACGACCCGGCCTATTTTAAAAAACTGCTGCCTTCCAACCAATCATGGCGGATGTATCGCCGCTTTAAAGGCAAAACCGCCTTTCTGGACATCGAAACCAGCGGCCTGGACCAGGACATGCACGAAATCACGGTCATCGGCGTGTATGACGGCCAAAAGGTTTTCTCCTACGTGAACGGATTCAACCTGCCTGACTTTGAAATCGACATCGCCGAATACGACATGGTCATCACCTTCAACGGCGCCATGTTCGACCTGCCGTTCATCAGGCGGTCCTTTCCTTCCATCACCCTGCCCGAGGGGCATATCGACCTCATGCACGCCCTGCGAAAGCTGGGATACCGGGGAGGCCTGAAAAAAATCGAAAAGGACCTGGGCATCAGCCGCGGAGAGGATATCGACGGGCTGGGAGGCTACGAGGCCGTACTCCTGTGGAGAGCCTGGCAAAACGGCGACAAGGCCGCCCTGGACCGCTTGATCGCCTACAACACGGCGGACATCGTCAACCTAAAGCCCCTCATGGAACTGGCCTACGACAGATTGTCCTCCCAGGCCCTTGCGCCGGACGCATTGTAGGCGCCGCTCCCAAAGAAAATTGAAGCCTGATCTTAAAAGGCGGCACTTGCACCCCTTCCATACCTTAAAAAAAAAGACGCCGGGTCCCCGGTTGCGGGCGATCCTTAAAAAATGGATCACCCTTGCGGGGATGACAATCTTTTCGGGTTAAAGCGAATGCAAGGGACGTTTGGGATGTTTGGAATGTTTGGGATTTCGAAGGACGCGATCTCGATCTTTTATCTCGATGAAATGGTTCCCGCGGTCCCCGTGTGAATGCATACCGAGATATAATGCAGCCAAATATGAAATCTTCAATAGAATACGGTTTCAATATCTTACGATATGCATTCCCACGCAAAGCATGGGAACGAGTTGTCAAAACGCCTCTTTTCAGGTTTTCCACACCTTGAAAAAGCTCTACCCAACCTACTTTTTTGTTATGAAAATAGCAGGTTGGGCAGAGAATAGAAAATTGTTTGCTGAATTTGCGCTCTCTTAACACCGAAACAATAATCGAAGTCAAAAAACTATACTCGAAACCCAACAAATGGCTTTTTTTCCATATGTTTGAACCCAAGTTAGCCTTAACTCAAAAACTCAGTGCGTTCGATCAACTCCTCCTGCATGTTCCTGTTCAGCTTGACGAAATACGCGTTGTAGCCCGAAATCCGCACAATCAGCCACCGGTAATCCTCCGGGTGGTCCATGGCGTCTTTCAGCATGTCCGTGGTGAGCACATTGAACTGCCATTGCATCCCTCCAAGCTGAAAATAGCTTTGCAGATAGCTGGAGAAATAATCCAGGGTCTTGGCGTGGGAATCCCCGGCGTGGGGCGCCAGTTTGACGTTAAAGGCGATGTTATTGGGCATTTTCAGATGATTCAACGCCGCCACGGACCGGATGTTGGGCAGCACCTGCTCGGCCGAGCCGGGCGCCGGGGTCAGGCCGGGGGTGAAGGCCTTGCCTCTTTTCCGTCCCGAAGGCAGGGCGCCGGACAGCATGCCGAACCCCACATGATAGCTAATGGACCAGAATCCCGGCCAATAAGCCCCGCCCCGATAGTTCTTCTGGGGAATGTACACGTCGTAGCAAAAATCGATCAGGTCCTGGGCGATGGAAATGGCCTCCTCGTCGCCTGAGCCGAATTTGGGAATGCGGTTCACCCGGGCGTGAACCACGTTGGCGTCCCCCTCGAAATCCCGGGCCAGGGCGTCCAAAAGCGCGGGGAAGTCCAGGGCCTTTTGCTCGTAAATGAGCTTTTTGATGACCATGAGGCTGTCCACCACGTCCGTGAGAGACACCATGGCCACCCCGGAGGTGTTGTACATGGCCCCGCCGTCGATGAGGTCCCTGCCGTTTTCCATGGGGCCGGTGCTCATGGCCGAAAGCACGGGCGTGGGATGGATGTATTGATGGCTTTTACCCAGGTAATTGTTGATCTCCACGGACATGTCGCACAGGTATTTCAACTGGGTCTTGTAGGCCGCCAGGAAGTCCTCGTAGGCCGTGAAATCGGCGGCCGCCTCTCCGGTCCGGGGGCCGATCAAATCCCCCATGACCGGATGCACTCCGTTGTTCAGGGCCATTTCCAGGGCCGCCACCATGTTCACCAGCATGCAGTTGGTATGGCCGTAATGCCTGCCCACAATGGTGGGCTCCACGCATCCGGTCACGCCCCAGTCCCGGGCGTCTTCGATGGGGATGTCCTGGTGAACCAGGGCGTCGATCATGGCTTTGTCGTTGTGAATGCTGGGCGAGGCCACCATGTTGATGTTCACCTCGGCCAGCCGGCGCAGGTATTCAGGGGAGTTGATTCCCTCGTAATACCGGGCGTTCAGGTTGGGATCCTGAAAGCAGAGCATTTCGGCGGTTTTCAGGATGATGTAGCTCATGTCGTTGACCGCGTTCTCTCCCTCCCGGGTGACGCCGCCCACGGTCACGGTGTCGTCGGATGAACTGCCTCCGAAGAGCTTGTTGCCCACGCTGGGCATGAGGGGGTCGTGATCGTTCAGCTTAAGGAAGAACGACCCCACCAGTTCGATGGTTCTTCTGACCACATCCTCGCGGCCCTTATCGGTCTTGACACGGGCCATTTCCTTTGCCAGCAGGGGCTGGAGAATCTGGTCCAAACGGCCTATGGACAATGCGGAATTGGCGTTTTCCACATGCAGGCAGACAAAACTGATCCAGATGGCCATAAGGCCTTCGTATACAGTGCGGGCCGGCTTGGCCGGAACCCTTTCGCACACCTGTGCCATTTTTTTCAACTCCGCAATGCGGACGGCCTGATCCAGATCTTCCGGGTCCATGGCCGCAATTTGATCCAGGGCCTCGTGTTTCAGGTTTTCGGCGTAGGCCAGCACCCCTTCCACGGCTGCGTGCAAAGAGCGGTAAAACAAGATCTGGTCCTGGTCCGCCGCCTCCTGCTCCCGCTTGCGGGCTTCCTTGCCCACGGACTCCAGGCCTTCCTCCACCACCTTCCTGAAATCCGGAATGGTATGGGAAATCGCGTTATTCTTCATCATAAAATAAAGGACGAACCGCTCCTCCAACTGCTGGCTCACGGGATTGCCGAACTCCCGGCGGCAGTGCTCCCGGACGTTCCGGTCCATCCAGTAGGGGAAAACCTCAAAATTCAGGATGCGGGCTTCCTCCTCGCTTAGATCGTTGGGATTCAGCTCCCGGTCCATGATGGTGGTCAACTCGGGCCAGATGGTGGTTCCGATCAATTCGGGGTACACGGGCACGCCCACCTCCTTGGCGGTGGTGGACCCGGCCATAAGCTGCCTGTCCGTAATGATGGGCTTTTTATGGCTCATAACGTGCTTCATGGCCAGGGCCTGGCGCAGGCCTGGATGCCAGGGGGCGCCGCTTTGATCGGTTTCGAAGCCCTTTTTCCGGTGAAACTCGGTCAACAGCCTGGCCCTTTCCGAGCATACGGCGGGCTTGGTGGAAAAGCGCTTGTTCTTCAAATATTTCAGGCGGGGAAAATCCTCCAAGGTTAATCGGCCCAGGTACGGATCTTCCAGGAATTTTACGGCGTCCGTTTTTTTGTCCAGAGTCTCGTTTTGGAGCTTGCGCCGTTTTTCGCCCTGGTCGATGTCCTGAATGCGGGCGAAGAGTTTGCTTTCCCCGGACGCCTTTTTTTTGGCCAACAGGTTGTTCGCCAGGGTGGTGATATAGGAGAACCGGGTGAGGTAGGACATGTTGCCCGTATAGGACATTTCGTTGCTGAGCAGATAGTCCAGGGACTCCTCCGGGCTTTTGGAAAAAATCCGGGCCAGGGTTTCCTTGTCCTTATAATAGATGATGACATCCGGGTTGGAAATTTTGCCCGGCCCCGTACGCACTTTCCCCTGGTCGATGATTAAAAAAATGTGGACCTTGTCGTCCCTTGTGGAAAACTGATACCGGGCGTTAAACACAAAGCCCGTGTCCTTGTTCAGGATTTCCTTGCGAAAGGCGGGGCTGATCCTGAAAAGCAGGGCCAGCATTTTCAGGGACATTCTAAAAGAAGCAACTCCCAATTCCGTCTTGACAGCCTTGACCATAATTCTTCCCCCCTGTATGTATGATACTTGTCTGAAACATAATTATTCGTATGGGCGAAAAGCCCTAATATTGCAGGTTTGCAACCGCTATTCTATGCAGGAGTCCCAAAGATGATCCAGATGAATCCCATTGGAACCATTCATACGCCGTTTAAAGAAACGCAAGGAATGCCCATCCAGCCGGCCGGCGCCAGGGGGGTTGAAGGTGCGCTGGAGGTGCTGCCGGAACTCGCCGAGGGGTTAAAAGACGTGGACGGGTTCTCCCATGTCATTATATTATATCACTTTCACCAAAGCAATGGCTACAATTTAAGAGTGACTCCTTTTTTGGATAAGGAGGAGCGGGGAGTGTTTTCGACCCGGGCGCCCAAAAGACCCAACCCCATCGGGCTCTCCGTGGTGGAGGTGGTCAAGGTGGAGGGAAACATAGTGCACGTGAAGAATATCGACGTCCTGGACGGCACGCCCCTGCTGGACATCAAGCCCTATGTGCCCCAATTCGACACGCCGGAGTTCTCGCGCACCGGATGGCTGGAAGAAGCCCAGAAGAACGCTCCAAAAACCCGTGCGGACGAGCGATTTAGCAAATAGGAAAAGGGGTCAAAAAGGGATCAATTATGAAAACAATCAAGCGATTAACCGTTTTGATGATACTTATCCCGGTCCTTTTCTGGACGGGATGCTTATACAACGAAAACGCTGCAACCCCCCAGGCGGCGCCCGAAACCGCGTTTAAAATCCGGCTCATGCACGTGAACGACGTCCATTCCCATTTGGAGGAAATTCCCGCCAGCCTGATTCTGGACGGCGAAAAAACCTACCTGGCCTTGGGCGGCATGGGCCGCCTGGCTTATAAGGTCAAGGAAGTTCGGGCGGAATATCCCCAAACCTTACTCCTTTGCGCCGGAGACGCCGTGCAGGGGACTTTGTACTTCCCCACCTATAATGGAAAGGCCGAGGCTGATTTTATGAATCACTTGGGATTCGACGCCATGGTGCTGGGAAATCACGAATTCGACAAAGGAGATGCGTTTGTCAGAGAGTTCGCCAACGAATTGAACTTTCCGGTCCTGGCGGCCAATATGGCCATGAAGACGCCCGGGGCGGGAGTATTCAAGCCGTACTCCATCATAAACGTGGGCGGCGAAAAAGTGGCCGTAATCGGGCTGATCACGCCGGAAACAGCCACGATTTCCAATGCCGGGCCCAATGTAACGTTTTTTGACGAAATTGACAGGGCGAAAAAGATAACGGCCCTGCTGGAGGAAAAAGGCGTCAATAAAATCATCGTTCTTTCCCATCTTGGATACGGCCGGGACATGGCCCTGGCCAAGGCGGTCCCGGGCATAGACGTGATCGTGGGAGGACACACCCACACCCTTTTGGGCGACCTTTCCTCCCTGGGCATGCAGCCCAAAGGCCCCTACCCCACCATCGTCATGAATCCGGAAAAAGAACCCGTATACATTGTCCAGGCCTGGGAGTGGGCCAAGGGATTGGGAATCCTGGATGTAGAATTTGACCGGGAAGGAGAAGTGGTCCAATGCGGCGGCAGATTCACCCTGCTGGCCGGGGATGAATTTCAGAGAAAAAACGCTTTCGGGAAAAAAGCTCCCGTCTCTTCGGAAATAAAGCAAGCCATTACGGCGGCCATCCAAAACAATCCGGAAATTGAAGCGATCCCGAATGACCCGGAAGCCATGGTTCTGCTGGCCAAGTATTCCAAGGGCGTGGAAGCATACCGCCATCAAGTTGTAGCAAAAGTCGGCCGGGATTTGCTCCACGTGCGCATCCCGGGCTCAGCCCATCCCGGAACCGGTGAAATCCTGAAACAGGGAAGCATGATCGCGCCCGTCATCGCCCAAAGCATGCTTTATAAGTGCCGGATCGTGGGCCAGAACGTCCAATTGAGCATCCAAAACGCGGGGGGAGTGCGGACTGACGTCCAGGCCGGCCCATTGACCGTGGCGGACGTTTATAACCTGCTGCCATTCGGCAATACGGTATTCGTCCTGGACCTTTCCGGCGAGGAAATCAGACGGGCCCTTGAAGAAGCCGTGGATCAGGCTTTAGATCCGGTCAAGCCCAATGCCGGAGGCTTCCCATATCTGGCCGGCGGCCGGTTTGATGTTGCTAGGGATAACGCCCCCGGCCGGCGGGTTTTTGATTTGGAGTATATGAACGATGCGGGAAAATGGTCGGCAATCAAAGACGGCGAAACCTATAAAGTTGCGGTCAACGGATTTATGGCCCATGGCGGGGACGGATACTCCATCCTGTCGAAATCCAAGGAAGAACGCCTGGACACGGGCTTTGTGGACGCCGAAGTGTTCATGGAATACGCCAAGACCCGCCGCGTGTTGCAGCCAATCCCATACGCCTGCGTGGAAATGAAATAAAAAAAACCAACAGGGCGAACCCGGAAGGATTCGCCCTGTATTGTTTTCAATACTTTTTTAGAAACGCCGTCTTAAAAGCCGGGCAAGAGGGCGTACGCCTCTCCCGGCCCTGTTCAGCCTCCCAATTCGCCGCCCTCTTCTTTACTGAATGGGCCGCACTTCAATTTCCACCCGGCGGTTCATGGCGCGTCCGTCCGGGGTGTCGTTGCTGGCGATGGGCATGGTTTCGCCCAGGCCGATGGCGGTGATCCGATGAGCCGGCACGCCGTAAGAGATGAGGATATTCGCCACCGCATTAGCGCGGCGTTCGGACAGTTGCTGGTTGTACACTTCGGAGCCCGTGCTGTCGGTATGGCCCTTAACCATGATCTGGGTGTCGGGATACTTGACCATAACCTGAGCGATGTCCCTGAGGGTGCCCTGGGAGCCAGGCTGCACCACGGAGGAATTGACGGCGAACAGGATGGAGTTGTCCATGGTGACAACCACCTTATCTTCCTGCACTTCCACCTGGGTGTTGGGAATCTGTTCCAGTTCCTGGGCTTGCTTGCCCATTTTATGACCAACTGCGGTTCCCACGGCTGCGCCGGCCACGCTGCCTATCAGGGCGCCTTTGCCCATTTCGCCTTGGGTGGAGCCGATCAGAGCGCCTAATGCAGCCCCGGCCGCCGTTCCGACCGCGGCGCCTTGAGCGGTCTTTCTTTGGGTGGTGTTCATATCCGCACACCCCAGCATGCCGAGACTCACAATCAGAATAATCGTAACGGGAATGCCAATGCGACGCATGAAAGTCATTTATCAAGCCTCCTTGAAAGAATTTTTTATAAACCGGCCTGCTCCATTTTTGTCTCAAAGCAGTCCGATCCTCCGAATCCAAAGCACTGCGTTCGTAATATAATGTCGCAAATGAATGGGAAAAGGACAACAAGAATTTTTTCAATCATTGCTTAATTTGTCCTATTTCACAAAAGAGCGTTGATGCAGGTCACTATCCGGGCTTTCACAATTCGCCTAACAGGCTAAAAAATAAATAAAAACAGATGCTAAAGAAAAGGTCGCAGACTGCGGACCGGCCAAGCGAAAAAATCCTCGCCGGTCTTAAATCCCACCCCGATCCTGCCATCCCGGGTGTACAAAACCCAGGCGTAGGAAGGATCGTACACGCTGGTGGTGGAGGACCAATATCCCAACTCCACGTGGGGAAAAGGACGCCCCGGACTCAGAGCCGGGGTGTGGGCGGTCAGGTCTATTAGGCTGTCCAACTCCCGGATATTGGGCAGGCGCCAGTCGTTGAATCCCAAGGCCTTGTCTTCGTTCAATTTTCGTACAAGATGAAGGGCCTGGGGCCAGGATACGGGCTTGGCTGGCAAAGAACTCGTCTGCATCCAGCCAAGGCCGGTCAGGGAATCCTCCGCCCAGTTTTCATGGGTAATAAAGCGGTCGGCTGACGGATCGGTCTTTCGCCCTGAACCGGGTTCGTCCTCGCGGACCGGCCAGACCATGTAGGAGCCGTGCTTCATGCCGGAAAACACCCGGGCGCCGCCAAGATGCACGTACCACGCCTGATTGGGAAACCGGGCGCAGAAATCCGAGGTCCAGTAATATCCGGCGAATACGTTTTCAAAGGGATGTCCCTTGGGCAAGGCCGGGTTGATCTCCGTATGGCTGATGAGGGAAAATAGCTGAGGCCGCGTGGGCAGGCGCCAGTCGGAATAGCCGTGGGCTTGGTCCCGGTTCATGGCTTCCACGGCGGCCAAGGCTTCGTCCCAGGAAAGGGGAAACTCCTCGGGGTTGGCGTCCCTGGTCCACATGAGGCCGGTGAGGTTGTCCAGTACGCACTGGCCTTGGTCCGTAAAACGAGGCTCAGGCCAGGGCGCGCCCGTCCGGGTTTCCCCGTCCTGGCCCGTCCCCTGGCAGGGGATCGCCTTTCCGTCCGGGTCAAAGCATTGGGTCTGGTCTGTGGCTATGGCTATGGGCTTGGGCATTATGCATCCACTCCTTGCAATGATCGCCTGTGAATCAGTTTATCAGGGTCGGCGCTGATTAAAATCTCAAAAGATAACAACGCCTATTATAAACAATAATGCCGCTTCAGCGCTTCGTAAAGCCACTCTTTTTCCCAAATGGGGAATGACAATCTTTTGATTGACGCCTTCCGCGTCCACCTTGATTTTCAGGCCGTTCGGAGGTGCGATCATGGCTGATTCCTTTCAAAAAACTATGCGTAATTCGATAATCTGCATCCCAAGCCGCATCAAGCAAAGCAAATGAACCTGCCAGTAAATATCAATAAAATATAAATGTTAAAATGCTATAAAACGGTGTGTTGATGGAATTGGGAAAAGATGCATGACTTTGGAGAAAAAATGGGGGGCGCAAGGAGGATTTACTTTTTAGGCAATCTTGCCTATGTTAATCAATGTCTGGGTGGAGGGCAAAAAAGGCGCTAAAGACGGCAATTCTTTTCAGTCCATGATGAATTCTAAACAATCACAAATTGAGCCTTAAAAACAAACAAGGCCATTGTAAGGGCAAGCCATGAAAACCGTACACAAAACAACGCTGGGCGATAAACTCTTCGACCATTTATCCTCGGGCAAGGTGTGCCTGGGGCTTCTGGTTTTGTATCTGATCAATCAGTGCATAATCGCCGTAATTGTCCATCCCCTGGGCGCGGACATGCTGAACCTCCAAATGACCATGAACGGCGCCATGTTCGCCAAGATCGTCCAGGGCTGGACCCCGGATCAACTCAGCGCTTATTACCGGCATTTTTATTTTGACTTTCCGCACCCCTTTATCTACGCCGCTTTCCTGGCCTCGGCCGTGGCGGCCCTGTCCAAGCAGCTTGGCGCGGCCAAGGCGTCCATGCACCGTTTTTTGTTTTACCTGCCTTTTGTGGCCGGAACCTGCGACCTGTTGGAAAACTGCCTGCACCTTGTGCTGATTCCCATGGTCCCGGAGGTTCCGGACATGCTGGTAGTCATCAGCGGGGCGGCGACCAATATAAAATGGTTTTTGGCCTTCACCTGTTTGGGAGGCGTGGGATACCTGGGCCTTAGGAGGCTGTTGATCAAAAAGGTTACGGGGAAATAAGAAGCGGTGAAAATGGCTTTTAAAGCCTGATGTTTTGCCATGCTTTTATGGATCGAGTCAGGCGCCTTTTTTTTGGGTTCGAAGTCCAAAATCAGCTAAGGCTGCGTGATGCTTGAAAGCCGGACTTCTTAACCCAACCTACGGCTCTGCTTGCCGCGACATAGGTCGGGTAGAGCTTGCGAAACCCAACAATATCTTGACATTATGCCTCCTTGTCCTCATGAATGGTCGTCCCTGCAAGGATAAACCGCTTTTTTCAGGAATGCCGGCAATGGCTCATCCTAAAAATTATATCAACCACGAAAAGCGCGGGACAATACCTTCCGTGCTTTCCGTGGTTAAAATCAAGATTTTTAAGTGGGGATATCTTTGGGTTTAGGCCTGCATGACCGCTTTTTCCCGGGCGATGAGGGTGGTGGTTTCCCAGCAGTCTTTTTCCTGGAAGAATTTTTCCAGAAACGCATGATTAAAGGCGTGGCCCGACTTATGGGTGACGATGTGCCCCAGGATGGGAATGCCCAGCAGGGAGAAGTCGCCCAGACAGTCCAGAAGTTTATGGCGGGCGAACTCATCTTCAAAGCGCAGGCCTTCTTCGTTGATCACCTTTTCCTCATCCAGGACAATGGCGTTGTCCAGGGTTCCGCCTTTGGCCAGGCCGCACTGCTTCATGAACTCCAGTTCGTGAAGAAACCCGAAGGTCCGCGCCCGGCAGATGTCTTCTTCAAAGGCGTTTCCGGAAAGGGTGATGGAAACCGTTTGCTTGCCCATGGCCGGATGGGGAAAGTCAATGTTGCACGTCACCCGCGCCTGCTCGTCCGGATAAATGGTCACGGACCGTCCGTTTTCCGCAAGCTGGATGGGCTGGCGCACCATAAAATAATATCTGGGGCTATCCTGTTCCTTAAGGCCCGCCTCTGTGATCATGCGGGCGAAAGGGGCGGCGCTGCCGTCCAGGATGGGCAGTTCATAGGAATTGATCTCCACAAGGGCGTTGTCCACGCCCAGGCCTGCAAAGCTGGACATCAGGTGCTCGATGGTGGAGACGATGGCCCCTTCCCCGCCGATGACCGTCGCCAAACTTGTATCCACGACATTTTTGAAAATTGCGCAAATGGTTGGACGATTAGGCAGGTCAATGCGGGAAAAACGGATTCCATGGTTGGGCGGCGCAGGTTTGATGGATAGTTCCACCTCCCTGCCGGAATGCAACCCAACTCCTTTACAACGGGCCTCGCCGGCTACCGTGTGTTGATATCGTTGCATAATGTTATATTGCCGGGCCTTATTTGAGTCCCGGTCTCAAGCCTTTTCAGAGGCGTTTGTTGCTATATTTTATGCTCCCTTGGGAGCTGTTTTCGCCAAAGGCGAATTCCGGCCTTTACGGCTGCTCAAGGGTTCAAGAAGCGTAAAACCCTTAGAAAAACAAAAACCTAGCCCTACTTAACACCTGTTCTCATTCAGGTCAAGCCTTATGGAGGTCTCTTTTTTCTTCCGATATTACCGCCCGCAACTTTGGTTGATCGCCCATTATCGTCCGGCGGATTTCGGGTGACATGAACTTATCTCTCAAAAAGACGCCAAGGCAGCTACTGAGACAAGTATCGTCTCCCCTCGAAATCAAGATTGCAATTACCAGGATGACTGCCGTTGGCATTATTTCCCTGCGGGTTCCGGCGGAGTAAGGACCCGGCCCCGCTCCGAAATTTTATCCCGCCTGGCGCCGGTGTGGCTCAGGGGAAAAAGCCCCTGCTTCCATGCACACTTTTCACACAGCCATTTGCCATTCAATTGGCAGCCGTCGTCGTCCGGGGTTTCCCGCTTGCATGATTGGCACAACATAAACGCCTCCTTTATTTACGGCCTACAAATGACCTATCATGTAATTTTTTACGAATACATTACAAAAATATTTGAATTTTTATCAGGTTCTGTTATGATAGTCCATCCGTTTTAAAAATTGAACAAGGAGACCAACTTGCTAGCTCGCGTTCTCAGCAGTGCAGTGCTTGGTATTGACGCCACCGTCGTCGAAGTGGAAGTGGATATCTCCAGCGGATTGCCCCTTTTTTCCACTGTAGGCCTTCCCGAGACGTCCGTCAAGGAAAGCAAGGATCGGGTCAAGGCGGCCATCGGCAATTCGGGATACGGGTTTCCTGTAGATCACATCACGGTCAACCTGGCCCCCGCCGACCTTAAGAAGGAAGGAACCGGCTTTGACCTTCCCATCGCCGTAGGCATCCTGGCGGCCACGGGGGTCATCCCCAAAAAGGCCTTGGACAAATACCTGATCCTGGGCGAATTAGCCCTGGACGGCAGGATAAAGCCCGTCCGGGGTTCCCTGCCCATGGCCCTGGCGGCCAGGGATACCACGGAGGCTATTATCGTGCCCGCGGGCAACGCCCGGGAAGCCGCCGTGGTCAAGGGAATCCGGGTGTTCGGAGCGGAAAATCTTTCCCAGGCCGCCGCTTTTTTGCGGGGGGAGCAGAAAATCAAGGAAATCACCACGGACGCCATCTCCTATTTTTCCAATACCGGAGACGAGGATCTGGATTTTACGGACGTCCACGGACAGCATCATGTAAAAAGGGCTCTGGAAGTGGCGTGCGCAGGCGGCCACAACGTGCTCATGATCGGACCGCCCGGCTCAGGCAAGACCATGCTGGCAAAACGTCTGGCCGGCATATTGCCTCCCATAACCTTTGAGGAGGCCCTGGAAACCACCAAAATCTACTCCGTGTCCGGGCTGTTGAACGAAGGCCAGGCTTTGGTGGCCCGCAGGCCTTTCCGGTCCCCCCATCACACCATCTCCGATGCAGGACTTATTGGCGGCGGCATGGTTCCCAGGCCGGGGGAAGTCAGCCTGTCCCATAACGGGGTCCTGTTTCTGGATGAAATGCCGGAGTTCAAAAAGCATGTCCTGGAAGTGCTCAGACAGCCATTGGAGGACAGGCAGGTGACCATTTCCCGGGCCCGAACCAGCCTGACCTATCCGGCCAGTTTTATGCTGGTGGGCGCCATGAACCCCTGTCCGTGCGGATATTTCTCCGATCCGCGGCACCCCTGCACATGCACTTACGCCCAAATCCAGCGGTACCGCTCCCGTTTGTCAGGCCCCTTGCTGGACAGGATAGACATCCACGTGGAGGTTCCCACCGTACCCTACAAGGAACTCATGACCGACGCCAACGCGGAAAAATCCTCAGATATCGCGGCAAGGGTTTCCGCGGCTCGGGAGGTTCAGTCCCGAAGGTTCTCCCGCACGAAAATATTCTGCAACGCCCAGATGAACGGCAGGCATATGAAAGCCTATTGCAAGGTGGATCCTTCGTGCTCGTCCTTGCTGGAAGCCGCCGTGGACAAATTGGGCTTGTCGGCCAGGGGGTACAAGCGCATCCTCAAGATCGCGCGCACCATCGCCGACATGGAAGGCGTCCAGGACATTCAGGCCTCCCACGTGTCCGAAGCCATCCAGTACCGCACCCTGGACCGCAAAGGCCAGCTTCCCGTGCAGGCCGGGTTGTTCATGTAGCCTGCAGAGGTCCAAAAAGATGGCTTTCTTCGCGTCTCCGCTCAGCCTTTTGGATGAGAGTCAGGCGGCAAAAAGCGATTCAATTGTCGTAAAGTTTCATTTGAGGATAAATTTTCTTCGCGCAATCCGGGCAAATGCTGTGGCTGAAATCCGCTTCGGAATGATCCTGAATATAAACTTCAATCTGGTTCCAATACCCTTTGTCATCACGGATTTTCTTGCAATGGGAGCATATGGGCAGCAGCCCGGACAGCGTCTTGACCTCGCTCAGGGCCGATTCAAGCTCTGAATTCATACGGATCAACTCCTCCGCCTGCTCTTGCATTTCCTGCCTTTGTTCGACCACCGCCCCCACCAGTTCTTTAAGGCGGCGAAAAAAACCGTTGGCTGAAACGAAAAATACAGCCGTGGTTATAATAAACGCCACCGATAAAAGGGCCCAGACCGACGGCAATAAAATATACTCCTGCAAGTTTCCTTCAAAGGTCAGGAGGCCGGACATCCACAAATAGGCCATGAGGCCGATAACCGCAAAATAGGAAGCAGCGCAGATCACCCCGCCCCACACCCCCAGAGCCATCACCGCTATGAAAACGCAAGTCGCTGCAAAGAAAAACCCGGCCGAAACAATCCCATACTTTACAAAGGCAGCAAGACTTAACATACTGAAAATAAGCATTATCATTATTAAAAGCCGCCGGTCGGCCATGTTTTTTCTGACAAAAAAGACAACAAAAATCAGCGCGGTAATGCATAGATGAGCCGCATGATTAAAATTCAGCCCTGTATTGTAAGTCCGGGAAAGCGATAAGGGCAGACCGACCAGAGCCAGCGTCAACAGGACCGTTGAGACGCTTTCCAAAAACTCCCGGCGAATCGCATTGAGTTGCAATGAAACATCGGCCGGCAGCTTATCCCCCTGCTTTTGATCGGCGCTCATAGTGACCTCTCCACGAAATACTCCGTCTCCGGCACTTCTTAGGTAATCCTATTGCGCTAAAAATAATTTTAAAAATAACGCATTGTAATGATGCATGAAACGTGCCGCCATCCTCATTCTATCTTTGGTACGCCGCTTTTGAGGTCAATTTTTGGATGGGTGCGTATAGAAAGGCGGCGCAAGGATTTGAAAACACTCCATGGGAGGGAAAACAGTAATGTTGACAAAAAATACAAGATTCCTGTCCAGGCGAGATTGCTATGGAACGGATGAGCATCATACACTCCTCGCCTGTTCAATCCGAGCTTGAGGCGTCAGCCCCAAAAATAGCGCCATGGTTAATGAAGGGAATATAACCTGATTTTGATAAGATAGAAACTATTTCATCAAGTCCCCATAACCCAACAACCCATAAGCGCCCGGGGTTTGAGTTACGGACCGGACCACGGCCTGCTCCACGGCGCGGGCGGCCATCATGCCCACGACGCTGGGCTCGGCTTTCTGCTCGCCTGTGGCCATGACAAAAAGCGTATCCCCGTCCACCATGGTGTGGGCCGGGCTCATGGTCCGGGCGATGCCGTTGTGGGACATGGAGGCGATTTTTGTCGCCTGGGATTTTTGCAGAATAGCGTTGGTTACCACCACGCCGATGCTGGTGTTGCCGGGAAAGATGGAGTCCTGGTCATAAAATCCCGCCATGATTTTTTCAGTGGAGGCGAAGGATTTTTTATCTTCCTCCAAAAGTCCGGCCAGGACGGCGCCGTTTTTCGGGTCCACCACGTCCCCCAGGCAATTGACCGCCATGACTGCGCCCACCAGCAAATCCCCCTGGCGAAGCATGGAAACTCCCAGTCCGGATTTCATGGCCCGGTTCATGCCCAGGAGCTTGCCCACGCAAGCGCCGGTTCCGGCGCCTATATTGCCTTCCCGGGGATTGCATGTCTTGGCCGCCTGGCAGGCCTCCAGGCCCATGGCTTTATCGGGCCGCACATTATGAGCGCCTACAAAAAGGTCAAACAAAACCGCCTGGGCCACGATGGGCACCTTGGTCACGCCCACGTCAAAGCCTACGCCCTGCTCTTCCAAATACGCCATGACGCCGGCGGAGGCGTCCAGGCCAAAGGCGCTGCCTCCGGAAAGAACCACGGCGTGCACCTTGTCCACCAGATTCACCGGGTCCAGGGCGTCCGTCTCCCGGGTGCCCGGGGCGCCGCCGCGCACGTCCACGCCGGGAGTCGCCCCCTTGTCGCAGATGATCACCGTGCAGCCGGTTCCGGCTTCCGCGTTCCGGGCGTGTCCAATGCGAATGCTTGCCAAGTCCTTAAAGGATGCGCTTTTCATGATTTCCCTCCAGTTCAGATCCAGGTTTGACGGCTCAGGATTGCTCTTTCATATCCCTTCCCCGCCTTCCGGGTCAACAAAGCTCTTGCGCCGCAGCCTGTCCTGCCCTATTATTCTGGTCTTGCACACTGCTCCAAAACCACAATTTAATCTGCAACCAGGGAGTGGACATGAAAAGGATTTCCTCCATCATTTGCTTGCTATTATTGGCTGTATTCGCATTTTCAGGCTGTGATGACAATGACGACGGCCCGGTCGCTAAAAAGAATAATGACGATAACGCAGCCGCAGTCCTGGCGCCCATTGTCGTAGGCAGCCTGGACGACGCCCCCCTGGCCCGCAAGGCGGGTTTGACCTTAAGGGCCGCTCTGAATCAGGCGGCGTCCGGCCAATCCATTGTCTTTGACCCCAGCCTGGACGGCGGGGTGATCCAGCTGACCATCGTAGGTGAAGAGCATTCCCTCCTCAAAGGCGAAGTCATGGGCATGAGGGAGGAGGAAAGCGGGCTGGTCTCGTACCTGGTTGGCTATTTTGACAGGGACTACGGCAAGTCCGCCCTGTACGCCAAAAAAAGCGTGGTCCTGGACGCCTCCAACCTGCCCAACGGCATCACCCTGGAATGGGCGGGGGCGGAGGACGCCCGGGTTTTGGCGGTATACGGCAATCTGTACATGAACAATATAACCGTCACCGGAGGCCGCAGCGTTTATGAGGACATCTCCGGGGACAACGAGGACCAGCCCTATACTCTGGCCAGGGGAGGCGGCGTCGCAGTCTGGGGAAAGGCCCACCTGGAGAACTGCACCATATACGGCAATTACTGTGAGGGGGACTTTGAATCCTCCCGGGACCGTGGTTCTTTCGGCGGCGGCTTATACGCGGACATCGTCGATCTGAAAGATTGCGTCATAAGCGGCAATTCCATTTACGGCGCCGGTGCGGCGGGCGGAGGGGTGTATTCGGTCTCGGGCGCCGGCTCCAAAGACCAATCTTCCACTATCGAACGCTGCTCCATTTGCGGCAACCATATCAGCGCCCTGTTCAGCTACGGCGCCGGGGTCTATTCGGACGGCGGCAGCATCGGCAATTCCAAAACACTCACGATCACCAACAGCACCATCGCCAAAAACCTGGCGGACGCCTCGGGCATACCGCCCTTTCTTTTGGGCATGGGATATTGGCGAGGCGGCGGCGTGTACATGTCCAACGGCAGCCTGGCTTTGAAATCCTGCACCATTGTGGAAAATGAAGTGCATGGAACTCCCCGAACCGACGCCCTGGGCAAGTCCAATATGGCCGGGGGCGTGGCGGCCACCATCGGAAACGCCCATGCCGTGGACGACATGAAAATCGAACATTGCATCATTGCCGGAAACACGGTCCATGAATCCGGGGGCGCTGTGTACGACCACGACGTCTTTTCGGGCACCGTGTTTTCTTTTAAAAGCCGGGGATTCAATCGCATAGGCGTTTTGGACTTCAGCCAGATTCTGGTTCCTGTCGGAGAAAAAGACTGGATGTCCCTGTGCCGCAAGCATTATCCCAAAACAGGAGACTCCAACGACGTCGCCATAGACGATGTACTGGATATGGCGACCGGACCGGTGGAGCACGGCTTCATCCTGTCCGAAGGCGTGGATGCAGGGCTTCCGGTTCCCCTTTATTACGAACCAGCGGACCAGGCGTTGGACCAGATTCCCACAGCCCAATATTACATCCAGGAAATTTACGCCGAATATTGGGTGGAGGAAGGAACGGAGGACAACTTCCTGGCATACATGCTGGACCGGCTGGAGGATTATTACAGCCTGCAAGGGTTCGCCGCCCGGTTCACCGCCGACTTTGAAGAGTTCCTGGGAACCGTGGATTCGGACGACGAAACCGGCGGCGTTCAGCCGTACACAGACCCGGACGGGAACCCCATCCTGACCTTGGCGGACACGCTCTGGTTCGGCCCGGCCGACACCTGGCCCAAAGAGCTTTCCAATTATCCTTACATCTTTTTCTGGCATATGCTGGACGAGGCCCTGGTCGCGGAGGAGATTCCCGGCATGGGGCCGGAAATTTTGGGCGACGACGCCTGGTTGGGCATGTTCGACGCCGGCGAGCAGCCTGACAGCCCTAATATCACCATGCGCTTTTACAACCTGCCTGGCAGGAAAAGCACCATGGAAACCCAGGATCAATTGGCGGCGGCCCGCCCGGTAAACGGCAAAGGCGACGTGGGGGCTATAGAACTTCCCTGATTATATTCGCACGGCCCGCTGCAATTTGAGCGGATGCTCTTATTCATCTCCGGGGGACGCCTTTGCGTTCCCCGTTTTTATCTATGGGCTGAGGCCGTTTGATTTTTCTTGACCTGCGTTGCGAGGCCCATTAAAGTTAAATTGAACTTTAAATACTGGAGGCCACGTGACCCAAAACCCCAAACAAGAAAAAGCCACTTTCACCATATCCCAACTGGCCGAACAACTGGATATCAGCGCCCCGACCATCCGCTTTTACGAGCAAAAGGGCCTGATCTCCCCCGCCCGCACTCCCGGCAACCAACGGGTTTACAGCCCCAAGGACCGGGCCAGGCTGCGCCTGATCCTGCGGGGCAAGCGCTTCGGCTTTTCGCTGGATGAAATTGCCGAGATGATCGGCATGGCCGATATGGACATGGACGAACGGGATCAAATTGAAAAAACCATGGCGTACGGCGCGCAAAAGCTGGAGGAAATTCGCATCCGCAAGGAGGAATTGCTTCTTTTGGAAAAAGAAATGATGGCCATGCGCAAACGCCTTCAAAACAAATTGGATCAACTTCAAGGAGGTAAATGACATGTTTGATTTTCTGCTGAACGAAGAGGAAATAAAAGCCAGGGACGAGGCCAGGGAATTTGTCAAAACCATTCCGCGCCAGATGATCCTGGACATGGACGCGGACAAGATCAAGTTTCCCAAGGAGTTTTTGCAGGAAGCGGGCCGCCGCAATCTGTTGGGCGTACGCCATCCCAAGGAATGGGGAGGCAGGGGCATGTCCTGGGCCGGGTCCGCCGCGGTAGTGGAGGAAATCGGAACCCTTGGCTATATTTTTTCCTGCACCTTCGGCGTGGGAGCGGACCTGGTTTGCGACGCCATTTGCCTCCATGGCACGGACGAACAAAAGGAAAAATACGTCAAGCCGTTGCTGGCCGGCGACATTTTTGCGGCGGAATGCCTGACCGAACCCCGGGGCGGATCGGACTTTTTCGGCGCCACGACCACGGCCGTGGACAAAGGGGACCACTTCATCCTGAACGGCCAGAAGCGGTTTATCGTGGGCGCTGAGGGCGCGGATTACTTCCTGGTCTACGCCAAGACCAACCCCGACGCCAAGCCCCAGGAATCCCTTTCCTGTCTGATCGTGGATCGCGGCCCCGGCGTGAACGTGGAATATCTTTACGGCCTCATGGGCTGCCGCGGCGGCGGCGCCGGACGCATTGTGTTCAAGGACGTGAAAGTGCCCAAGGAAAACGTGGTGGGCAAGGTGCACGGCGCCTACCCGGTTTTCACCACCATGATGATCCCGGAACGCCTGGGCACGGCCGCCATGACCATCGGGTCGGCCAGGCCGGCCCTGGACGTAGCCACGGGCTACACCACCCGGCGCAAGGCTTTTGGCCAGACCATCAACAATTTTCAGGGCGTCAATTTTCAGATTGCGGAAGCCGCCATGCTTCTGGACGCCTGCCGGTCCCTGGTTTACACTACGGGCCGTTCCGCGGACCTTGATCCTTATGCAGGGCAAACCCGCCGCATGGTTTCGGAAACCAAAAAGTTCGTCACCGAATCCTGCCAGAAGGTGGTTCACAACGCCATGCAGGTCATGGGCGGCATTGGCTACACCAACGTGTTCCCCGTGGAGAGGATGTACCGGGACCTGCGTCTGGCCACCATCTGGACCGGCTCCAACGAAGTCATGTCCATGGTTATCGCCCACGAATGGTACAAGGATTTCTTTAAATCCAAACAGGCCAATATAGTTCGGGACATGGAGCTGGACGCCGAAGAGGCCGAAGCCCCGGACGAAAAAATCTACGAATAACGCGGCGAATCCGCCGCATGCCAAAGGGAGGCCCGGAAAAAGGGGTCTCCCTTTTGTTTTTTCAGAGGGCCGCGCCCCGGGTTTTCCGCGGAAAAGGTTGACATAGCGCGGGAACTAATACCATAGTTCAACAGGTTCGAGAGGCTGGATTCATATTCGACTATGTTGCAGGCAAAGCAGCGCAGCCTGCCCTTGCACACCCGGCGTTGCAGCCCGGCTGATTGAGAAGACGCCTCCATGGCTTTAGGCTCCAAAATCAAAATGGTTTTGTGGATTCTGCTGCTGGCGGTCATTGGCACAGGCCTGGGCCTGTGGTGGGCTTTGCCGGGCATGGTGGAGAAGCAACTGCCTTTTTACGCCGGAGAAGCCGGGATCGGCAGCCTGAGCCTGGAAGTCAGAAACATCAGCCTGTTCCGGGCCGACATAGGCTCCGTTGTAATAGGCGATCCTGCGGCGCCCGCCGCAACCATTGCATCCGTGCAGGCGGATTACTCCCCCTGGGACCTCATCCACAAAAAAGTCAAATCCATTAAAATAGCCGGCGTGCAGGTTTACGCCCAATTTGACGGAGAGGCCGTCTCCTTAAGAGGATTGGAGCTTCCCGCTTCCGAATCCCAGGCGGAAAGCGCCCCTCCAGCCCTGCCGGAAACGCTGCCGGCGGAAATCGGCGCCATCAGCCTGGACAGCGCGTCCGTTAACCTGGATTGGGACGGCAAGGCCTATCGCTTGGCATTGGCCGCGGACCTTGTCACTCGCGGCGCCGGGGTGTTTGACTGCAATGTGAAAGTCTTCCCGCGAGGGCAGGAGGTCGCCTGCAAAGCCGCAATCAATCTTCCGGCCCGGAATATAAAAGTTCGCTTGGCATCAGAAGTATTGGACGCTGGGCGATTCGGCGACCTCATCCATCGTTTCTCCGGCGTATTGGTGCAGGGTGGGGTTAAGTTGGACGCCCAAGGAGGCTGGAAGGAGGCGGAATTGACGCCCGTATCCGGTTCGGCGGCTTTTACCCAGGGGCAAATCCTGTCCGGCCCGATAAAGATTGTCTCCACCCAGGAAAAGCCCCTGACCTTAAAGGCCTCGTTCCGGAAAAATCAAGCCGACCTGGCCTTGGAAAACATTCATATTTCCCTGCCGGTCAACGTGGAGATTCCGGCCCTGCAAACGACCGTCCTATTGAAAGATGGAGGCCTGACGGCGTCCGGAGAGTTTGATTACAAAGTACGGGCGCTGCCCGACCTGCCCTTTTCCATGGAAACCCCCGCCCAGGCAAAGGTGGAGTTTACGGCGGCCAGGTCGAGCAACGGCGAGCTGGCATTTTCCATAAAAAACGCTCCTCCCAAAAAGGACATCACCTTAATACATGAAGCAGCCATCGCATTTGTCGCCCAGCCGGAATGGAAAGTCCATGGCGAGACCGACGACAAAGGAGCATTGGTTGTAGACTTTTTTGCGTCCCTGCCCGTCATAAATGTAGAAACAGGCGTCGCCCAGGCGACAATTCCGGGCTTGGCCTGCACGGGTAAAGTGGTGTTGGCCCCCGGCAAAGAGCCTGTTGTAAACGCCGTAACCGAGTTTAAAGACGCCAGGGTTTGGGGCATCAGCCCTAAATTCCAGGCTTCCGGGATACAGGGAAAAATGCCGTTTACTTATCCATCACAGACGGACCGGGGAAGCCTTTCCATCAGGGCCATCAGCGTAGCCGGAAAAAGACTCGGCTCCGCCTCCATGACCCTGGAGCGCAAGGATATGTTTCTGTCCCTGGCCGGAAATCATCCGGACCTCTTGATTCCCGGGCTAAATATCGAGTTCGGAGGCAATGCGGGCCTGGATGATAACGGAGAGTTTCAGCTCAATTCCCACTTCGGGGTGGATGGCCATCAGATTTCCGGCCTGGACATGAAGCGTTTCGCCGACGGGTTAAAAGGCTACACCTTTGACGGGCTGCTAACGGTCAAAGGTTTTGCTTCGTTCAACAGGGGAAAGCTGGAAACCGGCATGGAAGCCTCGTTGTCGGGCGGAAAGATCCAGGCGCCCGAATACCAGATGGAAATGAACGGCATCAGCCTGTCCCTGAACATGGAGGATCTGGTTGCGGTGCGCAGCGCACCCAGGCAGGTCTTTTCCTTTGACTCCGTCAAGGCCGGCAGTATTCAGATGAACAAGGGCCGGGTGGAGTTCATCGTGGAAAGCCCCCAGTCTTTTTTTGTCGAGCGAAGCAGCTTTAGCTGGTGCAAAGGCCGGGTGTACAGCCCCGCCATCCACTTGCAGGCCGGGGTTTCGGACTATGAACTCCTTTTGTTTTGCGACAGGCTGGACTTTGTGGAGCTTCTCAAGCAGCTTGGAGCGCCCAGCGCCAACGGATCGGGCAGCCTGAACGGCATCGTGCCCGTACGCATTACGGACGGCAATTTCCGCTTTGACCGCGGCCATTTGTACTCCACGCCCGGAGACGGCGGCGCTTTGAAGATCAAGGGCGGGGACGACTTCATGAACGGAATCAGCTCCGGCACGCCCCAGGCCGGGCAGATAGCCCTTGCCAGGCTGGCGTTGGAGGATTATCAATACGAATGGGCCAAGCTGGAAATCAATTCAGAAGGCGAAAACCTGATGCTCAAACTCCAGCTTGACGGCAAGCCTTCGGGACCGCTGCCTTTGGTCCCGGACCCCAAAACCGGAAACTTCCAAAAGGTGGATAACCCGGAAAAAGGAGCCGTATTCCAGGGCATTAAGCTCAATCTGAACATCAAACTGCCTTTGGACCTGATATTGAAATACGGCATTAAACTGAAGGATTACTTTTAGGGCGCAGGAAATCGCACTGCGCCGCGACTTAACAGGCCGGGAGAAAGCAAAATGATCAAACACGTTTTTATCTTTACGGCGGCGGCCCTGCTTCTGATCACAGCAGGATGCAGGACCGAACATCGCATTGAGGTGGCGCCCATGGAAGTCAACCTGAATGTCAACGTAAACGTCAAGGTGGACAAGGCGTTGGACGACTTCTTCGGCGACCTGGACAACATGGAGGCCAAGCAGGATTCCGCCTCCCCCACGACCAAAATCACGGAATAAAAATGCACAGGAGGAAGCATTATGAATAAAAGGATTTTTGCAGCGTTCATAGCCATGTTTCTGGTTACGGCTTTCGCCTTTGCAGGCGCCAGCTTTGGAGAAGGCATCAAGGAGCGCATGGCCTCGCGATTGCCCGCCCTGGAGCAATTAAAAGCCAAGGGAATTATCGGCGAGAACAATCAAGGCTATCTGGAGTTCAGAGGATCTTCCAGGGAAGGCCAGGATTTGGTGAACGCGGAAAACGCAGACCGCCAGCAGGTTTATGCATACATCGCCCAAAAGCAGGGAACCACGCCCGAACTGGTGGGCCAGCGCCGGGCCATCCAACTGGCCGAAAGGGCCGACCCGGGCCATTGGCTCCAAAACGCCGAAGGCCAGTGGTATCAGAAATAGGCCGCTACAAGATAATCGTTAAACAAAACGCCAAGGGATGCATGTGCATAGATCCTTTGGCGTTTTTGTTGATTATGTCTTTTGTGGGTCCCTAATCAAGCAGCCCCAAAAATATATCCAAAACAGCATCAAACGAAAAATCAGCAATAAATTCCAAGGCGCCTGAGTTTTGGGAGTTTTTCATCCAGCTTGCGGCTTTATTTTCCATAGGCTTCCAGCCCGAAGGAAAAGGCGCGCCTTGCTCGGCCGCCCGGCAAATGCCGTCGAACTCGCCTTTGTCCAGCCATAAGCCCCCGCAATGGGAGCAGACATCCACAACCACCTCAATGTCCCGGCTTATTCTCCGGGCGTTCATTTTAGCCTTGCAAAAAGGGCATTGCAGATTCTTTTTATACCTTGCGGCAAGGCCGCCCGCCTCGTGCAACACCATGGGATCTTTTTTTCTGGCGCGCCCGGCTTTTTCCAGTTCCCGATAATTAAAAAACATGCCGCCGCACCCTTTTGTGCACACGTCCACGGCCGTTGATTGCACCAAGACCTCTTCCATGGCCTGGGCGCAGTTGGGACAAATCATTTTTGCGACTCCATAAGCTGCTTAGCCTGTTCCAGATGCTTGGCGGCCTCGTGGTAATTTGGCTGCAGGGCCAGGGCCTTTTCAAAATAATCCACGGCGGTTTCCAATTCGCCGCCCTGGGCGTAGACAATGCCCAGGTTATGAAGGATCTTCGGGTTGTCCGGCTCTTGCTCCAGGGCCTTTTTATAGCTTTGCACGGCTTCGTTCAAATGCCCCGTATGAGCCAGGGAGTTGCCCGCCTCATAGTAAGCCTGGCCGTAATCCGGCTTGATCTCCACGGCCTTGCCCAAATAATCCAGGGCTTCCTGATGCCGTCCCTGCTTGGCCAGGACATACCCCATGTTGTAATAGGCGGGGGCGAAATCCGGCTGGCTTTTCATGGCCGCCTTAAAATGAGAGGCCGCTTCTTTCACCTTGCCCTGGTCCGCCAGGGCGATGCCCATGTTTGTGTGAATCATGGCGTTGCCGGGTTCCAGCTCCAAGGCTTTTTCGTAATGGGTCATGGCCTCGCCGTACCTTCCCTGGCGGGAAAGGGTGTTGGCCATGTTGGCGTGGAACCTGGGGTCTTCCGGGTCGTTTTCCAGGGCCGCCCGGTGCTGTTCTTCGGCCTGGTCCACCTCCCCGAGCTTGGAAAGCAGGTTGCCGTATGCGTAATGAATCTGGGATTGATCAGGCTCCAGTTCCAGGGCCTTTTGATAATGGACCCGGGCCTGCTCCAGGTCTCCCTCGGCGGACAGCACATTAGCCATGACAGTCCGGATGAGCGCGTTTTCCGGGTCCAAAGCCAAGGCAATGGACAAACGCTCCCTGGCTTTTTCAGGGTTGCCCATTTTGAAAAGCAGATAGCCCAAATTGCATTGGGCCATGGGGAAGTCCGGCTTAAGGCTTACGGCCATGTCGTAATACATGACCGCCTCGGACAACCGATTGCTTTTGGCCATGGCGTTGCCAAGGTTGTAATAGGCGACCGCGCTGTTCGGATCGGTTTTCAGGGCTTCCCGGACGTTTGCCGTGGCCTCGTCCAAAAGGCCAAGGCTGACCTGGGCGCAGGCCAGGTTGTTCAGGGCGTCGGGGTCTCCAGGGTCGAGTTCAAGCGTTTTTTCAAAGGCCGCAACCGCATCGGTGTACATTCTTTTCGCCATATAGGCGTTGCCCAGATTGTACCAGGGGCGGGGGCTGTCCGGCACATGCTTCAAAGCCCTGGTCCATAGCTTGACGGGCTCTCTCCATAAGCTGTTTTGAAAAAACGTTCCCCATGCATAAACCGCGGCAAGCGCGACTGTCAGCCCCACGCCCAGATTTTTCAGGGCTCTGCGGTCCATGCTCATAAGGCGGACGAGCAAAATCCCCAAAATCAGGCAATAGCCGGCGGAAGGCATGTACAAGCGTTGCTCGGCCAGGGGCCGGGACTCCAAATATTGCAGGTTGGAGGCGGGCGCCAGGGTGAAGGCGATCCATCCCAAGGCAAACAGGTACTCGGGATTCTTCCTCCATGTTTTGACTCCGTAGGCCACAGCAGCGATCAAGAATGCCCAGCCGATCAACACGTCCGGAGAGGCCAGGCTGGCGGGCATGGGGATGTCCACGGTCTGATTTACGGGCAAAACCAGCATGAAAACGTAAGCGCCGATTGTCTTGAATATAATGGACGCCTGCGCCGCCAACCCCAATGCAGTCTGCGGCTCCGCCTCCGGCGATTCAAAAACCAATAAGCGAAAAGCCGCGAATCCCGCCAGCAGCACGAACATGGGCAGGACCTGAAATCCGTTGGACAAAAAGCCTTTTTCCCGTTCAAACACCCAAAGAAGCCAAAGGGCCAAAAACGGAAGTACAAGCGCGGTTTCCTTGGAAGCCAGGGCCAAAAAGAAACAGGCCAGTGCCCCGGTCAAGTAAAGCACGTACGGAAGCCCATCCCTGTCCTTTGCCTTTGCAAAGAGAGCCAAGGCGCTCAGCACAAATAAAAAGGCCAAAAGTTCGGACCGGTTTTTAATCAGGTTCAATGCTTCGCTGTGGATGGGATGGACGGCGAAAAGCAGCGCGCAGACAAAGGGAATCAGCAAGGCGCCCTTGTCTTGCTCCTCCTTTTTTCCGCCCAAAAGCCAAAAGACCGCAAAATACAGCAGCACGACGTTGGCCAGATGCAGCAGCAGATTGGTCAAATGGTAGCCCGTGGGATTTTCGCCCCAGATGGCGTAATCCAGGGCAAAGGAGGATACCCGCACGGGACGGTATTGGGACGAACTCTTTATGGGGTGAAGCTGGTCCCAATAGTCCGGAGAAAAAAAGGCGGGGATGTTCCCCGCGTCGGTTATCCATGGGTTTTCCTGAATCAGCCTTTCGTCATCCCAAATAAACGGGCTTTCCAAAGAATTGGCGAAAACCGCAATAGTCAGGCAACATAAAATCAGAAGGTGGGCTTTCCGGCTGGTTGCTATAAAATCCGCCATAATCCGATGATTTCCTTAGCTGCCGGAATGCGCGCGCCGACGTTCCCCCGTTGAGTGATGCGCAAACCGGCTCAGTTAAAGGTGTCGGAGAAAATATACTCTCCCTGTTCACCCGGCGCAATGGCAAAGCGAAATTTCTTGCCGCTTTCCTGAACCGGATCATGCCAGGTCGCCTGGTATATTCCCATGCCGGTCCTGGAATTCATCTTAACAAATTGGACTGAAATATCGTAGCCCGAATCGTCAATGGGCTCTCCCTCCTTTGTCAGAACGCGCCATTGATCGCCGTCCATCTCCTGCACGGAGGCAATAGGGCGGTCGAACGCCATCATGCCGGGCGGCAGGTCCTCCCAGGACATTGTCCAGCAGGCCTCCAGGTTGTCGCCTTCAGGCTCATAGACCGGCTGGCCGACGATCTTTCGTTCCTCCGCCGGAGCCTCCTTTTTTATCAGATAATGCTTTGTTTTTAAGTCAAAGGCCCACGAGGATGGCAATTCCGGGGCCTGATCTCCGGAAGCCAGGCTTTTGACCATATCCGAAAGGTGGGCCGCTAAAAATGCGCCCGTCCCGGGGCCGTACAAGGTGTGGCCGCCTTCGTAATATTGCAGGGAGTATTCCTCGGGCGTGGTTACGTATCCCCAATAACCATTGGAGCAGCTCATGACATAATATTGGTTTACGCCTTTTAAGCCTGCGTTTTCGGCGCTTTCCTTCACCGATGCGGCGATCCGCGCCCCTTGCTCCATGCACGTTTCAAAAGGAATGGGCATGATGACAACATCCCCGATCCGGATAGCCTGCAGGAAAAGGACGTGGGGAAAATCCTCTCGGGGTAAAATCAGGTATTGAAACGGGCCGCCAACCACCCGTTTTTCCGCCTGGCATCCGTGGGTGAAAACCTTGCGCGGCCATCCAGGGGCGAAAAGAGGCATTTTGTGCAGGACCGGCGTGTACCGGGAGGTGGCGCCCGCAGTAAGGGCGCATCCCACCACCGCCCGGCTGCAGACGGCGGCGTCCGCCTTGGTTGGACTTTCCAGCACGTCCAGCTCCTTGGCGAAAAAGCCGACCGGAACATCGTCTTTGAGTTCGCCGTCCAGAGATGTGAACAAATCCATGGCGGCCCGCCCCACGATCTTCCCCACCCGTTTGGCTTCGATAAAGCCTTCGTCGATTTCCGGCGGGATTTCCGGGGTGTTGTCCCCGTGGGTCATGTTGCAGGCGGCGTGAACCGGTTCAAAGGGCGTTTTGTAAGCCTTTTTGATCCCCCACTCCACTTCCCGTTCGATGTACGCGAACACGTCCCCGTTATACAATTTGTTGCCCGTGCTGATGGCCGTGGGATGGATGGAAAAATTCGTAAACGCCCCGGCCGGGTGATAGGCGCCGTCGTCCGCAAGACAGTCTACCCGGATCATGTGCAGCAAAGGATTGACCGCCTGGTCGGCCGGAGGCTCGTCCGTCACGTTGGCGTTCCGCCAATACGCCGGCAGGCTGCGGTTTCGGGTGGCGCCGTATACGTCTACAGAGCCCATGGCGATTTTTGCAGGACGCCGGTTTTCATAAGCCTGGACGGCCGCCATGGCTATGCGGTCGCAAAGAAACTCAAAAAAATCCGGCTCCAGCCCCTTTTTAGCGGAAGCGAATTTATTATAGAAATTGCTGCCGAAAAAATTGGCGGGCGCGCTGTGGGTGTGAGTTCCGGCCATCACAAAGCCGGCGGGCTCCACATCCGTTTTTTGCGCAACAATCTCGGCGGCCTTATGATGCACGGCCAAAGAGCCGGCAAGCAGATCGCACTGCACCAAGCAGACGGGCCTGCCATGCTTCGGCTTGATGTAAACAGCCCGGGCGTACAACTTGGTGCGATACCCCATACCCTGCTTGCCCATCATGGAATAGCCGCCCATGGGCATGCCCGGGCCGGGGGTGATGTCCACCCTCGCGAACCCGGCCGTCATTGTTTGATTTTCCATTTGGACATCCGGCCGGATGTTTTCGGCGCTAATCGCCAGATGCTTTGCAGCGCATCCTCCCAAGCCGGAAAGCAAAGCCATTCCCATAATCCCCCCCAAAAGGCATTTAAGCAATCGCCGCACAGTACCCCCCTTGAATGTTTGATTGGACAGGCAGAGGCAAGAAAGGGGCCGTCAGGCCCCTCCGAATTGACCACTCGTAGGAATATGTTCCAAGCCCGGGATTTTGTCAAGGCTTCCCTTAGGCTGCGTTGTAAGATTTGCCCTCCAAAACCATTCGAATCGCCGAGGCAAGCTCCTCCACGGCCAAAGGCTTAGGCAGCATGGCCTGGATTCCCATTTCCCCGGCTTTTTCTTCGCTCATGGCGTCGGAATACCCTGTGCAAATGATTACGGGGATGTCGCTGCGGACATCCTTGGCTCTTTGCGCCAGCATTTCTCCGGTGATTTTGGGCATGGTCATGTCGCAAATGATCAGGTCGTAATGGGTTGGGTTTGCCTTAAAGGTCGTCAGGGCCTCCAAGCCGTCCGTAAACCCGGTCACCGTATATCCCAAATCCTCCAGGATGCGCAGATAGGGCTCGGTAACCGCCAGTTCATCGTCCACGAACAAAATGGACTCCGTCCCGTGAGGAATGTCCGTTGCTTTTCTGGGGCTGCTTTTGGGACGCTCGGACACGATGGGAAAATAAACGTCGAACAAAGTCCCTTTTCCGGGCTTGCTTTTAACGACAATGGCGCCGCCGTGCTGTTTGACGATTCCGTAAACCACAGCCAGCCCCATGCCCGAGCCTTTTCCGGTTTCCCGGGTGGTGTAGTAGGGGTCAAAAATATGCTTCATGACCTCGGGCTCCATGCCGCAGCCGGTGTCCTGAACCCGCAATTTGATATAGTTCCCGACTTGCAGCTCGGGAATCTTTGCCGCGGTTTTTCTGTCCACTTCCTCGCGGATCATGGAAAAATGCAGAATCCCGCCGCTCTGAGCCATGGCGTGGGCCGCGTTTGTTCCAAGATTCATGATGATCTGGTGCACCTGGGTGGCGTCGGCGTGAATGATGATTTCCCACTCCTTAAGCGCCATGACGACTTCAATGGTGGAAGGAAGGGCGGCCTTTAAAAGGGTGACGGCTTCCTTTATCACCGGCCCGAGTTGCACGGGCTTTTTCTCTTCCCCCGTCTGCCTGCTGAAATTCAGGATTTGCTTGACCATCTCCTTGGCCCGGTCCGTGGCATTCATGATCTGGTCCAGGCTTTCCTGCACCGCGCCCTTGTTGTCAATGCGGAACTGGGCCAGTTCGGTGTAGGCCCTGACGCTGGTGAGGATATTATTGAAGTCATGGGCCACGCCGCCGGCAAGGGCGCCGATGGCTTTCATTTTTTGGGCGTGCAGGAGCATCTGTTCAAGCTGCTTGCGCTCGGTGATGTCCTCCCCTATTCCCAAAAGTCCTATGACTTCATTGTCCTGGTCCATCCTGGCGGAAAGGTTGAGTCTGACCCACTTGTCCGAGCCTTCTTTGGAAAGCTCCCGGACTTCGCAGGACGTGGCGTCCTTGTTTTCTATGACATGATTCCTGGCCTGGGACAGAATCTCCCTGGATTGGGGATCGTCCACATAAATTTTGGTGATTTTCTCACCGACCATTTCTTCGGCCGAGAATCCGAAAATATTTTCAGCGCCCTTATTCCAGTACCGAATGATTTGATCCAGGTCCGTGGATACAATGGATATGGCCGAGGAGCTTTCCAAAATGCTTCGGAGCTTGTCCTCCGTCTCCTGGCGTATTCTAATCTCCTCTTCCAGGTCTTCGGTGCGCTTGTTCAATTCCCGAATCCGGTCCTGCAGTTCGCTGTCCAGGTATCCGGCCTCGCACCCTGAAGAAAGGTGGTCCTTCATAATGGAGAGCACGTTTTGGTCCTGCTCGGTGAAAAGCGCCCCGCCCTGCTTGGCGCCCAACGCAATGACGCCGATCATTCGATCCTGCTCAATCAAGGGGGCGACAAAAGTTGGACTGCCAGGCCCCATCTCGCCGGATTTCACCAGTTCCATCATCTGGGCGCCGGAGTCCAGGGCGAGGACGGGATCCACGCCCCGGGAATCCACCAAGGAAAAATTGGACCCTCTCTCGTCCCTGATAAACACAGCCCCGGAGGCTGCCCCCGTGGCCGCCATGGCTTTTTCCAAAAGCAGATGCATGAGCTTGGTCTTGTTGCGCTCCTCCCGCACCGCGTCGGCGAACTCCTTAATGCACAAAAGCTCTATGACTCTCTGATTGGCCCTGTCCGTAGTTTTTTCCAGCTTGGCAATCAGGCTGTTTATGGTTCCGGAAATGTCGCCAAGCTCATCGTCTTCGAATTTCGCCGCCGCCAGGGCTGTCGAGTCTCCCTGCTCCACTTTTTTTCCGAATTCGGCCAGATCCGCCACGCGGTCCAGAATCTGGCGCAGCAGGATGAACCCTCCCAAAATAAGAGCCAGAACAAAGATGAAGATAAGCGCATTGTAATAATCGAGCAGAATCTTTTTTTCATACAAAAAATAGGCGATGGCAAAAGCGGGAATGACGAAAATGACCGATTGGATGAGCATCAACTTATAGCGTATGCTCTGATCAAAAGGCTTTTGCTCTTTCCTGGGACTGTTAGGGTCCATTCTCACGCCTCCGCATTACATGGCCCGGGCTTGCTCATCCCCGGTGAAATTCAATATTGCAACGGTCCCGTCCCGGCCGTTGACCTCAAGATAATCGTTTGTATTGATATTGCGGCAGGCTTCCGCCACGCCGGTTACGGCCGGGATGCCGTATTCCCTGGCTACGATGGCCGCATGGGAAAGCATGCCGCCCGTCTGAACGACCAGGCCGGAGATCAGCCCGAAAACCGGGGTCCAGCCGGGGTCCGTATTGGGCGCCACCAGGATGTCCCCCTGGCGAACGTTCCGTAAATCCTCCGCCCGCATTACGACCCGGGCCGTTCCTTTGGCGGCGCCGGGCGAGGCTGGAGTTCCGCGGAAGCCGTTTTTCACCGCAACCCTTTTTTGGGGAAAAGGCTCTCCATCCAGAATCCATTCAGGAGGAAGCCGGGAGGAATCCTTTATAAAAGCCGCCCGTCTGGCTTCCACTTCCGGAGGCTTTGAGGCGGAGCCGTCCCATAAGGATTTCAACTCGTTATAAGTTACAAAAAATATGTCGTCTTCCTGCTTAAGCAGGCCTTTTGTTTGTAGTCTTGCCGCCATCTCCAGGATGACGCGGCGCATGTCCGCCAGGATGTAGTCCAGAGCGTAGCGCTGATTCTCCCTGTATCTAACGTATTCCCTGGCCAGGGACAAAGACTTTTCCGCAATAGCCCTTTTCCACCAGCCGCCGGGCTGCCGCCTCACCTCTTGCAGCCAGGAGTCTTTTTGATCCTTTGTTTTCCCGGCTTTGTTTCCTTCCATGCCGGATGCGGCAAAAGCCAGAATGTTGTTGAGAATCAGGCCGGGGTCGTCCATCCACCGGGGAAGGCGGGTTTCCCGGGAACTGCCGCGATGCCCGTGCCGTTGGATAAAGCCTTTGAATTCCGAAACAAAAGATTTTGACTCCGGCATGGCGGCGATGTCTTCCAGGGAGGGCGAGTCAGGCGAACAAATCAGGCGCTCCCGCAGGCCGGGAATCTTTGCGGCCAAGCGGCTTAGCTGCTCAATTTCCTCATTGACCTGGGTGGTGCTGTTGCCCCGCGGGCTGGTGAGAAGCATTTCAAAATAGTGGCCTTCCGGGTCGGCCGTCTGGGTGCGGGAGGTCCAGTTTTCGCAAATCCAGGCGCAAATCATCCGGGTAGGCGCCAAATAGGAGCCAAGGCCCCATCGCACGAACTTAAAATGCGCCCTGCCCATGCGGTCGTTCCGCATAAGCCGTTGCCATAAATCCTGGTCGCTCAGGGGGGAGAGATCCCGCCCAAGCTCGGGAATAAGCGCGTCCTGCACTTGCTTAAGGTACTTGGGCAATCTTTTGTAATGGGAGAGCATGCCCGAGTTTTTGTCCGACAGGGAGGACCGAAGCAGGCTCAGCGCAAGCGCGGCGGGACGGAATTCTATGGAAGAGGCTTCGGCCCGCCAATAAGGCGGCATCCAGTTCAACTGCCGCTCCATGCGCATGGCCGGATGAACCAGGCGCAGCAGCCTGCGCATGTATTCGGGATTGAAATACACGTGGCTGTTAATGCGTTCAAAGGGCTCCACCTGAGATAAAAAATTCCACCCGCAAATGCGGCCAAGGTCCCTGATGTAATCGTCCCTGATCCATCGCCCCATGAGCGTGTATTGCAAATCCGTGGTGGCCTCGGCCCAGAACTCGTCGCCCCAGGCCCGGGTCCACACTTTGGAGGGGCGCTTTAGGGTGGTTATGGGCCGGGTTTGGAGAATCCACAATTTTTGGCCGTCATAAGCCCATTCCACATCCTGGGGGGCGGCCATGGCTTTTTCTATATTATTTGCGGCTTCGCAGAAAAAAACATCGCCCACGGCGTCCAGGCATTGTTTGTTTTGATCGTGAAACACAGCCTCCAAACGCCTTCCAGAACGGGATAATTCCAGCCGGTCGGGATTTTTTCGCCCGGAAACCAAGTCCTCGCCCAGGCCGGGAATGCCTTCCACCACAATGCAATCCACATCGGGCAGGACAGGGTGCCTCGTAAACAACACACCGGCGCATTGGGCGTTGACCATGGCCTGAATCACCACCGCCATGGAGGATGAGGAAGACTGCTCCATTTTATCGCGATAAACGTCTGCATGGAGGGATCGCGCGGAGTCCAGGCAGTCCAGAACCCGGGAAGCCAGTTCATCCCGCGGGACGTTTAAAAAGGTGTCGTGCTGGCCCGCAAACGAGGCCTGACGGCCGTCCTCTGAGGTCCCTGACGAACGCACCGCCCATTGAGTCCGGGGGGGATAGGAGGACAAGGCTTTGCAAATCAGGTTTTGCAGGCGGGACAAATTGCTTTGATCGGCGTTTTGCAGCAGCCTGGCGGTTAGAACCACTCCGCCCGGAACGGCAAATCCGGCCCTTGCCAGACGCACCAGGTTGGCGCCTTTTCCGCCGTGAAGTTCTATAGACGGTTTGGCTCGCTTGGAGATGGGCGTCCATAAGGGTTTGGATATAAGCGCCATAACTCTTCTCTTACAGGCTTTGCAGGCCGAGTGCGACCATTTTGGGGACTTCCGGCAGGTAACTCGCCAGGCCGAAACGGGGTTTATACAGACGCTCCACCACGCCGACGCCTTGCTCGCCGTTGCAGGAAAAAACGCCGAAATTCTCATTAATGATTGCTCCGTCTTTGAACAAAGACCAGCGGGTTCTTCCCTGAAAGGCAATTTGCCTTCCTGGCTGTCCTTGCGGGGTTATGGTAAGATTCAAGCCGGAGCCGTCCTTTTTTTCCCATTCCGCCTCTCCCTGAATCAAATCCACGCTTCCTTTGGCGTCGCCCAGAAACCCGCAGGTTTTCGCCGGCGGCCCCTCGCCCAGGTTCCAGTAATTAAAAGCCCAGCCCGAGGAGAATTGCGCGCTTATCCAGGTCCACGATCCCACCCCGGACCAATGCCTGGGACCCCAGGAGTGATCGCGCTGCCCCATGCCGTTGATCTTGATTTTCCTTCCTTTACGGCGAATCACGCCGGTCGCCTTGCCGCCTTGTTCATAATGCCTGGCGGCGGCGGACTTCCCTTCCGCGGTAATCACTTCCGGAAACATGTGCATGGGGGTTATCGCTTTGAAAGCCAGGTTCATTTCCACGTTTCGGGTTTTTAACCTCAATTCCCAATGGTCCATGGGAGAGCGGCAAACAAACTCCAGGCCTTTAGTTTTCAGGCTCTCAGGCGGGTTGATGGAAACCTCCCTGGATTGCAAAGATTTGCCCACTGCCGGGTATAATATGGCGGGCCGCCCATTTATGGAAGCCAGCAACAATCCGTCCGCTTTGCCCTTATAAGGGCAATACGCAATACGGGTCAGCCCGTAAGCGCCGGTTTCAGAATCTGCAAAATTGAAATACCAGGACTCCTGCCAAAACGGATCGTCAGTCGGTTCATGCCTTCCTTCCAAAAAGCCGTATTCATCGTCTTTGAGCATAGAATATCCGCAAGTCCGTGAGGCGGTTTTTCCATCCAACCTGAACAGAATTAAAAAACGCAATATTTCATCCGATCGTACAACTGTATAGAAATATGATATCACAAGGAAATCAGCATGACAAGAAAAGTGACCGCAGGAGGAGGCGCACCGCAGATAGGGTTTGAAGACGGAGGCGGACTAAGTGGACGCCGGCTTTAAAACACCGGCGCCGCCGTCATGACGGAAAAAGAGTTACGACTTTTCCGTCATTGAGCGCCGCATTGGCAACAACCCGGTATTTATTCATAAATAAATCCAGGTTATAGTCAGGCTTTCGATTGGAAGCGTTGAACCAGATCACCTGCACGGAGCCGTCTTCAAGCACGTCGGCGTGAAGCCTGTCGAGCTTTGACTGCTCTTTCGGCAACAGGCGGCACTCGGCGCCTGTCTTGTAATAGACAAAACGGGCGAGGTTGCTGTACGCCTTCCCTGTGGGAGGGTTTTGCGTTATCCATTGCGCCGTCCCCGAGTCCGCCCATTTTTTTTCATGGTAGTTGCCAACGCCGGCATTGTGCAAATCCGCGGCATTCTGCACCGACCCAACAAGCCCCGCCGCCAGCCACGCTGCGCACACGGTAATTATGATTTGTTTTGTCTGCTCCGGGGATTTACCGTCCTTTGCCGACGAAGCCCGGTCAAAGAGCCAAAAGGCCAAAATGATGATTCCGAAATATAAAACAGCTATGTAACGGGTTGCGGAGTCGTCGAGAAGGGTGTTCAAATACGTAAAAAAGATGGCGCTGATGTAAGCGGCGGTCATCACTCCCAGAGTCCAGGGAAAGGTCCACTTTTTGAAGGAATTGACGGCCATAGAAACGCCGCCGGCTTTTTTGAGTGCAAATCCCATAAATCCAGCCGCCGCAAAAATCAGAAGCGCCTTAAGCGGTTTGGCCATATCCCAGGGATAAATCAAATAGGCGGCCGTGGCGCCGAATGTATTGAGGACTTCAAAAAGGTTGTGGCCGGATGGCTTGCGCGGCCCGGTAAGATACGAGACGGTAAGATAGTTTCTGGCCATCCACGCAAAAACCGGGGTGGAGGCGATGGTCCCGAAAAGCAGGCATTCTTTGATCCTTTGAAAAAAACCCGCCCGGCCCGGCCGAACCAGCAAAAGAAAGACCGCCGCCATCACAAGGCTGGCGCCGATATAACGCTGCAAACAAGCCAGCCCCGCCATGATCCCGGCCGCAGCCAAAAGCGCGGTTTTCTCCCGCTCCAGGTATTCGTGAAAAAAAATAACCAGCCACAGGGCCAAAAGGCAAAAGAGCGGCTCGGACCAAGCCATGTAATAAAAGGCGAACATGGCCGGCATGAGCATGGAAAGGGTTCCCATAATTATGAAAGGCCGGCTGCTCAGGTTCCGTTCCAAAAGATAATGTACGGTAAAGACGATACCCGCCAAACTGAGCAGGTTAATCCAAAAAGGCGCTGTAACGAGGTTCATTCCCAGAACGCCCATGAAGGCGATGATAAGCGGCTGCAAGGGCGCCCAGCCGGTATAAGGCAAGCCGTCAAAGGAGTAGAAGCCGTTTCCGTCCATGAGATTATTTGCGCAGGCAAGGTATTGCACGGAATCCGGCGAGTAGCCGGGAACTAAGCCTCCCTGGGCGTAAAGGATCAAAAGGGCTCCGGCCAAGCTTGCCGCATAGGGTGAAATTCTCATCAAAACGGATCTCTTTCCAGCAGAATATCGTGTCTATTTACTGCTTTTATAGCACACCCAAAAAAAAATTGATACTTCTGCAGACTTTGTAACCAAACCTTGTCTGGCGCCGACTCCCTTAGCGAAACAACATTGCGGAGGGCGCCATTGCGCGGCCCCTTAGACCAGGAGAAAAAATGAAAATCGTTGATTCGGCAGTCACTTTTACCATTGCAGCCATTTTTTTGTGTTTAGGCTCAGGCGCCGCTTTTGCCGGCATGTACGCATACATTCCCAACACAGGCTCGAACTCCATAGCCGTGGTGGACTTTGACACGGATGAAATTGCCGCGGAAATTGCTGTGGAAGACAGCCCCCAGGCTGTGGCCGTCACCTCAGACGGCCAATACGTTTTTGTTGCAAATTCCAATAGCGGGACGGTTTCCGTCATACAAACCAGCCACATATCCACCTCCCAGGACGACGTCATATGCACTGTCAACATTGGCGGGGAATTGGGGGGGATGGCTCTTGACAGGGACAATAAAGCCTTGTGGGTTGTATCTTCGTCCACGAACAAGGCCGCCAAACTGGATCTCTCGGACATGGATAATATTCAAACAACCACCATTAGCGTTGGCGACAATCCCCGGGGCGTGGCGGTTTTCCGCGACGGCGAGACGGTTTTTGTAACCAACGCCGATGACGACACCGTAACGGTTATCAGCAACGGCGGCGCATCCACAATCGATGTGGGGGACTCCCCCGGCGGAATCGTAGCCGGCAGATACAACGATTACGTATACGTAGCCAACGAGGGGGACGGCGCCATTTCAGTCATTGACGGGGAAGAACTGGAAGTGGTGAAAACCATCACCGTAGGCTCCGGCCCCTGCGCCCTGGCCCTGGCCTCCTGGGGCAGCTACTTGTATGCGGCCAACCAGGCCGACGGAACCGTCAGCATCATCAACGCCGTCACATTCTCCGTGTTGGAAGAAGGCGTCGCCGTGGGCTCCTCGCCTTCCGGCCTGTCCGTTCCGCTTAACGGCTCCGACGCTTATGTAACCGATTCCACGGACAACACCCTGAGCATCGTGGACCTGGATGGAAACGTTACCACCATGGACAACGCCTATCTCAACACTTCCAATATCGTCGATCTGAACGGCCCCATGGGTCTGGGTTGCTTTATCGGGGGAGACGCTCCGGATGCTCCGGACGATCTCACAGTCAGCAATGTGGGGGAGACGAGCTTTAAAATCACATGGAACGACAACTCCAATACGGAAGACGGCTTCAAACTGGAAATCAAACAAGAAGCCCAGGATGAAGCGGAATACAAAATTTGGGCGCTCATTGATGAAAGCGAAGAAAGCTATTGGGTTACTGGCCTGAACGACGGCATCACATACAATGTCCGGCTGGCTGCATATACAGAGGGGGCCGACTCCGGCTTTTCCACCTCAGCCTCGGCGTCAACCGACGAAAGCGAGGACGATGACGACGATGACAGCAACAACGACTGTTTTATCGGAAGCCTGTTTCACTAAGAAGTAAATTCGGTTTGTCGGGGACAGAGGGTCACTGGCAAGGCCCTGGCGGAAGCGGCCGATGGCAAGGTCATCCCGCCTCCTGACAATAAAAACGCCATTCCGGGAACGGGAACCCCCGGAATGGCGTTTACTTTTTTTGGCGATGGGAAATGAAATGTATCAGCCGGCTTTTTCCCGGTATTTCTCTGCAGCCTCTTGGGCTGTCATGCCATCGTGCACAATGGAGCAGGCGTACTGCAGAAAGGCCACAGGGTCCTTGCTCTGAAACACGTTGCGGCCAACGGAAAGCCCTTTGGCGCCGGCCTTCATGGCGTTTTCAATGGTCACGAACATTTCTTCGGCCGAGAGTTTGCTGCCCCCGGCGATGAGGATAGGCGCCGGGCATCCCTCCACCACCCTGGCAAAGGATTCCGGATCGCCTGTGTAGCTTACCTTGACGAAATCCGCGCCCAACTCCGCGCCCACCCGGGCGGCCAGCCGCACCATTTCAGGATCGGTTTCGTTTTCGATGTTCCGGCCCCGGGGATACATCATGGCCAGCAAAGGCATGCCCCAGTAGTTGCATTCCACGGCCACCTCGCCCAAAGCCTGCAGCATGGCGGGCTCGTCGTCGTCCCCGAGGTTCACATGCACGGAAACCCCGTCAGCGCCCATACGGAGGGCGTTTTCCACGGTATTGACCAAAACCTTTTTGTTGGGCCTGGGAGAGACCATGGTGGACGCGGACAAATGCAGAATCAGCCCGATGTCCTTGCCGCCCTTGCGATGGCCCCAACGCGGCAGGCCGATGTGTCCGATGACCGCATTGGCGCCGCCCTCGGCGATTGTGTTCACGGCCTGTCCGATATCCACCAGCCCGAATATGGGGCCGACCGTCACGCCGTGATCCATGGGAACCACAACCATCCTGCCGGTGTTGCGGTCCATGAGCCTTTCCATCCGAATATCTTTTCCTATGTTGGACACGTACTATCCTCCCGCCGGCGAAATCCGTGCATGGATTTCGCGCGTAAAAACGCCGTTATAATCAGGACGGGGGTTAAATCCAACCCAGGACGCCTCCGAACACGACAAGGCAGGCCAGGTCAAATCCCAGGATCCCCAAAACGGCCCTGATCTGATTCTTTCTGTTTTCCATATCATGCACCTTAAAGGCAACAACAAAAAACGGAAAATAGCCCAGTAAAAAGATGAACACAGGAAACTTGATGTTCCAGAAACCCCACTCCCAGACCAAAGCGCCGGCCAGATTAAGCAGGATCTCCACAAACACGGCCAGCAGGGAAAAGACAACAGACATGAACCAGCGGTTGTTCACGCCCAGGATTTTCATGTCCTTGTCCTCGGGCAATTGCTTTAAAAACACAATGCCCATGATTGCGAACATAAAGCAGATTTCTATGTTCAGACCGGTAAGGATGATAAAGCAGGAGTTCTTGGCCAGGCCCCAGCATGGGGCGAAATTGGTGAAGTGCAAGAACAGGCTGTTCCAGATTTCGTTGAACCAGTCCATGCCCCACAAAGCCAGACCGCCAAGGATGACGCTCCATCGCTTGTGCTGGACCTCATTGGCGTAGACGTACAGAACGAGCAGCAGCAAGGGAATAATATACCACTGGAAATTGCTGGGGTCTCTCAATATGGCCTGGGTGGCCTGGGAATTCGGGGTCATGGCTTACCTCCTGTGCTTTTAAGGATTGCAAAAAGAAACAATGGGACCGAAGCCGCAACCCGTCAGGGGCCGGACAGAATCCTGATAAGCAGGCTTCGGATTTTCTGCAAAAAGGAGCCGGAGCCTTTCGGCGGCTTGACGGCCCATTCTTCCTCGGACAGGGAGGCTTCCTCCAGATAGGCGGCGACGATTTCACGGGCTTGTTCGGCCTGGTCCGCGGGCGCCCATAAAGGCGCGGGAAGGCCTTTCTCCGGGCGCGGCTTTTGGGCGCCCTCATGCTGCGGGCGCTTCTCAATGCAATCCACGCCCTCCGCGCGGAGAAAACTCTGCACTATGGCGGACTCCGCCTGGGTTTTCGGCTGAAAAATTTCGATATATTGCGGCAATGCACTCCCCCTCTTGAAGCAGCGAAAGTAAATCACCTTAATAATATTTAGTCAATCTTAAAGACCATGTGAAACAGGACATTGCCATGCAATAACCTGATTTGGTATGGTTTCCCCAGTACCATCAGCAACCAAAATTTCCGCCGGAACAGGAACGCGTTTCAGGGACCGCCCTTAAGCCCGTTTCGCAGGGAAGAGCAGCCCTTTAGCGCCCTGACTTGCTGGTTCGGCCATAACGCCTGGTGCAGGAGGACTTTTTATGTTGGATCATACTTTAAAAAAATTGGCCGCATGCGTCCTGATTGCAGGGTTATTATTCGCCATGCCGGCGGCTTCCATTGCAGCGGACGACGGCGACTCCGGCGTCCAGACTCTGCAATCCATGATTTCGGACCTGGAAAAAGCCATAGAAAGCGCGGACAAAAGAATGATCGCCCATCCCAGCTTTCTGGACGAGCTGCGGGGATTGGTGGAAGCCTACAAGGCTAAAATCCGCACCGTGTTTTTTTCGGACGATTTTTCGGACGGCAATTACAAATTATCCCCCCGTTGGACCGTGGACTCGGGCTTTTTTCTGGTCACCCCAGGCAAGCGCCTTCGCAGCCAGGTGAACGAAAAGAAAGCCGCCGCCAAGCAAGGCGGCAGTTCCAACCAGGGGGAGGAGGTTTTCAACATCCTGTTGAAAGGCATGCTGGACGCGGCCACGAACGACCAAGGCTCCCAGCAGGGCGCCGCGACCCAAAGCGTGAAGGAATATGAAACCCCGGCCGTCATCAGAACCGCCTGCTCCATCCCGGCGGCCTTTGAAGCCGACGTTTCCTTTGCGGCGGAGCCTTCCCAGGGGGCTATGGAAATGGTATTAATGGGCGGAAGCCCGGCCCGGGCCCTGTACCGGCTTGTATACAACGCGTCGCCGTCCGCGGACCGGCCCATCCAGATCATCCGGGAAAAAGGCGGCCGCAGTTATGTCATTGACATGGCCGGCGAATATCCTATGCTGGAAGACGGCCGGTTGCATCGGATTCAGTGGAGCAGGGACATGAACGGCAATATGCTGGTCATGGTGGATGGAAAAACCCTGATTCGCACCGTGGAGTTGTTTTATAGAGATTCCTTCACCGGCTTCGCCCTGGCCAATCAGGGCGGAATATGGGAATGGGATTCCGTAAGAATTCTGCAGCCCATGCCCGGCCAGTAGCTAGTTTTTTGGATCAATCAATTATTTGATGCTTTAGGAGAGCGCGAAATGCTGCATAAAGATCAACCCCTAAAAAAATACGCAATTCTTTTTGCCGCGGCGCTGCTATTGACGGTTTTGGCCGCCTGCCAGTCCACTTATTACAACGCCATGGAAAAAGTCGGCATCCATAAGCGGGACATCCTGGTGGACAGGGTGGAGGACGCCCGGGACGCCCAGACCGACGCCCAGGAGCAATTCAAGTCCGCCCTGGAGCAGTTCAGAAGCGTGGTCCACGTCCCCACAAGCGACCTGAGCGAAGCCTACGACCGCTTGAACGCGGAATACGAGGACAGCAAAAAGGCCGCCGAACGGGTGTCCGACCGGATCGACGGCATCGAGTCCGTGGCCGACGCCTTGTTCGAGGAATGGGAAGGCGAACTGGCGCTTTACAAACGCGCCGACCTTCGCGCTCAAAGCCAAAAGCAGCTTGCGGCCACCAAATCCCATTACAACAAAATGCTGGCCAGCATGCACCGCGCTGAAAAAAGCATGACCCCCATCCTGGAAACCTTCCAGGACAACGTCCTGTTCCTCAAGCATAACCTGAACGCCCAGGCCATCAGCTCCCTGCGTTCGGAGTTCTCCTCCCTGAAGGGAGAAATCGACGTACTGATCAAAAACATGAATGCGGCTATCGAGTCCTCCAACCAGTTCATCCAGGAATTTCAGGTTAAATAGAAAAGGCTTTTTATGAACCTAAACGTATTATGGCTGATCATCATCGCCCAGTTGATTCACGTGGGGATCGAGGAAAATCCCCGTTTTGTGGAGTGGGCCAAAACCTTTCAACCGGATTTTGACCGGCGGCAATTTCTCCTGGGAAACGCGGTGATCGGCGCATACATGCTCATTGCCGTGGGGCTGGCCGTGTTTCTGCCCGGCAAGTGGACATTGGCCCTGGGCTTGTCCACCGCCAGCTACATCGTGTTTAACTTCATATACCACGCCGCAACCACCCTGGCCTATAAGAAGTACTCCCCCGGCGTGATCACAGGCGCGTTTTTCAACGCGCCGGCCGCCGGATTTGTGTACGCGCATTTTTACACGTCCGGCGCCCTTGGGCCTGTCACGGCCGGAATCTCCCTGATTCTCGGCTTTCTGCCCATGATCCTCATCCTGAAAAACATCGGCCTGAGCCCGGCGGGGGAAAAAAAGGAAGAATAACCCCAAAGTTGCCGTAGGAGATGCAGTGTGAGTCAGATCTTGTAATTATGGCGACCATCCCGGCGATAAAAAAAGTAGTTGGGCGGCCCAGGCATGAAACACCAGGGGCCGGAGGTCAAAAGCCACGGCCGGGAAAGGTTATCGGAGCCAAGGCAAAAGGGCGGGCGGAAGGTCTTGGTTAAAAACTCGTTCCCATGCTGTGCGTGGAAAATACATACTAAAAGTTATTGAATTCTTGCGATATTCATCATGCTGCGGGCTGGTTGACGCCTCGTTTTATCTGACCTTGGACAAGTTATCCTTCAATCGAGTATCTTAAAAAGCACAGCCACGTTCACGCGTCTTTATGCGGCTTCATTTTAAAATAAATCCTGGCGGCCTTTTCCAGGGCGGTCCGGCCCAGGCGAAGCAGGAAAGGATAGTTTTCCAGCTCCCGGGCAATGGCGATGGCCGGGGTTTGCTGCATGGCCGCATAATCCTGCATCACGCCGGCCAGGCGCAGGGCTTCAAACCGGGGCAGCTTGTCCGACGCAAACCCCAAAGCCAGACCACGGGAAAAGTCTCTGTCAGCAACCGGGCGGGCCTTTCTTTGGGAAAGGACCTCTGGGATCACCCCAATTTTTCCTCCTGAACCCAAGAGCACGGGAAAAATACTCTCCGGCGCCTTTATTCTATCCCGGCTCAACAAATCGACCTCGCGCAAATGGAAAAGGGAAAACGCCGCGCCCCCGTGTCCCAGGCAATCCTCCGCCATATTCAACAAAAGCCCGTCCCCCATAGGACGGATAACCCGGCCGCCCTCTTCTTTACAATAGGCCGAGACGGCGCCTGTCCCGGGATTTTGCTCCAGATATCGGGCATGGGTTTGGATGAATTCCGGGGCGGGGCGGTAATCTTCCTCCAGGGCGATTACAATCGCCTCCTTGTTTTCTTCCTGCAGGGCTTTCCCAAAGGCGTCGGAGGAAATATATAAGGTCCGGTCCGGCTTGCGGGTTTGCTTTTCCAGGGCCTGCAGCAAGTCTTCCTCCGGTTTTTCAGCCAGGACCATCAGCACGATTTCCCGAGGTTTAGCCTCCAGAGCAGGCTCGGGCTTTACCTGGGACTCCGTGCTCCAATGCGCCTGATTGATGGCCTGCTGCGCGGCCAGATACTCTCGGCGCACGCCCTGGGCCAGGGCCTGGCGATCCTTGGGTTTCATGGACAGGAGCCGGGCCATGCTTTCAGCCAGGGAATCGGGATCAGGCGTGCAAAGACATTGATCGTGATAGTCCTCGGGGACCAGTTCGGGAATTCCGCCGCGATCTGCAGCCAACATGGGGCATCCGCAGGCCATGGCTTCCAGCACCGCGTTGGGGTGGTTGTCCCCCAGGTAGGGCAGCACGCAGACCGCCCTGCCCCGAAGCAGGGTCAGGGTTTTCAGGAGCTTGCGGCGCGGCAGGGCCGCTTCCATGACCTTCAGCCGTTTTCCCAAAGCCTTGATGCAGGCGTTTTCCCGCGCCATGGCCGGGTCCTTCGAACCCAAAACGTAAATTCGGCGGACGGCCTGACCTTTAGGACCGGCCAGCAATTTTTTCAAAGCCTCTACAAAGACCGGAAAGCCTTTCATGGGAGTGCGTGCGCCCATAAAAATCAAGGAATCGGCCCGCCGGAATTCCACCGGCTCGGGCGCGGCGGGCAAGGCCAAGGGATAGCGGAGCTTTTCCATCCGGTCCGGGTTGATGCTGTACCCGGATTTCAAATACAAGTCGCGGAGAAAATCCGTGGGAAAGCTCACGCAGCCGGCCTGTTCAATGGCCTGCTTTTCCCGGGCCATGAGCCTTAAATGGTATTGATCGGCCCACCATTTTCCATGGGCCTGCTCCAGGTACACGTAGGTTCCGTGGCAGCGAATCTTGATGGCGAGATTGTCCGGCAGCAGCCCAGCCCGCTTGGCCTGGGCGATGCGCACGCCCCAGCCGTCGCAATCCTGGATTTCCACGGTTTCCAGGCCGGGGTACAAGGGCAGAATGCGCTTGAAGCATTGGTAGATCAGGTCCTCCTTGGGCAAAAAAGCGCATTGATCCGGACCTACGACAAGGGAAGGGACGATCCAGCGATTTCGCCTCAAGAACTGTTCGGACGGGAACTTTGCCGGGGCGTATTCCTTTTCGCCCACAAAAAAGACCCCCAAACGGTCGCCGCCAAGCAGGTTTTCCATTTCCTGGGCGTAAGACCCTATGCCGCCGCGATACTGAAACCCGGCGTGTTCCGCCGTAATCAGCAAGTGGCGGATGGATTTGGGCGGCAGACGGTTTTCGTCCAAAGCGGGAAAACCGGCCTCCGCGCAATCCGGGTTATTTATTGGGAAGTCCGAATACGAGTCCACAGGCGAATCCCGCCGCAAAAGCGGCTTTTAGTTGAAAATAAAAAAGGTTCTTTCCGGGCTGATTTTTATGCAAAGCCGTCCCTTCGGGTTCGGCCTTGGCCCGGTTCAGCAAAGGCGCATCGTCCTTGAACAAAATGTACGCCGCAACCCGGCCCTGGGTGAAGGCCCTGCCCCGCCAATGGGATTTTAAAGCCTCCTCGCTGGTGAAATGATGCTTAACCCCGGCCTGGGGCTGATACATGAGCTTGTACCCAATGCGCCGGACGCGGCGGCACAGGTCCCACTCTTCCCCCCCCAGCTTGGCTGCCCCGCAATGGCCCAGGTTGACGTCAAACAGCCCGGCCTGCTCCACGGCCAGCTTACGAAAGGCCATGTTGGCGCCCACCGGGCAGGCCCCGGCCGCGTCATAGGCCAGGGGCTTGTCTCCAAAATCATGGACCGGGGTGAAGCCTGCAACTGCCGGAGTGAACCATCCCGGCGCCTTGCCCGGCCACTGGGGCGTAATTTTTCCGCCGGCGCCGCCCGTCTCAGGATCGTCAAAGGCTTGAATCATGGCGGCCAGCCAGCCCGAATCCAGGGAAACGTCGTCGTCCAAAAAGGCGACGATCCCCCCTTGGGCGCTTTTTACCCCCGCGTTCAAGGCGCGGGTTTTTCCGGGGACGGGCTCATGCACATACCGGATCTTTCGATCCGGAGCGGCTTGGACGGCTTTGCCGGCAAGGCCCCTGGCCGCGCCGTCGGGGCTGTTGTCCACAATGAGGATTTCATATTCCTGGGCCGGAAAATCCTGCTCAGCCAGGCTGTAAATGAGCGCCTCCAGGTGAGCGGAGGCGGCCCGGGTGCACAGGATGACGGAGATTTTTACCGAATCCATGGGGATTGATTCCTGCTTTTTTATTATGGTGACGAAAAGGGTTTTCCCGTTTCAAGGCCGAAGCGTTCAATGCACCGAATTCATAAAACTATTCCAAACCCGGGAAATTTGCAAGCCCCGCGCTTGTAAAACAAGGGCCGGACATGATAGGGAATTGTTTCGCTTGGGTTCACAATCCTTTTCTTTCCTGCGAGGACGCGCCTTGACCGACAATCAAAAGAAATCCCTCATCAGCCAGATCGGTACGCCCCGAATGCTGGTCAGCATGCTCATGGGCTTTGCCTGCGGCCTGCCTTTGCTGCTTACAATCACCGTACTCCAGGCCTGGATGAAAGAAGAAGGCGTGGATCTGGGCGTGATCGGGCTCATGAGCTTTGTGGGGCTGCCCTATACCTTGAAATTTTTATGGGCGCCTTTTCTGGACCGATTCACTTTGCCTTTGTTGGGAAGGAGGCGCGGGTGGCTGTTGGCCGCCCAGGTGTGCCTGATGGTCGCCATCGCCGGGTTGGGAATGAGCCAGCCTGCGGCGCGCCCCATGGTCATGGCCATGGCCGCCATTTTGGTGGCGTTCTTCTCCGCCTCCCAGGATATTGTGGTGGACGCGTACCGGCGCGAGGACCTGAGCGACGAAGAACTGGGTCTGGGCTCGTCCCTGTATGTGAACGGATACCGGGTGGGCATGCTGCTGGCCTCGGGCGGCGGTTTGATCATGGCCGATCACATGTCCTACTCCCAGGTTTACCTGATCATGGCGGCCTGCATGCTGCCGTGCATCGCCGTGACCTTGCTGGCCAAAGAGCCGAAGGTTTCCGAACCCTTGCCTGTCAACATGCTGGAAGCGGGAATCAATCCCCTGATTGAGTATTTCAGCAGGAAAAACGCCTTATGGATGCTGGCGTTCATCCTGTTTTACAAGCTGGGCGACTCCATGGCAGGCGCCATGACAACGCCTTTTTATCTGGACGTGGGCTTTACCAAAACGGAAATCGGCAGCGTGGTCAAGTTGTTCGGGTTTTGGGCCACCATAGGCGGAACCATCCTGGGCGGCGTGATTATGCTGCGCACGGGCATCAACAAAAGCCTGTGGATTTTCGGCGTGCTCCAGGCCGCGTCCACGGCATGCTTCGCCATCCTCACAAAAACCGGGCCCAGCATTGAGGTTCTTGCAGGAGTGATCGCGTTTGAAAACCTGAGCTCCGGCATGGGCACGGCCGCCTACATGGCTTTTATGGCCAGCATTACCAACAAGAAATTCACGGCCACCCAATACGCCCTGCTGACCAGCCTCATGGGAATCCCCCGGGTTCTGGCGTCCATGCCCACCGGATATCTTGCAAAATGGTTCGGTTGGGAGCCTTTTTTCATTACCTGCACGGTTGTCGCCATTCCCGGCCTGATGATGCTTATCAAGTTCGCGCCATGGAACGGCCCTCGACAAAACGGGCTTGCCAATCATCCAAGCTGAGTTATTATTTATACATCTTCATTGTTGGGTGAACCTGCGGACGATCTTCCGGAATTCCCAATGTATATGGGCGCAAAATCGCACCGCAATTTTTGGTTGCAAAGCGTCCTGCAGAGCCACCCAACCTGCTATCTTTCTGTACAAAACGTAGGTTGGGTTGAGCCTGTGAAACCCAACAAAAGCCGTGAAACAGTCTTTATGCAAATTGGTGAATCAACCATGGATATAGAAAAAAAACAGCCCCTGTCCCTTGAAAACACCCGGGAGCAAATCCTGGAAATGCCGGCCCAGGAGGCCCTGGACGCCATTATTTCCCATCCCAAAGCCGGCGCCCTGGTGAAATCCTTTTCCGCCCAGGATCTGTATTTTTTAATCCATGAAATCGGCCTGGACGACTGCTTGCCCGTCCTGTCCCTGGCTTCCACCCGCCAATGGCAATACCTCATGGACGTGGACATCTGGAAAAACGACCGGGTCGACCAGAAAGCCCTGGTGTCCTGGATGGATAAAATGCTGGCCGCCGATCCGGAAAGGCTGGTCAAGTGGATGGCCACGGTGGAAGCCGATCTTCTGGAAATGTGGATGTACGAAAACGTTTCCGTGCTTTTCCTGGAGCACGACCAGGACCCCAGCGAATTGCCGGAAGGCTACTTTTCTTTGGACGGCGCTATTTACATCAAGATCAAGGATTCGGAGCTGACGGAAGATAAAAACCTGCCCGACCTGGACGACATGACCCGGGAAATCCTCAAGCTCATGGCGGAGATGGATTACACCTATTTCCACAAGATGATGTTTGAACTCCACGGGGTGATTCCTTCGGAGACCGAGGAGAACCTTTTTCGCATCCGCAATGTGCGTCTGGCGGAACGGGGATTCACCCCGCCTCACGAGGCGGCGGCCATCTACCAGAAGCTGGACGCCGAGACCCTTGCCCATCGGCCGAAAAAAATTCTGGCCGCCCAGGACGGGCCCGGCTACGCCCAGCCCTTTTTGTCCAATCATTTCGCCAAGGGGGAAAACCGGTTTTCCCAATCCCTGGCCGCCGTGGACGATCCGAACATAGCCCGGCTCATTCAGTCGGAGTTTGCGGCCCTGTGCAATCAGGTCATCGCCGCGGATAAGGTGAAGCTGCACTCCCGGGAGGATCTGCAAAAATTCGTCAAGAAAACCAGCGGCTACCTGAATATGGGTCTGGAGGAAATCCGGGAGAAAACCGGCGAGGCGCCGGCGGCATCCATCCGCAATCATCCCCTTACGGAAATCTTTCAGGCGGGGTTCGGCCTGGCCTTAAACCTGAAGTTCAAGGCGCAGAAATGGCGCAGGGATTCCTGGTTCCAAAAAAACGGCCTGCCTTTGTCCTTCTGGGGTGAAGAGCGCCTGGGCGTACTGGGCGGTTTGCTTTTGGACAAGCCCCTGGTCTACGACAACTATCAATCCGGCGCCCTGTACCGCGATTTTTCAAGCCGCAAGGACGTGGAGGACTGCGAAAAAATCCTGGACGGCATCATCGCCCTGGACGGCCTCTTCGCCCGCATGAATTGCCTCAAAAGCCTGCCCGATTCAAAAAAACTGAATTGCGAGAACCTGCTTTTGACGCCATGGGCCAACGATCTCCTCGGAAAGGGCTCCGTGGTTGAGCCTTTGTCCCTGGAAGGCTTAAAGGCGTTTTTCCAGGAGCTTTTCGACCCGGCGGAGCACATGGTCCGGGATTCCATGAAGCACAAATTCCTGGAATGGCTGGCTTTGCAAACCAAAAGATCGCCGGAGGAAATCGGCCGGACCTGGGGCCATGCCCTGACCGGACTGTTTGACTCCCTGGAGGAGCAGTACGGCAGGGTTCGCCTGGAAGCATTGGATTCTCGTTATATACACTCGGTATGGGTTGTCTAATGACATCCCCCTGCCCTTCTTAGAACAAAATCCCAAAAAAATTCCTTTTAAGATTGCTTTTTTTGTCAATTTGGACAAGGATTATCCTATTCTTGTGCGTCCGCATAACTTTTCGCTATTACTGCGTTAAGAACAAAAACGTGCCGTTTATTGAATCAATGCCATTCTATTGGTTCCCGTAATGCCCAAAGAGGAGAGTTTCATGAAAAAGCTGTTGAATTTACTCATAGTATTGCTGGGCTGCGCCATTTTGGCGGCGCCCGTCGCCATAACCGCTAGCGCTATTGGTGGAGGCGACTCCTTTGTTGTATCTTCCAATAACGCCGTCATCACCAAGGTCGTGGCCAAAGTCGGCGGCGCCAACGCCAGCGGGGTTCAGGATTCCGACACGCAGTGGACTTTCGACCTGGATGGAGCCGGCGCTGGAACTCCCGTGAATCTGCGTGTACTTGCCGTGGCTGACGGCGCCGGAGAGCCCAGTGTTTCTGTAACGGGAGATGTTGACGTGACCAAGGGCGTCTGCCGGGATAAATCCAACAGGCAACGCTGCAATGCAGACATCCTTGACGGAGCAACGGATTATTGCGACTGCGCCGGCATGACCCCATCCGCCGGGGACAAGCTGGTCATTCGGGTTATGGGAGAAGTTGCAGGCGCGGAGTCCGATGTTCCTCGTGATGTCTTTTAACACAATGGAAGAACGATAGGGCCAGGCTTCCATCGCTGCACCGTCCCTCTGAAAAGGGGATGGAAAGCCGTAAGAAAGCCGCTCAGCATCCAAAATACTTGTGAAAAAAAGGCGGGGATTCCAATTGCGGCTCCCCGCCCATCTCTCCCTTCCAAAAACGACCTCCCGGCTGTCCCCGAAAGCCCCCTGCTTGAAAACTATCGCCGTTAGGCAGCTTAAAATCCCGGCGCCTTGGCGTTTTTAGGCCGGTTTTCACCTTTTCTCTTGACTCCCCCCCCCATGTTCGCAATTATTTAAACATATTCGAAACTCCAATATACTCCGTGGGAAGCCTTTGAAAAACAATCCTATCGACTTTGGTTGAGAAGGTTTTTTCCATACTTATTTTGCATCTTACATAAAAAGGAGGGTAGTCATGAAGAAGTTGATGAACATGGCAATTGTTCTGCTTGGGTGCGCCATTATTGCGGCCCCCATTGTTTGGGCGGCATCCGCCCCGGGAAGCGGTTCATTAACCATTGATACGGTTAATGCAACCATCACCAAAGCGGTGGCCCAAGTTGGCGGCGCCACCATCAGCCCGACTTCCACCTCCCCCACCTCATGGACCTACGACCTGGGCGGGGCGCCTGCAGGAGTTCCCGTGAGCGTACGCATTTTAGGCGCGGCGGACGGCGCCGGAGCCCCTGCCGTGGAAGTAAGCGGCGATGTGGACGTTTCCAAAGGCGTCTGCCGGGACAAGTCCAACAGGCAGCGCTGCAACGCAGATATCCTTAACGGAGTTACGGATTATTGCGACTGCACCGGCATGACTCCTTCCGCCGGGGACAAGCTGGTCATCCGGGTGGTCGGCGAAGTGCTTGGCGCCATATCCAGCATCCCCAACGATGTTTTTTAGGGCGGCGACTGCACGGTAATGCCGGGACTGACAAAATCAGGCAAATCCTCCTAAAGGTGGAATATGGCCATGACCGAAGACCAATCAATGATCGGCCAGCGCCATTGCCCCTTCTGCGCAAAAAAGGCGGGGATCCGCATCATTTACGGATCCCCGCCCATAGCTGTCTATCTTCTGCATTTAAAGGGCGAGGTGATTCTCGGCGAATGCCGCCGGAACAAATCCTCGCCCGACTGGCATTGCAAGGCCTGCGGCCGCCGATGGAATGAACGCACTGGCGCTATCGTCCATCCCTCCAACGGGTAAGCCCTTGATCTTCCGTTCGCCGGCGTACTCTTCACAAAAAGGCATTAAGAGTCGTCTCCGCGATTTCCGCCCCTTCTAGCAGAGGCGGCCCCTCGTCCCTCTTTTCCTTTTAAAAAAAGCCGTTTTCTCGGGCTGCATGGGATTACACCAATAAAAAATCATTAAATAGCAAATTATTTACAAGCCATAATGACATTAAAAGCACTTTTTCAAGTTTTTTCGTCCGCCTGTTCATTTCAATTGACCCCATTCTGTTTTTCAGGAATATAGGCCGCATAATTGTCTGCATACGTCTTTTTTTAAAGAGAACTCGCACATGGCGGTTGACATTTCCTATCATGCAGGAGGGGTAATCATGAAAAAAGTATTGTTAGGGCTGTTGGTTTTTGCGGCTTGCATTGGCTTGCCCGTGACGGGGTCGGTTGGAGCCCCCGTTCCGGTCGGCGACTCCGTGATTGTCTCACTGAACGGAGGGACCATCAAAAGAGTCATAGCCTCCCTTGATGGCATAACACTTCCTCCCTCCGCGGCGACTGATACGGCATGGACCTTCAATCTACTAGGAATTGGACCGGGGCAACGCCTTTCATTTCGCGTAGTGGGCGTCTCGGACGGAAGCTCTGACCCCTCGGTAGCAATTCAAGGCGATGCCATCGGAGCCTTTCTTACGGTTTCCAAAGCCATTTGCCGCGGAAAAACCAACAGGCAAAGGGCAATTGCGGATATATTGCACGGCGATCCCACATACTGCGACTGCACGGGGCTGACCCCGGGAGACGGGGACAATCTGGTAATCACCGTAACCTGCTTAACGGCCGGCGGGGACATTCCCCAGCAATTTTAATGTTTCCTTGAAAACAGGGCCTGGCTGATCACCCGGCCGGGCCCTGTTCGCCAGATCGAGCGAAAGGCCCCGGCAACGCGTCGTATTACAGCCCGAACTCCTTTTTCCACGCCCACATCCGGTTCAAAGTCACGCCAATCCCCCCGCACACGATAACCACAATTTTTTCCGCATCCTGCAAAGGCGGCAGATCGTCATAAACAACCGCCAAAGACGCTCCGCACGCAGGCTCCACCAATACTTTCCGGTCTTCCGCAAAGGCCAGGCAAGCCTTGACCGCGTCCTTATCCGAGACCACGATCGGCCTCACTTCATGGCGAAAGGTCCAGTCCAGGGCTGCCTGAGAGGCTGTCTTGGCGCCCAGGCTTTGGGCGATGGAAGTGATGGCGTCCAGGTGCACCAGCGAGCCTTGCGCCACGGATTGGGCGAAGGAGTCCGCGCCTTTGGTTTCCGCGGCTATCACCGGAACGTCCTTCCACTCATGGCGCTCCATGCCTTCCAGGACCCCGCACAAAAGCCCGCCCCCTCCCACGGAAAGAACCACGGCGTCGGGCTTGCCGCATTGCCCGGCCAGTTCGTCCACCAAAGAGGAATGGCCGGTCCATAGGTCCGGGTGGTCAAAAGGAGGCACATAGGCGCATGTTTCATCCAACAGGCATTCCTGGGCGCGGACATGGGCGTCGTCCCAGGCCTTGCCGTGGATGATGAGTTCCGCTTTCTCCGATTGAATCAGTTCCCTGGCCCGCGGGGAAGAGCTTTCCGGCGCGACGACGGTGACTTTCACGCCCAGTTTTCGCCCCGCATAGGCCGTGGCGTAGCCAGCGTTGCCCGCAGAGGATGAGATCAGGTGAGTCACGCCCCGTTCCACGGCTTTTTGACAAAGATATCCCACGCCGCGGATCTTGAACGATCCCGGCGGCTGCAGGCATTCCATTTTTAGGAGAATTTTCCGGCCTATAGCCTCGCCCAACAGGCGGTGTTCCAAAAGAGGGGTGTGTATGTGGATGGGGTTCATGAATCAGTCTCCGGAAATTATGTTTCGTGCTCTTCAAACTGCATTGTATGCCTTTAGTTGGGCTATCGGCAATTTTTAAACAAAAAAAGCAGGGCTCTCCTCAAGGAAAAGCCCTGCCGGTAATCGTTAAGCATGTTTTGGGGCGTTTATTCCTCCGGCGGGGTGGAGCCCAGGGCGTTCAAAGCCAGGGTGATGGGCCGGTCTTCGGACCGGGGATCGCCCATGTTAATGGGGCCGGGCCTGCGGAAGTCGTCCGGGCCGGGATGGGCGGCCAGCCATTTTTCCCGCAGGTTTTTAACCACTTGGAAAGAGGCGGAGTTAAGCTGGACCGTGCTTTTTTCAATGACCAGGGTCAACTTGCCCTTGCGCTCTTCCAAATGCATCAGGGGGCCGATGGGAATGCCGATGGGCTCCCAGGTGTCGAAATCCCGCTCCAGGTTGCGGATAGCCGCCATCTGGCCGGTGGCGCCGGCTGCAATCAAAGCGAACACGGTCAGGCCCAGGTTGTAGGTGTAGGTGCAGTCAAACCACGTGGGATCGCTGCCCCGGCCGTCGTAGCCGTAAAAGTGGACCTGGGTTTTAAAGCTGGGAATGCTCTTTTTATAAATGGCCTGCACGGCGGACGGAATGGACTCCCCTTCTTTCAGCACATTGCAGCGAATCATTTCCTGGGTGAGGGTCTTGAGGCTCATGATTTCCTCTTTCATGAGCAGGAACTCGCCGTCCTGGTAATTTCGGAAGAGTGCGGGGCCGTAAAGCTGAGGATCGGCGCCGCCCTTTTTCATGGTCTTTTCATAGTAATCCCGGGTAAGCCCCACCTTGTATTTGCCCTGATCCCGCAGCCAGGCCAGGTAGTCCTGGACTAGGCCCATGATGACCTTGTCCGTCTCCACCTGGGAAAAAGGAAAGTTTCCGTGGCTGTCCCGCTCCATAAGCAGGCCTTCCTGGAAAAAAATGGGCAGGTCGGAAAACAGGTCGTCGTCCCGGGTGTTCCACAGGGTGAAGGAATCGTCCTCGCGGGACCTGCGGGCCAGCCTGCGGAGGTACTCCAGCTTTTCCTCCAATCTCTGGAATTCCAGGTGGAAAGGCCGGTCGTGCATTTCGTTGAAGTCGGCGATGATGGTGTTCAGCTTGATGATAAAGGTCTGGATTTCATTGATGAACTCCAGCACGCCTTCCGGGATGACCATGACGCCGTAATTCTTGCCCACGGCCGCCCTGCGCACGATGCCGTTGCAGATCACGCGGGACAGGTGGCGAATAGTCATGCCAAAGGCCGTGTAATCGGTCTGGCCGGTTTTCTCGGCCTTTTGAATGCGTTCGTAATCCACGTATTCGGAAAGTTCTTCGCCGATGAGGGTTAGGTTGGCGTGAGTCTGGAGGGCCACTTCCAGGGCCAGGTGGCTGGCCACCCTGCCCATGACCTTGCAGATGTGCCAGTATTTGACGTCGCTGGAGGCGTCGGTGCACAGGTTGCTGATTTCCGTGGCAAAGGCCCGGGCAGCGGTATGAAACCCAAAGGACATGGCGCACAGAACATTGCCTGATTTGTCCCGAACCTGGATGTCGCCGTCAATGGTCTTGGGAACGCCGATGACCTGAACGCCGTCGTCCTTCAGCTCCTGGGCCAGAAAGGCCGCGTTGGTGTTGGAGTCGTCCCCGCCGATAATCACCAGGGCGTCCAGGCCCAGATCCTTACAGGTCTGGCGGGCGCTGGAAACTTTCTTAACGGAATCGATTTTGGTGCGGCCGGTCTTGATCATGCCGAAGCCGCCCAGGTTCCGGTAGGAGTCTACGATTTCTTTGGTCAGAACCGTGTATTCGTTTTCGATCACGCCGTCCGGCCCCATGAGAAAGCCCAATACCTTGGTGTCCGGATTGGCCTTGACGGCGGCGTCGTAGATGCCTGCAATCACGTTATGGCCGCCGGGCGCAGGGCCCCCGGAGAAGACCACGCCAATGGCCCTGGCCTTTCCGTGCTCCGCCGCCTCTTCCCCGGAGGGGCGTTCCACGCCCACCACCGCCTGCACCTTGTTATGGATGATGTCAGGCAGCTTTCTGGCCGCTTCCGGGTCGATTTCAAAGCCGTATTGCTCCCGGTCCTCCAAGGCGATGCAGGCGTTTTCAAACACCTTGCAGCTTGGCGGGATGCATTCACGCCGGTCGATCAGTTGTTGGTTTTCCTTGTCGGTAACCTTCACAACGTCGGGGTGTTTCATGAGGGAATCAAGGCTGATCAGGTCCTTTTCAGTCACGTGGGGCCTCCTGAGTCTATATAAGCGCCTTAAGTCATAGGCTTTTATTCGGTTAACAATTAGCGGGTCGCATCCTGTGAAGTGTAATAAAAGCAAAGGTATCGGTCAAGGGCAAAAAGGATGTATAAAGAGGTTGGAAAGCGGGTTATGCGGCCGGCCGCTGCATGACGGCCGTGCGATAATGCCCGGCAAGGTCCCGGACGAATCTCAAGTTCTCGTATGCCTGGGTTTCCAGCGCAACCTGCTCCACCAAGTCCTTTTGGTCAAAACCCATTTCCAGCATAAGCCAGCCGCCGGGTTTCAGGTGCTCGGGCGCCCGTTCAATAATGAGAGCCAGATGGTCCATGCCTTGGGGACCGCCGTCCAGGGCGGACATGGGCTCGTAACGGGCCACTTCGGGCATGAGGCCGGGGATGTCCCGGGAGGGGATGTAGGGAGGATTGGAGACCACCAGGTCAAAGCGATCCAGGCACCGGACGGCCTCGAACCAGGAGCCTTTATAAAAATCCACGTTGAGATTATGCTTTTGGGCGTTGGCCTTGGCCGTTTCCAGGGCCTGGGGCGAATAGTCCACGGCCATGTAATGATGTTCGGGCTTTTCCGCAGCCAAAGCCAGAATAATGGCGCCGGAGCCGGTTCCCAGGTCCAGGACCCGCATGGGCGCCGGAGCCTCGCTTAAAACTTCCAGGGCGGTTTCCACCAGGGTTTCGGTTTCCGGCCGGGGAATGAGCACCGAGGGATTGACGTCCAGCTCCAGGGTCCAAAAATCCCGATTTCCCACGATGTAAGCCACGGGCTCCCGGGCGGCGCGGCGTTTTACAAGCCCGCGAAAGCGGCCTAACTCCTCCGGGTTTAAAGGCTGGTCGTGCCGGGTGTACAAATGGATTCGGGGGTAGTCCAGGCAATGGGACAGGAGAATTTCAGCGGAAAGCCTGGGGGCCTCCACCTGTTTTTCCGAAAAAAAATCCGTGGTCCATTTCAGGATTTTCTGGATTGTCCAGGTTTCCGGGGCCATTCCATTTCCTTAAGACGCTGGGTCCCTGTTTCGGGCGCAGCGTCATGATGATTCCCCAAAAAAGCAATCATCCCGCCGCTTCCCTTCACGGGGATGACGAAAAAATGCGGCGCATGCGCGCCCGTCCTCTTGGCTTACAAGCCCCCTTCCTGGAGGGCCTCCGCATTGTAATGGGTGGTCAGGGCGTCCACGATTTCCTGAATCTGGCCGGTCATGATGCTTTCCAGCTTGTACAGAGTCAAGCCGATGCGGTGGTCGGTCACCCGGCCCTGGGGATAGTTGTAGGTGCGAATACGTTCGCTCCGGTCCCCGGACCCCACCTGGCTTTTGCGTTCCGCGCTGATGGAGGCGTTCTGCTCCTGGACGGCGTGGTCCAAAAGACGCGCCCGCAGGACCTTCATGGCCTTGGCCTTGTTTTTATGCTGGGATTTTTCGTCCTGGCAGGTCACCACCACGCCCGTGGGCAAGTGGGTGAGGCGCACGGCCGAGTCGGTGGTGTTTACGTGCTGGCCGCCCGCGCCCTGAGAGCGGTATACGTCCACCCGGATTTCCGAAGGATCGATCTGGATGTCCACTTCCTCGGCTTCCGGCAGCACGGCCACGGTGCAGGCGGAGGTATGAATGCGGCCCTGGGCTTCGGTGACGGGCACGCGCTGCACGCGATGGGTTCCGCTTTCGAACTTGAAGGCGCTGTAGACGCCCTGGCCCGTGACCATGGCTGCGATTTCCTTGATGCCGCCCACGCCGGTAAGGTGCTCGGAAAGGGTTTCCACTTTCCAGCCCTGACTTTCTGCGAACCGGGAGTACATGCGAAAAAGATCGGCCGCAAAGAGTCCGGCTTCGTCCCCGCCGGTTCCGGCGCGGATTTCCAGGATGACGTTTTTATCGTCGTTGGGGTCCTTGGGAAGCAGGAGGATTTTCAGCTCGTCTTCCAGGCGGACCTGTTCCTTGTCGAGCCGGTCGATCTCCTCTTTGGCCAGGTCCTTGATGTCCGGGTCCGGGTCCTTGAGCAGTTCCCTGCTCTCCTCCAGTCCTTCCAGAACCTGTTTGTATTCCCTGTAAGCCTCCACCACCTTGGAAAGATCGGCGTGCTCCCGGACATATTTCTGGTAGACCTTTTGATCGCCCACGATTTTGGGGTCGCTCAACAGGGATTCCACTTCCAGAAAACGCTGTTCAACACCTTCCAGCCTGTCTAACATGACTCTTCGGTTAGCCTCTTTTGGTTTCAATAGGTCGTTAACAGCCCGGAATAATTTACAATAAATAAACTCCGAGCGGGACGCGAAGAAGAAGGCCGTCCGCGCCTCCCTGCATAAGAGCGGCGGCGGACGGGGTTCGGCTCCCCGCGTCAGGGCCAAAAAAATGCCCGGGGGGCGAAAAAGCTCCCCGGGATTTTGGCGTATTCACCTTGCAGCCTTGCAAAGCAAAGCTCAAGCCTGCGACCTACTGATCCTTTTTGGCTTCCTGAGCCTGATTGAACGCAGCGTACTTCCTGCGGAAGCGCTCGATGCGTCCGGCCGTATCCACCAGCTTTTGCTTGCCGGTGAAGAAAGGATGGCACTGGGAGCAGATTTCCACGGTCAGGTCATCGACGGTGGAACCCGCTTCCACGGTGGCGCCGCAGGCGCAGCGGATAACAGTAGTTTCGTATTTGGGATGGATGTCTTTTTTCATATTTCCTGGCTCCTTAAAATGCCTTGATCAACCCGTCAGCCGTTCATCGACTGCAAGAAATCCTCATTATCGCTCGTTCCTTTCATTTTTTCAAGTAAAAATTCCATGGAATCGATGGGATTGAGGGAAGAAAGCAGTTTTCTGAGTATCCACACGCGGTTGAGGGTTTCCGGAGGCAGCAGGAGCTCTTCCTTGCGCGTGCCGGAACGGTTGATATCGATGGCCGGGAAGGTCCGCTTGTCCGCCAGACGGCGATCCAGTTGCAGTTCCAAGTTGCCCGTGCCCTTGAATTCCTCAAAGATGACTTCGTCCATGCGGCTTCCGGTGTCGATCAGAGCCGTGGCGATGATGGTCAGGCTGCCGCCTTCCTCCACGTTTCTGGCCGCGCCGAAAAAGCGCTTGGGACGATGCAAAGCGTTGGAGTCCACGCCGCCGGAAAGAATTTTTCCGCTGGGGGGCACCACGGTGTTGTAGGCCCGGGCCAGACGGGTGATGCTGTCCAGCAGGATGACCACGTCTTTTTTATGCTCAACCAGGCGTTTAGCCTTTTCAATGACCATTTCGGCCACCTGCACATGGCGCTGGGCCGGCTCGTCAAAGGTGGAGGAGATGACCTCGGCCTTGACCGAACGCTGCATGTCCGTCACTTCCTCGGGCCGTTCGTCGATGAGCAGCACGATGAGGAAGACGTCCTTATGGTTGGCGTTGATGGAGTTGGCGATATTCTGCAGAAGCATGGTCTTGCCGCTTCTGGGAGGAGACACGATGAGTCCGCGCTGGCCGAATCCGATGGGCGTGAGCAGGTTGATGATCCTGACCGAATAATTGTCCGCCTCCCGCTCCATGTTCATGCGATCGTTGGGATACAAGGGCGTCAGGTTGTCGAAGAGAATCTTGTCGCGGGAGACCTCGGGGTCTTCAAAGTTGACGGATTCCACCTTCAACAGGGCGAAGTAGCGCTCCGACTCCTTGGGCTGGCGGATCTGGCCGGCCACGGTGTCGCCCGTGCGCAGGTTGAAACGGCGGATCTGAGAGGGAGACACGTAGATGTCGTCCGGTCCGGGCAGGTAGTTGTAGTCCGGGGCTCTCAGGAACCCGAATCCGTCAGGAAGGATCTCCAGAGTGCCTTCTCCGTGGATCATGCCGTTCTTTTCGGTCTGGGCCCGGAGGATGGCGAAAATGAGTTCCTGCTTGCGCATGCCGGCGGCGGCTTCAATATTGAAGGACTTTCCGATGGCCGCGAGCTCATTGATTTTCTTGTCTTTTAGTGCTCCAAGGTTCATTGGGGCGAAGTCTTGTTCCATATGTTTTTTCCTCAAAATATTCAGATTGCAAGATCTGGGTTATCGGGGGCGGTGATTATATTTTCAAATACAGAACAGCGCCGCGTCCGGAAAAGGCGTCAATCAATAACAGCGTCCCCCCCGGGTGCATTAAATTATAAGGCCGTCTGCCGACCCCGTTTGCGGGATAAACGGGCGGGCGCCGAGGAAAAATTCCAGAACTGAATGTTGGCGCAGTCTCCGATATCAGAATCTTACAAACAGGGGGTAGTTACCTACTGTTGGCGTATTGTGAAGGATTACTATGTGACTTGTTATGAGGCCTTAAATTTACCCTTTTGATTTGGTCCTAATCCTAAATGAGTGAATGCGGTCCCTATCCTTCGGCAAGGATAAATCAAAAGCCGCACCGTGTCAAGCCATTTCGGTGCGTTTACATAGCGATGCGTAAGGGCGTTTCAACCGATAGGATTTGTAAATTTTATCAGCCCAAAATCCTCCACGTCAATATAAAACATGCCAACATAAAAAACATGCCGTTAATCACTAAAAAAGGCCGAACGCAATAAGGCTCAAAGCATGGAATTGAAGCCGCTAATCTGATAATGTGAAAAAGCGGGAATAAAATCGGCATCCGCCTCTCCTATTTTTAATGTAGTGGAAACGCCATGAAAGAAATCAAGACTGAGGAATATAAAATAGAGGCTCCCGGCGGGAGCATATACGCCAAGGCTTGGATGCCGGAGGGTGGGGGCTCCGAGGTCCCCGTGATTCTGCTCCACGACTCCCTGGGCAGCGTGGATTTGTGGCGGGGTTTTCCCGAAATCCTGGCGGAAAAACTGAATCGCAAAGTCATCGCCTACGACCGCCTGGGCTTCGGCAAGTCGGACGCCCGCCGGGAACCGCCGTCCCTGAGATTCATCGAGGAGGAGGGGGAAATCTATTTCCCGCATGTCAAATCCGGGCTGTCCATCAAAAAATACGTCCTGTTCGGCCACAGCGTGGGCGGGGGCATGGCCTGCAACATCGCAGCCCAAGACGCTGACTGCCTGGGCGTGGCGACGGCGGCCTCCCAGGCTTTTGTGGAGGATCTCACCAGGCAGGGCATCATCGAAGTGCAAAAGGGCTTTGAAAAGCCCGGCCAGATGGAGCGCCTGGAAAAATGGCACGGCGAAAAGGCCCTGTGGGTATTGAGGGCCTGGACCGATACATGGCTTTCGCCCGATTTCGCGGATTGGAGCCTGGAAGATTGCATGAAAAAAGTCTCCTGCCCCGTGCTGGCCATCCACGGAGACAAGGACGAGTACGGCTCCCGGGCCTTTCCCGAATTCATCGCAGGCAAAGCCGCCGGCCCCTCCCAAATGCTCATCCTGAAAAACTGCGGCCACATGCCCCATTTGGAAAAAACGGATGAGGTGGTTGGGGCGATTAGAAAATTCTTAGGGGACCGCCACTTGTAAAAGAGCGCATAGGCGCGCCCTGTTAATGTACCATAAACAAGAAAAATTCCCTATATATAGGCCGGTACGACACTGGATCCCCGTTTGCGGGCGATCATGAAACAGCCAATCGCCCATGCGGGGATGACGATCTTCAGGGGTGAAAATTGTTTTTTTAGGCAAAAAGCGTTTGTTGGGTAGAGCGCTGAAACAGCGCGTTGAATTGATAAAAATGCCTTTTGCCTATACGCACAATAGGGCCTGTATCGCCGCAGGGAAACCCAGCGAACAGGGTTTTCAGGGGATGACACCGATTTCAAGCGTTTGGTAATTCGTCCGGAATTCAGGGGACACGATCCTGATCTCATTAAGCGCTGTTCCTGTTTGAATACTGCGCCCGAGATCAGGTCATGTCCCCGAAATCCTTTCCTGCCGTACCAACAATTAGTTATAGCTTCGATACTTGTTACTCTGGTATGCATTCCCACGGGGACCATGGGAACGAGAGGGCAGCGGCGCCGAAGTAGCAGCATGGAGCCAAATCCACGCTTGGCGTTTGAAATATAACCCTCTTGATTAATACGATTTTTGTCGCAATAAGGACGGCACGCACAGCAATAGTGTTTTCAGTGGCTTCCGTGCTTTCCGTGGTTTGATTTTTTTTGATATGGCGCACCAGAGGAACAAGCGAGCATGGTCAACACAAAAAAGCCCCTGCAGGCCGCTGATTCGGGGGCTCACGCGGCCGGCAGGGGCTTGGGGCTGTGCAGAAGAGCAGGGGGGCTCCGGGGCGGGCACAGCCAATACGCCGCATTGACCGGATACGGCGGTTCTGACATTCCCCTGAATAGCCGTAGAAATCAGGGGAAATCAAGCAATGGGATCAAACCCGGGTCTGGCCTTTGGGTTTGCGGGCTGCTTCTCAAACGTCAAACGTAGATTTGACCCCAAGCCGGGGGGCTATTTGGACTGTGGAGATGGCGCTGCTTCCGGCTTGGCTTCTCCCATGGGGAATATCCTGCGGCGCCTTAACCGGGATCCGCAATTAACGGCGCCGCGTTGGTCCGGCCACGCCCGGCTAAAAGGGTCGCTGCACGAATTTTCGCCATTAAAAACGCTTGAATCAGGTAACGGTTTTTTCATAAAAACAAAACCTCCGAGGCTCTCATGGAGCGATTTTGTCATGTCCCTTCCGACTCTGCTTTTACGCACAAGTTAGCCATTTCTAACTTGAGGGCCCAAAAATATTCCGGAGGCCTGATTAAAAAAAAGACCGCCGGAACGGATTAATTCATGAAACCTTGATCGCCCGCCGATCAAATAGCATACACAATCAAAGTTTGAATAATCTAATACCCTGCTTTCAGGATGGCGTCAAGGAGTTTTTTTTAAAAAATGGATCAGCGCTTGACTCGTGCGGCGAATATACGCATAAAGAATAATTAATCGGCCAATTCAGGTTTTTTCAGGATTTTTTGGGGATTATTTTACCCATTTCTTTAGGGATGAGTTTCGGCTTTAAACCGGCCCTCTGTTTTGATTTTTTAACCCGGGCGTGGAAAAAACAGAATTACGGAACCTGCTTGCAGGTTTTCCCGGCGGCTTGCCGGATTGGCGCCATTTACGGTCGTGAAACTTTTTTCTAATAAAAATTAAATGGTTGTCCATATCTTTTCCAATGATTGAAATGGGGGTCTGAAAAGGATGTTCGGGTCAAGGGCTTGACACAGACCATTTTGGTTGAAAAAAGCCTACTTATATGCCACATAGATCAACCTGTATTTCTGGCTACGAAAGCCAAATAAAAATAAGGAGCTAAGGGATGAAGCAGCAATACGTATACTTTTTCGGGGGAGGCATGGCGCAAGGGCGCGCCGACATGAACAACCTCTTAGGCGGCAAGGGAGCCAACATCGCCGAAATGGTTAATCTCGGCCTTCCCGTGCCGCCTGGTTTTACCTTGACCACCGAATTATGTAACGAGTTTAACAAGCGCAACCGCGAGTACCCCAAGTCTTTGGAAAAGGAAGTGGAAGTGAACCTCCGCCGGCTGGAAGAGCTGGCCAAGAAGAAATTTGGGGACCCAGTTGATCCCCTGCTCGTAAGCGTACGCTCCGGCGCTCGCGCTTCCATGCCCGGCATGATGGAAACCGTGCTGAATGTGGGCCTGACCGAAGGAACCATTCCGGGGATGATCGCCAAAACCCAGAATCCCCGTTTTGTATACGACGCCTACCGCAGGCTCATCGCCATGTACTCCGACGTGGTCATGGAAAAAGCCGAAGGCATTGAGCCGGAAGACGGCGACAGCATTCGCAACCAGCTTGAGCACATGCTGGAAGCCGTCAAAAAGAAAAACGGGTATGTGAATGACACGGAGCTTTCCGAAAACGACCTGAAGGAGCTTTGCGCAGCCTATAAAGTAAAGGTAAAGGAAGTTCTGGGCGCCGAATTCCCGGACGATCCCATGAAGCAGCTTTGGGGCGCCATCGGAGCGGTCTTTCTGTCCTGGAACGGGAAGCGCGCCGTGGCATACCGCCGGATTGAAAACCTCCCCGACGATTGGGGAACGGCGGTCAATGTGCAGGCCATGGTGTTCGGAAACACCGGCGACAAATCCGCCACCGGCGTGGCTTTCACCCGCAACCCCGCCACGGGCGACAACAATCTCTACGGCGAATGGCTGATTAACGCCCAGGGCGAAGACGTGGTGGCGGGCATCCGTACTCCTTACGCCATCAACAAGCTGGCAAAAACCGACGCCAACAAGGATCTTCCCACCCTGGAAGAAGCCATGCCCAAGCTGTACCAGGACCTGATGGACATCCGCGAAAAGCTGGAGACCCATTACCGCGACATGCAGGACCTGGAATTCACCATCGAAGACAACGTTTTATATATGTTGCAAACCCGTGTGGGCAAGCGCAACGGTCCGGCGGCCATCAAAATGGCCGTGGACATGGCCAAATCCGGCCTTATCGACAAAGACACCGCACTCAAGAGGGTCAAGCCTGAGCAGGTGGAGGAATTGCTTCACCCCATGGTGGACCCGGAAGCGGAAAAACTCGCTGAAAAGCTGGGCAAAGGCCTTCCGGCCGGTCCCGGCGGCGCCATCGGCAAGATCGTCCTGACGGCGGACAAAGCCATGGAGCTGGGTGAACAGGGCAAACGGGTCATCCTGGTCAGGGAAGAGACCTCCCCCGAAGACGTGCACGGCATGAAGCCCGCCCAGGCTATCCTGACCTCCAAGGGCGGCATGACCAGCCATGCGGCTTTGGTCGCCCGCGGCTGGGGCAAGTGCTGCATCGTAGGCTGCTCGGCCATGGAAATCGATACTAAGGCCAAGACCGTAACCTTTGGGGACAAAGTCCTCAAAGAAGGCGACTGGATTACCATGAACGGCACCAAGGGCGTGATCTACGAAGGCCAGTTGGACCTGGTGGAAGTGGATCCCCTGAGCCACAAGGAATACCGCACCCTCATGACTTGGGCCGACAAAGTCCGGACCCTGAAGATCCGCACCAATGCGGACACTCCCGAAGATGCGGCCGCGGCCGTGGCCTTCGGCGCCCAGGGCATCGGCCTGACCCGCACCGAGCACATGTTCTTCGGCGACCGCATCTGGGCCATGCGCGAAATGATCATGGCGGAAGACATCGAAGGCCGCAAGGCGGCGCTCAGGAAGCTCCTGCCCATGCAGCGCCAGGATTTCACAGGCATCTTCAAGGCCATGGGCAACCGTCCCGTGACCATCCGCCTGCTTGATCCGCCCCTGCACGAATTCCTGCCCCACGACGACGAAGCCCAGAAGGAAATGGCCTCCCGCTTAAACACCACGGAAAGAAGGATCGCCGCCAAGGCCGAATCCCTGACCGAGTTCAACCCCATGCTGGGACACCGGGGCTGCCGTCTGGGAACCATCTATCCTGAAATCACGGCCATGCAGGCCAGGGCTATCTTTGAGGCGGCGGCCGACTGCTGGGCCGAAGACATCAAGGTCAAGCCCGAAGTCATGGTGCCCCTGGTGGGGACCGTGGGCGAATTTGAAAATCAAAAGGCCATCATCGACCAGCAGGCCGCCAAGGTCATGGACGAAAAAGGCATTACCTTTAAATACATGGTAGGCACCATGATCGAAATCCCCAGGGCCTGCCTCATCGCCGACCAGATCGCTCAGCAGGCCGAGTTCTTCTCCTTTGGAACCAACGACCTGACCCAGTTGACCTTCGGCTACTCCAGGGACGACGCAGGCACCTTCCTGCCCCATTACCTGGAGAGCAAGATTCTTGCCCACGATCCTTTCCAATCCGTGGATCAGACCGGCGTGGGCGAGCTCATGAAAATCGGCACGGAACGCGGCCGCACCACGCGTCCCAAGCTGAAAATCGGAATCTGCGGCGAGCACGGCGGCGATCCCAAGTCCGTCTGGTTCTGCAATTCCATTGGACTCGACTATGTAAGTTGTTCCCCTTACCGGGTGCCTATTGCGCGTTTGGCGGCCGCCCATGCGGCCCTGGCCAACGGACACTCGGTGGAATAGGGAGCCTTTATGATATATTTGGATCATAACGCCACCACGGCTGTGGACGAACGGGTAGCCAGGGTGATGGAGCCTTTTTTCCGCTCCGCTTTCGGCAATCCTTCCAGCAGTTACCAGGAAGGCCTTGACGCCAAACGCTCCGTAGAAAACGCCAGGGAGAAAGCGGCCAAGGCGCTTGGCGCCAAACCGCAGGAAATCGTCTTTACCAGCGGCGGCAGTGAATCCAATAATTGGGTGATTAAGAGCCTTGCCGGGTCCAGGCCCGGCAAGGGTCATATCATCACCACGGCCATCGAACATCCTTCGGTCCTGAACCCCTGCCTGTATTTTATGGAGCGGGGATATGACGTCACCTTTGCGGGAGTGGACTCCCAAGGCGTGGTGGACGTGGAGGAGATCGAAAAAGCCGTGCGTCCCGACACATTCCTGATTTCGGTCATGCACGCCAACAACGAAACCGGCGTGATCCAACCCATCTCCGAAATTTCCCGAATCGCCAAAAAGGCCGGCGCCCTGCTCCACTCGGACGCAGCCCAGACCCTGGGCAAAATCCCCGTGGACGTCAACGCCATGGGCGTGGACTTTTTGTCCGTGGCCGGCCACAAGGTGTACGCCCCCAAAGGCATAGGCCTCTTGTATATCCGGGAAGGCGTGGAATTGGAGCCCATGATCCTGGGCGGCGGCCAGGAAAGCGGACGCCGGGCCGGCACGGAAAACGTGCCCATGGCTGTGGGTCTGGGCACCGCCTGCGAATTTTTCACAGGCGACATGACCCGCGTCACCGAGCGCCTTTCCCGCTTGACCGCCCTCTTGTTCGAGCTTTTATCCGAACGCATAGAAGGCCTTGTGCTGAACGGCCATCCGGACCAACGCCTGCCCAACTGCCTGAGCGTTTCCTTTCCCGTAGTCACCGGAGCGGATTTGCTGGCTGCAGTCCCCGAGGTGCGTGCGTCCACAGGAGCGGCCTGCCATGACAGGTCCGCGGCGGTCAGTCATGTGCTGGCGGCCATGGGCGTGCCCGCGGAGCAGGCCAAGGGCACGGTGCGCCTTTCCCTGGGCATCCACACCAATCAAACGGAGATCGAAAAAGCGGCCAAACTCATAGCCAACGCTTACGAAAAAATGACCCGGCCATGATTTTATTGTAAAATCCCTTAACGCGGGCCTTGTTTTCGCCCAAGCCTTGGGATATCCTTGCATCAGGATCATGGGAAAACGTAAATCAGCCAAAAACCGTGAAAATCTCACGGTCATCACCACTCATAATAACGCGGATTACGACGCCTTTGCGTCCCTGCTGGCGGCCCAAAAGCTGTATCCCAACTCCGTGGTCGTCCTGCCCGGAACCAAGGAGTCCAACCTGCGCCATTTCTTTATCCAGTCCATCGTTTACATGATGAACCTGGAGCAGATGTCCAATATCGACATCAACAGCGTGTCCACCCTGGTTCTGGTGGACACCAAAAAAAAATCCCGCATCGGCCGTCTGGCCAAGGCCGTGGGCAAGCCGGGAGTGGAGATCCACGTATACGACCATCATCCCTCGTCCAACGGAGACGTGGAGGGGGATAGGGAGATTTGCCGCCCCACGGGCGCCACGGTCACGATCCTGACGGAAATTCTCCGGGAAAAAAACATCCCCATCACCGCGGACGAGGCCACCTTGTTCTGCCTGGGAATTCATGAGGATACGGGGTCGTTCACCTTTTCCTCCACCACCAAGGAGGATTTTCTGGCCGCCGCCTACCTCATGGAGCAAGGCGCCAACCTGAACATTGTGTCCAGCCTCCTGGCCCGGGAATACAGCCCGGAGCAGATTTCCGCATTGAACGACCTGATCCGCTCCAGCGTGTTCCACCCGGTGCACGGCATTGAGGTGGCGGTCAGCACCATTTCCATGGAGAATTATTTCGCCGACTTCGCCGTGCTGGTCCACAAGCTCATGAAAATGGAGAACATGGACGCCCTCATCGCTTTAGGGCAGATGGGGGACCGCATCCATGTGGTGGGCCGAAGCCGGCTGCCCGAAGTCAACGTGGGCAAGGTGATCAAGGCCCTGGGCGGAGGCGGCCATTCCTTTGCAGCCGCAGCCACGGTCAAGGACCGGACCCTGGCTCAGTTGGAGGCGGAAGTGCTGGCCCTGCTGCACAAGCATGTGGAGCCCCGGCAAAAAGCCCGGGACGTCATGAGCACGCCGGCCATCTCCACCACCGTGGACGTCAGCATAAAAAAAGCGGCGGCCCTGCTGACTCAATACAACATCAACGCCCTGCTCATCACAGACCCTCCGGACGAGGAGGGAAACAAGGAGTTGCGGGGCTTCATCTCCCGGCAGGTGGTGGAAAAGGCCATGCACCACAACCTGTCCGAGGTGCCGGTGCTGGAATACATGACCTCGGACCCCATGACCGTCCCCAAGGACGCGGACCTGCCGGAAATCCAAAAGCTGGTCATAGAAAACAAGCAACGCATCCTCCCGGTCATGGACGACGGCCATATTGTGGGCGTGATCACCCGCACGGACCTGTTGAACCTGCTCATAAGCCGCAACCATCAGCATGACGGAAAAGAAGACGGGGTCCGCTCCGACTCGTCCAGGGCGTATATCCGCAGCGCTTCCAAAATGATGCGGGACCGGCTGTCCCCGGGATACCTGGAACTGGTCCGGGAGTTGGGCAAAATCGCCGATGCCATGGGCCTGGAAGCCTTTTTGGTGGGCGGCTTCGTCCGGGACCTGGTCATGAGCCACAAAAACGAGGATTTCGACGTGGTGGTGGAAGGGGACGGCATCGCCTTCGCCCGCCGCTTCGCCCAGGTTCACGGATGTCGCGTGCACTCTCATTCCGAGTTCGGGACCGCCGTGATCATCATGGAAGACGGGTTCAAAATCGACGTGGCCTCGGCCCGTTTCGAGTATTACGCCTCGCCCGCGTCCCTGCCCGTGGTGGAGACAAGCTCCCTGAAAATGGACCTGTACCGGAGGGATTTTACGGTCAACACCATGGCCATCCAGATCAACGAAAAATCCTTTGGAACGCTCATCGATTATTTCGGCGCCCAGCGGGACATCAAGGCCAAAGCCATCCGGGTGCTGCACAACCTGAGCTTTGTGGAAGACCCCACCCGGGTGTTTCGGGCCATCCGTTTTGAGCAGCGCTACGGGTTCAGCATAGGCAAGCTGACGTCCAATCTGATCAAGAACGCGGTCAAAATGGATTTTTTCCGGCACCTGTCCGGCCGGCGCCTGTTTTCCGAACTGAAGCTCATCCTGGAAGACGAAAACCCCATTGGCGCCGTGGATCGCATGGCAGGGTACAACCTACTGCCCTTCATTCATCCGGACCTGGATTTCGGGCCTGAAAAACAGGACTTGTTCGAGTCGGTCAAGGAAGTGCTCACCTGGCATGATTTGCAATTTATGGACGATTCCTATATGAAATGGGCCGTTCAATTCCTGGCCCTGTTTCACGGTTTTGATCAGGATCAGGTGGACGCCGCGCTTTTGCGATTGGAAATCGCCCCCAAATTTCACGACCTGTTCTACGAGCACCGCCAGTACGGACGCCAATGCTTGTACAGGCTGGAGCGGGAGGAGAAAATCATCAACAGCGAACTCTATCGCATGTTGAGACTCCTGCCCACGGAAATGCTGCTTTTTCTGCTGGCCCGGGCCAAAAGCAAAAATGCCAAACGCAGGTTAACCAGGTTTCTGACGGAGTTGAAAGGCGTGGCGTGCCTGCTTTCCGGCAAGACCCTCAAGCAGATGGGAATCAAGCCCGGCCCCATATACAAAAAGGTCCTGGACGCCGTCCTGGACGCTCGGCTGGACGGGAAGGTTTTTACCTTTGAAGATGAAATGGCTTTGGCCGTGAGGTTAATTAATAATGCAAATGCTTAACGCCGCCGCACAAGTTGCGGCCCTGGCCCTGGCCATGGCCGCTCATGAAGCCGCCCATGCAGGCATGGCCTACAGCCTGGGGGATCCCACCGCTAAATTGGCGGGCAGACTGACCTTGAATCCGCTCAAACACATAGACCCGGTGGGGACGGTAATCCTTCCCGCCGTCCTATTGATTACCAACGCCGGTTTCCTGTTCGGCTGGGCCAAGCCTGTGCCTGTGGATGAGCGTTTTTTAAAAACCAGGCAGGACGCCATTCTGGTCTCCCTGGCCGGCGTGGCGGTCAACCTGGGCCTGGCAATGATTTTGGGATTTCTTTTCCAAATTCTCTGGGCGAACCAATGGGTGGACAAGGCGGGTTTCATCCCCCTGTTTTTTTTGTACAGCGTGATCATCAACAGCGTGCTGGCGGTGTTCAACATGATTCCCATGCCCCCCTTGGACGGCAGCCACGTTTTGCGTCTGACCCTGCCCCGGGATTTAAGCCTGCGGTATCAACAACTGCAACCTTATGGTATAATAATTCTTTTCATCCTTCTGGCCACGGGCGTACTGTGGAAGGTCATGGATTTCTTTATCCAGCCCATCTGCAAAATCGCCTTGGGAGACCTGGCCAGGATCCTTTACGGCGGATGATTTTATAAACTTGTAACAACATAGGATAGGCAACATGAGCAAACAGAGAATTCTTAGCGGTATGCGGCCCACCGGCCCCCTGCACCTGGGCCACCTTCACGGCGCCCTGGCCAACTGGAAAGATATGCAGGACAAGTACGACTGCTTTTTTTTTATAGCCGACTGGCACGCCCTCACCACCAATTACGAAGACACCAGCAACACCGCCGCCTTTAGGACCGAAATGATGATAGACTGGCTTTCCGTAGGCCTGGATCCGGCCAAGAGCACCTTTTTCGTCCAGTCCGAGGTGAAGGAGCATGCGGAGCTGTTTCTGATATTGTCCATGATTACGCCCGTACCCTGGCTGGAAAGAAACCCCACGTATAAAGACCAAATTGTCCAGATGGAGAACAAGGACCTCTCCACCTTCGGATTTTTGGGATACCCCGTGCTCCAGGCCGCGGACATCATCATGTATAAAGCGCACGGCGTGCCCGTGGGCATCGACCAGGTGCCCCACGTGGAGCTGACTCGCGAAATCGTCCGCCGTTTTAACTATATGTACGGCGATGTCTTTGTGGAGCCCAAGGCGATCCTGACGGAAACCCCCAAACTGCTGGGCAGCGACAACCGGAAAATGAGCAAGAGCTACCAGAACGCCATCAACCTGGCGGATCCCCCGGACGTGGTTTCGCAAAAGGTTTCGGTAATGATCACAGACCCCCAGAGGATGCGGAAAAAAGACCCGGGAGACCCGGACATCTGCAACGTGTATTCCTTCCACAAGATTTACAGCCCGCCGGAAATGGTGGAGCAGGTGAACAAGGAATGCCGGGCTGCGGAAATCGGCTGCGTGCAGTGCAAAAAGCTCATGGCCGCCAACCTGACAGCTCAGTTGGAGCCCATTTACGAAAAGCGCGTCCATTTTGAAAAAAACAGGGACGAAGTCCGGGACATCATCAAAACCGGCAGCGACAAAGCCCGGGAAGTGGCCCGCGCCACCATGGAGGAAGTGCGCGCGGCAGTGAAAATCTAATGGGGTCAAATCTACGTTTGACGTTTGAGAATCGGAACGCATTCCAAAAGACGCTGGTTCCCCGTTTCCGGAAAGGCGTGATGATGATTGCATAACCGCCGCAAACCTCCCGCCGCCTTCCTCCACGGGGATGACGGAGAGCGACGGTAATGGCAGCATTTAGGTTTTGGCTGCCCTAAAAACTCGTTCCCATGCTCCGGCGTTGGAATGCATGCGGGGTCCGTTTTAAGGGCGACTGCCTCCTTTTCGCCTTGCAGTCGCGGTGCTCCCTCGCCGTAGGGGCGCCGCTTGCTGCGCCCGGCAGTTGCGAGGTTCCCTCGCTTTGCTGGTTGATGTTGGGTTCAAAGTCCACCCCGTATTAGCCGGGGCGAAACGTATAGCCGGACTTCCCAACCCAAGAAAAACGTGGGGGGGATGTGTTTGACGCTTCAATTCCATTTGGCAATTCAACAGGCCTGAGGGCTCATGCAAGAGGATCGCTATCACATTCATCTGGACGTCTTTGAAGGCCCCATGGACCTTCTGGTCCACCTGATTCGCAAGAACGAGGTGGACATCTACGACATCCCCATAGCGGTCATTGCGGATCAATACTTGGAGTATGTGGAGCAGATGCAAGCCATGAACGTGGATTTGGCCGGCGACTTTTTGCTCATGGCCGCCACCTTGATGCAAATCAAGTCCCGCATGCTCCTGCCCCGGCATTTTGACGATGAAGACGACGACGAAGATCCCCGTATGGAAATCGTGCGGCCGTTGGCCGAATATCTCCAGCTCAAGGAGGCGGCCGAATCCATTGGGACCCGGCACCTTCTGGGGGATTCGGTTTTCGCCCGCAGCCCGGAGCCCATGGAGTTCGACGACCGGGAGGACGAGGTCATCATGGTGGGGCTGTTCGAGCTCATCGACGCTTTCGCGAAAATATTAGAGAACGTCAAGCAGGAGGAGCTTGTCACCGTCACCGCCGAAACCGTGTCCGTCAAGGAGCGGATCAACCAGATCGCCGATATCTTGGAGGAAAAGCAAACCGTCACCTTTACGGAGCTCTTTGACGAAGATTACACCAAGATGGACATGATCGTCACCTTCCTGGCCTTGCTGGAAATGACCAAATTAAGCATTATCAAGATAGCGCAGCATTTACATTCCGGGATAATTCGTATATTTTACGCCTAAACTATATGGATAACTTAAAATACATCATAGAATCCCTTTTGTTCATCTCGTCCACGCCCCTTTCCATGGAGCGGCTGCGCCAGTCCATTCCCGAGGCGGACGCCAAGATGATACGGGCCGCCCTGGAAACCCTGGGCCGGGAGTACGAACTCCGGGGCGGGGGCTTCGCCCTCCACCATGTGGCCGGAGGATACCAGCTGCGCACGCGCCCGGAGTACGCCCAATGGATCAAGCGCCTGCACCAGAGCCAGCCCGTGCGCCTGTCCAAGCCTGCCCTGGAGACCCTGGCCATCATCGCCTATCGCCAGCCGGTTTTGCGGAGCGACATCGAATACATCCGCGGCGTGGATTCGGGCGGCGTTCTGAAAATGCTTTTGGAAAAGCAGTTGATCCGGGTGCTCGGCAGGGATACGGACAAGCCCGGCAGGCCCATGATATACTCCACCACCAAGAAATTTCTGGAAGTCTTCGACCTGAAGGACCTGTCCGAACTGCCCACGCTCAAGGAGCTGGAAGAGCTTGGCCTGTCCAAAAAGCAAAAGGACGAAGACGACTATGATCCCGACGATCTCTCCCCGGCCCTGCCGGACGCTGCGGGATTCGCGGAATTTCGGAACCGCCGCAACCTCACCCCGCTGGAGCCGCCCAACCTGGGCGCCGGAGAGCCCGTAGAATTTGCGGAGCCGGATCAGGAGGATCAGGAGCAAGGGGACAAGGGCGAGGGTGAGGAAGGCCCTCAGGATTACGCCGTGGACGAAGACCGGTATCCGGAAGGCATGGATTTTTCCGGGGACTCCAACCAGGAGTATGACGAAGAAAGCGGCCCGCACGAATCCGACGCCGCCGACGAGAGGGAGGATTGGGAGCAGGACGAGGAAACCTGGGATGAGCCTCCGCTTAGCCCGGACGAAGAAGACGATTTTTCCTCCGAACCCGGCGACGAAGATCCCATGGACGATTTTTCGGAGGACGACTACAAGGATCGGGATTTCGAGGAGGATTTTGACGATTCCGAGGAGGATTATTCCGGGGAAGAGGACTCCCTGGACGAGGATGATCTCCCGGAGGATGACAAGGATTAGGCCGGCAGACGAGGCCCTCAGCAAAGAGGCTTGGTTTTCCTGCATCAAATGCGGTAAAACCTGAAAAAAGACTTGACGGACCTGACCATATGCCATTATACAGAGCACCAGACGCGGGGCGATTAACTCAGCGGGAGAGTGCTACCTTCACACGGTAGAAGTCACTGGTTCAATCCCAGTATCGCCCACCACACGATTATAAGAGGCTGGTCCCATTCGGACCGGCCTTTTTTATTTCTGGAGACAGAACCCTCCCTTCCAAGCCAAATCCGCAATGCATACCAAGGAGCCTACAAACAAGCAATCATATTCCAGGGTAAGTCCAGGAGCACGCAGGGGCCCGGCTTGCGGGACGGTCTTCAAGAGCAGACCGCCCCTTGCCGGGGTGACGATTTTTGAGGTTGGTGAAAGGGCGGAAATCGCGAGCAAGTTCCGAGGCGCCGCCGCTCTCCGTCATCCCCGTGAAGGTAGGCGGCGGGAGGTTTGCGTTTTTGAATTCATCCTGGCGCACTCCCGGAAACGGGGACCCAGTGTCTTTGTGGAATAGCGGCCGGAAATTGATTGAAAGCCCGGCAGTCGAACAGGCAAATTTCCCGAATGACCGCAAATTGGCGTCAGGCCGCGAACCAATCGGCTTCGGCCGCATCCAAACACGCCAGCCGCTCACAAGTGCGCCGCCGATCCATTTGAGGCGGAAACAAAGCCGCCAGTAAGCCCGGAGCCTCGGTTTGATTGATTGTATTCGGCATGTTTTTTCCTTGAAAACCGATCTTTAAAGGAGTATCAAAAACCATGGCGACAAACAAACCGCGCATTTTACTGACACTTGATGAAGACCTTCTCAAGCGGATTGACGACTACCGCTTTGAGAACCGTATAAACACAAGATCCGAGGCAATGAGAAGGCTTATAAAAATCGGCCTGGAAGCAAAACAGGACCCCGAAAAGGCTTAATCTTAGGTGAGAGTTATGGATGAGGACCGAGGCAGTCAGTTTTCTACTCCAAGACCCACAATGCCAAAGATAGATAGGAATAAATACCCCTTTGGGAGGACAGGTATTTTCATTGCCAATTTAGGACGCAGCATTGCTTATGGCATATGTTCTCTTGTTGCTTTAACGATGTTCATGGCTTCACTTTATTTATTCGTAAAAATGGGCTTTCACTGGCTAAAATTTGGTGTTTGGGGAAAAACCTTAGTGGTTGATGTACTGCCATGGACCGCTACCATTGATACAACTTGGGACGGGGTTGACGTCCTTATTCATTGGCTTTCAAACAGGGGGTTAGCAGGTACTTTGCTTTGCATGAGCCCCATTATTGCAGTTTTAAATGAACTATTTTTCGGGGATTAGAAGTAAAACAGATTTACCATAAGTGCTTGGCACTGCCCTGAAAGGATAGAGCCATGTTAATAATTCATATTTTGTGCGGCTTGGCTTTTTACCCTATATGTATCATCATTTATTATTTTCAAGATATTCTTGCTATTCATTTGCCTTCCTACAGAATAAATGCTGTCTTTGGTAATCTCATTGTTTATATTCCTATGAAAATTTTTCCTGTGTTAATATGGATTGTTTTGGGAATATGGGTTGGCAATTCAAGGGGGTTTTTTGACGCCTACTATATACCGCCTGGATCTGCCTTAGATGAACTGCTTTTTGTCTATTATTTGGCTTGGATTGGAATGATTGTTGGCTTAGCCATAAAGTCCAATTCAAAAGCATGGGAATTAGCCGATCAAGTAGCAAAGAACAGAGAGAAGAGGCAAAGTGACATTTTAAATAGTGAAATGGAAAAAGCTGAAAATGGAGATGCTGAACAACAATTTAATCTCGGATTTCGCTTTCTAAAAGGGATTGGGGTTCCAAGAGATATCTGTAAATCGTTTATGTGGTTTAAAAAGGCTGCATTGAATGGCAATGTTGATGCTCAGATAAAATTAGGGGTAATGTATTTTTTAGGCAAAGGTACGCCTGCCGACTATATCAATGCCCATGCATGGGCGAGCATTGCTTCAGAACATAGATTGGAAGAATCTTCATTAATTCTTAATAAGACTGAGGCATTAATGACATCTTCTCAACTTGACAAGGCAAGAACCTACGAGTCATTTTTAAGAAGCCAAATACCACCTAACAATGGCTGTTCCTAAACAAGTGTGTGCCCTAAGTACCTACTCATATTAACAACCGGGGGCCTATCCCATGGTGTACCCCCCCGCCCCCCTGCCATAATAAAGCATGCTTTCGAGTGCGGGAGCGCGTCATTTGAGGGATAAATTAGAAAGTGAATGCCTGAGTATGGATACAAGCCAAAGGTCCTCAAAACATCCTCTATAACGCCCCCTTTTTATATTTCAGACGGGTATATCCCGGCCCCATACCTACGGAAAAGAGATCCCTTTTGTAACGGCCGAAAAAACGGTAAAGAAACTCCGAAGGTTCCCTCTCCACCTTCCGAAATAACAAAGGTGTTTTTATGACGTATAAATCAATCAGGACATAACTCTTACCCCGAGTTTGATGTGATCCGCATTCCATGGTATGTTTTTTTGAATGGAATATGAAAATTTTTACGATTTTTCATCCAAACTACGACGCCATGCGACGGTCTTTGCATGCTGAATCCAAATCATGGAGGTTTATGTCTATAAGCAAGCGGTATACGACGCTGTTGGCCGGCTTTATCGGAAACGTCATCGAGTGGTACGACTTCGCTTTATACGGATACATGGCGGGCATCCTGTCCAAGCTGTTCTTTCCCAATGAAAGTGAAGTCGCGTCCCTGATTGCAACCTATGGGGTTTTCGCCGCGGGCTTTGTCATGCGGCCCATCGGGTCCTTTGTTTTCGGCTGGATGGGGGATACCCTGGGGCGCAGCAAAACCATGATGGTTTCCATCACCATGATGGTCTTTCCCACCTTTCTCCTGGGATGCCTGCCCACTTTTGACGCTGTGGGAATATGGGCGCCTGTGCTTTTGGTGATCACCCGGATGGTCCAGGGGTTGTCCGTGGGCGGGGAATTCAGCAGTTCCGTAACCTACCTGGTGGAAACCGCCCCGCCTGAAAAGCGCGGGCTTTCCGGCAGTTGGGCCAACACAGGCAGCCTCTTCGGAATGCTGTTAGGGGCGGGCGCCGCCGCCGTGGTCACATCGTTTTTCTCCCACGCAACCATTATGGATTGGGCCTGGAGAACGCCTTTTCTCCTGGGCGGCGTATTGGGCGCGGCATCCATAACCATGAGGCGCAATCTGCCCCAGTCCGAGCATTTTGTGCAGCACCATGACAACAGGGAAGCCACCTCTCCGTTGCTCGAAGTTTTCACGACCAACAGAAGCCAGACGATCAAGGCCCTGATCTTCGCCTCCGCCTATGGGGTTCTTTTTTACATTCCTCTGGTTTATCTGCCGGAGTGGCTCCATCGCTATGCAGGGCTGAAACTGGACGCCGCCTTGATTATCAACACGGCGGGCACGGCTGTGCTGCTCCTTCTCATCCCCTTTTCCGGCATGATCGGCGACAGGCTCATGCGCAGGACCAAATTCATCGCCGCCGCCATGCTGGGCGCCGCCATGGTCTCCTGGCCCTTATATGTCTGGCTGGAAACGGCCGGCATAAGCGGCGCCATTATCGGGCAATTGATCCTGGCCGTCCTGATAGCTGCGCCTTTGGGCTCCGCCCCGGCCATGTTCGTGGAGTTGTTTCCCGCCAGGGACCGGTTGTCCGGGTATTCCGTGGCCTACAATCTGGGGCTGGGCGTGGTGGGCGGAACCACTCCCATGGTCTGCACCTGGCTCATCGATGTTTCCGGCAAGGCCTACAGCCCCGGCCTATATATGGCGGGCATGGCCGTGGTGGCTTTCGGCGCCCTGCTGTTGATCAAAGACGGCAGCAGAGAACCTTTGCCTTAAATCCGGTTAGGCCGGCCCCCGGCATTGTGTGCCGCGGCTGGCCCGGAAAAATGGGCGCCGCAGGCGAAAACCGACCAACCATAATGATCGGCGGAAAAAAAGCAGGGCAAGCCCTGGCGCTGCATCGCCTTATGGAGAATAAAGGTTGCATTTGACATGCAGGGGTGGAGCATGCCCTAGCCTGAACGCGCCGTGCACGTCATCCGGCAGGCGCGGGGAGCCTGCCGCTGCATTTGCGACTCAATTTTCAAAGCCGGACCAGCGTCTCGTATTTGCATTGTTTTCATATTGAGCTTGTCTTTTGCGAAAAAACCGACCAAGATAATGGGCATCCCCCCAAATTTCGCAAACTGTTGCGCCCGAATGCTGCGTCCTGCAATCAACGCAAGGCCTGAAAAACGGTTTTCCGGCTTTGCCGGACGACAAAGGGCGCGCTTCCAGCGTTCGAGGAATGCAAAACACCCATAGGCGGACCTATTTTAAGCCGGAATTGGAGTTGCGTCATGCAAACGGAAGATTTCAAGGACATCCTTTATGACAAAGGCGATGACGGCATCGTCACCCTGACCTTAAACACTCCCAAAAGAAAAAACGCCTTGAGCGCCTATTCCTTTCTGGAGCTCTATTGGGCCATGGAGCATTTTGACAAAGACCCGGACGCCGGCGTGATGATCATAACCGGCGCCAAGGACCCTAACTCCAACGATCCCACCAAAGAGGCGTACAGCAGCGGCGGATACTTTTCCACCGACGTCCTGGAAGGGCTGCCCGAAGAGATTTTGCAGCAAATCGACCTGACGGATATCGCCCAAAAAAGATTTACGGTGAGAATGTTCGACTGCTGCAAACCCATTATTGCGGCCGTGAACGGCTTGGCCATGGGCGGCGCCTATACCATGACCATCGCCGGCTGCGACCTGGTCTACATGTCCGAACACGCCTGGGCCCAGATGCCTTTTTCAAAACTGGGCGTGGTTCCCGAACTGGCTTCCACCTTTTTTCTGCCCCGGCTGCTGGGCTTCCAAAAAGCCAAGGAAATTCTCTATTTTTCGAAAAAACTGACCGCCGCCGACTGCCTCGAGCTAGGCCTGGCCAACGCCGTGCTGCCCCATGATGAACTCCTGGATTACGCCAGGGAGCAGGCCAAAATGCTGTTCCCTCCGGGCGGCGCGGGCCTGGCCATCCGGGAAATGAAGCGCATCCTTCACAAGCCATACATCGAGGCCGTCTCCAGGGCTTTGGACCTTGAAAATGAAGGTTTGAATAAATTGTGGAGCTCGGAAGATTTCGCCGAAGGAGTGATGGCCCGGATAGAGAGGCGCCAGCCGGTTTACAAGGGGAAATAAGCCGGGCCGGGCTTTTGCCGGGGGATTCCTTTTTGATAGGGTCGCGGGAACGGCTATGGTCGCCCCTTTACAGTTTGCCGAATGTATAAATACGTGCTACTATTGAAACCCAGATCAATCGGATAAAATAATCATTGCAAATAATCTTCCCGAACAAAATGCAGGAGCCTACCCATGACCATGAACAAGCAGGAAGTTGCGGATAAAGCCTTTTCCCTGGCGAAAAGCTACGAAAAGAAAAGCGGCGGGTGCTCCCAATGCTCCCTGGCCGGAATCTTTGACGCCCTGGGCGTGGAGGACACGGCTATCTTCAAGGCCGCCACAGGCCTGGCCGACGGCGTGGGACTCACCGGCGACGGCCATTGCGGCGCTTTGTCCGGGGGGGTGCTTGCCATCGGATATTTTTTCGGCCGGGACAAGGAAAATTTCGACGACATCACCAAACTGGTTCCTGCGAATATTCTCGCAAAAAAGCTCCATACCCGGTTTACGGAAAAATACGGAACCTGCCGCTGCCATGACCTCCAGACCTCGTTTTTCGGCCGGTTCTTCAACCTCTATGATCCCGAAGACATGAAGGCCGGCATGGAAGCGGGCATGCTGGAACGCTGCTCCACCCTGGCCGGCGAGGTCGCTCAAATGGCCGTGGAAATCATCCTGGACGCCCAGGAAAAGGCGGCGGCAAGAACATAGCTGCTCCGAATTGCTCCCCGCGAACCGGGAATTGCAGCCGGGGAATCAGACAAGAGGCGCACGAATAAACGCAGGGCAAGCCCTGAAGCTACATTGCCTTACAAACCGCAAAGGTTGAATGTTCTAGTTCCCATGCTGTGCGTGGGAATACATACATAAGCATCTGAAAATAGATCAATTTGATATACCACATACGGATTTTCAAACCCCAAAAATACAAATTTAAACATCCTTCTACGCCCGCCGGGCGCGCCTAATTCCCACGTTCTTCCCAGGCCGCGCCTGCTGCGCTGCCGCGCCCAGGCAAAAAAACGGCCTTGCCTGGGGCGCCCACGGAAAAACAGGCGCCCACAGGGGGGCGCAACTACAGGCAATCGGTTTCGCCCCCCCTGCTTCTCTCTCGCCTAGCCTATTCGATAATCTTCTCTGCAGTACTCAGCAGATCATAGGGGAACGTGACTCCCAACTTCTTGGCAATGGGCATGTTGATGATCAAATCCGCTTCCTGATTTTGGGCTATGGGAATGCTGCTTGGAGAGGCTCCTTTAAGAATTTTCACCGCGGTTTGGGCGGCCCACCTTCCCTGCTCTTCAGGGGACTTGCAATAGGCTATAAGGGCGTACGGGGCCATGAAATCAAAGGCGGTTCCTGCGGGTATTTTTGTATTGGCCAGGGCGAAAGAGCGAAGTTCCGCGGCCTTTTCAGCGTACAAGCCGCCGTCGCTGTCCAGCAACAGCATGTCCGCCTTATCCTGCAGTTGGGCGAAGCCTTTTTTCCAGTCCGAAGCGTCTTTGGAGAAATATTTCACCAGTTTCAGGTTCAAATATTTTTCGATATTTTCCGCCTCTTTGCGGGAAGAGAGGGTATCCGGCCCCAGAAAGCCGATGGTCGACCCTTTGGCATGGGGCTTTAGCTGGGCGAGAATTTTGGTGACAGGCGTGATTTCCACCATGCCCGTGACGTTTCGGCAGGGGAATCCGTATTCCGAGGCGTCCCAATTAACCCCGCAAAAAACCACCGGGGAGTACGAGTTCTTATAATAGGGAGCGATGACGTATTTGGAGGCGTTGTCGTCCACGGCGATGATCAGTTCAGGCTTATTCGCCTGGATCCAGGCCTGCACCTTTTTTGCGGCCTCTTTCTTGAATTGTTCACCGGCGTTTCGCTTTGTGTCCATTTGAAGATGGGTCAGGTCTATATTGTACCCGATCATAACATCTTCAATCCCTTGGACGATGCCGTCGCTCCAAGGATAGCCCCAATGATAGGAGTTGACCACCACCACGCTTATGGGATCGCCTTCCCCGGCCGCGGCGTTAAACCCGATTCCCAAAAAAATCATCAATACACAGAGGACGCAAGCGCCTTTCATTTTCATGGATGTCTCCTTTTCTTTTGACGGCCTTTGGGCTGCAAACCGGCTGCGGCGCCGCCTTGCAGCAGCCCGCAAGACTCAGCGGGTTGTTTCAGGATCCTGGTTGTTCAACCAATTTCCGGATTGTACCACAGGCCCAAGCCTCCTTACAAACCTGCAGCCTGGGCTGCCATAACGCAAGCCGTCTTTTTGCTTAACGCAAGGCCTTGATAAAGCATTCCTCATCATCTGCGGCGGGCTCGCCTTCGGCGATGGCGAAGGGCCCGAATTCGGCCACCCCCTGCACGGTCAGCAGATTTTTCGCCTGATCCAAAACCGACTCCAGGGGAGTGTATTCCCCGCCCTGCTCCGGGGCGGCGAAGACCTGGAGTTTGCTTTCGTCCAGGCCTTGAACCTCCGCGTCCAGGTAGTGGAAGACCAGGGTTGCGGCAAAATTCTCCCGATCCGTTTCCAAAATCCATTGGACGTTGGCCGTTTTGGTTTCTTCGCCCAGGTCCACGTTGTTTTTGCTGCGGATGAGGGTCGCCCGGGTCATGCTGGCGGCGTCGCCGGTTCCATAGTCAATAATGACTCTGGCCGTTCCGTAGTCCTCGGGCAGGGGGTCGCCTGCATGGTCAGTCTGCCTTGTTTGGGCGGAGGCGGGAGGCCTGCCGCCGGAAATCCCGAAGACCTCGCCCGAGCAGGTGCGGGCGTTGTCAGGGCCGTCCGCGCGAAAGGCGCCCAGCACGGCGTCGGGAACTCCGTTGGCGTTGAAGTCGCCGGCGGTCAGGGCGCCGCCGTCGGTCATGCGATCATTGTATCCCGGACCGTAGATGAGCACGTCCTGGCCGCCCGAAAAAATGTCCAGGGTTCCGGAAAGAGCGGCCCCGCCATGGATGATGTAGGCTTCGCCGCAATTGCTGCGGCTTTCCCCCGGGCCGTCGGCCAGGGCGGAAGCCAGGACAAGGTCCTTGACCCCGTCGCCGTTCAGGTCCGCCGCCAGCAGGCCGCCGTCATTGCCCAGGCGGTCGCCATAGGTGGCGCCGTAAACCAGCAGATCCTGCTCCTCCGCGTCCAGATCCACCAGGGTCGGCAGCGAAGCCGAGCCGAACACCACGGCCGCCTCCCCGCAGGACCGGCGGGAGTTATTGGGGCCGCCGGCGTAGGTCGAAGCCATGGCGATGTCGTCCAGGCCGTCGCCGTTGAGGTCGCCCACGGCCACGCCCTGATACTTGCCCAGATAATCCCCCCTGTCCGCGCCCAGGATCGCAACGTCCGATTCGTTCAGATCCAGGTCGCGATTTCCGGAAAGGCCGTCCGCGCCGTAGATCACGTGCACTTCGCCGCAATTGGAGCGATTGTTGTACGTTCCGTCCGCATAGGGCGCGCCCAAAACCAGATCGTCCACGCCGTCTCCGTTCACATCGCCCGAAGCAAGGGCCTGATACCGGGTCAAAGCGTCGCCGTAATCTCCGCCGTACACCCGCAGGGCCGGCGCCGTGAATTTTAAATCAAAGGACGGAAAGGCCTGATCCGCCCCGGCCAGGATATAGGCCTCGCCGCAGCCGCTGCGGGAATCGGAAGGCCCGTCCGCATAAGGCGAGCCTGCTGCGAGATCCAAAATTCCGTCCCCGTTCCAGTCTCCCAAAACAAGGCTTCCGTCCGCTCCCAATTGATCGTTCATGGAGGCGCCGTAGACGATTCCCGCCCATCGGCCCTGAGCCAGGTCCACTGTGCCGGACAAAGCAGCGCCGCCCTGGATGAAATAAATCTCACCGCAGTCATCCCGGGCGCCGGAGGGGCCGTCAGCGCCGGGGGCTGCCAGGATCAGGTCGGCGATCCGGTCGTTGTTCAAGTCTCCGAGACGGATGGCGCCGTCCCGTCCCAGGTTGTCGCCGCAGCCGGCGCCGTAGACGATCAGGTCCGCGCCGCCGTCATCCAGGTCCAAAGTTCCGCTGAGCGCGCTGGACCCGAATATGACGTAAACCTCGCCTCCGCTGCACCGGTTTCCCAAAGGTCCGTCCGCCTGCCAGGCGCCTAAAACCAGGTCCTGAATATGGTCTCCGTTCACATCCCCCACAGCTACGGCCCGGCCCATGCCCAGAGCGTCGTTCGCGGAAGCGCCGAAGATGGTCAGGTCCGGCTCAGGGCCTTCTTCGCCCAGGATGTCCCGGATTCCCCCCAGGCCGGTGGAGCCGAAATACACATAGACTTCGCCCGCGCCTTCACGCACATTGTCCGGGCCAGCCCCGTAGCAGGAGGTTAGAATCAGGTCGGGAACATTGTCGCCGTTCACGTCTCCGGTGAACACGCCCTCCCCGGCCGACACCTTGTCCTGATACTCCCGGCCGAACACGTGGAGGTCGCCGCCCTCGGACAAGTCCTTGAGCGCATCCCCCGCGGGATCCAGCGGAGTGGTTGTCAGGCGCAGCGCGGCGTACTCCTGCACATCCGTGCTCCAGGCATGATCCTTTTGAATCCGCGAGGCCACCGTCCCGGTGATGACATTGGCCGTCTCCAGCCAGTTGAAGCGGCTGTCCGGATCCACATAGGAAAGGTGCGCCCAATAGGTTTTGCCCTCCTCCAAAATGGAAACCCCGGAAAAAGGAACCGTGTACACGGCCGCCTCGGACTGCACCGCCAGAAAATACTGGGACTCCACCAGATCCCCGGGAACGCCGCCGGCGTCCTCCCGGATGCTTAACTCCAGGTCCTGGATCGTCTTGTACCGGACCACCGGCAAAGCCGCGTAATCCAGGTAATGATCCGTGCCCGTAGCCGTCACGGTGATGGGAATGCACCTTTCCAGCTCCATGGTAAACCCGAAGGGGCCGTAGACATAGCCTATCCCCAGTCCGGCGTCCGGAACAAAGGCGTCGCCCTCTCCAAAATTGTCATAGATGGCGTCCGCGCCGGCGAAACCGGTCAGACACAAGCAGAACAAAAGGGCCAGCGCCCCCTTTTTACAAAGGATCATTATCGCACCCCCTCCGATCAGATAATTTTTTGGCGGGAAACAAACGGTAAGCGCAAGTTAAAGCCCGCAAGGCCTGCAGTATTTTAAGAGCTTTAACATGCACTTTTTTATATACCATACGGAGAATAAACTGGCAAGGATGCAACGCGTAAGGAGAGCCTCCCCGCGGCCTGCCGCCGCGGAAGGGCGCGCCGCAAAATAGATGGGCAGCCTCGGCAAAGCAGCAACAGCGAAGGAACCTGGCAACTAAGGGCGCGGAGACCGCGCAACTACAATACAATCGGCTTCAAGTCAGGCGACCCGCCCGCCGAGCCTTTTTGATTTCTTTCATCTACTCAGGCCGCGCCTACTGCGCTTCGCGCCCAGGCAAAAAACGGCCTTGCCCGGGCCACCCTAAAAAAGCGTACATTGAGGGGCGGCAAGCAGGACGGCCATGGGATAAAAAAACCCGGGCCGTTAAGCCCGGGTTTTGAATTGTATAATTTGCAGGGGCGGACGAACGCCGCTCCTGTTATGCTTTCGGCGCCACCATGGCTTCCGGCGCCACCATGGCTTTCTGCATGGCTTCCACGCGCTCCAGCAGGGCCTCAGCTTCCGCCGCTTCTTCTTCCGTAGCGGCCAGGGCGGCGGCCTTATTCAGCTTTTCCTCAGCAACCTTCAATTGCCCGGCCACCTCGTCATTAATAGCGGCTTCGGCTTCTGTCATAAGGACATTGTAATCCAGGGCGTTGATCAGGCCCCAGATCATTTTGCGATTTTCCGTGGTGAAGGAGAAAGGAACCGCTGCGACCAAAGCGGCCCTGGCTGCTGCAGCGTCCGGCTCGGGAGCCGCCATGCTTTCTTCATAGCTGTTCAGGAAAAAATCCCGCGTAATCGCGGCTGCTTCCGCAGCTTTGTAGTCTTCTTTGGCGTCTGCAGGCATGACCATTCCGGGCATGAAGACCAGAGCTTTCATGCCGGCGGGGGCGAAGCGGCCTTTCTTGAGGATGACGCCGCGGGCTTTTTGCTCAAACTGATAATGGCCTGCGTTCAGGAAAGAGGCGAAAACCACACAGGCCATGAGCACGGCCAGAATAACCAGGCTCATGCGGACTTCAGGATATTTGGGCAAGTCAGGCTGGGATTTGACCACCCGCTTGACGGTATCCAATCCTTCAAGCACAGAGCCGTAGGCGGCCAAAGCGCTGTTCTGAACTTTGCCCAAAACGCCTGCTGCAGCCGCTGTTTCCGCTCCGGCTTCCTCAAAGGGAGGATACTGGGCCTGAGCGGCTTCTTCAGCAGCCTTTCTTTCAGCTTCCGCCTTTTCAGCGGCTTCCTTGGCGGCCTTTTCCTCGGCGGCGTTCTTTTCCGCGGCGGC
>NZ_FQZU01000001.1:134315-161139 GCF_900142135.1 Desulfatibacillum alkenivorans DSM 16219 | reverse complement strand
TTCTTTTCGGCGGCGGCCTTTTCTTCCGCAGCCTTCTTTTCAGCAGCTTCCTTGGCGGCCTTTTCTTCGGCAGCCTTCTTTTCCGCGGCGGCTTTTTCTTCCGCAGCTTTCTTTTCCGCAGCGGCCTTTTCCTCGGCGGCCTTCTTTTCAGCCGCTTCCTTGGCGGCTTTTTCCTCAGCGGCTTTCTTTTCCGCGGCTGCGTCCTTGGCTGTATCTTCCTTTTTCGCGGTCTTGGTTTTCACATCTTTCTTGGGAGCAGCCTTTTTAGGAGCAGCCTTTTTTGCCGTGGTTTTTTTAGCGGCCGGCTCCTTCTTTTTGGAGGCGGCCTTTTTGCCGCGCGCTTTCTTGGCAGGCTTGGCGGCGGTTTTCTCTTCCGCCTCAGTGTTTTTATCTTCTGTGGACTTGATAAGACTGTTCTTTCCCATGCATATCCTCCGCGATGCCCAGCGATTACAATATTGATGTCATACGAAAATTACGTTTGAATAAACTTGTCCCCTGTCCCCCTGAGGTGTGGTGAAATTTTTGGGTGAAAAAAATCACAACCATAAGGGAAGTGGGTTTTTATATGACAATCTCAAGCACTTGTAAAGAGTTTTCGCTTGATTATGGTTAAAGCAGATGCGCGGCTCTTGGTTTTTTCTCGATTCTGTTATACGATTTTTGGAAAAATTTTTCCCCTATCGAACGAAAACCCGTGGATTCAGGACTTCTTATGAAAAAACTCATTGTTTCAATGATGGCGCTTCTGGCCTTTGGCCTTGGGCAGGCGGAGGCTTTTTCCATTCCCGGAGGCAATCAATCAGGCGTCAATCGTTTTTACCTGGGTCCATCTTTGGAGCCGGCTGAACCGCTGCAATTAAAGACGTTTAAGGCCAGGGCCGACCTTGGCTACACCAACGAATTCGCCTTGATGACCTCTCCCAATCACGTTGTATTGGCGGACATGGAGTGCCTGCAATTGACCACGGGCTTTTCGGCGGGTTTTTTCCGGAATTCGGAGCTTTCCTTGGATGTGGGTTTCCTTTCCTATAATTCCGGTGTGCTGGATTCTTTTTTGGAAAGCTACCACGACGCCCTGGGCGTGGGAAACTCCGGACGATCCATGCGGCCGGACGATCAGTTCGGGTATCAGATAGCCTCCAACGGCAAGTTGTGGTTCGGCGATCCGGGCGTGGGGTCCGGCATTGCCGACCTCCGTTTGGGCGTAAAAAAAAGGGTGTACGCCAACTCGTGGATGACGGCCAGCGTCAAAGGCGTGGTTAAACTGCCTACGGGGGACCCGGACAAGGTCATGGGAACCGGAGGAACGGACGCCCAGTTGACTGCCCTGGCCGACTTCAAGCCTCACGAAAAGGTCACCTTGTCCCTGGCCGGGGGATATACCTGGTTGGCCAGGCCGGATTTCCTGGAGGACGTGGAGATTGATTTTTCCGACACATGCTTCGCCGCTTTGGGTTTGGCCTATCAATTCACGCCGGGCTTCTCCGGATTCGTGCAAAGCGTGTATTGGCAAAGCCCTTATGACGGCGCACAGGTCGTCGTTCTGGACAGGGATTACGGAGAGATAACTTTTGGAGGCAGGTATCAGTGGAAGTCCGGCTGGGGCGCGTACCTGGCCATGTCCGAAGATCTTTCCAGGTCCGCCGCGGATTTTACGCTTCATACCGGTGTGGAGTTGAATTTTTAGGAAAAAAAAGGGCGAAAACCGGCCGCCCGAATTGGGCCTGCGGCTTCGCCCTTTGCATTTTTATGCGCGGCCGGTTAACGCACCCGGCGTTTTAAGCGGCTGATATCCTTGATCGTCAGGGAGCTTCCGGAAATGGAGACAATCCCTTTCTCCCGCAGTACCCGAAGTTCCTTGTTGATGCTTTCCCGAGTGGCGCCCACCATATCGGCCAGGTCCTTTTGAGTCAGACGCAGGCTGATGTTCAGGGTTTCGCCGTCGCGGCGGCCGAACGTATCTCCCAGTTCCAGGAGCTTTTTGGCGAACCGCGCCGGAATGTTCAGGAAGCTGGTGTCTTCCAAAAGATCGTCCGTTCTCCTGAGGCGAATGGACAGGCTGGACAGAATAGCCTCGATGGCGCCGTCGCTTTTCCGCAGAAAATGCAGAAAGTCGCTCCGATTCAAAAGCAGCAGCACCGTGGGATCCACGGCGATGGCGTCGGCCGACCGGGGCATATTATCCAAAAGCGCCATTTCTCCAAAGAAATCCCCTTCGGAGAAAATGGTGACGATCATTTCGTCTCCCAGCCTGGAAGGCAGGACGATTTTCACGGCGCCGCTCTGAATCAAATAGAGTGTGGTGCCTTCGCTTCCTTTGCGAAACAAAACCTCGCCGGCCTTGACTTTTTGAATCCGTAACAGGGAGGCCAGTTCCGCCCTGTCCTCGGGGGTCAGGCTGCGAAACATGGGAATATGGCTGACCATCTCCATTGCGTCCATACACAAACGCTCCTATTCTCAGATTGACGGAGAAAACAGTTCGAGTTCTGATATTAGTTAAATTGCATGAAAGTCGATTGTAGTCAACCCGAAAAGCCGATTACCTGAAAAATCAGTGCTTTTGCATCAGGTGCGTCACAGCCTCATCCAAACCGTCCAAGGTCAGTTCAAACATCGGAAAGATATTGGAAATATTATGTATCGTCTGTGTATATCGCCACATGCGGCTGGGCACCGGATTAAACCAGCAATTATGCTTAAATGTTTCCGCCAAAAATCTCAATTGCTCCACCGAGGCCAGGCCGCTGCGTTCGTCCACGTACAAGGAGCCATCCGCGGCCATCAATTCGTAGGGCGCCATGCTGGCGTCCCCAATAATAATAAGCCGGGTGTCCGGATCAAAACGGGTGAAATCCCGCACCCTCACGGGCTTCAAGCGCCTGGTGGGGTCCTCCCACACCGCACTGTAAATGGTGTTGTGGAAGAAATAGGTCTTGATGTCCTTGAATTGGGCCCGGGCGTAATCAAACAGGGTCTGAACCACGGGAATGTAGGGGTCCATGGACCAGCCCCCATTGTCTATCATGAGGATGACCTTAAGGCGGTCCTTGATGCTGCGCTCGAATATAATATCGATTTCCCCGCCGTTGCGGGTGGTCTGGTAGATGGTTTCATCCACGTTGACCTGATCCTTGGGGCCTACGGGGATCATGTGACGCAGGCGCTTCAGGGCCTCGCCCATGAGGGCCTCGCGCAAGGGGCCCTGGTGGCTGTAGTCCCTGTACCGCCGCTCCATGGCCACCTTGACCGCGGACTTGTTGCGGGACACCCCGCCAACGCGCATGCCGCCGGGATGGACGCCCGAGTGGCCCACGGGGCTGGTTCCGCCCGTGCCGATCCACTTGTTGCCGCCGTCGTGGCGGCCGTCCTGGTCTTTGAGGCGCTCCTTGAAGTATTCCAGCAGTTCTTCCGGGGAGAGCCTGGCGGCCTCCTCCTCGCTGATGCCTAAGGCTTCGGCCACGGTTTCAGGATCGCTCAGCCAGTCTTCCAGCAGGTTTCGAAGGAAGTCGTCGATTTCCACGCCGGCGTTTTCCGGCATTTCCGCCCCTTCAAAATGATGGGCGAAAGCCTGGTCGAACACGTCAAAATACCGCTCGCTTTTCACCAGAATGGCCCGGGCCGAGGTGTAGAAATCGTCGATGGAGGTGATGAGGCCCATGCGCAGGGCCTTCTGGAGAGTCAGGAAAGCCGTGGGGCTGACCGGAACCCCCGCCTCTCTTAATATATAGAAAAAAGGAACGAACATATTTTAATACATCCTGCGCCGGTTGGAGGCGTTCACGGCCCGGGCGTAGTCGCCGCTTTTCTTGAACAGTACGCCCAGGTAAGGCACATCGCTCATTTTTTTCTTGGGCTCAAAATCCGGGTCCGCTTGCAAAGCCCGCACCCAGTTGATGAGTTCGCGGGTGGCCGGCTTCTTTTCAATGCCGTCCAGCTCTCTCAGGCGATAAAAGGTGTCCACGGCCATTTCCATGAGGCTGTCGCTCAACTCCGGGAAATGCACCTTGATGATTTTCCGCATCATTTTAGGGTCGGGAAAGGCGATGTGATGGAAGTTGCAGCGGCCCAGGAAAGGATCGGAAAGGTCCTTTTTGGCATTGGAGGTAATGATCATGACCGGCCTGTTTTTCGCCGGGATGGTCTTGTCGATTTCAATGATGTCGAATTCCATCTGGTCCAAAACGTCCAGCATGTCGTCCTGGAAGTCCGTGTCGGCCTTATCGATCTCGTCGATCAAAAGGATGGTGCGTTCATCCGCCGTGAAAGCCTGGCCGATCTTGCCCATCTTGATGTATTCCTCGATGTTGGATACATCCCTGCTGGAGTCGCCGAAGCGGCTGTCGTTCAGACGGGTCAGGGTGTCGTACTGGTACAGGCACTCGACCAGTTTCATGCTGGACTTGACGTTCAGCACCAGGAGCGGCATTTTCAGAGCGTTTGCAATGGCGTGGGCCAGCATGGTCTTGCCGGTTCCGGGCTCGCCTTTTAAAAGCAGGGGCATTTCAAGCGCCATGGAGATGTTGACTATTTTTGCAAGTTCTTCATCCAGAACATATTTGGTGTCGCCGGTAAATTTGGCTGCTGCTGTCATTAAAGTTGCTCCTTGTAACGAATCATGTTGGAAACTTCCTGGGTGAGTTCCAACACGCGGAGGGAAGCCTCCGGGTCCAGAGAACCCGTGCCGCAGGACGGGGTTATGAGGGATTGGGAAAGCAGGGTCGCCCGGTCAATTCCCAGGGCCTCCACCTGTTTCATGTCAGTTTGCCATCTGGCCTCCAGGGACTCGGCGAACTCGCCCATGACAAGGTCCTTGTCAATGGTGGGGACGATTCCCCAGGCGACGATCTTGCCGGCGTCAAAAAAAGCCTTTAAATCCTTTTTATACATGACGAACTGTTCAAAAACTTCATACTGGTCGAAGCTCACAATGTCGGCTGGAGAGTCCAGGACAAGAGACCAGTCCGAATTGGCGCAAATGTGCACGCCCGCCAAAGCGCCTTCCTGATGGATGGCTTCCATGATCTCTTCAAAAAGAGCGGCGATGTCTTCTTTGGTCACGCTTAAAAAGGCCGAGGAGCCGAATCCGGCGAGAGCCGGCTCGTCCAGGAATATCAATACCTGCTTGCCGAAAGCGCCCAGCACCCTGGCCTGCCACCGGGCCTTGAGCGCCAGAATCTTCACCACCACGTCCCGCAGCCGGTCGTCGTACAAAGCGGCCCGGCCGTCCTGATCCATCAGGGTGGTCGCCAACGTAAAGGGGCCGGTCACCTGGCCTTTAATCGCTGCAAAATCCTGGGGCCAGGCGGTCTCAAGGCGGTTTTTCAAAGCGAAAAAGCCGGGGGCGTGCTCCGGCTTCATGGCGAAGCGGGATTCCTCCAAAGGCAGGCCCGCTTCCGTCACGGCCAGGTATTCTTCGTAAAAAGCCATGAGCCCCTCTTCGAACTCCTGGCTGCTGGTATCCACGTACACCTTTTCGCCCGTGTCCACCAGACCGGGAACGCCCGGCACAAACTGGTTCAGCATGCCTTCCTGGCGATACATGGGAAGTTGTATCCAAATGGGGACGTCCGGGGTGTGCCCCGCCACCAGATCCACCGCCTCTTCGTGGTCCTTCACAGGCAGGCTGCCGATTAACGCCGGCAAACACCCTGGCTTGAATGGCGTTGGTTTTTCCATATTCTCTCCTGGTAATATATTGGTTGGGTTCATAAAAAACCGAGCAATCATTCTATCACAAGCATACCCCGCTTACAAGGCGCTGTCATCCGATTAATTTACACGAACGTAAATAAAAGGGGCTGCGGACGCGGCCGCAACCCCTTTTCACCTGCTTAAGGCCCACAGCTTAGGCCATGGTTCCATTTCCCGGCGCAAAATTTTCCGCGCCGGGGAAATCACCCAACAGGAACGTTGTTTATATGAATCCGGTCAATCCGCCGGCGCTTATTACGGGATGCGCCGGCGGAGGATTTTAAATCAGCTGAACGTTGTCCTTCAACTGGGCGATTTCAAGGCCCAAGCTCAGGCATTTCTCCCCGAGTACGCATTGCTCCGCATCCTCCGAGGGCAGGTAATGCCTCAGTTCGCGGGAACCGCTTTTCAGGTCAACAGCCCAGTGACTGCTGTTGCCGTCCCAATGGACCTCTAAGTCACGCCCGCACTCACCGATGCCGGGAGAGACCTCCCGGATCTTGCTGCATAAACGTTGGCTATCGATCATGGCAGCCTCCTTTCCGGGGTTCAGGCATTTGTCCGGGATGCGCTGACCGGCATGGCCTTACAAAGCCAATTCAACCTGATCCCGCCATCCAGCGCCTCCGAACATAAGCAAGCGGCCGACCGATAAGAAAAGCATAACAAAAGCCGCATATGTAACAACCTGAACGCACCATAATTATCAGCTTACCGGTTCGTTATCTATAGTATAATAACGATTCTCAAATAATCCAGTGCGGAAAAATAATTATTTCCATAAAGGCTTTGGTTGATGCGCATTTCCCTGGACTCCCTCATTCTTTGCTTGACCTTCGGTCCGGTTTTCGTCATTGTTTGGACGCCGCCATCAATATCAGGCCTTGATACTCTCAAAAAGAAAAGTCATCTACCATAATCCATCAGGAGGGCTCCCATTGCTGAAAGTTATTAAAATCACATTAATTTCCGTCCTTGCTCTGGCCGTTGTACTTTGCTCCGCCGCCGTCTACGCCGGGCGGACAGGGGCCATGGGAAGGGTGATGAACAAAGTGGAGTCCCACGATCCTTATGAGATCAGCCGGGACGCGCAAATGATGCACAACGCCCTGACCGTCATGGATTGGCATTGCGACGCTCTCTTGTGGGAAAAAAACCTGCTCAAACGGTCTTCCAACGGGCACGTGGACTTTCCCCGTTTGCGGGAAGGCAACGTCTCCGTCCAGATGTTTACGGTGGTCACCAAGTCCCCTTCCGGGCAGAACTACGACTCCAACACGGGAGAGTCGGATAACATCACCAGTCTGGCCTGGATCCAGGGATGGCCCCAAGAAACCCGTAAAAGCCTGTTAGCCCGGGCTTTGTACCAAGCCGAAAAGCTGCATGATTTCCAGGCTGAAAAGCCCGAGGAAGTCATGATCGTCCGCACGAAAAAGGATCTGGAAAAGGCCCTGAAGGCTCGCAAAAACGCCCTGGCGGCCGAAAAAACGCCTCCCACGGCCGCCCTCATCGGCCTGGAAGGCTGTCACGCCCTGGAAAACAAGCTGGAAAACGTCCAGACGCTTTACGACGCAGGATACCGCATGATCGGCCTGCTGCATTTTTTTGACAACGAAGTGGGAGGATCCTTGCACGGGGTGTCCAACGGCGGGCTTACGCCCCTGGGCCGGGAGGTGGTCAAAAAATGCGAAGAGCTGAATATGATCATTGACCTGGCCCATTCCTCGCCCCAGGTTGCCGAGGACGTTCTGGAAATGGCGACGCGGCCCGTGGTGGTCTCCCATACCGGCGTTTACGGCGTCTGCCCCAAAAAAAGAAATTTCCAGGATGCGCTCATGAAGAAAATCGCCGATAAAGGCGGAATCATCGGCATCGGATATTGGGACGCCGTATGCGACACCACTCCGGAAGGCGTGGTCAAATCCCTCCGGTTCGCCGTCGATCTGGTGGGCGTGGATCATGTGGCTTTGGGCTCGGATTACGACGGCAGCGTGACCACCCGGTTTGACGCGTCCGAACTGGCCGTCCTCACCCAGACCATGATGGACAATGGCTTTACCGACGCCGAAATCGCCAAGGTCATGGGAGGCAATTCCGTTCGGTTTCTCATGGAAAACCTGCCGGAATAATTTTCAAACGATGAGATACGCCTTTCCAATTGAGTGAATCCTCCACCTACCTTGAACGATAGGCGGCCAGCCCTGGCAGAGCAGTATCCTGCCAGGGCTTCGAAGAAACAATAAGTGCGTCCTGAAACGTCTTTTGAAGTCTGAGTTCTTTTGCGTCCCGGGCGAATTGCCTATTATTTTGGTTTCAGGATATTACTTGGCTCGCCCCCAATTTCCTAACGTTAGAAAGCTCCCTGGCCGCCTTATTGGCCCGGCGGCCTCTGGCATTGCATGCCAAAGCCGGACGGTAATGACGAAGGAGACAAGAGACGGCGTTGGCCTGACAGTGTAGTGCAGGCCCCCGGCGCCTGCCATTGACGCGCAACGTGCGTCAAAAGGGCGCCCACAGGGGGACGCGACTACGAAGAGGATGGGCAGCCCCGGCGCAACAGTGTCGCGCCGGGGTCGCAACGCGACATGGTGTTCGACCTGTCACTTGGTAAGCATCCAATTCAAATCATCGAACCTGATCTTTTTCCAAAACCGACCAAAAGCAGGGCGAGCCCTGAGACTACATTGCTTTTTTAGCCTCAAAGGCTGCATCCGATTCTTCGGGTGCAGGGATTCCATGCCTCTTTTTTTGGGGCAGTCCAGGGCCTGAATATATCCTTTTTGCTGTTTTTCACACCCGTATTAATTACCCATTGACAAGATACTTTACTATCAGTAATGTATTTAACCGATGGTTAGAAGAGAGCGCCAGCCCAAAAGGAAGCCGTCCATGGACAAGCAAAACAAACACAAATCCATCTGCCGCCAAAGAAAGGAACGGGAAAAGCAGCAACGCATCCAAAGCATCCTGGACGCGGCCCGGACCGTTTTTGCGTCCAAGGGTTATTTAAAATCCACCATGGACGAAATCGCCATGGCGGCGGAAATCACCAAGCCCACCATATATCTTTATTTCAAAAGCAAGGACGACCTCATCCTTAGCCTCATATTGCCGTTGATCGCCGAAATCCGGGTTCATTTAAAAAAATTGGAAAAAGACATGAGCGCCGGAAAAATTCAGGACGGCCGGGACCTGGTCTTGGGAATTTTCCATGCCTATTACAATGCTTACGAGTCCAGCCCGGAGACCTTCCGGGTGCTGCAATTATTCCAGCAAAAGGATCTTTTGGGGGATTTTAAGCCGGAAATCCGCTCCATCCTGGACGAAAAAGGCCGGAACAACGTGATTTTATGCCGCAGCATGCTGACCCAAGGCATGGAAATGGGCCTTTTGAAAAAGGTGAACGTCTTCGCACTGGCGGATATCATCTGGGGTCTGGTTGTGGGCGTGATTCAATTGGAGGATTGCAAGAACGATGAAGAGAACGGCCACAAGCTAAAAATCGGAACCCTCGGGCTCGCCCAGCAGCTCATCACCGAAGCGCTCACCCGCTTGGAGTAATCACCTTTCTCAGTAAGACAGGAGAACCAGAAGAGATTATGCTAAACGTCGCCGAATTGCTTGATTGCGTAAAAAAGGAAGAAAGAGCCTCCCTGACCGAGGCGGAGTCCAAAACTTTGCTGAGCGCTTACGGCATTCCCGTGGTGGAGGAGGCCGTCGTCGCGGAAGAGGATGAGGCTGCGTCCCAGGCTCAAAAGATGGGCTTTCCCGTGGTATTGAAAGGCCATGGCGCCAGGTTGACCCACAAGACCGAAAGGGGCCTGGTCAAGGTCAATCTGCGGTCGGATTTTGAGGTTATCCAGGCGTACAGGCAGATAAAGGGCGCGGCGGGCGAGGATTGGGAAGGCTGCCTGATCCAGCCCTTGATTGAAGGGAAAAGGGAGTTCGCGGCAGGCTTGGTCCGGGATCCCCAATTTGGCCCGACCGTGATGTTTGGTCTGGGCGGCGTGTTTACGGAGGCCCTGGGGGACGCGACCTTTCGCATTGCGCCTTTTTCGGGAACCCAGGCCGAAGTGATGCTGGACGAGATAAAAAGCAGCAAGCTCCTGGGCGCTTTTCGCGGCGAAGAAAAGGCGGATCGGGAGGCCCTGAAACAAACGCTGTTAGGCCTGGCCCGGCTGGGCCTGGAGCACCCGGAGATCAAGGAGGTGGACATCAACCCTTTGATCGTCACCCCGGACGGCAAGGTAAAGGCCGTGGACGCCCTGGTGGTTTTGGATGAAAACGCCGACGCATCCACCAGGCCGGCTTTCAGCGAGGAGGAGCAGGAGCAGTGGATTCAGGAAACCCGCCAGGCCCTGCACAGGGCTTTCAATGCGGAATCCGTGGCCGTTGTCGGGGCGACCAAGCCCAACATCAGCGGCTTCGCGGGCATGTTCGGGTGCATGCATCTTTTCGGCTTTAAAGGCCGCCTCTACCCCATCAATCCCAAGCTGGACGAAATATACGGCATCAAGGCCTATCCCAACCTCACCGCCTTGCCTGAAAAAGTGGATCTGGTGATTGTTTCCGTGCCTGCGCCGGTGGTTCCCGGCGTCCTGCGGGAGTGCGCGGCCACGGGCAACAAGACGGTCCACATTTTCACCGCGGGATTCAAGGAATCCGGCGAGGAGGAAGGCGTCCGGCTGCAGGAGGAAATGAAGCAAATTGCGGTGGAGGGAGGCCTGCGGGTTATCGGCCCCAATTGCATGGGCTTTTACGTGCCCAACAGGCGCATGCTCACGTGGCAGAAGGCCTCGAAAAAATCCGGCCCCATCGCGCTCATCAGCCAGAGCGGAGGCAACGCCCAGGAGATCACCCATTACGCCACAGGCAGATACGGCATCGGTTTTAACAAGGTGGTGAGCTACGGCAACGCCCTGACCGTGGAAAGCGCGGATTTTCTGGACTATCTGGCCGGGGACGACGAGACCGAGATCATAACCATGTATCTGGAAGGGTTGAAGGACGGCCGCCGCTTTTTCAAGCTGGCCGAGGAAACCAACAAGAAAAAGCCCGTCGTCATTTATAAGGGCGGTTTGAGCGAAACCGGCGCCCAGGCCGTGTCCTCCCATACCGGCGCCTTGGCCGGCGGCCCCAAAATCTGGCATTCCTTTTTTCGGCAGACCGGCTGCGTTCTGGTGGAATCCGTGGAGGAACTGGCTGAAGTCGCTATGGCTTTCCATTATTTGCCCGAAACCAAGGGGCCGAGAACCGCTGTTTTGGGTTACGGAGGCGGCGCCGGGGTTTCCGTGGCCGACAACTGCGCCAAGCTGGGTTTGGCGCTGCCTGATTTCTCCGAGGAATTGCTGGGCAAATTGCGTGAGATCATCCCCCCGGCCGGGACCATCATCCGCAACCCCATCGACGCCATGATCGCCTATTTTGACTTTGACGTCATGGGCAAAATTTTCAAGCTCATGGCGGAAAGCGACGAGATCGACAACGTCCTCATGTCCATTCCCCTGGATTGGCTGTTCAACAAGGAGGAAGGCGGCGGCTACATTGAAACCCTGACGCGGTACGTGGCGGATGAAGGCGTAAAGCAGCTGGGCGGCAAGCCTTTTATCGCTACCTGGAGGCAATACATACCTTCGGAAAAAATCCGCGGTTGGGCGCCCGTGATGGAAAAAATCCTCCTAGGCGCCGGCATCCCCGTATACGAAGGCATGGCCCGGGGCATTAACGCCATGGCCAAGGTCACGGCCTATTACGGTTTTCACGCAAAAAACAAATAGCAGCAAAGACCTCCGGGTAAATTATCCAAGGGCGTTGGGCCATCAGGCCGGACGCCCTTTCTTTATATATTTACATCCCTTATGAAGGAATCAGGAATCCCGATCATATCCGCCCCCGTTCGTTAACAGGATATTCACTTGAAGCAATCAGGAATCAGGTATATTGTCAGATGAAACATCTTGAATTTAGCAAGATTAACCACCCTGAATTTCTGATAATATAGATCGGTTTATTGCTCTTATGAATCCGGAGTACACCGGCCGCGCATGGCGCGTGGCGCCCCGCATTGAAGCCCTTTCCAGGGGAAGCGAACGCATTTTTTTCAACCCGCTGAACGTCAATCCCGCCTATTTTCCCATGGGCGGTTCCGAAGTCCTTGAAATCCTGGATAAGTTAAAAGCAAACGAGCCGTTTTACTGCCCCCAGGAAAACCTTTGTCCCTGGGATCTGTTCGATTTCTTTGTGCGGCATCATTTGATTGTGGAGGACGGCAAGACCGCCTGCTGTGAGGCCTGCGGCCCTGGCCGGGACCTTTTCAGGACGGAATTGAACGTCTACCTGCTGTTATCCCAGGCCTGCAACCAGGCCTGCGTGTACTGCCTGAACGGCCGGGAGACGTATCACGGCCCGGGCGATCCCATGATGTCCCGGGAAACCGCATTCCAGGCCGTGGAAACCTTTGCGACCCGGTTAAGCCCTGGCGGATTTTTAAACCTGGTTTTCTTCGGGGGAGAGCCTTTGCTCAACTGGCCTCTGGCCGTGGAGCTCATGGAGCATTGCGAAAGCACGCTGAAGGCAAAATTCCCGAAAATCAACTTCCATTATCACATCACCACCAACCTGAGCGTCCTGCCCCATGACTTCATAACCCGGGCCAGGGACCATGCCATGACCTTGCTGGTGGACGTGGACGGCCCCGAGGACGTTCATAACGCCCTGCGGCCCCTGCGGGGCGGCGGCGGCAGCTTTGCCTTTACCGCGCGTCACATTGAAAAGGCCGCCGGCGCAGGAATCAACGTGGCGCTCAGAACCACGGTGGTCAGCCGCAACCAGGAGATCATGGTCGAAACGGCCCGCGTGCACAAAAACCTGGGCGGCTCTTCCTGCGCTTATGTTCCTTTAAACGCCGTGGACTCGGACGGAAGCGTGTTTGAGCGGGCCATGCGCCCGGACCCGCGAATCTACTCCCGGGGCTTGCGGGAAGTATACCATTCCCAAATCTGGCCGGTGGAAAATCTCTTTCCCTTCAGCGAATTCTCCCGGCGTCTGGTTCCCGGCTATCACAACAACCTGAACTGCGGGGCGCCCAGGGGATGCACTCCGGTGATCAGCGTGAACGGCAAAATTTTTTCCTGCATCTACCTGGTCAACAATCCGGCCTATGAGACCGGAGACATTCTAAAAGACGACTTTCCGCGCCTGGATGTTCTGGAAGCCATGGCGAAAATCATCGACGTGGACGCCAGGCCCCAATGCAGGGAATGCGCCTACCGGTATCTTTGCGGGGGCGGCTGCCCCATCGGATACATCGGGACGGAGGGAGAGGCCCTGGCATCCCGAGAAGTGCGGGCGTACACGCACAAAATCGCCTGCGCCACGGCCAAAACCTGCCTGGAGGAGCTTTTCTGGTCTTTGGGGACCGAGGCGGGTTTGTGGGCTTTGATGAACCCGGAAAATTCCCAAACACGGAGTCAACCATGCCTGTAAAAAACAACCACGAGAACAGACCTGCAGCCCCCCTGAAATCCGCCGAGGCTGACAATAAAAAATGCTTTATCGTCACGGCCGAGGAAATGCAGGCCTATAAAGGCGAACTGGCCCGCATGGGCCGCACTATGGTCGTTTGCGGCGCCATTGTGGGCGCATCTCTTTACGTGGGGGGCTGCGCCGAATCCCAGCCTGCTTCCAAGCCGGCGTATACCTCCGCCCTCCAGACCGAAGCAAAACACCGGCCAAAAACAAACGCCGAAATTCAACAAATCAGAATCGCCAAACAAGAAGCCCGCCAAACCGCGGATCCCAAGCTATTATCCAAATTTTCAAAGAGCTCGAATTATGAAATTCGAATGGAGGCGGCGGCCAATACTCACACACCGCCCAAGGCTCTCCTGGAACTGGCGGCGGACAAAGACGGCTTGGTCCGGGTCAAGGCTATCGGCAACCCCAACACGCCCACGGACCAGCTATCCCGGATGCTCTGGGACCATAACGTGAGCGAGGCCATCCGTGAGGATATCGCCGACTACACGAACAACGAGACTTTGATCCGGCAAATGGCCGCGTCGCCGGACCTTAACATCAGATGCAAAGCCGCATTGAAAGACAACCTTCCCGCCGATGCTCTGAAGGCTCTTGTCCACGATAAAGAGGATGATGTCAGAGAGACTGTCGCCTCGAAAGTCTCCCCCCCTTTCGAGACATGGACGGTTCTGGTTAATGATCCGGTCGAACGGGTTCGAAATACGGCAATACATCGTCTTCGCTTCCATGATGGGAGAGGAAATTTGTCTGAATCCCTACTCCTTGTCATGGCCGAATCTCCCAACAAGGAAGTCCGCAAGATTGCGGCCGGAAGCAAGCAGGCTACGAATCGCGTGCTGGAAATTTCGGTCAGGGATCAGGATGAATGGGTGCGCGGAGAAGCGGCCGAAAACACGAACCTGCAGCCCTATTTAAGAAGCGTCCTGGAAAAGGATCAAAGTCGGTCGGTGCAAAAAGGCTTGTTCCGGGAGGAATATAAAAAGGCGAAATTCTCCCGTGATGAAAACTATTTAAGATGGATGGCCACCCACCAAAGCCACGCCGTGAGAAGTGCGGTCGCAAAAAACCGCTACACGCCCCATGAGTCCCTGTTAAAACTGGCTGTCGACCCGGTCGATTCAGTCCGCATGGATCTGGCGACATCCGGGAGCGTCCCGGAAGAATGCCTCGAGATTTTAAGCCGGGATTCCGATCCGAAAGTTCGAAACTTGGCGCGGCAAACCATTTCAGAAAAAATCGCGGACGAGGAAAGAAGGAGAAAGGAAAGAATCGCCAGGGAAAAACAATATTTGGAAGATCAAAAACAAAAAAGAATCGCTGAAGAAAAAAAACGGGCCGCTGAAAAGAAAAAGCGCGAATTCGTGAGGAAAAACGGGGCACCCGCCGCCTCCGGCTCAGAGGAACGGTTGAAGCAGGCGGGCAATTCCAATACAAGCGAGGCGGTCCTTATCACCCTGGCTATTGACCCGGATTATGATGTCAGGTCGGCCGTTGCGATCAATCCCTCCTCCACGGAGAGGGTCCTGAAACTGTTGGAGGACGATCCCAATAAAGAAGTCCAATGGTTTCTGGACCATAGGGAGGAAGAGCTGGCGCGGACCATGTACAATAGCCATGATCGGGACTTGTTGATATGTACAGGCTGCATAAGCTGCACCAGCGCCTGCACCGGCGGCTGCACCATGCAGTGCACCGGATACACGGCCGGCAGTCCCGACGCATTCAAATTGAAGACCTATTAGCGTCTCGCCGGTCTGGCCTTAAAGCGTTCCCCGGCGAATCTGTTTTTTCAACACGGCTACTTAAACCGCAGGGCGTGGGTGTTGATGAAAAATTTCAGGCCGGCCATGCCCACGGGGAACATGTAATCCGAGCCGGGGATGTCCATGACCACAAACCGGCCGGAGGTTGCGGGGCCGGAAATCAAGGCCGCCAGGGGATCGTATTCCGACCACTCTATGGTCACGGTCACGTCCAGGCCGTAGGATTCGTGAATAACCTCCTGGGGCTTGAACAGCCATACCGGGTTGAAGCCCATCATCTGCCCCGGGCCGCCCGCATTAAAAGTCTTTTTGGCGAATAACGGCGCGGGATTCTCCTGGGCTTCGCCCTTGACGCCTTCCAGAGTCAGGGCGGTCACGCCCCGGCGGGTGATGGAGCCGAAAACAGAGTCCCCGTCCTCCTGGAACTCAAAGTCGGCCATCTTCTTGGGATATCCCAGGCTCTCGCGGCCGTAAATCAGGGCGGTCTCGTCGTCCACCACCATCCAGCAGCAATGCACGCCCTTGCCCAGCGGGGTTTTTACGTTCACCAGCAGGGCGGCCTCCTTGTAGGCCACATCAAAGGAAGTCCTGGGATAGTCCACGATAAACAACATGCCGGACTCCGGGTCCGCAGGCTTCATGCCCAAGGGCAGGATTTCCCGCACGTTTTTCGGGTCCAGGGGAACGTCGGCCGTGATGAACCGGGCGCCGTCCCACATGTTTCCGGATTTTTGCATTTTGACGATCATCTCGCGAAGCCGTGTGAGGTAATGCCTGTCGTCGTGAAGCTTCCGCATACTCATCCCCCTCTTGCAGTCAGTTGTTATAAAAAAAGATATGGCGACGGCCGCCCCTTTGCGTCAATCCTGGTCTATCCCGAACACCTGCCCTGGCGCCAGGCTATGATGAGGTCCTTCATTTTTGCCAGGGTAAAGGTTCCGCTTGCCCGGGGACTGCAATAGAGGAAGCAATGATCGCATTCATAATTGCACATATAGGGGAGCAGGACATGGATGCCGGTCAGCATAGACGTCTCCTTTTCCTGTGATGGATGAAAGCAATCCGTCTGTGGAGGACACAGCATACCTTCCGAGTTTAAGGGTATCAATTATTTTTTAATTTTTGGATAGTAAAATGCCTTTTTTATAACAAAACAAAGGCCGGCCCGGATTGACGCCCCGAACCAGCGTCTTTGTAAAACGGATTGCTCCTGCAATATTTTGAAATGGTCAGGCAGTGACAATATATACTTAAAAAGGGCTTCCATCACTGCGGCCTTGCCCATGGGCTTGTTTTTTTTGCGGTCACAGCAGCCTTTGTTGACAAATATGGATTCAGGCGGATGCCAGGGTGACTGGTCTGCTGATAATTACCGGACCAGACAGCACTGTCAACAGGTTTCAATTTTCCATTGTTCAATTTTTGGTTGAACGGAAAGGCAAGTTGATGTCTGCATGGAGGTCCATCAGGGGCGCCAATGTTTGAAAGTCCTCGGGGCGAAAAAACCAGGCGTTCCCTGCAAGGGCGTTCCAGTAGTCTGACGGGTCGTCCAAAGGCGTCATAATCACTCTGTTTTGATTTGCTTTGATAGTTTCAACATGCTGTATTTAAAATACTAAGCCGTTTAGCCAAGTATTCAAGGCGCGATTCCGGGAATACAGTGTGAACAATTTCACAACTTCATTTGCGCCGAAACGCTGCAATCATTTAATTTGCGTTTTTAGTGGTTTTTAATAATGCAATAAACAAAAGAAAGCTCCATGGAACGGCACGATAATCAGTTAACTCAATTCAATTATTTTCCGCAAAAACTTTTTGTAACCAGTATTGACCCGTAAAATGGTTCATGCTATGTATGTTCCGTCTATTTAGGATGTTACGCATCGCGGTATTTTTTCAATGAATAGCGCTTGGCCTGCTTCACGTCCATTCGTATACGTCTTATGTGGACGACATTCCACCAATAGCCTGCTCCAGGAGATTGCAGATGCCTTTGGAACCTAGCCGCAGAAAAATGGAAGAGCGGGTTCTGGCCTTGGAAAACAAGTTGCTGGAACAAAAAGCATTGAACGAAAAGCTGAGGACTGCTCAGGAAGAGTACCGCCTTTTGGTGGAGAATTCCACGGACATCATATGGTCTGCGGACAGGAATCTGCGCTTTAGCTATTTTAGCCCGTCGGTTTATCAGTTGCGGGGATACACGCCGGAGGAAGCCGTGGCCATGGGTCCGGAGGACACTTTTACGCCAGGCTCCCTTAAGCTGGTCAAAGAGGAAATCCACAGGCGCGATGCCAACGGCAAAGAACGGTTCAGGCATTTTTGCCTGGAGCTGGAATGCCTGTGCAAGGACGGAGCCGCCAAATGGGTGGAGTGCGCAGGGACAATCACTCTGGACAAAGACGGAAAGCCTGAAAGCATTCACGGCATAGCCCGTGACATCACTCAGCACAAAAACAATCTAAAAATTATGCAGGCGGCGGACAAGGCCTTAGCCGCCAAGGTCCTTGAACTGGAAGAAACCAACAAGGCCATCGCCATGCTCACCGAGGAGGCGGAAGCCAGCGCCAAAGAATACAAGACGAAAATGGCGCGCCTTATCAGTCGTCTTTCCAGACCTTATATAGAGAGCTTTCAGAAGACCGCATTAAACAAAAACCAGAAAATCTGCATGGACTTTGTTGCGTCATGCTTGTCGGACTTTGAAGATTACATGCCCGGCCAAAACGACGGCCTGGCCGAGTCGCTCAATGCCAAAGAGTCCGAAATTGCACGTTTGGTCAGCATTGGATGCACAAGCCGGGACATTTCCCAACTTTTAGACATCCCAAAACGATCCGTGGATTTTTATCGAGCTAAAATCAGAAAAAAATTGGGGTTCGTCCCTCCGGGGAAAAACCTGTCGCAATACTTAACCTCGCTGTACGGATAAAGTCATAGCAAGTATTTTCAAGTTCGCTAACTTGAAGGGATCTTGATTCCATGAAGCATCGTGAGACGGAAGAACAATTAAGCGCCCGCATCAAAGAGCTTGAAGCGGAAATTGCAAGGTATGAAATCGCCAACAAAGGGCTGGCCGCCGTTGAAAAGCACTATCGGACCCTGGTGGAGAAAACCACGGACGTCTCCTGGAAGTGCGACCTTGAACTGCGCATGGCGTACGTCAGCCCTTCCCTTGCCAATTTCACCGGATTTACCCCCGGCGAAGCCATCGCCCTTTTGCCCAAAGACATGTTTACCGGCCGGTCTCTGAACGTCGTCACCGAAAATTTCGGAGCGCTCCTGGAATACTCCCGGTCAGAAAAGCCGGAGGGCCGGGAATCCGTCAGTTTTGAAGCGGAAGTCAAGTGCAAGGACGGGTCCGTTAAATGGGCGGAAGTGACCGGCGCCGTGCTTAGAGATAAAACGGGCAAGGCCTTGGGCCTCCATGGAATGTATCGCGACATCACCCACCGGAAAAACTCTGAGCAAGCCCTTGAGGAAAAAGACCAGTCATTGTCCGTTCAGACCCGCAGATTGGAAGAGATCAATGAAAAGCTGAAAAAGGCCTCCCTCATAGCCGGAAACGCCGTCCCAATGCTGCAGCAATATCTCCGCCTGACTTTGGAAAGCATGGCCCTGCCCTATCTCGACCGGCTGCTTGATGCATGTCAGGACGTGGAACAGACGGCCTTGGTCAGCGTGCTCAGGTCCAACATGGCCGCCCTGCTTTCCCATGTTTCAGGCCACGTCCAGGACCCCATGCCCGAACTTACAAGCAAGGAACTGGAAGTCGCCTGGCTTGTCCGCAATGGAGAAACCAGCCAGGCCATAGCGGAAGCCATGAATATTTCCAAACGCTCCGTGGATTTTTATCGCGGCAAGCTGAGGAAAAAGTTCGGGCTGGAAGGCCCTGGGGAAAGCCTCATGGACCGCCTGGCCTACGCCGCATTGCCCACGCGGACGTCTTCCGGCCTTCCCGATTAACCGGCCGATCCAAAACGCGTAAAATATTTACGCTGCGGCGGGCTTCATCCTTCTGCAGCCTGCCGCCTGGTCAGGGGGTGTACAAAACCACCAGGCACCGGGTTTCCGTATCCGACAAGCTCTTTAATTTATGAGGGATCTCCGAATTGAAGCGTTTGGACTCCCCGGGCTTAAGCACATGGGGCCTGCTGTCCAGAGTCAACTCCAGGTCCCCGTCCAGAACAAAGACGAACTCCTCGCCTTCGTGCTTATACTCCACAGGCTTGTGATCCTTACGCGATTCAATGGTGATCATAAAGGCCCGCAGGTGCTCGTTTTCCGCATCCGGAGTCAAAACCTCATAAGAATAGCTTTGGGTCCTTTTGGCGTAAGCCTTGGCGCGCTGATCCCGGATGGCGCTTTTTTCCTCGTCCCGCAAAAACGTGCCCGGGTCGATGCCCAAAGCGCGGGCCAAACGAAGCAGAAAACTGACGGAAGGCGACAATTCGTCCGATTCCACCGAGGCGATAAACTCGGGAGTCTGTCCCGTGGCCTGGGCCAGAGCTTCCCGGGTCCAGTCGTGGCCCTCGCGCAGTTTTTTAATGGTCGCGCCGAAACTGGAGTCCGATACGTCCACGACCGTGCAGGCCAGGTCATCGGCCAGCTTGCGCATCACCGCTTTTTTGGCCTTGGCCGTAAAGACGGGCAAAAAGGCCTTGGCGTCGGCTTCCACGCCAATATGAGCGATTTCGAAAATAGGGGCTTTGGCGTCCCTGTTAATGGCCACAATCAGGCCGGACTCGGCGATTCCCGCCGTGTATTGCACGGCTCCCGAGGTTGCCGCGGAAACAAGCAGCCTGGGCCGGACGGTTTTTCCGGTCTGGCCGATCAAACGTTCCTCCTCCACCCAGTGGGACAGGACGGGAGGCCTTGTGGCGCCCACCTGGCCGCCCAAAGCGGCCGCAAGCTCCCGCACCAGGCCGAATCCATCGGCGCTGCCCATGCCGGCTCCGCCCACCACAACGGTTTCGGCCTCTTCCAGCCTTTTTACTCCGGCTTCCTCGGGTTCGTAGGAAAGGAGCTTAAGGCCTTTGGGCAGGGCGAGGCGAGAATAGTCCAGTTCCTCCACGCTCCCGGGATCGCCGGGCCGGCCGCTGGGGGAAAAGCCGTGGGGCGCTACCGTGGCGAATCCCAACGTTGTTCCCTCGGCATAGGTGATCCTGGCCATAATCCGGCCGCCCCAGGAAGGACAGGTCGCCACCATAAGTCCGTCCTCCATGACCATGTCCACGCAATCAGCTATAAGGCCGGCGTTCTGCATCCTGGACGTCCGGGCCGCCAGTTCGCGGCCCAGCTGGGTCATGGGAAAAAACACAAGCCCGGGCTGCTTGTCCGACACGGCCTCGCAGATCATAAGGGCCATAGCGTCCGCGCGGGGAGCGTCCAAATCCTTATGCTGCAGGACGTACACATAGTCCGCGCCGCAACGGGTGCAACGGTCGGCCGCCTCTTCCCAAAGCAGGCATTCCTGGTTTTTTCCGGGGACCAGCACCATGGCCGTCTTGCCGCCCGTTTGCCCGGAAAGCTCTTTGGCCTTGCCCAGCACATTGAGGGAATAGTCAAAAAACCTATCGTTTCTCAGATCTCCGAAAACCCAGATATCGTGATTGCTCATTGCATTCCTGCCCGCTATTTTATTAGCCTGCTTTTCTATTGAATAAGACCTGCGTTAACCAGCTTCTCCAGGAGCTTGTCCGCTTGCTCCTCTATGGATCCGGTTAAAAAGTCGCACTGCTTGCCCTTGGCGGCCGGGGTCATATCCTTAATTTTGGTGGGCGATCCCGCATCCCCGACCTGATCCGGCGTCAGTCCCAGTTTTTCCAGGCTCCAAACCTCGATTTCTCCGGAAAAAGCCTCCTCAATGCCGCCCAGACTGGCGTTGCGGGCCTTGGCGGCCTCAGGCGCCACAGTCAGGGCGCACGGCGTATCCACTTCAAAACGCTGGCGAAATCCGTCGCATTCGGCAGAGACTTCCAAGGACTTGCCTTTGACCAGAATTTCCCTTGCCTGGGCCGCCAGGGGAAGCCCGGCGCCCACGGCGGTCTGGGGCCCTACCTGGCCTGTGTCCGAGTCGGCCGTGCGGGTTCCGAACAAAACCAGATCGTAGGGTTCCAGGAGCTTGAGGCCGGCGCACAGGGCGTTGGAAGTAGCCAGGGTGTCGGCCCCGGCAAGGGCCTTGTCGCACAGCAAAACGCCCCGGTCCACGCCCATGGACAAGGCGGAATACAGGCTGAGGCCCGAAATTTCCGGCCCCATGGACAGAGCCGTCACCGTTCCCCCCGATTCGTCCCTGAGGGCCAGGGCCGTTTCCAGGGCCGGCAGATCAAAGGGGTTGAGGGCGGTTGTATCCGGAGTGCGCACGATCTTGCCTCCGGGGGCGTCCAGCACCACGGATTTTATGCAGACGATAATATGAATTCCCATGATAAATTCCCCGTTAGAACTTGCCAAGGACCGAACGGGCGATGACCGTCCGGTGCACCTCGGAAGTGCCTTCGTAAATTCTGGTCACCCTGGCGTCGCGGAAATAGCGTTCCACCGGGTAGTCCTTGGAATACCCGTACCCGCCGTGAATCTGCACGGCCATATCCGTCACTGCGGAAGCGGTCTCCGCGGCGAACAGCTTGGCCATGGCCGATTCCTTGGAAAAGGGCTTTTTCAAATCCTTAAGGGCCGCGGCCCGGTAAACCATGAGACGCGCCGCATCCACCTGGGTGGCCATGTCGGCGATCATATTGGCAACGGACTGGTGCCTGGCAATGGGAACCTTGAACTGCCGGCGCTGCTTGGAGTAGCGAATGCCTTCCTCCAAAGCAGCCTGGGCGATGCCCAGCGCCTGGGCCGCAATGCCGATGCGCCCCGTATCCAGGCCGGCCAAGCCGATAGCCAGGCCAATGCCTTCCTTGCCAAGCAGGTGGTCCCCGGGAATCCGGCAGTCATTAAGCCGGATGGAGGAAACCGGATTGCAGCGCATGCCGCAGAGATCTTCCAAATCGCCCGCCACAAAACCGGGCGTTCCGCGCTCCGCCACAATCACGCTGATGCCGCGGGGACCGGCCTCCGGGTTGGTGCGCACGAAAATCAGGCAGGTGTCGGCCGCGCCGCCGTTAGTGACAAACACCTTGTTGGCGTTCACCACATAATGATCTCCATCCTTTAAAGCCACGGCCTGTATTCCGGAAGCGTCCGAACCTGCGTTGGGCTCGGTCAGGCAAAATGCGCCGATCTTTTTGCCGGCCGCCAGGTCGGGAACCCATTTTTCCTGCTGCTCCCGGGTTCCAAACGCCATGATGGGATGAACCGCCACGCTGTTGTGCACGGTCACGCATAGTCCCATGCCGCCGCACACCCGCGAAATTTCCTCAATAGCCACCACATAAGACACCGAGTCCATTCCTGCGCCGCCCAGATCTTTGGGAACCTGAATGCCGAAATAGCCCAAGGCCCCCATTTTTTCCACCACTTCCCAGGGGAAGCGCGCTTCCTGGTCCAAATCTTTGGCTATGGGCGCCAGCTCGGCTTCGCAAAAAGCCCGCACCGAGCGCCTTACTTCCCTATGCTTTTCCGTTAAAAAAGGATTCATGGATTTCAACCGATTACCGGGGTTTATAAATAAGCCGTCCGTTATATTCCGCCCCTGACTTATCAGATAACGGCTCAAAGAAAAAGAGCAAATCCCTTGCCCCGTCCAATCCGGGCCGGCGTTCTTTCCTTCTTGACATACTGCGTCATACAAAATATCATACGTCCGTTGAAAATCTTGCAAATAGAAAGAACCAATCATGCTATTTTGGCCCAAGCAGGAAACAGTGCTCGTGGATCGGGGAGCCCCCAAGGCGCCTCATTTTCTCATGGCCCAGGATTTGTTCGCCCGAAAAGGCTCCCGGGAATTGTTCATTAAAAAGATTTTTTCCGCCAAAGCCGGAATCCGGCGGCGAGGACCGGTCATCCTTTGCCCCGGCATCGCCACCAACGCCAATTTATTCCGCATGGACGACCAGGGCGGGTTTCTTTCCCTGGAGAACAACCGGTCCTTTGCAACCTACCTGGCCTCGGAAGGCTTCACGGTGTATTGCTTTCATCCGGGGTACGCCCAACGGGTGTACAACAGGTATGTGGTCAGGCATTGCCGGCAAAGCATGTTTTACGGCAAAGCGCGCACCACGCCCCCCACCCTGGATTTTGTGGAATTGGTGGACAGGGAGGTTCCCATGGTCATCGAGCGTGTGCGCAGGGACTCCGGGTCGTCCAACATCTCCTGGGTAGGGTACAGTCTGGGCGGCATGATGATGTACACCTACCTGGCCAAGACCCTGGACGCCACGGTCAGGAATGTCGTGACGATAGGCAGCCCCATCACCCTGCATCAGATTTTTGTGCGCATCATCCCCCTGATCAACTGGATCACCCGGGCCTTGGGATTCGAGGAAAAATCCTTTGTAGGAACCGTCACCCAGAACTTTGTGCCCATCACCAGGGCCATTCGAAAAATTCCGGGGCCGGTGCTGAGGTTCAACCCCATTGCGTCCCCCTTGTTGTGGAATCCTTTCAACATGTCGGGAAGGGCCGCCAAAACCCTTTTAGGCAAGGTGGTTGAGCCCGTCCCCAACAGCCTGCAAAAATCCATCTCCACCATGATTTCCCAAGGACTGGCCTGCAAGCAATACGGGCCTGAGTTGGTCAAGTCCATGGGTTACATCCGCAAAAACAAAGCCAAGTTCCTCTTTTTTTACGGCGGCGCCGATGTAATCGCCCCGCCGGACACCGTGCTTCTGGCCCACGAAATCATCACGCCCAATGACTCCAACAACCTGATTGGGGTGAACGCCGCAGGGCATGTGGACCTGATGATCGGCGACAACGCCCGGGAAAAAGTCTGGCTGCCCGCCGGAAAGTGGCTTATGGAAAATACTTCACGATAACCCTTATTTCAAATTTTGTTCACAAGGTTTTTCATTTCGGCACGATTTCTGAAAGAACACTGGTATAAATTTGTCCGGATTGTTGCGCCCTGATCCCAAAGGCATGACCAGGGGCGGTCTTCCGGCCTGATTGATTGCAGTGTTGCGGAAGAGGCTTTCCCACAAAACGAAATAGAACCCTCTGGCGGGCCATAGGCCCGCAGGATTTTACATGCGCCGCTATTTTTATATATTCCTGGCTGTTATCATTCCTTTCATCCAGGCGCACGCTTTAGAACCCCAAGCAACGGACTTTATGTCCGGCGCCCGCTTGGACGCAAGGGCGGACGGCGGCCTGTGGCAGCTCACCTTGCCCCAGAGCATATACGAGGGATTGGTTCGTCAAGATATTGGCGATATTAGGATTCTTGACGGGAAAGGGGCCCAGGTTCCCCTTAAAATCGTGGATGAAAGAAAGGGATTTTACGAGGACCCGGAGGTGCAATCCCTGAATATTTTCCCGCTCATGACCCGGGGCGACGGATTTATTGACATGTCCGCCACCAAATTCCACATGGACGAAACCGGCGCCTTGATCGGAGTGGACAGTTCCGCCGCACTGGGAGACGGCAACGTTCTAACATCCTATGTTTTGGACGCGTCCCATCTTAACGGCGAGCCCGAAGCATTGCGACTAAAATGGTCGGACACGCCGGGAAAATTCGTGACCACGGTGGACGTCAAAGCCAGCCGGGATCTGGCGTTCTGGTTCGGGCTTTCCACAAGCACCACCCTGGCCCAGGTTCCTTGCGGGCAAATGATGTTTTTCCAGGACGCCATAGACATTCCCAAGGCCATGCCGGGGTATTGGCTGGTCACCTGGCCGGGGGGCAAAAAAGGCTCGACCCTAGAAAAGGCGGAAGTGCTATATCCCACAAGCCAGGACGCCGCCAAAAACAACTGGGTGCAAGGGACGCCGTTGGGAACTCCATCCAACGGGGAGTATCAATTTGAGATCCCCGCCCCTCTGCCAGCCAGCCAGGTGGTCATTCATGTAATGTGGCCGGACTTCTGCGCCCGGGCCAAAATTTATTCCCGCAGCGACGCGGAAAGCAACTGGGAATTCCATGCAGACGCCATATTATACAATCTGACCGCCGGCGAGGACGCCATCCAAAATCAAGCCCTGAACGTTCGACCCGTCACGCATAGATACTGGATGGTGCAAATCGACCCGGAATCCATTGCAGGAGCAGGCCCCCTGCCCCCTTCCTTCCAACTGGCCTGGACGCCTCATACCGCCTACTTTGTCGCCCAGGGCCAGGAGCCTTATGTCATTGCTTTCGGAAGCGGCCGTAAAGACCTCGCCCCGCCTCCTCCGGCCGCGATTTTGGAGCCGGTGGGCTGGGGCAAACAAGGCGTGACAGCTTCTCAGGCCAGGATGGGCGGCGTCTATACATTGGGCGGCAATAACGCTTTGTATCCGCAACGTCCTAAACCGCCTGACACAAAAAAGAAAAAAATGATCCTGGCCGCCGCCGGCGTGGTTGCGGCCGCCCTTGCGACGGTTTTGGCGCTGGTTGCAATGATGTTGCTTAAACAGAAAAAGGCCCAAGCCCTGGCCCAGCGGCAAGCGGCGGATGAAGACGCTGAATGGGCGGAAGCCCAGGCCGCCGCGGAAACGGAAAGCCTGGACGACGATTCGGACCTGGCCGAGACCGCCGCGGAAGTGCAGGAAATGAAGGACTCCTGGGACGCGCCTGACCAGGAAGACATAGACCAGATTGTAAAAGATTCTGAAAACGCCATGGCGGAGGACGGCTCGGACCAGACAGGTCCTACGATGGAGGAGCCAACCGAACCGGAAGAAGGGCCCGCTCTCTTGGAGGAGATAATGGAGCCGGAAGAAGAGGCTCCCGCGCCGAAGCCGGAGCCGCCAGCGCCTCCTCCTAAGCCCCAGGGCGTTCCCATTCAGTTAAACGAAGACGGGTCCATGGAGCAGGACCAATTGGATGCGCTCCTTAACCAGTCTGCTTTTGCGAAGGGGCAGGGCCGGCCCAAACTAACACTCGAGCCAAAAAAATCCCCGGAAGAGTCGTCCCTTGATCCCAATGAGGGCGTTTTAACCCAGGAAGAACTGGACGCCATGCTGGCCGCCCCGCCGGGAGGCGCCGCCGCCCTGGATGATAACAACACCCTGAACCAGGACGACCTGGACGCCCTTTTGGCGACCCAGGCGGAAATGCCGGCCCCCTCGCCGGCCATGAATGACGACGGGACCTTGAACCAGGACGCTTTGGACGCATTGCTGGCCACCCAGCCCCAAAAAGAGCCGATCCTGCCCCGAGAGCCCAAAAGGCCGCGTGACCCCAAAGTCAAGGCCAATGAAGACGGGACCCTGGATCAAGCCGGCTTAAACGCCCTTCTTGCGAACGCCGGCTACAACATCACCGTTCCCACGGCCAAGGACTCCCAGGGAGACGATCTGCCCTTCGACGGCGCCCTGAATCAGGACCAGTTGGACCAGATTATGAACGAATCGGGCGGCCCGGACATGCAAGCGGATGGGGATCAGGCCGAAGAAACGCCGGTCATTAAACAATTCTCCCAGGAAGAGCTTGACGATTTGTTCGACGGCGCGGGGCGTATTGAGGACTGGGCCCCGCCTCCGCAAGAACCGGAGCCTCCTCCGCCTCCTCCCCCTCCGGTTCCCGACGGGCTGCAAACCGACGGCCAGCTGAGCCAGGCGGATCTGGATGCCTTCTTTGACGGGCCGGCAAAACAGGCGCCCCAGGAGGATGACAATACTCCCATGTCTCAGGATGACCTGGACGCCATGTTCGACGCTCCGGCTGCACCCCAGCCCTCGCCTCCTGCGGACGACAACGCAGCCATGTCTCAGGACGAACTGGACGCCATGTT
>NZ_FQZU01000001.1:0-134165 GCF_900142135.1 Desulfatibacillum alkenivorans DSM 16219 | reverse complement strand
GCCATGTTCGACGCTCCGGCTGCACCCCAGCCCTCGCCTCCTGCGGACGACAACGCAGCCATGTCTCAGGACGAACTGGACGCCATGTTCGACGCGCCAGCTGCGCCCCAGCCCGAGGAGGGGCCCAAAAAGGGATCCAAGCCTGCGCCTCCGCCCCAACGCAAGGCCCCGGCCACCCCTAAGGAAAAAGGAATCGCCCCTGTTTTTCAGGCCGCCGGGAAAAAAAAGAGCGTTTCCTGAATAAAAGCGTTTAGAACGGAAGTTGGACGGGGTTTATGATGCTTTATGGCTTGAAATGCATTCCAAATCTTGAGAAATTTCGATTATTGGTTTATATTATCCGGCTATGAACAGACGCTGGAAATTGTGCGAGCCGAATCTGGAAGCTGTGGAAGCCTTGTCCAAGTACCTGGGGTGCCACAAAGCCATCGCCGGGGCTATGGTCAACCGCGGCATCCGGGAGCCCGGCGCGGCGGAACGCTATCTGGGTCCGTCTTTGACGGATCTGCCGTCTCCGTTCACGCTGAAAGACATGGATAAGGCGATCGCACGAATCATCCACGCCATCCAGGCCCGGGAGAACATCCTGGTGTTTGGAGATTATGACGCGGACGGGGTTTGCAGCACCGCGTTGCTTACCGAATTTCTGCTGGAAGCGGGGGCGAGGGTGTTTTTCCACGTACCCCACCGCACCCAGGAAGGCTACGGCTTTTCCCCGCAGCATATCCGCAATCCGGTGTTATCCAAAAAAATCCAGCTTGTCATAACAGTCGATAACGGCATCAGCAGTCACGAAGCCATTGAAGAGGCCAGGCAGGCGGGCGTGGACGTCATTGTCACCGACCATCACACGCCTTCGGAAACGCCGCCTCCCGCCCTGGCCGTCATCGACCCTAAACTTCCGGGATGCCCTTCAGGCCTGGACCACCTTGCCGGGGTGGGCGTGGCCTTTTATTTGTGCATCGGCCTGAGAACGGCCATGCGGGAACAGGGATTATGGTTGGAAGGCAAAGAGCCCAACCTCAAGCACAAGTGCGACCTGGTGGCCCTGGGCACGGTTGCGGACATGGTCCCGCTGGTTGGGGAAAACCGCATTCTGACCCGGGCGGGCCTGGAAATCATGGGAGCGGCGGCGAGACCTGGGGTCAAAGCCCTCTTGGACGTTTCCGCCGTGGATAACTCCACGGTTACGGCTCATGATCTCGCATTTCGGGCGGCGCCCCGCCTTAACGCTCCGGGAAGAGTGGATCACGCCAACAAGGCCGTGGAGCTTCTTCTTGAAAAAAGCAATTCAAGAGCCCGCCAGCTTGCCTGGGAAATAGACGCGCTGAACCGGAAAAGACAGCGCATGTCCGAGGATTTGTATCACTCGGCGCTTTCCATGCTTAAAACGGATCACGATTTAAAGGGAAAACGCTCCCTGGTTATGGCCCATTCCGGCTGGCATCCGGGCGTAATAGGCATAGCGGCAGCCAAACTGGTGCGGGAGTTCAATTGCCCGGTTGTGCTGATCAGCATGGACAAACGCACGGGAAAAGGGTCCGCCAGAAGCATTCCGGGGGTGGATCTTTACCAGGCTTTGCAGGCGTGCGAATCCCAGTTGCTCGCCTTTGGGGGCCACGCCCAGGCCGCGGGGTTGACCATTGACGATCAAAGCATCGAAACCTTTCGCGGCATGTTCGACAATCAGGTCTTGGAAAAAAGCACCGACCGGGATTTCGAACGCGTGCTGACCATAGACTATTCCGTGGACCCCATGGAAATCGGGCCTGATTTCGCCAATCAAATAGAAAGCATGGCGCCCTTTGGCATTGCCAATCCTGAACCGGTTTTCATTTCCAAGGAGGTTGGCATCAAGCAAGGCCCCACAGTCGGCAGGGGGCACCGGAGAATGGTTTTTCACAGCGGAGAAGGCGGCGCCAAGCCCTTGCAGGCCATCTGGTTTAACGCACAGAATCAGCTTGTGCCATCCATCGCCGGCGCCGTGGCTTACAGGGTGCAATGGAACAGGTGGAAGGACAGGCAAACGGTTCAGGCCGTTGTCGAGGGAATTCGGGAAGGATAGTTTTTTTATGCGGGACCGGCAAGAAGAAGGATCGGGCTGAGAGCCTTTTTTTTCGTCTTAAAAAACATGGGCGGAAAAGCCTCCATGCCCCAAGTTTTTGTTGCATTCATAGCTTGAGGGCAGTATATGGCTTTGAGTCGGAGGAGATGATATGGGAAAAGTATTCAGACCTAGCAATCGAGAATCAAAGATTCTTTCCAAAATTGAGTCATCCAAGGAATACGCCCGCCGCAGGGCGATTCAAAAAATACCTGATGTATTGGACGCTTTATCCAACGCCCTGGCCCAAAAACTAGTGGAAACGGGCCTGTTGGAGACAACCAGTAAAAACGGCGTGGAAGCCGCCATCAGCAAAAGGCTTGAAAAGCTGACCCGGGAAGACGATTTTGACGTGGATTTCAAGGTCGCCCCTTTCCGCAAGCTGGTGGCCCAGCCCCATGTAGTCAGCCTTTACATGACCGCCTTTGTGGTTGAAGACTTGATCAATCACAAGGACGTGGTTGACATCTTCGGGGATGACCTGGACATTTACAAATGCGTCCACAAGCAAATTATTAAACATCTTTCCTAAAACCATGAGAGCGGCGATTCGCCCCCGGCTCGTCAATCCCGATCCCTTTGACGATCCCGGTCTTTTTATTCATTTTGCGTTTGTCAAACGCGCCATTCTATTTGACTTGGGCGACCTGCACGCTCTATCCCCCAAAGACATTCTGAAAATCTCCCATGTTTTTGTGAGCCACACCCACGTGGATCACTTTGTCGGGTTTGACCAGCTACTGCGCATTTGCCTGGGGCGGGATAAAATCATTCACATGTTCGGCCCCGAGGGAATCATCGAAAACACCGCCGGAAAGCTCCAGGGATATAGTTGGAACCTGCTGGAGAATTACGAAAGCGAATTTGGTTTCAGGGTCACGGAAGTCTATGAAGACCGTTTGGAAACGTGCAATTTTACTACCTTGGGGGAGTTCAAGCCAACGCAGAGGGTGGTAGAGCGGGATCATGGAGGCGTTCTTTTAGCGGAGCCGGATTTTACCGTGAAAGCGAAAATCCTGGATCACGGCATGCCCTGCCTTGGATTCGCCCTGAACGAAAGGTTTCATGTAAACATCCTGAAAGCCAGGCTGGAGGATTTGGGCATGGAAGTGGGGCCCTGGCTGAGAGAGTTCAAGCAATCCCTGTACGCATCCAAGGACTGGTCCGAGCCTTTCACCGTCCCCATGCCCGATGGGAAGGACAAGTCCTTCACCTTGGCGAAACTGGCCGAGGCCGTTACGCTCATAACTCCGGGCCAGAAAATTGCGTATATTACGGATGTCGCGGGTCATGCGGATAATCAGAAAAAAATCCTGGCCCTGGCTGAAAATGCAGACCAACTGTTTATCGAGGCGTCGTTTACCAACGAAGACGCCGAGCATGCGGCCGCCAGAAACCACCTGACGGCCGGACAGGCGGGCGAGTTGGCGAAAACGGCCAAGGCCCGCCAGATGATCAACTTCCATATTTCGCCCAGATACCAGGAAGAGCCGGAGTTGATCCTTGAACAGGCTCAGCAGGCTTTCGAAGCCCAAGGGGAATAACCCGCCGCCGGAGAAACATCCTCGCTTACATGGAGGCAGCCTATGCCGGAACGAAAAAATCTCATTTTTTTTATATCCCTGGGGGTTTTGCTGCTTTCTTTACTGCTGACCCAGGGCTGCAGCACTTCAGGGCGCGTCGCCGTTGAAACCGAGCCCCAGGCCGCCGGGGGAGTTTCCATGTCGGCCTCCCTGGCGCCAACGCCGGCGGCCAAGGCCTTTAAACAGCCTGTTTTCAAAGGGGATTTGGGCGGCGTGATCAGCAACTATACGGGAAAATTCTTACAGGACTCGGGCGCTCTTGTGGCCCCGCCCCAAAAGGATGAGGCCGACGATGTTTCAAAGACCAAGGACTTTTCGGAAAAGATTAACATCAATCTGCTCATCATCGGCCAGGCGACCTCCTCCTCTCACGACGTGAGGGGATCGGACATGGTCACCGTGCAGGAGGGGACCGGGCAGTACAAAACCGAAAAAAGCCTGTTCGGCGAGGAAACCACGGTGGAGATCAAACGCAGCGTCATGAAGCCCGTGCCCTTCATTGTGCGTCAGGCATCCCTCAAGGTGGACTATAAGATTGTGGACCTCAAAACGGACACCGTACTGCAGCAGGATTCCATCCAGGAGGATCTGGAGGAAAAATTCGGCGGGGATCTGGAATACAAGGAGTTTGCAGGCCGCAAGTTATGCCAGGCGCCCTCCAAGCAAGACAGCCTGGAATTTCTGGCGAAAAAGATTTCCCAGAAAATTGCAATCAGAGCCCTGGCGCTGGATTAAGGGCGAGACTTCGCGGGGATCCAGCGTTATTTTTTGGATTCACTTTTGAGTATATTGACTTGTCTAAAGATTGGCGTCAGTCTTTTCTATCAAATTCCATCCGGATGGCCATGCCAAGGTTCTTGGTGGTGTAGGGTTTTTTCACGTATTGCAGGACCCCGAGATTTCGGGCTTTTTCCATCACTTCCGCCTCAAAATATCCGCTTGTAATGATGGCTTTCTGGTGCGGGAGCATGCCTTTGATTTTCTCCAACAGATCCAGCCCGTCCATGTCGGTTCCCAGAACCGTGTCCACCATGACCAGGTCCATTGGGGTGCTGTCGAGAATAACCAGGGCTTCGGGTCCGCTTTCCGCCAGCCTGACCTGATATCCCAATTTTTCCAGAACTCTTTTCGCAAGAACCTGTTGTTGCGGGACGTCCTCTACAACCAGGATGCTTTCGTTATTGCCCAGACACTCCTCCCATGCCGGGTCATCAGGCTCTTGGACGATGGGATCTTCAGTGGCCGGAAATCGGAGAAAAAAAGTGGTCCCTTTTTGGGGGGAGCTGGAAACGTCAATATGGCCTTTGTGATCCTGAACCGTCCCCCACACCACGGCCATGCCCAGGCCGGCGCCGCTTCCGCCCACCTTCTTTTTCGTATAAAACGGCTCGAAGATGCGGCTGAGTTCGATTTCGTTCATTCCGATTCCGTTGTCGGCGACAATGAGCAAAGCATAATTGCCGGGTTCCATCCCTTTGTCTTTGGCGGCGCTTTCCTCCATCCGGCTGTTCATTGTGGAAATATGGACATCCCCTCCGTGGGGCATGGATTCCGCCGCATTGGAGACCAGGTTCATCACGCTTTTACGCAAATGCACTTCCGATCCTTTGATATTGTGCAGGTCCGGATCGGGAGTAAAACGCACGTTCAACCTGGGGTGGTAGGCGTGGAGTTTGTTGTACTCCGGGGAATTCAGATAATCCTGAATGACCGCATTGAGGTTGAGCGCCTCCATTTCCATCACGCCGCGGCGAGCCAGGGTTAGGAGGTCCATGACAATGGCGGAGGCTCTCAGGCCGGAGTCCCGTATGACGGCCAATGAGTCCCGCATGGCTTTGTCTTCTTCGGGGCAGTCGAGCATAAGCAGATCCGGATAGCTGACTATTCCTGACAGGACGTTATTCAGGTCATGGGCCACGCCCCCGGCCAAAAGGCCGATGGCCTCCATCTTCCGGGACCGGTCCAACTGCGCTTCCAGGCGCATTTTTTCTTCTCGCGCCGCCTTGCGTTCCCGGTTTTCCCTTGAAATATGGACGACTCGCTCCACCTCCCCCGCTTCGTTTTTGATGGGATAGGTGAACACGTCTTCGTAGCTGATATCCCCGTTCGGCTTATAATGAATGTGTTCGTCGTATGCAGGCAGGCCGGTCTGGTAGGTTCGAACCATGGGGCATGTGTGATTGGCGCCGGAGCAAGGTTCGGTGCTGTTGTGCGTAAACTCGAAGCATTTTGCGGCGCGGGAGGGCTCCAGAAGTTCGCCGAATTGCTGATAGGCGGCTTCATTGGCGTTGATGACTTGGTAAGTCAATGGGTCCACCACGGCGATGGGATCGGATATGCTGTTAAAAATCGCCTCGCCGAACTCCTTTTCATAACGCAGTTTCTTCTCCGTATCCGTAAGCGAGGCAACCATCCGGCCGGCCCTTAGCAATAAAAGGATGATCATGCCCTCCATGCAAAAAACCACTATGATCAGCAGAAGAGCGGACCCTCTAATGAGGCTGCTCAGAGCGTCCCGGGCCCTGGTGATGTCGTAATAGGTTTCCAGCGCGCCCCAGAATTGTCCGTTGCGCATAATCGGCACATAGATTTCGGCCACATGGGCGGAGACGGTCTTGCCCTCCGCGGATTTTTCGTTTTTCTTCACCAGCTTTGTGTAGGCACCGCCCTGCGCCACAATCTCATGAAAATAGTCATGGGTGTTGCGGTCTCCCAGCTCTTTTGGATCGGACGAGTAGATGATGTCTCCCCATTTGGAAAACACCCGGACTTTCCGGGCGCCCAAATCTTTTTGCAGGATATTGGTTTCTTTGAGTATTTCCCCCGTTATCATTTCCGGACCAAGGTCCCCGCGCACATCATCGAACCATCCCGCCCAGTGCTTGGTAAAGCGAACCGCTTCGTCCTCCACCAACTGAATCAGCACGCCCTGAAATTTGGGATAAATGAGGCCTATAACGACGCATGGGACCAAAATGGCTGCCAACAGGGAGGCGAAAAAGACGTTCCGTAAAAAAGGTATGTTCCACATTCTTCGCATAAATCATTCAACCGCCGGTTATTGATGAAGCCTGCACTGCTTGAGCTTTGGCCGTATTCCTGGATGGTGCGCGCCGCCGATGATACCGTCAATGACAGGGTGTTTTGAGCGGCCATGGGGCTTCCATAGAAGATCGGGAAAAAAATATGCAAGGTTTATGCCTTTAAAAATAATGGAATCGGGGCGGTTTTGGGGGATTCATGAAAAAAGCCGAAGCGCTTGCCAGGCGCTTCGGCTTGTAGGGCGGTTTTGGAATTTAAACTCTTTATTCCGGCTTAAGAAGGACGTTCTCCCGGACGCTTTCCGCGTAAAGCCGGTTCTGGATATACAGGCCCAATGCCGAAACCGCCCGGTCCGCCGAGGGGATGACCGCGATTTGATGCTCCATAAAAATCTTAACGTAAGCTGCGTAGTCATGGCCTGCATCGGCTATGGCCACCAGGGGTTTGGTCAGGTTTCCGGCAATCTTGGGCAGCAGCACGGCGATGCTGTTGGGCGCGGAAAAGCTGCGGGGGTCTTCCGGGTCCAGGGGAAGGGTCGCCAGTCCGGGGGACACAGGGCAGATGCTCAAAACCGTGGCGTCCACGTTGGGATCTTTATCAAAGACCTCCAGGGCGGCCACGTGCAGGGCGTCGTCCCCGGCCGGGGTAGTATCAAAGGGGTTCTTGGCTTCCACCAGGCCCGACAATTTATTGGCGGTCAAAATCGAGTCCAGGCTTTCCTTGGCGGAAGGCGAAAAATCCGCCAGCTTCATGCGATAATCGTCGGACTGGAGGCTGTCGGCCATGGCCACGGCCTCAAAGCCTGCGGAGCTTAAAAGAGCCAGGCGATTGCCGCCCACGGGCTTGGAGTGCAAGCGCTGGGCCAGCAGAAAAAGGTCTTCAAACTGGGCGATGTTCTGGGCCACCATGCCGCCGGACTGACGCACGCAGGATTCGCAGACCATGTAGTCGCCGGCCAGGCTGGCGGTATGGCCCGAGGTGGCTGTCTTGCCTTCCGGGGTGCGCCCGGCCTTGTAGAAAATGACGTCTTTTCCGGCCAGAACCGCCTTACGCACGGCTTTGCTGAAGGATAGGCCGTCAAGGTCCTTGAAGCCTTCCGCATACACCCCGATGACCTGGATTTCCGGGTCTTCCGTCAGATAGGTCATGACGTCGCCTATGGTCAGGTCGTTCTGGTTTCCGATGGAAATCAAATAAGCCGGGTCCAGTTCGGGCCTGCAGCTCAGGCGGGTCATCATAAAGGCGCCGCTCTGGGACACAAAGGCGGCGTTGCGGGGCCGCTTGCCTCTTTGCTTGGGCGCCTTTTCCTCGGGGATGAACAGGGTGTCAAAGGCGCCGGGATGGCTCAAGACGCCCACGCTGTTGGCGCCTAAAAACACAGGCCCCGCGCTTCCGTCCCGCCGGGACTGGTCAATGCGATCCATGATGGCCGCTGCCCGGTCCTTGCTCTCTTCCGTCTCCCCCATGCCTCCGGGGATGAGAATGACCGACCGCGCCGCATTGTGGGCGAGCACCTCCTCCACCACGTCGGGAACTTTGATGGAGGGCACGGCCACCACCAGCAGGTCCAGGGGGGATTCCAGGGATGAAAGGTCCGGGATGCAGGCCACGCCTTCAAAGGAATCCAAGCCCGGCCTTAGGATGAAAACCTTTTCCTTGGGGAAGCCGGCCAGGAGCACGTTGTCCAGGATGATGCGCCCGAAATTCACCCGGGTGGTGGAAACCCCCACAATGCCGATGCTTTCGGGCTTAAGCAGGCCGGAAATCTGGCTGATGGGCCTGCCCGCGGGCTGAGCCCCAGGCGAGGAAAACTTGGCCAGGCCGTCCAGGGGCACCATAAGATAGTCGCTGAAGGCGAAGGGATTGTATTCCAGTTCTTCTATGACAAAGGGAGCCTCCGGGTTTGTAGGGGAATACCGGTTGGCCAGTTCAATCAGGGCTGCAAAGCACTCGATCAACTGCTCGTCCGTGACAATGCGCCTCTGACCCCGGGTGAGGCCGGCCAACTTCTTGTACGAAATGGTCTGCTTGAAAAGCTCGAAAAAGGCCATGCCGCCGGTCATGACCGTGGAGGCGGCCACAATGGCCTGGCCCTTGCGGAAACGCTCGGCGTAAAGCTCGGTGTCCGTGCCGCCCAGGCCGGCGCTGATGATCATGCCGAACTCCCGGGTGTTCCGGATGCCCACGATCATCTCGTTGCCGAAGGCCTCGGAATCGGGCGGCATAAACTGGACCATCAATACGCCCTTGATGTCCCGGCTGACCGCCTGGCGCAGGGCGTCGCCTTCCAGCCCTTTGTATCCGTCCGGGCAGTGGTTGGGGTTGCGCTCGATCATGACCGCATAGTTTTCCGGCACTTCGTACAGCATGCGCCGCCACGCGGAGCGAATCCTGGACGGATCCTTGTCCACGACCTTAACCCCGCCCACTTCCGTTTTGTGCAATATATACGGAGAAACGATCTTGAGGACCACCTTGTCTCCAGGCAGGGCCGTCAACTCCTCGTCCGAGGGAACCACCCCTTTGACGATCAGATGGGTTTTGGGAGGGGTTTCCGCCCCGATGTTGCGAATCAGGTCGTAGGCTTCATATTCAAACAGGTAATTGCGGCCTTCCCGGGAAGCCTGTCCAAAGAGCCCGTCAATTTCCTGGAAGTTAATGTTTAAGACAACCGGCAGTTCCTCTTTTCTGATTTCCATAATGCGTGTCCAATCTCCTTCCCTGCTGGCAAATTTTAGCAAGACTTATAGTCAAGGCATATATCAGGTATTTACGCTTAGGCAAATTAATAAAAGTACCCTGGTATCTCCGCGAGCGTATAAGCCTTTGACGCCGTAAGACAAAAAGGCTATGATGCCAGCCTAATCTATATTCGGGGGGGATATGGCAGCATCTATCATTACAGCATTTCTCTATTCCTTGTCATTCCCTTTTTTTTCCCTCTGGCTGCTTGGCTTTGCGGCCCTGGTTCCCTTTTTGGTTGTTCCGGCTAAAAATCCCCCGGTTTGGAAAAGGGCGGCCCTGGGTTTTGTTCTGGGCGCGGGGCTGGTGCTGGGAACGGCGCACTGGCTGTTTTACGCCTTGATTCACGAGTTCGAAAAACCATGGACAACCGCGGTTTTGTTTGTCTTGGGATTCGCCGTTCTGCCGTACGGCCTTTTATATAGTTGCTTCTCCATGGCCTTTGGTTACTTAAAAAAACGGTCGCTCTATTTTTTTTGCCTGGTTTTTCCCTCCCTGTGGGTCCTGACCGAGCTGTTAAAGCAAATAATCCCCATCATGATTCCCTGGGCCGACCTGGGTTACGCTGCCTTGGGAGGCGGGTATTACGTCCAGGTCGCCGACCTGTGCGGAGGAGTTGGGGTTTCCTTTTTGCTGGCCATGGTGAATGGGACGATAGCCTATCTGGCCATGGAATTATTTGAACAGGAAAAACGAAGTTTAACTTTATGGTTGATGAAAAACAAGGCGGGCATAGCGGTTTTGGCTCTGGCATTGGGCGGGCCGGTTTTATACGGCATGGCCCGGACGGCTCAAATAGAATCCCCGCATGAAGGCAGAACCGTGGAGGCGGCTTTGGTCCAGGCCTCTTTTTCGCAAAAGGAGCGTTGGAGCGGCCTGGGCTTTGTCAACAGGGTCAGGACCTACGTCAAGCTCTCTGATTTTGAGAACGCCGCCTCCCCTTTTGTCGCCGTGTGGCCGGAGACGGTCCTGAACTCCAGCGCCATGGTGAATGACGACTTCTTCCGGGAGGTGATTCAATCCATCGGTCCGGACGCCTTGCTGATTACCGGAGGCTTGCGAAAAACGCCGGACGGCCACGGAACATTCAACTCGGCGTTTTTCATCTCAGGCCGGGGCCGGGTGAGCGCCTACGACAAGCACATCCTCCTGCCCTACTCCGAGAATACGCCCATGGGTCAGGACGTGCTGGGAGACTATTACACCGCCCCTTCTCAATTCGTCCCCGGCGTCTCGCCGCTTGCCATGGACACGCCCATGGGAAAAATGGGCGCAAGCATCTGTTTTGAAATCCTGTACTCCGGCCACGTGCGGCGCTCCGTCCGGGAAGGCGCCCAGGTTTTGGTAAACCTTTCCAATGATTCGTGGTTCAACTCCACCATGCCTTACATGCACCTGGACGCCGCCCGCATGCGGGCTATAGAAAACCGGCGTTGGCTGTTGCGAGCCTCCAACAGCGGTTTTAGCGCCCTCATCGCCCCGGACGGAAGCATCCAGGCCAGGTCGGAGCTTGGCGCCCGGCAGGCCATCAGGGGCGGTTATTCGCTTTCCGATGAGATAACGCCGTACACCCGCTTCGGCCCCTGGATCTTATATCTGGCGGGCCTGATCGTCGCGTCTGCGGTTTTCACCCGCAAAAGGACCTGATTCCCTGAGGATCAGGCGACCACCCAGACCGCAGACTTGTTAGCGAGTTGCATGACCTTGTACCCTACCCGGCCCATGAAAAACTCCTGAACCCTGGACAGGCCCCGGCGTCCCACCACAATAGTTCCAATGTCGTTCTTCACGGCATAGTCCACAATGGTTTCAGCCCGGCTGTAAACGTCTGAAATGAAGTGGGTGCGGACCTTGTCCGCAGGCGCGCCCTCGGCGATCACCCGCTCCTTGAGATGGTCCAGGAAGCCGAGTTGCTCCCGCTGATGCTCCCGGAGCCTTTTCTGCAGTTCCTCGTTTTCCACGGTCATGCGAGCCTCCACCATGACCGGAGAATAACCCATGAGCCCTCGCTGCACATGAAGCAGAATGTACTCGGCGTCGCTTCCCCTGCCCATGGAGACGGCCGCCTCCGCGGCGCGCTGCGCGCCTTCCGAGGGATCCACGGCCACCAAAATCTTTCCCGGGTTGGGCTTGCCGCCGATAAACCAGACCGCCGTGCCAGAGACGCGTCCCAGCAGCTTGTTGGCCACGCTGCCCAGAACAATGTCTTTGATCCGGCTAACGCCCGTCCGGCCCAGGACCACGGCGTCGTAGCCCGACTGCACTTCATAAGCGATATCCCGGGCGATGCCGACCTTCTTATCCTGGATGTTCTCCGTGATGTTTTCCTCCGGATGCCCCGCCCGGACCAAGGCGGCCTTGGCGGTTTTCATGAACTCCTCCATCTGCCTTTTCTGCCCCAAAAACCAGGCGTGGCTGGTGTGAATCCACGCCCGGCCCCCGGCGTAGGCGTCCAGGTCGTAATAAATATCCGGAATGGTGGGCAAGACATGGAAAAGGACGAAAAAGGCGTTACCCGGGGCCAGAATTCCAGCCGCATACTCCACCGCGTTGTAGGATTGCTCGGACCCATCCAGGGCCAGTAAAATTCTCTTGGGATGCTCGTTCATATTCTCCCCCTTGGCTTAGGGTGTAAGAGTCGTCGGCGAAGGCCTGCCAGCCTTTCATATCCTGTAACGGCATAATCCGTACCAAAGCAAACCAAAATGCCAGCCGCAGCAACATGCTGTATTTAAAAGCCAATTTACAAATTTTCTGCATTTGGGATGAATTTGGAGGAAGTGAAAATGTAAAGCCTGTTTACAATGCGTAAAGGTTAACCAAGTAAAAAGTCTGAGGCGCCGAAAGCGGGATGCCAGCCGGAGCGCCGCACAAGGATTTGAGGGGATAAAAAGCCCATTACCTGCACTTTCATAAAACTGAATAAAATAACATTATATATATGGTATATACGTAATTTAATATTAAATAGAGCCAGTTTTCATGATTGATTTTCCATAGCATTCCTGGTAAATACTATAGCGTTTGACGCCGGACATTGCGATAGTCAGCAGCGGCAATTCCTTGTTTTCTCTCTTAATCAAGAAACTCCACCCAAGACGATGCATTCAGCAGGAACGGGAACGCAGGCATGGAACCGCAGTACAGCATTATTTGCCACGGAGCAGTTTTACCGGAAAAAACCCCTCTCAAAACCAAAAAAGACCTTACCCCCCTGTTCGGACGCCACGCCGCCCAGTTATTGGCGGCCTTAAACGCAGGCCGGCCTTATGTCCGGAAGGACTTGTCCCTGGAGCAGGCGCTTAAGCTCAAGGCCGCCTTTGACGAGGCCGGTCTGGAAATCATGGCGGCCAGGACATATAAGTGCCCTTGTTGCGGACACATCCAGAGTGCGGACGGCCCGTGCGAAAAGTGCGTGGCCGTGGATCTTGATTTGGAAATCGCCCAGGATTTGCAAAAGAAAATCTACCCGGAAAACAGCCAGGCGAGCTGGAAGGAAGTGGAACTGAAAACTGGCGCCGAGCCCCGGGAAAGCGATCTTTCCTCCCCTTTTTCCGGCCTGATTTTCTCCAAGAAAGATCTGGAGCCTGACGGCGTTTACTCCCTGGTTTTTACGGGGGAAATTCAACAGGGATTTGAGCGGGATTCGGTGAGGCAAAGCCTGACCCAGGAGTTTAGGACCGAATTTTTCAAGGTGTCGGCGCCCCTGGTGAAAGGGAGCGACTACATCATCAATGGGTTGAGCGGCGTGGAAGCCCAGGCCCTGCGAGAGCGGTTTGAAAGCGCCGGCGCTTTGGTGGATATTTTTTAATTTGTAAAAAGGACTGCCTTTTACGATTTTCTGCAACCCCACAATCACCAAAAATATTGTTGATTTCAGATAATTCCATATGCATTCCCACGCGAAGCATGGGAATAAGAAGATTTTGACCTTGCCGGTTTAGTTGATCGGCCTGCCGCGGCAAGCAATGCCGGGGGCCGAAGGCCAATAAGGCGACCGGATCGTGTTTGAATTCCCATGCGCCAGGGCGAACCTGCCTGTTTTAAAATCAGGGTTCAACCTGCTTTTTCAGGGCCGCAATCCATCATCCATTCCCACTTGCTTTCCAGGCCGCACTTATTGCGCTGACGCGCCCCGCAGCAAAAAACGCTGCCGGGGCTGGCCTGTTTCTGAACTCCCCGGCGGATGGAATAGTCTCCGCCGCACCCGCACAAAACGATAGGGCGGCGCATGCCCGCCAATTACTCGCACGATTTACTTGCACAATTGGATGAATTGCTTGACCCACGGGGCGGGCGGGGCTATAATTATACAGATGTGAAAAGAATCCCCAATGGAACCCCTTAATGTCTTCATGAAGGAGAATCAAGGCTCATGGATCTTAACGAAAAATACATGCCTGTAGTGGAAACCATCCAAAAGGCCGGAGGAACGCCTCCTCCCACCACCCCCACCCTGGTGGAACTGATCAAAGAAGTGATCAAGGAAGATGAAATCGATTTTATTCTGGCCTTTAATGAACAAAAATCCCAAACCATGGAACAGCTTAAGGCGAGCACGGGCCTGAGCGAAGACGAGATCAACGCCAAGGTGGAAGTCCTGGCCAAACGGGGCGTGATCTTTAACCAGCCCAACAGCAAGGGCATAATGGTCTTTAGGCTGCTGCCCCTGTTCAACGTGGGCATTTTCGAGTACATGTTCATGAAAAAGCTGGAGATCACGCCGGAGACCCAGCGCATCGCCGCTTTGTTCACCAAAATGTTCGACGAACATCGCGGGCTGGTGAAAGAGCATTACGAAGACGTGGTGAAGATGGTCAAGAACATCCCGCCCATCGACCGCACCGTGCCTTACACCACCAACCAGGACAGCGGCCAGAGCATTTCCATTGAGATCAACCAGAGCCTGGGCGACGTGGAAGAGACCCACATGCCCTTCCAGGACGTGAAGGACATCGTTGCGAAATTCGACGACATCGCCGTGGGCCACTGCTTTTGCCGGCATCACAAGGACGTTGTCGGGGATCCCTGCAAGCAGACCGACTCCCGGGAAAACTGCTTTACCTTCGGCAAGTCCGCGCGCTACACCTCGGCCCAGGGATTCTCCCGCATGGTGACCAAAGAGGAAGCCCTGGCCATTTTGACCAAGGCCGAAGACGATGGTCTGATTCACAAGGCCTATCATCCGGGCTTTAACTCCAGCCGCGACGAAACCAGCATTTGCTCCTGCTGTTCCTGCTGCTGCGGCAACGCCCACGGCATGACCATCGCGGGCACGGCCAACGAGGCCTGGTTCATGGCCGTGGTGGATGCGGAAAAATGCGTGTCCTGCGGAACCTGTGCGGAAAAATGCGGAACCCAGGCCATGACGCAAAGCGAAGACGGCTCTCCGTCCTTGAACAAGGATCTTTGCATCGGCTGCGGCGTGTGCGCCCATTTTTGCCCGGAAAACGCCATCAGTCTGGTTCAGAACCGGCGGATCGTGTACACCACGCCTCCGCGTCCGGAATAGTGCTGATAAAAAGGGTGGCCGTACATTGCGGTTTTAAGGCGCACAACCAAACGGCCAATGCTCTTTGGGGCAAACTTTAAAAATGATGCTGGAAAACCTGGACTGCCGCGGTGTTTTCCGGTTTACCCGCCAATAAAAAACACGGCCCGCCTCCCCTTTTTGGGGAAGCGGGCCGTGTTTTTAAAAATGGATGAACCTAATTATATTAGGGCGTAATCCGGATGGTGGGGAACATGCCCCGCATTTCTCCTTCCGGGTAAGGTTCGATGGTGTTGTAGGACTGGTTGCGGCCCATCTGGGCGTGGCCGGACTGCTCGCCGCTTTCAAAGAAGGCGCCGTTGGCCTCCAGGATGTGCTCGATGCGGTGGGCGAAGGCGCTCACAAAGGCCTTTCCGCTGCCGTGGAAGTGCATGTTGCCCCGGTTCAGCTCCCCTTCCAGGTTGATGAAGTCCTCCATGGACATGCTGTTTTCCTCGAAATCCTTTTGGTTGCGGATATATCCCCAGACAAAATGGGCCGGGGGAACGGTCAGGGGCTCTTCCAGGTCCATGATGGTGTGGGGCATGATCACGCAATTGCTGCCTACGGTGAGGGGGCATTCCTCGGATCCTCTCAGAAAGGCGTTGAACCCGACGAATCCGTCCTCGCCCATGGTGGCGTGGATGATTTTTCCGCCGTGGGCCGTGACGTTATTGCCCTTCAGGTGGGAATCGATGATGTAGCAGTTTTCCTGGGCGTTGGCGCCCTTGCCCAATTTGGAGTCCTGGATGTACGCCCGCTGGGCGATGAGGACGTTTTCCATGATTTCCACGTCGCCTTTGATCACGGCGTAGCGGGAAACCGCAGCCGTCTCATTGGCCTGCCTGTCGGCGTCGCACGAATACCGGCCGAAGATTTCCTCAAAATCCTCCTGCCTATCCTCCACAAAGTCGATCAACAGCCCGCCGGGCTGTTGGCCTTTTTCAAAGGATATATACTTGGGCAGGACTTCCGTGGGGAATTGATACACAAAATCAAAGTCGTCCCCCGATTTGATCCATACCTCTCCGGCGTCCACGCGCTCGTGCCGCAGTTCGCCGACCTGTACATAAGCGTATTCGCCCACCACGCAGTCGTGGCAACTGGTCAGATCCACGGTGGCGTAGGGGCCCAGAAAGCACCCTCGCATGGATGCGCCGTGGATGTTTGCATAATGCATGGAGACGGTGTTTCTGATTGCAAATTCCGCCAGGTTTTCCGGATCGTGGGAAAAGTTATGCACCAGATTCTTGATGAGAAAGCTGTCCTTAATGTAAATCTTTTCGTCTTTTTGCAGGACGACCTTGATGTCGCCCACCATGATTTCGTCGCCTTTCTGCTTGAGTTCGTCGCCGCGCACGTCCGTTTTGTAAATCAAGGACCGGTCAACGTCGCAATTGCCCAAAAAATAGCTGCCCGCCAGCGCTGACCGCTGGAAGCTGAAGGATACGGGATGATGCAGGGTCATTCCGTAAAATGCATAAAACTTCCAAAGATTTTCAATGGGGATCATGCCGCGCACATAAGGCCCCACGTCCTGGGAAAACTCTCGCAGGTTGATGTTCGCCCTCGAGATGATTAATTCCATTAGTTCTTCGATTTTAGTCATGGCTCGGTTCCTTCCTGATCGCCTCAGTCATGGCTTGCTCAAAACCTATTTGATGAATAGGCTCCCTAGTGTCCCAGCATGACTGTTTAGCATGTTTCCCCCGGGGGTTCAAGCGTCCCTAAAAGGAACGGACGGCCTTTTGCGTACTTTTGCAATGCCTCAAAAATACATATTTCCATCAAAAATCATGAAATAAAACCACCTGAGATGCGCAAAAATAAGTCCTGCTTAACCGGATTAGGTTGACATTACCCCCGCCATCCGCCATACTGGCAAGGTCTTAAGCTTCACTATGCATCCCCCCAAAAAATTGGTTCCCATTATGAATTTTAGGCAAATAGCCATAGCCTTATTATCCTTGCTTGCAGGCGCGCTTGTGTATTTGGCGGACAGGCCGCCGGAAGCCACATGGTTTGTTCAAAATCTTCCGTTCAACCTCAGCCTTCACGACTATGCCGGAGGATTTTTAGGGGGCTTGGGAAAATTTTTGCCCGCTTTCGTGCATGTATTTTCCTTTTCCGTTCTAACCGCTGCGGTCTTGGGGGAAAGCAGGATAATCCGTTTGAACGCCTGCCTGTTCTGGCTGGTTGCGGACACGGCCTTTGAACTGGGGCAGAAGTTTCCCCAACAGGCTGTAAAACTGGTTCCCGGCTGGTTTTCCCAGGTTCCCATATTGGATCAAACGAGCCATTATTTTATGAACGGCAGCTATCACCCCTTGGACGTCCTGGCAGGCGTTGCAGGGGCGGCGGCCGCCTATTTTATTTTATCAATCACCAAACAATCCCATCCATCCAAGCAATCACAACCCATTAACCTGCACGATCAACAAGAGGAGGGTATCGCATGAAACAAGTAAAGGGACCCTATTGGCTGGTGCGCACCTTATGCCTGATTTGCGTACTTGCGGTAGGCTTTGCAACCACCATCGCCACCACGAGCAGCGATGACGACGATGATTTTTCACAAACCATTCTTAACGGTAAGTTTTTGGACACGGCGGTTGCGGGCCTGGGTTATGAATCCGGGGCGGATTCCGGCCTGACCAATGGTTTGGGGGAGTTCGATTACCTCAAGGGAAAGACCATCCGTTTTTATTTAGGCGGAATCCAACTGGGAGGCTGGGCGAACGTGGGCCCCATCCTGACGCCCATGGACCTGATCGGCGGCGCCTTGGATTACACGGACGAGGAAGTCACCAACATCCTGCGCTTTCTCCAGACCATAGACAGCGATCAGGACTTGTCCAACGGCATCCAGATCACCGCTCAAATGCGGGCCAACGCCGCCAACCTGACTTTGGATTTCACCGAGCCCAACTTCTCGGCCAACGCGCAGGCTATCATCGACCAGATAATGGCCCCTGCGGCGGCGGGGACCTACACCCTGATTGACGCAGCAACGGCCCAAAAGCATTTCCGTGAAACCCTGTCGGACCTCTCTAACGTCGTACTGACCAGGGACGACCTGGGTGTGCCCATCATCAACGGGCCTCCCGGAGCCTCTTTGTACGACATGTTCACCAAGCTGGGCTACGCCGTGGCGCAGGACCGCCTGTGGCAGATTGAAACCTTCCGCAGAACCGCCAACGGCCAACTGGCCGAACTGTTCGGCCCCGGCTACGTGGAAGACGACCTGCTCATGCTCACCACCGGGTACACGGACGAAGAAATCCAGGCCGCTTTTGACGCCATGGACGACAAGTACAAGTCCATCATCAAAGGCTACGTCAACGGCATCAACACCCACATTGACGAAATCATGGACGATCCGTCCCTGCTTCCCGTCGAATTCGCCGGGACCAGTTGTCCGCTCACTTACTGGGATGAGCTGGACATCCTGGCCTGGGGCGCAACCATGCAGCGCAACTTCGATCCCGAAGGACGCGGCCTGACCGGCCAGATCGACAACATGTCCCTCTGGGCGGAACTGGAAACGAACTACGGCACGCTCCAAGGCTGGGGCATGTTTGAAGACCTGCGCTGGGTCAACGATCCGGACGCGCTGACCTACATCCCCGCCCCCGTAGTACCGGCGGCAAGTACCAAAAGCGCGCCTGAATCCCCCGGATACATGGACATGGATCCGGACGCAGCCGCGGCCCTGGCCCAATCCATGCGGGAGCGCCAGGAAAACAACATCGAAAACCTCAAGGCCATCAACGCCTACGTGAAGATGGGCTCCTACGCCTGGGTGGTGGACGGAACCAAAACCGAAAGCGGCAATCCCATCATCTACTCCGGGCCCCAAATGGGCTTTTCCGTGCCTTCCATCATCGGCGAAGCCAGCATGAAGGGCGCAGGCCTGAACGTCTCCGGCATGTACGTTCCCGGCATCCCCGGCATCGTCATCGGCCGGACTCCGCACCATGCATGGTCCATGCAGGTGGGCCACGCCCACACCCTGGATTATTATTGGGACAGCGCGTGCGACATCGTCATGTCCCGGACCGTGACCATCAACGTGGCCGGCGATTGTCCGCATGAATACACCCTGTACCGCACGGAGCACGGCCCCATCGTCAACCCCATGCCTTTCGATCCGGCGACCTATTCCTTCGACGGAACCAACCCCATTCTCTCCACCAAGTACTCCCATTGGGGATATGAACTGAATCTGGTGGAGCCCGTCTACCAGGTGGATACGGCGACCAGCATGGACGAGTTTGGAGCCGGCATTGAAAATATGGCCCTGTCCCAGCATTTCTGTTACGCAGACAAGGACGGCAACATCGCCTACTGGATGTCCGGCCGCAACCCGGTCCGGCCCGCCGGCGAATGGAGATTCCCGCAAGGCGCCGCAGCCCCGCAGTTGGAATGGGACGCCGCCGTCTTGCAGGCCCGCTCCACGGACCGCAACACGGACCAGCATTACTACTGCGGCTGGAACAACAAATCCAACATCGACTACGATAACACCTACAACAACTTCGGCTATTTCTTCGGACCCTTCCATCGCGCCCACGTGGTGGACGAGTACCTGGCCGCCAATGACGACCTGACCTTTGAGGAAGTCCGCGACCTGGCTTTGAACATCGCCGCCACCTACTCCTTTGGCGGCGGCGGCAACCCCTGGGCCTTTGTGGATGACGAGTTCACCGCAGCCGTAAACGCCTATAACGCCATTACGCCCACCCAGGCTTTCACCGACGCACTCACCCTGCTCCAGAACTGGGACGGCCACTTTGTGGACGGCGGCGAATCCTTTTGGGCCGAAGGCGAAGACAGGGCCGACGCCTGGATCCTCATGGACGCCTGGACCCGGGAAGTGGTTCGTCTGACCTTTGAAGACGAGTTCTCGGCGGCCATTTACGACGCCCAGAACACGCAGCTGCTCTTCAACGTCATCCTCCACTCCTTCCCAGGCTCCGCCATCCAGAATAACTACGACTGGTTCCAGAACGCCGACCCCTCGGCGCCCCAGACCTTTGACGACATCGTGGTCGCGGCTCTGGACAACGTCTTGGATGACCTGGGCGCTCAACCCTGGGGAGTCGGAGAGCGCGGCGTCATCGAGTACTGGCATCCTGTTCTTGGCGTTAAGGTTTGGGAAACGCCGTTCTCCGCCCGCTCCACCTACGCCCATTGCGTGGAATACGGCCCCTCCGGCCCCGTCCGGGTGGAAAGCATGTTCCCCTTAGGCCCCAGCGGCTTCATTGATACGAGCCAGAACTTTGATCCGTATTATTTTTCGCTTACGCCTTACTATGACGTGTTCTCGCCCCGGGACTTCCCTGTTCCGCAATAAGGGGGAGGCGCCCTGGCGCAAGCTGAGAAAACTTTATAAGCAACCATAAACAAACGGGGAGGCCAGCCGGCCTCCCCGTTGCTTTTTTGCATTTCTTTTGCTTTGCCTGCCAAGGAATATTTGCTAATCTAAACCCAACGAAAAGAGCAACGGCTGGAGCCAACGGAACAGTCTGGAATTGAACTGAAAATGCAAGGCGAGCCCGTCAAGGATAAAAGAAACCCGCCCGGCGAGGAGACATAGATGAGTGAAGCGGAAATCATTAACGTTGCAACCCTGGAAAACGAAATCGAAGCAAGGCTGTTAGGGGCGATTCTGGACGAGAAGGAAATCGTCCACACTATATTGTCCTATCACGATACGGCCTATGACGGCATGTACCAGGTCCAAAAGGGCTGGGGCGTAGTGCGGGCCGAGCAGGAATATAAGCAAGAGATCAGGGCCATTCTCGATGATTTGCGTTCGGGCGAGGGCATGGTGGATATGCCCGAATCCGGCGGCGGCGAGGAGGAAGAGGAATAGCTAGGCTTTTTCAACTCCGCCGCATTCAATGCGCCTGGCTGGATTGAGGTGAAAGAGGGGCGACGCAGCGACTCTCTTGTTCTTATGTTGGCGGCATGCGATTATCGGATGTTTTTGGGTCGTAAAAAAAGCGCGGATCCATGCTGCGGAATCCTTTGGGGACGCGGGCTTTTTTCCGCCGGAACGTCACCAAATTTTATTCTTCGGCGTCTTGAATTCCCAAGGGGGAAGTGATATCGTCCGTGCGAAAAGATCGGTTATCATCGTTGTGTTTCGCCGGAGCCCGCAAGGGGTTTGCGGCTTTAACGCGGTTTTTAGCATGAATATATAGAGGTGATGCCATGACACAATCGACCGCAGTATATTCCCAGGATTTCTTGAAAGCCTTGGAAATCGGACGCCCGCCCAATATCAAAAAACTGTTTCCCAATTCCCGGGCGCTCATTGTGAGCGGAAAATACATAGACAGGGCCATGCTCGCCAAAGGCGGCGCCATGACCATCGCAGCCAACGGCAGAAGCAACCTGGTCATCCGGGGCTCTTTGGCCGCCGCGCAGCGGGCCAATGCCGCAATCATTATCGAAATCGCCCGTTCCGAAGGCGGCGCCAGCTCCTATTGCGCCACCAATTACTGGAACATCGCCCGGCAGGTGGACGCTTTGTGCAATGAAATGGGCGTGACCGCGCCCGTGGCCATCCACGCCGACCATTACGGCATTAAAAAGCCCGAAGACGTGGCGCCGGCCGCCGTGGAAATCCCCACCTTGTTTGAAGCGGGAATCACCTCCATCGCCATTGACGCTTCCCATATGCCTGACGCCCAGAACCTGGCCGCCAACCTGGCGCTTAACGAATTTGTGCCGGACTGGGCCGGATTGGAAACGGAAGTAGGCGAGATCAAAGGAAAATCCGGCCTTTCCACGGTGGACGAGGCTAAATTCCTCATCGCCGGGCTCAACGCCCACGGCATCGTGGCTGACTGGATCGCCCTGAACAACGGGACCACCCACGGCATTGAGGCCAGCGATCAGGGAATCCAGGTGGAATTGACCACGGAAATCCATAAGGCCCTGGAGCCTTACGCCACCTCCGGCGCCCAGCACGGCACCTCGGGCAACAACTCGGACCGCCTCCGCCGCATCGCCGCCGAAACGCACACCACCAAAGCCAACGTGGCCACGGCCCTGCAGATGATTTCCTGGGGCCTGGAAGTCAACGATTACGGCAACGCGCAACTGGACGCCGACGGCAATTTCATCAAGGTGAAGGGCCAAGGCCTGACCGAAGAGCTTTGGGAGGAAATGAAAGCCTACGCCGCCAAGCAGGATTGGAAGGGCGGCAATTACAAAAAGCTCAATCTGCCCTTTGAAAACAAGATCATGGGCCAGCCCCAGGAAGTGCGGGCACGCATGGCCAAACGAGTGGAAGACTTCGTCTATACGCTCCTGACGGACGTATTCAACGCCGGAGACACCGCGCCCCTGGCCATCGAAGCCATACTCAAGGCGGGATCCCACGATCCCGGCCCCAAAGCCGAACGCATCGAAGACCCGGCGGATTGGACCCCGGAGAAATACCAAGCGCGCGCCGCCTCCCTGGAAAAGGAAGACGGGCCGGAAGGGGATTTTGACGATTAGCATGGTCAAAAAAGCCTTTTGCCGTTTTTGCGGAAGCCTGCTTGGTGAAAAACATGTGGAAGGCAGGCTCCGCCTGCATTGCGATGAATGCGGACTCACCAACTACCGAAACCCAGTCCCTGCCAGCGCCCTGGTTGTGGTGGACTCCCGGGGCCGATTGCTGTTAGTCAAGCGCAATGTGGAGCCCAAAATCGGCATGTGGTGCCTGCCCGGGGGATTCATGGAAATCGGCGAGCAGCCCGAAGAATGCGCCCTGCGCGAGCTTGCCGAAGAAACCGCTTTGACAGGCAGGATCGAAGGCCTCCTGGGCCTTACCAGCAGTTCCAATTCAGACTACGGAACCGTCCTGCTCATGGGCTATCTGGTCCGGGAATACAGCGGAGAACCCGCCCCTGGAGACGACGCCCAGGAGGTAGCGTTTTTTCCGCCGGATGACCTTCCCGAGCTTGCTTTTGACAGTCACAAACGCTTTGTGCGCATTTATCTGGCCGGGTATCGCATTGAAAAGCCGGTCTATTAAAGGCGCAAAAACGGCGGGCGCCTGCCGCGCCAAGAGAATAGAGGCTTATGCCGGTTTATGAATACGTAGCCCTGGACTCCAAGGGCAAAAAGCGGACAGGCATCCTGGATGCAGACAGCCCTTCGGTCGCCCGGGCCAAACTTCGGGAGGCCGGATCCTATCCGGTGGAAATCACGGAAGCGCCCGAGGCGTCGGCCAACCAGGACGAAAAACGCTTTTCCCTGCCCTTTTTGGAAGGCAGGATTCCGTCCAAATATCTGTCCATCACCACGCGCCAGCTTTCCACCCTGGTGGGCGCGGGGCTGCCCATTGTGAGCGCCCTGGAATCTCTGATTCCCCAGTCGCCCCATCCGGCCCTGCAAAAAGTTTTGGCCCATGTAAAGGACGACATCGTGGAAGGCAAAAGCCTGGCCGACGCTTTGTCCTCCCACCCCAAGGTGTTTTCCCCCTTGTACGTGAACATGGTCCGGGCCGGCGAGGCTTCCGGCGCCATGGAAATCGTCCTGGCGCGTCTTTCCGATTTGACCGAACGCAATGAGAACACCAAGGGTAAAATCCGGGCCGCCCTGGCCTATCCCGTAATCATGGTCATCGTGGCTATTGTGGTTTTGACCGCCCTGATGGTCAAGGTGGTGCCCAGCATCGTCTCTCTCTTTGACGACGTGCAGCAGGCCCTTCCGTTGCCTACCCGGGTTTTGATAGCCGCCAGCGATTTTCTCGTCGACTATTGGGTTGTGCTTTTCGTTCTGATATTTGGCGCCGCCCTGGCTTTTCGCCAGTTCAAGAATTCCAAGCGAGGCCGCAAATGGTGGGATGCAAAATACCTGCGCATCCCCATTTTAGGCCCCTTGGCGCAAAACCTGTCTTTGGCGCGGTTCGCCAGAACCCTGGCCAGCCTTTTGACCAACGGCGTGCCTTTGGTGCCGGCCATGGGCATTGTGCAAAACGTGGTGGAAAACGTGCATATCGCCGAGGGGATTGGAGACGCCGCCGGAGAAATCGGCGAAGGCCGCGGCCTGGGGGAATCCCTGGCAGCCAAGCCCGGATTTCCGCCCATCACCATCCAGATGATGGAAGTGGGGGAGCAGAGCGGCGAGTTGGAGGCCATGCTGGAAAAAATGGCCGACATGTATGAAACGGAGACGGAGAACACCATCGACGCCCTTACCGCCAGCCTGGAGCCCATCCTCATCGTGGCCATGGCCGGCGGCGTGGGATTTATCGTTTTCTCCATATTGATGCCCATGATGGAGCTTACCACAACCTTGCGGTAAACCGCTCTTATTCCGGGCAGTTTAGCAATGAGGACAATTGAAAGATGAATAAAAGAGTGAACAAGGGCGATGCGGGCTTCACCCTTCTTGAAGTTATGGTTGTGATTGTGATTTTGGGCATGTTGTTCGCTTATGTCGGCGTGCGCGTCATGGGCGCCAGCGATCAGGCCAAGGTGGACATGGCCAAAATGCAAATCCAGACCTTTGAAACCGCCCTCAAAATGTTCAAGCTCCATAACGGCTTCTACCCTTCCACGGACCAGGGCCTGCAGGCTTTGGTGGAAAAGCCCACCACGGGCCAGGCGGCAACCCGCTACCAGCCGGGCGGATATCTCGCCAAGGGAAAAGTGCCGCTGGATCCCTGGAAAAATGAATACCTGTACAGATGCCCCGGCGAAAACGGCGACTACGACATCATTTCCCTGGGAGAAGACGGACAGATGGGGGGCGTGGATTTCGCCGCGGACATCAATTCCTGGGAGTTGGATTAAAGGCTGCATCCGCGCCGGAAGCGACGACCATGGCTGATCGGGTAAACCAAAGCACTAAAGGCCGCCAGGAGGGCTTTTCCCTCATGGAGCTCATGGCCGTGATCTCCCTGATGGGCATCCTGTTTTTTGTGATTGTGCCTCGTTTTGAAGACGCAGCCAGCGCAGGAGACATGGATGAGTTGGTCCGCCTTATGTCGGCCAACGTGGCGAAAGAGCGGGAGACCGCCCTCGCCAACCAGTCCTTAAGAAGCCTGTACATCGACTTTGAGGAGAGGACCTACGGCACGGACGGGCCTCCCCTGACCGAAGAAGAGCTCATGGAAAAGGAGCGGCAGGGAACAAAAATTTCCGAGGCCGTCACACTCCTGGACGTGGAATGGCCCGGGGGAATCCTTCAAACCGACGGGGTGGCGCAACTGCCCATCAACCAAATGGGCTACATCGCCCATGCGGCGTTGCACCTGGAAGATCAGGACGGCCCCGCCACCATGGTTTTTGAACCCTTTTTGGGCAAGGCAAGGTTTTATAAGGGATATGTGTCATTGGACGAGGAATAGGGCTGTCAATAGCCCGGCCGGATTCACCCTCTTGGAGATGATCATCTCCCTGCTTATCCTGGGAGTGGCTCTTTCCACCATATTCCGGCTCCAATCCATGTCCATTATGATGGCCGGCAACGTCCAGTTTGAAACCGTAGCCCCCATGCTCGCCCAGAAGAAGATGGCCGAATACATGATGACGGAGCCTGATGAGCTTGCATCGGACTCCGGCGATTTTGGAGACGAATACCCCAACTATTCCTGGTCGGCCACCGTTGACGAGATGGAATCCGAATACCTGGACGCCACCGGCGAAAGGCTTCGTGCTGTCGCCGTGTCCGTTACGGCGTCGGAATCCACCTATTCCTATGACATCAAGACCTACCGTTTTCTGGACCCCCAGCAATGAGAACTTCCCGGAACGTCATCCATACTCTATTTAATGACAAGGGATTCACCTTGCTGGAAGTCCTCATTGCCATGGCCTTGTTCTCCATCATCATGACCATTGTGCTGGTTTCGTTCTCCGGCGCCATGTCCAGCGCCGAGGGCGTGCAAAAATCCATCACCGTGTACGAATCCGCAAAAGGCGCCATGGACCGCATGGTCATGGATCTGGAATCGGCGCGGGTGGCTATGGCCAACACATACAACAAGCCCGCCGAAGCCGAGGACTACGATCCGTTGCGCTTTGTGGGAACCAAGGATTACACCAGCGGCTCCTCCGTATCCACTCTGCGCTTCGTGTCCCAGGCCCATGTGGACCTTACCGGGGCGGGTAAAATGGGATTGGCGGAGATCACCTACTACCTCACCCCCGATCCCTCGGACGAAACGCGCAAGGTGCTGCGGCGCCGGGATATCCTGGATTGGGAGATTTTTGGGGAAGAAGGCCGGGAGCTTGGTTCCGACCCCATCTTGTGCGAAAGGGTGCGCAACATCGAGTACCTTTTTTACGATCAGGACGGAGATACGACCGAGTCCTGGGACTCCGACTCGGAGGAGACGGAATTCGCCACCCCCATGGCCGTGGACATCATCCTGGAGTTGGAGGCCTTTGACGAAGAGGACGCGCTTCCTTTCCGGTTCGAGACCACCGTCAACCTGCCTTTCTATAGAGAGGAGCAGGAATGGTAAGGCTATTCTCAAGAATAAGGGCTTATTTCAGGCGCGATGAGGACGGAAGCCAGCGCGGAGTGGCTTTGCTTATGGTTCTCGCGGTCATCGCCCTGCTCGTCGGGGTGTCCGCGGAACTGCACCACCGGGTGCGGGCCGCCGTGTTTTCCACCGAAGCCTCGCGCCAGCGGCGCCAACTGGATTGGACGGCCCGCAGCGGCGTGGCCCTGGGCATGGCCATGCTGGTGCTGGATAAAAAAGCCAACACCATGGATTCGATCCAGGACCCGTGGGCCGACCCGAATGAAATCGCCGAAATGATGCTGGATTTTGACATATCGCCGGAATCGTTAAAGCTGGAAATCAAGGACCTGACGGGCCTGATCCAGATTAACGCCCTGGTGGCGCCGCCCAGCGGGCAAAAATTCAATGCGCCTCAGCAGGAGTTGTGGGACCGCTTTCTGCGCCCCATCGCCACCTTGTATGATGGCCTGGACCTGAACGCCACCACGGACATCATCAATTCCATGAAGGACTGGATGGATAACGGGGACGACGAAGCCATTACCGGCTTGAACGGGGCGGAATCCGACTATTACCTGTCCCTGGACCCTCCGTATTCGGCCAGAAACAGCTACTTCAACAGCGAGTCCGAACTGCTCCGCGTCAAGGGCATGACCCAGGAATTGTTTTACGGATCGGAGGAGATTCCCGGAATAGCGGAGTCCTTCACCGTATACGGAGCCGACCCGGCCAAAAAAAATCCCGTGGAGTATCCGGGGAAAATCAATATGGGCAGCGCCCCCCTGGAAGTCATCCGGGCGCTTATGCCTGTAGGCAGCGAGGATCTGGCGGAGTCCATCCTGGAATACAGGGAGGAGCGGGAGGAGGACTATTTTCTCAATCCCATCAACGACGCCAATTGGTTCTTAAACGCGCCTGGATGCGCGGACCTTGAAATCGACGCCAACCTTTTGACCAGCGTCAGCGACTATTTTGAAATAACGTGCACGGCCAAACAGCAGGAATTCGTCAAAACCGTGAAGGCGGTCGTGCTTCGGAAAAAGGCGAACAACAGCCAGGATTATATATGCGAAATTCTGGCCTGGCAAAGCCTGTGACACAGATATGGTATTTTTATAAATTATTTGTTATTAAGGGTTTTGAAACCATTTTTACCACAGGTTGGAAGGCGAAAATAGACAATGCCGGAAAATAGGCTTGGGTTGGACATACAATCTGATTCGGTGCGGGCTGTGGTCATCGGAGGCGGGCTTAAGCCCAGGGTGGCGGCCCACGCCCAGGTCGAGGTTAACGGTCAGGGCGGCCTTGCCCTGGCCTTGAATAAAGTCCTGGAAGACCTTGGCGGCCAAACAGACGTGGACAGGATTCCGTGCAGCGTTTCTTTTGGAGACGCCAACACCTCTTTCAAAAACGTCGTCATTCCCTTTTCCGAAGCTAAAAAAATCCGCCAGGTGCTGCCCTTTGAACTGGAAAGCCTCATTCCTTACAAGGTGGAGGAGGCGATTCCCGATTACCACGTAATCCGCAAAGGCGACCATACGGACTGCCTGGCCGCCGTGAACACGGCTTTTGAGGTGGGCGGCGCTCTGGAGATTATGGCCGACGCCGGGCTTAACGCGGACATCCTTGCGCCCAGCGGCGCTTCCAAGGTGTTGGGCTACCTGGCGTGGGTCCAGCCAAAGGAAGACGGCGTGTTCCTGGACGTGGAGCGCGACAGGGTCCTGCTCGGTTTGTTTTCGGGCAAGGAATTGATTCTGCTGCGCAACCTCAGGCAGAATTTCGAAGGCAATCTAAAAGCACTGGCCGGCCAGATCAACCTGACCATCAGGGCCTTTACGGAAAAGAACAACCCCGCATTCAACCCCAAAGCCATTTACTGCGCCGGAGCAGGCATGCATTGGGAAAACTTGCAGGATGCGGTTCAGGAGCAAACCGGGCTTCCCCTGAAGGAAGTCGACCTGACCCGGGACATCCAACTGCCCATGGAAGGCCGCGTGGCCGGGAACTGGGACTCCAGCGCCATGGACGGGGCTTTGGCCCTGGCTTTGTATCATCCCACGGAGAGCACCGGCTTTAACATGCGCCAGGGGCCTTTCGCCGTGCGAAGGCGTTGGGAGCAGTACAAAGGCTGGGTCATACACGTCAGTATCCTGCTTGCCGTGCTTCTGGCGGCTTTCGGCGTGCGTTATTTTGCAAAAAAAAGCGTGCAGGAAGCTAAAATAGCCAGCCTGAAAAGCCAGATTGAAGAGGTTTATCAAACCGCCATGGAAGGGCGGGCTTCCTCGGGAGATCCCCTGGCCGCCATGATGTCTGAAATGGAGGCCCTGAGTCAGGCCCCCATATTCCCGGGCGCCGAGGGCGCCAACGTCCAGGTGGTGGATGTGCTTAAAGCCATCAGCGACGGAATTCCTCCCGCGCTTAATGTGAAAATCACCAGTTTTTCCGTCAACCCGGAGCGGGTTGAAATAAACGGCGAAACCGATGCCTATGAGTCCGCCACGGAAATAAAAACCGGCCTGGAGAGGCAGCCGTTGTTCGAGGACGTCAGCCTGCAGTCCGTTACGGCGGGCAAAGATCCGGGGGTGTGGAAGTTCCGTATTAAGGCCCAGGTGCAAAAGGAGTCGGGGACCAACTCATGAACAGGCTTGGAAATAGAGAAAAATTAATCCTGGCTGCGGGAATCTTTGTGGCGTTCGCGATTCTGGTCCACGCCTTCATCATCACCCCGGCCCTGGAAGGAAGCCGGAAGAGGCAGGCGGAGCTCCGAAAGATGGAAAGCAACCTTGTATCCATCATGGAATTGGCCGAGGAATATAAAAAGGCCAAGATGAATACAAACGGCGACTGGGACAAACTGATCAACCGCAAGGACTTCTCCCTGGATAATTACCTGGGGCAGCTGGCGCGCCAGGCCGGCGTCATGGGCAAGACCAAGTACATCAAGTCCAGCAAAAAACCCATCGCCAACAGCGATTTCGTGCAAACCATCGCAGACATCAAGCTGGACGACGTAACCACGGAGGAGTTGCTCAATTACTTGCACAAGATTGAAACCTCCCCCAACTTTTTGTCCGTGCGCCGCATTACCGTCACGCGCTCCCAACGGGAGGACGATTACGGCGTCAGCGCCACTTTCCAGGTGACCACCATCGAAGCTGAGAAGGAAAAATGAAGAAGTTTTTCGGATATACAGCATATACCTTGTGCTCCCTGGTTTTCTTTTTGGCGATTTTGTTTCCCGCCGATCAAGCGGGGCGTTTCGTGGAAATGCGCCTGACCAAAGAACTCAAAAAGGACGTCTTTATCGGCGGAATCGCCCCGGCGGGGCTGACCAGCGTCCGCCTGGAACGCCCTGGCGTAAGCGACCGGACCGGGGTTCTTTTACAGGCTGAAGAGGTCGTGTTTTCGCCGTCCATCATTTCCTTGATACGCAAAAAGCCCAACGTAGACATAGCGGCATCCATCTACGGCGGAGAAGTGGACGGCAAAGTAAAGGCCTCGGATAACGCCAAGAGCGTCAGAGGCCCTTACCAAGGATTTATAGGCTTCCAGCGCATTGACCTCAGCGTTATGGATGCGGTCTCGCGCATTCCCGAACCCGGGCTGGTGACAGGTTCTTTAAGCGGCGAGTTCACCTTCTCCAACCTGACGGAAAGATGGATGGATATGGAGGGAGAGGGAGACTTTTCCATCTCCTCCGGCAATATGGTCATGTGGACCGGCATAGGCGCGGGCATGAATATCCCGTACGACGAAATCACCGCTCAAATTTCCATGAAAAACGGAAAAATTGACGTAAAGGATTTTGTGCTGAAAGGGGATTTGGTCCGGGGGCGCTTTTCCGGCGCCATTCGTCTGAACAAGGACATTGCCAGAAGCAGGGTCAACTTAAAAGGCAGCATGGAACCCACGCGGACCTTTTACGAGTCCGACCTGGGAAAAATCGCCCAAACGGTTTTCAGGAATAAAAAACCCGGCGACGCCATTCCCTTTACCGTAACCGGAACCCTGGGCGATATGCAGTTTGCCCCCAAATGAATTGGAAGCCCAAGGCAGGGCCTGGCCTGGGCAGGATGAAAACATGAAGAAATTTGCGCCAATAGCCTTGAATTTGTTAGTTATAACGCTGGTTGCATACCTGGCCGTGGACGCCTTTTATCAGGTGGCGGAGTCCAAAGTCGGCGCAATGCCCGTGGTTTTGACGGAGGTTAGCCCCCAAGCCTCCCAGACGCCCCAAAAGACCTCTCCTTACAGCGAATACAAGAGGTCCGTGGTGCAAAGGGATCTGTTTCACACCATAAAACCCAAGGAGCCCGCGGTTGCGCCTCCTCCCAAACCTGTGGAGGACATTGACCTCACGTCCCTCAAACTGAGCCTTTTGGGCACCATCACAGGCCCGGAAAAATACGCCTGCGCATTTATTGAAGACGCCAAGGCGAGATCTTCCGATTTGTACCGGATCGGCGACGACGTACAGGGAGCGCAGCTTCGGCAGATCATGCGCGGCAAGGTGGTTTTGCACGTAAACGGCCGGGACGAGCTTCTTGTCATGGACGACGACGAGAAAAAGGCTCGCAGAAGAGGGCCCTCCAGCGGGCCCGCCCCGGTCCGGGACTCTTCGGGCCGCGATTTTAAAGTGGGCAAGGAGCAGATTAACAACGCCCTGCAGAATATCAATCAATTAATGACCCAGATCAACGTCCGGCCTGTATTTGAAGACGGCAAGCCGGCGGGGCTTATGCTCAGGCGAATCAAGCCCAATTCCATCTTCAAGGAAATGGGGCTGGAAGACGGAGACGTCATCCAGGGAATCAACGATAGGGAAATTCAGGATACGGAAGACATCTTGTCTTTATATCAGAGTCTTAAAAATGCGGAAGAGGTCTCCCTGCAGATCAAGCGCGGCGGAAACCCCACAAGTTTGAATTACAGCTTTGAATAAAACCGGCGGCAAGGTCCATGTATTACGAACATTTCGGCCTTAAAGAAAATCCGTTTCACACCACGCCCGATCCCCGCTATTTGTATTTAAGCCGGGGGCACCAGGAGGCCATGGACCACCTTGTGTACGGCATCACGCAACGCAAGGGGTTTGTGATGATCACCGGCGGCGTGGGCACGGGCAAGACCACCTTGCTGAGATCGCTGCTGTCGGATTTGGACCAGAACGTCAAAACGGCGCTTGTCATCAATCCGTTTTTAACGGCGGATGACCTGCTGCCCACCATTTGCGACGAGTTCGGCATTGACGCGCCTGAAACCCGGGGAAAAAAGGGATACCTGGACGCCATCAATGCTTTTTTGCTGGATAGCTTCTCCTCCGGGCGAAACGTGGTTTTGCTTTTGGACGAAGCGCAAAACCTCTCCCGGGACGTCCTGGAGCAGGTGCGCATCCTTTCCAACCTGGAAACGGATAAGGAAAAACTTTTGCAAATCGTGCTGGTGGGCCAGGAGGAGCTGGTGCATGTGCTGAGCATGAACGAATTGCGCCAGCTAAATGAGCGCATCGTGGTTCGATACAGCCTGGACGCCCTGGATTTTGAGGATGTAAAAGCGTACATTCAGCATCGCATGATGGTGGCCGGCTGCAAAGGCCGCATTCCGTTCACCAACGGCGCGTATAAGGCCTTATACGCTTCGTGCCGGGGCATTCCCCGCCGAATCAACGCGGTTTGCGACCGGTCCTTGCTGGCTGCGTATTCGCGCAATTTAAAGCAGATTGACAAAGACCTCATTTTGCAAGCGGCAAAGGAAGTCACGGGGCATACGCCCGCCGCCATGCCGGAAAAAAAGGCTTCCTGGGCATACGTGTCGCTCATGGCTGTTTTTGCGGCCGCCGCCGTGCTGGGAGTCGCCTACGGATTCTGGCAGGGCCAGAATAATACAGCCGAAGTTCAACCAGAGGCTCAAACCCAGGTCGCCGCCCCCGCGCCCCCAACCGTGGAGGCGCCCAAAGCACTGGAGGCCCCGGCGCCTCAGGCGCCGAAAGCGCCCCGGCTCGCCGCTCCCGGGACCGCCGCCCCTCCGGCGGCGCCGGCCGAACCTGTTGTGGAGAGCCCGGCTGAACCGGAGTCCATGGCCGTTACGGAAGCCTTGGCGCCTGTTGCTGAGCCGAAAGAAAATAAAGAGGCCCCCCCGCCCGCCCAAGAAGCGCCCATGGTCGAGGCTTCAGAGCCTGAACCTCCTGCAGCGCAGCCTGTAGTTCAAATGGAAGAAAAAACCCCGGAGCCGGAGCCCGTCCGGACGGTTGGCGCCTGGGCTTTGGATACGGAAACCAGCCTTGCGAAATTGTTCAGCCTGTATGAGTCCAACGCCGGAATCAAGGCGCTGTACGGGGATGAGCAGGCGGGAATTGTCTCCTTTCGAGCCCGGGCCGAGGTCGTCAAGTTTTTCCAAAGGCCTTTCCGCGCCAGTCTCAAAGGCTTGGAAGACTCCCAGGGCGGGCACGCCGTGGTGGTGGGTTCTTTCTCCGGCGGCTTTGTGGTGTCGGACGCGGCGGGGAATCCGGTGGAGGTTTCCCTGGATGATTTTGAAAAGCGTTTTTCCGGCGGCCTCGTGTGGCTGATTCCGGAAAAATTATGGATAAACAGGATTGGCCTGGGCGACAAAGGCCCCTTGGTCAACTGGATACAGGACGTGCTGATTCACGGGGGATACAGCCTGAGCAAGGACGGAGTTTACGGTCCCAGGACATCCCAAGCGATCAAAAGTTTTCAAACGGATTTTGGCATTCGGGCTGACGGGGTGGCTGGGCCCACCACCATTGGCCTGATGTATCAGCTGGCACAACATTTACCGGAATTGTCTGACTAAATGAGTACTATACACAGCGCACTTGAAAAAGCTCAAAAAGAGCAGGACGCCCGAAAAGGGCCGTTTCCCGGAAGCGGCGGGCCCCAAGAAGGGCCGGGCCGGGGCAAAGGCAAACGCCTTATTTGGATCGTGGTTGGAGTTGTTCTCATTTTTCTGGTCGGATACTCGGGATTCCTGATCGCCGGCCGTCTTCACGGACCGGACTCCGGCAAGATGCGGGCTGATGCAACTCCCCCGGTGAAGAATGAAGTCCAGGCTCCGGAAGAAGAAATGGAAGACGACTTTTTGCAGGAGCAGGAAAAGCAGTTCGAATTGGAGGAGCAAGAGGAAGCGCCTGCAAATATTCTGGACCGAAACGGGCGCCCTTATTCAGGAAGCCAAAGGCCGGTCAGAGGCCAACTGGTGGCCAGGGCGGAAGAGCAGCCGAAGACGGAAGCGGCCAAGGAAACCGAAGCCAGGGCCAGGGCGCTGGTGGAATCTCAGGCTCTGTGGTCGGAAAACCAGGAGCCCTTTGCACCCAAGCGGCGCAGGCCGGAGGGTATGGAGGAAGGACGCAGGCCCAGATACCGGCGCGAAAACGCCTGGACCATGGCCAAGGAGAATGAACGGTTCGCCTCCTTGCCGGGTTTCGACAAGATGGAATTTAAAAATACTCCCCGCCGGAGGGGAAGTTTTCAAGAGGACAACTTGCGGGAAGAGCCCGTTGAGCCGGCCGCCCCTGTAGAGCCTGAAGTGAATGAAGATCCTCCGGCCATTGTGGCGTCCCGGTGGTATTCCAAGGGCCTGGACAGCCAAATGCTGGGAAGGATGGACGAAGCGCGGGCTTATTACACCAGAAGTTTGATAGAAGATCCCACCTATGCCCCCAGCTTGAATAACAGGGCTGTCATAGACATGGAAAACGGCCGAATGGAGGAAGCCAAAGACGGCTTCATCCAGGCCATGACCGCCGACTCGGCCTATGTGGACCCCTGCTACAACCTGGCGTGTCTGTACGCCCGTGAGGGCGCCCTGCAAGAGGCCGTCAAGTATTTGAAAATGGCTGTGAACATGGATAAGGCTGTCCTGGACTGGGCCGAAGAAGATCAAGACCTGGCTGTCCTCAAGGATATGGACGAGTTTAAAGAGGTAATGAATGATTAAGGCGACTCACAAGAGGCGAATGATGACTCACATGGCGAAATCCCTGCGCTTTATGCTGGCGCTCCTCGCAGTTGCGATCCTGCTGGGGACGAACGTCCAGGCCGCCCGGGTGACGGGTGCAGACTCTTCCAACGGCGTGGAAGAAGTCCTCGAGCCCTCCGATTCCGGGGTCGACCAGGAAGAGGAAGGCCTGATCCAGATTGACTTCGAGGATGCCGAGATTGCGGAATTCGTAAAATACATCAGCGAAGTAACCGGGCATAACTTTGTTCTGGACAGCAAGGTGCGGGGCAAAATCACCATCATGTCGCCCAAAAAAGTCACGCCCGATGAAGCCTATCAGGTGTTCCTGTCCGTACTGGAAGTATACGGATACGCCACGGTTCAGGTGGGCTCTCTCACCAAGGTCGTTCCTGCGCCCGACGCCAAGACGAAAAACCCGGAAACCCGGCTTTTCAATCATCGCATTTCCGAGACCGACAAAGTGGTCACCCAATTGATTTCCATGGACTACGCCCAGGTGGAGGACGTGGTCAAGCTGTTTCAGCCCATGGTTTCCAAGGGCAGCCTGCTGGTGGCTTACAGCCCCACCAACACTTTGATTGTCACGGACGTGGAATCCAACATCCAGCGTCTTGTCAAAATTCTTAACGCCATTGACGTCCACGGCGTTGGAGAAGAACTGACTGTCGTTCCGCTCCATCACGCCGGGGCGGCCGAAATGGCCAAGCTGGCCACCACGCTGTTTGAAAGCAAAGGCGACACTGCCCGGCGCCCCCGCGTCAGAACCAAGTCAAAAAATGCACAGACCGTGGCGGACTCCGGGGACGTGGTTAAAATCGTGGCGGACGAACGCACCAACAGCCTGATTATCCTGGCCTCCAAAGACGATACCGAGGCCATCCTCTCCTTTGTTGATTTGCTGGATAAAGAGCAGCCCACAGGCGAAGGCAAAATTCAGGTGGTTTATCTGCAAAACGCCACGGCCGAAGAGGTGGTGAAGGTGCTCCAGGCTCTGCCCGGCAAGCAGACCGACACCAAGAACAAAGCCGAAGCTCCGGTGGTTTCCAAGGATGTGCAGATCTCTGCGGATAAGGCGACGAACAGCATCATCATCGTGGCGGATAAAGAGGACTTCAAGGTTCTTAAGGACGTGATCGAAAAACTGGATATTCCCAGGTCCATGGTTTATATCGAAGCCCTGATCATGGAAGTCTCCACGGACAAGGCCTTTGAACTGGGCGTGGAATGGCGTCTGGGCGACAACTTTGAGGTCAACGGCGATCAGGCGGTGGGCTGGGCCGGATCGGGCGGCGCAGGAAGCGAAGGCGCTTATACGCTCTTTCCCACTACGGCGGAAATCGCTTCCGGCGTGGCTGGCTTTCCCACGGCCTTTTCCATGGGCGTGATCGGCGAGAACATCAAAATCGGCGACATTTACTTTCCCACCCTGGGCGCCGTCATGCGGGCCTATAAAAACGACTCGGACGTCCACATTCTGTCCGCGCCCCACATTCTGGCCACGAACAACGAAGAATCTGAAATCTACGTTGGCAAAAACGTGCCTTACGTCACCCGCCAGGACACATCCAGCTCCAGCGTGGACTACACAAGCTACGAATACCGCGACGTGGGCGTCACCCTGAAAATCACCCCCCAGATCAGCCAGGAGCGTTTGGTCAGGCTGGACGTGTTTCAGGAAGTCACCCGGCTTATTGAGACGGCCGGAACCACCACCCAGCCCACCACTTATAAACGCAAGGCCGACACCACGGTTATCGTCAAGGACGGAAACACCATCGTCATCGGCGGCCTGATAGACGAAAGCACCGAGGGCGGCACTTATAAGGTGCCTTGTCTGGGCGATATCCCCTGGCTGGGTTGGGCCTTTAGAAGCAAGACCGAAAAGCGGGAAAAAACCAATTTGTACGTCTTCCTCACTCCCCGGATTATCCAGACGCCCACCGAGGCCAAGGAAATATCCGATAAGAAGATCGAATCCATCAAGGAAGTGGAGAAAAACGTCATTGAATTGTATAAGCGCAAGCCGGAACAGGTTATCAATGTAGAGGATTACCTGCCCAATTCTCCCGAGAAGGTAGACGAATTTCAGGAACCGGCAGAGGAGGAGACGCCCGAATAATGCTTCCGTCACTGGACGAAATACTGGTCAGAGACCACGGGCTGCCGCCGGAGGCTTTGGAAGATGCAAGGCGGGTTTCCGCGGAAAAAGGCGTCTCCCTGGGCGACGTCCTGGCCCAAAAGAACCTGTTGCAGGAAAACGCCTGGCTTCAGGCCGTGGGTGAATATTACGGCCTGGAGGTGTGGAACGAACTGCCCCTGGACGCGGGGCCGGCCGACTATACCCAGCAAACGCCCATCCAGTTTTTGAAAAAGCACAAAATGGTTCCCCTGTTTTTGGCCGAAGAGTCCGAAGAGGAACAAGAACCGGATTCGGACGAGGAACGGGCGCGGCAGGTATTTGTGGCCGTGGCCGATCCTTCGGACTTCGATGCGGTGGACGACCTGGCCGCCCTTTTGAACACGGGGCCTGTCACCACGATCCTGGCGCCCAGCGCCGCGATTACCTCGGCCATCAACATGGCATACGACATGGCGCGGGACAGCGCCGAGCAGTTGGTTGCGGACATGGAGGAAGGCGCGGACTCCATTATTTCGGAGATCGAAAAAACCGCCGACCTTTTGGAGGAGACCAGCGACGCCCCCATCATCAAACTGGTGAACCACATCCTGTCCCAGGCGGTCAAGGCCAGGGCCAGCGATATCCATATCGAGCCTTATCAGACCATCCTCAAGGTGCGGTATCGCGTGGACGGCGTGCTGTATGATCTCATCAAGCCGCCCAAACGCATTCAATCGGCTTTGGTTTCCCGCATCAAGGTTATGGCCAAGCTGAACATCGCTGAAAAGCGGCTGCCCCAGGACGGCAGGATCGAAATCCGCATCGGCGACCGCAACGTGGACATCCGCGTTTCCACCATCCCCACCACATTCGGGGAGCGCATCGTCTTGCGTTTGTTGGACAAATCCACGACCATCCTGAAACTGACGGACGTGGGCTTCACCGGCGAACAGTTGAGAATCATCCATAGCCTGATCCATCAGCCCCACGGCATTATCCTGGTTACGGGCCCCACGGGCAGCGGCAAGACCACCAGCCTTTATGCGGTCCTTTCCACCATCAACACCGAAGACATCAATATCATCACCATTGAAGATCCGGTGGAATACCAGATTTCGGGCATCGGCCAGATTCAGGTCAATCCGAAAATCGACCTGACCTTCGCCCGCGGGCTCAGGTCTATTGTGCGTCAGGACCCGGACGTCATACTGGTGGGTGAAATCCGCGATATGGAAACCGCGGAAATCGCCGTGCAATCCTCCCTGACAGGCCACTTGGTTTTCTCCACCCTGCATACCAACGACTCGGCAAGCGCCATCACCCGTTTGATCGACATGAACGTGGAGCCTTTTCTCATTTCATCGTCGGTCCTGGCGGTCATGGCCCAACGCCTGGTGCGCGTGCTCTGCCCTCATTGCAAGGAGCCCCACACGCCGGACGAGGCCTCCATGGCTTTCTTAAAAATGACGCCCGAGGATTTGGCGCACGGCCAGATATTCAAGCCCGTGGGCTGTCCCGAATGCCTCCAGACCGGCTACCACGGCCGAAAGGGCATCTTTGAAATCATGCTAATGGACCAGGACATCAAGTCCCTGCTATTAAGCACGTCAGACGCCAACACCATCAAGGCCAAGGCCGTGGAAAACGGCATGATCACCTTACGGCAGGACGGCGTCAATAAAGTGCTGGCGGGCGTAACCTCCATCGAAGAAGTCTTCCGGGTGACTCAACAGTGATAGGCGCGGCGTACAAGGGATTGCCAAGGGGATGTTTTATGGTCCCGGCCCTGATTGTTTTCCTGGCCATCGTGTGCGCCCCTGCTTTGGCCAACCAGACTCTTACCATCGACGCCGACAGCCAACTGGCCTTCGCCGAAAGCTATTTCAGCCAGGGCGAATATTACCGGGCCGTTTCGGAATATCGCCGTTTTCTGTACTTTTTCCCGAATGACGGCCGCGCTCCCCAAGCTGCCTTGCGGATAGGCCAGTCCTACTATTTGGGGCAGGATTACGAAGAAGCCCAAAAAGCCCTGGAATCCATGGCGGCCCAATATCCCCAAAGCCCCCTGGCCGCCCAGGCCTCGCTTTTAATCTGCCAGTGCAGCGTTAAAATCCAGGATTATGAGCAGGCCCGCTCCTGCCTAAGCGACGTGGTCCAAAACGCAGGACCTGGCGAACTGGCGCAAAAAGCCCGGTACGACGCCGGATGGGTGTATGTTCTGGAAGGGGATTTTAGTGCGGCCGCAGGCGTTTTTAAGAGCATGGACAGGTCTGTTTGGGACAAATACCGGATACCGGCCCTTGTCGCCGAAATCGACAAAGCCGGCGACTTGCAGTATAAGAGCCCTGGAACGGCCGGGGTGCTGGCCGTGGTCCCGGGCCTTGGGCATGTGTATACGAATCGCTATCAGGACGCAGCCATTGCATTTTTGCTGAATGCAGGCCTGATTATAGCGGCTTACGAAAGTTTCGACAATGACCAGGAAGCTCTGGGATCTGTCATAGGAGTGGTGGGTTTCGGCTTTTACGCCGGAAATATATACAGCGCCGCGTCCAGCGCGCACAAATATAACAGGAGACAAAAAGCCGCCTTTACCAAAAGCCTGGAACAGGTTAAGGTTCGGGTCTCGGCGGGCGCCTTGCCGGACGGAACGGGCCAAGGCGCGTCGCTGACCATTCCGTTTTAATACAGGGTGGAATTCCGCGCCGCCTGCTAACAGGCTTTTTGCAAGGCGTCTGCGCCTCAATATAAACGTATCCTCTCCACAAGTATTTTGATGGAAGAGGCAATGGAGAACTATATGCGTGTTGCAGTAATTGCCCCGCCTTATCCCTTGGAAGAGGCGCCCGCTCCCCCCTTGGGAGTGTGTTATGTGGCCGCCGCCTTTGAACAGGCGGGTGCGGAAGTCAGGATTTTCGACTTTGTAGTGTCCGGTTACAGCAAGGAAAAGCTCCAAAAAGCCATGGACGAGTTCAAGCCCCACGTGGTGGGCTCCACCTCGGTGACCATGAGCTTTCCCCAGGCCGCGCAAATCATCACGGACGTCAAGGAAATCGATCCTGCGGTGTACACCATCATGGGCGGCCCTCATGTGTCGTTCTGGGCGCCCGAGACCCTGGAAATATTTCCCGCCGTGGACTGCATTGTGGTTGGAGAGGGCGAGCAGACCATTGCGGAAATCACCCCGCTTCTGGCCAAAGGCGAAACCCTGGAAAACGTGACCGGCCTGATCCTCAGGCATAACGGCGACATTGTAAACACAGGCTGGCGGGATTTTATCCAGGATCTGGATTCCCTGCCCATGCCGGCCAGGCATTTGCTGCCTTTGTCCCGGTACAAAGCCTTGGGATTCCCCGTTTCCATCATCACCAGCCGGGGATGCCCCAACCAGTGCATCTTTTGCCTGGGCAGGCGCATGGTGGGGCATAAGGTGCGGTATCGCAGCGTCAAAAAGGTGGTGGACGAAATCGAAACCCTGCTGGAAATGGGGTTCAACCGCATCAACGTAGCTGATGATTTGTTCACCTCCAACAAAAAACGGGTGCGCGAGGTTTGTAACGAAATCAAAAATCGGGGCCTGAAATTCGGATGGAGCGCCTTCTCCCGGGTCAACACCGCGGATAAGGAAACCTTCGCCCTCATGCGGGAGACCGGCTGCGATTGCGTGAGCTTCGGCATTGAGTCCGGCAACCAGGAAATGCTGAAACGCGTGAAAAAAGGCATCACCCTGGCGCAGGCGGAAAAAGCCGTAAAGATATGCAAGGAAGTGGGCATCCTGCCCCATGCTTCGTTCATGGTCGGGCTTCCGGGCGAAACCCACGAAACCATGGCCGATTCGGCGCGCTTCGCCAAAAAGCTGGACGCCATTTACGGATACCATTTTCTGGCGCCCTTTCCCGGAACCACGGTCCTGGAAAACCTGGATGAATACGATCTGGAAATCCTCACCGACGACTGGAGCCTGTACGACGCCAACCGGCCGGTGGTGCGTACGTCCCAGGTGTCGCCCCAGGACGCCATCGAGTTTGTGGGCCGGTTTGAGAAGGAATGCGAGGAAGAATGGAAGCGCCTGGAGGAAGGTTACGGCAAAGGCGTGAATTCGCCTGAGGACGATCTGCGCGTGGAAGGCACCCGCAAGGTGGGCGGCACTTTCCAAATCCTGGAAGAGGATCTGGTGGAAAAATGCGGCGTCATCCCGGCGGATCTGGCCAAAATCCCGGAAAAGGCCCTCAACGCACTGGTGGACGCCATCGCCGGACGCACGGGACGGGATCATGATTTGGTGGAGTCCATTGTGGTTCCCTTTTACAAAAACGGGCATATTCGCATCGTAAACGGCGGCGCCGACGCCTGCTGGGCCTGGACGCCCAACCCCGGCCAGGCGGCCTAACAGATCCGATTGTTGGGTTTCGAGATATACTCTTGAATCCCGACTTTCGCTATCGACGCGAATTTTTTTTGCAATTAGATTCATCTACACGCTCTCTACCTAACCTACGGCTCTGCATGGAGCGATGTAGGTTGGGTTGAGCTTGGGAAACCCAAAAAAATCAGTCTGTTTCCAACAATCGGGAGCCGGAGTTCATGGATGACCAAAAAGCAGCGTCGCCCATATTTTACGCCCGATTCGCCGGATTTCTTTATCTTCTCATCATCATATTGGGGATTTCCGCTGAGTTCTTTATCCGGGCCAAGTTGATTGTCGCCGAAGATCCCGCCGCCACGGCAGAAAATATCCTGAACTTCTCAACCCTGTTTCGTATGGGCTTTTTGGCCGATGCTTTAATGGTCATGGCGGACGCCGCCCTGTCGCTTTTTTTATTCATCCTTTTTGAGCCAGTTCATAAAAAACTGTCCATGGCCGCCGCGGTCTTCCGGTTGATTCAGGCCGCAATCCTGGGCTTTAATCTGTTAAACTATCACGCGGCCATTCTGACGCTGACCAGTCCAGCCTTTACGTCGCCCCTGACGGCGGAGCAAGTCAACGCCCTCACCATGCTGTTTCTGGATTTGCACAGCCACGGCTACGACCTGGGCTTGATTTTCTTCGGCGTTTCCAATCTGATTTTAGGGTGCTTGATTTTAAAAGCCGACATCCCCAAACTGCTTGGATACGGCCTTGCCGCCGCCGGGCTGGTTTATCTGTTCGGAAGCAGCGTGCGATTTATGCATCCCAGCCTTTATCCCCAAATCGAGGCTATTTACATCATCCCCTTAATAGCGGAGCTATCATTCTGCCTGTGGCTGCTTTTGGGACGAAAGTCTTCATTCGAGAACATGTAGAACGGACTCTCGATTCCCCCTTGCGGGCGATCCTGAAAAGGAGGGCAAGGGGTTTCACTTAACGCAATCAGCGCCTGTTTGACGCGGCGCAGGTTGGGTTGAGCTTGTGAAAACCAACAAAATCAAACGTTTGAACGGCGGCAATTCAACATCAGGTAATCTCAAAAAATCCCCGGAAATAAAACATAGCAGAACAGCATGCCCAAAAGGCCCGTGCACAGGCCGTAAATCAGCAAGGGGACGGAGTTCCGTTTGATGATGGCGCCTTCCGCCCCGGTCAGGCCCACCACGGCGGAGGCCGCCACAATATTGTGAATGCAGACCATATTCCCCATGGACCCTCCCACTAACTGCAAGGCCACTATGATCTGCCGCGGCAGATGCATCTGCTCGGCCAAGCCGTATTGAAACTCGCTGAATAAAAGGTTGGAAACCGTGTTGCTGCCGGTGATGAACGCTCCCAGCGCTCCCACAAAGGATGCGAAAAGCGGCCATGCGCCGCCGGCCAGGGCGGCCGCCCCCTTTGCCATGGCCAGGGGCATGGACGGGTAGTCCAGGGCGTTGTGCGCGGACTGCTTGAAAATCTCCACCAAAGCCACGGCGAACATCAAGGCCAGGGCCGGGCCGGTGATTCTTTTTAAAGCGTTGGACCACGCGACGCCCGCCTTTTTCCAAGACATTCCGTGCATAGGAACGATGAGCAAGGCCGTCAGCATAAAAGGCATGATCCCCGGCAGGTATAAGGGCTTCATGCTGAACTGGACCGATTCGTACCCCAGGATGGCAGGTATACGAATTTCCAGGCCCATGACCCAGGCTTTGAACGGAAGGCTGGACAGCCTGGTCAGCATGAGCAGCGCTCCAATGAGGATATAGGGCGCCCAGGCCCGCATCTGGCTCATATTGGCGCCGCTTTGGCTGTCCCCGCTCATGTCAATGGAGCCGATCCAATCCGGCGCCCATTGCTCCTTCGGCCCAAAGGTCCAGGTTTGGGCGGGCAGGAACCATTTTTTCTTTACCGCGAACACGGTCATGGCCAATGCGATCAATCCGCCCATGAGGCTGGGAAACTCTATGCCCATGACATAGGCGAAAAACAGGTAGGCCGCCGCAAAGCAGGCCGAGGCGAACAAGGAAATTTTCCAGGCCCCCAGCCCCTCCCTCCAGGAGCGGTTCACGCCGAAATACCGGGTGACAAAGCAAATCACGAACAAGGGCAGGATGAAGATGGGAAGCGTATTAAGGACCGCACCCCATTTTCCCACAACCCCAAAAAAAGCCCAGGCGTCCGGGATGGAGGCGGGGGCGATTCCCTGGGCCGCGGCGCTGTTGACAAGGGGCGTCAGATTTTTCAGCCCGAACCAGACTACCGCGCCGATCACGCCGAAGGTTACGGGAAAGGAGTTCAAAATCAAACAGGCCATGACGGCCGCCAGGGCCGGAAAGCCCAGGCTGATCAAAAGGGGCGCGGCAATGGCCGCAGGCGTTCCGAATCCGGCCGCACCTTCCAAAAACGCGCTGAACAAAAAGGCGATGAGCAATATCTGCACCCGTTTGTCGTCGGACAGGCCTCCGATGCCCTGCTTGATGGTCTCCATGCCTCCGCTTTCCTGCAGCGAAAACAAAAGCACGATCGCGCCGAATATGATGATCAGGATGTTCAGGGTGTTGCCGAATCCCCCCAGCGTGGCAGCCAGGACGAATCCCACGGGCATTTTCCAAACCACCACGGCCAGGACGGCGCAGACGGCCCAGGCCATGGGCATGGCGCGGACCGCGGGCCAGTGCATCCAGACCATCAGAACAAGGGCGACGAGTATGGGAACGCAGGCGGCGATTGCAAGAAATCCGATGGACATGAGGCTTCACTCCCGGGCTTGATGAATGGCTTGGAAAAAAGGTAATGGAGAATCGGGCTTGCTTTGGATTTCTTAATATCCGGGCGGGCGCTTGGCAATCCCAAATGCCAAGATGGGAGGAAAAATGCCGCGGCGACTTTGGAAGGCGCCAAGCCCTGGAAGACTGACACCCTTGCAACTCGCGGAGCCGCGTCATCAAGTGTTTTGGTTTGCAGGCCGCACGAAGCATGGGAACGAGCGTTTTGGCGAGACGCCGGCTATGATCCAAACAATTTCGCCCACCACGAAGAAGTGGTTTGCTTAGTCTTTGGGTTCGTCCTTTGACGCTTCAACTCGTCATAGGAGACATCCGAAATGATTTGGCCGTCTTCGGGAACCAGATCATTATCAAAATCCTTAAAATCGAAAGGCGGCGCCACAAGCTCCGGTTCTAAAACATCGCCTCTGCAGACAATATCCACCACATATCCTTCCGCTTTATGCCTCAGCACCGAGAACTCCGTGCATGGAAAATATCTCGGTTGATTTATCTCGGAATCGTCAAACGTGGGTTCATAGTCATACAAATACTGTCCCGTTAAAAAAAGGACGCCGCCGTCCGCCAGCTCAAGATAATAATGCAGGCCTTCATCGTCATATTCTTCCACCCCGAAGGCCCTGGATGCCGTAAAATCCTCCGTTTCCAATAAACCCTGCTCCTCCAAATCACGAAAATATTTTGAGGGATATTTTCCAGAAGATTTTGCCCCGAACAAGTCTACCCCTTTGGGATTAAACAACTTTACGGCAACGCCAATTAACAAAGGCATTCCCGCGGCAATGCCCAATGGGGCGATCCAGACAGGGCCGGACTCAAACCAGCCCAGGCCCCCAATAAGCCCAACCAGGCCCATCATTCCAAACCATACGAACAATCCGGCGCCGAGTAAACGCATAGGCCTCCAATATTTTGCAATTAGACCTGAGTGAGGAAAAGGCAAGCAAACCAATAAAAACATCTCAATATTTTTGATATCAAATGGCTGTTTTATGTCAATATATTTTGAAAGGCCTTATGAGGATTCTGAGGAAACGCCCATGGAGATATTCTTGGATATCGGGCGGAGGACGTTGGATTCCCGACACGGACGTTCGGGAATGACGGCTTGGGGCAAGGCCTCGATTATAATATGTCGTCCGCCCGACTTTTAAGATTTCGAGACGCTTCTGAGGCCGCACCTTTTGGCCTCCGGCCCCAGGCATTTCATGCCTGGGCCACCCAAGAGCAGGCATTTGGGATTCCCGATGAGGTCATTCGGGAATGACGGATTATGCGCCGGGACGCACTTCCGCGCAAGGTATAAGAAAAGGCTATAACAAACTGATAATGTTGGGTTTCTCAAGCTCAACCCAACCTACATCTCCGCCAAGACACCGCCTTGCCGACGCAGATCAACAACAAGGATGATACTCCGGTTCATCCTCATCTGCTTTTGCGCGCAGCGCCATTTTAAAGTTTTGATCAAACTTTTTCAAAAGTTTGCCGCCGGAGGCATATTTTTTTAATCTGTGATCAGCAGTTTGTTTTTTCTTGCCTTTTTTGTTTCTTTTCCGCCTCTCCGTCTTCTTGCTCAGGCGGCAGGACGGGCGGGGAGACCAGACCAAGGGAGTCTCCCAGGATTTTGACCGAATCGATAAAATGCCTGGGCAGGGGTATGGTGCGCTCTTCCATGAGGATTCCCATTTGCAAGGCTCGGGTGAGGATAAAGGACGTATCCGTCCCCTGGTTGTGATCGCACATGAAGGAGACGCGCAGGGCGTCCGTGATATGGGGCAGCAAGGGGGTGAAATCCTCATGCGTCGCCAGGGATCGCACGTACTGGGCGATCACCGGGCGATTTGTGCGCACGAAATCCACGAAATGGGGGTCCAGATTGGGGGTGCAGAACAGGTCGTTGATGATGGCGCCGGCCATCATATTGGCGAAGGCGTCCTCCCAATCCGGGTAGTTTTTTGAAAAATGCTCTTTGAGCTTTTTGAATACGGCCATTTTCACCACGCCCACCGCTTCGGTGAGCACGGGAACCAGCTTGTTGTCCACTTCTTGGGTCATGGGTTCAGCATCTCGTACAAAGCCAGGTATTCCTGGGACAGTTTATGTTTGGGCGCCAGGTGCACAAGGGGCGTTGCTTTGTCGTGAGACTCCCGCACCTTGATGGACTGGGACAAAAAGGCGTCCAGCACCGGCAGATTTTCGCTTTTCAGCTCGTTGACTATTTTGTTGGGCAGCTTGGCCCTGGCCTGAAACTGGTTGACGATAATGCCTTCCACCCGCAGCTTGGGATTGTGATCCTCCCTGATTTCCTGCACGCTTCCCATGAGGGTGTACAGGGCGCGGCGGGAAAAATCGTCGCAGTCAAAGGGAATCAGGCATGAGTCCGCGGCTATCAGGGCCGACAGGGTGAAAAAGTTCAGGGCCGGAGGCGTGTCCATGAATACCGCGTCGTAATAAGGTATCTGGTCCAGGGCCTCCTTGAGCTTGTAAATTTTGTACCGGGCCTCCAGCTTGGAGCTCAGGTCCGCCATTTCCCCATGGGCGGGCAGAACGTCCAGGTTGTCAAAAGGCGTATGGTGGATGTATGCTTCCACGCCTTTTCGCCTGAGGCTGATCCTAAGCATGTCCTGGAAGAACTCGGCCAGAGTCTCCCGGGAGTCCAGGTCTCCGTTTCCCAGCAGATACTGGGTGGCGTTGCCTTGAGGATCCAGGTCCACCAGCAGGGTGCGCTTTCCCTTGCTGGCGCCCATGGCGGCCAGATTGCTTGCTATGGTGGATTTTCCCACCCCCCCTTTTTGATTAAAAACCACTCTGCGCATGTCCCCTCCTTTTGGGCGGCAATTACGTCCCGGGCCAAGGCTCCGGCCCGATCCGGCGTCCTGAAAGCCGCAATGCGGCAATCTGCGAGCAATTCAATATCAGGTCGTTTATCAGATTTACCAGTTTTGTCAAACCCATGGATCATCGTTTGCGTCTGGCTTTTCTTAACAGCTTGCGCTTATGAGCTGCAATCTTTTCCTTGATGTCCTCCCGGTATTTGGTCACGGCTTTAAACGCGATCCAGTACGTAATGAAGGCCAGGGGGATTCCCGCAACCACCCCTCCGATGGTGAGAATCCATAGCATTTCCGGAGTTTGTTTCAGCATTTCCATGAAGCCGTGGAAGCTGAATTCCGAGGGAAGCTGGAAGGGCACCCGGGCCGTATAAAAAAACTTGCCCACGTGATAGGTGAACCAATAGACGAAGGGCGCGGTTCCGAAGTTGGAAATCTGCACGCCCACGGCGGCGGAAATCTTGCTCCACTTAAAGATGGCCGCAAACAATACGGCCACGGCCGTATGCACCCCCATATAAGGGCTCATCCCCACAAAAACGCCCAAAGCCAGGCCAAGGGCCAACTCCCGGGGGGTTCCCCGAATGGCGAGAAAACGATGGAAAGCCCGCTTGAGAAAGCCTTTCAGGCCTGCGGACTTCGGCAGATAATGCTTGTAAAAATCCTGTTCAATATCGTGGTCGCTAAGACCGCAGTCGTCTTCCCCGGAGGAAAAGTCTTCCGGAGAGGACGGATCGCGCCCCGCCGGGGCGGAGCATTTTTTTTCAGGGTTTTGCGTGGTGGATTCAGTCATGTCGAAATTGGTCCCGACCATGGACAAAACATAAACTGCAATATGATTTAATCGGCTGCGCCGACCCGCGTGACGCTTTCAATGATTACGGGAGTCTGGGGCACGTCTCTATAATATCCTTTGACCCCGGTCTCCACCTTGGCTATTCGGTAGACTACATCCATTCCTTGAACCACCCTGCCAAACGCGACATAGCCGAACTTCTTCTGATTGCCGGGCACATGATTCAAGAAATAATTGTCCTTCACGTTGATGAAAAACTGGGCCGTGGCGCTGTCGATCTCGCCGGTCCGGGCCATGGCGATGGTTCCGGCCAGGTTTTCCAGCCCCTTGGGCGCCTCATTGACTATGGGTGCGCGGGTCGCATCCTGTTTCATGTCCGCATCAAAGCCGCCGCCCTGGATCATAAACCCGTCAATCACCCGATGAAAAATCTTACCATCGTAAAAGCCTTCGTCCACGTAGCTGAGAAAGTTCTCCACGGTGACGGGGGTCAGGTCGGGCCTCAACTCCACGACGAATTCGCCCATGGAGGTTTTTACCAGGACTTCGGGCGAAGGCCCCGCTGGCGCCGCTTGGGCGGGGGCTGCCTCCTCTGACTTGACCGCCGCATCCGCTTTCGCCGCTTCTCCGGCTTTTTCATCTTTGGGGGTGCACGCCCCCAGGCTCAATAAAACAGCCAACACCACGCAAAGAACCCTGATTGCCTTCATAGCGCCTCCGCAAAAAGTATCTTGAATCATCCGGCGTTATTCCTCTCCGGTTGAGGGCCTGACTTTATAAACCACTTCTTTTTTTATATGCACGGTCCCGGGCTTGGCGCCCCGGGGTTTGGTCACATTACACGCCTGAGTGCACGACACAGGCACAATCCCGCCGTTCCGGGCCTTGCTGTGATAGGCGGCAATGGCCGCAGCCTGCTTTTTAACCTGGGAGTCCGGCTTCTCCCCTTCCCTGCCCCGTAAAACCACATGGCTGCCCGGCATGCCGCGCACGTGAAACCACCAGTCGTTGGGCCTGGCCGTCTTGAGGCTCAAAAGGTCGTTGTCCTCATCGGTTTTGCCGGCAAGCACCTCCCAGCCCCCGGGGAGTTCGTACCTGAAAACCCGAGGCTCAGGAGGAGTAAAACTGTCTTTATCACGCTTTTTGCCGGTTCGGGAGACCATTTTGACCCTGCTTTGTAAAAAATAAATTAACCCCGCCCTGCCCCTCTATTTTTCTCCGTCAAGATTATCATTCTTTTCCGTCAAGATAAAGCCCTATCGAGCAAAGTAAAAAAGACTCCAGCCCTTTAGGACGGTGTTTGAATCGTGTTTGAACAGCATGAATTTTTTGTTGTGAAAAAAAAGCCTTGACAAATTGACGCGCTGCGTCATATTGTGGTTGACATACTGAGCATGCATGGCCCTGGGAATTATCTCCGGGATTTATTTTTTAGGGTTTCAACTTTTTTTACATCTTTTAACATCGCCATATGAAGAGGAGAAGAACAATGAGTGAAGTAGACGGCAAAACGCCTGAAGCGGCAGTGGAGGAAAAACCCGAAACCGCCAAAGAAGCGCCCGCAGCGGCGGCTGAAAAAGTGGAAGCAAAAGCTGAGGAGGCCAAGGAAGTAAAAGCCAAGGCCGCCCCCAAAAAGGCTGCGGCGAAAAAAGCGCCCGCCAAGAAAACCGCTGCTAAAAAGACCGCCGCCAAGAAGGCTCCGGCCAAAAAAGCGGCGCCCAAAGCGGCCGCCAAGAAGACTGAAGCGAAAGCCGCGGCGAAGAAAGCTCCGGCCAAGAAAGCCGCCGCAGCCAAAACGACTGCTGCAAAGAAAGCGGCTCCCAAGAAAGCGGCTCCCAAGGCTGCAGCTCCCAAGGCGCCGGAAAAGAACCCCAAGGCGATTTATGTCATCAACACCGCCAAAAAGGTTGCGGACAGCCTGCCTGCTCCGGTTTCCGGATACAATGACAAGATCCTGGCCGCTGTGACCACGGGCGTGGATTTTGTTGAGGAAATGTCCAAGAACGCCGCAACGACCGCCTCCGCTTACGTGGACCTCGGCAAGGCTTTGGTCAACGAACGCAAGGCTAAAATTCAGGGCAAAGTGAAGACCGCGGCGGACACGGCGACCCTTACCGCGCTTGAGTACAACGAGAAATACGTCAAGAAAGCTCTGGAGTCGGGCAAAAAAACCCTTGAAACCGGAACCGATCTAGTTGAAGATATGGGGATGGTCGCTTTGGAGACCTTTGGCGTTATGGCTGAAAACGGCAAGAAAATCGCCGCACGGCTTCCTATACCCGGCAAAGTGAAATCTCTGACTTCCAAAGTGACGGCCCTGGCCTCCAAATAGTGCGCAGACAACCGCCGCCCGGAGCAGGGAAAGGCACAGGCCGCAGCCCAGTCCCCTTGAAAGGGGGCTGGGCCGCCTTTGACAACCACTCCGAGCATAAAAGGCACTCCATGCGCAGGATAAAAAAATACTCTAACCGCAAACTCTATGACACCGAAGACAAGCAATATATATCTCTGGCCCGGGTCTCCGAATTGGTCCGCGCCGGCGAGGAGGTGTTCATTCAGGACTCCAAGACAGGCGAAGACCTGACCGCCGCAACCATGTCTCAGCTTTTAGCCAGGGACAAGGGCGTGCCCTCGGGGGTGCTTATGCAGCTTTTGCAAAAAGGACAGGGAACCCTGTTGTCGGCTCGCAAGTTCGTTTCTTTGTGGCAGGGCGCCATGAGCATGGCGGAGGGAGAGTTGGACAAAGTCGTCTCCCGCATGGTGAAAAACAACGAATTATCCGAGTCCGAAGGCAGCCGGTTTAAAAGCGAAGTCATGGGTTACGCTTCCAATCTCAAGGGTTGGATATCCGAAAAAATCGACCAGCGGGTGAACGAAGTTTTAGGCATGATGAACCTGGTTTCCGCCGAGCAAGTGGAGGAGTTGGAAAAACAGGTGACCGCGCTTACCAAACAGGTGGAGGAGTTGCAGAAGGAAGGCGCTCCGGGGGAAAAGGAAAAAGCTCCGGCCAAGAAAAAAGCCCGCGCGTAAAATATACCGCGTCCCATCTACACACAACGGCGCCCGGCGGTTCACCTCCGGCGCCTGAGAATATACGCCCCAAGGCTTTAAGCCTTGGGGCTTTTTGTCGGCAAATAACCCGGCCAGCTAACAACGCCCGCAAGAAATTATTCTTGCGGGCGTTGTTATTTGCCGGACTCAAGTCCGTAAAATCAGCTTAGCGCTTTCACGACATTATCCCGGAACTGCTCCATGGATTTTTCAAATTCCCGGTTGACGAAAGGCTTGATGATGGGCTTGGCCAGGCCCGGCAGGGGAAGCTCCAGATTCATGGTGGTGGAAAAATCCACCTTCACTTTGCCGCCGCTTTCCGTTACCACGGACTTGCCGCTGCACACGCCGTTTCCTATGCCTTTGACGGGCGTCCATTCCACAATGCCTTTATCCCGGTCAAAGGAATATTTGGCGGCGTATTCCACCTGGACGGAATACTTGCCCACGCCTTCCTTCGCCATGATGTAATGGTATTTGTCGTCCCCCAGGTCTTTGATTTCCTCCACCTTGGTGAAGCATTTTCCGGTTGCATTCACGTCCATGAAAAAATCGAAAGCCTTATCAAAGCTGCAAGGCAGGTCGATTGTTTCGTTCAGTTCCAGACTCAGTTTCAAGGCCATGCAGTATCCTCCTCCAGGGCGTTTTCAGCCCATCCTCGGGTTATGATTTACTATGGCCCAACCTTACATTCATTAAGGCTAAGTCTCAAGTTATTTCGGATAATTCAACACCTGACGCAGCGTTTCGACCATTTGCTTGTGATAGATGGGTTTTTGCAGATAACCGGCTAAACCGGCTTCCCGGGCTTTATCCTCGGAAAACAGCTCGGAATACCCCGTACACATAATGATGGGGATGTCCGGGCGGATTTCCTTCATGCGCGAAGACAGCACATCCCCGTTCATCTGGGGCATGCACATATCCGTAAACACCGCGTTGAAAGAGTCCGGGGCTTCGCCAAAGGTTTGGAGGGCCTCCACGCTGTCGTCCATGGCCGTCACCGTATAGCCGGAAAACTCCAGCATGCGCTTCATGACCTTCAAGACCTGGGGTTCATCGTCGACTATGAGGATGCGTTGCTTATCTGCAATGTCGTGTGACTGGACATTCATTATTCCTTCTCCGCTTTTTTGCTTTCCATGCTTCCAAACCGGATCTCCGGTGGAATTGCAGCGCCGGCTTCTTCAGGTTCAAATAAGGCCTTCGAGCAAGCCCTTTTGAATTAAGTCGGCGCGTAACCGAAAAAGGTGACGGCGAAATACTCCCATCCCTTCAAATAAACTACTTGGGGAGGAGATTCAACCAGAGTTCGGGCATCATATTTTGGATTTTTGAATGGAGTCAAGCGACAAAATCGCAGATTTTTGAGGAAGTGCTCCATCCTATTTGAAATAATGAAGAAAATTTTTCGAGCGCTCGCTTTGAATTTCAAGACGCAAAGCCTGCGTTTGTTTACTTCAGCGGCGGGCACCGGCATGAGGGGCAAAAAGGGCGCCCTGCTTTGGCGGGGCACCCTTTTGTAAGCGATTGGTTTTACGTTAACATCAGGAAGTATACATGTCCTTGTGCTCGGCGCGGATGACCTTTTTGTCGGTTTTGCCCACGCTGGTCTTGGGGATTTCATCCACAAACAAAACGTCGTCGGGCAACTGCCATTTGGCGAACACATTGCTTAAATGCGCCCGGATGTCGTCCGCGTTGACCTTGCCTTTGGCGTCATCCCGGAGGACCACCAGGGCCAGGGGCCTTTCCTGCCATTTGGGATGCTCCACGCCAACGACGGCGGCGTCCAGTACGTCGTTGTGGGAGATGATTTCGTTTTCCATATCCACGGAGCTGATCCATTCGCCGCCGGACTTGATCACGTCCTTGACCCGGTCCGTAATCTTCAGGTAGCCGTTTTCGTCCATGGTTCCCACGTCGCCGGAGCGCCAGAAGCCGTCTTCAGTAAACGAGGTTTCGGAGCCTGGAGCGTTGTGATAGGCGCCCGTGATCCAGGGGCCGCGAATGAGGATTTCGCCGGGCGTCTTGCCGTCGTGGGCCACTTCCTTGAGAGTGGCGTCCACCACTTTGACGTCCAGGCCTCCCACTGCGTAGCCCTGCTTCTTTTTCAGGCTCCATCTTTCGTCTTCGGAAAGGGATTCCTCCAGCCAGGGCATGAGGCGGTTGATGGTCACCAGCGGGGTGGTTTCCGTGGCGCCGTAGGCATGGATGATTTCCGCGCCGGTCATGTCCCAGAATCCCTTCATCATGGAGACCGGGGGTTCGGTGGCGCCGGAAAGCAGACGCACGCCGGTGAGGTCGGGTTTTTTCTCCAGGTTTCTGATGTACTCAAGCAAGGGCATGAAAATGGCCGGGGCCCCGGCGCTCATGGTCACGCCTTCATCCACGATGAGCTTGCTCAGGGAGTCCAGGGTTTCCAGGGTGTACATGCCGGGCAGGATGATGCGCGATCCCACCAGGGTGGCCGCCTGGGGAAGGCCCCAGCCCAGAGCGTGGAACATGGGGACGATCTGGCAGCAGGTGTCCTTAACGTTCATGCCCGTGTTCATGCCGATGCACATGGAATGCAGGTAGACGTCGCGGTGGGAGTAATACACGCCCTTGGGCTTGCCCGTGGTGCCCGTGGTGTAGCATGCGGCGTAGGCCGAGGTTTCCTCCATCATGGGCCAGTCGAAAACCGGGTCGGATTCGGCCAGCAGTTCTTCATAGGAGTGGGTGTTTTCCAGGGGCGTTTCCACGTCGGACATTTTTTTGCCCGGCATGGTAATCACCACGTAGCCTTTGATCTGCGGGCAGAGCGGGGCCAGGGCGTGGGCGATGGGCAGCAGGGTTTCGTCCACAATGATGTATTCGCAGCCGCTGTGCTCCACCACATAGGCCAGATCCTGGGGAGTCAACCGCAGATTCAAAAGCAGCATGACGGCGCCCATTCCGGGCACGCCGAAATACACTTCATAATTTTCGTTGGAGTTCCAGGCCAGCACGCCCACCCGGTCGCCCACCTTGACGCCCAGCTTGGTCAGGCCGTTGGCCAAGCGCTGCATGCGTTCGTAAGCGTCGTTATAGGTGTAGCGGAACATGCTGCCGTCCAGCCTTCTGCTGGCGATTTCCTGGGGACCGTAATTTCTAACGGAATGTTTAATAATGTTGGTTACATTTAAGGGATACCTGTCCTGACTAGTGGCGGGAAAGCCTTTGATAAGTTCCATTACCATTGCTCCTTATTGTAAGAAATTTTTGGGGAATAGGTCTTGTGTTGGGAAAAAATGGGCCTAAAAATTTGCCTTGTGAAAAGTAACGGAATTATACGCCCCTTTGGTTCTAAAAGTCCATAAAATAATTCCGGCCGATGAAGTTTTACGATTGTATAATCTTAGAATGCACAGGCAAAAGCAGTGTTTTGCCGCCCCCGCCTGCGAGCATGCCGATCCATGCGTCCATGAGATCCATTGACTTGCATTCATGCCGCTGTTATATCTTTTTCAAGCGAAGTTAAAGCGTCTTGGAGGGGGAAACATGCCAGCACACGCCGCGCCCGCCCAAAGCCCTGCTTTGGGCTCCCGCCTGGGGAATGCCATGCAAGCGCTCTTCAGTGTATTGAACCTTTTTAGAGTGGGAGGTTGGGTCCATTTTCTGGGGCTTTACCTGCTGGGAGCGGTGTACGCCGCCGGAAAAATTCCCATGACCGCTGCCTTTTACGCAGGGTTCGGCTGTTGCTGCGCCTACCTTTCTTTCACATACGGCTACAACAATTTATTTGACAGAGAACTGGACGCTCCGGCGAAAAACCCGATTACGGCAGGCCGCATTCCCTTAAACCAAGCCCGTTGTTTGGCGCTGTCGGCGGGCCTTGCAGGCTGGGTCCTTTCCTGGCTGGTATCCGTTCCCGCGGGCCTGCTTGCAACGGGCATGTACCTGGCTTCCTGGCTATATTCCGGCCCGGTTCAGGTTAAACGGATTTTCATCGCCGGAAGTCTGACGAACTGTCTGATCTTCATACCCATTTTTACGCTGGGCATGGTGGCTTCAGGGGGGACGGCTAATGGCGGCCTTTTTATGGCTCTTGTTTTTTGCCCCAGCATATTGATACCCCAATTGGCCCACGAAATTCAGGACAGGGATAGCGACCTAAAGGCTGGCGTTAAAACAGTGGCCGTGAAAGCGGGAAAGAATAAAACCATCGGGTGCATGAGGCTTTTGGCCCTGTTTCGCGCTTTGCTTGGATGGATTGGTTTTTGGCCCGGATATCTCATGGCGGGGGATGCGCTTTTAATCTCGGCGATTTCAGTTTTTGAAATAGGGTTGATGAGCTTGTACTCCCGAGAGAGGGACCTTGCACAAATGCGCCTTTTCTTCCGGTTTTCGAACATTATTCTGGGCCTTGGGCTCCTGGTGTTGTGGGTGCTTCGAGGCGGGCTTGAGGGGGTGATGTGAAAAGGCGGACGCCCATTTCGCTTGCCAGGCTGATGACAGCCAGAGTTCTTGGAAGGCGCTTCCCCGCCTCCATTGGCATGATCGTCACCCATCGATGCAACCTGCGTTGCGCCTATTGCGGCTTTCCGGATCTGCCCTCCGACGAAATGGACGCAGACCAATGGCTGGAAGCCATCCATGCTTTTTTACAGGCGGGAACTCTGCGCATGGGGTTCAGCGGAGGCGAGCCTCTTTTGCGGCAGGACCTTGACCGGCTGCTTAAGGCGGCCCATGGCAACGCCCTGGTCACTTTGAACACCAACGGCCTGCTTCTTCCGGAAAGGAAGGATCTTTTAAAATGGGTGGACGCGGCGGTGATCAGCCTGGATGGAAACCAAGAGGTTCATGACGGTCTCAGGGGGCAAGGAGCCTATGCCGGGGCCGTCCAGGGGGGAGAGGCCGTGCTCAAGGCTGGGAAGAAGCTGATCTTCGCCATGGTCGTGACCAAAGACAATACAAATCAAATCCCGCATGTACTTCGCCTGTCGGAAGACATGGGCGCCCAATGCTTTTTTCAGCCCGTTACTCCCTGCGCTGTCAGTTCCGGAAAGGCGGCAAGCATGCTTCCTGATTTGGACGAGTTCAAAAGGGGCGTGCGTTTTTTACAGGCGGCCAAAAGGCGGGGCAAGCCCGTTTGCTGCTCAAGATCTTACCTGGAATCCTTAATGCGATACCCCAACGCAACCATTGAAAAGGCCCAATGCAAATTAGGCTTGTACGGAGGATTCGTCACTCCTTCGGGCCAGGTCTGCCGGTGTCATGTCAACCTGGGCGTGGACGCCGCGCCCTCGGGGAGAGATTTGGGATTTGTTGAAGCGTTCCGGCGAATGCCCATGACGGATTGCCAAGGGTGCTTTATCTATCCCTATGTGGAGCTCAGCAACCTTCTTTCGGGAAAACTGCTCCCCATTTATGACGCCTTGAGACAAGCAACTATAGGTTGGAGGAGCGCAGGGGAATGAGGATAGTTAAATCCATCATCAGATATCTTTTCATCCTTACCGCTTCTACAGCAGTTTTTCTATTCGTCTTAAAGGAGATGGCTGCTGCCGGTTGGGAGGAAACAGTTTTAGATCTGATTTTTTTGTTAGTGTTAGCGTTTGTCGTGCATCAATCCAAACTCAGCAAAATACTCATTATTAAAGAAATTCCAGCAATAGCATATTTTTCATGTGCGTTTTTCTCCTACTCGATAATGGCCTTTCTGTTCATAGGCTCCCCGCTTTGGGGAGCCGTATTCCTGGCGGCTTCCATCAGCGTTTTTATCTTCTTGAAAGCGGTCATGAGACGAAAAGGGAAACGCATCGGCTTCAATGTTTTTTCCTTAATAAATTTTGCTGTTTTCCTGATTGCTTTGTTTTCTTTCCCTAACCTGGGGCATTTGTCCTACGACGATATGGACCGGGAAAAATGGGACAGAGCGGGCCTGGAACGTCCTGGAGTAAATTGGTTGGCAAAGAGCCTTCCAATGGAAGATGGTTTTCAGGCCATCTACCCAATGGGTGAAACGGAACTTGTTAAACGATTTGATCCCTATATGATTCACGTTATAGAAAACGATGCCGTTCTCATCTCGTACGAACGCCGTAAGCGAATTGATAAGATTAATTTGAAAACGCACTCGCTTCAATATTTCTTTCGAGAAGGAGGGCGCCGCCCTTTCTTTTTTCTCTCGCCGGACAATAAAAAACTCTATACCGGCAGTTTTTACGATAGCCCTCCAAACAGAAAAATGTTTGAAGTACGCGTTGAAGATATGAGCATGCAAAGAGAGATTCCTTTCGGCAATGCTCTGAATGGGGAAAAGAGTCCGGTTTTTAATGGATTCAGGATAGGAAGCGCCATAGGGGAGCAAAAATATGTTTGCACCTTTCAAGGCGACATATTCACACTTGGGGAGGGCAATAAGGTTGAGAATAGTTTCACCTCAGCTTCATGGGGAATTTATAACCACTTTTCCTTTAGCCAGGAGCTAAACAGAATTTACGCGCCTTCCTTTCCATGGCGCCTATACTCCATAAGCATGAGGCCGTTGGAATTGAAGGCTGAAAGGTTCCTGTTGTTGGGAATGTGGACGGTTCCCATTGTCAAGCAAAACGAGGTTGCGACTAACGGCGCGTTCAGCGTATTGATCCTGGATTCTGAAACCCTGGAGACAAAAAGAAAAATATACACCGGGTTTGGGATTCGGTGCCTGGACTATGACCCCATGCGAAACTGGATATACGTAGCCAAATATTTTTCAGGGGAGTTGGAAGTCTACGATTTAGGCAGCGGGGAAAAAATTGGGGAGTTGGAGGTAGGCCCTTTGCTGCGCTGTGTGTGCTACTCCCCTGCAACAGATCGTATTTACACAGGAAGCTCGACCGGCGTTCTGGAAATCTCGCCGGAAATTTTTTCAAAATAAATTCGCTGAAACTATTATTTTAATCAGGATGCTTCCCGGCAATCAGTTTTTTGAGAAAAAAAGAATCTCCCAGATGGTTGTATATGATTTCCGATGTTTTTTGGGTGAAATTGGGAAGCCGTGCATGCGTCGCAACGCCAGTGCTGTACATCATATTCCATAGTGAATATTTCCCCGTATCCTTTAAACATTGCTGATACTGCATTTCGGAGCATAATCCGTTTGGGTTGGGTTCCAGGTCGTCTCCCCACCAGGAGTCGGTTCTGCAAAGAGCGCAATTGGTGGCTTTATGCACGTTTTGCAGGGCTCGGGCGTATTCAGGCGAGGCGTCCAAAAACCTCTTTGCATAGCACAGACGCACCATGAACCTTTTGGTCTTTTGAACCTGGCGAATCCTATCTATCAGCAATTCAACGGATTCCAACTTTTGCGAGGTAGTATGCCTGGCGTCCAGGGAAAATTGGATCGCCCCTCCTAAGAAAGATTGGGTCAGGAGTTCCAAGGCCTCTTTAGATGGAGGGACCACTATGTCCCATGCAATGAAAAGATTGTAGTTTTCACTCAATACGGTTCTGGTGTAGTCCATGGGCATGGTTCCCGTGAACTCATGAAAAATATTCAGGTATTGAATGGAAGGCGCTCTGCTCCATGCCCTGAGGTCATCCCTAATCCTTTCAGGCGAACGAACCACCCAGGACCTGCCAAACACCCTTTTTTGATTTTCAGGGGTCCCGTAACAACAGTGGCAATGCAGGGGACATCCCCGGAAGACCATCAAATGGGGATAAGTAGGGTAAGCCTTCCCATTACAGGTTTTATGCAATCTCAACAAAATTTTTTTTAGAGATGGAAAAAACGAAATGTCGCGATAATCGTTGGCGTCGAAATCTTCCTTGGATAGGGAGTATTGGTTTTCAGACTCCCAATCCTTACATGCAAGATTGGGAACCAAAGATAGGTCCCCGCCCTCTTGATATATTCTGACAAACTCGGCCAAAGGTATTTCCCCGTCCCCTCTAATCAAGTAGTCGATTTTGGAATCCCTTAACAACTGTTTCCTGAACACGGACGCCGAGACGCCGCCTGCAATAATCACCGCCTCTGGATTAATCTTTTTAAATCGGCATGAAAGTTCAATAGCGGACTTCATGGCAGTGAACCAGTGGATATCCATAATAATGACGTCCGCTCGCCGCACCTCATACTTGGTCCACTCGTCATGATAGCGCCCCAAAACAGGCGCATCAATCCTGTTGATTACCGCAGGAAGCGACATAGGCAAGATACAACGCAGCATCATTTTGGAGTCCGGATGAACATAGAGAATCATTAAGTCGCCTTTCCAGGAAAATTCTTTAGGCCGGGAATCGCTACACAATCTAAGGCAATGAAAAATAGCGGTTAGACAATAATTATCGGAATTTGGGTTTTCAATCAAGCCTGTATTGTATTATAGAGGGGAATTGGGTGGAACAATTGCTGAGATTCAACAATCCAAATCATTGGCCAGGGTCCCTGTTTTGAAAATTGCCCTCATTATACCGGAAAGCGGCCGGAAGGATCTTTTGGGCCGATACTCCGACACCATGACGCCTTTTCCCACCATTGGGGTGGCCTATATCGCCGCGGTTTTGGAAAGGGACAAGCATGAGGTGTTGGTCATTGATCAGTTCGCCCAAAAACTGACTGCCCGGCAAACCATTTCATTGTTGCGAGACTTCCGGCCCAGGATGGTGGGAATTTCTTGCCTGACCGCCGCCATGCCTTCGGTGGAAATTTTAAGTTCTCTCATACGCGAAGACCTCCCCCAGGCTGCAATTGTGCTCGGCAATATCCACGCATGGGCCTTTCATGAGTACCTGCTCAACAAAAATATCGGCGATTTCATCGTCCATGGGGAGGGGGAATCGGCCATGGCCAGCCTGGCCCAAGCCTTGGAGTGCGGGGCTTCCCCGGAGGCCGTTCCCGGACTCAGTTTTCCGGATCACGGTCAATGCGTTCAGACAGGACCCGTGGAACAAATTGCGGACCTGGATGATTTACCGTATCCAGCCTGGCACTTATTGCCATACCATCTTTACGAATGACATCCCCTCTTTGGGGTATCGGGGATATCCCTTCCTGTCATTGCATCCAGGGGTTGCCCCTATAGCTGCTTTTTTTGCGCCCAGGCCTCCCCGTTCCAGAACGTGCGCGTCAGGAGCATCGAAAATGTCGTGGATGAGATGGGTTATCTGGTGGACCGCTTTGGGGTGACCATGACGGGACTTGCGGACTGTATGTTTCCGCTTAACAAAAAAATGGGGCTGGATTTTTGCCAGGCCCTCATTGATAAACGATTTCAGGAAAAAGCCTGCTGGATTACGGAAATGCGCGTGGACATGGCGGAACCGGAACTATTGAAAGCCATGAAGGACTCCGGCATTATACAAATAGCCTACGGCGTGGAGTCAGGAAACGAGCAAACGCTTAAAAACATTGGAAAGAAATTCCATTTGGAAGATGCAAGGCGAGCCATTGCATTGACAAAAAAGGCCGGCATTCCCACTTGCGCCTTCTTTATGCTCGGCTTTCCGGGAGAAACGGCGGCATCCTGCCGGGACACCATTCGCTTCGCCAAGGAACTGGACCCGGACTTCGCCAAATTCAACATAGCCGTGCCTTATCCGGGAACCCCGTTCTTTGACTCCTGGTGGGACGGAAAAACGGAAGACCTGGAATACCACAAGTTCAGCGCCTGGTTCTTCCCCAAAAAGGGGGACAGTCTGCTGCATGTGCCGGAAAATATGACCCAAAAGGAGTTGCTTAAGTTGCAGCATCTTGCCATGGCCGTTTTCTGGATCCGGCCATCCAAGATAGTCCATCATCTGAAAAACGGCTCCCTTTCCCCCAAGGTCATGTGGAAAGGGTTTAAAGCCATGATGCTTAGCATGTTTGATTCCTTTTTTCGTTCCTGAAATCTTTCTGCAGTCTCCAGGCGCAGTCATTATTATGAAACCGAAGATCAGCGACAGCAAAATTCTCATTGTATCTCCCCCTCTTTCACGCATCCGCTTCAACCTGAGCGGAATCATGCCCATGCAGCCTTTGGGAATTGCGGCCCTGGCGGCCTACCTGCGGGAAAAAGGGCTGGACGTCGAACTTCTGGACAGCGTGGCGCTCCGGCATACAACCGATCAAACCTTATGGGAGATTCTCAAGCGCAATCCTGGCATCGTCGGCTTTTCCACCACCATATTCAACATCGCCCACACCCACGCCATCATACGGCGTTTAAAGGAAGTTCGCCCGGAAATCAAAACGATCATGGGCGGTTACGGAGTCGTGTTTCCGCCGGAAATGCTGGGAAGCAAATTAGAGGAAATCGACTTTTTCATCAAAGGGGAAGGGGAGGAGGCGTTTTGGCAATTGGTTTGCGCTATCCAAAGCAAAACGGACTTTGAAGAGGTTCCCGGCCTCATCTGGCGGGAAAACGGCCGGGTCAGGCAAAATCCTCCAGGCTCTCCGCTTGACCCCAATTCCCTTCCGTTGCCGGCCCTGGACCTTTTGCCCAGGGCGCCCTACTCCATGCACCCCCCGTTCAATATCAAGCCCCCGCTCTGTTTGGTGGAAACGGCCAGGGGATGCGGTTGGCAGTGCAACTTCTGCAGCCTGTCCAGGGACCTTCGGCAAAAGAGCGTGGAACGGGTCAGGGAGGAAATCGCATGGGCCAAACGGATATTCAAAGCCCGCGAAGTGCATTTTGTAGACCCCACATTCACGGCGGGCCGAAAAAGGCTGTTTGAACTGACAGACATGCTCGGAAAGGACTTTCCCGGCCTGGCCTGGTCCTGCAAGTCCAGGGTGGATCTTTTGGATTATGAAGCCGCCCGACGCATGGCCCTGGCAGGCTGCCATATAGTCTCTTTGGGAATGGAGTCCGGGTCGCAAAAAATGCTGAACGCCATGAATAAAGCCGTCACCGTGGAGCAATCCATACGTGCGGTCCGGGCTTTAAAAAAGGCGGGCGTACGCTCCCTGGTCTACATCATGTTCGGAGCGCCCGGAGAGACGGACCAAACCGTCAGGCAAACCATGAACCTGCTGGAACGCATTCGCCCGGATTACGCCTTGTTCGCCGGGCTCATGCCCGACCCCTTGTCCGCCCTTCTCAGGCGAAAAAGCAGTGAAGGCGTATTGAGCCAGGAAGACGTCTTTAATTATTACTACAATAACAACGCAGCCGGAACCCCCCTGGAAACCGATTCTTTTACGGAAATCCCCATGGAAGATATAAACCGGTGGGTCAAGGACGCCTATATCTCCTTTTATATGAATCCCAGGTACATGGCGTCCAGGCTGTTTGCTTCAAAAAGCCTGCGGGAGATCAAAAACCTCGCCCACGGCGCCATCATGCTGGCCCGAGACGCCGTCTTTCCCCCCGAGGCTTAGCGGAGGCATTGTCGGCATTCGCCTTTTAAAATTTGCTCAAAAGATTCTCTTGAGCGAGAAGGGGCTGGGCCGCATTTTCGTACAGGAACTTAGCCAAGGCCTTATGGCCTTCTGCGGACAGGTGTCCGTCAGATCGTGGAAACGTGGTTATCACCTGATCAATGAATAACACCTTGCAGCAAACAAAAACCGGCTTGAGTTCCGGAACATTTTTCAGGACCTCATAGTCTTTCGGGCGGGAAAACACCAGAAATAGAGGGGGGTGTTCATCCTGGCAAACCCGATGCAGTTTAAGCAGCCCATTTTTTGCTCGGCTGACTTGCTCCAGCGAGTACCGGCGTTCTTTTTCCCTGCTTTCCTTGCAGCGATCAAAATAAAAAATTGTTCGCAGCAACAATTCAGACTTGATTTTTCCAGGCGCCTTTAAAAAGGCGGTGCTTTTCCTGGAAAAAAAATCGTTGGGATTAAACCAATATAAGACGGCGTGACAGGGAATCCTTTTTAGCATGATTGCTGCGTGGCAGCCTACATTCTCCGCATTATAGCCCGGAACCCCCATGTTTACGACATCCAGCCGGTCGTCCATCTGCTCCATCAGGGTTTGAAATGTTTGCTGCTGATTCACGGACCAGCCAAAAACCTCGCTGTCCCCTATTGCAGCGATTCTCAACTTTCCCGGCAGGGAAGCCAAAGGCGCTACTCCGTCCTCTCTTAGGCCTTGCATATTGATATTGTATTGGACCGGTTCCGGCAACGTCTCCTTTAAGCCGGAGAAAACCGCATGGGAATCCGGCTTCAAAGCGTATCCCCTTGGGTCGTCCACGGCCTGGATGTACTCGCTCATCCTGGGCATGGGATCGCAAAGCGCCCTCACAACGATCTCCGCCGCCATAAGAAGCCCCCCTATCCAAACGCCGAACAGGAGCATTTTCATCCACCAGCAATTCAGGAGCGAATTCTTCATACAGAAAGCCCTTTCCAACTATCGGAAGGCGACGGCTCATTTGGAGAACAGCAAGCGCCTTGCATTCTCTTCCAAAAAACTCTTAACAATCACCCCGCCTCCTTTAGCCATGTTCCAGGGGGAAATCCTGCCTGATGCCAGATGCCGCGCAATCAGCCCGGGGCGCACGTAAAACCGGAAAAAGGCCTTTTTATGCAGCCGGACCAGTTCTTCGTCCGAAACGCCTTCCGGCGAGTATACGATTCCCTCTCCATCCCTGGGCTCGTAATTGGCCGAAAACATTTCCCAGGGCGGCAGGTCTCCCGCAGCATAGACGTCGTCAAAAAACTTCGACCCAGGATAAGGCGCGGCCCGGTTGAATTTGGCGAAATCCAGGCCGATGCGTTGGGCGAAGGCTATGGTTTTTTCCATGGTTTGCCGGGTTTCCCCAGGCAGGCCCAGCATGAACAGGCCCAGGGTGGTTACCCTCTCGGCCCTGGCCGCGGCCACCGCTTTTGCGCCAGCCTCCAGGGTGACTCCCTGCTTGATCCGGGAAAGCACCTCTTGGTCCCCGGACTCCAGGCCGAACAAAACCATGGAAAGCCCGGCCTGCTTGAGCATGCGCAGCAAGGGGCGATCCACCAGATCCACGCGGGTTTCCGTAATCCATTGGATTTTTTTATGCAGGCCCCGCTTGGTCATCTCCCGGCAAAAACCCTCAGCGTCCTTTTGCGTCAAAGGAAAAATGGCGTCGCAAAACCAGAATAAATCCACCCCGGTTTCATGATGAACCGCCTCGATTTCGTCCGCCACCTTCACCATGTCTCGCCTGCGCAGGGTCGGGCTCATGACATTTTGAGCGCAAAAATAGCACCTGTAGGGGCATCCGCGAGACGCCAGCACGGGCAGCAGCCTTTTTTTGAACGCAAACAAAGGCGGCGCTATGTATTGATCCAGGTCAAAATGGCGCCAGGCCGGCAAGGGCAAAGAGTCCAGGTCCTGCAGCGGCTCAGGCTCGGGATTGGTCCAAACCCGGCCGTCCTGGATGAAGCTCAGCCCTTGAACCTCCTCCAAATCGCCTTTCCCTTCCAGAAAGGCGTCCAGGCTCTGGACGGTTCGCTCCGCTTCTCCGTGAACCACGTAATCCGCCAGGCCCTGCTCCAGCAATTCCTTGGCGAATAAGGTGGCGTGGATGTTTCCCAAAACAATCTTCACGCCGGGGCAGGCCTTCCGCAAAGCGGGAACCATATTCTTTAAAGCGTCGGCCGTGGGCGTAAGGCATGAAATCCCTATGACCTGAGGCTGATAGTCAACAGCTGTCTTCAATAAAGCACGCCCAGGCGAGGCGAATCCGTCGTATACCGATACCTCGGCGCCGGCCTCTTCCAGGCAGGCGGCCAGATAGGCAAGCCCCATGGGGATAAATGGAACCATGACTTTTTCGAATTTCCCCATAACCGAAAACTCGTCCGGCCTGGGGTTCACCAGCAGCCACTTCATTGGTTTTCCTCAGACAGGAAGCTCGCCGCCTCCTTTTCCTGCAGCAGGCAATCGCACGGGATCAGGCTGACCTCTGCGCCGATTAGTTCTTTGCACGGGTTTTGCTCGCCGTTTAAATAATACCCCTCGCCTCGGCGTTGTTCCATCGTCTTGTTATAGGGGCCGAACAGCCTGGCAATTTCTTGGGGAGTGTAGATCTCCGGCTCCGCCAAAATGTATCCGTTCTTCGGCCTTTGGCGGCACCACGCCTTTAATTTATCCGGGCTGGTGGAGTATACCAGGTCCACGTCGCGGGCGTAGGATTGAATCAGGTTGTTTGTATAAGGCTGCGCCCCTATTCTCACTAATTCATGGGCTGTTGAGGCGCTCTTTCCGGCCATGATCAACACAATGTCAGCCGTCTGGGGGTGACATAAAATCTCGGCTTTGGGCGGCAGATCCTTCAGGGCTTTCATGGCCTGCTGGTCATTATATTCCAGGTAGCCCAGGTCCAGAGAGTAAAAGGAATACAAGGCCAGAACTATTCCGGCGATAGTCGCAACTTCTCTTTTTCGTTGCAATCTCAAATATTCAAACATCCCCGCCCCAAACAAAACCGTACAAATGGGGGCCAGGATCGCGAAGGTCTTTTGCAATTGCCTGCCAGGATCCAGAACCAGGGCGAAGTACTTGTAACAGGCGGCATGAACCAGTAAAAACGCGACGGCGGAAGCCGGGATGAGCAGTTTAAGCTCCAAAGGAAGCGCTTTTTCCGCCTGAGCTCCGGCGGCGAACAAGTATCCCAGAGACGCCAGGGCCGCCGTCCAGCAGGCGGCCAGGAAAAAATCCATTTCCCGGAAGGCGAAAAAACCGCCGGCAAAAGGAATCAGGCAGAGCGCTAAAGCCGCCCCCTGGCTTCGGCCCTGGGCGGGCTTTTTCAAAAAAAAAGCCCCTGCAAGCAGGACGCCCAGAGAGCAACACCCTATCTCTATGGTCAATGCATTGCTGACAGGCTCCCAATGGTTGAACAGGTTGAACTGAAACCACTCCAAAATGGACTGATCGCCCAACCGCCCAATAAGCCTGGGAACGTCCAGATTGGGGGAAAACGCCCCCTGATTTAGGATGTCTTGCATTTCGGCCAAAGACATGGGCCGGTTATCCATCAGACGCGATCCGAAAAGGGATTTGCCCGCCACATAGGCTATGGAGCATAGAAATCCTAATATCAGGACTCCCGCCCGGAAAACGAGTGTTTCTTTCCGCTTCCAGGCCCAGGCTGTTGCGGCGAACAGGCTCAGCCCCAAAACCGGCAAAACCACGGGATATACAAAGGACGTTGCAAGCAATACCAGGGCGATCCCCATGGGAGATCGTTTTCGCAGCGCAATGCACCACAGCCCGATTAAAACCACGTTGCTGCTGCGGACCAGCCCGGCGGTAATAATATGATTGATGCAGTTGAACAGGACTATGGCAAGCGCAGCCCAGGCGCCAAGCGCGGCGCCTAACGGCTTTTTTAAATAAATCACCCAGACCGCATACCCCAAAATCAGCATGAGCATGGCCCAAAATTTGGAAGCGGCTAAAAAGGGGTATTTTGCGCCCAGCATTTGAAAAAAACCGGCGAGCCCGGCGAATATGACCTTCATTCCGACGAGCATGGAGTGGGAGGCCCAGACCTCCGCTCCCGGAGTCTGAACGGGCGTCCCTCCGTTTATATACTGGTGCAGGGGAAAATAGTGAGTCAGATCATCGCAAAAGGCGTAAGGCCTGGCAAGCATTTTCGTCAAAATCGCGCCTGCCAGGATAAGCATCAGGGCATGGGGAATCCAGGCGCCTTTGGATCGAAGATCAATCATGGGCGTTCTCCCCTTTCCCGGCCTCGCCGGACCCTTCGGGAGCCATAGTCCGGGACATAAGCCATTTTGCGCCGGCAAGGTCCATTATCACAGCGGGCGCCCGGTCCATAACGCCAAAGCGGCTGCGGCCTCCGACGCGCTCCCTGTGACGCACGTTTACCTGAACCACGTGCAAACCCTGAAGCTGGGCGAATGGCCCGACAAAACGGTGCCCGCCATGAATAGGCCAGAAGCACAGACGGCGGACGTCCGCCCGGAACACCCTGAGCGTGCATCCGGCATCCCGGATGGTATCCTTTAACACCGCCCGCCGCACTCGATTGGATATTTGGGATGACAAGCGTTTGACCAGCGTGTCTTTCCGATGGTTTCGAATGCCGCAAACCATGTCCGCCCCCGTGGACTCCAGCAGGCTGACCATGGCGGGCAAGTCGGCGGGATCGTTCTGACAATCCGCGTCCATGGCGGCGATCACCTCTCCTTGCGCAGCCATGACCCCCGCGTATAGAGCCGCGCTCATTCCTTGATGCTCCAGGGGCAAACGCCGCACAAAATCCGGGGCCGAATCCAGGATATTCGCCGAGTTATCCGTGCTGCCGTCGTCCGCCACGATCCATTCCACCTTCTCGCACCGCTTTTTTAGAACCGGAATGACGGACTCCATTTCCGGAATCAGACGAGCCAGGGCGGCGCTCTCGTTGAATGCGGGAGAGACTATGGACAACAGCTTGATTTTTTGCAAAAAACCCTCCCAGGTTTAAAAGAATGCGTGCGTCAAGGCCGTGGTGAAAAAGAGGAAAAGGAGCGCCCGGTGCGGCGGGATTCTCCTGTTTTCAAACATATATAAGTATTGTATACAAATCAAGAGGGTGCGGGGCGGGATGCCTTTCTTCCGCTATTTTTCCCATGCAAAAAATATTACGGAGAAACCCGATGGACGGCGCTATGCAATACGTCTCGATACTGGCTGTTTCCTCCGCCGAATCCGTGCGGTTTTGGCTGACGGTGGGCTTTCTGGGCCAGGCCTTGTTCGGAAGCCGGTTTCTGCTCCAATGGATCGTCAGTGAAATCAAAAAAGAAAGCACCGTTCCCATCGCGTTTTGGTTTTTGAGCCTGGCAGGAGGCGTTTTTCTGCTTGCCTATGCGATTCATAAAAAAGACCCGGTGTTTATTGTGGGCCAGGCCGGAGGCTTAATTATCTATTTTCGCAACCTGACTCTCATTTTTAAAAAGCGCGCCGAAGGCGAGACGGGATGAACCCCAGCAACTTAAAAAAAAGCGGAACAGGAACGGAGAATGCCGCCGGAGGCCTGGCGGGCTATGGGCTGATTTTCGTCCTGACCCTGGCTGTGCTTCTCCCGTTGGGGATGTCCACGCCCGAGGGATACCACGCCTTTTACGACGAAGGCTCCGCTGTTTACGCTTCGCACAGGATCGCGCAAGGCGACCATTTATACAAAGACGTGTGGTACTTCAAAGGCCCCCTATCCTATTACGGCCTGGGTTGGATTTTTGCCATTTTCGGAGAATCCCTGGCTGTGGCGCGCATAGTCGGGGCGGCATTGTTGTCCATCCTGATGGTTCTGGTTTTCGCCTGCGCCCGGCGGCTTGCCATGCTGCGGGAGAATCCGAATAAATGGGAGGCGCCCCTGGCTGGATTGACAGCCTGGGGGCTGGCCGCCATGGCGGTCGTCCAGCGCGTAAGCTGGCATAACTCCTGGTGCGTCAGCCTGTTTTGTTTGGCGGCGATGTGCTGTGCCATTCAAGCGGAGCAAACAGGGCGGGGCTCCTGGACGGCGGCTTCCGGTTTTTTGGGAGGGGCTGCGTTTTTAACCAAACAGGTGTTCGGAGTGTGGCTGTTAGTTGGATTGGCGGCCCTTTGGGCCATGGACAAGGCCGGGAAAAACAGCGGGTCCGGCCTGAGCCCATTTATTTGGCTGGGCGGCTGGATCGCTCCTTTGGCGGGATGGATCATATACTCCGCCTTTGCCGGGAGCCTGCCGGATTTTTTCAATCTGGCTATTCTTTATCCATTCAAAGCCCGCGGCGTGGTGCAAGGCCTGGCCCTGGCCCCTCCCCAACCGGATTTTTCCGGCATTGGCCTGGCCTTTTACGGAGCCCCGGTATTGCTTCTTGTCTGTATTCTTTTGTCCTTCGGCAAAGGACGAAAAAACGGCGGCGCCTTGCGCCTATACGCCTTGCTGGCTTTATGCCTTTTCGGCACATTGTTTCCCAGAGCGGATTTAGGGCATTTAAGGCCGCTCATCCCCCTGGCTGCGCCGGGAATCGCCTTATTATTGCCGGAGCTTTTGAGAAAATTCTCTGGCCCTTTTAAAGCAATGCTGGCGGCGGCCTTCACCCTGACCCTGTTCGGCCTGCTTTTGGCCGGGCCGTCCCTCAGACCTGCGCCCCAATCCCCCCTGGATTCTGATATGGCCGGAGGTGTGACAGCCGACCCCGCCGCCGCCCGGGAAATTAACGCCCTGATTGCCGAAATCCAAAGCCGGACCCATCCCGGGGAACCCATCTTCGTCGCCCCGTGGGCGCCTTTGGTTTACTATCTGGCGGAGCGCCCCAACCCGGCCAAGTCCCGGATTATCTGGCCCGGGCAATGGAACCAACCTCCCTATATTGATGAAACCGTGGTTCTTTTAAAAAAATCCGGCGTGAACATCGTTGTCTGGGTGAAGGGGCAGGAAAAAATCAGCGGCCGGAATTTTGAGGATTACGCTCCGATAATGGCCCGCTATCTGGACGAAAACTTTGTCCCGGTGAAGCAGATCGGACGATTCCGCATTTTAAAGAAAGCGCCTGAAACGTTGAATTCCACACCTTAGAAAAAATTCTACTGTTTAAAAACTTACGTTAGTGTTGTATGAAGAACCCATGGGTGGGGGGCCTCCCTGCATAGTTTGTTGTAACATGATCCAATGAAATAAGGCTGTTGCAGCCGCCCCTATTTGACCGCCCACGGCTTGATTTCCCGCGCAAAAAGAGGTGACATGAATATTCCGGTCAATTTTCTCGAAGGAAAATCCCGCATAAAAATACTGTTTGTCAGATCTCCGCGCCACGTGTGGCCTATTGTGAACGAAAGCGACAATTTTCTTCTGCCCCTGGCTTATCCGACCCTGGCCGCCTACCTGCGGGAGCACGTCCCGGACGTGGACATCACCATCCTGGATTGCTGCGTGCGGCAAATGGGATGGAAGTCCCTGGCAAAATACATCCGGGAAGCCCAGCCTGATATTGTGGCCATTGGAGAGAAAACCGTATTCTACCATGAAGGGTTCCGGGCCTTTGAACTGGTGAAAAAGGAAGCGCCCCGGGCCGTGACCATAGCAGGCGGAGTCATGTACACCGCCCTGCCCCAATGGACCCTTGATACCTGCAAGGCCGTGGACTACGTGGTTCTGTACGAAGGCGAAGAGACCCTGCGGGATCTGGTGACCACCCTTCGGGACGGCGGAGAGCCCGCGTCCGTGAAAGGAATCGCCTACCGGGATGAAAACGGAGAGCCGGCCCTCACCCCGGCCCGCCCTCTCATAGAAAATCTGGACGATCTGCCCATGCCCGCCTACGACCTGGCCGGCATGGATTATTACAAGCCCTTCGGCCATTTGTGGCCCAAAGCCATCACCGTGCAACGCAGCCGAGGCTGCATTGCAAACTGCAACTTCTGCTCCTGGCGCATCCAGGAAGGCAGACCCCAACTGGTGGACGGCAAGTACGTCTCCCATCAGGCCTACCGGACCAAAAGCCCCATGCGCATGGCCGACGAAATTGAATGGCTGTACCGGGATTTCGGCGTCCGCTATCTGTTCTGGGTGGACGGCACCTGGAACGCCGATCACGACTGGCTGGTGGAGTTCTGCGAGGAGATCCTGCGGCGAGGCGTCAAACTGGACGGTTGGTGGGCCTTTGTGCGGGCCGACAAACTGGTGGAGCAGGACGCCAAAGGGATCTTGCCTCTTATGGTCAAGGCCGGATTTCGCCACACCCTGTTGGGCGCCGAGCACGACTCCCAGCAAAGCCTGGACTATGTTAACAAGGGGCTGAAGGATTACAACCTGACCCAGGAGGCCTTTAGAATCCTGTCCGAGAAGCACCCCGAGGTGTTTCGCCAGGCCACCTACATCACCGGCCTTCCCGACGACACCGTGGATTCCATCAAAGGCCTGTTAAAGCACGCCCACGCCTGCAACCTGGATTTCGCCGCCTTTCATCCCATCCAGCCCTTTCCCGGCACTCAGTTTTACGACTGGGCCTTGAAGGAAGGCCTGGTTGAAGAAACCAACTTCGAAAAATTCGACATGTTCTACCCCTCCATGCGCACCTATCATTGCTCCCGGGAGGAAGTGGCCGAAGCCACCCAATGGTGCTACAAAAACTTTGTGGCCAAAAAGCCTTTGCAATATTTCAGCCGCATGTTTTCGCCCCATCCCATCCGAAGGGACCTGCACCGGTGGTTCGCCTTCGCCATTATGCGGGTTATTCTGAAGGATCTGAAGGGAACCCTGACCCAAGGCACACGCTTCAAGGGATTCTCCGGCATCGACACCTTGTGGAAGCCCGACTGGTACGACGCTTGAGTTCGGCTTTCCCATACCGGCCTTGGCGCCGTACGGCGTGAATTCTGAATATTCTCCCCAGGAATTCAGATTCAGAAAAGTCACACCTGTCCCGCTGATAATCAGGGGATATCGCCTCTTCCAGGCTGGAATTTCTCCCTGTTTTGCGGCTCGATGCGGGAATCACCCTATTTTCATTGCCAAGCATACCGGGCCTTTGCTACGACTTATCCCAAAGGCCGACTTAATTCCAACCAAAAGGACTGGGGTCAAGTCTACGTTTGACGTTTGAGCGCCAATCTCACGTCTCAAACGTCAAACGTAGACTTGACCCCATTGAAAACACAGGAGGGACAGATGATCGTAAAATTCCTGAGAAATAAAGTCGTGGAAGTGGAGCCGCGGAAAGACGGAACCCTGAGAGTCTCCTGGAGGCTTACGGATGATCTGCTGAAAATGGAAGTCAACCTGGTGGTGCAGCCCCCGGCTTTGGAGATCATCGAAGCGACGGCGGAGCTTGGCAGGTTCGTTCCCAAGGGCCTGGAGGACGCTTCCGAGATTATCGAAGACGTGGAAGGCGTGAACATCGGCGCGGGCCTCAGGAAGATCGTACGCGGCGTATTGGGCGGCCCGGAAGGCCAGTCCCTGTTGTCCGAAGCGGTATTGGAATGCTGCAACGCGGTGATTTTGCACTTCACCCGGCCCGGTCTGGAAATCGGGGAAGCCCTGGAAACCGACGAAGAAAGGCTGGAAGCCGTGCGGGCTATGGTCAAGAGCAGCCCCAGGCTGGTGCGCAGCTGCATTTCGTTCCAGGACGACAGCCCCATCATGAAAGGGCTGGACCTGTAATCCGTCTTGTTTTTTAAAACGCGACTTTCCATGATCATTCAGGGGAGGAATCCATGATATCATTCAATCGCAGCCAAATCATCGGGGCTGAATTCATAGACGACGATACCATCCGGTTCAACGGAAGCCAGACGGACCATATTTACAATATGGAAATCAACATGGACGTCCGCATTTCGGACGGCGAAATCGTAAAGATCGAAGGCGACATGAAGCGCTACACCAATTTTGTGTGCCCCCAGGCCGTGCCCGTCTTGCAGACCGCCGTGGGAATGTCTTTGCGCACCAAGGATTGGGACAAAGCCATCATGAAGGAGATCGGCCGCAAGGGATGCGAACATTTTGCGGAAATCGTCATCGAATGCGGCCGCTGTTTTGAGCAGGCCTTAAGGTCCCGGGATCTTTACCTGGCCTTGTGCACCGATCCCGGCCTGGACCAGGAGGCGTTCCTGGAAAACTGGCAGCCCGCATAAGCAATGGGGTCAAATCTACGTTTGACGTTTGAGGAAGTTGGCGGCTCCCGTTTGCATTCCCACGCGACAGCCCATATCGCAAAAAAACTGCTGCGATACTGGCTGACAGCATGGGAACGAGAGGGACGGCCAGTTGGGCCTGTGAACATTCAAGAAAAAGGAGCGAACGGTGATAATCGACTTACACGTCCATACATGGCCCAAGTCTCAATGCAGTCAGATCGAACCGGCTGAACTGGTGTTGAAAGCCAAGGAGATCGGCCTGGACGGCTTTTGCCTGACCGAGCACCAAGCGCTTTGGGACCTGGAGGACGTCAAGGCGCTTGCCGCAGGCCATGGCGTAAAAATTTTCCGGGGAAACGAAATCACCACGGCCCAGGGCGACATTCTGGTTTTCGGCCTGGAAAAAGACGTCCAGGGCGTGGTCACGGCCCGGGCCTTATGGAAGGACGTGGAAGAGGCCGGGGCTTTCGCCATCGCCGCTCATCCGTTCCGGGGCTTCAAGACCTTCGGCGTGGGCCAGTTGGAAATGAACCTGGACCAGGCCGCGGCCAAAAAGGTGTTCAAGTACGTCCACGCCATTGAGGTCCGTAACGGCAAGGTGTCGGATAACGACAACGCCCTGGCCGCACAGGTGGCGGATAAACTGGGCAAGCCCGGAACAGGAGGCAGCGACGCCCATTTGATCCAGGATCTGGGCGTTCACGTGACCATTTTTGAACAGGACATCAAGGACGACGCCCAACTCCTGGCTGAGCTTCACGCAGGCCGGTTCACAGCCGGCGCTTTGCCATGATATTATAGAGTTCAGGTCTTTGGTTGACTTTTGGAACCTGTCAACGGTCAAACAAAGACCCCGTCACGTCATCTCCAGGGGGAATCATGCCTGACAACAGCAACGACAGCAAACTGAATCATTCGGATAAATTTAACAGTTTCTGCTACCATTTTAATGAAGAGGAGCGCACTGTTGTTCTTTTGCACAAAGTTATCCTGTACCTGGTGCGTGCATTGGCTGTGCTCATGACTTTGGTGATCCTTTGGAGTGTTCTGGATGTCGTCTGGATACTCTTTAATAATATTATCACGCCGCCTTACGGCATTCTCAAGCTGGATGACATCCTGAACACCTTTGGCGGTTTTCTCGCCGTCTTGATCGCCATAGAAATCTTCATGAACATCATCTTGTATCTCAGGGAGGAGGTAATACACGTTAAACTGGTGGTCGCCACGGCGCTCATGGCCGCCGCCCGCAAGGTGATTGTTTTTGATTATGGAAATTTGGAGGCGGCTTATGTATGGGCTACAGGCGTGGTTATCGTCGCCCTCAGCATCAGTTTTTTTCTGGTTTCCAAAACGGAAAAAAAGGACTGACATTGTCAAGCCGCAACCCGGATTTTGAGGGACGATGCTGATTGCAGCTTTCTTCACCGGCGGCTTTTTCCGATCTTGCAGAAATCATTTCATGTCCCTGAAATCCACCGGCGGCAGCCCCGTACGGGGATGGCGATCCTTTTTGGTTAATGCATTGAATAGGTTGTTGTGCGGGTGAAACCGCATTAAGATATCCCACTAATTTTGTTGGGTTTAGCGGGGCTCTACCCGATCTTGTATGTCACGGATGCTGGGCCGTAGGCCGGGTTGCGAAGTCCGGCTTTGCCCTTCACATGGGCAAGAGCTCTGGTGGACTTCAAACCCGCTTTTTTTATGATCCAATGACGGCTTTGATTTTTTGGGACAGGGCCTCCACGGTGAAGGGTTTTTGGATGAATGCTTCGCAGCCTCGGGCCATGATTTCCGCGGCCTGGCCGTCCAGGCTGTATCCGCTGGAAAGAAGCACCTTAATTTTGGGGTTGATCTCCCGGATGACGTCAAAGACCTCGCCGCCGTGGAGGTCGGGCATGATGAGGTCCAGGATCACCAAATCGATCTTCCCTTGCATGGCCTTGACGATTTCAATGGCCTTTCGCCCCCGGTTGGCGACCAGGGCCGTGTATCCCAAAATCTTCAAGATCTCCTGGCCGGCCCGCAGGACCACCTCTTCGTCGTCCACTAAAAGCACGGTTCCAACGCCGTACTCCACGCCCTCCGCCTCCGGGGACGCTTCCTGGACGCTGCTTTCCGATGCCGGCAGGTAGATATTGAAGGTGGAGCCTTTGCCCGGCTTGCTGACCACGTTGATGACGCCTCCGTGGTTTTTCATGATGCCGTAGGCTGACGACAGGCCGAGTCCGGTGCCCCTGCCAATGTCTTTGGTGGTGAAAAAGGGGTCGAACACCTTTTGCTGGGTGGCCAGATCCATGCCGATGCCCGTGTCCGTCACCGAAGTTTTGACGAAGCGCCCTTTTTTCAGGCCGTGCGGCGCCACAAAGGTTTCATCCAGGTGCACGTTCCGGGTGGACACCTTTAGATTGCCGCCCTTCGGCATGGCCTGCCCGGCGTTGACGTACAGGTTAAGCAGCACCTGTTCGATCTGCCCCTGATCCACGTCCACGGGACATACGTCGCCGAGAGCTTTGGAAATCCTTATGCCTTTGCGGGTTCTGCCGAAAATTTCCAGGGTTTTGGCAATCAGTTGATTGATGTCCGTGGTGGTGACTTCGTACTTGCCGCCCCGGGCGAAGCCCAACAGCTGGCGAGTCAGGCCGGTGGCGTCCTTGATAAAGCCTTCCAGTTTTTTGAGGCGTTCGTAGGTGGGATGGTCCTTGCCAAGCTCCAACAGAATAAGGCTTACATTGCCCTGAAGCCCCATGAGGAGGTTGTTGAAGTCGTGCGCCACCCCGCCGGCCAGGGTGCCCATGGCCTCCATTTTCTGGGCCTGGAGGAGTTTGAGCTCCAAATCCCTTTTTTCCTCCTCGGCCGCATTGCGTTCGCTGATGTCGCGGACCACGCCCCGGAAGCCCGTGTTTCCGCCGTCCATGTCGCGAATCAGGGAAACGGAGATGTTTAACAAGGCCCGGGTTCCGTCCTTTTTAACCAGTTGATAATCGGCCGACTTGAAGGGTTTGCCTGTTTTAAACACTTTACTGAATACCTGGAAAACCTTGCCGGCGGTTTCCTTATCGGCCAATTTTCGATAATTCAGGTTTTGCAGTTCGTCAGGCGTGCAGTCAAGAATCCTGGCCATGGCGGCATTGAAAAAGGTAAAGTTCCCCTTCAGATCCACCTCGTAATACCCGTCCTCTATGTTTTCCAGGATGGTGCGGTATTTGTTTTCCGAGTCATTGAGCGCCTTTTCCGAGGTTCTTCGACGGGCGATTTCCTCTTTGAGGTCCCGGTTGATTTCCTCCAAATCCCTGGTGCGTTCGGCCACCCTCTGCTCCAGTTGGGCGTGGGCCTCCCGCAATTGCTTTTCCGCGCGCCTTTGGGCGGAGATGTCGCGGAACACGCCTTCCACGCCCTGGATCACGCCGTTCTCGTCGGTGTAATACTGGGAATTGGTGCTCACCCAAACGGTGGTCCCGTCTTTGCGCTGCAAAAGCACCTCATAATCGGAAACCTTGCCGGAACTGCGCATGGTTTCCAAAAGCCTCTCCCTATCCTCCGGTCTGGCGTAAAAGGTGCGGGCCACATTCTTGCCTATCACCTCATCCAAGGCATAATCCAGCAATTTGGCGGTGGCGGGGCTTGTCCATATCAAATTCCCATGGATATCGGTCTGATAGAAGCAATCCTGAGTGTTTTCCAGGATATTGCGGAATTTCTCCTCCCCTTCCTGCCTGGCCTTTTCCAAACGCTTCCGGTAGGTGATGTCTTGAACCACCGCCAGAATACGCCAGGGCTTGCCGTTTTTCAGAATCAGCCTTTGCGCCAACTGGCACCAGAGCTTTTTTCCCGATTTGGTATAAAAAGCGTATTCGGAATGCTCGGAAATGTTTTCGCCTTTCAGACTTCGCGCCACCCGGTTTTTCATCAGGTCCATGCATTCGGGCGCAAGAAAGTCCTTGGGCGCCATGGAGGCTGCTTCGTGGACCTCATACCCGGAAAGATCCCTCAAGGCGCGGTTTAGGCCCACCACTCTTTTGGTTTCCAGGTCAAAATCCAGGATGCCGATGGGCAATTCTTCAATAAACGCAGAAAGCTGCTCCAGACCTTCCTGGCTTCTCAGGACGCGCTTTTCCAAAAGACGGAACTTATCCAAAATATCTTTTGGGGTTATGCGGCGATCGTTATTCATTTCCGGTTGGCTTTGAGAAGAAAACAAGCTCCGATCCTCTTTAATGCATGAAACTGAGTCATGATGCGAGGGTTGGGACCAATGATAACGGCATCGTATTTAAACTATGGAAACAGCCTTTCCCGTAAAACACGGCGGGAAAGAAACTACCTGCTCTGCCTTCTGACAAGGGTGACCGAGTTGACCTTGCGGATACTTGCCATTACCACATCCAGGCGATCCTTTCCAGCCACCTGGACAATCAGGTACACATTGGCCTGCTGATCCTCCCCCAAACGGGTGTTGATGGATGTAATGTTGGCGTCGCATTGGCTGACTGCGGCGGTGATGTCCGCCAGCAGCCCCACCCGGTCGTTGGCTCTCACATACAGCCTGACCGGATAGGTCTGGGTCACGTCTTCGGCCCATTCCACGTCAATGGCCCTTTCCGGGTCCATTTGCATGGCGTTGACGCACCCTTTCAAATGCACGGTCACCCCATGTCCCCGGGTGATATAGCCCACGACGGGATCTCCCGGCAGGGGGTTGCAGCACTTGCCGAAACGGATGAGCATGTCATCCATGCCTTTAACCAGGATTCCCGTGGCATCTTTCTTTTTCCTGGGGGGAGGGGGAGCGTGAGTCGGGAGTTTGCTTTCTTCGTCGGAATCCGGTTGAGGGGCCCATTTCTTGAGGATTTGCAGCGGGGTCAGCTTGCCGTAGCCCACGGCCGCCAGCATGCTGTCTGCATCCTTGTATCCGAAATCCTTGTATATTTTCTCCACTTCCGGGCTGTTCAGCATGGTGGATAAAGCCATGCGGTTGCGCCGAAAGGTTTTTTCGCACATTTCCCTGCCAAGGGCCAGGCTTCTTTCCCGCTCTTCGGTTTTAATCCATTGGCGGATGCGGGTCCTGGCCTTCACCGTCTTGACGTGCAGCAGCCAGTCCTTGCTGGGATGCCCTTTCTTCTGGGTCCGAATCTCCACGCTGTCTCCGGTCTTCAACTCCGTGCGCAACGGAACCATGCGGCCGTTCACCTTGGCGCCGGTGCAATGGTTTCCGACCTCCGAGTGAATGGCGTAGGCGAAATCCAAGGGAGTGGCGCCCCGGGGCAGGGCTTTGACGTCGCCGGCCGGGGTGAACACGTACACTTCGTCCGGAAACAACTCGATGCGGACGTTTTCCAGAAACTCCTGGGGATCTTTTACATTTTTCTGATGCTCCACAATATCCTGAATCCAGGCGAAGGCCTGACGGGTTTTCTCATCCGCCTGCTTGCCTTCCTTATAGCTCCAGTGCGCGGCAATGCCCGACTTGGCCACGGCGTCCATTTCCTGGGTGCGAATCTGGATTTCCATGCGCTCCCCAAAGGGGCCGATCACCGTGGTGTGCAGGGATTGGTACATGTTGGGCTTGGGATTGCCGATATAGTCCTTGAATTTTTTGGCGATGGGCTTCCAGATGTTGTGCACCAGGCCCAAGGCTTCGTAGCATTGGGGGATGGTGTCCAGAATCACGCGGAAGGCGATGATGTCATAGACTTCTTCAAACTCCAGGTTTTGCTGAAGCATCTTATTGTAAATGCTGTAGAAGCTCTTATAACGGCCTAAAATCTGGCCTTTCAGGCCCGCTTCCCCCAATTTGTCGTGCAGGATGCCCTTGACCTTTTCCACGTAGGCGTCGCGTTCGTGCTTCTTTTGATTCTGAAGATTTTCGATCTCCCGGTACTGCTCGGGATATAAATACATGGAGGAGCGGTCCTCCAACTCCTGCTTGATCCAGTAGATGCCCAAACGTCCGGCGATGGGCGCGTAGATGTCCAGGGTTTCCTGGGCGATGCGGACCTGCTTGTTCTCCTTTTGAAACTGCAAGGTGCGCATGTTGTGCACCCTGTCAGCCAGTTTGATTAAAACCACACGGATGTCGTCGGCCATGGCCAGGATCATCTTGCGGATGCTTTCCGCCTGCCTCTCCTGGCTGCTGCGAAAGCTGAGCTTGGACAGTTTGGTCACGCCTTTGACGATGTGGGCCATGTCAGCGCCGAACATGGAATCAATCTGCTCCGGGGTGGCGTGGGTGTCCTCCACCACGTCATGAAGCAGGCCGGCCCCAATGCTGGTGACGTCCAGGTGCATGTCCGCCAGAATTCCCGCCACTTCCAATGGATGGGAAAGATAAGGCTCCCCGGACAGGCGCACCTGCCCGTCGTGAACCCGGGCGGAAAAAATGTAGGCCCGTTCTATGAGGTCAAAATCCGCATCCGGATTATAATCCATGACCTTGTCAATTATGTCCTGAATTCGAATCATAACGCCGTCATTATAAAAATTTGGCTATAACCCCATTTCACATAAAACGCGTGCATAATGGGCGCCTCAAAAACCAATATTGATGGGTTTCGCAAGTTCAACCCAGGTTAGGGGAGTTAGGGGGTCAAGTCTACGTTTGACGTTTGAGCCCGTGCTTTAAGTCTCAAACGTCAAACGTAGACTTGACCCCATTGTTTTTTTAATAGGACTTGGCGAAGACAACGCGCTTTTTGCTGGGCTTGCCGCAGCAAATGCATTCGCCCGCCTCTTCCTCCGCATCAAAGGGAATCAGGCGGATGGTCACTGCCAGGTCCTGCTTGATTTTCTCTTCGCATTCCATCCCGCCGCACCAGTGGGATAAGGCGAAGCCGCCGTGCATTTCCGGCTTTTCGGCGTTCTTGGGCGTGAAGTACTTATAAAAAGCGTCTTTGCCGTCCACTTTTTCGGTGAACTCGGCTCTGTGGTCCAGGGCTTTTTGGAAGAGCTTTTGAGTCATATCGTCCAGCATGTCCACTGTCTTGGCGACGAAATCGTTCCGGTCCATGGACTCTTTTTTGTGACCCGGCGTGTCGCGCCTGCCCATGAAGACAGCGTTCTTTTCCATGTCCCGGGGGCCGATTTCCACCCGGATGGGCACGCCTTTTTTGATCCAGTCCCAGGCGCGGCCGGGTTTGTCCTTGTCGTCGATTTCCACGGACAGCTTCTCGCCGTGAAAATCCAGGGCGCGGAGTTCGTCCGCCAGGGAATTGGTGTAATCCATGACCGCCTGCCGGGTTTCCTCTTTTTTGATGATGGGCATCAACACCACCTGGGCCGGTGCGATACGCGGAGGCAGAACCAAACCATCGTCGTCGGAATGAACCATGATCAAGCCGCCCATGAGCCTGGTGGAGGCGCCCCAACTGGTGGTCCAGGCGTATTCCTCCTTGCCTTCGGCGGACTGAAACTTGATTTCCGACGCTATGGCGAAGTTCTGGCCCAAAAAGTGGGAGGTGCCCGCCTGAAGAGCCTTGCGGTCCTGCATCATGGCTTCGATGCACAGGGTGTCCACAGCCCCGGGGAAGCGTTCTGCCGGGCTTTTGGCGCCCCTGAGCACGGGCATGGCCAGGAACTCCTCCACAAAATCGGCGTAGACGTTCAACATCATTTCCGTGCGCTCGTAGGCTTCCTCGGAGGTGGCGTGCACCGTATGGCCTTCCTGCCACAGAAATTCCGCAGTGCGCAAAAACACCCGGGGCCGCATTTCCCACCGCACCACGTTGGCCCACTGGTTAAGCAGGATGGGGAGATCCCGGTAGGATGACACCCAGCGGGAAAAGGAATCGCCGATAATGGTTTCGGAGGTGGGGCGCACAATCAAGGGTTCGGTCAGCTCCCCCGCGGGAACCAGGTTTCCGTCCGGGCCTTTTTCCAGACGATGATGAGTGACTACGGCGCATTCCGTGGCGAAACCTTCCACGTGCTTGGCTTCCTTTTGGAGAAACCGCAAGGGGATGAACAAGGGAAAATAAGCGTTTTTCACCCCGGTTTCCTTAAACATGCGGTCCAGGTTGGCGACAATCTTCTCCCAGACTGCATAGCCCCAGGGTTTGATGACCATGCACCCCCGGACGGGCGAGTTTTCCGCCAGATCCGAAGCCTTGACCACTTGTTGATACCACTCAGGATAATCTTCCTCCCGCGTCGGCGTAATCGCCGTTTTCATTTGCTTTCCCATTTATTCATCCTTTCCTATTTCTTCCAGAAGGGCTTCCACCAATTCGGCTTCCTTGACCTTCCTGATTACTTGTCCGCGCCGGAATACAATGCCCACGCCCCGGCCGCCGGCTATGCCCACGTCCGCTTCCCGGGCTTCTCCAGGACCGTTCACCACGCACCCCATAATGGCGATTTTCATGGGCTTGGTCATATTCTGCAGGCGTTTTTCCACCTGATCCACGATGGCTAACACGTCGATTTCCGTCCTGCCGCAGGTAGGGCATGATATGATCTCCGGCCCCCGCTCCCGTATTTTCAGGCTGCGAAGAATTTCGTAGGCCACCCGAACCTCCGTGACCGGATCGCCGGTCAGGGACACCCGGATGGTGTCGCCGATGCCGTCAAACAAGAGCAGGCCGATGCCCAGGGAGCTTTTCACCGTACCGGCGTACCGCGCGCCCGCCTCGGTGATGCCCAAATGCAGGGGCAGGTCGGTCTTTTCCGACAAGGCCCGGTAAGCCTCGATGGTCTTGAAAACGTCCGAGGCTTTGATGGAAACCTTGATGTCGTGGAAATCCCAGGAACGCACCATGTCGATATGGTTCACGGCGCTTTCCACCATGGCTTCGGCCGTGGGCGCTCCGTATTTTTTCAGCAGATCCTTTTCCAAGGATCCCGCGTTCACCCCAATACGGATGACCATGCCGTGGTCCTTGGCCGCCTGCACCACTTGCCGGACCTTATCCTCGCTGCCGATGTTTCCTGGGTTGATCCGCAGGCCGTCCGCGCCCTTTTCCGCACTGGCGATGGCCAGTTTGTGGTCAAAATGGATGTCCGCGATCAAGGGAATGGAGATTTTCTCCTTGATGGATCGGACGGCCCGGGCGGCCTCCATGTCCGGAACCGCGCACCGGATGATCTCGCATCCGGCGGCCTCCAGCCTCTTGATCTGGGCGACAGTCGCTTCCACGTCCTGGGTGAAGGTATTGGTCATGGACTGCACGGACACCATGGCGCCGCCGCCCACCGGAACATCTCCCACCCGGATGGGCCGGGTTGTTTTTCTATTAATTTGAAGGGGCATATCAACCTTTGCTACCAAAATGTAAGGCCAACAATTGTTCATTCTGAGTATAGCACGTTTTAGCGCCTTACTCCACGGGTTATTGCGTCCCCGCGCTTGCCCATAGGCCTGTTTTTAAGTATGATATTCTCGCATCTTAACAAAGGACAGGAGAAATCGAATGGGAACGGACTTTAGAGAAAAGCACTCCCCGGACGCCGTAGTGGAACCGGACCTGGAAAAAGCCTTAAAAAAAGTGGTGAAGGACGGAACCCTTGCCTGCGCCGTGGCCTTCGCCCTGGCAGAGGAATCCGGTTATTCCCCCGCCGACATAGGAAAAGCCACGGACCTTTTGGGCTTTCGCCTTGCCAAATGCCAGATGGGCCTGTTTGGGTACAAGCCCAATAAAAAAATCATCAAGCCCGCCTCCATTGTGGAGCCGAACCTGGAAGCCGCCATCAAAGAGCAGACGCGGGACGGCAGAATCCCCTGCTTTGCATGCTGGGAGATCGCCAAGCGGCTGCACATTTCCAAAATGTCCGTAAGCTCAACCTGCGAAACCCTGGAAATCAGGATCAAGCCCTGCCAGTTGGGGGCATTTTAAAGGCGCCTCAAGAGGGAACGCTATGTCAGGCCCTTTTTCCAAAATGTGGGATGCAATGGCCAGAATTCCCAGCGGACGGGTCGGCAGACTGATGTACAAAAATCCCAAAGGGCACATTCCGGGCTTTCGGCTTGTCCTGGAGAAGTTGGAGATCGGTCCGGACGACGTTTTTTGCGAGGTGGGCTGCGGAGGCGGAGCGCTCTTGAAAATGGCGTTGGAGACGGCCTCCAGGGCCGCGGGCGTCGACTTGAGCCCCGACATGGCCGCCCTGGCCATGGAGCAGAACCAGGAAGCCGTGGAGTCCGGCCGTCTGGAAGTCCTGGAGGGAGACGCCGAAAACCTGCCCTGGGACGACGAGAGCTTCACCTGCCTCGCCGCCGCCAATGTGTTTTTCTTCCTTCCCATGCCGGAGGCCGCCCTCCGGGAGTTTTGCAGGGTCCTGGCGCCGGGAGGCCGCATGGCCGTCATAACCCACCCGGCGGGCCGGGGCCGCTGGATCGCCGAACGCTTTGGCATGCGCCTGTACTCCAACGAGCAGATGCAGGACATGGCCTTGGTGGCGGGATTCACCCAAGTGGAGTGCACCGTCCACAAGCGCGTCCATCAGCTCTGCTATGCCGTCAAGTAAGTAAAGGATGTTTAGGCATCCCGGCGGGATGCTGCTCTGCCAGGGGCGCCCGCGAACAATTTCTTTGTCATACAGACGGCTATACGATTCGTTAGGGAATCTGTCTTGCTAATGAAAATCCCGGAAATTTTGGCAAAAATCTATCATTAAAAGACTCCTCTAAAAAAAACCGGGGGAGGCCCCTTTTCAGGCGCCCCCCCGTCTTTATTGCCGCAAGGACATCGGAAAAATCCCTGGACGCCGAAGCCGGATTAAATGTCGTAGTACACCATGAATTCGCGCGGATGGGGACGCAGGCTGACTTCTTTTGCGATTTGGCAGTCAATCGCCAACAACCGCTATCCTTCACAAATTCAGAATATCAGGGTTCTTCTTCGTAAATATCAATATCAGGATAGTGAATTTTGGCGCATGTTGGACAAACGCTGTGACTGAACCATACTTCGGAATGGCTTGTAATATAAGCCTCTAGTTGCTTCCAGTATCCTTGGTCATCCCGGATTTTCTTGCAGTGGGCGCAGATGGGAAGGAGGCCGCTCAATTTTTTGACTTCCGACAAGGCCGTTTCCAGTTCCTGAATCGTGCGCTCCCGGGCTTTTTCCGCCTCCTGCCGTTTTTCCAGGTTGCGGCTGTTTTGCAAGGCTATGGCGGCCAGTTCTCCAAGACCGGCGGCCATTTTGATGTCGTTTTCGTTAAAATCGCCGTCTTTGTTGGCCAGGCCGATGATGCCGACCGTGACGCCGTTGATCACCAGGGGGGCGAAAAGCACGTTATTCAGGACCACGTGTCCGGGCGGCATGTATTTCACCCATTGACTTTCCATGAAATCGTTGTCGTACACTACCGTGTTTAGATTGTAGGCTTCGGCCCGAAGCCCTCTGACCGGCATGGGCAGATTGGGATCCACCGAGCACGGCAGTCCCCCGGCCTCGAGAAATAGCAACTCATTTTCCTCCCCGTCATCTGAAAGAAGCGCCACATACCCGGAGGCTGCGCCGGTCAATTCCCGGCATACGTCAAAAATAAGGCGGGCTGTTTGGGCGAAGTCCTTTTGTTCCAATACGGCCCGGGCGCCCTTTAAAAGACCGGAGATTTCCCGGACATGCTGCCGGCTGGAGTCCAAGGCCTCCTGCAGCTGCGCCTCTGCTTTCTTTTGAACCGTGATGTCCGTGATACTAAGCAGCAGCTCCTCGGCCGCGCTCCCTTCCTTAGAGGCTTTCCGCGGGTGGGGAACCGCATGGATGGAGGCGTGGATGGTGGAAAGCCCTTTGGAGGCAATCTGGACTTCAAGAGACTTGCCATCGGGATAATTCAGCAAGGACTTAAAGCGGGAGCGAAATACATGGCTGTCTTCCGGGCGCAAGAAATCGGCAAAAGCCTTATGGTGCAATTCGGCGGACTCCTTGCCAATCATTTTTCCCAAGGCGGCATTGGCCTGTTTGATGATCCCGGCGGAATCCAGCACGGCGTATCCCACAGGGGCATGATGAAAAAGATTGAAATAATGCTGCCTTGTCTCTTCTTCCTTAATATGAGAGCGCCGCAGTTCCTCGTTTTGCAACTCCAGTTCAATCTCGTGAATCTGGAACTCTTCCAACAAGTCACGCATCTGTTCCGGATTCATGGACTCCGGCTGCCGGGGTTTGGACTTGGCTATATTCTCGGCCCTGGCACGCAATGCGTCGGCACTGGGAAAGGTTTTACCGGTCATACTGTCCTCTTTGCAAATTAATCTTGTCCGTGACGTCGTCAAAGGTGGAAAAAACCTGGCAGGGCTTGGTTTCGCCGTCCAGGAATTCGGGAGTGGAGTTGACCATGATCCAGCGGGTTTGGTTGTGCTGGGAGTTGTTCACGCCCATGATATAACCCGTGACCGGCTTTCCGGTGGCCAGGGCCGCCATGGCAGGATGCTCCTGGCCGGGAAGAGGCTCTCCGTTCTCCTTGACGGCCTGCCACCTGGGGTCCATGGATGTCCTGCCAATCATCTGATCCAGAGTCAGCCCCAGGATGCGTTCGGCGGAAGGGTTGGCGGAAATGATGTTGCCGTCCTTATCCTGATACACCACTCCCTGGGCCATGGTTTCAAAAAGCTTGCGGTATTTGGACTCACTGGCTACCAGATCAGCTTCCATTTTCTTTTGCTCGGTCACATCCTGAAACATGACCGCCAACCGGTTTTCAGGCAAGCGGAACGCCTGGATGGAATAGGCCCCCTTGATGCGGTCGTCGGCATAAACCAAATCGTCCATGGCATAGGATTGTCCTGTTTTTATCACCTCCAAAAACGACTTGCTAAGATCCATTGCGCCCGCCCGGGGCCAGATGGCCTCAAAAGGTTCGCCTTTCCATTGATCCGCGGACACGCCCGTGAGCTTTTCCGCTTCGGGATTGCTTTCCTCCAAAATCAGTTGTCCGGCGTCATTCAGGGAGTAGACATAAAGCCCCGCCGGCATAAATTGCTGAATTTCCTGGGAGGTCTTCTCAGCCTGATTCAGCCGTCTCCGCATGGAAGTCAACGTGGAGATGTCCACAAAGGTCATGACAAGGCCGGAAAAAGCGCCCACCCCGATAGTGTAAGGGATGACCCGGGCCAGGTAGGCTTTTCCTTCTTCGGACTTGACCTCCAACTGGCGGGGCTTATTATCCACCTGCACCTTGCGGACGATCTTCAAGGGGTCAAAGTCTTTAAGCCGGTGGGAAAGGTGGGTCAAGGGACGTCCCACATCCGATTCCATAATATTGAATAACCGGTTGATTTCCGGCGAAAACCGCCGAATTTCCAGATCTTCGTCCAGCAACAGGGTGCCGATGCCCGAAGACGTGAGCAAGTTGTCCACATCGTTGTGCAACTCGGTCAGCTCCATGATCTTTTTTTGATATTCGGCATTGACCGTGTAAAGCTCCTCATTGGTGGACTGCAACTCCTCGTTGGTGCTTTGCAGCTCCTCATTGCTGGCAAGCAGTTCCTCGTTGGTGGCTTGCAACTCCTCATTGGAGGTTTCCAACTCCTCAATGGTGGCCTGCAGGTTTTCCCTTGCAAACTGGAGTTCCTGCTCCAAGTCCCGGATGCGTTGCTCCGTTTCCTTTCCCAGGTCATACTCCCCTTCCCCGGGGGTCTCCGGAACAGACTTTTTGTCCACCTCCTCAATAAAGACGGCCGCCAGCGAATCAGCGCCTTTTTGCTCCGGCAGGGGAAGGATATTCAGGCGCAGGGTCTGGACTTCCTGTCCAAAATGCAGCAGCACATTGTTATAAGTGACTTTATCCCGGGTGCGAAAGACCTTTTGAATGCCTGTGGCCAATGGAATGGCCAAATCCTTGGAGGCCATTTTGGTGATGTCAAACGCAGTCCGGCCGGTGGGAACTTTGAAATAAGGAGAAGGATCTCCTACGATATGAATGATTTCCAATTGTTCGTTCACTATTACAGAGAGGGGCATATAGCCGTTGGAAGCGACATCCATCAGACGCGACAGAAGACGGCTGTCGTCAGGCTGCGCCAGCTGCCGCCCTTTTTCCCGGACGAAAAAAGGCTGGATCCGGCGGGTTTTCTCCTCCATATCCCCCACGCCCTTACCCTGCCCGCCAGGGATGGCCTTCCCCTGCGACCGATAGATCTTGTACTTCTGATGCACGGTTTCAAAACAGGCGGCCATATCCCCTATGCTTTCACTGGTTCCCAAAAAGAGCACCCCTTGGGGATTCAGCGAAAAATTGAACATTTCCAGGGCCTTTTGCTGCAGAACAGGCTGAAAGTAAATGAGAAGATTACGGCAGCTTATCAGGTCGATATTGGTGAACGGAGGATCCTTGACCAAGTTGTGCTGGGCAAACACCACCATCTCCCGGATATGCCGGGCAATCTGATACACCCCTTCCTTATTGTAGAAATACTTGGCCAGCACCCCCGGATCCAAGTCAGCGGCGATGCTTTCCGGATAGGCCCCGGTGCTGGCCTGCAAGATGGCGTCCCGGTCTATATCCGTGGCAAAAATTTTGATGTCGCGGCTTATGCGCTGACGCTCCATGGCTTCTTTCGCTAAAATGGCGAAGGTATAGGCTTCTTCCCCGGTGGAGCATCCCGCCACCCAAAAGCGGACTTCACGATCCTTGACCCGCATGAGCAACTCGGGCAAACATTCGCTGCGCAAAAACTCCATCGCTTCAGGATCCCGAAAAAAACTGGTGACCCCAATAAGCAACTCCCGGTAAAGGGTCATAAGCTCCCCGGGATAGGTCCGGATATACCGCACATAATCACTGATTTCGTCAATCTGGTTTACCGTCATGCGGCGCTCCAGCCGGCGGGTGATGGTGCTGGGCTTGTAGTAGGTGAAATCAACCTTGGTTTTCTCGCGCAATTCCGCAAATATCCTGGTCAGGCCATCCTCATCCCCCAGCAAGATATTGGAGGCGGCGGTGCGGTTGATTGATGAGTGGCTGGCGAAAGCCAGCAGCTGCTCCGGCATTTCCTCCGGCGGCAGCACAAAATCCGCCACCCCCGTGGAAATAGCCGCCCTGGGCATGCCGTCAAACTTGGCGCTCTCCGGGGACTGGACCATCACCATCCCCCCGGCCTCCTTCACAGCCCGCACTCCCCGGGTGCCGTCGCTGCCCGTGCCGGAAAGGACCACAGCCACGGCCTTGTCAGCCGCATCATCAGCCAAGGAGCGAAAAAACACGTCGATCGGCAGGTTGATGCCGCGGCAGGAATCCTGGTCCGTCAACATCAGTTCCCCATGGAATATGGTCAGATTTTTTTTGGGAGGGATCAGGTAGACGTGGTTGGCCTGCACCCGCATTCCCTCCTCAGCCCGGTGCACAGGCATTTCGGTCTTTTTGGAGAGTAATTCCACCATCAGGCTTTTATGATCCGGCGAAAGGTGCTGGATCACTATAAAAGCAAGATTGTTCTGGGGCCGCATGTTGGCAAAAAAGGAATCTATGGCCTCCAGTCCGCCCGCCGAAGCCCCAATGCCTACATAATGGGTAGGGGAAGTCTTTCCGTTGCTTTGAGTGCTATTTCCCATACGCCCCCTTATCAGATCACCGCTGGTTTTTCGACACACGAACCCTTATGCCATCTAGCTCATAAAACGCGTTTTCCCTGCTAAATATTAACTCCATTCACTATTCTTGTCAAAATCCATGTCCATAAAAATTGAATGGTGAGGTATTCTGTTATCCTGCATTTAGAATAACTTAACAAAACGTTTTCTAGTTAAACCGCCGCAATGCGCGCGCCCTATACCGTCGGCCGCGCCCACGCCGTTGGATGATAAAGGACGGGGGAGGCCCCTTTTCAGGCGCCTCCCCCGTTTTTACTGCCGCAAGGACATCCGAAAAATCCCTGGATGCCGAAGCCGGATTAAATGTCGTAGTACAGCATGAATTCATGCGGATGGGGACGCAGGTTGACGGCGTCGACTTCGTTTTCGGTCTTGTAGTTGATCCACATTTCAATGGCGTCCTGGGTGAACACGTCGCCTTTCAGCAGGAAGTCATGGTCTTCCTTGAGGGCTGCCAGAGCTTCCTGCAGGGAGCCCGGAGCGGACGGAATGTTTGCCAGCTCTTCGGGGGGCAGGGAGTAAATGTCTTTGTCCAGGGGCTGGCCCGGGTCGATCTTGTTCTGGATGCCGTCCAGCACTGCCATGAGGATGGCGGAGAAGGCCAGGTAGCCGTTGCAGGACGGGTCGGGCGTACGGAACTCGATTCTCTTGGCCTTGGGCGAAGAGGAGTACATGGGGATGCGCACGGACGCGGAGCGGTTCCGGCTGGAGTAAGCCAGGTTCACGGGGGCTTCGTACCCGGGCACCAGTCTCTTGTAGGAGTTGGTGGTGGGGTTGGTGAAAGCGCACAGAGCCTTGCAATGCTTCAGGATGCCGCCGATGGCGTACAGGGCGGTATCGGAAACGCCGGCGTACTTGTCGCCTGCGAACAGGGGCTGGCCGTCTTTCCAGATGCTGACGTGGGTGTGCATGCCGGTGCCGTTGTCGCCGTAAAGGGGCTTGGGCATGAAGGTCACGGTGTGGCCTGCCTTGTAAGCCACGTTTTTCAGGACGTATTTGAACCACATGAGCTGGTCGGCCATTTTCAGCAAGGGAGCGAAGCGCATGTCGATTTCAGCCTGGCCTGCGGTGGCCACTTCGTGATGCTGGCATTCCACGGCGATGCCCAGCTGCTCCAGGGTCAACATCATCTCGGAGCGAAGGTCCTGGAACTTATCCATGGGCGGTACGGGAAAGTAGCCTTGTTTGTGGCGGGGCTTGTAGCCCAGGTTGGGCTCTTCGGGACGGGCGGTGTTCCAGATGCCTTCCACGGAGTCCACTTCGTAGTAGCTCACGTTGGAGGCGGATTCAAACTGCACGTTGTCGAAGATGAAGAATTCAGCTTCGGGGCCGATGAAAGCGGTGTCGCCTATGCCGGTGCTCTTCAGGTATGCTTCGGCTTTCTTGGCCACGTTGCGGGGATCCCTGGAGTAGGGTTCGCCGGTGATGGGGTCCTTGATGTCGCCGATGAGAACCAGAGTGGGGCTGGCGAAGAAGGGATCCATCAAAGCGGTGGAGGCGTCGGGCACGACCAGCATATCGCTGGCGTTGATGGGCTGCCAGCCGCGGATGCTGGAGCCGTCAAAGCCAAAGCCTTCTTCAAAGCTATCTTCGGAGAGCTCGCAAAGGGGTACGCTGAAATGCTGCCAAAGGCCGGGATAGTCCATAAAACGGATATCAACTTCCTTTGCGCCTTGTTCTTTTGCAAACTCTAATACTTCTTTGGGTGTCATGGTGTTCCTCCTTGTTTGTTTATACGGCTTAAGCCGCGCGCCTATGTATCGTATGCATGTGCTGATGTAAACTGTTTGTTCCGGCCTGCCGCACTGTTTTTTGCGGCATGGGCTTTACACGGCTTCGGGGCCTCTCTCGCCGGTGCGCACCCGAACCACGTCTTCCACGGGGATGACGAAAATCTTGCCGTCGCCGATTTTTCCGGTGTTGGCGGCATCGCGAATGGTGCCGACCACTTGTTCGGCCTGCTCGTCTTCCACAACCACTTCAATCCGAACCTTGGGGATAAAATCCACCACGTACTCAGCGCCGCGGTAAATTTCCTTATGCCCCTTCTGGCGTCCGTAACCCTTGACTTCGGTCAGGGTCATTCCCTTGATGCCGATCTCATTCAAGGCTTCCTTGATATCATCCACCTTGAAGGGCTTGATTATGGCCTCGATTTTTTTCATGCTTTCCTCCTTGGGTTAATTCGGTCTGTTGTATATATCCGTCCAACTTGTTTAAACGATACGGTATCCTACCTCACTGTGCTGGGAGACGTCCAGGCCCTGGTGTTCTTCTTCATCATCAACCCGAAGTCCGAAGACGGCGTCCACAATCTTAAGGATGATTGCGGTCAAAATGAGGGAGTAGGCTATGGCCGCCACCGCGCCGATGCCCTGGATAACGAATTGGTTCGCATTTCCGTAAAAAAGGCCGTTCACGCCGCCGTATACTTCGGCTGCAAAAAGGCCGGTGGCCAAAGCGCCCCACAGGCCGCCCACGCCATGGATGCCCACAACGTCCAGGGCGTCGTCATAACCCAATTTGCCCTTCACAACAACAGCGCCGTAGCACAAAACTCCCGCAACGCCTCCAATTATGATAGAGGCGACCGGGCCGACAAATCCGGCTGCCGGGGTGATGGCGACCAGACCGGCCACAGCGCCGGAAGCGGCGCCCAGCGTCGTGGGCTTGCCCTGGTAAATCCATTCCGCGATGATCCACAGCACAGCGCCGGTTCCGGCTGCAACCTGGGTCACGAACAGGGCCATGGAAGCGGTTCCGTCAGCGGCCAGAGCGCTGCCTGCATTGAAGCCGAACCAGCCGAACCACAGCACGCCGGCCCCGAAAATGGTCAGGGGCAGGTTGTGGGGATGCATCTGATCGGTGCCGTATCCTTTGCGTTTGCCCAGGAACAGGGCGCAAACCAGAGCTGCGGCGCCCGAATTAATGTGAATGACCGTGCCGCCTGCAAAATCCAAAGCGCCCATGGCGCCCAGCCATCCGCCATCGCCCCACACCCAGTGGCAAACCGGGAAGTAGACCAAGGTGGTCCACAGGATCGTAAAAGCCAAAAAGGCGGAAAACTTCATGCGTTCGGCGAAAGCTCCGGTGATGAGCGCCGGGGTGATGACTGCAAACATCAATTGAAAAGCGCAAAACAAAATGTGCGGAATGGTGTCGGAGTAGGGGCCAATATCCGCGCCCACGCCGCTGAGCCCCAGGTATTTTGCGCCGCCTAAAAGTCCGCCCCCAAGGTCCGGGCCAAAGGCCATGGTATAGCCGTAAAGGACCCACATGATGGAAACCACGCCCATTATGATGAAGCTGTGCATGATGGTTCCAAGCACGTTCTTGGACCTGACCAAGCCGCCGTAAAAGATCGCCAGTCCTGGTGTCATGAAAAGGACCATGGCTGATGCGCATAACATCCATGCAATGTCGCCGGAATTCATTTAAGTCTCTCCTTCTTTTTTTTTAATGGATTGGATTTGATGGACTGGGTTCGTCCCCAGTCTCGCCCAGGCCTGCAGGCTGAACGCCCTTGTTATCCCGCTCCCCGTGCAGCGTCTCCAATATGGTTTGCTTGATGGCATCCACGCTTTCCGGGGAATCAACTTTTTGTCCATCAAAATCGCGCACGTAAAAAACGTCCACCACCTGATCCGCCTTGGTTGCAATCTTTGCGACCCAGATGTCCAAACCGCAGCGGTACAGTGCATCCGTAATCTTGTACAAGAGCCCCAACTGGTCGTAGGCGATCACCTCTACAATGGTGAAAAACCCGGAACTGCCGTTGTCCACGGAAACCCTCTCCCGGCGCAAAGCGCTGGCGCTGTTGTCATCGCTTTTTGCTACGGGTTTGTCCTCCAGGGCCTTGCTCAAATCCATTTCACCGGAAAGCACTTTGCCCAGATCCCTCTCCACCCGTTGCCAGGTGCGTTTTTCAAACAGGGAATCCAGAGGCGGCGTAACCTGAAAAATGTCCATGGCCGTATGGTTGCGCCATGTAAAGATCTGCGCGTCAAAAATATTCAAATTGTTAAGGGTCAATACGCCGGCGATCTTGGAAAACAGGCCGGGGCGGTCCTTGGCGCACACCGTGACGGTGCGCAGGTTGGCGTCCCGGGAGGGGGCGGCTTCTATGACTGCGTCCGCATCCTGCAATCTTTCGTAAAGCCGGATGTGATCCACGATTTCCTTGGGCTGGGTGTATTGCAAATAACGAGGAGACATGAGCGTAAACAGGTTGTACCATTCCCGCTTCATGCTTTCCGGCGCGGCGGCCAGCACTTGCTTTCTTTTGTCCTTGACCATCCGGGTGGCTTCTTCCGTGGCCAGTTCCCCTTTCGTGAGAATCTGGTGGGTCTTGATGAACAAACTTTGAAGAAGCACGGAGGTCCAGTCGTTCCAAGCCTTGGGGCCTGTGGCCTGGGAGTCCGCAACCGTGAGCAGATAGAGCATTTTCAAGCGGTCGGGATCCTTGATCTTTCGGGCGCAGGCAAGGGAGGTGTTTTCATCGTGCAAATCGCGGCGGGTGGCCGTCTTGGCCAGGAGCAAATGCTCCCTGATCAGGAATTCCACGTCCTTGATCATGGCCTCGCCGTAGCCCATGCGGCTTAAAATCTCCCGGGCGGTTCTGGCGCCCCTGCCGGAATGGCCGCCTTCCGGGCTGCCTTTGCCCACATCGTGCAGTAAAACGGCCCAGTGCAGGGTCTTTTTGTTGGGAATTTCCTGATACAGGGCGTTGTACAGGTCGTGGTTCCTGCGATCCTCCGCCCTCGAGGCGAAGGACTTGACGATCTGCAAAGCCTTGATGGAGTGCTTGTCCACCGGAAACACGTGGTAATGCGTGTACTGAATCCGGTCCATGATGGCGCCCATTTCGGGAATGAAGGCCGTGATAAAGCGCGTGGCGAACATCTCCTCCATGGGATTGAAATCAGGCGCGGGCGTGGAAAGGACCTTTTCAAAGGCCTTCACAACCCGGGGATCGCTCCGGAAGGAGTCGTCCACCACCTGGGCGAAATCCCGCACAAGGCGGTTGGCGTCCAGACTCAAAGGAAGGCTTTCCCGGGCGCTTTCCGCAAAAATTTCCATGAGCAGCGCAGGGTCCTTGGCCAGGGCGCTGGGATCCTCAAAAACCATGGCGCCTTTTTCCACGATAATGCCGGGGGTCCTGGTGGGGCGCACGGCCTTGAAAGGCCTGCCCGGCCTGCTCCTGGGCAAAGCCGAAAGCATGAACATCTTGTGGCGCTGCTTGACCTGCTCCATGGCCCGGTGCAGGGTTTTCAAAAACTGCTCGATGCCCTGAAGATCCTGGTCTCCGCCGAATCCCAAAGCCTGGGCCACCAGCGGCTGATACTCAAAGAAAAGCTGGTCGCATTTGCGCTTGGCGATGTGGTGCAGGTGGTTCCTCACCTTCCAGATAAAATCCAGGGCCTGGGTCAGGGTGGCGTACTCGCCGTGGGATAAAAGGCCCAAATACTCCAGGTCCCGGGGGTCCCGAACGCCATGGGCGATCCTGCCGATCCACAACATGGCATGGTAGTCCCGCAAGCCTCCCCGCCCTTCCTTCAGGTTGGGCTCCAGGAGATAGCTGGAGTCTCCATAGCGGTCGTGGCGATCCTGCTTGGTGGAGGCCAGCCACTTCAAAAAGGCGGTCCGGGTCTTGCCTTTCAAGACCTTGTCGTGGACCATCTCCATCAAGCGGGTGTACAGGGGGGACATGCCGCAAATGAAGCGGGCGTCCAGCAAGGGGGTCAACACATCGAAATCCTTGGAGGCCAGGCTGATGCATTCCTTCAGGGTGCGGGTGGCGTGGCCCACATCCATACCCAGATCCCACAGGGGATAAATGGCTTCCTGGACCAGTTCCGTGGCCTGGTCCGGCATTTTCTTTTCAAATAAAAACAGGATGTCTACGTCGGAGCCGATGCACTGCTCCCGGCGGCCGTACCCTCCCAGAGCAATGAGGGCGTAGGGGTTTTTGTCCACCCGCATGCGGGGGCCCACGGAGCTGTTTTCAAAGGTGGCCCGAAAATAATCGTCGATTGCGACAGCCCTGGCATGGAGATTGTCCAACTCCCGGGGCTCGTCCAGGGTTTGGAGTTCTTCCAGGCTTTTGGTCAGATTCGTAATGGCTTCAGGGTTATTCATACGTCCTTTTGGGGGCCGGTGTTTTGATTCGTTTATTTTACCGTACGTTTCAACTGACCTGCTTAGAGAGCAAAGGACGTGCCACAATGGATTAATGATTATTTTTTTATTTAAATCTAGATAGTTACCTCTTTCAAACCAAAAGCAATTATATCATCCGATAGTACATTTTTGTATTTTTGCTCCTATAAAAAATACACTTTTGTATTGCGCTTTGGAAAATATTTCCCTTTTTAGACGCGCCAGGCCATAAAAAAGGGGAGCCGGACCTGTCAGATCCGGACTCCCCCTCCAAAACATGGCTGTTTAAAAAACTAATCCTCAAATTTGTAACAAGGCCGTGCATTATCAAAAGGCGTTTCCTGCAGGTAGTCTGCAATGGCCTTGTCGTAAGAGGCCGTATGGCGGAAAGCCTTGCGGGCCAAACGGTAGCGGGTCCGCATGGTCGTGGAGCCGTTGTTGGCCTTGAGTTCGTCCAGAATCATGGGATAGTCGTCCGGATCCACCACGGAAGACACCCGGAGAAAATTCTTGGCTGACGCCCGGATCATGCAGGGCCCGCCGATGTCGATCTGGCCCCGGGCCATTTCCGGGGTGACCTTGGGCTGGGCGATGGTTTCCCGGAAGGGGTAGAGGTTGACCACCACCATGTCGATGGGCACGCCGTTGGTGCGCTTCAGGTCGGACTGGTGGGAGTCGTTGTAGGTTTCGGTCAAAAGGCCCAGATAAATCTTGAAATCCAGGGTCTTAACCAAACCGCCCTGGGTTTCGGGCTGGCCGGTGTAGTCGGAAACGGCTTCCAGGCAGCCCTTGGCTTTGCCGCCCAGGATTTCCGCGATTTTATTGTAAGTTCCTCCGGTGGAGAAAATCTTCACCCCTGGACAGGCCTCCAACAGGCCGGGAACAAAGATTTCCAGGCCCGCTTTGTCGGAGACGCTCATGAGCACGTGTTTGATTTGTACGGGGTCATCGGCCCGGTCCACTACATTTACTGCCATATCATCCTCCCATAATGGTTATTTTCATCAGTTATATAAGAACAATACCGGCTTTTTCGCATCCCGTCAATCCGCTTTGTTCGTTTAGCCTTGACCCTGCGGCGCGGACTGTGACATCTATGAATTCATAATAACCTGCACCCAAGGGAGATGGCATGCAATTCATAGACTTAAAAGCGCAACAAGCAAGAATCCGGGAGGACGTCGAGGCCCGGTTAAAAGTAGTTTTGGATCACGGCCGCTATGTGATGGGGCCTGAAATCGACGAAATTGAAGAAAGTTTGGCTAATTTTTCCGGCGCGAAATTCGGGCTGGGCTGCGCCTCGGGAACCGACGCGCTCCTCCTGGCTCTGCTGGCCAAGGGAATCGGCCCTGGAGACGCCATCCTGACCACGCCATTCACCTTCATCGCCACAGCGGAAGTGGTCAGCCTGTTGAACGCCGTACCGGTCTTTGTGGACATCGACCCCAAGACCTTTAATATGGATCCCGAGGCCCTGGAAAAGACCATCCTGGCCATGGAGTCCGGCGCCGGAGACCTCCCCCTGCCCAAGACGGACAGTCTCCCCAAACCCAAGGGAATTATCGCCGTAGACCTGTTCGGGCAGGTTGCGGATTATGCACGCATCGAGGCTGTCGCCGAAAAGCACGGGTTGTTTGTCGTCGAAGACGCGGCCCAGTCCTTCGGCGCACTGCAGAACGGAAAAAGAGCCTGCTCCTTCGGCCATATCGCCTGCACCTCCTTTTTTCCGGCCAAGCCTTTGGGATGCTACGGCGACGGCGGCATGTGCTTCACGGACGATGAGGAACTGGACAAAATTATGCGCTCCCTGCGCATGCACGGCCAGGGCGACGACCGGTACGACAACGTGCGCATTGGAATCAACGGCCGCATCGACTCGTTCCAGGCGGCGGTGCTCATCAGCAAGTTTTCCATCTTCCCCGAAGAGCTGGATCTGCGCCAAAAAGCGGCCGAGCGATATAACAGCCTGCTGGCCGGTTCGGACAAGGTGGTCACGCCCTTTGTTGAAGAGGGAAACCAAAGCGCCTGGGCCCAATACACCCTCAAGGCTGCAAAGCCGGAGTGGAGGGATCCGCTTTTGAAGCATCTTCAGGAGCAAGGCGTCCCCACGGCCGTGTACTATCCCAAGCCCCTGCACCGCCAGGACGCCTTTGCGGACCTGGGCCATGCCCGGGGAGACTTTCCCGTGAGCGACGATTGCGCCGCCAGGGTCTTCTCCCTGCCCATGCACCCTTATATCAACGAGGAGGATCAGGAAGCCGTCGCCAAGGCTATTTTGTCGTTTGAGCCAAAATAGGATTGACCTAATGATAATCGTTCCTATATTCATATACCAACAGGTCGCGTAAACAGGAGATTTCCATGAAATGCCCCGTATGTAAATGCCAGCGGTTTTATGTGAAGGATGCTGAGGACGAATTCGAAGTGTATTGCTTTGATTGCTCCACCGGAAAACCCGTTTTCGACAAAGAGGTATCCGGCCAGTGCGATCTGGAGGAAGATACGGATGTTTTTTGCGATCGGTGCAGTTGGCACGGCGCCTTGGACAATTTAAAATAGGAGGATTTGCATGGATAAGTACGAATGCCCCTGCGGCTATGTCTACGACCCTGAACTGGGAGACCCGGAACGGCATGTTCCGCCCGAAACCGCGTTTGAAGACCTTCCCGACGATTGGGTCTGCCCCCTGTGCGGCGCGGAAAAGCAATACTTCGAAAAAGTGGAATAATCCGGCCCCAATTTGTTATTCCAAGCCCGGTCCTATTGCATGTTGCAGTCAGACCGGGCTTTTTTTTCCGAAATTGGTATTTTTTCCGGTTTGCATCCTGTTATTCGGAATAAGCATTGTTTAAAAACAATATAGGGACTCTATAGCATGTGGAGGCCCAACATCATGTGCTGACGCCGTCCCTATCCGTCATCCCCATGATAGAGGCGGCGGGAAGAGTTTGGGGGACATGACCTTATCTCAGGCATGGCCATCCAAACCAGCTTAACGCATAATGAGATAAGGATCGCGCCCCCGAAACTCCAATCTTTTCATTTGTACGAATGGCTGCAACTTGACATTAAAAAATCAAACCATTGAAATTATATTAAAAGCCTACGAGCTCCAATTCTTTCGGATAAGGCCGGACCTTCCCCTGGAAGGCAGCCCGGAACGCTCCCTGGAAAGAATGGCGGTTGAAGACGACCAAGGCGGCCTGTTTCTTCTGGAAGCCCTCAAGCCCGAGACGGTGAATCGAAAGCAAACCATAGCCGCAGCCATAGAGGCTCTTTCCCGGGCGGATTTGGGGGGCATTGCGCCGTATTTATCCTACGAACCCGGTCGCCGCATCATTTCCCTGGAAGACGGCTATTATCAGCTCAGCCCCTATATTGAAGGCTCTCCCCTGCCCCGGCCGGAATATTTGGATCAGGCTTGGCGGGGCCGGGCCATGGCCGACTTTCTGGTTATGTTAAGACAGGCCTGGACAAAGGCTGAAATGCCGCCGGAAGAATCGGATGATTTTTCCCTGCAGGATTTTGTGCCGGATCTTGTCCGGAAAATTTCGGCCCGCGATCCTCGATTATTGAAGCGCATATCCCCGGCCCTGTCCCTGGCCGAAAGTTTTCTGCCGGTATTTAAGGACTTGCCTCTGGGATTCTGCCACGGAGATTTTCATCCCGTGAACGTCATCTGGGGGGAGAAATCCATCCGGGCGGTCATTGACTGGGAATTCTGCGGCATGCGGCCCGAGTTGTACGACGCCGCCTTGATGATCGGATGCGCCGGCTTTGAATATCCTCCGGCTATATCAGGAGATTATGTGGGCGCATTTTTAATCGAGCTATGGAAGTCCGGGATTTATGAGAGGGAAAGTTGGGAAAAGTTGTTTCCTTTGATGCTTTTAGTTCGCTTTGCCTGGCTGTCCGAATGGCTTCGAGGCCAAGAGGACGCCATGATTTCTTTAGAAACCGATTACCTGAATTTCCTCGCCAAGCACGCCCAAGACATAACCGCTCTTTTCGCCGGCATTCGTTCTATTTCCTAAGAATAACCACGCAATTTTGTTGGGTTTCGCAGGCTCTACCCAACCTACGCCGCTCCATGCAGAGCCGTAGGTCGGGTTGCGTAGTCCGGCTTGGCGGTTCACACGGGCGAAAACGTTGGAGGACTTCAAACCCGACAACAGTTTTACTCCCCTATCCGCCCGCCGAACTTACTTGGTTTCTCCAATCTTTCCCGGCCGCGCCTTGTGTGCTCCGCGCCCGGCGGCAAACTGCGCTGCCTGTACCCCCCATAGGGGAACAGCCGCCGCTCTCCGTCATCCCCGTGGAGCCATGGAGGCGGGATGATTGCCTGCGGTTTGGCAATCATCATGCCGTAATGGCGGAAACGGGGACCCAGCGTCTTTATTTTTTCATCGCCTCCAAGAACGTCCAGTTTGTTGCACTAACTTGTGCTCATCCGCCCTTTGCAACAGACAAAAGTTTTTTCACAAAATCCGTGAGAAAGTTTTCCGAAAGGGCCTTCTTCTTGATTTTTAGGGTGGTCTTGCCTTTTTTGTCCTTTACGAACGCCACTTCCGTCTGCAGGACCACAATGGCGGCGGTGAGGATGGCGGCGGTCGCACCCAGGCCCATGTCAAAGGCCTGGGGCGGCGGACCTTTCACAAGATGCTCAAGGCGGTCTTTGTATTCGGGAGATTGCGCCAACACCAACAGGCCCCGACGGGCGAGATCCCCGGCTGCGGCCTTACCGTCCGGCTCTCCAAAATGGACGGTCAGGGCGCGGGCCATTTCCGGGCTAAGGCCTTGGGCGGCGTCCTGCTCTTGGCCGTCTGCAATCATTTTTGCCATGGCTGTAAATATGCGTACAGCGTCCCTGTCTTCCAGGGCCAGCATTTTATCCTGCATCAGTCATCCCCTTCCTCAGGCTTTTCAGACAAGTCAGGCAGCCCGGCCTCTTTCCAGAGGGCCTCCAGTTTTTCTCGCATGGCGGCCGGGGCGCTAAGATATGTAATCATAAAATTTCGGGAATGCTTTTGCGCCTCATGCAAATCATTGGTTCTGACAAAGACTTTAATACTTTTTATGAACCATCTGCCAGAAGATTCAAACTTCTTTTGGAGTCCATGTAAAACACCCAACTGGCCATAAGATTGTGCCGCGTCATGTTCATTGTAATATTTTTCCAATATGTCCACTGCTTTTTTATACCATTTTTCGGCTGCTTCAAAATCTCCTTCCGCTTGGGAGACTACTCCCAACTGATGATAACTACTTGCTAAGCCCAACTCGTTTCCTATCTTTTCATCGATATTGAGGCACCTCTTATAACATTTTTCAGCTTCTGAAAAATCACCTTGCTCCAGGAGAACAGTCCCTAACAGATGATAACAATTTGATATTTCACTATTATTACCTTTCCTTTCCTGAATCCCCAATGCTTTTTTACACCATTTAACAGCTTCCTGAAAATCCCCTTCTTTTTGAGCTATTATCCCTAACTGGTGATAAGTGATTGCTGCACTATGCTCGACGCCTTGTTTTTCTTCAATCTTTAGGGATTTCATATACCATGTTTTAGCTGCCTGAAAATCCCTTTGTTCCTGAGCGACTATTCCCAACTGGTGACAGGATGCCGCAAAGGATAACTCATTGCCTGCTATTTCAAAGATTCCCAAAGCCTTTTTTAGCCATTTTTCTGCTTCTAAAAAAACTCTTTGTTCCTGGGCAATTATACCCAACTGGTGATACGATATTGCCGCACCATGTTCATCACATTGTTTTTCTTTAATATCCAGAGATTTTTCGTACCATTCTATAGCTGCCGAAAAATTCCTTGCTTCCTGGGCAATTAACCCCAGTTGGTGGTAGGCTACTGCCTCGCCCTCTATAGTACCTCGTGCATGATAAGCACTTGCCAGTTGTTCAAAAAGAGTCTTTCCTTCACCAAAATTCCTTATATTTTGGGCATGGAGGGCAAGAGCCTGCACAAGTGCCAAATAAGCCAAATCTGTTTCCAGTTGTTGAGCCAGGGCCATGGCATGGTAAAAGTTGGCCTTGTTTATGTTAAAAACCATCCTCTGATCAGGCAAGGGTTTCGAGGCAAAAGCATCTGCTATTCTTGCTAATATATCCACAAAAGCTCTTTGCCACTCCTCGTTAAGTTTCCTATCTTGAGTTACGCACCTTAAGTAACCGGTCAGGGCCGGATGAAGCTCATAAAACGGTCCGATCAGAGGAGAAAGCATGCCCAGGTGCACCATGGCCCGGCAAAAGGCATCCAGCCTTTCCCTTGTCCATGCAGAATCCACCCTTTGGGCTATAGCCTCTAACTGCTTAATCATAAAATATTTTTCATGAAGCCCCAGAGGAATAAGCAAGGGCTGCAAATCTTTAGGAAGGGTTTGAACCGCCATTTCCATGGTGGAGTAAAATTTGGCAGTAGCTTCGTCAGCATCCCGCCCATAAATATTCCGGCCCTGGTTAATGGCCTCCATCAACTGGCCGGGCGTATGGTCCTCCAAGAGGGGCAGGGTCACCCGCATGGCCAGGGGGTGGCCGCCCAATAGGTCCATGAGCTTTTGTATATCCTCATCCTTCCGGTCGATTTTCAGGCCCAGGTGATCCTGGACGGCGTTCACCAGTTCCCAAAGCTCTTCTCCCGCAAGGCCCCGGATGCCCAACTTCTTCCGGTCCGCCTTAAGCCAGTCCTCCGTGCTTCGGCTGGTGATGATGACCTTGGTTGGGGCGCCGCGAAGTCCTTGCAAAAAGTCTTTCAATAGCTGCCTGTCCTGTTCCGGCAACATGGGCTTCACTTCCGTACCCGGTATGCCGCAGACACTTTCAAAGTTGTCCCATACAATGATATACCGATGCTTCTTAAATTCTTGCCAAAGGGCTTTGATGCGGTCTTCCAGGGACGCTGCGCGAAAATTGCCTCCAAACAGTTTTTCGCCCATGTCGTTGATGACGTATTCCGCGCTGCGGATGTCATTGAAGGCGAACCAGAAGCACCCCGCGCCCAGGCCGTGGGTATCGGCCAGCCATTTGACAAAGCCCTTGGCCAGGGTGGTCTTGCCCGCCCCGCCAATGCCGTGGATGAGAATGGCCGGAATCTCTTTATGCAGGCGCCGCTCCATCTCCAGGATGGCGGCGTCCCTTCCCACAAAGCCGAAGGGGTTGGATGCGTCGTTGATCTCCTGGGGCAGGGGCGCTTTTTCGCGCTGTTCTTTGCCCTGATTCTTAAAGGAAAAATCCAGGTCCTGCTGCTGGTAGACCACGGGAACCAGCCAGTCATCCAGAGGGAATTCTCCCCTGGAGCACACCCTGTCCGGTTTGGCGAGCATCTGTCTGCGGCCCGCCCGCACCCCATGGGCCAAGCTGCCGGTTTCGAACAATCGGGAGTAGAAGGCGGGCAAAAACTGATGGGCGCCGGACACATACAAAGACCAAGCCATGGCCGTCACCCCGGAGCACCCGGCCCGGACCAGGGCCGAAGCCACGGAAGCAAACTGATCCCCCGCGTTTTCATCTATCATGGCGGACTGGCAGGCGTTTAGCACCACCATGGGGATGGAGTATTCCCGCAGCAGGTCGCTCAAAAGACCCGCCTTTATAGGCTCCGCCTCTCCTTTTTCATTTTCAAAAATCAGGCAGCCCTGGTTTTTGCTTTTAAACTGATATCCGCCCGAGATATCCACCGGGCCATCTAAACTTCCATAGGCGCCATGGCCGTCAAAATGCACCACGTGAAAAAAATCCGGGTTGGCGCGCAGGGTATTCCGCAGATTGTCAAAGGTGGGGGGACGCAATATGTGCACCTCCGCGGGCAGACCCTGCTTCTCCACCTGATCCACCACCAGCCTGGAAATGGAGCGGTACCGGACATCATTTTCATAGGGCCGGGCCGTGACCATGAGGATGTTCAGGCGGTCCTTGGGCAGTTTTTCGGAAATGGGCGCAGGATCGGCGGCGGAGTCGATGCGCCGTCCCATCTGGCAGGCATGGACCAGATACCCTATCTGAGGGTCTCGCAAAGCCTCCCACGGCCAGGACAGAACCCCGGGATCGTCCGAAGATATGATCAGGTTCAGGTTTTTGTAATGCCCATCCATGGCTTGCCTAAGCATGCCCCCGCCTTCCAGGTTATCAAAAAGTGCTTTGAAGGCGCTTTCGCCCCATTGGGCCAGGCAATCCTGCACGTTATGGGCCTTGTCCGTGTCCGGATGAAAAGGATAGGTGAGAAAGTCCTCAAGATACCACCGCAAGTCCAGGGTAAGGTTGGAGTTGGGCCTCCCTTCCACCTTAAAGGATTCGGGTGGACCTATTTCAACGGGTTGGGATGTTTTAACGCCCGCAATCACCATAAAACAATTAGGATCTGAGGACACGTGTCGGATAACCAGGGTATTTTTATCCATATTCCGTCCGTTCGCTACGAATAAAGCCAGTTGGATTTTTGAGTGCAAGGCTATGGTTATTAAATAGTGTTCTATGTGAGGGCTGTCAATACTTGTAGCAAAGTCAGTGGTTCTCTCATGCAAAATGACTTGCACATTATTGGGGATATCTTGTGATCCTTAGGATGAATGGGCTTTCAGAAATGTACGACGCTGGGTCCCCGCTTGCGGACAATCCTGAAATGCGGGTCGTCCTTGCGGGGATGACGGATTTATTGGGTAAATGCGAATTAAAGAGGCGCGTAAAATCTCCCAAAAATATCCTGTTCACTACAAAAAACCAAGTGTGCTCCGCACCCTGGCAGGATACCGCTCTGCCAGGGCCACCCATGCAGCAACCGCCGTCGGTCGCCATCATCCCCCCGTGGAGTCATCGGATTACTAAATCCGTCTTTGCGATTTATATGGGCGAAAACGTTGGAGGACTTCAAACCCGACAATAATTTTCTTGTTGGATTTCACAAATTCCAACTTGCCTTCTATCAAGGATAACCGATCAATTTTGTTGGGTTTCGCAAGCTCTACCCAACCTACGCCGCTCCATGCAGAGCCGTAGGTCGGGTTGCGTAGTCCGGCTTGGCGGTTCACACGGGCGAAAACGTTGGAGGACTTCAAACCCGACATTGTTTTTTGTTGGGTTTCGCAAATTCCAACTTGCCTTCTATCAAGGATAACCGATCAATTATTTAGGGTTTCGGAAGCTCCGCCCAGCCTACGCTATTTCCTGTAAGAATATCAGGTTGGGTGGAATTGAGAATGTTTTCCAAGGGCGAAAAGGCCTAAACAGCCTGACGCAAAAAAGGGGAAGCTCCAAACGGAGCTTCCCCTTTTTTGGGTTTTATTTACCTGAAACTATTACAGGGCGTCGATCATGCTGAAAATCTGGGAGGTGTCGAATCCCGCCAGATGGATGGCGCCGCTGCGGCAGGAGGCCACGCACAGTCCGCAGCCCTTGCACAGGGTGGACTGGATTTCTGCCTTGCCGGTTTTTTCGTTGAACAAAGGCGCGGAGTACGGGCAGATGGACACGCACACCTTGCATGCGCTGCATGATGCGGAATCCACGCTGGCAACGGTTCCGGCCACGGAGATTTCCTTGCGGGAAAGGAGCGTAACCGCTCTCGCCGCTGCGGCCTGAGCCTGGGCGATGGACTCGTCAATGGGCTTGGGGCCGTGGGTGAGGCCGCACAGGAACACCCCGTCCGTGGCGAAATCGTTGGGACGGAGTTTGACGTGGGCTTCCGCGAAGAACCCGTCCTGGTTCTGGGAGACCTTGAAGGCCTGGGCCAGGGGGTTTCTTTCCTCAGGCGTGATGGCCGCCGCCAGAACCACCATTTCCGGGCTGATCCGGAGCTTTTTGCCAAGCACGTAATCCGTAAAGGACACGGTCAGCGCCTTGTCGCCGCCGGTCACTTCCAGGGGCTGGTCGTTATTGTACCGGATGAAGGTCACGCCTTGTTCGCGGGCTTCGCGGTACAGGTTCTCCCGGAGTCCGTAAGGACGCATGTCCCGATAAAGCACGAACACGGGCTTTTTGGGATTGGCCTTTTTGAGGGCCAAAGCGTTCTTGATGGACTGGGTGCAGCACAGCTTGGAGCAGTACGGTCTGGACGGGATGCGCGATCCCACGCACTGGATGAACACGGCCGCGCCGGCGCTCTTTAAGGCGGCGTCGCCTTCGATGAGCTTCTTCTCCAGTTCCAGGTTGGTGACCACCCTGGGATCCTGTCCGTACAGGTATTCCGTGGGCTTGTATTCCGTTGCGCCGCAGGCGAAAATGGTCACGCCGTGGTTGCAGGTGGTTTCTTCCTCACCCACTTTGAAGGTGGTTTTGAAGTCGCCCACAAAGCCTTCCACGTTGGTGATTTCGGCGTTTTTATGCACGGTGATGAGTTCGTTGGATTCGATATCGCTGATCAGCTTGGCCAGGTATTTCTGGACGTCCTCGCCCTTCCACGTTTTGTGCAAAGAGCGCGCCTGTCCGCCCAGTTGATCCGTGCGTTCCAGGATATGGGTTTCGTATCCCTGGGCCGCCAGGTTTTTGGCCGCTTCCATGCCGGCCACGCCGCCGCCGATAACCAGGCCCTTTTCCACAATGCTGAGCTTGGGCTCGGTAAGGGGCTGAGCCAGGGCCGCTTTCTGGACGGACATGCGGACGGTTTCCATGGCTTTTAAGGTGGCCTTGTCCGGAGCGTCCTTATGGACCCAGGAGCAATGGTTGCGGATATTGGCCATTTCGAACAGGTATTTGTTCAGGCTGGCGTTGATCAGGGTTTCCTGGAACAGGGGTTCGTGGGTCTTGGGCGTACAAGCGGCCACCACCACCCTGTTCAGGTTCTGGTCCCGGATAACCTCGGACATTTTTTCCTGGGTGTCCTGGGAGCAGGAGTACATGTTGACTTCCACGTGAGCCACGTTGGGCAGGGTCTTGGCGAAGGCCTCCAGCTTGGGCATATCCACAACGCCTGCAATGTTGGAGCCGCAGCAGCACAGGAACACGCCGATGCGGGTGGGGTCGCCTTTGATGGCCCTTTCCGGCGGAATTTCCGCGGTCTTGGTCAGGGTGAAGCGGGAATCGGCCAGGAGTCCGCCGGTGACGCCCGCGGCCGCCGAGGAATCGATGACCGAGGTGGGGATGTCCTTGGGCGCGGAGAAAGCGCCGCATACGAACACGCCGTCCCTGGAGGTCTGAACCGGGTTGAAGCTGGAGGACACGGCAAAGCCGTTCTTGTCCACTTCCAGGCCCAGTTTTTTGGCCATTTCCTTGGTCTCTTCGGCGACTTCAAAGCCCACGGAAAGGACCACGATGTCAAACTCCTCTTCCTGGAGCTTGCCCGCGGCGTCCACGTACCGCAGAATTTCCATGCCGGATTCGTCGTTGTGATCCACCTTGGTGACCTTGGATTTGACGAAGCGCACGCCGCCGTCCTTGGCGCGATTGTAGAATCGCTCGAAATCCTTGCCGTTGGTGCGGATGTCTATGTAGAAGATGGCCGCGTCCAGGCCGTCCGGGCCCTCGGCGCAGTGATCCTTGGCCAGCATGGCTTCCTTGACGGCGTAGGTGCAGCATACGCCGGAGCAGTATCCCTTGCCGTCCAGGTGCTCGTCGCGGGAGCCCACGCACTGAATCCAGGCGATTTTCTTGGGCTCCACGTGGTCCGAAGGCCTGACAAGGTGTCCGCCGTAGGGGCCGGACGCGGACAGGATGCGCTCGAATTCCAGGGAGGTCACCACGTTGGGGTTGGTCTTGTAGTTGTAGGTGTCGTGCTTGCCCGGATCATACACCTTGGCGCCGGGCGCCAGGACGATGGAGCCCACTTCCAGCTCCACGATTTCGTCCTGCATGGTGTGGTCGATGGCGTTGACGCCGCAGACTTCCGTACAAATCTGGCAGCCGCCGGTCTTGAAATGCATGCAGTAACGCCGGTCGATGGCCGGGGTGTTGGGCACGGCCTGGGCGTAGGGCACGTAAACGGGCTTGCGGCCTGCAAGGCCCAGCTCGTATTCGGACGGAATCTTTTTAATTTCGCCTTTGTTGATGTTTTCCAACTTGATGTGGCCGGTGGGGCAGATGAACTCACAGGCGCCGCATCCCTTGCAGATGTCGGACTGGACGCTGAAGGGGGTGTCCACCTTCATTTCCAGGCCGCGTCCGGTGAGGGTGATGGCGCTGTTGCCCATTTTCTCGCAAACGCGCACGCACAGGCCGCACAGGATGCAGTCGTTTTCGTTATCTTCGCCGAAACGGGATTTTTCAATGCCGTATTTTTTGGCCAGGTTCTGAATTTCCGGGACGGAGGTGCAGCGGGAAAGGAGCATTTCCACGATGAGCTTGCGCCCTTCATGAACCGTGTCCGTATCCGTGAAAATTTCCATGCCTTCCCAAATGGGATAGTTACAGGCCGTGACGAACTTGGTTCTTCTGCCGTCAAACATTTCCACGGTGCACATGCGGCACATGCCCGCCGGGTCCAATGCCTTGTGATGGCATAAGGTAGGGATTTCCACCCCGTATTTTTCGGCAACCTGCAGGACGGTTTGCCCGTCTTCCCCCTGGACTTTTTTGCCGTTTAACTTAAATGTGATCATGTGTTTAGCCTCGTGACGCTGTTATCGGATTGCAATTGCGTTAAACTTGCATGCATCGTAGCAAATGCCGCACTTGATGCATTTGTCCTGGTCCAGCACATGGGTTTCCTTTTTGGCCCCTGTGATGGCGTCCTGGGGACATTTCCGGGCGCAAAGGCCGCAGCCTGTGCAGGTTCCGTCCACGATCTCGTAGTGGAACAGGGGCTTGCACACGCCCGCGGGGCATTTTTTGTCCTTGATATGCGCTTCGTACTCATGCCGGAAATACATGAGGGTGGTCAAAACCGGGTTGGGCGAGGAGGTTCCCAAGCCGCACAGGGAGAATTTCTGGACCATGGCGCCCAGTTCCTCCAGGAGCTCGATGTCGCCTTCCTTGCCGTGGCCGGCGCAGATGCGGGTCAATACGTCCAGCATCTGCTTGATGCCTTCGCGGCAGGGGTTGCACTGGCCGCAGGATTCTTCCTTGAGGAAGTCCAGAAAGTACCGGGCCACGTCCACCATGCAGGTGTCTTGGTCCATGACGATCATGCCGCCGGAGCCCATCATGGACCCGATCTTGACCAGTTCGTCAAAGTCCACGGGGACGTCCAGGAATTGCTCCGGGATGCAGCCGCCGGAAGGCCCGCCGCTCTGGACCGCCTTGAATTTCTTTTTCTTGGGAATGCCGCCGCCGATGTCGTAGATGATGGTGCGGAGGTTGGTTCCCATGGGCACTTCCACCAGGCCGGTGTTCACCACGTTGCCCACCAGGGAGAAGATCTTGGTGCCCTTGCTGCCTTCGGTTCCCATGGAGGCGTACCATTCGGCGCCGTTGTTGATGATATGGGGCACGTTGGCGTAGGTTTCCACGTTGTTCAGGGAGGAGGGGCTTTCCCGGAATCCCTTTTCCACGGTATGGACGTATTTGGCGCGGGGCCTGCCGGGTTTTCCTTCCAGGGAGGCCATGAGCGCCGTGGACTCGCCGCAGACAAAGGAGCCGCCGCCCCGGCTGACCTTGATGTCGAAATCAAAGCCCGAACCCAGGATGTTCTTGCCCAAAAGACCGATTTCCCGGGCGCTTTTCAGGGCGATGTTCAGGTTCTTGACCGCCAGGGGATACTCATGGCGCACGTAGACGAAGCCGTTGTGGGACTGCATGGCCACGGCCGCGATGAGCATGCCCTCGATGATGCTGTGGGGGTTGCCTTCCAAAAGGCTGCGGTCCATGTATGCGCCGGGGTCGCCTTCGTCCGCGTTGCAGATAACGTAGCGGTCGCCGTCATGCTTGGCGCAGGAGGCCCACTTAATGCCCGTGGGAAAGCCGCCGCCGCCCCGGCCTCTGAGGCCGGCGCCCTTGATTTCCTGGATGATCTGTTGGGGCTCCATTTCGAACAAGGCTTTTTCCAGGCCCTTGTAACCGTCCTCGGCGATATAGTGGAGGACGTTCGTGGGATCGATCATCTGGTTGCGGCCGAAAATGACGCGCTTTTGGAGCTTGTAAAAGGGGATGTCCTTTTCGTGGATGATTTTCTTTTTGCTGACAGGGTCCTTGAACAGGAACTTCTCCACGATCTCCCCGTTCTTCAGCGTCATCTCCACGATGTCAGGAATCATGTCGGGCTTCACCTGGGGATAGAAAATTCCCTCCGGGTGAATGACCATGATAGGGCCTTTTTCACAAAAGCCATGGCAGCCCGTAAGACGCACCTCCACTTGATCGGAAAGGCCGGCTTTCTTCAGTTCGGCCACAAGGCTGTCGTAAACGCTGGCAGTGCCGTAAGCGCCGCAGCCCGATCCGGAGCAGAGGGAAATAAGTTTTTTATTGCCATCCTTGTGCTGGGCCACAAGGTTTTTACGGAGTGTAATTAGTTCGTCTCTGTTTTTTAACCTGTCCACCATCTACCTCCGGCGCCCCAGGCGCGTATAGAGAATTAAAAATCGCCCGAAACACGCAGCTTAATGTAACATTCATGATTTGGTCAAACCAGGTCCGGCGGATGAGGCCGGAACCTCCCCGCGCAAACTATCAAGAAACCAAAAGAATACTGATGAGGAAAAACATTGTCAATAAAAAAAGGCCGCGGACCCCTAAGGGTTCCGCGGCCTGTTATGAGGGGTCGCAACTCGGCTATGCGGCAAGGCGGGAGGCCTTTTCCACAGCCGTGCGAATTTCTGCGGGGGTGAAGGGCTTGGGAACGTACAGCATGGCGCCGAGTCGGGAAGTCTCCACGGCCGTCTCGATGCTGGCGTACCCGGTGATGATCACAATCTTGGCGTTAGGCTGCATTTTGTGCACCGCTTCCAGGAGCTCCAGTCCGACCACGCCGGGCATCTTGAGATCCAGGATGATGACCCGGTAAAATCCCTTGCTGACTTTTTCCAGGGCTTCGTCCCGCGTGGTCGCCTGATCCACGGTGTACTGCCCTTTTTTCAGAATCTTTCGGATGTTGTTATTGACCGCCACCTCGTCGTCAACCACCAGAATATCCGAGGCCAGGGCCAGTTCAATCTCCTTACCGCTCAATTTCGCCTCCATCTTCCGGACGCTTCCCCTCAGCTCCTCAAAGGGAATGCGGGAGAACCCGTCGCGATCCAAATGCTTGACGTACTCGGTTCCCACGGCGTCCGTAATGTCGGACAGGGCGTCGGTGGTCCCGGGGATATGACTTTCCTTCTTCTTGTACATGGCCGCCAGCCTGGCCCGGTTCAAACGGGCCTCCATGCGCGCGGCGCTGGCCTTCAGCTCCTCGTAGGGCATGAACGCAAAGCCGTCGCGCCCCAGGTTGGCCACGTATTCCGGGCCTGTGGCTTCCACCACTTCCTCGTAGTTAAAAGGCATATCCACGCCGATCAACTCCTGAATGGCAGGGGCGGCGTCTTCGGCCTTGGCCTTTTTGGCCTCTTGGGGGCACAGGCCCTTTTTCTCGCCGGCCTTGCAGGTGTGGCCCAACTTCTGGAAAACATTGCAAACCTTCTTGCCGATGTCGCAGAAGCCCTCCCCCACGTCCGCTTCCGAAAGCATGTCCAGGGGCAGGTTCAGGTGCATGGCGTCAATGTCTTCCCGCTCCACGTCGCCCACCGAGGCTTCGTACAGGTCTCCGGCCACGGACCGGTCCACCAGTTCGCGCAGTTCGTCCGGGGTGAAAGGCTTGGGCAGATAATCCAGGGCGCCCAGGCGGATGGCCTTGACGGCGGTTTCCGTGGAAGCGTAAGCCGTCATCATCAGCACCTGGGTCAGGGGCCATTGGTTCTTGACCATTTTGAGCAATTCCAGGCCATTCATTTCCGGCATGACTATATCCGAAATCAACAGGGAGTATGACCGCTTGGCCATCTCTTCCAGCGCTTCCTTGGCGCTGGACGCCTGGAAGACCTCATATTCGGCTTTGGACAGAATTTTGGTCACGTTCTGCAGGATGCCGGGCTCGTCGTCCACCACTAAGATTCTTTGGATTTGGCTCATAAGGTCCTCCTTTCGTAAGAGGTGTTTCACGTTACATCGTCGCTTTCCTTAAGAGCATCAATCGTGCCAACCAGAATATTTTTATTTAACATATTGATTTATTTTACTATTTTCGTTTTGGCAAAACCTCCGCCTTAAAAACGTCACAAAAAATTATACGCCGCCTTGATCGGTGATTTTCCCCGCACGCCCCTAAACACAGGAGGGTATTTATAAATAAATTCTTGAATATAAAGTAAATAGTTTAGTGAAACACCCGAATATTTTAATGTATATATTTCATATACGGCGTATATCTTTCCCCATGCCGCCCGAAGGCGATTTCATGCCTATGCGCCGGCCCGGAACAAGGTTTATCAGGATATTTTATAATTAATTCAAATTATTATAATAGGACAAATATTTTTTGCATGTATTTTTTATTTATGCCTTTTTCTTCTTGCAAAGGAGATTCAATGGGCGTATTAACCTCGGAACTTAATAATTCGAAACCTAATTATTAGGAAGATAATTATATGCGCAACGAAATGCATTACGAACTCATGGCCACCCAATCCGTGTTCAAAAAAACGATCCTGGAGGAAATCGCCAAGACCTGCCCGGACCTGTCGCCGGGGCAGCCCAAGGTCCTGGCCTTTCTCATGGCCGAGCCCCATTCCATCCAATGCGAGATTGCGGAAGGCTGCTTTATTGAGCCCCCCACCCTGACGAATATTCTCGCGAAAATGGAGGCCGCCGGCCTGATCGAACGCGTCAGAAACCACGAAAACCGCCGGACCGTAACGGTTTCCCTGTCTGAAAAGGGCTATGAAACCGCTCAAAAGGTCAAGCGGGCCTTCGCCATTGTGGAGGCCAGGGCTTTGAAAGAAGTCGGCAGGGAGGAGGAGGAATTCCTGATTCCCCTTTTGAAAAAGCTCCGGAGCAACCTGCTCAAGGAGAGCGCCAATGCCTAGCCGGGAATTACGAAGACGGATGATCTGCCTGGGCGTGGGCCTTGCGCTGGCCGGGCTGGGCGTTGCATTAAGCACGCAGGCCGGCCTGGGAACCACGCCTATTTCCAGCGTGCCTTACGTCCTGACCTTTTTGTCGCCCCTGAGCTTCGGGACCTGGACCTTTATTTTCAACATCCTGTTTATAATAGGGCAGATGATCCTGCTTAAAAAGGAGTTCCGAAGGATTCAGTATTTTCAGCTGGTTGTCATAACCATCTTTGGGGTCTTCATTGACGTGGGCATGTATTTGACCGAGTTTTACATCCCGGACGCCTATTGGAAGCAAATCGTGGAGTTGCTCTTGGGGTGCTTTGTCCTGGCTGCCGGGATCACCTGTGAACTGACGGCTGACCTTATATATATACCGGGAGAAGGATTCGCCCAGGCCTTTTGCTACGCGAAAAAGAAGGAGTTCGGCCTGGTGAAGGTGGGGCTGGATGTGTCTTTGGTGGTGACGGCCCTGGCCATTTCCCTTATCGGCGCCCGGCAGATCCTCGGCCTGCGCGAAGGGACCTTTATCGCCGCCTTTGCCGTGGGCTGGATGATCCGCCTGCTGCTGCAGCACGTGGATTTTTTGAGGGCATGGTGCTACGGCGCGCCCCAGCCGGCGGATAAAGCCAAGGCTCTGACTATGGATGCACAACTATCGATAAAATGACAAATCCCCTTATCAAGGACCTCTTCTCTATGGCGCCGGATTCCCGATTACTGCATTCGGGAATGACGGACTCAAACGCTCCTCGGCAAGGGGGAAGCAACATGAATTCAGTTGCTTGAGATATGCATTCCCACGGGAACCATGGGACCGAGAAAAAGGGAAGCAAATCATTTTTAGCTTGGAAATCAGCCTTGCTCGAACAAAAAATGCTCCGCACACTGGCAGGATACTGCTCTGCCGGCGCCCCCCAAAGACAAGGACAGGGGGCGCTGGATTCCCGATAGGGCCATTCAGGAGTGACAAATCTGACCACGCTTTTGCGCGCAGCGCCATTGAATAGTTTTTGATCAAACTTTTTTCAAAAAGTTTGCCGCCGGAGGCATGCTTTTCTGTCTTTGGCAGTTTGCCGCCGGAGGCATGCTTTTCCGTCTGTGGCAGTTTACCGCCGGAGGCATGCTTTTCCGTCTGCGGCAGTTGGCCGCCGGAGGCGAAAAACCCTTTTTCTTTATCTGTTGTTTGTAGGGAATAGGGAGGCCGCAAATGCGGCCTCCCGTGTTTTTTCATGCAGGGGCGAGGTTACTGCAGCAGGGCTTTGATAAAGCAGGAGCTGGAGTCGCCGTCGTCTGAAGAAGACCTGGAGCCGGAAGAGGCGGCCGGAGTCGCCAGGACGCCCGGGTCCACAATCACGCCGTTGATGGTTCCGTCAGCGTCGGTGTCCGGGTCTCCGTCCTGGAGGGTGACCACGATGGTTTCGTCGCCGTCGTTGTCGTCAAAAGGCAGGCTGACCCAGCCGCCGGCCACGATTTTATAGAACTTGGCGTTGGTGGGAACCGCGTCGGGGAAGGTAAGCGTCAGGGTGACGATGTCTCCGTCCGCGCTGGCTGCGTTCAGGCCGTGGACTTCCAGCTTAAAGGCGCCGTAGGGATAGCTCATGCTGGCGGGCTTGTTGGTTTGGCTCAGGGAAGGATCGTCGCAGTACAGGGCTTCCACTTTTTTCAGTTCCCCTGCATCCACTTCCGCGGTCATATTGTCCAGGCCTGTCATGGGCCGGAACTGCGCTTTTTTAGGATCTGCGGAGTCGCCTTCCTCGCTGTCCAGAATGCCGTTTCCGTTGGAGTCGGCGCCGTCAATGGCGCCGTAGATGATGATCTTGCCCTGGTCCACGTAATTCCAGCCGGCTTCCAGGATGTCGATATCCGTAATGCCGTCGGGCAGGGGCTCCACGCGGATGATGGTGGCCGAGCGGCTGGATGCGCCGGCGTTATGATCCCAGTCATAGTCATAGGGCCAGACCACGTCCTGCACATCGGATTTGCTGGACTGGTCGGGCGGACAAGGGGTCACCTGGGGGGGCACCACCCGGAAAGGCCCGGAGCCGTCCAGTTTATTGTCATTGTTCAGAACGCCTGTATCGAGATAGCTTCCCTCCCGTTGGTAGGCGAGGATCATGTGCAGTCCGCCGTCCACGGCAATGACGTCGCCGTGGTTGCGGCCCTTGCAGGAGGGCGCGCTGTAATCGCACCATCCATCGGCGTTCAAGGCCTCGTCGGCCTCGGCGTCATACTGGAACTGGGCCTCAGCGTATTCTCCCTTCACATGGTAATGGTTTTCCTGGCCGTCCGCTTCCATGGGATGGTAATTGGACCATCCGTCGGGGGCGAACACGGTGATGCCTGTGGCGGAGTCCAGAATGCCGGCGTCTTCAAGAAGGTCTTCCATAATCACGCCCGTGTACTCGGCGTAAAAATCGCCGGAGCGGCTGGTGTTCATAAGCAGAAACTGGGTGTGCTGATCCATGGCTTCGATCTGATCCATGGAATAGACCCGGAACGCCGCGGGGGTTTTGGAGGGGTCGTCGTTCGCGTTGCCAGGATAGGAGACAGCCGTGATTTCCTCCAGGTTGGTGTAATTGTCTCCATCGGAATCATCGTCTTCAATGGCCGCGACCGCCGCCTGATTGCGTCCGGCGGTGAAGTAATCCTTGCCGTACTGGTTCAGGGTGTTCCAGATGTTGCCGGACTCGTCGTACCCGTATCCGTGCTCACTGTCGTGGCACCACTGGCAGCTTCCCAGGGTGACGGTTTTGCCGTTTTTTTCGTACTCCCCGCCGCAATGGCACAAGGCGCATTGGTCCAGTTTGGTGCCTGAGGCGGCGGGATACACCGCCGTAAAATTGTCCGAGTCGATTTCCCCCTGATGGTGATAAGCCGCCATGCCCGTGGATCCTGTAATGGCAATTAGTAAAATGGCAAACAACAATACCGGTCTCTTCATTTTCCTCCCTTTCTTCATCAAGCGCTTAAAAACCTAATTGGAACCTGCTTATTATAAGATCCTCCTTGTCGCTATACAGGGATGTGCCGGTGCTGGAATCCCGGTATATCAGGAGGGGTTGATCGAATGTGGTGCGGGTGAATTCCAGGGACAGGCGGGCGTACTGGTTCAAGTACCAATTCAGGCCAAAGGTCATGGCCTCGGCTTCCCTCACGGAATCGCCCACAAAAACCAAGGTGTCGTACACCTTGTCGCCGGCGTCGAAATTATCGTACCGGAAAGCCAGGCCCAAGGCTCCATAGCCTCCGTCTCCCAATGCGTTCGCGGGAATGACGGGCTGGATGGCGCCCCGGGACGCAAGGACGGGCTCGCCGGTGATGATCCAGGCGCCCGCTCCGTAATAGCCCGTCATTTCGGCGTCAAAGGTTTGAGCCTTGCTTTCTACGTCATCGTACCGGGCCTGGATGTACTCGCCGAACAGGGCCACGGGGCCGTAGGTCCAGGCCGCGTCCGCGCCGTGGCGGATGAGGGTGTCGCAGTTTCGGATGATGCTGAACTTCGCATTGGTGGCTAAGGAAAAGAAATCAGTACGGCCGGCCGTGCTGATATCCAGGCTGACCGTGTTGGCGTCCGCCCGCTGATAAGAACCGCTGGCGCCCAGATGAAAGCCTTGTAACAGGGGAAATCCTGCGTGGGCGAAGGGGGCCGCGCCGATCCGGGCGCACACTTCGGGCTCGTCCACGTTTCCTCCGGAGGCGTCATCCATGCCGTCGCCGTTGAACACGCCCAGCCTGTAATACAAAGCGTTGTCCCAAAAACCGCCGAAAGCCATGACGCCCACGTCCCTGCCGGGATTCAGGCCAAAGCCCATGGAGCGCTCCGTAAAAAACAGGTCGCTGTCCGAAGAAAGGGCTTCCAGGCCAAAAGGCTCCTTGAACTGGCCTGCACGGAGGGAAAACGCGTCATGAATCCGGGCGTTCACATAGGCGTCCAGCAAACGCCGGGAGTTGACTCCCTGGAACTCGTAAGACATGGCAAAGTCAAACAAAGGGGAGAGCTTGCCCTTGGTGATCAGCCTGGCCCGGCGAATGTCAAAACCGTCCGTTCCCGGGTCCGTGCCGATTCCTTCGGGCTCCAGGTCATAGTCATAGGCCTTATAATCCGTCTGCAAAAGGCCCTTCAGATGAAACCGGGCGGAGCCGTCCCGAGTTTTCAGGCAAAAGCCGTCATCCAGGACGCCCACAAGCTCCTTGCCGGACTCCTTGCCGCCCAAAGCCGGAGACGCCTCTTGAGAAAGATTCAGAGAGTCATCCTGCGCGGCCTCGCCCCCCAAAATGAACGCGGCATCCTCTTCGGTGAGCACCCCTTTTTTCTTCAGGAGCAGCACCAGGGCTTCCTGGGCGGCCGCCCCGGCTTCCGTGTTTGCAGCCTCCTTTTTTTGAAGCGCCGTCACTTCCTGAGAGGACAAAATCCCCTTGGTTTCTAATATTTCCAATAAGTTGTTATTAAAAGAATCCTGCGCATAAGCCCCGGAGACCAGCAACAACACCACGCCTACCATCAGCAACATTTTTTTTACCGACACTTTGAACTCCACAACTTGTAAATTCATGTAAGGAAAGAAAGATCGTTTTTCAACGAACGGGTCTATATATCAAATATGATACAACGGAAGGCCATCCTTATACCAAATATGATACAACGATCCGGGCTCACTTAATACCCATGTTTAACAGAAGTCAAACATTTTTTGTAATTAGCTGAAAAGGAAATGATCCGATCATTTCGGCGAAAGCAGGCCGACTCGGCGGCCGGACCAAATCTCCCGGGTTCAAAGGCCCGGATGTCTTCATAATCTCGCCGATACCGTTTGGGTTAGTTCAACGGGACCACCAAAGGCCGGCCGTTGTGGTGGAGGATTTCCACGGGGATGTCGTACACCTCTTCTATCATTTCTTCGGAGACTTCCTGGATTTCGCCGGCCGAATGGATTTCTCCGTTTTTCAGAAACACGAATTTATCGGCGAAGCGTAAAGCGGAATTCAGATTATGCATGGTCATAACCGCACCCACGTTGTGCTCCTTGACCACCCTTTGGATCAGGGACAGGATGTTCATGGTGTTCTTGAGGTCCAGGCTGCTGGTGGGCTCGTCCAAAAGCATCAAGCGGGGCTCCTGAACCAAGGCCCGGCCCACGGCCACCTTTTGCAATTCGCCGCCGCTCATTTCGTCGATGTGGCGCATGGCCAGGTCTTCCAGGCCCAAAACCTTGATGGCGCCGTCCACCATGCGGATGTCGTCCTCTGAGGTGCGAAACCTTATGTGGGGCTTGCGGCCCATGAGGATGGCGTCAAAGGCGGTCATGCGGGTTTTGGCCTGATACTGGGCCACGTACCCCACCCTGCGGGCGATGGCGGCGGGCTCCATTTTCAGGACGTCCCCGCCTTCCACCATGATGGTTCCGGCCTTGGGTTTTAAAATGGCGTTGATGCACCGCAAAAGGGTGGTTTTTCCCACCCCGTTGGGGCCCAGGATGACCAGCATTTCACCCCGGTCCACGTTCAATTGGACGTTCTTCAGGATGTCCTTGCCGTTGTATCCGAATTTTACGCCGTCCACTTCCAGAATCATTTTGCGTATCCTTTGATGATCAATGCCAGAAAAACCGGCGCGCCCATAAACGCCGTAAGAATGGAGACGGGCAAAAGATGCGGCGCCAGGATCAGCCGGGCCACGGTGTCCGAAGCCAAAAGCAAAATGGCGCCCAGCAGCATGGAGGCCGGCAGGAGGTATCGATTGTCCCCGCCGATCAGGCGCCTGACCATGTGGGGGCAGACCAAACCCACAAAGCCGATGATCCCCAGAAAGGCCACGGCCACGGCCGTCACCAGAGAGGCGATGATCATGCCCCATATGCGCACCCGCTGCACCCGGACTCCCAGGCCCTGGGCGGTTTCGTCTCCGGCGTCCACGGCGTTGTAATTCCAGGCGTTCAAAAGAAAATAGGCCGACGCCGCCAGGGTGATGACGGACAGCACCCCCAGCTCGGACCAGGAAGCCCGGCCCACGTCGCCGAAGGTCCAGAAAACCATGGCGGCAAGCTGCACGTCGTCGGCGAAAAACTGAAGAAACATGGTCCCGGCCGTAAACAAGGCGCCCAAAGCCACGCCGGATAGCACCATGATTTCCGGCGAAGCGCCCCGCATGCGGGAGATTCCCACAATCACCCCGGAAGCGCCCATGGAAAAAAGGAAGGCCATGCCGGTGGTCACGTAAGGATTGGAAATGGTCACCGCGCCCACGTGGGAGCTGGCCATGGTTCCCGAGCCCATGATCATCACTGCAAAGGCGGCTCCAAAGGCAGCGGCGTGGGATATGCCCAAGGTGAAGGGCGAGCCCAAGGGATTGCGCAAAACCGACTGCATGACCGCTCCGGAAAGGGACAACCCGGCTCCGGCCACGATGGCGGCCAGCACCTGGGGCAGACGGATGTTCCAGACGATCAACTCCGTGCGCTTGGCCGCGTCAAATCCCAACAGGGCTTTGGCCACCTCTCCAATGGGCAGGCTGGCCGCGCCCTTGGAGATGCTCACCAGGGAAATCAATACCAATACTATTCCGGAGAACGCCAGCAAGGCGGCTTTGCGCCCCACATAGCGGGAGTATTCTTCGTGTTTTTCGCCGTGATTCAGGTGCATGTTTCGCTCCCTACTTGACGGGGACCGGCTTGAAAACCAGGTGCTGAAAGCTCTCATTCATAATGTCGAACACGCCTTTGCCCATGAGAAATGAATATATTTCGTCCGCTTTGGCCTGGGGCTCCACGTCTTCAAAGCGGTCGGGATAAATGAGTTTTCCCATGTAATAGGCGTTAGCCAGGATGGAGCCGTAATTCCGGGAGTACCAGTTATAAGGCAGCACGCCGTAGACCTTGCCCTTTTGGACCGCGGTCAGGGCTGCATAGGCGGGATCGGTTTTCAACTCGTAGAGGCCGCCGGCCTGATCGCCCATTTGCAGGGTGGAAAGATCCAAAAAAAGGATTTCCGGATCCCAATCCACGATTTTCTCCTTGGCCACGTTGCTGTGCATCAGGGCCTTGCCTTTCAAGCCTGTGCTGTACGCCACGTTGTTGGCGTGAATAAAGGCGAGAGGAGGATATCCCGGCTCCGTGGACTGATAGCCGTGGGGCCCTTTGGAGGCGATGCCGCCAATATAACAGGAAGGCCGTTTGTCCTCGGGAATGTCCTTGGTCCGGTCGTGCAAGTCCTGGATGGCGGATTCAAAAAAAGCGACAACCTCCTCGGCCCTTTTATCCTGGCCCAAAGCCTGGCCCATGATGCGGACGGCCTGGAACAACTGGCTCCTATTGCCGCCAAGGTCTCCGTAATTGAGTACGATGACCGGAATGCCTGTTTTTTGGGATAACTCGATGGGGTCATGCCCCATGGTTGCGTAGGTTTTGAAAATCACCTGGGGCTGAGGCTCCAGCACCAGGATCTGCTCGGGATTATCGTGGCCGCGAAAGCTGCCGAACTCGGGATACTCCTTGAACTGAGGATTGGCCAAAGCATATGGCCGGGCGTCAAACTGGGTCCGGCGGGTTTCCATATCGTCCACGCCCACAATGCGGTCCTGAGCCTGGAGGTAGGTGAGCAGCCGCAAACATCCGGGGCCGGAGCAGATGACTTTCTCCACTTTATCCGGGATGGAAACGGTGCGTCCCATGGCGTCCACGATCTTTTGCTCTGCATAGCAAACACTTGAAAACAAGGAAAAAACAAGGGTTCCAACCAGTAACAATACAAGGCCTTTTTTCATGAAATTTTCTCCCCAAATAAAAAAAGCCAAAAAGGCGACACGCGTTCCTCGCATCGGCCTTCATGGCTTTAAATATTCAATTATATTGTTTGGAGCTGTTTTTACGTTCCGCCTTCGGACGGAGTTTGTTCGAGGATAATGGCTTGTAAATCATGTGTCAAGCCTGAAATGGAAAGGCGCTAGCTGTAGTTCTTGGTTCACCGGTCATTGACAACTCTAATACCCCAGCCTTATTGTATTAAAAAAATCACGCCATGAAGGCGCATATAAAGCATTTAAATATTCACACTCACGCCGTGAAGGCGCACGAACCTGTATGGTTGAGCCTTGGCGGCCTTTTTGTCTGCGCTTGAAGAGCGGAAAAGGAGCAACAATGCCGGATTACAGAAGCCTGAACGAATTCACCGTCACCCCCGTGGGCGTGGTGCATACCTCCATGGACAAGCCCGCGTTTCGCCCTGATATGGGCGATGAGGATTATGACAACCGCATCAAGGAGCAACGCAAGACCCGGAAAAAACTGAATTCCCTGGAAAGCGAACTGGAAATCGATCCCAACCTGGAAGGCATTCTGGACGGCATCGAAGAATATTCCCACATTTTGGTGATTTACTGGCCCCACCTCATTCCCGAAGACAGGCGGTCCATGCGTCAGGTCCACCCCATGGGAAGAAAGAACATCCCCCTGAAAGGCATCTACGCCACATGCAGCCCGGCCAGGCCCAATCCTATTTTGGTTTCGGCCGTGCGCCTCCTGGAACGTAAGGACAACATCCTGAAAGTCCAGGGCCTGGACGCGGTGGACGGCAGCCCCATCCTGGACATCAAGCCCTTCACTTTAAGCTATCCCAATTACGAAAAAGTGACGGTCCCCCAATGGCTGGACGATTTGATGGAGGATTTGAAAAAAGAAGAATAAGGGATCTGATGGGGGCCTCATAAAAAAGGCCCCCTGCCCGGCTGCTGTCTCTGTAAAAATCTTTTGGGGCTGGAGTTATTGAGTTTTTGAGAGACGTCCCCCAAAATTTTGAGAGACGTCCCCCAAAATTTTTGCGCAGGCCCGAACGGTTCTAAGTTATTGACTTTTTGCCCGGCGCCCCATAGAAGTCTGTTTCCCGAGGTTATTCCTTGGGGCTTAGCGACGGCGGACGGATTGGGCGCGCCGGGGATTTTGTCGGCGCATCATAAAAGGTCGGAACGGTAGCCATTGGATTTTGAACTATATCATTACGCAGTATTTTTATTGACGGGCCTTTGCGCCGGATTTGTGGACTCCATTGCAGGCGGGGGCGGAATTCTTTCCATGCCCGTTCTACTCGCCATGGGGATTCCCCCGCATCTCGCCCTGGGGACGAACAAGCTCCAGGCGAGCTTCGGCAGCTTTACGGCTGCGGTGAACTACAGCCGCAAGGGATTGGTTTCGCTTTCCGGAATCTGGATGCCGGTGCTGTTCACCGCCATTGGAGCGACCATCGGCACCGTGTCCATTCAAATGCTGTCGGCCGACTTTCTGAGCGTGATCATCCCTTTCTTGTTGGCGGGCATCTTTTTTTACACCCTCCTCACCCCCCAGCTAGGGCAGGAAGACCGGAAAGCCCGTATGGGAAAGCACGCGTTTTATGTTGCGGCCGGTTTGCTCCTTGGATTTTATGACGGCTTCTTCGGCCCGGGAACCGGATCGTTCTGGACCATCGGCCTTGTCCTTCTTATCGGCCTGGATTTGAAAAAGGCCACCGCCTTTACCAAAATCGTTAATTTCACCAGCAACATCGTGGCCCTGATCGCCTTCATCATCGGCGGCAACGTCATTTTCACCATTGGCGTCCTCATGGGGACAGGCCAGATGACGGGCGCCTATTTGGGTTCCCGAATGGTGATCGTGCGTAAAGTCAGCTTTGTGCGGAGCGTATTTCTTGCAGTGGTGGGCGTAACGCTTGTTAAGCTGATCTGGGATGCAGTGGTTGGGTAATGGGTAAAACGCCGAATCCAGGCACAGGCGCGCCAACCGGATTCTATTGGAAATCCCAAAGCGTTAAATGGAAGGCGCTTGAACTGTCGAAAACGCTGGGTAACATTTAACGGAAGCAGCAGACCCCGGGAGGACGCCGAGGACGCGCAACCCTCCTTCCATAGCCGTCCCCAAAGGGGGCGGCCGCATCGCATTAATATCCATTTCCCGCCATTTATCATTCAAAAAACCACAAAACGAAAATTTGATGCAACGTTTTGCGTATGTTAAAGTAGTTCCATGCTGGGGTCTGTTTTCGCCTGAGCAGGCGGCGGCGGATTGCGGCTCAGTCAGAACAAGTTGACGTGCGGACAACTCATAACGAAATCGAATGCGGAGGAAAAGAAAAACGACAAGAGAATCCAAATGGGGGGACAATCTTGCTAAAAAAAATACGCTACAATGATTATAAAAACCTATGGAACCGGCTGGTTCGAAATCTGATATATGACGCCAAGGAAGTATTGCTCTATTGCGGAGTCAAGATTCCCCACAGAAAGCAAAACGGCTCCTTTGTCGACTACTCCGAAATCATCCGTCGTACAACCAAGGGAACCGATTACGGGGCGATTTACGACCCTGGGACCAGCCGCATTCATTTTGAGCCCGCGTATATACAAAGCGTCGTTGATCAGGCGTATCGCTTTGATTTTCCCATAGTCGACAGAGCTTTCGGGCCTGGCGGCGTCGCGGCGTTCATTCATAAACAAGGGGAAGAGGATTATGAGTTAAAGGATCCCCAGTTGAACCATATCCTCAAGCAGGCGATGTTGGCCCGGGACAATGAAATGCCCTTTTCATTTGTCTGCGCCAGGCAGCTGAGCCAATACGAAGTGGAGCAATTCGGCGTTACATCCAATATATTCAGCGGCCCCAAGTTTTTCAATATATCCACGGACTCCGGCGTGCAAGAGGCTGAAGAACAAATCCAGTCGGGCCAGTATATCATCACGAATCACACGATTTTCAGTTCCCCTCTGACATTGTCCTTTAAGGAAAATATCGATGTGTTCGTCCAGTGCGTCCAGCGGCGAATACCCGTGATGCTTGTCACCCAGCCTTTTAGCGGACAAAACGGCCCCATGACGCCTTACGGCATTGCATTGCTGGCCTTTGCCGAATTTCTGGCGGGAATGGCGATTGCTTTTGGGATCAACCCTGAAACCAAGGTCGTCAACGGCGCCTTACCGACCATGTGCACCCCCGGAAAGAATCCGGTGCTGAAACTTGGCTCCGTGGTGCACAATTTCGTGAATTATCTGGTGGCCTACACCTCCCGCTTATTGGATATCGCCAGCATCCAATCCGGCTGCACCATTGATGGGCGGATTCACAAGGACGACCTGCTTGGCACGGATTACCAGACGGTGCGAGCAATGATCCTTTGGGACGACATGTTCGAAGGATGGCATATGGTCCGCCACTGCTACGGCTTCCTGAATGACCTGGCGTTTTTCTCTTTTGAAAAGGCGGAAGACGACATTTTGGCCCTGCGGCACATTCAGAGTTTGGACGAAAACGGAATCACCGCCGTCCTGGCGAACAACGTAAGATTGAATCGGGACATACAAAGAGCCGAAATGTTTTACCAGGATCCCACGCTCCTCTTTCACCGGGAAAAGGACAGGCTGCTGGAAGTCATTATAGAAACCATAGACACTTATAACGGCGATTTCGGCAGCCACTCCCACACATTGCAGAACATTCCCCAGGAATGGTTTTGACGGGGCCGTGAAAAATCCAAAACGGAATTCTTGCCGCCGGGAAAAAAAGATTTGGACGGCCACGGGAGTGTATAAGGGGCTCTTTTGAAAGGCGCCCGCAAAGAAGGCGCCGCTGCACTGCAACAGGAATCCATAAGCCAAAAACAACTCGCCGGGCGGGGCGGCTTAAAAGCAGCCCTCGCCCGGCGTTGAACCCGATGCGTCATACTGGATAAACCGGGTGTACTATTCCTTGCCTTCCGGCTCTTTGGGCGGCTCCGGGGCTTTGAGCCCGGCCGCCGGCTTGGGAACGGAAACCCTGACCGTATTGGGACTTTGCACGGGTTTCTTTTCCTCTTTAGGCTCCTTTTCCGCAGCCATATCCCCCAAGTATTGGGGCAGATCCACACCGGCCATGCCCGCCACTTCGTGGAGGGGAGGCAGGCTTTTGACCATGCCGGATAAAAAATCGGCCGTGGCGGTTTTTCCGCCGTCCTGGCCGCCGCCGTCCCAGACCGTGATCTTGTCGATCTTGAGGTTCTTGATGGCTTCCACCTGGACCTTGACTAACTCCTCCAGCTTTTCCACCAAAAGGAAGGTGGCTGCAGCCTTGGCGTCTCCGGCGCAGCTTCTGACCAAAAGGTTGTAGCCCTCGGCCTTGCTCTGGAGCACCTGCCGGACGCCCTGGGCTTCGGCCTGATACTTGAACAGGACGGCGTCGGCCTGGCCTTTGGCTTCGCGGCGGGTTTTTTCCGCCTCGGCTTCGGCCGCGATTTCTATCTTTTGCTTTTCCGTCTCCTGGACGACGATCTGCTCAGCGTTCAAGCGTTGCTGCTCCGCCAGGTATTGGGCTTTTTGGATTTCCACTTCGGCCTGGCGCTTGGCCACTTCGCCCTGGCGTTTGGCCTCAGCCTGCTTGATGGCCAGTTGGGCGTCGGCGTCGGCGATGTCGGCCTTGGCCTTGTTTTCCCCGCCCACGGCCTCGGCTTCCTGCTGCTGCACGTAGATGCGGCGGTCGGCTTCGGCGGCTTTCTTGCCTTTTTCCGCCTGGGCTTCGTTTTCAGCCACCTTGATGTTCAGTTCCTTGTTGGCTTCAGCCTCACCGATGGTGGCCTTGCTTTCCTGCTGCTGCACGTAAACGCGGCGGTCGGCTTCGGCGGCTTTCTTGCCTTTTTCCGCCTGGGCCACGTTTTCGGCCACCTTGATTTCCTTTTCGCGGAAGGCTTCGGCCTCGCCGATGGAACCGGTCTTATCCTGGACGGCCACGTCCACCTTGGCCTGGTTGATGGCCTCGGCCGCAGCTTTTTTCCCAATGCTTTCGATGTAGTCGGACTCATCCGTGATGTCGGTGATGTTCACGTTGATGAGATATAAGCCGATCTTGTTCAGCTCGGGCTCCACGTTTCGGCGGATGGCTTCCAAAAAGCGCTCCCGGTCCTGGTTGATCTCCTCGATGGTCAGGGAGGCGACCGTAAGACGCAATTGGCCGAAAATGATTTCCATGGCCATGTCTTCGATGACCTCTTTGGGGAGGTTCAAAAGGCGCTCGGCCGCGTTGGTCATAATCTGCGGCTCCGTGCTGATGCCCACGGTGAATGTGCTGGGCACGTTGATGCGGATGTTCTGCATGGACAGGGCTTTGCTCAAAGGAATATTGATGGTCATGGGCGTGAGGCTCATGTAGCAATAGTCCTGAATCAAAGGCCACACCAGGGCGCCGCCGCCATGGATGCATCGGGCTGACTGCCCTTCCCCGACCTTGCCGTAGATCACTAAAATCTGGTCCGAGGGGCACCGTTTATAGCGCGACGCCAAAAAAACCAAGGTTGAGATTATAAAAACCGCCAACACTACCACCACAAGCGGCCAGCCTATGAAACCCAACAACCCTTCTCCGCCCATAATTCAAAAACCTCCCTTATTAATTAAGGATTGATTTACCTATTACACCATTCGATCCACCATTAAGGTGCTCCCGCTGATGCGGACCACCTTGATTCTTACTCCGGTTTTCATTTCCTCGCCGTTTTCGGACATGGCTTCGAACTCGCGCAGACGCCCGCAGAAATTCACCATCACCTTGCCGGCCCCGCCTTTAGGAATGGTCAGGTAGACCTCGCCTTCGGCGCCCACGGCGGCTGACATCTCCAAGGTGCCGCTGGACTGCATTTTGATCATGAAGTCGAAAATTCTTTTGATAATCCATACGCTGATATATCCGGCGAACGAGCCTGCAACCAGGGACAGGGCGACCCCGGCCCGTTCATTATGATATACAATGTAACCCACCAGCCCGAACATAAGCATGAAGGAGGAAAGCCCATGCATGGACAGCAGCTTGAATCCCGCGTCCGAGTCGTCATGGCCGGAAGCATCGCCGCCCACGTCTCCTCCCACGTCGCCGCCCATATCGCCGCCCACGCCGCCGCCGGAATCCATATCCACATCCGCCGCCCCCAGGACTTGCATGATCATCCTGAAGACGACGAGAATTCCGCCCAAGAGTGCGCAAAACAGGTAAAAGATCTCCAAGGTGTTTAAACCGTCCATTTTTCCTCCCCTGGCTAAAGCTGCGTTCCGTCTTATTGTGGATGGGATGAAGTGGAATGGCTTTCATTAATCACAAAAGCAGCGTTTTGGCAAGCCAATCACAAGTCTTTGAGGAAAACAGTCCCTTTTATGTTTTTTGACCTGGGATTTTCGGGGATTTGGCAAGGCTTTCAACTTACAGAATAGACGGCGGCCAAGCCCCAAGCAGCCGCCTTGACTCCTCCTTAAAATAAACACGGGCCTCTGATTATCAGAGGCCCGTGAAACACCCGAAACAGTATCCGTCAGGCGGATGATTGCGCCGGCCAACGATCGCGGAAGGGGCGCGATCTCTGGGGAGCCGGGGCGGCATTCGCCGGGCGGCCGGGAAAAGGGGGGAATCTCCCGGTCCGCAATTACAACTCCGGGTAAATCCTGCCGTTAGATGGTGGGAATCATATCATCTTCCGGCGCCCTGGGCGGCCACCAGCTGTGATGCTCCTTTTCCAGGATGTATTTGCCCACTGCGGGGGTCTTTGAGTTTTCCAGGATCGCTGCAACGTCCTCTCCGGTTCCCGCTTTGGCGACGGCGCCGGCCGCGCCCTGGTCCACAGAGTAAAAACTGCCTTCAGGCACGGCTGCGGCCAGGAAGCCCTCTTTACCGTTCTTTTCCATGACGGCGTTTTTAAACCAACCTTCCAACTGGGTCCATTCCTCCTTGGCGACGGATTTGTGGCCCCAAGGCATGGAGGCTACCATGGCTTTTCCCGCCGAGTAATCCAGCAGCCTGACCAAAGAGTATTCCCCGCAGCCCTTGACATCCACATGGGCGGGAGCTTCTACAGCGGCGTCCTTGTCCGCGAATACGATCATGAGGTCGGCCTTGGGAAAATCAACAACCTGCAGGGAGGCGATCTCCCCAGCCATGGCGGGACTCAGCGCTGCGCAAAATCCCACGATCAATGTACACAAAAAAACCATCTTTTTCATGCTGCCACTCCTTTAAATAAAGCACGGTTAAATATGTTTTGCCCGGAGCTGAGATTTGCCGGCCGAACAAATCTCTTTCCGGTATGTTAAAGCCGGCGGCCCGGGGGCCTTATTCCGGCGGGTTCCACGTTTGCTTTCGCCCCAATCCGTTAGGATTTTGTTAGCATACCAAACCATATATCCCAAAAAAAAGGGGGTCCGCCTACTGGCTCCGAAGCTCGGCATAGTGCTCTTCGATCAACTCTTCCATCTGCACTAAAAAATCCTTCAAGAACTCCAAATACTCAGGATTTTCCTTTTCATAGCGTTCAAAAAGGGCTTGGCGCAGCTTAATCAGCAAAAGCTCATTCTCGTGATACACGCTTTCGCCCCGAACGGTGAGTTCCAGGAGCACTTCCTTGTTATTATCCAAGTTCTTATACTTATTCACCAAACCCCGCTTGGCCAGGCGCGTCACGATGGGCGACGCGGTTCCTTTGGTGACGCCCAGAATATGGGCCAGTTCGCTCACGTTCCTGCCCGGGTCTGCGCCGATGGCCTGAATGGCGCTGACTTCCTGTCTGAAAAGAGAGTCGCCAGTACCGAACAGGATGGGCGCTTTTTCCAGGCTGCGGTATTTATTGACCACCCTTCTGAAGAGCTTAAGAATGTCGGTGTATGTTGATCTCGTTTCCATGGCTGCAAATATAGTTCGCATACCAAACTATGTCAAATATTTTTTTGCGATTTTTTTACCGAGCGGTAGGATTCTTTCCAGAGCGTCGCAAGCCTATGGGAAAAACCTTGGATTGACCTGCATAAGCCCCCTTTTCCCTGGTTTGAATCCCGGCTATCTGCTTTTTTTCTTCTGCAGCAGGGCCGCCAGGTTGGCGAAAGGCTTGTTGTCCATGTCTCCGCCGGCCGCGTCCTCCTCCGTGTTGCGGCCGCCGTAGGCGTCGGCCACGGAGTGGCGGGCGTGTTCGTCCTCATGGCAATAGATGCACAAAAGCTCCCAGTTGCTGCCGTCCGGGGGATTGTTGTCGTGGTTGTGGTCCCTGTGGTGGACGGTCAGTTCCTGGATCCGCTTGCCTTCAAAGGACCGGCCGCACTTGCCGCAAACGTGGGGATACATCTTGAGGGCCTTCTCCCGGTAGCCTTTTTCCCTTTCCTTTTGGGAGGCCAGGGCGTCGGCCACAATCCGGTTTTTTTTGTCATCCTGCTTCGCCATTCTGTAAAACTCCCTGCATGGTTCCGGATTTATAAAGAAATCCGCTTTTTCAAATCCAAAGTTATTTTTTTACGGCGCGGACGCCGTGTTTTTTCATGAGGTTGGAAAAATTGCTGCGCTGCATGCCCACCTGCTCGGCGGCCCGGGTGATATTGCCGCCGGCGTTTTCCAGGGCCTGGGTTAAAAAATCCCGCTCCACCTGCTCCACCGCCAACTGCCGGATGATTTTTTTGGCCTCTTTAAGCTCTTCGGCGTTTGCGGGAACCTGATAGTCATGGGTGATGGTGTACGCACCCTGGTGATGCTCCTGACCGGGCCTGTCCTGGAGATGCTCCAACTCCCTGGCCGAGATGGTGCGGCCTTCGCACAGGATTACCGCTCTTTCAATGGCGTTGCGAAGCTGGCGCACGTTCCCGGGCCAGGAGTGATCCAGGAGGATTTCCGCGGCGTCCGGGGAAAAGCTCCGAATATCCTTGCTCATGGAGTGGGAGAACAAGTCCAGAAAATGGTAGGCGATGGGCAGGATGTCGGCCCTGCGCTCCCTGAGCGGAGGGGTGAAAATGGGATACACCATGATGCGGTAGTAAAAATCCTCCCGCAATTTCCCCTGGCTCACCATCTCCTTAAGATCCTGGTTGGTGGCGAAGATCAGTCTAACGTCCACCTTGACCGGTGCGGTTCCGCCTATGGGCAGCACCTCCCTGGTTTCCAAAAACCGGAGCAGGTTGCTTTGAATGGACATGCTGATGCTGCTCACCTCGTCCAGGAAGACCGTGCCTCCGTCGGCCAGTTCGAATATGCCTTTTTTATCCTTGACCGCGCCTGTGAAAGCTCCCTTGGTGTGCCCGAAAAGCTCGCTTTGCAAAAGATTTTCGGCCAGGGCGCCGCAGTCCACGGCGAAAAAAACCTCCCCTTTGCGCTTGCTGTTGGCATGGATGGCCCGGGCGATCACTTCCTTGCCCGTGCCCGATTCTCCGTAAATGAGCACGTTGGAATCCGTGGGCGCCACCTTGGCGAGCATGCGGATGACGCCCTGCATCTGGGGGCTGTCCCCCACAAGCTGGTGGGTGGTGATTTTTCGGGAGATTTTTTTGACGTCCGGCTTGGCGTCGTTGAACAGCTCTTCCGGCGCCAGGGCCTGACGCACGGCGCCCCGGAGTTCGTCCGGGGTGAAGGGTTTGGGCAGGTAGTCAAAGGCGCCGGTCTTCATGACCTCCACGGCCGAGGACACCGAGGCGTAGCCCGTGATGACGATCACCTGGGTTTGGGGCCACTCATCCTTGACGCGGGAGAGGACTTCCAGGCCGCCCATGGAATTCATTTTGAGGTCCGTGATGACAAGGTCAAAGGCCTCCTTGTACATCATCTCCATGGCCTTGTACCCGTTCAAAGCCCATTTGACGGTATGGCCGGAGCGGGAGAGGATTTTTTCGCAATTCCTGCAGATGGCCTCTTCATCGTCAATGACGAGGATTTTGGCCTTGGGTTCAGGCATGGGCCTCCTCCCTCTGAAAGGGCAGCCTTATGGAGAATGTGGCGCCGTGCCCCTGGGTGCTTTCCAGGTCGATGAATCCCTTATGCTGCTTGACAAAGCCGTGGGTGATGGAAAGCCCCAGGCCGGTGCCCGTCTCCTTGGTCGTGAAAAAAGGCTCGAAAATGCTGTCCTTGATGTTTTGGGGCAACCCCTCTCCCGTGTCAGCCACGGAAATCTTCGCCATTTTGCCGTCGTCCACCAGGGACGTGGTGAAGGTGATGCGGCCTCCGGGCGCTGTGGCGTCAATGGCGTTCAGCCCCAGGTTGATGAGGCATTGCTGGATCTGGTCCCGGTCGCAATAGACCATGAGCCTTTCCGGGCAGGTGTCGCATTTCATGACGATATTCTTGAAATCCGCCTGTTTGCGGATAAGGGCCATGCTGCTTTGCACGATCTCGTTCAGGTCCGCTTCCTGCTTGATGGGCTTGGACTGGCGTGCAAAGTTCAGGAGGTTGTTCACAATGTTCCGGCACCGGAGGGTTTCGTTTTTAATGAGGTCCAGTTCCTCGTAATCCGGATGTTTGGGGTCCATGTCCTCCTGAATGAGCATGGTGGAGGTGAGCACCGTAGTCAGGGGATTGTTCAGTTCATGGGCCACGCCGGCGGCCAGGCGGCCGATGGCGGAAAGTTTCTCCTGGTCTCCAAAGGATTTTTGGAGGCTGGTTTCCCAGGTGATGTCCCGGGCCAGCTCCACGATGCCCACGATCTTGTTGGCCTCGAATATGGGATAGGCCGAAATGGAGTGGAGGATGCGGTGGCCTTCCTTGTCGTAGTGAATATGGGTGCAGCGGTATGGCTGCCTGGTTTTTTGAATTTCCACCATGGGGCAGGGATGGGCCTTGCTGCTGCATGGCTCCTTAACCTGATGAGTCACCTCGTAGCAATGCTTGCCTATGACGTCCTTGCGCTCCAGGCCGTATTTTTGCAAGGGCAGATTATTGACATCGATAATGGTAAACGAAGTGTCGATGACAAAAACTTCCTCATTGACCAGCTCCGTAAAAAAAAGATCGCAAAGCTGCTTGGTGCGCTTGAAATTCAGCTGCCTGCTGCCCGCGCATTCCCTGGGCCGGTAGCCTTCGAAGAAAATCAGGCCGGTTTCGTCGTTGAGGACGGTGGTGAGGAGGTTTCTTTCCTTGCAAAGATACGTGAAAATTTCTTCGTCCCCGGTCAGGTCCAGCACGACGTCCAGGTCCTCCCTGGTCAAAAACTCGGAATAGTCATCGGTGTAATAAACCCCGCGCTCAACCAGATGCTTTACGCCCGGCGCGTCCGGGTTAATATCCGCTATGGCTACAATTTGAGGCTGGACTTCCGAAGAAAACCTGTAGGTCGCCAAAATGTTGATGAAAAACAAACAGCGGCTTCCGCCTCCTACAATGGCGATTTTCATATTTACCCTCCCCTTGGGATGCTTCAGGACAATTAATGGCCGTATTATCCTATAGGCGGGGGTTGGAAATCAAGCAAACCTGAAAAAAAAGAAAGGCCCGCGCAAGCGCGGGCCTTTTCAAAACCAAATTGGTTGCTGCAAATTTACAGGGACTACTTCCTGTACTGATCCAGCATTTCCAGGGCGCTGGAGCGGTTCAGGGCGCCGTGGGTGTCGTGGTTCACCATGGCCACCGGGCCGGAGGCGCAAGCGCCAACGCAACGCACCGCATCCAGGGTGAACATGCCGTCGGCCGTGGTCTGGCCTTCTTCAATGCCCAATTCCTCGGCCAGAGCATGGGTGATCTTCTCGGCTCCGCGGACGTGGCAGGCGGTTCCGGTGCACACGTTGATGATGTATTTACCCCTGGGCTCCAGGCTGATGGTTTTATAGAAGGTCGCCACGCTGTATATCAGGCTTTCGCTGACGCCCAGCTTTTCCACCAGAACGGGAATGACCTCAGGCGGCACATAATTATATATGTCGCTGATATCCTGCATAATCATAAGCAGGCACTCGGGGTCTGAATTATAGTCTTGAACGATCTTTGTAATCTTGGGCCAGTCAATATCTGTTTTTTTCATGTTGCACCCTAGGCTTTGTCCGGCGTCGAATCAGGCCGGAGCATTGACTATATTGGTAACCGGGCATGCATCCAGGCAGGCGCCGCAACCCGTGCAAAGGTCCGTGCTGATGCTGCGCGCTCTTTTGCGAACCTTGACTTTGAATTTTCCCGGAGCTCCTTCCACGGACTCCAGATCGGAATATGTAATCAACTCTATGTTCAGATGCCGGCCGACCTCGACCAGTTTCGGAGAGATGATTCACATGGCGCAGTCATTGGTGGGGAAGGTTTTGTCCAACTGAGACATCACCCCGCCAATGGACGGACTTTTTTCCAACAAGTACACGTAATAGCCGGAATCGGCCAGGTCCAGGGCGGTCTGCATGCCGGAAATTCCGCCGCCCACCACCAGGACCGAACCTACAGTCTGGTCAGCCATCGTTTTCTCCTTTACTTATTTTAGAAACAGCTTGATGCTGCTGATGTCCAAACAATTATTATCCAACCCCAGGTCCTTGGCGTCGATGCCCATGGACAGGCCCAGGAGTTGGGGATACAGGATGGACGCCATCGGTCCTTTGCCCGGCTCCGATTTTATAAAGGAAGCCTGCACCGTGTCAAATTGCATCTGGCAATAAGGGCAGCCTGCGCACAGGAAGTGGGCTCCCGCCTTGCGTGCGCCCTTGAGCTTTTTCCCGGTGATCTTCAGGGACAACTCGTCATTAGCGCCCATCAGGGGAGCGCCGCAGCAATCGGTTTTTTCCGCCCAATCCACGCTTTCAGCGCCGGTGGCCTCCACCAGTTTATCGAACAAGCTGGGATTGACGGGGTCGTCAAATTCCGTGACGGCGCTGGGGCGCAAGGCGTGACACCCGTAATGGGTTGCTATGCGAAGGCCCTGGAAAGGCCGTTCCACCTTCTTTTTCACTTCGTCAAGGCCCACGGAGTCTTGGAGTACGGAAAAGAAGTGCTTTACTTTCACCTTCCCCTGGTAAGACAGTTTTTCCGGCTCCAGCAAGGCGTTGATTTCATTTTTAAGGGCCGAGTCCTGCGCCAGAGCGTAGCTTGCGGCTTTGAGGGCGCCGAAACAGCATTTGCACAGCACCATCATATCCAAGCCGGACTGTTCGGCCAAAGCCAGGTTCCGGGCCGAGGAAAGCAAAAAGGCCTGAGAATCCGTGTCCCGCATGGGATATCCGCAGCAGTTGAAATCCGGTATATCCAGAACCTCGACGCCCAGTCTGTTCAGCACTGCACGAGCCGCCTGATCGTATTGGGGGACCCGCGCCGGAATATTGCATCCCAAGAACAATGCGTAGTTCATAATCTATGTCCTATTTTGCCTGGTTGTTCGTAAAAACTTTTATATATACGGGCGGAGTCCGCCCGGGAAGCCCTGTTGCTACTTGGTCTTCCTGCTCTCGGCCTGCTTTTCGGGCAACACCCGCGCTGCAGCCAAATTTTTGAGATCATAAAGGATGTCCGCAACCGGAACCTTTTGGGGGCAGTGCTCCTGACACTGGTAACAGGTCAGGCAGTCCCAGATCATCTTGGAGCCGGAAGCCATTTCCTCCAGGCCCATGGCCAGAGAGCACATGATCTGATGGGGAACCAAACCCAGCTCCTCTTCGGGATTCTCAAACCCGCCCACCACAGGACAAACCGTGGTGCAGGTCTGGCACCCGAAGCAATAGGCAAACATGGGATTGGCCTTTGCCGAAGACGCCTGGGTGATGTCTATGGAGACATCCTTGGCGGCCAGTTGCTCGAACTTGCCGGCCACGGCTTCCTGGGCTTTTTGAGCCGGAGCGCCGTAGGTTTCCGGGGCGATCCTGGCGCGGTTGTACCCGCGGAAGAAAGACAAAGGCGTCAGAACCATGGGCTGGGCCTTTTGCTTCTGAATCAGGGACTCGCGCACGGACATCCACAGGTCTTTAAGAATGATGCCCGACGGACAGACCGCGGTGCAGCGGTTGCAGTTGGTGCACATATATACGCCGTAGCTCACGGCTTCCAGCTCATCGGCGTTCAGCTCGCCGCCGTTGGCCAATTTCTTGAGGCTCTGCATCTTTTCGGAAGGCAGCACCAGCTTATTGCCGGAAGTGACGCTGGCCATCATGGCTGAACAGGTGTTGCTGCATGTGCAGCAGTGGACGCATGCGTCCAACTCCATGGCCTGCCTGGTGGCGATGTTCTCGGGCAGGGAATTCTCGTCCATCACGCGGCTGGCGATCAGGCTGATGGGCGTGGAAATCAGGTGGAACATCTTGGAGAAAGGCAGATATGCCAGCCCCAAAAAGCAAGCCAGCAAATGGAAGTACTTCAAGGCTTTGCGGGAGCCGTCCAAGACGCCGGCCATGGGGCTGAGCATCTTGGCGAAGCCGTAGCTCAAAAAGGCTTTGGGGGAAGCGGTATGGCAGGACGCGCAATAGCTGTCATTGGCGTCGATTCCCATTTCCACCATGTCCGGATCCGGCTCCTCAATATTGGGGGAGACCAATCCGTAGTTGGCGACCCAGAACGCCTCAATGGCCTGGACGTCCTCCTCGTCATCGTACATGTCCAAGCCGGCCCAATATTCCACCATTTCCACAAACAGGGAATAGGAAGTCATCTGGGCGGCCTGATACAAGACGCCGGAGCACATGATAACAGCCACGATGATGATGGCGTAAATATCCATGGGGCTGGAGCTGAGGCGCGGGCTCTTTTTGGCGACGCGGCGGACGATGGCCAGGATGATTCCCGCAAAGACCATGACTGCGAAAACGTCCCTAAGCACCCAGAACGGATTGAGGGTCGAATAATACTCTCCCACAAACCAGGGGTTGACCAGCTTTCCAAAGGCGTGGAAGATCACCAGCAAGGTGAAGCCCCATAAGATCATGGAGTGCATGATCCAGCGCAATTTGTCCACCTGGAATTGACGGCGGCCCAAAATCACGTCCAGGAACAGGGCCTCCAGAAAGGTGAAGAGCTTCTTGCTGAAAATCATTCCTACAACGCCCTTGAAGGCGGCGCCCATGCGTTCCCCGGGGGCGGCGTCCGGCGCCTGAGCGCCGACCTTTGCTTTAAACCACCCGTAGACCTTATAAATAGTCCCCAAGACAAACACAGCCAACGAGGCGTAGAAAATCACGGTAAGCAGTTTGTCACCGAATAACATGCTTTCTCCTTTTTCCCTTATCCAGCCCCCGAAATAAACGGGGGTCCATATTATTCAGCTAAGGCCGGAAAGCCTTACTCCCAGCAGCTTAGTCAACAACGCAACCTTAGTTCAAGCCTTTTCAGAAATCGATTTTCACAAGCGGCGGAAAACCGGTTGATGAAAGGGTGGAATATGTCATAATTCGCCCTTCATGTCACGCCTTTTTTTTTGGGGGGCGTTTTATGGGCCGTTACACATATTTCGGCTTTAGGCGCCACGCCATGCAATTAAATGTTATTTTGAACCCGCCCTGTTCCAAACAGCCCAATTTCTTAAGAAAGTCGAGGGGGCTCAAAGGCCCTCAAAACCGATTTTCGTTGCAGGGCATACGCATGTAAAAAAAGACGGGCTTCAGGGTGCAGTATATGGTAGCACATCTATAATAACTTGAAATACTTATAAATATTTTTCAACTAGACTTTTTTAAAGCACTGGTGTAAGGTCTGTGGGCGACTTAAACAAAGGAGGCGCTCATGGAAGAACGCACCATAGACCAGTATTTCGAGACCGTGCAAGATCCCCGGCATCATAACGCGCTGCATAAACTAATAGACATCATCGTCATGGCCATATGCGCCGTGGTATCCGGGGCTGACACATACGAGCAAATTGAGAATTTCGGCAAAAAACGAAAGCGATGGCTGTCAAAA
>NZ_FQZU01000096.1 GCF_900142135.1 Desulfatibacillum alkenivorans DSM 16219 | reverse complement strand
CCAAGCCCAAGCTGACCATAGTAATTATACCCCCAGGACCACAACGAGCCGTCCCTGGCCAGAGCCAGGGAGTGATTCCCCCCGCCGGCAATGGCAGCCACGTTGGATATGGCGTTTATTTTCTGCGGCCTGTTTTCGGTTGAAAAGGTTCCACTGGTCCCCAGCCCGAGTTGGCCGGCGTTATTTGATCCCCAGGACCAGACCGAACCGTCCGGAGCCAGGGCCAGGGCATGACCATTTCCAGCGGCTATTGCAGCCGTAGAAGGAAGAGCGTCCACCTTGGTAGGCGTGAATACATTATCATTCTCCCCCAGCCCCAGCCCGAGTTGGCCAGAGCCGTTGCCTCCCCAGGACCACACCGAACCGTCGGTTTTCAGGGCCAGGGAAAAACCCCCGCCCGCTGCAACCATGGGGTTGGGATTGCCGCAGCCGGAGAGTCCCGGCTGGATTTTGAAAAAATCCCCAGGACAGCCGTCGCAAAAGTCTCCGGTTCCATCGCCGTCCGCGTCCTCCTGGCCGGGATTGGAAACGCACGGGCAGTTGTCCGATTCGTCCAAAAATCCGTCGCCGTCGTCATCGTCGTCCCAGATGTTTGCGGCTCCGTCTCCGTCCGTGTCGTAAAACAGATGAAAGTCTACGCCGGAATAGAGCGTGTGAACCGGCGTGAGCACGGACTCGGGCGTCAGGCTTTCCACGCCCAACTGGCCGTAAGCGTTCCCTCCCCAGGACCAGACTGATCCGTCGGCGGCAAGGGCCAGGGAATGCCGTTGCCCCCCGGCAAAAGAGACGACGTTGGATATGGTGGAAACCTGAGCCGGCAGGCTTTGATCGCTGGCTGCATCAGTCCCCAGGCGGCCATTGCCATTATTCCCCCAGGACCAAAGAACGCCGTCCTGGGTAACCGCCAGGGAATGAAACCACCCGGCGGCGATTGCCGTTACGTCAGCCAGGGAGGAGACGCGTCCCGGCGCCCTGGGGGTTTCAAAATCTCCAAACCCAAGTTGGCCGGAACCGTTGGCGCCCCAGGCCCATACAGAGCCGTCTTCCGCCAGGGCCATGGCGTGCCGCCTTCCCGCCGCGATGGCGACGATATTGGAAAGGACTACGATGGGCGCCGGTGTTGCAACGGCCTCCCCGGAAATTCCGGTTCCCAACTGGGCGTATGCGTTGTTTCCCCAGGCCCAGACCGTGCCGTCATTTTTCAAAGCCAGGGAGCCAATTGCAAAAGGTCACGGCGACGACCGTACGCAGACGATCTTAACCGCTTCAAGGGCTTGGACCCTCGGCCGAAAGAGTCTTTGAAGCGG
>NZ_FQZU01000098.1 GCF_900142135.1 Desulfatibacillum alkenivorans DSM 16219 | reverse complement strand
CTACCAAGCCCTCCTGCCAACCCCGGATTTTAACCTCTCCAACGATTGATTCTTATCCCTGCCGGGTACTTCTTTGGACGCTTACGAACAAAACCGCTTCCCTGCGTGCGGGCGAAAACCGAAATTTTATGTTTCAGGCCCCTCTCAGGGGGCTTGCCCAACTGATCAAATTTCCAATAACCTTAATTAACGCCCGTTTCCACCCTTTCACTCTATGCCTGAACGACAGTTAGTTACTTTGTAACGGACGTCCCCGAGAGTCTCAGGGTATAAGATTTCCATCCCTCCAAACAAACTCCCGTATAACTCGAATTTTTCCTTTTTCCTGGACCATTTAAAATTCGCAAAAACATTACTATCTTCAAAAGACTGAAAACTTAGAAATGCCATCTCATCAGTTTCGTTAACACCAGCACTAATGGACACATGACCAGCAAAACCATCTTTTGTATAATAATAGTATTTCACATCTAATAGGATTTTTGATTCTCCCGCTGATGACAATGAATAAACAATAATTCGATCCCAAATATCATGAGGGTGTGGCTCTGAACCCTTTTCTTTATATCTAAAAATCTTTTCAGGCTTACCATCTCCGGTAAAATCTAAAAGGTTTCCATTGAATGAAATTAAAGAATCCTGAGACCATAAAAGGCATTCCGCTTCTTCATTAAATACGAATGAATATCCTCTATCTCCAACAGTGGAGACCGGGTACTCAAGATAAACCGATAATATGTGTTTATCTGGAGGGCTGAAAGCGCTAAAACACTGAATCTCCCCCGTTAAAATTTTATCATGGGCATCAGGAATTTTTTTAATAATATTATTCCTTTGTAATAAATCAATCAGAAAGCCCTTGCCATCTTTTTTAGTAAAGGAATAACATGTCAACTTATTTTCACAAATATTACTCTTCATGAATATAAGCGTAAATACAATGACAGGCAAAAGAAACAATATGTATACCACGACATTTTTTCTTAATACATTCATTATATCTCCTTAGCAATTATAGTGGTCTGCCGGGCAGCTTCCATGAAAGCGTGTTTGGAACCATTGAACCGCCGTTGCCGTGACCAGCATGGACTCCGAGTTGGGCTTTGACAGGACTTTCAGAGTTAATGGCCTATATGCATCCTAATGATTTGATATAATGGACGATATTTCAGCTATATCTGTAGAACCCAACCGTCT
>NZ_FQZU01000064.1 GCF_900142135.1 Desulfatibacillum alkenivorans DSM 16219 | reverse complement strand
GCTCCGCCTTTTCCAGCTTGGCCAGGATGGAGTCCGCCGTGCCCAGGTACTTTTGCCACTTGAGCTTGACCTTGCCGTCCACCCGGTGCGTTTCCCGGAGGTACCAGTAGGTTCTACCTTTAATGATTTTCTTGTATAAATGCGCCATATTGCATTGTGACAAATTAGGTTCTACATGTCAAGGCAAAAAGAAAGTATTCGTTAGAAAAATAACCGGTTGAATCAATGTATTGAAAGATTGGGGATAGGTTCTACAAGGGGGAGGGTTCAACGGATTGATTTTATTAAAAATAGCAGTTCATATTCCATTTAGCTCTGAAAGTCCTGTTGGATATTCAGAAGTTTTAAAAATATTTTTGCCAAGAAGAAAAAAATGGTTTATCACAATACATAACGGCTAATACAGGTGAAAGTCGTTAACCGGGCGGCGGTTTCCAGCCCGGGCTGCACTTCTTTATTTGCAAATTCAGCAATACATTCAATTTTTACCCCAAAATTCAACCAAGACGCTTTGGTTTTTCCTACTCAACCCTGTAACTTTCCAAGACCTGATGAAGGGGGGCGCGATGACCGACAATTTGTACAAACCCATGACGGCAGAGGACAAACTGCGCTACAACACGCTGAACAAAGAAAACGTGGACTTTCTCATGGAGCGGTACAACCGGGTCAACCGCTTGGTGATCGCAGACATGATCCGGCGCAGTGCGTACCATTACCCGGACAAGGCCGCCGTGGTTTTCGGCGATAAGACGCTGACCTACGCGCAATTGGAAGAGGCCGCCAACCGCACGGCCAACGCCCTGGCCGGCCTGGGGGTGAAAAAATACGACCGGGTGGCCATCCTGGCTCACAACACCATCCACCATGTTCTCACCTGGCTGGGATGCTGCAAAATCGGCGCGGTCTACCTGGCCATCAATTATCTTTTAAAGGGCAAGGACGTGACCTATTGCATCGACCATTCGGAATCCAAGGTCTTTATCGTGGAAGACGCCCTCTACCCCCTGGTGGAGGACGTTATGGACGACATGAAGACGGTGGAAAACTTTATCTGGTCGGACGACTTCGCCGGACAAGGGCCTCCCAGCGACCGGTTCAAGGATTTTAAATCCTGGTACAGCGCCTATCCCGCAACCGAGCCGGACGTGATTTTGCGAATCGAAGATCCCTGCCAGATGACCTATACCAGCGGCACCGAATCCCTGCCCAAGGGCGTGATTATCTCCAACCAGGCCCTGATCGCCCAATACATGGGCGCCATCATCGACGGCAGGTACGATACCAACGACATCAACGTAAACGCCCTGCCCATCTACCATTGCGCCGCGCGGGACGTTTTTATGAATCCCGTTTTCTGGGTGGGCGGCACCAACGTGCTCATGGCCCCGGACCTGGGCGAAGTGCTTGCAACCATCGACAAATACCGGGCCACCATGTTCTTCGCTCCGCCCACGGTCTGGATCGGACTTTTACGGCACCCGGATTTTGACAAGTACGACCTCTCCTGCCTGACCAAATGCTATTACGGCGCTTCCATCATGCCGGTGGAGGTGTTGAAGGAAATCCTGGAGCGCTTCCCCGGCGCCGGAGTATACAACTATTACGGCCAGACCGAGCTGGCGCCCTACCACACCGTTCTCAAGGCGGAGGACGCCATGGGCAAACTGGGATCGGCCGGCATGGCGGGTCTGAACATGGAAAGCCGGCTGGAAGACGAGTTCGGAAAGCCCGTCACGGAATTGGGCGCCCCCGGCGAAATCTGCGGCAAAGGCCCCCACGCCATGATCATGTATTTCAAGGAGCCGGAAAAGACGGAAGACGCCATGAAGGGCGGCTGGTTCCATTCCGGAGACATCGGCGTTCTGGACGAAGATCGCTATATTTCTGTGGTGGACCGGAAAAAAGACATGATCAAGACCGGAGGCGAAAACGTGTCCACCCGGGAAGTGGAGGAAGTGGTCTACCTGGACAAACGGGTGGAGGAAGTGGCCGTCATCGGCGTGGAGCACGCCAAATGGGTGGAGGCGGTCACGGCCGTAGTGGTCCCCCGGGCCGGCGAAACCATCGCCGAGGACGAAATCATGGATCTTTGCAAGGAGCACCTGGCGCCCTTTAAGACGCCCAAAAGGGTGATCATCGTGGACGCCCTGCCCAAGACGCCCACCGGCAAAATCCTGAAACGCGACATGCGCCAGCAATACAAGGACATCTTTAAAGGGGCATAACAACACATAGAACCCAATGGGGGCGTCCATGAAATGTTTCGTGGACGCCCTATCTTTTTTAACCGCGGAAGGCGCGGAAATCAGGGAATTGAATTCTAAAGAGCCCGCCCTCTACAAAATTCATCATTACCCTAACACTATTTTAGGTTAAAATAACGTTTTTTAATATATATTCCAACGTAACAGACCTTGATTATTAGGAAGCATTTGGATATTATGACGGCGCTGTTGCCGAAAACTTATTGCTGCAACGTATTGGCGCAAAATAAAAAGCGTCAAATATAGAAATTCCGCCGTACCAAGAAAGCCGTGCCATCATGCTGCATTTGTTTACAAGTTTGTATGAAAAAATGTTCCTCCCGGCCGTTTTGGCCGTGTTTGTCCTGCCTCTTAACGCAGCGAAGGCCGCAAGTCAGGGCCCTGCGGGAGACGCCCTGCAAACCGTGTTTCGGGATGGGGCGCCGGGGTTCAACTCTTTTTCCGGGCTTTATTTACAAATGACCTTGGCTATTGTCGCGCTGTCCGTTGTGCTGAAGGTTTTTCGCACCATTCAGGAACGGCGGAATAACGAGCCATTGGAAGGGATGCTCCACGTCGCCAACTGGGCGACCATTCTTTTGCTTTCGTCCCTGGAGCTGTTTTACGCCCTGGCCATGGGCAAAGACGCCGCGTGGTTTTGCAACCCCTACAAGGCGGGCTGGTTGTGGTTCATACCCGGCTTTGTGATTTTCGCCTGGGTCGTATACAATCAACTCATGTGCCTGGCGAATATTTTAGCGGACTTGCAGCATCATTCCCGGGCGGAATTTTCGTGGAAACCCGGCTTATACTCCTGGGCGGGAGGACTTGTATGCCTGGTTATCTGCCAGTTCTTCTATCAACCAGGGATGCCGGCGGTCATGGGCCTCATCCTTCTCGCCCAGCTTGTGCAGGCGGGCGTTATTTTCAAAAACGCGGCGTTTGCAGGCGGACTGGCGCAGGCGGTTATCTTCATCCTTGTGTATTTAATCGGAACCTTTGCCATGGCCTTTTTATTGATACATTTTTCAGCCATGCTGGTTTTTGCGGCCGTAGCAGCCATCGTGTTTATGGTTTTAGGCTCCGGCGACGGCAGCTACTCGACCCAAAAGCGGGAAAGACCAAAGGAAAAATGCCCCTATTGCGGCGCCTCCAAAAACATGGACGGAACCTATAACTGCACCTGCCTGTACGTCAGGCGCAAAGCCTTCAAGGACTGAGGGTCAATCAAGTCAAGGACGGTCGTTGATTGGTCTTCCTGGGAGACAGACTTTCGAAGGCGTAAAACCCGATCAGCAGCATTTTTGCTTATTGAGTTTTTGAAAGGATATCCCATGAAACAATGGCTTAAGATTCCCTTTGAGCGATCTAAACCGGTTTTTCCAGGCTCTTTCTGGAGAGAAATATTTAAAGCTCACGGCAATGATAATTTATAAATTGTTTTATTTTAAATAGTTAAAAGACAAGCCATGTATTAATACACGATTTTATGCACGCATGTATAAAACCATAACACACGTGCATAAATTAGTCTGGAGGTGTGTAGACGGCGCCGCGCCTTTCTCCTGTCTGCCTCACTAATTTCTTTTCTTTTAGCCTTTTTAAAAGCCTGCAAGCTTGATTCGGGTTCAAACGACACAGGTCAGCCGCCTCCTTTTATTTCGCCATGTTTTTCAATGTAACTTGGAACCATCTGTTCCTGCTGGATGGGCTCAAAACCAGCCTGCCGGATGTAATCCGCCTTTTGTCCAATTTTTCGATAAGCTTTTGCGTTTAACATGTATGTGCGCCCTCTTCCGGTCCCATGGGCCTCCACGAGTCCAGCCTCCACCAATTTTTCAAGAGCGGTGCGGATGGCCTGTTCTGACTTTTGGGTGTCAGGCGTCAGGTCTTTGGTTGCAAGCCGCCTTTCATGCTTTAATCGGGAAAGGATAATCAAGCTGTCTATGGGCATGGAGGAATCCGCCCGTTCTTCATGGCCCAAAATCATTTCCAGAAAAGACGTATCAGCGTCCGACTCATGCAGCATACGAACAACGGAAGTATTATCCGGCATTTCATAATCAGGCATCGGACGTCCATATCGAAGCATGCCCTCATAAAAACGATCAATGCCCCGGCCTGTGCGTTCGGCCGGCCCCACTAGCTTAACAATATCGGCAAGCAAAGGATTTCGTGAACGGGGAGCCGCCACTAACAAGTGTTTTAGCGCGATGCCCTCAACAAAACCGCGGGGGCTTGAAATGGACAGTCCATCATTATCAAGGCAAACATGCACTGCTCCAAGCCGCGAGTAGTCGCGATGAACCAATGCGTTAATAAAAGCCTCGCGTAAAGCGCGGCGATCATAGTTGGGAATGGGCGCCCGAAAAAAACAGGCCTGTATTTCCTGTTCAATGCCCCTGGCTTTAAATAGCACTTCCACAAAAAACAGGCTGAAAATTCTTCCATGGCCATCCTGGAGGGGGCGATGAGTCCGCCGGACTCCTAAAACAAGGGCTGAAGCGCCCTGAAATGTTCAAACCACCCCTCCGACAAATCCAATCGCGGATTTTGGGATCCTGCAGGCGGTTGACAAGCCGCAGGAATGCTCTTAAACTTAGTCCGGTCAGCAAAAGAGGAATATTGAAGCATGGCATCTCAGGAGATTCTCACAATGAAAGCAGCAGGTTTATTAACAAAAATCTTTGTCTGTGCAGCAATGGTATCTTTTCTGTGCGGCGCTCCCCTTTGGGCCGCGGAAGGAGAGGCGGATGTCCCCGCAGTCGGCCCCTCCATCACGTTCGCATCCACGGAATACCAGTTTGAATCGGTTCTGGAAGGCGACCTGATCACCCATCAATACATTTTTAAAAACACCGGAACCCAAAACCTGGAGATTAAGCAAGTCAAGGTCGGTTGAGGGTGCACAGCTACCTCGTTTACGAGGAGCACTTCCCCGGGCGGGGAAGGCAAAGTGGAAATCAGGGTCAACACCAAAGGTTATGCGGGAAGAACTCTGCATAAAACAATGCGGGTTATTACCAATGATCCAAAGAATCCGGAAGTCGTGTTAAAGGTTTCCGGTCCGGTGGCGGCGTTTGCTGACATCAAGCCCGCGACCATATCCCTTAGAGGGGATGCGGGCGAGGCAATTTCAGGACAGGCCGTCATCAAATCCTTGGATAAATACCCCTTTGATATTGTGAGGACGACGGCCACGGCGAACGCCAGGTTCACCTATGAATTGGAAAAATCGGACAAAGAAGGCGAAACCGGCTGGATTTTAAAGGTGACGGATCCGGATCCGCAAGGACGCTATACCGGAACGGTGTATCTCCATACGGATAACAAGATTCGGCCTCAGCTGGAGGTCAGGGTGTACGGCAACTTTTTCGAAAGAAAGCTACCCCAGGCTAAGTCGGCGCCGCCGCCGAAAAACTGACCTTGGAGAATGCAACTCCATGATTCGGCCGCCCAAAACCAGGCAGCCCTCCATATGTGCAGCCCGCCTCCCGACGCGCCAAACCGGCCGGCGCGCCGGGTTGACAAGCGGGACCATTGTTTTTTAAAGTGTCCTGCGGGCGCATCAGGCGCGAATTTTTAGCAAGGCTGGCTCTTGGAGGCCTTTGGCATGGAAGTGAAAAGAGTTTTTTGTCGAATTAGCGTTTTTGTTGCGTTGCTGACCCTGGTTTGCATCCCCCCGGCCGCGGCCGCTGATGCATCGCGCTTTGCGGCGGACGGCCCCGCCATTGCATTTGATGCGACCTCGTTTGATTTTGAAAAAGCCCTGGACAGCGACTTGGTCACCCATAAGTTCTTTTTCACCAATACAGGAAACAGCGTTCTTGAGATCAACCAGGTGAAAGTCACTTGCGGATGCACCACAACGTCCTATACACGGCGCACTGATCCCGGGGAAAAGGGAAGCGTGGAAATACGGGTCAATACGCGAGGGTACGGCGGATCTACGATGCGCAAGGTAGTTTACGTCATGAGCAACGCCCCGGCCAATCCCAAGGTTCCCCTGAAAATCTCCGGGAAGGTCATCCGCTTCGCCAAGATTTCGCCCTTAAGCGTTAGTTTAAACAAAGAGAGCATACAGGAGGCCGGCGCCGTCGGCTCCGTGAAAATTGTCCCCATAGAAGAGTATCCGTTTAAAATCACGGACCTTTCGGCGTCAAAGAACGCCAGGTTTTCATACAAACTGGAAGACTACGCTCACGGCAGCCAAAAAGGCTGGACTCTGACCGTCACCGATCCCAAACCCGAAGGCCGATACATGGGCTCCGTTTATGTGCATACGGACAGCCCCGTCAGACCCAAGCTGGAGGTTCGCGTCTACGGCAATTTTACCGATAAAAAACCCTTCGTAATTAAGCGGATGGAGCCTAAGGAACAGACTTGATTTGGAGAATGAAACAAACCCGTTAGGGAACGATATAAAAGCGGTTGTTTTTGATTGCGACGGCGTTATGTTCGATTCCGCCGAGGCTAATCGCCGATACTACGACGCCGTGCTGGCCCGGTTCGGAAAGCCTCCCATGGACGAGCAGGACTTCGCGTACGCCCATATGCATACGGCCTTTGAAACCCTGGAGCGCCTTTTCGGCTCCGGAGAAGGTCTGAAAAAAGCCCTCAAGGCGGCAAAGGACCTGACCTATTTTCCTTTTGTGCGGCTCATGCGCATGGAACCGTACCTGATGCACTTGCTTACCTGGCTGAAGCCCAACTATCACTTGGCCGTTGCAACCAACCGGACCAATACGATGGACGCCGTCATATCGGAGCACGGGCTGACGGGCTTTTTCGACCTGGTGGTGACGTCCATGGACGTCAAGGCCCCCAAGCCGGACCCGGGACAGCTTTACAAGATCATGGAAGCCTATTCCCTGTCCGGGGATCAGGTGGCGTACCTAGGAGACTCGGTGGTTGATGAACAGGCCGCCCGAACCGCCGGGGTAAAGTTTGTCGCTGTGGCCAACCCGAATCTCGAGGCGGACGTCCACATCAAGATGCTTGTGGAAATGGAAGACATTCTCGGCCGGCCATAAACCGGTTGGGCTGGACGGCCAGGGCCGGCTCATCAGGCCGCGCACGGCTGTAAACCTTTTTTCGGACTATAGATAGGGCTATGCAAGCAAAAATGGGAAACATAAAAAGGGCTGCCCGCCTCTGTTGTTTGTTGATAGCGGTCCTGCTGGCCGCAACGTCCTGCGGCGGCAAAAAAATCCTCCCCGGCAAGACCTCTTCATCTACTTCAGCCGCCCAAAGAGGGGATGAGCAGCTATTCGCCAAGGCCGAAAAAATGTATGCAGCCAAGCAATATGCTTATGCGGAGCGGCTTTATCAGGAGTACCTGACCAAGTATCCCAGAAGCGCCCTGGCGCCGGCAGCGTGGTTGCAGATCGCCCAGATGGCCGTGGATAATCAAAAATACGAAAAGGCGCGGGATGCTTACAGGAAGATCCTGGCCAAATACCCCGCCTCCGCCATGGTGACGGACGCCAGATGGGGAATCCTGAACACCTACTATAAGGAAGAGCGTTACGAAGCCCTTATCCCCATGCTCAGGCAGATGGCATCCTCCTCCAAGACCGCCGCCCAGGAAAGGGTCCGGGCTCTTTCTTTGCTCGGCGATGTCTATATGTCCTGGGGCGAGGCGGAAAAAGCCCTGGACTCCTACATGAAGGCCCATTCTCAAGCCCGGACCGGGGAAAAAGACCTCCTTTTCATGAAAATGGAAAAGGTCCTGGATCTTCTCAGTTTTTCCCAGGCTGAGACGATTTTGGGAACAAGCCGGGATTGCTCCGTCAAAGGCCTGCTGGCTTTAAAGCTGGCCCATCAGGAAATCGGGGGAGAGCAATGGACCCAAGCCCAGGAAACCCTGGAAAGACTGCTGGCCGATTGCCCGGACCAGCAAACGGCGGGGGAGGCCCAGGTGCTGCTGGATGACCTGAGGCAGATGGAGGGCTTCCAGCAAAGCGCCATCGGTGTTCTGCTTCCGCTTTCCGGGCCGTATGAACGTTTTGGCGCCCAGCTTCTTTCCGGCATCGAAATGGCGATCAGCCTTCACAACGTGACTAACCCAGGCCGCGCATACCGGATGGAAGTGCGGGACACTCAAGGCGACCCCATCATGGCGGCTCAGGGCTTTAGAGAGCTTGCAGAGCAAAACGTGTCCCTGGTCATCGGGCCCATGCTGGCCGCGGACGCCGTCATGGCGCCGGCGAAAGAGTTCGGCGTCCCGTCCATTGTTTTCACCCAAAAGCAATCCGTGACCGGGCAGGGCGGCTATCTGTTCAGAAATTACCTCACCTTGCCCATGCAAGCCAGGACCCTGGTGACCTACGCCCGCGAGACCTTGGGATTGAACCGTTTTGCGATCCTGTTCCCCAATGACGATTACGGCCGCGCCAACATGTCCATATTCTGGCAGGAAGTGGTTCGCCAGGGCGGCATGGTTACCGGCGTGGAATCCTACGAACCCAAGCAAACGGATTTTGCCGATCCCATCAAAAAACTGGTGGGCTTGTACTACGACCGCCCTGAGGTGGAGGAAGAAACGCCGGCCATCGAGGAAGAGCTTGACGAAGAGGCCGCCGCCAAAGAAGATGATGAGCCGGACCCCATCATTGATTTTGACGTGCTTTATATGCCCGACTCCCCCAGCGTGTCCGGCCTGGTCATGCCCCAATTGAAATTTCATGACGTCAATGGCGTGCTGCTTATGGGGCCCAACCTGTGGCACTCTCCTAAACTGATTGACATCGGCGGCGTTTACGCCAATGGGGCTGTTATGCCGGACATTTTCTTTAAACAAAGCCCGGATCCGAAAGTCAGGGAGTTCATTTCCCTTTACGAAGACACGTACGGAAGCAGTCCGGGATTTCTCGAGGCCCTCGGCTATGATTCCGCCAACCTGACCTTGGAGCTTATGAGTCAACCCCAGGTATACAGCAGGGAGTCTTTGCGTCAGGCGCTGTCGCAAGCGGATTTTCATGGCGTGACCGGAAGGACCTTCTTTGACGAGACCGGAGAAGTGGATAAAGACCTGTATCTGCTCAAGATTGAAAGAGGGCGGTTTGTCCAGGTTCCCAAACCGGAGCTTAAAAGCGTTTTTTCCATCACCGGAACACCCAACGAAAGGCCTTACTGACTTGCTTAAATCAGCGAGGCGGAAAGCAACCGCGGGGCGGCCTGTCAGCCAGTTGTATTCTTTGGCGACGGAAGGCCTTTTTATCTATGGCGCCCCCTTGTTCTGGGGCTACTCCAGGCTGGTTTCCAAAACGCCCAAGGATTTTTCCCAGCGGCTCGGGCTTTATCCGGGCTGCACCCGAGCGCAAGCCGAGGGCGCGCCGAAAATCTGGATACACGCGTCTTCCGTGGGGGAAGTCGGGGTCGCCAAGGCGGTCAGCGACGCCCTAAAAGCCATGGCGCCGGAAGCGGGCTTTGTTATCTCCGCAGGCACTCACTACGGGCGGGAGCGGGCTCGGGTCTTGTTTGGAGACAGCGCCGCCGCAGTCTACGCTCCGCTGGATTTCAAAGCCCCGGTTCAAAAAGCCCTGCGGTGGTTTAGGCCCGACGTCCTGGTTTTGCTGGAAACGGAGCTCTGGCCTCAATGGATCCTGCAGGCCGCGAACATGGGGATTCCCACCGTCATGGCCAACGGCCGCATATCCTCCCGCTCCATCAAATCCTATCTGCGTTTTAAATCCTTTTTTACCGAAATTCTTGGGGCTATGTCAGCCTTCTCCATGATAAGCCTGGATGATGCGCAACGCATCAAAGCCATGGGCGCGCCCCCCGGCAGGATCGCCGTCAATGGAAACGCCAAATACGACTTTTTGGCGGATCACGCCCGAAGCGCCTCGGACGCGCCGCTGCACAGCCTTCTGCCCCAGGGCTCAGGCCCGGTAATAGTGGCTGGCAGCACCCGGAACGGGGAAGAAGAAGCGATTCTCGACATGATGGTCCAGGTGCGGAAGAAACATCCGAACGCAACGCTCATCCTGGCGCCCAGGCACATAGAGCGAACCGCGGAAGCGGCTGCAATCATTCAGGGCAGGGGGCTGGCGCATGAAACCTTTTCCGCCCTCGAGGAGCGAGGGGCGCCTTTAAAGGCCCCCGTGCTGTTGGTGGACCGCATGGGATGTTTGCTGAATCTTTACAGCCTTGCGGACGTCGTGTTTTGCGGGGCCAGCCTGGTGGAGCTTGGCGGCCAGAACGTTTTAGAGCCCGCCTCCTGGGGCAAGCCCGTGCTGTACGGCCCTCATATGGATGATTTCGCCGAAGCCAGAGACCTGTTGGAAGCGGCGGGCGGAGGCCGCACGGTCCGGGATTGGGAGGATTTGACGAACCAGATGCTGAACCTCCTGAGCGATTCCCGTGCGGCAAAGGAAATGGGCGCCAGGGCCTTGTCCTGCATTCAGTCCCGGAGAGGCGCTGCAGCAAGGCATGCCGCCGTTATACGCCGCGTTATCGGCTAAGTTCGGATAGCTTCAACTCCGGCGGCGCGGGCAAAATCAAAAAAGCCCGTCCCTCCGGGAAGTCCATGACATGCTGCATTGTCAACAGCCCCTCATAGTCAGGGGATGTGAGCATGTCAAAGCGGATAAACGCGCAGGGCCTTCCCCACCCCAAGACCCCTTGGACGAAGATTTCTTTATTTCCATTTCCGTCTTTTGCTGGCGCCCACATGGCTTTCTTTCCATAAAGCCCGTACAAAAAAGGAGCAACATTGCTGTACACCGGGCAATCCTCGGGCAAGGAATCCAGCCAGCGGCATAAAGCCCGCCGCTCCTTTTGGCCGGGGGGGATCCGGCTATTATCCGGTTCTTCATAATTGAACAAGGACATCCCGGGGCCGGTTTTTGCCGTCGTTTGCAACTCTCCGGTTGTGCGGCCCCAAAAAGCCCCAACCCAAAAGCAAGCAAAGACAGCCAAGACCGCCCGGCTTACTGTAAAAGCCCCGCCGCCCCTGGCGGCGTAAAGAGCCGTGTCAATCAAAACCAGCGTCAGGTAATAAAAGGGCAATTGAATCACCGCGATAAACCGGTGGGGATTGTTGTCTACATCATACGAAAGCCATGCAGCGCATAAAATAAAAATCCAGTAAACGCCGAAACAGATCCCAACGACTCCGGCCATCGTTGTCAGGCTGTTTGTTTGCAAAACGCCGTTGAAACCATTTTTCCCTTTTTTCCACAACAAAATAACCGAAAGAATTCCCATGACCGCCAGAAAGAGCGTCAGAGCGACATTTCCCTGTCCGGGAAAGATCCATGAAGAGACAACCTGCTTGTGCGACTCCAATAAATCCGCCAGACGCCCCCCGCCTCCGGCTTTGAATCCGGCGAAGCGGTCGCTCACAGCAAAGTTTCTGGCCAGCCAGACTCCCAAAGGCAAATAGGCGGCCGTGCACAAGGCCGCGGCCATTTTGATGCGCTTGCCAAAGGAGGCATCCGCCAGTGCAAAGACTATAATGGCCGCTCCCGCAACGGGCAGCGCAATGCCAGCGTATCGCTGCAGGCAAAGCATCGAGGCGAAAAGGCATGTTAAAGCGAATCCGGCTGTTTTTTGGTTGGAGAGAAAAGATTGGAGGAAATAGACATAGGCCCCGCACAACAAAACAAATAAAGGCTCGGAATAGGCGCAGGTGGATAGATTGATGAGGGGAAGCGAAAGCAGGGCGGCCAGAGTTCCCCAAACCGTTAAAAGGGAGGATTTTAAATTTTTATGGAGAATATGATGGAATCCAAAGACGATAAGTCCGAAAACCAGGGCGTGAAGCCAGGGAAGGATATCCACCGGATCAAGTCCGAACAATCCGGGCGCTGCAAGAACCATTGGAAATAGCGGGGGCCAGTGGATGTAGGGCCGCCCGTCAAAGGCGTAAAATCCCCGGCCGTCTGCAAGGCTGCGGGCGCAGGCCGCATAAGACGCTCCATCCATGGTCAGGCCGATGCCGTAACCGGAAGTCATGGCAATGACGACGGCGAAACCGGCCGCTCCGGCGGCAAGACCGAAAATGGTTATAAGACGATTTTTTCCGACCCCTTCCATCTAACCCCCCCCAGGGACTTGCGTCTTGCCGATGCTACTGCCTCAAGGCCTAAGACAGAGTCAGGCAATTCCTTTCGGAATTCCTACTACAATACAAATTTTTGTCGGCTCGCGCAATGATGGATTCCGTATCGTCTTTCCGCCGGGCTGTGGTTTCTCCGATGGATGCGGTTGCCTGCAGGGTTCTTGCGCAAGGCGTATTGATCATGGCTGCTGCTGCAAGCCCTCTGATTCTTTCTCCAAGCCCTTTTAAATTAGCTGCATCAATGTTGCGGATGAGCCTAATGAACTCCCCTCAGCCCCATTGAAAATGCTGTTCCGCAAAGGGCGTTTTCCAATGCGGAATTGTTCAGCATGGTCATTTTGAAAATGAGTCTCGTATTGGGGCCTGGTTGAATTTCAGATCGGCAAATGGTATTCCAGAATCGGCGAACGGGCTGAGGGAAATGCGAATGGCTGGAAGACGAACCCAGTCGAATCATTGACAGGAAGAGAATTCATGGCAAAGAGCAAAGCCCCAATGACACAGGCAGTCAGAGAACTAAAAAGCCATAATGCCGAGTTTGAACTGCATCCCTATAAGTACGAGGATAAAGGCGGGGCAGCCGGCGCTGCTCAGGCCCTTGGGCTGGATGAGTATGAGGTGGTGAAAACCCTGGTCATGGAGGATGAGAACAAGCAGGCTTTGCTGGTGCTCATGCACGGGGACAAGGAGGTTTCCACCAAAGCCCTCGCCCGCGCCATTGGCGTCAAGGCCATTCAGCCCTGCGATCCTAAAAAGGCCAATGCTTTGACGGGCTATATGGTGGGCGGCATCTCGCCCTTTGGAACGAAAAAGAGGCTTCCGGTTTACGCGGAAGCCTCTATTATGGATTTGGAGCCGATTTATATCAATGCGGGAAAACGCGGCTTGTTAGCCTCCATTTCCCCCAAGGCTCTGGATGAAATCCTCAAGCCGACCTTGGTGCATGTGGCTTTATAAAACCTTTACTCCCACACTTTGACGGTGGCGAAGTGCGTGGAGCCTTGTCTTTCGATCAAAAACAGGACTGTGTCGCCCTTTTTGAACTTGGACAGAATCTTGTTCGCATCCGAAACGGTTTCCACTTCCTTCCCGTCCAGTTCAACAATCAGGTCGCCGGACCGTAAATCCGCTTCCGCGGCTGCGGAATACGGCGTGACTCTGGAAATCACCACTCCCGTAGACTTGGAAAGGCCGAGGCTGGAAGCGATTTCAGGCGTGACTTCCTGCAAAGCCAGGCCAATATCCGGCCCCTGCGCGTCTTCCTGGGAAGCCATCAGGCCTTTTTCATCTTCCTGCAGTTGGGCGATTTTAACCTCAATGGTCTTTTTCTTTCCCTTTCTAATAACCTCAACCTCTACGTTTTTCCCCACCGGGGTGGAAGCGACAACATAAGGAAGATCGCCCATTTCCTTGATGGGAGTTCCGTCAAAGGTAACCACAACATCGCCCCGCTCCATGCCGGCCTTTTCCGCCGGCCCGCCGGGGGTGACGCTGCTGACCAATGCGCCCTTGGTGTCTTCCAGGTCCAGGGCGTCCTTAAGCTCGGGAGTGATTCCTTGCACAAGCACCCCAAGCCAGCCGCGAATGACCTTGCCGTCCTTCAACTGGGGCAGGAGATCCTTGGCCATGTTGCTGGGGATGGCGAACCCGATGCCCACGCTGCCCCCGGAGCGGGAGTAGATGGCCGTATTGATCCCGACCACTTCCCCGTCCATGTTCAACAGGGGGCCGCCGCTGTTGCCGGGGTTGATGGACGCGTCGGTCTGGATGAAATTATCGTAAGCTCCGGCGCCGATCCTGCGGTATTTGGCGCTGCAGATGCCGGCTGTAACCGTGTTTCCCAGTCCGTAAGGGTTGCCGATGGCCATTACCCAATCGCCGACCTTCAGGGCTTCCGAATCGCCCAAGGGCAACGGTACGATAGCCTCTTCAGGCTCGATCTTGATAAGCGCGAGGTCGGTCTTGGGGTCCTTTCCTACGATTTGCGCGTCATATTCCTTGTCATTGGTCAGCTTGACCTTTATTTCGTCAGCGTCGTCAACCACATGGTAATTGGTTAAAATATAACCGTCCTTGTCGATAATGAATCCCGTGCCTAAGCCGCCCAAACGGCGATTGCCGGGCATTTTTTCGCCGAAATATTTTTCAAAAAAATCATGAAAAGGATCGTCCGGGCCAAAAGGCATGAGCTGCTTGCCTTTGACCACCTTCATTACGCTGATATTAACCACCGACGGACTGGCTTTTTCCACCAGATCGGAAAATGATTTGGGAAGGCCCCGGGACCAAGCCGGGCTGGGGGCGAGACTGGCGAAAAAGGCAAGGACGAAAAGGGTCGCAAGCGTTGCTGCGCCTGCTTTTGAGGAAAAAGTTGTTATAGATTTCATGGAAATACTCCTTCTGGTATACAGCCAGGTTTTAATTAACTTACTAACCCTAAGACATTATTTCAAAATGTCACGACCAGAGCCGAATTTATTGAGAAAACAAGTTTTTTAACCCCTTTCCCACTCCCTTGATTTCATTCACAACCGTATCCGCGGCTTTTTCAGCCGCCCCCTTTTCGCTCTCCTCGCCTTGGTACTTGGTTCCCTGCTCAGCCGCCTTGGCGGCGGACTCGCAAGGATTCTCGTCGGATTGGCCTGTGCTTAACAACGCAGCGGCTGCTCCGGCAGGCCCAAACAGCAATGCGCCTCCCACTCCCTTGCCCAAAGTCAAAACGGCTTTGGTACGGTCTAACACCAGCTTGGGCGACGCCAGCGTTCCTCCCAGCGCAAAGGGCTGGGCGAGTTCGGACATGCTGAAACTCACATCAATATTCACACCGGACAGCACGCCTTTTTTAGGCATGGGGTCCAAAGACATGTTAAGCCTTTCCGTGTCAAAGTCAATGGTTCCGTCTCCCACCACGCTCATGTATTCCGTGTCCATGACCATGACTTTGGTCTGCGCCTCTCCCTTGACGACGTTCAAACGGGCGATCAGGCAATTGACCTTGGTGTAATCCTTTTTCTCTGCAACCGGGTTGATCATGCGCAAAAATCCGGTGGCCATGTCCCCGCCCAACAGGTCCAGATATTTGTTTTGGAGTTGGCCGTCCTTGACCGACATGCTTAAAAATCCGTCAAGTCCGCCCATGATATCCCGAACCGAAGCCCCCCTTCCTGCAAAGTCAAGCTCCATGTCCAGGTTTCCCTTAAAGGCTTCCGTCACGCCAAGAAAACCCAAAAGCCCGCCTATATTCAACTGATCCAGGACGGCCTTGCCGGTAAGATCCAGATTTTTCCCCTTGGCGGCGGCCTTCAACGTCATGTCCAGCGTGCCTTCTCCGCCGGCGGCTTTCAAAGAGGATACGTCCAGCGTTCCGTTTTTCAGGGCAAAGGCCGCCAAAATACCGGTTAGGGCGAAATCCTGCAGTTGGACCGTCTCTATTTTGATGTCGCCCTTGGCGTCAGCCAAAAGCAAAAGGTCTGCGGGCAACGGATCGTTAGGAAGAACCCGGTCGGATTTCTTTTTTGGCTCAGCAGCAGGCTTGGACTTGGGCTTTTCCACTTTCTCGGATTTATCCGGCAGGAAAGGCCTGAGATCCAGCGTCTTGGACGTCAGGGAAAGGACGATATCAGGCCGCTTGCCCCCCATGTCCAGGGCGGCTTCGCCGGAAACGTCACTTTCCCCCAACTGTCCTTTCAGACCGCTGATTTTGAAGGCTTTGGGACCGGCGTCTGCAAGTTTGCCCGAAAGCGCATATTTTCCCAGGTCAGGCAAGGATGCGCCTGAAATGGCGTTCAAGTCCGCCAGGCTTTTACCTTCTACGCTGAAGGCCAGGGCGATTCCCGCCAGGCCGTTCAAGTCTTGGACGGCGCCTTCCACCGTGACAACAGCCCCGCCGGCCTTGGCGGTAATGTGTAACGGCCAGTCGGCCTTGGGGTTCATGGCGGCTTCAAGTCCGCCGGTTTCGCCGTTCACTTCAAAGGGCTGTCCGTTGTATGCGCCAGTAACTGAGAGCGTCAGTTTGTTTGCGCTGTCCAGGGAGGCCCTTACAAGGCTGAGAGCCAGTTCCTGGGAAGAACCGGATTGCCCATCCTTATACGTAAAGCGGGCGTCTTGAAGCACAAACTCATCAACGTCGATATTCAGCCCCTCGCCGGTTTGTCCTGATGACGGCTCCGTTGTTTCTTTCGGAGAAGATTCGGCGGAAGCGGCGGTTTTTTCAGCGTCGCCGAAGTCCAGGTTGGATTTTCCGTCTTTATTGGTTTCAATCAGGATTTCAGGCTTGATTAAGATGAGCCGCTTTATATTCACGGCGCCTCTAAGCAAGGGAAGGACCGCTACCTGAACTTCCAGGCGGTCTATGCTGGCCAGATTGGGCTGAGAGCCCCATTCCGCATTGGCGAAGGAGACGCTTTCCACGGAAAGCGCCGGAGAAAGGCCAATCTGCAGCTTCACGTCTCCCGCCAGGGTCAGTTTGCGTCCCGTGGCTTTTTGCACGTTCGTTTCAATGTCGGCTTTAAACTGGTTAAGGTCCAATGTGGATAATACGTAGGCTATTCCTCCCACGCAAAGAACCGCCAATGCTGCAATGATGCCTATGGTCCATTTGATCACGCGTCCCTTAGCCATAAATCATCCTCCTGGCTTGGCTTTATTATCCCAAATGCATAACGGCGTCCCACCTCTCAAATTCCGTCCTGGTGGAAAGGCCCTTATTCTCCATGAGCTTGACAAGGTCGGGCGCATTGAAGCGCAAATATGGATTCACCTTGGTTTCGTCTTCCAGAGTGGAAAAAACATGGGTGTAGTCGTACTTTTTCAAATAGTCGTCAAAATAGGGGTTGTCCGGCTCCAAGGTTCTGGCAAACGCAATGGAATCCTGAACATAATCATGGCCCGCATAAATGATGGTGTCTTTGGGCAGGGTCATCAGGCTTTTTATGGACTTGTAAAAGGCCTTGAAATTTCCTGAAAAACAGTTGCCCACCGTTCCGTTGAACAAGGTATCGCCGGAAATCAGATACCCCGGGCTGGTATATCCGGCGCCCTCCTCTTCATAGGGAGCTGCATAAAAGCAAAGGGAGTCATGGGTGTGTCCGGGCGTATGGTAAACCTGGATCACTTCTTTTCCCAGCTTGATAATCTCTTTTTGCCTGAGCGTATGATTGTCCAGAAAGGTCGCTTCCGTAGCGGATAGAATATCCTGGGCGCCCGTAACATGATCCGGGTGAGAGTGGGTGGTGGCCACATACACCAGTTCCAGAGCTTTTTCCTCCAGGCAGATCATGATGTCGCTGACAGCGCCCGGGTCGATGGCTATCGCTTTAAAGTCCGAAGAAAGAACATAGGCCAGATTATCAGGTCCGTATCTGAATTGATCAACTTGCATGGTGCGCTTCCTCTGGGCCTTAGGCTTCGTGCGCCAAGGCGCGGATTTCATGTGATTCAAAAATGCGGTTGTACTCCCTGCACTCCGCCGCCTGCCTGACGATTGCCATGGCTATGTCCGAGGCGTAAATCGCTTTGTATTTGGCCGGAACGGCAAAACTGAATATGCGGGAAAAAAATTTTCCGATCTCTTCTCCAAGGCGGAACTCCTCTCTGGCGCCCAAAATCAGGGACGGCCTGAAAACGCTGACGCAGGAGAACCCAAGGGCCATGACCGCCTGTTCCAGCTCGCCCTTGATCCGGTTGTAAAAAATGGACGAGCGTGGCGACGAGCCCATGGCCGAGACCAGCAAAAAATGCCCGGCGCCGTTTGCAAGCCCTGCTCGGGCCACTTCCAGGCAATAATTAAAATCCACCTTTTTAAAGGCTTCTTTGGAGCCGGCTTTTTTGATGGTGGTTCCCAGGGCGCAGACCACGCTGTCGCAAGGGCCGGCCTGCTCCAGGGTTTTGGGGGCGTCAAAATCCACGATGAATTGCTCGGCCTTGGAAAAATTTTCTATGCCGGAAACCGGTTTGCGCGTCATCACGTTGACTTTCCCGCAATAATCGGCCTCTTGAAGAAACTTCAGGCAATGGCTCCCCACGAGACCTGTGCCGCCAGCCAGCATGATTGTTTGTTTTTTCATTGGTGTTTCCTTCGTTTGGATGACGGCGCCGTTGGATTGCGGCTAAACAAGCGTCTGCCAGATAACGGCTATGGCTCCAGCCAGGACAAAATTGGTGTCCACCAGCAATTCGAGCCGATGGCCGGGATGAAGCTTGCCCTTGGCGAAGCTGTTGGTCACCAGCAGCGGAAAAATCGCGCAGGGCAACAGCCAAAAGGCAAGAGACGGCAGCCAGGACAGGACGCCCCCCAGAATCAGGACGCCTGCAAGGGCTATCAAAAGAACCCGGATCAGCTTCAGCGTTTTAGCAGGCCCGATCCAGGTTGCTATGGTTTCATACGATACCATGCGATCGATTTGCACGTCCAGCACATCAAAGATGGACGTGCGCGCCAATACCATGGCGGTTGCGAAAAAGATTACCAGAATCAGGCCAATATCCACCGGGGCTCCGTGGGAAAGAACGGGCAGCACGGCGGTGACGCCGGCCCAGGCCCCGGCGATAAAGATGGTCTTGGAGCCGGGTATGGAGCGCATTTTCTGGTATCTTCCAAAAAATCTCAGTTTTTCGGGCCAGATGGGGACATTGTAGCTGAGCCCTAACCCGGTGATGACTATCAGGGTCAAAAAGGACGCCCAGCCCAGTTCAAAGGCCACCACAAAACCCGGAGCGCCGCCGAAAATAGCCAGCGCAGCCAAGGGGATTTTGTGTTGATCGTAAAACCTGGCCCGGTCCGGATCGTTGTACCGCGCAGCGTTGCGGCCTATGAAATTGTTGGAGATATGCATGAGCAGGATGTACGACGCCGCTATGATGGGTGCGTTAAGCGACGGAGGCTGCCCCAACAGCAGCATGCATGCGAAACACAGGCAGCCCGCGCTGAATGCAAGGTACAGGTTGGTCTGGATCAGGAATCTGCGGACGGAATATCCCAGCCCGGCGCCGCTGCGCCCTAAAACGCCCGGATCGGCCACCGCCTGATGCACCCGTCGGATAATCCAGTTGGGCGTGGAAGCGCCCGCCGTTATCCCCACGTGCTCCATGTCCCTGAATTTCGTGACGTCCAGCTCTTTTTCCGTTTCCACATGAAAAGTGGGAACGCCCGATCCCGCGGCGATTTGCGCCAGCCTTTGGGTGTTGCCGCTGCTCTTGCCGCCCACGACCACCATGGCTTCCACCTGATGGGCCAGGCCCCGGGCCTCTTCCTGCCGCCGAGCCGTGGAATCGCATATGGTGTTAAAGTCTTTGATTTCGTTAAAACGTTCCCGGACCGCCTCCAGGATATTAAGATAAAGGATCTGGTCCTGGGTGGTTTGGGCGACCAGAACGGCTTTTTCGCCCTTGGGCAGGGCCAGGGCCTCCTCCCGGGAACGGACCACATAGGCCTGCCCCCTGGCGTGCCCCACCAGGCCCATGACCTCCGGGTGGTCAGCGTCCCCCACGATGATCGGGGTGTAGCCCTCGGCCTGGTATTTATCCAAAAGACGCTGGACCTTGATGACCCGCGGACAAGTGGCGTCAATGACCGTGAAACCCGCAGCCTCCAAACGGCCGCGCGTTTCAGGCGTGACTCCGTGGGCGCGAATCAGCACGGTGCCTTCGCCCTTTTCCGGAATATCCTCCAGAACCTCCACCCCTTTTTCCGCCAGCATGTGCATGACCTGGGGGTTGTGGATCAGGGGGCCGAAGGTGTAGACTGGTCCTTTTACCCGGTTGGCAGTGTCCAGGACCATTTCCACGGCCCGGCGCACTCCCATGCAAAACCCGGATGTCTTTGCTATGGTAATTTTCATGAAAAATGGCGTCCGGACGCCTAACTATCCGTTTTTCTGCAAATAAACCTTGTGGTCCACCAAAGAAAGAGAGTGGATGCTGGCTTTCACCAGTTTCTGGTCTCCAAAAATGCTGGTGAGCAGAATTCCCTCAGGCTCCGGAGTTACGGTGTCCACGGCTTCCATAATCAGTTGCTCTTCGCCGTCCTCAATGTAGTATGCATTTGCTTCACACATGGTAAGTCCTCGTAATTAAAGAAGTATCTCTTATGCGTCCTCCTGCGCGGAGGCGTCCTCTATTTTAAGATATTCATCAATCATGGCATCCACAAGTCTGGGAAGCGGAAGTTTTTGCACTCCCACCACTTCCACATTCTCCTGGGATAAGGGCAGGAGCAGCTTTTTCGCCGGGCTGGCGGCCACCGCCTCGGCCATTTTGGGAGTCACTTCCCCCATCATGGAGTGGGCCAGCACAATGCTGATAGGGCCTATGATCAGGTCCGCCTTGGCAGTGGTCCGGACAATGGCGTTCTCGCCCGAAGCCCCCCGGTTGGCCTTGGCTTTCAGCATTTGGGCCGTGGCTATGGCGTTGGTGCCCAAAGCCAGGATTACGGCGCTTTCCTCCAGGGTTTCTTTCAGCTTTTTAATGATAGCGGCGCCAATGCCCCCGCCCTGGCCGTCTATGACGCATATATTCATGGTTCCTCCAAGCCCGTGGATTTTCCGGCCGCCAAAACGCCCGGAAACAGCTTAACCGTAACTAACTACAATAACTCGGCCCGCAAAGCAAGGGCGGGAGAGGAATTTGACAGGGCCAACGCAAGTAAAGAATCCGCGTGTGGCGTTTCGTGTTCAGTGAATTTTACGAAAACACAACCTCTTGTAAATACTCAACGTCCATTGCCGCATTCAGCCTCTTGGTTTTTATACTTCCTTTAAAGGATTTGTCTTTTTTCAGCAAATTCAGGGCGATATGTCTTAGCGCCGCCAAGTTTTCAGGGGCGTGCCCAGCCCTGATCCGGCTTTCATCCTCCCGGAATGCAATGTCCAGGACCCAATGGACCGAATTTTCTATGCCCCAATGATTGCGAACGGCCTCCCCAAATTTCT
>NZ_FQZU01000049.1 GCF_900142135.1 Desulfatibacillum alkenivorans DSM 16219 | reverse complement strand
TGAACCACGGAAGTCACGGAAAACCCGGAATTGAAAAACTCCATGGCCTCCGTGCCTTCCATGGTTTGAAAGTCTTTCTCTATAGTCCTTGCTCACCTAATGGCGCTGCTTGCCGCGCCCGCCCCGTCATCCCCGAATGCATATGGGCCGCGTAGGGGCGAGGTCTCCCCAACCCGTCATTCCCGAACGCCCTGGCTATTGTAGCGACAGGCCCCCGTGCCTGTCCATGCTTTTTGGCCGTCTTTCCCGAGCGCCCCTGTCGGGAATCCAGGGTCTTTGACTTTGGGTACTTGGTCAGCCCAGGCAGAGCAGTACCCTGCCTGGGTTGCATAGCGACATGGTGTTCAACCGAAGAGATCGTGGATAACCCGCAACTTGGCCGACTTGGCAATGCTTGGATAGCCTTCAAACCAACGGCATTTCCACCGTCTCGCCGCCTTGGTTATACCAAATTCGTACGCCATCCATGTCAACTTGATCAAAAATAACACGTGATTTCAATAAGATTCAAAGTTAGTGGAATAATCAAAGACGTCCCCAAGAACGGTTCAGGGCGGCTTCCGTAAGTTCCTTGATCAACGGCGTAAAAATGCCGCCTTTACCTGTCAGCGGTTTGCCAGCCTGAAGTTGCTTCAATGCTTTCTCAAAATCAAATACAGGGTCTTTTTTACTCAATGTCAATCTCCTCTCAAGGGTAGTATTTTACCCTTTTCGGCTCATTGACACAAAATTTTGAACACCCTCTCCCCCAGACGTCCCGTCCCCTAAAGTCCATTAAAGTAGTACTCATCATAATGTTCTTCTACATAAGTTAAGAGTGCTTTTAATTGTTTTAATGCACATTTCTGCTTATATGTTAGCCAATTAATATTCATTAATATATCAATTTGAGGCGTTAAAAAATATATATCAGCGTTCGACAATAAAACATCGTTCACTACCCTTGGGAGAAAATATAGAAATGCTTCTGGCAGAATGAGAGCACTGTCTATTAGCATCATCGATACATCATTTTCAGTCAGGTCAGTCCTCCTGATGCCACTGAATTGAGCCTCGATTTGCTCTCGCTCCTGATCACGGCATGGCATTTCTTCCGTGATTCTGTCTGGAATACATATCTGGCCGAACTCCTCCCATATCTTTTTCACAATCTGCTTTGCTTTCTGTTTTATTTCCAATGTAAACCTCCTCTTACTGTATTAGAGAACGCCCCCTACCAATAATATCATTGGCAGTATCTATACTGTCTTGAATTGCTTTCCGTGTAGCTGAGTTAAGATTTGGATTTTTTAGGCTGTTCTCTAATGCATTTTTGTGCTTCGTTAAGCCGTCAATCGCTTGACTAATTTTTTTTGCATGGTTAGCATCTAACATTTCTCCTGATAGAGTTTTTCTCACAGTAAAATTATGGTTTATTTCTTGTATTTTTTTCATTCTTTTTGCCTGAGCATCAGTAAGTTTTACCCCCTTACTAAATATACCCTTAATTTTTGAAAGAAGCCCTTTTAGAAAACCCTTTTTCGCCTTCTTCTTTGCTTTTGTTTTAACAATATTTTTTAAAACTTGTCCGACTATAGCTACATCTGGTTGGGGGCCATCTAAAATGTCTACAATAGTTGTCACGTCTGCAACAACACACACTGCATCTTCTACAGTAGGATCGCAAACTCCTTGATAACCATTCCTGTAATAGTCATAGTCCCTTGCTTCGGCCATGCTTCGATTGGGTTGCCATCCGGCGTCTGAGGAGTTGGGCTGATAAGAGGCCTCGTTACTGTTCGGTGCAGGGGAATCGCCCCAATAACCATCACTATTCGGGCCTGTTGATGAAGCGTTACCCTCTCCCTCAGCTGTATAGCTATTTCCTCCGCAACTATCTTCATTGGTCCAATGCCCCGTCGGATCAACATAAATCAACGGGTTGTTCCGGCAATAGGCGTAGGGATTGAGCTGTTGGGGATCATATAGATTGGGTATCAAAGAATCCGGGCTGATGAACCGGCCGATGGCGGGATCATAATGCCTGGCGTCGTAATTGTAAAGGCCCGTGGACGGGTCCAGTTCCTGGTCCGTGTATTTGTAAGGCGTTGGCGTTGCGACGGAACCGGTGTAAAAGCGGTCCTCGCCGAAGGGCCGGTAATCGGCCTGTTCCACCACGGCGCCGGAGTCGTCCGTCACCACGGTGGAGCTTCCCAGGTGATCCTTGGAGAAATACTGGATGCCCTCGCCGTCCGTAATTTTGGCGATGCGCCGGTCCGCGCCGAAGATGTATTTGGTCGCCACTCCATTTTTGACTTCATACAGGCTTTGATAGAGATCAGATCATGTCCTCAACATTCGGGAATCAAGTTTTCTTCACATATAGAAAGAATTGCAGGGGGCTATGAGGTATTAAACATCAAAGTCAGCGCCCTAAAAGTTCCCTCCCTCTTGACGGTGGAGGGTTGGGGGCAGGTGATATAGTCCGTTATTCTGGATAGTTCCCCTCTCCATCCTGTCCTTTCCCCGCGAGGGGGGAAAGGGACCATGACTCTCGGGCCCTGGTATATAGATAGATCTGAGTCGCACACATAAACACTTGATTTTTAAAGCACAACTTCAAATACCGAAAGTTGAGTCACATCCCAGAATTCCTTCCTCAGCACGTCTACAGTACGCGGTCATCCCTGTGAAGGGAAACGGTGTCACAAAGTTTGATTTGATGACGAAAACGCAAACGGCCCGAGGGAAATTCCCCGGGCCGTTTTTTTGTTATCATGTGGATAGGCGGGACGCCCAAATGCTTCAGCTAATCAGGCGGCCTCGACCAGGTTTCTTTTCCTCCTGCTTTGCATGAAGACGGGGATGGCGTAAATCGCCAGGCCGAGCAGGAAGAAGTAATACTTGTATTCATCCCCGACTCCGAATCGATGGGCGACTCCCCCCGGATGGAAAAGAGTAAACGAGGCCGCCAGGAAGAACGGGATGTCGTACCATTTGTTTTTCACAAGGCACCATCCCTGGGCGAAGCACTCAAAGGCCGACATGGCGACCAGGGCCATGACAAAAATCATCAGGCCATGGGGCCAGCTTGTGATGCCGTACAGCAACAGGTCCGAGTTGAACACGAACAAAAAGGCGATGACCGAGGTTCGGATGTCGTACAAAAAGCCCTGGATGCCCGTGGGGATGGGCTCTGAATCGGCGATGGCCGAGGCGGCGTAAGCCGCCAGCCCCACCGGAGGGGTGTCGTCCGCCAGAATTCCAAAGTAGAAGCAGAACAGATGAGCGGCGATGAGAGGCAGCACAAAGCCGAAGTTTCCGCCTACCTGCACGATGATGGGCGCAGTCAGGGAAGCCATGACGATATAGGTCGCCGTGGTGGGCAATCCCATGCCCAGAAGCAGGCTGGCGATGGCCGTGATAAGAAGCAGCAGGTAAATGTTGCCCTGGCTGAGCGTCTCCACGATCTGGCTCACCATGCCGCCGATGCCCATGTTCACCACGCCCACGATGATGCCGGCCGCTGCGCAGGCCAGGGCCACGGGCATCATGTTCTTGGATCCCTGGATCATGCCCATGCCGATGATCCTTATGCTGTCCAAAACGCCCTGGCCGATTCCGGTTCCCGCTTTGAACGACCTCTTGAGCTCCTGGTAGAAGATGACTGCGAAAAGAATCAGGATAGCCCTGAAAGCCGCCATTTCCGGCGAGTGGCGCAGGAAGATCAACTCGTAAAGCAGGACGCCCAGGGGCAGAAGGTAATGCAGCCCTCCCCTGAGGGTCTGGAAAAAGATGGGCACTTCATGCTTGGCGAGTCCGCTGATTCCCAGCTTGGAGGCTTCCAGGTGCGTGATGCAAAACAAGCCGAAATACGAGGCGAAGGCGGGAACGGCCGCAGCCTTGACCACCTCGATGTACGGCACGTTTACATATTCCGCGATGATGAACGCCGCAGCGCCCATGATGGGCGGCATCAACTGGCCGTCCGTACTGGAGGCCACCTCCACGGCGGCGGCTTTTTTGGCGGGGTAGCCCACCTTTTTCATCAAAGGAATGGTGAAGGGCCCGGTGGTCACGATGTTTGCGATGGAAGAGCCTGAAACCAGTCCGGTTGCGCCGGAGGCCACGACAGCGGCCTTGGCCGGGCCGCCTTTGTATTTGCCCAAAAAGGACAAGGCCAGATCCGTAAAAAATTGTCCGGCGCCGGCTTTATCCAGCAAGGCGCCCAAAAGGACGAAGAGATAAACGATGGAAGCGGACACGCCCAACGGGATGCCGTAGATGCCTTCCGTGCTCAGGCTGATGTTGCTGCAGTATTTCCGGAGGGAAACCCCTTTAAAGGCCAGGAAGTCCGGCATGTAGGGCCCCATAAAAGCGTACACGGTAAAAACAATGGCGATGATGGACAAAGCGGGGCCTATCACCCTGCGAGCCGCTTCCAGAAGGACCACCACCAGAACGACGCCGAACGCAATATCCCTGGTTATGGGCATGCCCGCCCGATAAGCCAGTCCGTCGTAATCGATTACAATATACAGGGAGGCGATGACGGCTATGACAGCCAGGGCGTAATCCATTAAAGGAATGCGGTCCGTGACGAAAAAATACCCAAGTCCCTTGCGCGCTTTGCGCATGAGCGGGGTTAACAGAAAAAGCAGGGCGATGGCGAAGGCCAGGTGGAAGGCGCGGGTTTTGGTGCCGTCCAGGATGAATGCGCCCCCTGCCAGGGCCATTTGAAAAACGGCCCAGCCAATGGCGATGATCCCCACCAAATATTTTTCAAAAGGACGGAGGGATCGGACGTCTCCGCTCTCCGCCTTCAACAATTCTTGTGCGTATGTCAGGTTTTGCTGCTCACTCATGGAGTCCCTTTGGCAGGAAGCGCGAGCGTTTAAGCATATGGCATGACGCAATGGGCCGGGTTTTAAACCGGCCTGGGGGCCCTTTCAGCAGTAGATTGAATGGGTTGCGATTCAGCGCTGTCCGGTGCGCGCCAAAGCAGCCGTTGCTATCTCACACTCCCTGTGAAAAAAGGCGGCGGGACGTTGTGATGCGGTAACCGTCCGGCCGCCTTTGGGTGTTTCAATTATTTGACGAGTTCGGGCTTGATGTATTTCACCAGACCGGCTTCCTTGAAGTACTTAAGGGCGCCGGGGTGAATGGGGGCGGACAGGCCCTGAAGCATTTCCTGGGCGTTCAAAACAGCGTAGGCCGGATGCAGCTTTTTGAAGTCTTCCAGGTTGTCGAATACTTCCTTGGTGACGGCGTACACCACGTCGTCGCTGACTTTGGCGGAGGTCACCAGGGTGGCCTTGACGCCAATGCTGGGAACGTCTGCGTCATTCATGGCGTTGGGGTAGTTGTCTACTTTGATGAAGCTCTTGGCGTAGTAGGGGTACTTGTCCAGAAGAGCGTCCACGCCGGGGCCTTCGATAGGAACGATGGAAACCTTGATGCGGCCGGAAGTGGCTTCCTTGATGTTTCCGTTGGGATGGCCCACGGTGTATACAAAGGCGTCGATTTTTTCGTCCTGAAGCAGGCTGGGGGCTTCCACGGCCTTGGCGTATTCAGCCACAATGTCGCTTTCAGTCATGCCGTAGGCTTCCAGCACGTCTTTGGAGTTCTGCAACTGACCGGATCCGGGGTTGCCGACATTCACTCTTTTGCCTTTGAGATCGCCGAAATTCTTGGCTTTCAGGTCGGCGGCGGCCACACAGGTCATCAACTCGGGATGGATGGAAAATACGGCGCGCAGGTCTTTCTGAGGACCGGCTTGTTCCCATTCAGCCATGCCTTTGACAGCCTGGAATTGCCTGTCTGACTGGGCGATGCCGAATTCCAGGTCGCCTGACAAAACCGCATTGATGTTGTAAACGGAGCCGCCGGTGGATTCCACGGTCGCTTTGATGTCATACACGCTGGATTTTTGGTTGACCATTCTGCTGATAGCGCCGCCCGTGGGATAGTAGACGCCCGTGACGCCGCCCGTTCCGATGGTCACAAAAGTCTTGGCGAACGCAGGTCCAAACCCGGTGATGCAAAACAGCACGGCAATAAACAGAATTAGCGCTTTTTTCATAATTTCCTCCTTCGATTGTGTTTACGACGCCAAACGCAAAGATCTGCTATGCCTGTTTCAGGCTGAGTCCAAACGCCTGACGCCAGATTTTGATCAGCTAGTGGAGAACGGGTTTCTTGCCCGCTCCTGGGATTCCCCCCGAAACAGGCAAGTCCGGATTTTGCTTGAGGTGTATTCCGGTGTCCAATACTTAAACCGTGTATAACATAGATTTCACGTTCTTGAAAAGAAATTAGGAATCTTTCTCCAAAACACAAGTCCATTCTAGGGAAAACACATTGCCTTGCCTGCTAAGACCGATTTCAACCAAAACAGTTTTTTCCTCTTCCAAAAATTTACAAAAAATCGGCCATTGATTTTGCCGTTGGGATCTAGTTCCGGGCTTGAAAGCCCCTGGCGCCTATGCTAATGTTTTTTCCGCCTATTAGACGCGTTTTGCCCTAACAAAGCATTTTCGCCGTTTTTTAAAATGCGGACCAGGAGTCCGGCAATACGGTTTTTCCCTGATTTCTTGTAAATTATGGATACGAAATCCTTAGAATTTTCGCCGCCGCGGCAATGCAACACCGACGCCGCAGGCTCGACCCTCCTTCCCTGGCGCGCGGTCTTGCCACACTCTATCCACGCCGTCTGGTCAAACCCACTCGAGAGCCAAAAGGACTTAACATGCGGACTCTCAAACTAACGATCAGATGGAAGTACTTCACCACGCTATTGGCCTTATGTCTTTTTCCCCTTCTCGTCATCACCCTGGCAAGCCATGCAGGCATAACGCAAATTGTGGATATCATATCCCAGGACACGCGATCCGCCTTCAAGGAGTTGTCGCAAAGGACTCTGCTCCAGACAGCCCAGACCCAGGCCCTGATATTTCAGCGAACCCGGCAAGCCATCGAACTGGGGCTCTTGGAGCTTAGCAAAGAAGCTCAGTTGGCTGAATTGGAACAAGGCGGCTTCCCGGCGAACATGTATCAGCCCATGGCCGCGTTATTGGCAAACTTTCCCCATTCCGCAAAAAAGGTGGTTCTGGTCAGCGAATCCGGCCAATCCATGTCCCTGGAAGCCGGCTCCGTGAGCATGGAGTCCTTGGACGCGGCGACCGTCGGCTGGTTTCAGGAGGCCATGAAGAATCGAGGAAAAAACGGGACCGTGGCATGGGCGGCGCCTGACGTCTATTCCGACAAAAACGCCGCACAATATACGGCATTGGTCATTTTCGAAGGGGCTCAAGGATTCAAACGGATTGCCGCTTTGGAAATCGACGCCCTGGACAAGCTTAACCAGGGAGTCACCCCCGCCCCCTGGAAGGAAACAACCCTTTCCTTTTTGGTGGAGTACGGAACTAGCGCCAGCGAAGGAACCCCGGTCCTGAGAATTCTAGCGCAGAAATCTCCGGGATCGGATGGTTGGTCCGGGCCGAGGCACGGGCGATGGTTGGCTTCTCCGGATGGAAAGCGCATGAAAAGCGTCCTGGACTCCATTTCCCGAGGCGGATCCGGCGCCGGCGAACTTCAATATCTGGGCCAGGAGTACGTGTGGGCCTGGGCCCCAACCCAAAGAGGGCCGTGCTTCGTCATCATGGCGCCTCTTTCTGTGGTGGAGGCCAGGTCGCAGCAAGTGGAGGAGACGCTGCACGGCTACACCCGCTCCACGCTGATTCTTTCGGGCATGGCGGCGCTTGCCACCTTGTTATTGGTCACCCTGGCCGCCTTTGTGGGCGCCAGGCGTTTTTCGCGGCCTTTGCTGGAAGTAATTCGGGGAGTGACCAAAGTCTCCAGGGGCGACTTCTCCGTCAGGGTTGACCTGAAAACAGGCGACGAGTGGGACTCTCTTATCCAGGGATTCAACAGGATGGTTCCCATGCTGGAGGAGACTATGGCCTGGCGCAAGCGACTGGAACTGGCCCGGGAAGTACAGCAGAGCCTGCTGCCCAAGCGGCCGCCCAAGGTGAACGGCCTGGACATTGCAGCCAGAAGCGTTTCAGCGCAGCAGGTGGGCGGGGATTATTTCGATTTTCTGAAAGCCAATGAAGAACAGCGTTTGACTGTAGCCGTCGGAGACATCACCGGGCATGGCGTGGGTGCAGCGCTGCTTATGACCACGGCCCGGGCCCTGGTGCGCAGGCGATCCAGGCGTGACGGGGACCTGGCGCAAATCGTTTCGGACATCAATAAGCAACTGGCGCCTGACGTAGCCGACTCGGGGAAATTTATGACCCTGTTTCTGGCGGAAGTGGATATCAGCAAGATGGTGGTCCGTTACGCCAATGCCGGGCATGACCCGGCCATGGTCTACGATCCCACGAACAAGGTTTTCGAAACTCTGGAAGGAGGCGGCCTGATTCTTGGGCCTTTTGAAAGCTCGGTTTACGAACAATACGAGACCGGCATCAGCCCCGGGCATATCATCATCCTGGGTACGGACGGCATCTGGGAGACCTCGAATTTTGAGGGGAAATACTACGGCAAAAAGAACCTGCAAAAGGTCGTCGCGGATAACGCGCATCTGCCTGCAGAACAAATTGTGGACAAGGTGCTTGAGTCCTTGAATGCGTTCCGTTCCCCAAAAGTGCAGGAAGACGATGTGACCCTGGTGATCATCAAAATTCTGGAGCAGGGCGCCGAGTATAAACAGCTTAAGCTGCCTGACATGGTTTAACCGAAGCGGACGAATGAACTCCGTCCGCTCCGGCTTCCCGTCTATTCCTTATCCTTGGACATGGCCTTTAAAAGCGGGGTGAAAAGGTCGATGGGCAAGGGAAAAATCGTGGTGGAATTGTTCTCCGCCGACATCTCCCGCATAGTCTGCAAGTAGCGCAACTGCAGGGCGATGGGGGTTTCCTGGATAATCACTGCGGCTTCCGCCAACCGGGAGGCGGCCTGGAACTCGCCTTCCGCATTGATCACCTTGGCGCGCCTTTCGCGCTCCGCCTCGGCCTGCTTGGCCATGGCCCGCTGCATTTCGTTGGGAAGATCAATGTGCTTTAACTCCACATTGGCCACTTTGATGCCCCACGGGTCCGTGTGGGTGTCCAAAATCTCCTGCAACTGGTTATTGATCTTGTCCCGGTCGGAAAGCAGTTCGTCCAACTCGGCCTGGCCGCACACGCTCCGGATGGTTGTCTGGGCGAGTTGGCTCATGGCGTATTGATAATGCTCCACCTCAATGGTGGCCTTCACCGTGTCCACAACCCGAAAGTAGATAACGGCGTTGACTTTTACGGACACGTTGTCCCGGGTGATTACGTCCTGGGGGTCCACGTCCAGGGCGACCAGGCGAAGGCTGACCTTCAACATCTTGTCGATCCCCGGAATCAGGATAATCAGGCCCGGGCCTTTGGCGCCGATGCACCGGCCAAGACGAAAGATGACGCCCCGTTCGTACTCGTTCAAAATCCGGATGGACGCCAATAACAAGATAATTGCTAGTACAAGAATAACGCCTATCGGTACCATGCCGCTCCCTCCTTCATGAAATTTTGACGGGACGGCAGCGTCCAGGAACGTCCATAATGAAACCGCCGCCCTATGTTCGAGCCATTCCTATTTCTCAGTGTCCTTTTCCACGATCAACAACAGTCCGTCCACGGATGCAACCCGAATGGGATCCCCCGGCGCCATGGGCTGCAGAAACCTGGCGTTCCAGATTTCGGCGTGCACCAAAACTTTGCCCTGGGTTTCGGACACGGCCTGGGTCACCTTGCCCTTTTCTCCCACAAGTCCGTCCTCGCCGGTCCTGATTTTCCCTTTGTGGGCCTTGACCACCAGGGCCGCAACGATGGCAAAAAACGCCGCGACAAACATAACCGTGGGAATCAAGACGCTCCAAGCCACTCGCAATCCTGTAACATCATAGTCAAAAAGCATGGTCGCCCCCAAAAATATGGAAACAATTCCTCCAGCGGCAAGCGCTCCGTGGCTTGCTATTTGCGTCTCCAAAACAAAAAAGACGCCTGACAGTAGAATCAACATGATTCCTACGTAGTTGACCGGCAAAGTATGAAGGGCGTACAGCGCAACCAGTATGCTGATAACGCCGACCACTCCGGGAAAAACAGCCCCTGGATTGGCAAACTCAAAGTAAAGGCCCAGCATGCCAAGGCTCATGAGTAAAAAGGCGATGTTGGGGTTGGCGATCACGCTGAGTATTTTTTCCCGCAATGTGGTCTGATAGTTGATTACCGTGCGGTCTTTGGTCCGTAACACCCCTTTATCGGGAATTTCCATGCCGTCCAGCTTTTCCAGCAATTCCGGCATGTCTTTGGCGATGAAATCTATGACGTTCAGTTCCAGGGCTTCGCTTTCCGTGGCTGATACGCTTTCCCGAATGGCCTTTTCGATCCACTCGGCGTTCCGTCCTCTTTTTTCAGCCACGCTCCTGGCGCCGGCCACGGCGTCATTGGTGACCTTGGAATCCATGGTCTCGTTGATTTCCTTGCCGTCTCCGCTCACCGGATGGGCGGCGCCGATATTTGTGGCAGGCGCCATCACCGCCACGTCCGCGGCGTTGGCAATCATCACTCCCGCCGAAGCGGCCCTCGCCCCGGGAGGGAAGACGTAAACCACCACGGGAACCTTGGCGTCCAAAAAGGCCATGACGATGCGGCGCATGGACTCCAGGGCGCCGCCGGGCGTATCCAACTGAAAAATCACGCAGGCGTATCCGGCTTCTTCGGCGTCATCCAGGCATTTTTCCATGAGAAAGGCTGTGGCTGCGCCGATGGGTTGGGAAATCTCCATTACCATAACTTCCCCATCCTCGGCCCAGGCAAGAGGGGCTAAACCCACAGACACGCCAAAGACCAGCAGAGCCAAAGCAAAAACCAACCCGGATTTGGTCAATATATGCATAATCCCTCCCCAAAAAGGCGCCCTTTTTATAAGAATGATATGTATAATTACCTTAGCTAGCACGGCAAATCAAGGGCTTTCGGCCGAAAGGCGCTCCCTGGTAAAAATAAAGTTTCTATTTTATTCGGGAAGTTGACTCCGGCGATTATTATGGGATACAATGCCGGAGCCTGAACAAGGCTAAATTTCATGAGAAAGCCCTGCTTGCTTGGAGTGATAGTGTTTAACCGCCGCACCCATATTCTATGCTTTTCCCTGACCATCGCTTGTTTGCTATTTGCAAACGCCGCTTTCGGCGGCTGGGCCGTCAATGGCGACGCCCAATGGCTGTATCAGGGAACAGTGAACGAGCAAATCCTGCTGACCGAAGAAATCGGCGATCAAGCCGGGTCGGCCTGGATTGAAACCCAGATCGACCTGGATTACGACTTCGACATATCCTTCACCATTTATTTGGGGGACAGGGATTCCAACGGCGCGGACGGCATTTCCTTCGCCCTTCAGAACGACCCGTCCGGGACCTCGGCCTTCGGCGATACATCCGGCGGCGGCGAGTGGATCGGTATGAACGGAATCTGCCCTTCCGTGAGCGTGGAGGTGGACACCTGGCAGAACTCCAACCGCGGCGACCCTGCGGCCGACCATGTGGGCATTAACGTTTACACCCAGTCGGGGTCGACGTGCTCAGGCACGCCCAATCACGCGGGCGCCGGCCCCATCCAGGCGGATCCCTCTTCATCGAACATAGAGGACGGCGATGAACATGACCTTCGCATCACCTGGAACGCCACGACGCATGTGATGACAGTCTATTTCGACGGAACCCAAAGGCTGACCTACACCAGCGATATCATCAATACCGTGTTTGGCGGCGATAACATGGTTTACTTCGGGTTTGCCGCCTCCACGGGCGGTTCCTACAATGAGCAGTACATCATCCCCAATACGCCGGACGTCACCGCCGACAAAAGCGTAAGCCCGTCTTTCGTTTACAAGGCTGACTTGTATTCCGGAACGGAACTGACCTACACCATCAGCATTTTAAATGAAGGCCGGGTGGCGGCCATCGGCACCCAGATTACGGACACCTTGCCCGAAGGCTTTCATTACGTGACCGGCTCCACAACCGGAGCGACAACGATCGATCCCAACGTCACTACGGTCGGCAGCCGCGAGGTGCTTGTCTGGGACATGTCGGCCACGCCCATCCCCCCGTATACAGGGACCATGAGCATTTCCTTTGACGTCTCCCTGGACACGACCTTGGATCCGGGCACATTTTCCAACGACTTCACGGTCTCGGGCGACAACTTCGGCTCCATCAGCGAAAGCCAGACGGCCGACGTGATCATAGGCCCGGTGGATGTGGAAATCGACAAGTCCCACTCCAGCGATTTTTATGTCGGCCAGAACGGGACGTTTTCTTTTGACGTTCATAACAACGGCCCGGATTATTGCGAAGACATCGTTATAGAAGACACTTTGCCCACGGGCCTGACTTATGTGGGCCTCTCTGGAACCGGGTGGTCCTTGCTGTCTTCCGCGGGCCAGACTTATCAGTGGACCCACGCCGGCCCCCTTGCCAGCGGCGGCGACCTGCCCACCCTGACCGTGACCGTTGCCGTTGACGAGGACGCCTACCCGTCGGTCACCAACACGGCGACGGTATCCAGCGACTCCCAGGATCAGGACAACACTAATGATTCCGATTCGGACACGGTGACGGTCCACGCCCTGGCGGATTTATCCATCGCAAAAAGCCATACCGGCGATTTCGGTTCGGAATCCACCGGCTCCTATGACATTGTGGTGACCAATAACGGCCCCACGGAAGATCCTTCCGCGACCATTTACGTGATGGACTCCCTGCCCTCAGGCCTGACCTATAACTCCGTCTCCGGGACGGGATGGAGCCTGGCGGCCTCCAGCGGACAGGACTACACCTTCGCCCATGCAGGCCCCCTGGCCGCGGGCGACAGCCTGGACGCGCTGACTGTCACGGTTTACGCCTCCGCCAGCGCTGTCGGCACGGTGATAAACACCGCGACGGTAAGCAGCGCCGCCAACGACGACGATGCAGCCAACGATACGGCGACGGATTCCACAACCGTCCTGCCCTCGGTGGACTTGTCCGCGGCAAAATCCCACACCGGCTCCAGTTTCGCCGTCGGCGACAGCGTGACCTTTGACGTCGCCGTCACCAATAACGGCCCCAATGACGAAACCGGAACAATCACCATCTTTGACGAGCTTCCAACAGGGCTTACATACGATTCGTTCAGCGGGACGGGCTGGTCCCTGGCTGCATCCAGCGGCCAGGAATACACCTTCACCCACGCCGGGCCTTTAAATGTCAGCGCTTCGCTGCCCACGCTTTCCATTGTTGCGACGGTGGGGGCAGCCGCCTACCCCACGGCGGACAATACCGTGACGGTGTATGCAACGAGTTTTGACCCCACGTCCAGCAACGATGTAGCCACAGACACGGTGACGGTGGAGCCTTTGGTGGATCTTTCCATCACAAAATCCCATACGGGAAACTTCTCCGTAGGCGCCGCGGGCACTTACACCATTGACGTGGCAAACACGGGCTCGACGGCCGACCCAGGGCCGATTTACGTGGCGGACACCCTGCCCGCGGGCTTCAATTACTCATCGGCGTCGGGCGCGGGCTGGTCCTTGTATTCCAACTCGGGCCAGGTATACACCTTTGTGCATGCCGGCCCCTTAGCCACGGGCGCCACCCTGCCCTCTTTGTACATAAATGTGACGCCCGCTTCCGGGACCATCGGAACCTTCACCAACACGGCCACGGTCTCCAGCAGTTCCACGGATACGGACCCGGGCAACAACACAGACACGGATCCCACCACGGTGACGGATAACGTGGACCTGGAAATCACCAAAAGCCACACAGGAAACTTCACGGTCAGCACCAACGGGACTTACACCATCGAGGTGGACAACAACAGCTCCAACGCCGAAGCCGGCCCCATATATGTGGTGGACACCCTGCCTGCCGGGCTAAACTATTCGAGCCACTCAGGAACGGGATGGTCCTTGTCCGCTTCTTCCGGCCAGGATTACACCTTTGTACACGCGGGCCCCCTGGCAGGTGGCGGGTCTTTGGACGACCTGGAAATCGAAGTGTTCGTCCAGCCGTCGGCTTTGGGTACGGTGGTCAACTCGGCCGCAGTCACCGGCATTTCCTCGGATACGAATCAAACCAACAACACGGATACGGACTCCACTACCGTGGTCAGGCCGTCCGCGGGAAACAAACCTCTCTATGTAAGAGGGAATGATTCCTGGTGGCAAAATTATGGAGACCCCAGGATATTGACCAGAGATCCTACGGCAGGCGGCGACTCGGAATTTACAGTCAATGGCAACTATCAGACCGGCACCTGGGCATTGTCCCCCAATCTCACCAGGACATTGGTGATTCCCGGCGGAGTTCCTCAGGTCGTATATCTAGTCTTGTCCGAAGGCGGTCCTGGGAGAACCCGCGACCTGACAATCAGGTTATATGACGATAACTTCAGTTTGATTGGAGATGTTGACCAGAGTGTAACCATCGACGGAAAACAGCAGTACGTTTTTACAATCACTCCTAGCACAACCACCACACTATATTCCGGGGACGGTCTCAGGCTTCAGGTATACAACCGTTCAGGCAGTGCAAACGAGCGTGTTACCATATGGTCTGAGGAAGATGGAACCGATCCCGATATATCCTACTTGGACCTGACGACCACCACGGTCATTGCAATAGACAGCCTGAACGTCTATGACGACGATTATGCTTCCGGAGGCGGGTCGGTAATTACAACGTATGACGCTTCCACGCCCGGTTCCATCTACATTCGGGCTGTGGTATCCGACCCCTTTGGCTATGAGGACATCGCCAGCGCCTCTCTGGCAATTCTCGACTCATCATCGAATATCGTCTACGAGGATGCCTCGCCAGTGACTACGGATGTAGCCAACACTGCTGGAACGAGAACCTTTGAATGGGAAATTCCCATCACATCAGCTACGGACCCGGATCTGTATACGATTCGGGTGACCGCCGACGAAGGAACGGAAGGCCTGGTAAGCGATGTGGCAACAACCCAGTTCAGGGTCTACCTGCCCCCGGACTTCACGGTGCTTAAAACCGCCCAGACGGTGTACGATCCCTATAACAACACCACCAATCCCAAGGCCATCCCAGGGGCCTACGTCATGTATTCCGTGCTTGTGACTAATTTCGGAGGCGCTGCAGACGCAAATTCCTTTGTCATGACGGACCCCATTGACTCCAACATCGAACTCTTTGTGGGCGATTTGGGAGGCTCAGGCTCCGGCCCGATTCAATTCAGCTGCAGCTCGGGAACGCCTCCCTGCGGCCTGACATATACATTCACCAGCCTGGCCAGCACCACGGACGATGTGGATTTTTCGGAATACACCACGGGGACGGACTTCTCATACGTGCCCTCCGGGGACGCCGACGGATTCGACGATCAGGTCCGGCGCCTGCGTGTAAGCCCCAAGGGGGCCTTCGCCGCTTCGGGACCGGACGATCCCAGTTGCACCATTTACTTTCAGGTGCGCGTCAAATAAAACCCATCCCCCGCTCCGAGCCTCGCCGTTGTGCAGGATGGAGGGGAAAGACCGTTTATGCTTCGCGTCAAGAAAAGACGCATAACCGGCCTTAATTGATTAATATTTTTTTACAGATCAAAAGCAGCCTCCTTTTAAAAAAAATTATTGCACGCATTTTGCATCATCTTTTCCTGACTGTTTGCCCAAACCGGGGCGGGCGTCGATTCGCCCAAAATAAGATAACCACCGCTCGTCAAGGAACCGCCCATGGAATGGCTGGCGCCCAGCATTGTAGCCTCATTAGTCGGCACTGCGCTGCTTTTTTTTGTGTTTTGCTATCTGTATTTCCAGGATCGCAAAAACTATATGGCGGTGTGGACCGTAAGCTGGCTGGTGTACTTGCTGCGATACGCCGTCATGCTTTTCATTATTAACGGCTGCAATAGCAGTTTTCTATTAATACTAAATCAAACGGCCAGCCTGGTCAGCGGAATCCTGCTGTTATGGGGCGCATATTTATTTGCAAAAAGGCCTTTCCCCAAGATTTTTGCATACCTGGGCGCGGCCGGCTTCTTATGGATTATTAGCAGCATCGTTTTGAAATTCTCCTTCCTGGTTATGTCTCTTCCAACATTCACCTTTTTGGCGGTAGTCTACATTTGGACGGGCATATGCTTTATCAAGTCAGACGGCCTCAAAGGGCCGGAAATGGCTTTTACCGGCTGGCTCTTCATTATTTGGGGGTTGCACAAGGCCGACTATCCGTTCCTGCGTCCGGTGGAATGGTTCGCCCCATACGGGTATCTTATAGGCGCCACCCTGGAATTCGCCGTGGCTTTGGGCATGTTGATGGTTTACTTCCGCAAAGCCAGAATGGACCTGTTCGACAGTGAAAAACAGCGCCATGAAATGATCTCCAACATTTCGGACGTCATTGTGGTCATAGGTCCCCAGGGAAAAATGCAGTACGTCAGCCCGAACATGGAAAAATGGTTTGGCTGGAAGCCGGACGAAGTCGTGGGGACCTATGGCCTGGAGCGGGTCCATCCCGACGACAAACGGAAAATCCAAGAGGAATTCATCAAGGTCATTGCGGAGAATCTTAAAGTCAGGCCTCTCAAGTGCCGGTACCTGTGCAAAGACAATCAATACAAACCCATTGAAGTCATTGCCACGGACATGACGCAAGACTCCTCCATCCAGGGGGTTCTCATGAATTTTCGGGATATTTCCGACCGGGAGCAGTCCGAAGCGGCGCTCAAGTGGGAGCTTAGGCTGAACACGGCCAGGGCCGACATTTCCCGCGAACTCATGTCCCAGGAATATGACATAAAAAAAGTCAGCGATATCGCTCTGGAGTATGCGCTTAGCCTCACCAATAGCCAACACGGCTTTGCGGCTTCCATTGACAAAAACACCCGGGATATGGAGGCCCACACCTTAACGGATATGTTTAAAGGCCAATGCCGGGTGGAGAACAAGTCCATTACTTTTCCCATCGGCCGGGACGGAAAATACCCCACCTTGTTCGGCGTTCCGTTGAATACCCGAAAACCGGTGTTCACGAACCGGCCTGCGGAGCATCCCGGGGCTTCAGGAGTGCCCGAAGGGCATATACCCATTAAAAACTTTTTGGGCGTTCCGGTCATCATGGGAGGGGTGCTGGTGGGTTTGATCGCCCTGGCCAATGCAGAGGACGGATACACGGAAAAAGACATGAAAGCCATCGAAAGGCTTTCCGAAATTTACGCCCTGGCCCTTCACAGGCATTTGTACGAAATGGAAAAAAACGCCATGGAAAGGCAACTCCAGCAGATCCAAAAGCTGGAGGCCATCGGCGCCCTGGCAGGGGGGATAGCGCATGACTTCAATAACCTGTTGTTCCCCATTGTAGGCATGTCGGAACTCCTCTTGGAAGATCTTGACCCGGAAAGCCCGGAGCATGAATACGCTGAGGAGATTTTTTCCGCAGGCAGGCGGGGCAGCGATCTGGTGAAGCAAATCCTGGCCTTTAGCAGGCAGGCGGAGCAGGAAAAAAGCCCCATCCGGCTCCAGGACATCGTGGGGGAAGCCCTCAAACTCAGCCGGGCGAGCATCCCCGTCAATGTGGAAATCCAGCAGGACATCCGGAAGGATTGCGGCTGGATTTTGGCCGATCCCACCCAAATGCATCAGATCGTCATGAACCTGGTCACCAACGCCTTTCACGCTGTTGAGGACATAAGCGGCACGATTTCGGTAAGCCTCAAGGAAACGGAATTGGCTTTGGACGACCTGTGGAGCAAGGCCCTGGCCCCGGGAAAATACGTCGTCCTTTCCGTTTGCGATAACGGCGTGGGCATAGAGCCCAGCATCATGCAGAAAATATTTGAGCCCTACTTCACCACCAAAAAACAGGGCAAGGGAACCGGCCTGGGCATGGCCCTGGTCCATGGAATCGTGAAAGACCACAAAGGGGACATACGCCTATACAGCGAACCGGGAAAAGGAACCACGGTAAACGTGTACCTGCCCCTCATCATCGACGCCTCCCAAACCCCAAAAAACAGCATGCCGGACAGGCCCCTGGAAGGTACGGAGCACATCCTGCTGGTGGACGACGAAGCGTCCATCATCCATTTGGAGCGCCAGGTCCTGCAGCGCATAGGATACAAGGTGACCGCCTTTAACAAAAGCCCCCAGGCCCTGGAAGCCTTTCAGGCGGACCCCCAGGACTTCGACCTGGTAATGACGGACATGACCATGCCCAACATGACCGGAGAGCAAATCATCAAAGCCATGCTGGCGATCCGGCCGGACATTCCCGTGATTCTCTGCACCGGATTCAGCGAAAAAATCAATCAGGAGACGGCCCGGACCCTGGGAGTCAAAGGCTTTCTCATGAAGCCTATTGTCAAGTCCGAACTGGCCCAGACCATCCGTGCGGTCCTGGACAAGGCCAAAGCCCGTCAACCTTCTTAAAAACGAAACTACGGCGCCATGCTCCTTGGGCGCCGATGCGGAATGACGCACCCCGGCCAATGCACAAATGCATCGATGCAATAGGACATCAAAAACATCCCTGCGCCGTTTTTCCAAAACATTCCGGCTTTGGGTTCTGATTTTCGATGCAAAAATGCATCAAGCCGGCTTTGTTTGAAAGAAGGCCCCCGCCCCTATTATCACCCCTGCAAAAAAAACTAGTTTTTTGTTAACGGTTAGTTTTTCATTTTATTTTTAATGAGTTAAAAATAAATGAAAGGATCCGTCCCCCATATTTTCCCTATGACGGCCACGTATTTTTCCACGCTGGCGCCGCCTTTGCTTTATACGGGGGCAGGCGGACGAGAAGGCATCTTGTCAAAATAATTCTTTACATATATACAATGTGTTACAATAATATTGTAGAGTCAAGCTATACGCACACATTGTTTTTTAATCTTTAGCTTTGGAGGACACCCCCATGGCCATGATGACTGGCGAACAATACGAAGCAAGTTTGCGCAAACTCAATCTGCAGGTGTACCAGTTTGGAAAAAAGGTGGAGAACGTGGTGGACGATCCCATCATCCGGCCGTCCATGAACGCGGTCAAGTTGACTTACGAACTGGCCCATCAACCTGAGTACGAAGACCTGATGACGGCCACGTCACACATCTCCGGCAAAAAAATCAACCGCTTCACCCACATTCACCAGAGCACGGACGACTTGGTCAAGAAGACCAAAATGGGCCGCCTGCTGGGCTCTCTCACCGGGTGCTGTTTCCAGCGCTGCGTGGGTATGGACGCCATGAACGCTCTTTCCATCGTCACCTACGACATCGATCAGAAGCTGGGAACCGAGTATAATAAACGCTTTTTGAAATATCTGGCCTACGTGCAGGAAAACGACCTGACCTGCGACGGCGCCATGACCGATCCCAAGGGAGACCGCTCCCTGCCCCCGCACAAGCAGCCTGATCCCGACATGTTCCTCCACGTGGTGGAAGAAAAGGAAGACGGCATTGTGGTGCGCGGCGCCAAGGCTCATCAGACCGGCGCCGTGAACTCCCACGAAATCATTGTCATGCCCACCATTTCCATGCGCGAAGCGGACGCGGAATACGCGGTTTCCTTCGCCTTACCCGCGGACGCGGAAGGCATCACTTACATCATGGGGCGCCAGTCCTGCGACACCCGGAAGCTGGAAGCGGGAAAAATTGACCGCGGCAACAGCCTTTTCGGCGGCCACGAAGCCCTGGTGGTGTTCGACGACGTGTTCGTGCCCTGGGAACGCGTTTTCATGTACAAGGAGTTTGAATTCGCCGGACAACTGGTGGAAAACTTTGCCTCGTACCATCGTCAAAGCTACGCCTGCAAGGCCGGCGTGGGCGACGTGCTGATCGGCGCGACCCAGACCATCGCCGAATACAACGGCGCGGCCAAGGCCTCCCACGTCAAAGACAAAATCATTGAAATGAACCACCTGAACGAGACCCTGTTCTGCGGCTCCGTGGCCTGCGCCTGCGAAGGCGGCAAGCAGCCCAGCGGAACCTATCTGGTCAACACGCTTCTGGCCAATGTGTGCAAGCAGAACGTCACGCGCTTTCCTTACGAAATCGCACGGCTCGCCCAGGACATCGCCGGCGGCCTCATGGTGACCCTGCCATCGGAGGACGATTTCAAGTCTCCGGAAGTGGGAGAATGGCTGACCAAATACTACAAGACCTGCGAAGGCATCAGCACGGAAAACAGAAACCGCATGCTGCGCCTGATCGAAAACATCACCCTGGGTACGGCGGCTGTGGGCTATCTTACCGAGTCCATGCACGGCGCCGGATCTCCCCAGGCCCAGCGCATCATGATTTCCAGACAGGTCAACATGGCCCAAAAGCAAAAGGCGGCCAAGCAGCTTTGCGGCATTAAAGAAGAGGAATAACACTTGGTTTTTGTAGGGCTCAAATACTGCGGGGGGTGCACACCCCGCTACGACCGGGTGGAATTCGTGAGCCGCCTTAAAGAAAAAATCGCCAAGCATGTTCGGCTCGTATCCTACGACGATCCCCGGGCCGAACATGTCCTGGTGGTGGTGGGCTGCGAGTCGGCCTGTGCGGAAACCGAGCCTTTTAAGGATAAGACAGTGCACTTGGCTTCTCAAGAAGAAGACCTGGAGCGCATGGCGGAAACACTTATAATGCTGGATAATGGGAACAACACATGAACTGGCAAGAGCTATACAATAAAAAATGCGTTTCAGCCTCAGAAGCGGTCGCGCAGATTCAGTCAGGCGACCGGGTGGTGGTGGGCCATGCCTGCGGCTCCCCCGAAACCCTGCTTACGGCCATGGTGGCCGGCAAAGAGCAGTACACGGGCGTTGAACTGGTACACATGGTCTCCATGGGGCCTTCGGAATATTGCTCGGAGGAAAACGCCGCGCATTTTTTCCACAACTCCCTGTTCGCCGGCGCCACCAGCCGGCCTGCGGTCAACCAGGGTCGGGGCATCTTCACCCCCTGCCACTTCAGCCAAATACCCCGGCTGTTCACCGACAACATTCTACCCGCGGACGTAACCCTTTGCATGATCAGCCCGCCGGACGAGCACGGCTATTGCTCCTTCGGCATTTCCGTGGACTACACCAAGCCCGCGGCCGAAAGCTCCAGGCTGGTCATTGCGGAAGTAACGCCCCACATGCCCAGGACTCTGGGCGACGCCTTCATCCATGTTTCCGACATCGATTTTATCGTGGAAACCAACGCCAAGCCAATCACGCTCCCCCTGCCGAAAATCACTCCTACGGACGAGGCGATCGGCGGTCACATTGCGGAGTTGATCAAGGACGGCGACTGCCTGCAACTGGGCATCGGCGCGGTTCCGGATTCCATCCTGGGCTTTTTGAAGGACAAGAAGGACCTGGGCGTCCACACCGAAATGTTTTCCGACGGCGTGGTGGATCTGGTGGAGTCGGGCGTAATCACCTGCGCCAAAAAGAACCTGCATAACGGCAAAATGGTTGCCACCTTTTTCATGGGCACGGAAAGGCTGTACAAGTTCGTGCACAACAATCCCATGGTCATGATGTTTCCCGTGGATTACACTAACAACCCGGCCGTGATCGCCCAAAACGACAACATGGTCAGCGTCAACTCCGCCCTGCAGGTGGACTTCAACGGCCAGGTGGTCTCCGACACCATCGGGCACAAGCAGTACTCCGGAACAGGCGGCCAGGTGGATTTCGTGCGCGGAGCAGCCATGAGCAAGGGTGGACGCAGCATCCTGGCCTTCCACTCCACGGCGGCCAAAGGAAAAATCTCCCGCGTGGTCCCCAGGATCGATCCCGGCGCCTGCGTCACCACGGCCCGCACCGACGTGCATTATATCGTCACGGAATACGGCGTGGCCGACCTGCGAGGCAAGTCCGTATCCGAGCGCGCCAAAGCGCTGATCAACATCGCGCACCCCGACTTCCGGGAGGACTTGCGCGCCGAGTTCGAAAACATCTACCTGAAGGAGAATCCGCTGTTGCGGCCTATGCCTGAAGAGCATCGTAAAAGGTACTGGCCCCACGAAGCCCGGCAGAACTTTCTGAAGCAATACGCCCAAGCGTCATAAGCCAAAACGGATACGCGTTAAACCTGATCGGTCGAAAAAGTCGGCCGTCATCGCCAGCGGTGCGCCTTTTTTCCGCAAAAGACTGTCAAGTCAGGCGCTTATCCGTCCGAAAATACCATATAGAACATGGAGGAGAGTTGAGATGAGCATAAAACGAGAGCATGGAGGCATACAGCCCGGCATCCCTATGGGACCGCTGACCTTGCGCCTTCCCTTTATCCATTACCGGTTTGAGTTTCCCGACTATTTGCAGGGCCTGCTTATGTGTACGGTGTGCATGGCCATCATTCCGGTGTTGACCGGCAAGCTGGGCATGTCCTTTGAAATCGCCCTGGCCATCGTCATTTTTAACGGCACCCTGTACCTGGCCCATGTAACCTTTGGAGATCCTGTGGTCCCAGGGTGGGTGACGCCGGCCATTCCGTTATTGATCGCCTACGTGGAAACCTTTGCGCCCGGGGTGGAGCGCATGCAGGCCCTCATAGCCTTTCAGCTGACCTTCGGGCTTTTCTGCATCCTCATCGGCGCGACAGGCCTGGCCAGAAAAGTGGTCAAACTGATTCCCAACGCGGTCCAGTCGGGCATTCTTTTGGGCGCGGGATTTTCGGCCGTCATGCTGGTGTTCAAGCCGGGCGAAGGCCTCAAAAGCTTTGACAGCTTCCCCTGGACCGTCACCATCTGCATCGGCATCGCCTTCTACCTCTTATTCTCCGAACACTTCAAACGGATTCGCAACAAAAACAAAGCGCTTTATTATCTTGCAAACCTGGGCATGATGCCCGCCCTGGCACTGGCAATCTTTGTCGGCCCTCTTTTGGGCGAGCTTTCCTGGCCCACTTACAGCAGCGACATTTTCACCAGGCCCGACTTTGCAGGCCTCTTCCGCGATTTCACCATGCTGGGCTCGATTCCCGTGCCCCCGCTCTCCATGTTCCTGACCGGCCTGCCCATGGTGATTTCGGCCTACATCGTAATATTCGGCGACGTCATCCAGACCCAGGCTTTGCTTGAAGACGCCCAGAAATACCGCCCGGATGAAGAAATCGACTACAACCCCAATCGCTCCCATATCATCTTCGGCGCACGCAACACCATCATGAGCGTCATCGGCCCGGACATCTCCATGTGCGGCCCCCTTTGGGCGGCCATGCAAGTGGTTATCTGTGAGAGATACAAGCACGGCCCCGAAGCCATGGATTCCATCACCGGCGGCGCGGCGTCCTTCCGCATGGGAACCTGGACCGGCTACTTCCTGGCCCCCATTGCCTCCTCGGTCAAGCCCATCCTGGGCGTGGGCCTGGCTTCGACCATGCTCATCCAGGGATACGTGAGCGTGCGCGTGGGCGTGCTTAAGGCCCGATCGTTCAACGACCTGGGCATCGCCGGCGTGTCCGGCGCCATCCTGGCCACCCGCGGCGCGGCCTGGGGCCTTGGCGCCGCCATCCTGCTGTGCCTGCTGATCTACCTTGGCAGCGACAAGAAATACGCCTACATGCAGGAAGAACCGGTATTCCCCGGCAATCCTCCGGCCAAAAAACTGGCTGAGGTGAAAAGCTCCGAGGAAAAGCTGGCTGCATAAAATAATAAATGGTGCGGCCCGCCGGCCGCACCATTATATACATAGATCTCCTTTAGGCGAATAAAGACGATTTCCGGCCGCCATGCCGGGGCATTTTTGCAATCCCCCAAGATTCCCGCTAAAATGCATCAAAAAGGAAGTCGTCATTAGCGCCTGCACCCCAGCCCTTCCCGCCGTCCCCCAGGCGGGAGGGGCGCCATTCCCAAAAAAGGAAAAAAACCATGGCCCAAGTCATCGGATATCCAACCAGACAAAGCATCAAAAAAGACCTTTCCGGCCTGTTGATCATGCTGGGCATGGCCGTCCTGACCGCCGCGCTCATGTTCGATCCCGGCGCGGACGTGAAATCCGAAATCCTCGCCAGCCTGGCCGTGGGCGCGGGAATCGCCCTGGTCCTGGTCTTTGTGTATTCCAGGATCAACCCCATGGGCTTTCAAAGAATCGTCTCCCCTAAAACCCTTGAACGCAATCTCTCCCAGGATCAGGCCGCAGCCGATGCACTCAACGGCCTGGATGACGACGCCTATGTGTTTCACGGGTTCATCCTGGAACTGTTCCGGGTGGAGCATCTGGTGATTTCCCGGCAAGGAATTTTCGTCATATCCAAGGTGAGAAAAAACGGAGAAATTGCGGAAAAGAACGGCGTCCTGTATTGCGGGGAGGATACTCTGGAAACCCTGACCGGCAACACATGGCGCATTTGCCACTTGATTTCCATCGTTCTGAAAAAGTATTTTAAATTGGAGTTGATGCCCAGGCCGGTGTTATTAGTACCGGAGGTAAACAGCGGCGAAATCAAAGAAAGCGGCGGAATCGCCGTATTGACCAACGGAGAACTGAAAAAGTTCATCCAGGATAAGCCGGATTGCCTGGATCAGGAAACCGCAGCCTCCTTCGCCGCGTTTGTGAGAAAACGCTATGCAGCCCACAAATAGGCCCAAATTCTCCCAACTGCCCGGGACGGTCAAAGCCGCCATGGGGCTTTTCCTGGCCGCCTGGGCGGCCTTTTTCGCCCTTCAGGCCGTGCTGTTCGGGACCGTCTCCATCATTCATATCACCTTTGCCGGGCTTTTCGGCATGCTGATCTTATCGAACAGAAACATTGGCCGCCTGTTATGCGCAGCGTATCACCTGATTATGGCCGCCGTGCTTGGAGAGCAGGCCTTTTCAGGCGATCCTAACGCCCTATTCTCCGGCGCCAACGCCCTGCTCTTCTTCCTTTCCGCAGCCTCTCTTTTACATCCCCAAACCGCACGATTTTTTAAAAACAGCAAATGAAATGGGGTCAAATCTACGTTTGACGTTTGAGCAGTAACCCATTAAATAAACGATAAAAATACCTGTCTCCGGCGGCCAAGTTATGATCTATCCGCCGCAACGCAGCTAAAAAGTTGGATCAAAACTGTAAAATGGCGCTTCGCGCAAAAACAAACGTGTTTAAAAATTCGTCATTCTCTATCGCCTCCATCAGGAATCCAGTATCCTCAGAGAAATTGAGGAGCTACAAAGACACTGGGTCCCCGCGTTCGCGGGGATGACGGACTAGGCCGGCGCTGAGGTCTATCTTAGGTTTGCCCATTTCCTGTCTTATGCCAGCATTCCTAGTTTAGCGGAACGCAAATTTGAAAGCAACTTGGCAGTAAGCCGGTTCCGTGGTAACTTTGCCGGGACATTTGTTTGACGCCGAAATTCTTGGGGAACCGGAGAGAGTCTTTTTATGCGCATCCTATGCAAAGCCGCTCTGGCGATTTTTCTTCTGCTCTGCTTTTTAACTGCTTCCGGCAGCGCTTCAGGCCCTATGACCGCCGGCCTCCGGCTTGAAAAAGCCGTCGCCGCCGGGGATTATATGTGCTCCGTCCAAAAGGACGACGGCCGCTTTGTTTATGATTATACGCCCTTGGATTGCAAGGAGCAGCCTGGATACAATTGGAATGAACACTGGGGCGCCGTGCTTTCCCTGCTCAGGATTTATGAAGCCCCTGGTGACGCAAAATATCTGGAAGCCGCACAAAAAGCAGCCAGGGCCTCCCTGGCCCGGTTGGCCGCGGTGAAGATTGACGGCCAAGAGTTCCGCGTTCCGGCGAGCCCGTATAAAGACAATCCCCAAAGCCTCCTGGCGGACACGGGAGAGTGCGCCATGGCGCTCATGGCCCTGATCCAGCTGGATAAAGCCGCCAAGACAACCGCACACACGCAGACAATCCGGGATCTTCGCCAATACCTTAAATGCCTGCAAACCAGCGACGGGTCCGTAAAAAGCCTCTGCCTGATTAACGGGGGCGAGGCCCGTTTCTCGGAAATGCGCATCATGAACGACCAGGGCCAGGCGCTGGCCGCCCTGGCCGCGGCCCAGGATGCTTTCCCGGAAGAGGACGCTCCTCAAACGATAAACCGGTTAATCAATTATCTGGCCATGGAATGGGTTTGGGACGCCTATGAAGGACATCAAAGCGGTTTCGATCACTGGAGCCTGCTGGGCATAGGGCAAGCCTACAAATTCGCGGACGACAAAATTCTGGCTCAGGCGCATGAAGAAATGCTGCAAGCCCTCAAGGCCGAACAGGCGGAGATCCTCTCCCGGCTGGAAGGCAAGCCCCTGTTTGACGAGCGCCGGGCTCTTGGCATGCGCCAGGACAGGATCGAAATCAAGATCCACCTGGCGGAGAAGCAGGGGCCGCATACTCGAAAAAGCCTGATCCCTTTGATTTTTTCCTACGGAAACGAGGAGATGAAAGGGCAAATCCTGGAGCCGGGAAATAACGAACACGGGGCCTTCCGAAACGCTCAGGGAGTTTCCGCGGGAACAGCCGTGCGCCTGGAAGGGTTGCAGGCCATTTACGACCTGTTCGTGAGCACGCCGGACACGCCTTACCGGGGCTGGATTCGCCGTTGGGAGCCCCGCCTGAACCTTGTGCGGGTTTATTTGATTCAATGCCAGTACACCCAAGAGGATGCGGCAAAGTTCGGGTGCCCGGTTTCCCTGGCAGGCGCCTTTCGCAAAGGCATTAACGGATCCCGAGGAACGCCCGTTCGCCTGGATTATTGCTGGCACGGCGTCTTCGCCCTTATGGGCTGGAGCGAATCCAGTTTGGACGCGCCTGAAAGCAAACAATAAAGAAAGGATAACAATTGATAGGCCTCGAATCCATCATCCCGTTTTTTATTGCGTCCCTGCTTCTGGCCCTGGCGCCGGGGCCGGATAACATCTTCGTGCTCACCCAATCCGCCATAAACGGCAAAAAGGCGGGCGTAGCCGTCACCTTCGGCCTGTGCACGGGGGTGATCTTCCACACCACGGCGGTGGCCCTGGGAATTGCCGTGTTCATCCAGAACTCGGCCGTGGCCTTCTCGGTCCTAAAATTCCTTGGCGCGGGCTACCTGCTTTATCTGGCCTGGCAGGCTTTCAGAACCTCGTCGTCGGTCGATCTGACCGCCGACCCGCTCCAACTCAGCCTGCGCAAGTTGTACTTCCGAGGCATTTTCATGAACGTCACCAACCCCAAGGTGTCCCTGTTTTTCCTGGCCTTTCTTCCCCAGTTCGCCGATCCCGCAAGAGGGCCGGTGGGCGTCCAGATTTTTCTCCTGGGGAGCCTGTTCATCCTGGCGGCCATACCGGTTTTCGGAAGCATCGCCCTGCTGTCGGGAAGCATCGGGGAAATCCTCACCAAATCCCCCAAAGTGAACAAAATCCTGAATAGGGTCGCCGGAACCGTGTTTTTGGGTTTGGCGGTTAAGCTGGCGATCACCGAAAGGTAAAAAAGGCATCAAAGCCCACCCTTTAGCCCATGGAACAATAAACCCGGAACAGGCGGCGCCCATCCCGGGTTTGGTTTTTTATGGAAGGACAGGTTTAGGGCAGGCCTTCGATTATGGGGAGGACCGGCTCGCCGTCGCTCCAGGCGCCCATGTCAAAAGTCATGTCGATGAGGCCGTCCAGGGCCTGGTCCAGGCCCGCGTAAAAATAGCGGTAATCCAAAGAATCCTCTTCGCAGTCCCCGCCGAACATGTCCATGAGCAGGGAGGGCATCCACCCGTCGTCCTGAGCGCAGGCCATATGGTCGGCAATGATTTCAGGATCTCCATGGTCATCGGAAAAAGCGGTGTATAGACGAATGCTCGAGGCGCTGGGCAGGGCGCCGATGACGCTTTCCATCTGGGCTGCCGTGGCCAGGGCGTCGTCATTGCCCCAAAGGATGGTCACGGGGCATTGGGTCGCTGGAGCGAGGGCTTCGTAATCCAGATTGGTAATCAGGCCTTCCATCATGCCGCTGACAAAGGACGGCATGGCTTCCGTGTTATCCAGGCAGGGGCTGGCCAATACCACCCTTTGGACTGCAGGGCCGTCAAACCCGGCCCAGCATAAGGCCATGAGGCCTCCCACCGAGTGTCCGTAAAGGACCATGTCATCGGTTTCCGCAATATCCCCCAATTGCGACAGGGCCAGATTGGTTGCGTCAATGGCCCTTGTCAAAAAGTCGTTCTGGTCGGCGTTCAGCATCATGTCCTGGAGCACGCCGCTGATCCCGCCTTTGTTGAACTGGGGGAAGATGACAATATAGCCCTGGCTGCATAAATGCTCGATGTGGCCCATGTAGATGTCCGGCGCCACCATCAAAAAGCCGTGGAGAAAAATCACCACCGGAGCGCTGTCTCCGTTTTTAAGGACCTCGGGCACATACCACCAAACCCGTTCTCCGTCGCCGGAGTCGCCCATTTCATACTCAGTATAAGAATCCGTGATGTAAAACTGGGACGATCCGTAGCCTGTTTCCGGCGGGTCCGGCGGGCTGGGAGCCATGGCCCAAAGATAAACGGGCGAGGCCAGGAGCAGCATTAACGTCGCGGCAAGGACTTTTTTCATGGTGCGCCTCCTTAAGGGTTAGGGTTGACGTTTAATTGACTTTCAAGTCAATTAGTCATTGACCTTACAGTCAATAGTATAATTTTCCGCAGCCCTTTTCAGGCGGGATTTTATAATTATTATACAATTAAAACAGATTAATAAACTATAATCAATGAGACGGATATTCAGCGCCTTCTACACCCCAAGAGATAATGAGTAATAAATGATTAGTTATTGTAACTATACAGTCAATTCCCTCTTGTCAACAATAAATTTCAACGATCGGCCAAGACCTGTTCTGGGGAAAATCCTAAAAGGGATTGAGCTTGAGAAACCCAAACAAAATGCGCCTAAACCGTGCAGTCGAGGATACGAAGCATTAACGCGTAATCGTTTTCGACGCGCTTCCCTGTGGAATGAATACAAAACCTGATTTCAACGAAAGAAATTATTGAAAACTGCATGGTTTCAGGATGTTACAATATGCATTCCCACGCGCACGGCCCTTGTCGCAAAAAAACAACTGCGCGACAATGGCTGACAGCATGGGAACGAGCCGTTGGGCTGAGCTCGCGAAACCCAACAAAATGCCTCAGACGCCCGGATGTCATACTGATTCCGCGCATCTTTCCTTGACTCCCCGTGCGCCCTGTGGCATAGATTTTGGTGAGTTATGTCAGGTGAAAGCCATCCCGACTCGTAGAGGCGGAATGGCTTTTTTTTATGAGCCGCTCCACAAAACTTAAATAACCATTTAAGATTATGGAGTTTTACGAAGCTATGCGGCTGGTGATGATTGACAATTACGACTCGTTCACCTTCAACCTGGTGCAGCTTTTTTACGAATTCGACGTCCAGGTGGAGGTCTACCGCCACGACGAAACCAGCCTGTCCCATATCGAACAGCGCAATCCCGACGCCATTTGCATATCGCCCGGCCCCAAAACCCCGTCCCACGCAGGCGTGAGCAAGGAAGTGGTGCGCCATTTCGGCCCCCGGGTTCCCATATTAGGCGTGTGCCTGGGCATGCAGGTAATCAACGAAGTTTACGGAGGCCGCACTCCCAAAGCGCCGGTGTGCGTCCACGGCAAATGCTCCATGGTCAGCCACAAGGGCATAGGCGTGTTCCAGGGCCTGCCCTCCCCGTTTCGGGCAGCCCGGTATCACTCCCTGTGCGTGGACGTTCACTCTCATGAACTGGAGGTGACGGCCATTTCAGACGACGGGGTAATCATGGGCGTCAGGCATCGGGTCCATCCTGTCCACGGCGTGCAGTTTCACCTGGAATCCTTCATGACTGAATTCGGGCTGGAAATGGCCGCCAATTTTCTGAGTCAGGCCTGCGGGGGAGTGAAAATCCCGCCGACGGGGTTAGAGCGTTATCCCCGCGCCCAGGGGGAAGTCCATGTCTTCGCCTGATTTTCCAAGCCGCACAGTCGCTATAAAAGATTGCAAAACATCCAGCGGCTCCGACGCCGCTTTTCTGAATCTGGCCCGGGAGATGGGCAAAACCGGATACAGCGCCGTGCTTCTGAGCGGCGGCGATCTGGATTGCTCCCGCTATTCCATGGCCTTTTCCGAGCCGGCGTGCTGCCTGAAATCATTCGGCCGTAAAATCGTGTTGGAGACGGCGCAGGGTAAAACGTCCTGGGAAGGGGAGCCCCTGGCCGAACTGGACCGCCTGATCCAATCATTCGCCCCGGATTTTGATCTGGGCGCCCTCCCCTTTGCCGGAGGCCTGGCTGGTTACGCGGCATATGAACTGAAAAACGTGATTGAAAAGCTGCCTCAAACCGCCGAGGACGATCTGGACCTGCCCGACCTTTTCTTTTTTCTCCCCACCAATATTCTGGTGCATGACCGGCATGAAAGCGCCCTGACTTTTTTGGAACTGGAAACCGGGCTGCCGGCCATGACCCCGGACCCGTCCCATGATTTATGCGGCGGCGATCATCTGAAAACCGGCCTTCCGGTCAGCAATTTCCATCCCAAAGACTACATGCAGGCCGTGGAAAAAGTCATCGCCTACATCCAAGAAGGCGACATCTATCAGGCCAACCTGTCCCAGCGGTTTCAGTTTTCCTTTGAAGGCAATCCCTTCGCTTTGTGGGAGAGGCTGTTCGCCAGAAACCCGGCCCCCTTTTATGCCTTCATCCACGCCGGAGACCATCAGGTGGTTTGCACTTCCATGGAGCGGTTTCTCTACCGCAAAGGGTCGTACATCGAAACCCGGCCCATCAAAGGCACCCGGCCCCGGGGCAAGACGCCGGAGGAAGATCGGCGCATGAAGGAGGAATTGGCTTCCAGCATCAAGGAGCATTCCGAGCTTTCCATGATCGTGGACCTCTTACGCAACGATATTTCCAGGATATGCACGGGAAAAAGCGTGAAGGTCACGGAGCATCGCCGGCTGGAAACATACGAAAACGTGCATCATGCGGTGTCCATCGTGGCCGGAGAGTTGAGGCCGGGCATAACCCCGGGGGAAATCCTACGGGGAACCTTTCCCGGCGGGTCCATAACCGGTTGCCCTAAAATCCGGTCCATGGAAATCATCGACGAGCTTGAACCCCACGTCCGGCATGTGTATACTGGATCCATCGGCTATCTGGGCTGGCACGAAAACATGGACCTGAACATCGCCATCCGCACGGCTGTCCGCAAGAAGGACAAGGCCTATTTTTCCGTGGGCGGCGGCATTGTTTTCGACTCCCAACCGGCCGACGAGTTTGAGGAAACCCTCCACAAGGGCCGCACCCTTTTGGAAACGCTGAAATCCCTATAAACCGGAACCATCCATGAGCGACAAACAGGAAACCGCGTGCGCTCCCAGAGAACGCATTATCTGGCTTAACGGAGAGTTTCTCCCTGAATCCCAAGCCCGCATATCCCCCCTGGATCGGGGGCTCTTGTTCGGCGACGGCTTGTTTGAAACCATACGCGCCCAGAACGGCGCTCCCATATTTCTGGAGGATCACCTGGAGCGCATAAAGGCGTCGGCCCGGCGCTTCAATCTGCCCTGGAACAGCGGTCTGGAGTGGAACAGCCTCCTTACAAGGCTTATTCGAAAAAACAACCTGCAGGACGGCCTCGCCCGGCTGAAAATCGTACTCACCCGGGGGTGCGCCCCCGGCCTGGGCCTGCCTCATGCAGCCAATCCCACCTGCATGGCCCTGGCGGAAAACTATCTGGCCCCGGCCAGCGGCGCCTACGCCCATGGCTGGGATCTATACGTCCCGGAGCAATGCCTTTCCCCGCCCCTGTCCGGGCATAAGACGCTGAACTATCTGTATTACATGGCCACGAAGCAAGAGGCCATCGACAACGGCTGCCATGAGGCCCTGATCCTGGATAAGGACGGCATGGTCGCCGAAACCTGCACGGCCAACCTTCTGACCTATGACATTAACGGGTGGTACACCCCGGCCACCAATTGGCGCCTGCCCGGCACGGCCTTCAAGCAGGTGGAAAGGCTTTTAAAGCAGCAGGGGCATATCATCCGCAGGCAGCCCGTCATGGTCAGGCAATTGGCGAACGCCCAATGGGTTTGGGCCGTCAACTGCCTCATGGGAGTCATGCCCGTGCGTTCCATAGGCGGCAAGCCCCTGGCCTCCCTGAACAATGAATCCGCCTCCGCCCTCCGCGCCCAGCTATTTATGGGGTAATCAGGAAACAAAAAGTTGCAAATATTTTTTCTTGACAATTATGACGGTTAACCTTATCCTATTTATATAAAGCTCCGGGTTCCCTATTGGGTATCCCGTATTACAGCCCAGGGAAGCCATACGGCTTCCCTTATTATTTTGGAGGGTTGAATGCTTGGAAGAGTGAGGATCTTTATAGATTTTTGGAACTTCCAAATTGAATTAAATACAAGAACAAATAAAAAACGTATCGACTGGACCCAGTTGTCGCCTATGCTAGTTTCTGAGACTGAGAAAGTTACAGGCCTTTCTCAGCTCAAATTCGATGGGACCAACGTGTATGCGTCCATTAACAAGAAAAACCCTGCAGAGGTGAACCTTAAAAGGTGGTTAGATAGTTTTTTAGACAGACAAACAGGAGTCAATGTTTTTGTCAGAGATAGAAAGTTAAACGAGAAATCATTTAGATGCCACTCATGCAATAGTGATATAGACAGATGCCCTGGATGTGGAGAAAAAATTTTTAAATCCATAGAAAAGGGAGTTGATTCCGCAATTGTCACTGATATGCTTTCTCTAGCTTGGGCTGACGCCTACGATATTGCAGTCCTTGTGTCCAGTGACGCAGACTTTGTTCCTGCTGTAGAAAATCTCCAAGAGCGAGGCATTAAGGTTATAAATGCAACCTGGAAAAACCTGGGGCATCAACTGGCTAAGGCCTGTTGGGCATCCATTGAATTGGACAAAATCATTCCTCATATTGTTCGAATTACTCATTAAGCATATAACCAACCCAGTGTTATTGATATTTAATTCTTTGTTTATACCCTCGCCTTGACCTCTAATCACCCCGGTGGTAATTCCTTTTCGGAAAGGAGTGCGGACTATGAATATTCGTCCATATGAAGATAAAGACTGGCCCAAGGTGTGGGAGATAATCGGAGAGGTGTTCAGGCAGGGGGAGACTTACGCCTATTCCCCGGACATCACCGAAGAGGAAGCCCATCACGCCTGGATCGAATATCCGACGCAAACCTTTGTAGTCGCCGACGACCAGGGCATGACCCTCGGCGCCTATTACATCAAGCCCAACCAGCCGGGCCTGGGCGCCCATGTATGCAATTGCGGTTACATCACCGCCCCCGAAGCCAGGGGCAAGGGCCTGGCTCGTGCCATGTGCGAGCACTCCCAGGAACAAGCGCGGGAAATGGGGTTCAAGGCCATGCAGTTCAATCTGGTGGTCTCCACCAATACCGTGGCCGTCCGCTTATGGAAAAAACTCGGCTTTGAAGAAATCGGCGTGCTGCCCAAGGCTTTCAATCATAAAAAGCTGGGCTATGTGGACGCCTTGATTTTGTATAAGCTGCTGGATTAATCCCTTTGCCGATAGTTAGGAATTTCATCCCAACCCAATATTACAACCGGGAAGGCTCTCGCGCTTTCCCAAGAATGCATGGAGCAGACACTATGAAAAAATTCCTGATTCTTTTGATTGCGCTCACAGTTTTTCTGCTTCCTGGATGTTCTCCCAGCTTCAACCTGTTTAAAGACGCCTCCGATCCGCTGAAGGAGCACGCCGTCTCCGGCGAGGGCAAGGACAAAGTCCTCATGATTACCGTGGCAGGCGTCATTTCCGACACGCCTTCCAATGAGCTTTTTTCCTCCAAGCCCAGCGTGGTGCAGGAAGTGGTTTCCCAGCTTCGCATGGCCGAAGAGGACGACGCCGTCAAAGCCGTGGTCATCAAGGTGGACTCCCCCGGTGGGACGGCCACTGCCAGCGACATCCTGTATCATGAGATTAAGGAGTTTAAGGAAAAGACCGGCAAAAAGGTCATGTGCGTGTTCATGAACGTGGCCGCGTCCGGCGGATATTACATGTCCCTGCCCGCAGACCGCATTGTGGCCCACCCCACAAGCATCACGGGCTCCGTGGGCGTCATCATGGTGCAGCCCGCCTTTAAAGACCTGATGGATAAAGTCGGTGTGGGAATGCGCGTGAGCAAATCCGGCAGAAACAAGGACATGGGCTCACCCTTCCGCGAACCCACGGACGAGGAAGTCCGGCTTCTTGACGGCGTGATCAACGATCTGGCCGAGCAGTTTGTGGGGCACGTGAAGGATCATCGCAACCTCACCCCGGAAGCTCTGGAGGAAGTGCGTACGGCCCGGATCTTTGTGGCTTCCAAAGCCCTGGAGCTTGGCCTCATCGACGAGGTGGCCTATCTGCCGCAGGCTATTGATGAGGCCAAGGAAATGGCGGGAATCCCCGAGGACTCCAAGGTGGTTGTCTATCGCCGGTCCAAAATCGCTAACGACACGGTGTACAACATCGCCGGGTCCCAAAGCAGCGTCAAAGGCGCCCTGGTAAACGTCAATTTTCCCATGGGATACTCCGATCTGCCCATGGGGTTTTATTATTTATGGGCTCCCGCAGCCCAATAGGAAGCAGCATGCAATACAAAGCAGTTATTTTCGACCTGGACGGAACCCTGTTAAACACTCTGGACGACCTGGCGGACTCGGCCAACCGGGCCCTGGCCGCCCGGGGCTTCCCCACATACACCGTGGACGAGTATAAATACTTTATCGGCGACGGCGCGGAAATGCTGGTTCGCCGCGCCCTGCCGGAAGGCAATCGGGACGACGACGCGGTATTTGGGGTGCTGGACGCCTTTAAAGAGGATTACAGCCGCAACTGGAACGTTAAAACCCGCATTTATGAAGGAGTGAACGACCTGCTTTCCGCCGTGGACGGCCTGGGCGTCAGAAAAGCGGTCCTGTCCAACAAGCCCCACGAGTACACCCTGTTGTGCGTGGAGGAGTACTTCGCCCCCGGAACCTTTGAAATGGTTCTGGGCATGCGGCCTGAAGTCCCCAAAAAGCCGGACCCGGCGGGCGCCTTTGAAATCGTCCAATCCCTGTCCCTCAATCCCGAGGAATGCGTGTTCCTGGGAGACAGCTCCACGGACATTCATACGGCCAAAAACGCGAATATGCTGGCCGTAGGCGCTCTGTGGGGATTCCGCACGGCCGACGAACTCACACAGGCCGGCGCCCAGGTGGAAATCCGCACCCCCATGGAGTTGATGAACTACTTGAAAAGATAGGATCAAATCGGGGCGGCGTTTTCTTGACATGAGCCGCCCCGAATCTTATTTTATTGGTATGCACTCCCTCTGCGCTTTAAGGAAATTCGCCTCTTTTTCTATGCTGTTTTTATCTGTTTCTCCGCTTGTTTTTCTTTTTCCAAGCTCCCGTTAAAAACTGAAAAATGCACTATGCCTGCTTCATGGACCGGGCTCCGGAGTTTTTGGAAAAAGTCCGGAAGGTGGGCTGCCTTCCCGGCGGAAAACTTCGGAAATTTGGATGAACAGCCGCAAAACAAAGGAGGCGCATTATGAAAGCAGGAATCTTTTTTACGGGATCGGGACCCATCCTTCTTTTGACGTCTTATGAGTCGTTGGATGATCCCCAACTGGTGGAAAAACTGGAGACAAAGGGCATTAAACGGTACATTGCTTTTGAGGTGGACGAGGAAAAGGTTCGGGAACGGTACGGCATGCATTATACGGTCGTCATGAATGACCTGCGGCAAGCCAGCGACCTGCGCGTCCTGGATTATGACGGGCATCATGTGTTCAACATGTTCCGGTTTGACGAAATGCATCCGCCGGTGAAGCACGATGCATGATTCCCCCCTCCCCAGGGAAGGGCTTCCACAATCAAACAGGGGGAGGCCTCAACGGCTTCCCCCCTCTCTCTCCAAGATATAACCGATGGAATAAAATGAAAGATCTTGCTGAATAAAGCAACGATCACACCCCGCCATGATTTCAACAAGACGAGTCCCCGTTTTCGTGAATACATGTTGCGGCAGGCCTATTAATTATACCGTTCAGGTCAAATTCGATTCGTAGATTCAGGGCTTGCCCTGCACTGGTCGCGCTTTGCGCGGCCAAAAAGCACAGCAAGCTGTGCGCCTAC
>NZ_FQZU01000004.1 GCF_900142135.1 Desulfatibacillum alkenivorans DSM 16219 | reverse complement strand
GGGTCCATCGGGTTTACGATTTTCATTTCGATTTTCGTTCTCATAGGGATCGCCATTATCTTCGGTTTTTTTCACGCCGTCCTGGCTGCGTTTAACCCCAAGCTGACAATCACCCTGTTTTCCGACTTCATCTGCATAGGGGACGAGGTATCCTTCAGCTGGGAGTTCAAAGGCAGCGCAAGCAGAATCAGCCGGTTCACCTTGACGCTGACAGGGACGGAAGCCGCCTCGTACAGGCGGGGTACGGACACCATAACCGACACCCATAATTTTTATCAGGCGGAAATTACGGAGCAGACCAACTCCGCATTTATGCAAAGGGGGCAGGGGCGCATTACAATTCCTGAAGAAACCATGCACACCTTCAAAAGCAGCAACAACGAAATCATGTGGGTGCTGAAGGCCCATTGCGACATCCCCAAATGGCCCGACACCAAAAACGATTACACAATAAGCATCCATCCCCTGCAGGAGGGGCGTTTTTAACAAGGGACCTCACTATGACTATGATGAACGTGCAGTTGGACGGCGGAACAATCTTCAAGCCGGGAGAAACCATAACAGGACAGGTTTCATGGTATCTGGACAAGAGGCCCAAGGCGGCTCGGGTGCGTTTATTCTGGTACACCATGGGCAAGGGGACGGAAGACAGCCAGGTGGAGGACCAACTGGTCTTTGACAAGCCCATGCAGCAGGATAACCGGTCCTTCAAGTTTAAACTGCCCGTTGCGCCGTACAGTTTTTCAGGAACCCTCATCACCCTCCGTTGGGGGGTGGAGCTGGACATCAAGGGCGTGAAAGAGGTCTGCGCCAAGGAATTCGTTTTAAGCCCCTTTGAAAAGGAAATCGTCCTGTAAGGCCGAATCAATGAAAGCCCACGACAACCCCTTCGGGTTCTTGGGGACGTCCCTGATTAATCGACTAACTCTATATGGTTTTGAAATGATACATAAATTCAGTCAGTGTAATAGTTGCTTAACACCCTTCATCAATTTTTATCGGCCCGCAACGCATCAACATGGCTGAACCGGATTTGCTACCCCCTGGAGATGGTTATTTTCGGCGTCAGGGAATTCATGACCGTCATCAATAAGGGCATTTACAAGTTCGAACTGGCCTCTTCATCCATGGATAATTCTTGGAGACGCCCCTGATGTCAAAAGCGGCTGGATGGCTCGCTCCGTTTAGTATGGTGCTATGCGTTATGGGCAATCAATTTGGGCATCATAACCTTCTCGGTCAATTGGAAAAAACAAAGACATTTTATGATCCGCGCAAATAGATTATGCGGGGTCTTCCTGGCCAAGCAGGATCAGGACTTCGCGGGCGGCGTCTTGTTCGGCGGCCTTTTTGCTGCGCCCCCGGCCCTGGGAGGTGAATTCCTTGTTGACGGCCGCCTGGGCCACAAAGGTTTTTTCGTGGTCAGGGCCGAATTCGCGAATCAACTCGTAGCTGGGGGTGATCCGCAATTTTGATTGGGCGTATTCCTGCAGCCGGGTTTTGTAATCCTGGGCCGCGGCCACGGCGACCTCTTCCGGGATTAAGGGAGCTATGAGGTTTTTGATGACCTTGAAGGCGTCGGCGTATCCCGAGTCCGAGTAAATGCCGCCGAACACGGCTTCCAGGCTGTCCGCCAGGATGGAATTCTTGTCCCACCCACGGCCCCGGGCCTCGCCCTTACCCAAAAGCAGATGCTGGCCTATTCCCAGGCTTCTGGCGATTTCCGCCAACTGGCCTTCGTTGACCAGGCTGGCCCTTAAACGGGAAAGGTCGCCTTCCCTGTTTTCGGAGTATTTGGACATGAGCATGTCGCTGACGGCCAGATTCAGGACGGCGTCTCCCAGGAATTCCAAACGCTCGTTATGGGTCCAGGTGCAATCCGGATGTTCGTTGACGTAGGAGCTGTGGCACATGGCTTCCAGGAGCAGTTCCGGGGTTTCGAAATTGTACCCCAGCGCTTCTTCCAGCAAGCCCAGGTCTTTTCCCGGCGGAATCTCAAAGCATCCGGCCTGCGCCTCTGTTTCCTTGTGATAGGCGAACAGGCGGTCATAAAGCTCCAGGGGCACGAACAGGTCGCCCTTGCCGGTTCCCATTTGGATATCCGGCTTGCTGGCGCCGTGGTAGTCCGAACCGCCGGTGATCAGCAGGTCCAGCTTTTGGGCCATGTCAAAATAACGGGCCACCATGTCCGGGTTGTGCTGGGGATAATACACCTCCAGCCCGGCCAGTCCCCAATCCTTTAGCTGGCTCAAAAAGTCGAACAGGACGTCCGGGGAAAACTCCAGGGAAAACGGATGCGCGCAGACGGGCAGGCCGCCGGATTTTAGGATAAGCTCCACGGCCCTTTGGGCTGACAAGCGGTATTTCCCTACATAAGCGGCCTGATCCTTGGCCAGGTAGTAGTCAAAGGCTTCGCGGGTGGTGTTGACGAATCCCTTTTTGACCAGGGCCTGGGCGATGTGCGGCCGTCCCACCTGGCCGCCGCCGGAAATTTCCTCGGCCTCGGCCAAAGTGACGTCCATGCCCAGGGATTGCAGCTTCCTGATGATCTTTGGGTTTCTGTCGGCCCTGGCGTCCTGGAGCACCTTTAAGGCTCTCTCCAGTTCGGGCTCTTGGGGATCGATGAAATACCCCAGGATATGAAGGCTTCCCCCGGAAGGAAAAGGAGCTGGGATGTCCGCGGAAATCTCCACGCCCGGGACGAACTCCAGGCCCTCCGGGATGCCGGATTCCTGGGCGTTTAGGGTTCCATCTACCGTATCATGGTCTGTAATGGCGATGGCGCACAGTTTCAGGTCTTTGGCGGCCGCCAAAATTTCCTGGGGTGTGAGCGTTCCGTCAGAGGCGGTGGAATGAATATGCAGGTCTATCCGGCCATCCTTAGATGCCAAGGGCTCTCTCCCTGGCTTCAGCCTTGGTCTTGCAGTCGATGCATTGGGTGGTGACAGGTCTGGCTTTGAGGCGCTCTATGGAAATATCCTCGCCGCATTCTTCGCAAATCCCGAACTCTCCGTTATCGATCCTGTCCAGGGTCTTACGAATTTTTTTGATGAGTTTGCTTTCTCTATCTCGAATTCTGAGCATGAAGTTGCGATCGGTTTCTACGGAAGCGCGGTCGGTGGGGTCGGGAAAATTTTCCTTGCGCTCGGACATGTCGTTCACCGTGTCGCCTGCATAATGCAGCAACTCATTCAACTGATCTTCGAGCATCTTTCTAAACATTTCCAGGTCTTTTTTCTTCATCGCGATACCTCGAAATCTTGAACTGTAAAACTCGAACTTAACAAGCAGCCTCAACCGAAAAGAGAGATTAACTATCATAGCCGGTTTTGCTTGTAAAGCACTATCTCCGTTTTACCGAACTTTTCCCGGCCGATTTTTTCGGTCCGGGCATGACAGGGTTATCGGTATAGTTGACGGATTCCTTTAATGTCAACTATTTAGGGCCCTTACTTAAAAGTTTCCAAGCCCTTCTTTTCCGTTTTGCAACCCCTTTCAGCGCCTGGATGATGGGTGGAGCCAACTGCCTGTTTTGCAATCCCGAACGTCCTCCCCTCCCTGGATTCCGCGCGGGATGCACTATATTTTATCAAACTTTCCCGCTGGTTACAAGCCTTGCAAAATGTTCGAAGGAGCGGTCGTAGGTCGCCTCGGCGTCTGCGGGAAAAACGCAGCCGGGCAGTTGCCTGCTTTTAAGGTGATAGGCAATGCACTCACAGCAGATTCCCTGCTTGGCGCAGGACGAGTAAGTGCAGGTGCATCTTTCCAGATTTTTTTCCTTTTTACACTCCATGCATTCTCCTTTGCTTTCTTCCGGCTTTTCACCGAAAGGCCTTACTGGTTTCCAAAGCCGTTTTGCCCCCCGCAATCCGGGCATTGCCACGTGATTCCGTTGCAAGACATTCCCCAAAAATTTTCTTCCATGCAATCCTGGCAAATCTGAAACCCGCACCGGCAGGTCCAGTTGAATTCCGTCTCCTTTTTGCAACAGGAGCAGGTATGGCCCCGCAGGGCTTTTTTTTGCCGGTAGCTGCTTTTTTTCTTTTCGCTCATGGTTCCATATCTCCGGTCATGGAACTCTTCATAACACGGTTCTTGTGCTTTTAGTTAACTGATGATAGCCTGCACAGAAAAGTTAAATAAGGAGGCGTATGATGTCAAGCGGCAACAATATCGGTATCACCCGGGACGAGGCGTTATCCCTGTTAAAAGAGCACATTAAAAACGAAAGAACAATCAGCCACTGCCTGGCTTCCGAGGCCATTATGCGCGCCTTGGCCAGGCGATTTTCCCAAGATGAGGATTTGTGGGGAATTGCAGGCCTGCTCCATGACCTGGATTATGAAATCGTCCATGAGGATGAATACACTCACGGAAAAGTTGCGGCGGAAATGCTTGGAGAAAAAGGCTGCTGCGAAGCCTTGAGCGACGTCATTGCCAAGCACAACGCCGAAGGCCTGGGCCTGGAGCGAACCACCCAGTTTGAGCACGCCCTCACCTGCGCCGAAAGCATCACGGGCCTGATTACGGCCACCGCTCTGGTCCAGCCGGACAAAAAGCTGTCCAGCGTCAAGCCGAAAAGCGTGAAAAAGCGCATGAAGCAGACCGCTTTCGCCCGGGCCGTAAGCCGCGAAAGGGTTTTGGAGTGTGAAAACATCGGCGTGCCTATCGCCGAATTCTGCGCCCTTGGCGTGGAAGCCATGCAGGAAATCGCGGAAGACCTTGGCCTGTAACCTTATCCCGCCATGGAGACCCCATGAAAACCATCTATCTTGTCGACGGAAGCGCGTATATTCATCGGGCTTTTCACGCCGTTAGGAACCTTTCCAATTCCAAGGGCCTGCCCACCAACGCGGTTTTCGGCTTTACCAACATGATGCTCAAGCTCGTCAACGACAAAAAGCCTGAGTACGCCGCCATGGTATTTGACGCCAAGGGTCCGACCTTTCGCCACGAGATATTCAAGGACTACAAGGCCAACCGCCCCCCCATGGACGAAGCCCTGGCCGTACAGATCCCTTATATCAAGGACATCACGGAAGCCTTTAACATGCCCATGCTGGAAATGCAGGGCTACGAGGCTGACGACCTCATCGGCACGCTTGCCAAGAAAGCCGAAGAACAGGGTTTTATGGTGGTCATGGTCACCGGAGACAAGGACTTCAACCAGCTTGTGACCCACAAATCCGTGGTGTGGGACCCCATGAAGGACGAAACCCGCACTGTGGAAAGCATCACGGAAAAGACCGGCCTGCCTCCGGACAAGGTTATCGAAATCATGGCCCTTTCCGGCGACTCGTCGGACAATATCCCCGGCGTTCCCGGCATCGGCCCCAAGACGGCCATTGCTTTGATCCAGGAATTCGGCAGCCTGGAGGGCGTGTACGAAGGCGTTGAAACCATCACCAAGAAAAAGCAGAAGGAAAACCTCCAAACCTATAAGGACGACGCCTTATTAAGCCACAAGCTGGTGACCATAGCAACCGACGCGCCCGTGGAATTCGACCCGGAAAAACTGCGCATTCAAGAGCCGGACTCCCAAAAGCTGGCCAAGCTGTTTTCCGAGTTGGAATTCAGGGATTTGAGCAAAGCCTATCCGGTAAAGACCGACCTGAGCAAAAAGGAGTACACGGCCTTAACCACCGAGGAAGACCTGAAGGCTTTGGCCGAAAGCCTGGAAAAGGCCGGCGTTTTCGCCCTGGACACGGAAACCACGGGCTTGGATCCCATGCGGGCTTCTTTGGTGGGCATGTCCTTTTCCTTTGAGGCGGACAAGGCTTTTTACGTTCCGTGCACCCATGACTATCTGGGCGCGCCGGATCAGGTCGGCGTGGAAAAGGCCTTGGAAATCCTGGAGCCGGTCCTGTCCAATCCCGAAATCAAAAAAATCGGCCAAAACATCAAATACGACTGGATCGTGCTGGCCCGCCACGGCGCGGATCTCCAGGGCGTCGCCTTTGACACCATGGTGGCGTCCTACCTGCTCAATCCCTCCCACCGAAGCCATGGACTGGACCAGATCGCCATGGAGTTGCTGGAGCACCGCATGATTTCCTACGAGGAGGTGTGCGGCAAGGGCGCCAAGGCCATTACATTCAACCAGGTTCCCTTGGAAAAAGCGGTGCCTTACGCCTGCGAGGACGCGGACGTCACCTTTCAGATTTACGGTCTGCTCCAGCCCAAGCTGGAGAAAAACGAACTCCTGGAGTTATTTGAAACTGTGGAAATGCCTTTGGTCGGGGTGCTGGTCAAAATGGAGATGGAAGGCATCACCGTGGATTCGGACCAGCTTCAAGCCTTGTCCAGGGAATTCCAGGGTGAATTGGAGTCGGCGGAAAAGGAAATCTACCAACTGGCCGGGGAGGAGTTTAACATCGCCTCGCCCCAGCAATTGGGCCATATTCTGTTTGAAAAACTGGGCCTGCCGGTCCAGAAAAAAACCAAAAAGAAAACCGGCTATTCCACGGACGTCAACGTCTTAACCACCCTGGCTTCCAAGCACGAATTGCCGGCCCTGATCCTGCGTTACCGGTCCGTGGCCAAGCTGAAAAGCACCTATGTGGACGCCCTGCAATCCCTGATTCATCCCCAAACCGGGCGGGTGCACACCTCGTTCAACCAGAATGTGACCGCCACGGGCAGGCTTAGCTCCAGCAATCCCAACTTGCAAAACATCCCGATCCGCACGCCCGAGGGCAAACGCATCCGGGAAGCCTTCGTGCCCCGCAAAGGGTGGGAACTGTTCTGCGCGGATTATTCCCAGATCGAACTGCGCATTCTCGCCCACTTGTCCCAGGACGAATTTTTGATCGAGCTGTTTAAAAGCGGCGAGGACATTCACAAGAGGACGGCGTCGGAAGTGTTCGAACTGTTCCCGGAATTCGTCACCGACGAAATGCGCAGGCAGGCCAAGGCCATCAATTTCGGCATTATCTATGGCATGGGCGCGTTCAGGCTTTCCAACGAAATCGGCGTCAGCAGAAAAACCGCCCAACGCTACATAGACAATTACTTCGTCACCTACAAAGGCGTTAAGAAGTTCATTGAGGAAACCATCGCCCAGGCCCACGAAACCGGCATGACCAAAACCCTCCTGGGACGCACCCGCCCCCTGCCCGACATCAACGCCAAAAACCGGGTGCTCAAAGAAGCGGCGGAGCGAATAGCAACCAACACGCCCATCCAGGGAACGGCCGCCGACCTCATCAAGGTCGCCATGATCAAGGTCCAAAACGCCCTGGAAGAACAAAACATGCAGACGAAAATGCTGCTCACCGTACACGACGAACTGGTCTTTGAATCCCCTCCGGAGGAAGTCTTCCAGGCCCAAGTCCTGGCCGAACAAATGATGGAAGGAGTCTGGGACCTGGATGTGACCCTGAAAGTAAACATCGAATCCGGCAAAAACTGGGCCGAAGCCCACTAAAAGCGAAAAGACTAAAAAAAGGGTTGCGCCTGCGGCGCGAGAATATTTTGCCTCCGGCGGCAAACCGCCGAAAAGCGGAAAAACTGAAAAGCATGCTTCCGGCGGCAAACTTTTTGGAAAAAGTTTGATCAAAAACTTTTCAATGGCGCTTCGCGCAAGACCGGATCAGTAACGAATCGAGCGACTTATACACCAGCAATTATGAAACATAAAGCAATTCAAGCATTGCTTTCAATTGGGCAAGCAAAGCCGCAGCAAAAAACGCGCAAGATGAAAAAACAAGTTTGCTCTTGGGCTTAAGAAAGCATGTGACAACCATGCAGGAAACAACTCCTGCCAAGGATATTACTGCCAGGATGCTGGGCAGGTAAAGCGGTGTAGGACCTAAATAGCTTTTCTCAAAAAGATAAATGAGAACAATGTTGACTGACGACCAACATGCAGCGGCGACGGCAATTGTACGCTCATAATTTTTTTTTCGAGTTTTATGGCCCATCAAACATCTCCCAAAGAAGAAGTTTCATGGTGCTAAATAACAATTCACTATGTGATAGAGGCCGTTATATATAGTGCGCTATCATCACCGTAATCATAGGGCCATTGAAGCTGGACATCGTAGGTTGCGGTTGAGCTTGCGAAACCCAACAAATCGCCGCCGCGAAGCGGCATCCTTTTCAAAATACTTTTGGGGAACTTAAGAAAATAGAAGAGCTGATAACAGCGGAGGCCGGGGTGGGCCTCCGCCGGTTGGGATGCTTTATTTGTCTTTGATTTCTTCCAGCAGTTCCTTGGCTTTGGGCCAGTTTTTCAATGTGGAGTCCCAGATGTAGGTGGGATCCTTGACTTCCAAGCACCGGTTCAGTTCGGCCCGGGCTTTGTCGTATTGATCGTCCTTGATGTAAACCATGGCCAATTCCACGCTTGCAAAGCTCAGCTTGGGGTCGCGTTTAACCGCGGTCTGACCGTACTCCAGAGCCTTGTCCATGTCTTTCATGGGCCAGGGGGTGGAGGAGTAAATGGCGCCCAGGATGGCGTAAGAGATGGTCGCGTAGCGATGGTCGGGATATTTCTCCACCAGCGTATGCAGATCTTTTTTGGCTGCTTTGACCTTGCCGAGCGCCTTTAAAACGCCCACCCGCCGGGCCATCTGACCGTTAATGCATCCGCTCCAGAACAAGCCGCCTGCATTGTCGGGCTCCAATTCCAGGGATTTTCCCGCGTAGTCGAGGCCCTTCACAAAGGTGGCCGTGGTCTGGTCTTCCTCCATGGGCTTGTTGTCGGCGATCTTAAACAGGACTTCCGCCATGCGCCAGTTAGCTTCGGCGCTGTCGGGCTTGAGCTCCAGGGCTTTGGCGAAAAGCGCTTCCGCTTTGTCCAGGTTGCCCAGGTCAATATGCATGAGTTTGACGTGCTCCCACCCTTGGTCCAAAAGGGCCCGGACTTCCGGATTGGTTTCCTCCGCCATAACCGTGGTGCAGGAAACCGCCAATACCAATACCGTAAAAACCACCGTGATTAACCTGAACATGCTACCCTCCCTGAAAAAAATGTTTCTTGATCAGCGTTAAACATCGGCCTCAAGGCCAATTTCTTCTAGCGGTAAGTGATACCTTATCCCACAAATTTTTTCAAACAGGATTATGCATATTTTTCATTTTACCGACCCGGGGTCAGTATGAAGCCAAAAAAAACCGCCCGGGCTCTCCAAAAAATTGTGTTTAATTTCCATTAATTATAGAGTTAACCCCAAACTTGGGCTTAGCTCTTGCAAGCCCCCCCGGCTTGTGGTAGAGGTTCCGCACCATTCTAGGCCCTTGGCTCAACTTTGGTATACCTAAAAAAGTCTCAGGAGGCTATACATGACCCAGGCAACCACAGACGCGCTGTGCGTCAACACTATCCGCACCCTTTCCATGGACGCGATTCAAAAGGCTAACTCCGGGCATCCCGGCGCCCCCATGGGAATGGCGCCCGCAGCCTATGTACTTTTCACCCGGTATCTCAAACACAATCCAAGCAATCCGGAATGGCATGACAGGGACCGTTTCGTGCTTTCCGCCGGGCATGCTTCCATGCTGATATACAGCCTGTTGCACCTCACCGGCTACGACTTGTCCCTGGACGACATCAAGAATTTCAGGCAATGGGGAAGCAGAACCCCGGGCCATCCCGAATACGGCCACACGCCCGGCGTGGAAACCACCACCGGCCCCTTGGGTCAGGGCCTTGCCAACGCCGTGGGCATGGCCATGGCCGAGCGCTTTTTGGCCAGCTATTTCAACCGCCCGGGCCATCCCGTGGTTTCGCACCATACCTATTGCTACTGCGGCGACGGCTGCATGATGGAAGGCATCACCCACGAAGCCGCCTCTTTGGCCGGCCACCTGGGCCTTTCCAAGCTCATCTGCCTGTATGACGACAACAAAATTTCCATCGAAGGATCCACGGACATTGCTTTTACGGAAGACGTGAGAGCCCGGTTCGCCGCCTACAAATGGCAGGTGATCACGGTGGAGGACGGCAACGACCTGGACGCCATCGCCAAGGCCATTGAAGAGGCTCAGGAAGACAAGGATCGTCCCAGCCTCATCGCCATTCGCAGCCACATAGCCTTTGGGTCTCCCCATAAGCAGGATTCCTCCGACGCCCACGGCGCGCCTCTGGGAGAAGAGGAGATTCTCCTTACCAAAAAGAACCTGGGCTGGCCCGAAACCGAGCCTTTTTTCGTGCCCCAGGAAGCCCTGGACGTTTTCAGGCAATGCGTGGACAAGGGCGCCAAGGCAGAGGCCGAATGGAACGGCGCCATGGCCGCTTTCGCCAAGGCTCATCCTGAGATTGCCGAACAGTTCACCCCCATCATGAACGGCGACCTGCCCGACGGATGGGACGCGGACATTCCGGCCTTTACTCCTGAAGACAACGTCATCGCCACCCGGGCCGCCTCCGGCGCGGTGCTGAACGCCATCGCGCCCAAGCTGCCCACCCTGATCGGCGGCTCCGCCGACCTGGCGCCGTCCAACAAGACTTTCATCAACGGGTCCGGCGAGTTTCAGGTCATGAACTACCAGAACCGCAACATCCGGTTCGGCGTGCGCGAACACGCCATGGGCGCCATCATGTCGGGCATGGCTTTGCATAAGGGAATCCGCCCCTACGGAGGCACCTTTTTGGTCTTCGCCGATTACGTGCGGCCAGCCATCCGCGTGGCGGCCCTCATGGGCGCGCCGACCATTTATGTATTCACCCACGACAGCGTGGCCGTGGGCGAAGACGGCCCCACCCATCAACCGGTGGAGCACCTGCTTTCCCTGCGGGCCATCCCCAACCTGACGGTGATCCGGCCTTCCGACGCCACGGAAACCGCCGAGGCCTGGAAGCAGGCTATCACCAACAATTCCGGGCCCACGGCCCTTATCCTTTCGCGCCAGAAGCTGCCCGTTATCGACCGCAACCGATACTCCGGCGCTCAGGGCCTGGCTTACGGCGCATACGTAGTGGCCGACGCCAAGGGCAAAGATCCCGACTGCATCCTCATCGCCAGCGGCTCCGAAGTTAGCCTGGCTCTCCAGGCCAGGGAGCAATTGGCTGAAAAGGGCGTGGAAGCCCGCGTGGTGTCCATGCCCAGCTGGGAATTATTTGAAAAAACCACCGAAGAGTATCGCAACCGGGTTCTGCCTCCCAAGGTCGCCAAGCGTCTGGCCATCGAGGCCGGAACCACCTTGGGTTGGGAGCGCTACGTGGGAGCCGATGGAAAGATCATCGGCATCGACCGGTTCGGCGCCTCCGCCCCCGGTGGAGAGGTTCTGAACAAACTGGGCATGAACGTGGAAAACGTGGTGAAAAACGCCTTGGAACTGTAATTCAAGATTTTTGAAAAATTCTAACGGCCGGTCCTGTTCTAAACGGGATCGGCCGTTTTTATTGTGTGGATTAACCACGGTTTCAAGCAGACCCATCCATGACATAAAGGTGTATGGTTTCAGATAGTCCTGTATGTATTCCCACGCGAAGCATGGGAACGAGCGCCAACGAGACGGGTTGGCCTACATGTTTTCGGGCGGCCCAGGCCGGAGGCCAAAAGGCGCGGCCCGGAAGGATTTTGGATGTTGGGAATGGCCGGCGGGCGAAATGAGCCGCTTGAATTCCTTTGTTTGCTTAGTTATGCCAAGGCTTCCGTGTATTCGCAATGAACGGATTCTATTGGCGACAAGGTTTTACTACGTGCGCTTCGCGCCCTGGCAAGATACTGCTTTGCCTGGGCCATCCAGCATCCCAGTCATGAACCCGTAGAAAAAAAAACCCTCCCCCTGGCAGGGGAGGGATTTTTTAGTGACGGGGTGGAAAACCCGATTACAACCTAAAAAGGAGATTACATGTTTCTGCGGTATTTGCCGCCTACGTCGTACAGGGCCTGGGAAATCTGGCCCAAGCTGCAATGCTGAACCGTTTCCATCATCTGGGCGAAGATGTTTTCGCCTTTCAATACTGTTTCCTGGAGCTTTTTCAGGGCTGGCTCGCATTCCCTCTGGTGCTCGGCGTGGAACTCGGCCAAGCGTTTCAACTGGGATTCCTTTTCCTCTTCCGTGGAGCGGGCCAGTTCCAGTTCCTGGAACTCGCCGTCCTTGCCCGCGTTGGGATCGATGAACATATTCACGCCGACCAGGGGCAGTTCGCCGGAGTGCTTGAGGGTTTCGTAGTACACGGACTCGTCCTGAATCTTGGTTCTCTGGTAGCCCATTTCCATGGCGCCGAGCACGCCGCCGCGGCGGGTGATGCGGTCGAATTCCGCCAGCACGGCCTCTTCCACCAGATCGGTCAGTTCGTCCACGATAAAGCTGCCTTGGTTTACGTTTTCGTTCTTGGCCAGGCCCCACTCCCTGTTGATGATCAACTGGATGGCCAGGGCGCGCCGCACGGATTCCTCGGTGGGCGTGGTGATGGCCTCGTCGTAAGCGTTGGTGTGGAGGCTGTTGCAGTTGTCGTAGACCGCGCACAAAGCCTGGAGCGTGGTGCGGATATCGTTGAACTGGATGTCCTGGCTGTGCAGGGAGCGGCCTGAGGTCTGGATATGGTACTTGAGCATCTGAGAGCGCTTGGAGGCGCCGTATTTCTCCCGCATGGCCACGGCCCAGATTCTGCGGGCCACCCGGCCTATGACCGTGAATTCCGGGTCCATGCCGTTGGAGAAGAAAAACGAAAAGTTGGGGGCGAAGGCGTCGATATCCATGCCCCGGGACAAGTAGTATTCCACGTAAGTGAAGCCGTTGGCCAGGGTCAGGGCCAGCTGGGTGATGGGGTTGGCCCCGGCTTCGGCGATGTGATAGCCGGAAATGGACACGGAATAGAAATTCCGCACGTTGTTGTCGATGAAATACTGCTGGATGTCGCCCATGATCTTGAGGGCGAATTCCGTGGAAAAGATGCAGGTGTTCTGGCCCTGATCCTCCTTGAGGATATCGGCCTGAACCGTGCCGCGCACCGTGGAGAGCGCGGCGGCCCGGATCTTTTCGTATTCGTCCTTGGACGGCTTGCGCACGTTCTGCTGTTCGAACTTTTCCACCTGCTGCTGGATGGCCGTATTCAAAAACATGGCCAGCATGATGGGCGCCGGACCGTTGATGGTCATGGAAACAGAGGTGTTGGGCGCGCAAAGGTCGAACCCGCCGTACAGCACCTTGACGTCCTCGATGGTGCACACGCTCACGCCCGAGTTGCCGATTTTTCCGTAGATGTCGGGCCTGCGGTCCGGGTCCTTGCCGTAGAGCGTCACCGAGTCAAAAGCCGTGGAAAGGCGTTTGGCCGGATAGCTTTCGGAAAGCAGACGGAACCGGCGGTTCGTGCGGAAAGGATCGCCTTCGCCCGCGAACATGCGGGTGGGGTCTTCATCGGCCCGTTTGAAGGGGAACACCCCCGCGGTGAACGGGAAGAATCCCGCCAGGTTTTCCCTGCGGAGCCAGCGGTAGGTTTCGCCGGGGTCTTCGTACTTGGGCAGGGCCACCTTGGGAATCATGCTGCGGCACAGGGATTCGGTCTTTAAAGGCACGCGGTATTCCTTGTTGCGCACCTCATAAACGAACTCGTCGCCGGAGTATTTTTCCTTGATGGCGGGCCACCCTTTGGTAAGGGCCAGGGTTTCCTCGTCCAGGGCTGCAAAGGCTTCCTCAGCCTCTTCAGTCAGCTTTTGGGCCACGTTGGCGTCCTTCTTCTTCATGACCTCGGCGGCTTTTTGCAACTGCCAGGCTTCACGCAAGGCCCTGGCCTGGGCCTCGGTCTGGGCGTGGTAATCACGGATGGAGTCGGCGATTTCCGTGAGGTAGCGATCCCGCTCCGGCGGAATGATGACCGTCTTGGAGGTGGACACATGGCCTTCGGGCCTGGGCAGGGAGGATTGGAGATCCAGCCCGGCTTTTTCGTTAACGCGATCCAAAAGCGCCAGATACAGGGCGGTCACGCCGTCGTCGTTGAACTTGGAGGCCGAGGTTCCGAACACCGGCATTTTTTCGGCCGACACGTCCCAGGCGTTGCGGTTTCTCTGAACCTGCTTGCTTACCAGCTTGACCGCGTCCTCGCCGCCGCGCTTTTCGTATTTATTGACCACCACCAGATCGGCGAAATCCAGCATGTCGATTTTTTCCAACTGGGAGGCGGCGCCGAACTCGCCGGTCATGGCGAAGATGGAAATGTCCACCAGATCCACAATGGCGGTGTCGCCCTGGCCTATGCCCGCAGTTTCCGCGATGACCAGGTCGTACCCCGCGCCTTTGAGAAAGCGGATGATGTCCTCCACCGCATTGGAAAGCTCGGTGTGGGACTCCCGGGTGGCCAAAGAGCGCATGTACACCCTGGGATTGTCAATGGCGTTCATGCGAATGCGGTCGCCCAAGAGCGCGCCGCCGGTCTTGCGGCGGGAGGGATCGGTGCTGACCACGGCGATGTTAAGATCCGGGAAATCCCGCAAAAGCCTGAGAATGAGCTCATCGGTCAGGGAGGATTTGCCCGCGCCGCCGGTGCCTGTCAGGCCCACGGCCACGGCCTTGGATTCCTTCTTGACCGCGGTCCATAAGGGTTTGAGATCCTTGTCATCCCATTTTTTCTTCTGCTCCACCATGGTGATGCATTTGGCGATCAGGGATTTATTCGCAGGGGAAATCTTTTTGAAGTCCAGCTTGGGATCGGTGACCGTGGCGAAATCCAAAGACTCCACCATGTGGTTGATCATGCCCTGGAGGCCCATCTTTGCGCCGTCCTCGGGAGAATAGATCTTGGCCACGCCGTAGGCTTCCAGCTCCTTGATTTCCTCGGGCACGATAACCCCGCCCCCGCCGCCGAAAACCTTGATCCCCGGGGAGTTCCGCTCTTTCAAGAGATCCACAAGATACTTGAAGAACTCCATGTGGCCCCCCTGATAACTGGAAATGGCGATGCCCTGGGCGTCTTCCTCGATGGCCGCGCTTACGATCTGATCCACGGACCGGTCGTGACCCAAATGGATGACCTCCACGCCCGTGGCCTGGAGCATGCGGCGGATTATGTTGATGGACGCGTCATGCCCGTCAAAAAGGGAAGTGGCAGTGACCACACGAATCGGTTGGGTGGGCTCATACACTTTATCTTGCTTCATGATCTTCTCCTTGTGCGCGGCCGCCGTTGGACGCGCAACTGTCCAGGATAAAAGCGGTCTGCTGTTCTATATATTCTTCAATGGTGTATTGCCGGGACAAATACCACCCTCGGTACGCCCACATATGGCCCCACACCGTTATGTTATGCGCCATGATGTCCAGCGCCGGCTGATCCATGGGAGGCAAAACCCCTTCTTTCATCAATTGCCGGAGCGCCAACACAAACAGGCTGGTTATGCGCACCTCGTTTTCCAAAACCTTCTTGCGCCAATGCTTGGGCAGGGATTTGGCCTCCTGGTATATCAATAAAATGTGCCGGTCAAGCCGGTTGCAAACCAAAAAATACCCCCGGATCATGGCGGGCAGCACGTCCTTGGCGCCCGTGGCCTTTTCCAGGGCGTGGGTCACCCCTTCCTCCATGTCCGCGTGAATGGCGTCGCAAACCAGAAAAAGTATGTCCTCCTTGGATTTGACGTACTCGTACAAAGAGCCGATGGAAAAGCCCACGGCCCGGGCGATCTCCCGGGTGGTGGTCTTGTGAAAGCCCTTTTCCATGAACAGGGTTACAGCGGCGTCCACAATCTGCCGCCTGCGTTTGGCCACCAGGTCCTGGTCCTTGACCTGGGTGGGTATGAGGGAATTGTTGTTGGTTTTATCCAGCATCTTTTCCTTGGTTATGCACTCAGTAATTGGTTACTGCCCACCGACTGAACGAGCGCTCAGTCAAACGCCTTTCCTTTACCAAGCCGCCCCGGTTTTTGTCAAGGAAATTCCAGGAAATTCCAAGCAGGCGCGAAAAGAGGCAATGCCGCCAGGGGCCTGCCTCTGCCCGCCCAAGTCATCAATTCCGGTTGAAGTAAACAATGCAGACGCCCCCCTGTGGACGCTGTTTTGGGGCGGCCAAGGCAGCGCAGTTTGCTGCCTGGGTTTGAAGAACAAAGGCGCGGCCAAGGAGATTGCGGAAATTGCGAATGCTTGGCGGGCGTACAGAATGGCTTGAAATCCGGATTTTGGTTTTGGATGGGCCGCCTGTGTGAAATAAAACTTTGAATTCTATAATCTGTGAGGCTTAATTCCCTGTCGCGTTGCGACCCCGGCAGTGTACTGCCCTGCCGCGGCCGTCCATTTCGATGAGCGCTTTCAATGTATAAAATAAAATTAATTTCAGATAGTTCTGCATACATTCCCACGGGGGCCATGGAAACGAGAAAAAGGCCAACTTATCCTCCGATGGAGGACATGCTGCGGTCGCAGCCGGGCTTTTCGCTTTTGGCGGAGTCCAGGCCCCGGGGCTTTTGAGCGATGGCCTGAGTGAATACGGCGTCCAGGTCGGAGGGGCCGCCGCCGTTTCTCAGGACCGAGCGGACATCGATTTCCTTGTCGGAAAACAGGCAGGGCCGCACTTTGCCGTCGGCCGTCAAACGCAGGCGGTTGCATGTGGAGCAAAAATGGCCGGAAATAGCGTTGATGAACCCGATCTCCCCTTGCGCTCCGGATAAAGAAAACCTTCTTGCCGGGCCGTCCAGGGGGCCGTGCTCCGTGACGGGCGCCATGGGTCCGAGCTGCTTTTCTATGATCTCACGAATTTCATCAGATGATATGGACCGATCCTCGGCCCAATGCATGTTCTTGCCAATGGGCATGTATTCGATAAACCGGACGGACACGGGCTTGTTTATAGTCAACTTGGCGAAATCCGCAAATTCCGAGTCGTTCACGCCCGCCACGGCCACCACGTTGATCTTCACAGGATCCAACCCTGCGTCCAGGGCGGCTTCGATGCCCTCCTTGACCTCCTGGCAATGATTCCTGCCGGTGATTTTTTCAAACACCTCGGGCTTCATGCTGTCCAGGCTGACGTTCACCCGGTGCAGGCCCGCCTTTTTCAGATCATGGGCCATGGAGGCCAGACGCACGCCGTTGGTTGTCATGGCGAGATCCTTGATTTCCGGCAGCGCGGAAATGGATGCCACCAGATCTTCGATGCCCTTGCGCACCAGGGGCTCGCCGCCAGTGATGCGGACTTTTTGAATGCCGTGGCGCACTCCGGCCTGGACGATGGCGGTGATTTCTTCGTAGGACAGGACGTCTTTATGCCCGAGAAAGGGCAGGCCTTCCTCGGGCACGCAATAAAAGCAACGCAGATTGCAGCGGTCGGTCACGGACACCCGCAGGTAGCTGATGGTGCGGGAGAATCTGTCCGTGTTTAGCTGAGTAATGGGCTTATCCTTCGTAATGACAACCTCGTTTCCCGCTTTTTATTCTGAGCGGGCGAATTCCAGACGGCTTGGTCGTTTTTACAAGAGACGCTTCACTGCCTGTTGCGGACGCCTCAGCTTGCAGGATCCTTTTTAATTCTGAGCGCCAGTTCGGCCAACTGCTCGAAAGCCACCTCGGAGGGGGCGTCCGTAAGCAGGCATGCGGCCTTTTGGGTCTTGGGAAAGGGAATGATGTCCCTGATGGAGTTTTCGCCGCTCAAAAGCATGATCAAGCGGTCGAACCCAAAGGCCAGTCCTCCGTGGGGAGGCGCGCCGAAAGCCAGGGCTTTCAGCAGGAATCCGAATTTCTCCTCGGCTTCCTCCTGGCCCAGGCCCAACATGTTAAACACCTTTTCCTGCATTTCCGGCTGATGGATACGGATGCTGCCGCCGCCAAGCTCGGTTCCGTTCAGGACCATATCGTAAGCCCGGGAGCGTACTGCGCCGGGATCGGATTCCAACAGGTCCAGGTCTTCCTCCATGGGCGCGGTGAAAGGGTGGTGCAGGGCCACATACCTTTTTTCCGTCTCGTCGTATTCCACCAGGGGGAACTCTGTCACCCACACAAAGCGGAATTCGTTTTCGTCGATCAGGCCAAGCTCCTTGGCCACCCGGTTTCTCAGGTGTCCCAAAGCGTCGTTGGTGACCTTGATATTATCCGCCACAAAGAAGATAAGGTCGCCGGGCGCCATGTCCAGGGCATCTGCCATGGCGGCCTTTTCGTCGTCCGTGAAGAACTTGGCGATGGGCGACTGCCACGAGCCGTCCTCCTTCACCTTGATCCAGGCCAGGCCTTTGGCGCCGTACACGGCCACAAAGGCGGTCAGATCATCTATGACTTTTCGGGAAAAATGGGCGCAACCTTTAGCGTTCATGGCCTTGACCATGCCGCCTTTTTTCACCACTGAGGCGAAAACCTTGAAGTCGGAGCCTTCCACAATGGAGGAAACCTCTTTCAACTCCAGGCCGAAGCGCAGGTCCGGCTTGTCCAGGCCGTAGCGGTCCATGGCGTCCTTGTAGGTCAGGCGGTCGAAGGGCGTTTTGACTTCCTTGCCCATGACCTCCTTGAACACCTTGGCGATCATCTGTTCGGCCATGCCCATGACGTCTTCCTCGCCCACAAAGGACATTTCAAGGTCGATCTGGGTGAACTCGGGCTGCCGGTCGGCGCGGAGGTCCTCGTCGCGGAAGCAGCGGACGATCTGGTAATACCGGTCGTAGCCGGCCACCATCAAAAGCTGCTTGAAAAGCTGAGGGCTTTGGGGCAGCGCATAAAACAGGCCGGTGTTCACGCGGCTGGGCACCAGATAATCACGGGCGCCTTCGGGCGTGCTTTTGGTCAGAACCGGGGTTTCGATGTCCAGGAACTCGTTTTCGTTCAGGAACGCGCGGACGCACGCCCCCACCTGATGGCGGAGCATGATGTTCTTGGCGATCCGGGGCCTGCGCAGGTCCAGGTACCTGTATTCCAGGCGCAGGTTTTCCGAGACTTCCACGTTGTCCTCGACCATGAACGGAGGGGTCTTGGACTTGTTGAGGATCTTCAGTTCGGAAACCATGACTTCAATCTCGCCGGTTTCCATCTTGGGGTTGACCATGCCGTCCGGGCGTTCCAGAACTTCGCCCTGCACGGCGATGACCCATTCGCTGCGGATGGTATCGGCCAACTTGTGCACGTCCGCGTTATGCTCGGGGTTGAACACCACCTGGGTGACTCCATACCGGTCGCGCAGATCGATAAAAATAACGCCGCCGTGATCGCGCCAACGCTGGGCCCAGCCCATAAGCGTTACGGTCTTGCCTGTATCCTCTTTACGAAGGACTCCGCAGTTGTGAGTCCGTCTCATGCTTCCCAGTAAGTCTGCCATTGTTTGCCCTTTTTTATAAACTATTTAAAATGAACAGGTTTTTAGTTGCTTTCCAATGCCGTTTATCCCTGATTTATCAAGGCGGCGACCCGGTCCGTCAGGCCGTCCAAGGCAACCTCCTCCTGCTCTTTGGTATTCATGTTCCGCAACACAGCCATGCCGTTTTGCAGTTCGTTTTCGCCCAATATCAAAACGCGCCCCGCATTAAAGCGGTTGGCCTGCTTCATCTGGCTTTTCAGGCTTTTGCCTTCGTAATCCATTTCCGCGCGCAGGCCCCTGGCGTTGAAGTCACACAGCCATCCAAAGGCTATTTTGCGGGCGTCCTCCCCCAAAGCAGCGATGAACAAGGCGGGCGGAACGGTGAAATCCTTTTCCTCGGCGCCCAGCAAGGCAGCCAAACGGTCGAATCCCACGGCGAAGCCGATTGCCGGGGTTTCCTTGCCGCCCAAAACTTTCACCAGGCCGTCGTACCGGCCGCCGCCTGCCACAGCGTTTTGCGCGCCCAAGAGGGTGGTTTGCACCTCAAAGGTGGTGCGGGTGTAATAATCCAGCCCGCGCACCAGCCGGGGGTCGATTTCGTAAGGCACGTTCAGATCGTCCAGGCCCTCGATGACCGCCTGGAAATGCTCCTTGCAGTCCGGGCACAAATGATCCTGGATGGAAGGCGCGCCCTGCACCGCTTCCTTGCAACCGGGAACCTTGCAGTCAATAACCCGCAGCGGGTTTGCCTCAGCCCTGCGCTGGCAATCGGAGCACAGGCGGTCCATCTTGTCGGACACGAAAGAGATGAGGGCCTCGCGGAACTTGGGCCGGCATTCGGGGCATCCCAGGGAGTTCACGTGGGTGACCACGTCCGGCACGTCCAGGCCCGTAAAGAACAGGTGCAGCAGGTACATGATCTGGACGTCCGCCAAAGGCGAGGCCACGCCGAACATTTCCGCGTTGATCTGATAAAACTGCCTGTACCTGCCTTTTTGCGGACGTTCGTGGCGGAACATGGGGCCGATGGTGTAAAACTTCTGGACCGGGTCGGACCCGGCGTAGCCGTGCTCGATGTACGAACGCACCACAGAAGCCGTGGCCTCGGGCCGCAGGGTCTGGCCCCGGCCCTTGGAGTCGGGAAAGGTGTACATTTCCTTTTCCACGATGTCCGTATCCGCGCCGATGCCCCGGGCGAACAGCTCCGTGCTTTCCATAATGGGCAAGCGGATTTCCCTGAACCCGAAATTTTCCAAAAGGACGCGGGCCTTGGATTCAATATCCTGCCACAATTCCACCTGGCCGGGGAGTATGTCCCTGAATCCGCGAATTAATTTGATCATTTTAAGCTCCGATAAAGCGATTTCCGGGCAAAACCCGGTAAACGATCATAATTGGCAAAACATGGGAATTAAATCAAGGGAATATTTAGGGGATAAGGCGGATTAATCCAATTGGAACGAAATTGTGCAGGAAATAGGGAAAGGTTGAATTCGATTTGTAGGGGTAGGGCTTTCCCTACTTTAGACGCGCCTGTGGGCGCCTCCATAGGCGCCCACAGGGGGGCGCAGCTACAATGCAAATTGTCACGCCTCGGCTGTCTGGCACGGGTGGCCCAGGCAAAGGCAGCGCCTTGCCAGGGCGCGTTAGCGCAAAAGGGGCGACTAAAGTTCTATGAGAAAATTAAAATTTTACTGCGGCCGAACGCTCTACCCAAAACCAAATAAAAAGCGGGAATTCAACCAACCCCATACGCCCGCCGGGCATCCCAGATTCCTACTATCTTTTCCGGCCGCGCCTTGTGTTCTGCGAACCCAGGCAATAAACAGCATTGCCTGGGCCACCCCAAATACATGGGGCGCCTTCCCAGCGGGGCAAGCCCTGCGCCCTACATTGCTTATGAAGCCAATGGGGTTAAATTTGGCGTGTAGCTATAGGGCTTGCCCTACTTTGGAAATGCTCCGCACGGCCCATCGGCGCCCACAGGGGGGCGCAGCTACAATGCAGATTATTGCGCCCTGATCGACGGACCTGGACGAACGGCCGCTTTTTTTGTGGGTCAGGCCTTAATCCAACTCGATGAAGGTGGACTCCACGGGGCCGTCAAGAAGCAGGATGGAATTGATGTGCACCCGGAAGAATTCCGTATCCTCCTGATCCAAAAGGGGCTTGAGGCGGGGATGGATAATCAAAAAGGCCCGCGTCAATTCCATGAGGTCCCTGGGATCCTGGGGGCCGTAGGTTCCGGCGATGGTCAGGGCCTGGATGTTTTCGTCTTGATCCTTGTCAAAACTGGCCCGGGTGTCCACCATCACGCTGACCTTGGGATTGGCCTGCATGTTTTTATGCTTGGCGGAATTCTTGCCCGTAACCATAATCAGGGCGTTTCCCTGGCGGTCCAGCATATAGGCCATGAGGGAGCAATGGGGCTTGCCGCCGGCGTCGGTGGCCAGGACGCACATAGTCTCCCTGGCGAGTAGATCGAATATTTTTTCCATGATGGGCGATTAACTCTTATTCCGTTTGCTCAAGACTTGGATTCTCCCACCTTGCCTTTGAGCTCTTTTTCCAGTGCTGCGAAAAGATCCTTTTTTCGCTGCTTCTCGTCTTTAGCCTGGACTGAAATATTGGCCATGCGCTCGGCCTGCTTTTTGGCGAATTTTTCCACTTCGGCTTCCATGTCATTGCCCTGGGCAGCCTTTGGCAAATCTTCCAACGGAGCGGGGTCCTTGATGTAAATCCGCTCCACGTCGCCGGCGAGCACATTTTTCAGCACTCCCATCCTACCAAGATTATTGCATATATTCTGGACTTCCTCGGCGGAGTACCCCGTGACTTCGCTGATCTGGGAAACCGTGGGAGGAACTCCGAACTTATGGTCAGCGATGCGTGCAGCGGCTACTACCAGATGCGCTTTGTAATAGGGCGAGTTGCGGTCCATGTTTTTTTCCTCTATCCGGTCAGGCGATTCTTGACATCTTATCCAAGGATTAGGTAGCATCCAATTAAAATTTTTGTCAATAATTGACCGTTTAACAGCCAAAGAAGATTTAACCTCGGCGCTGGCTTGACGCGCCCTAAAAAACCTCATGATCGGAGGAAGTCATGACTCAAATACTGGAAGTAACAGCCAGGGAAATATTGGACTCCAGGGGAAACCCCACCGTGGAAGTGGACGTGTATACGGAAAGCGGCGCCACAGGAAGGGCGGCCGTGCCCTCCGGCGCGTCCACGGGCACGCGGGAGGCCCTGGAACTCCGGGACAAAAAATCCAAGAGATACGGCGGCAAGGGCGTGGCCCAGGCCGTGAAGAACGTGAATGAAATCATCGCTCCTCTGATCATCGGCATGGACGCGGCCGATCAGGCGGCCGTGGACCTGGCCATGCTGGACGAGGACGGCACGGAAAATAAATCCAAGCTGGGCGCCAATGCCATACTCGGCGTGTCCCTGGCGACGGCCCGTGCAGCGGCGGACGCGTTCGGCTTTCCTCTGTACCGCTATCTTGGCGGCGTGGCCGGCCAGACCCTGCCCCTGCCCATGATGAACATCATCAACGGCGGCGAGCACGCAGCCAACAGCCTGGACATCCAGGAATTCATGATCATCCCCAAGGGCGCCAAGACGGCCGCTGAGGCGGTCCGCATGGGCGCCGAGGTTTTCGCCAACCTGAAAGCCATCCTGAAAAAGGGCGGGCACGCTACGGCCGTGGGCGACGAAGGCGGCTTCGCCCCAGACCTGGATACCAACGAAGAAGCCTTCAAGTGCATCATGGACGCCATCAAGGCGGCCGGATACAAGGCGGGCAAGGACATTGTCCTGGCCATCGACGCGGCCGCCAGCGAATTCTGCGTCAAGGGAACCTACGAACTGAAGGGCGAAGGCAAAAGCCTGACCACCACCCAGATGATCGACTACTATGAGGAAATGATCTCCAAGTACCCCATCGTTTCCATCGAAGACGGCCTGGCCGAAGGCGACTGGGACGGCTGGGAGGAAATGACCAAACGCCTGGGTTCCATCCAGCTTGTGGGGGACGACATTTTTGTGACCAATCCCACCATTTTCAGGAAGGGCATTGAAAAGGGCGTGGGCAACTCCATTTTGGTCAAGCTGAACCAGATCGGCTCCCTGACCGAAACCCTGCAGACCATCGACCTGGCCAAACGCTACGGATACACCACGGTGATCTCCCATCGCTCCGGCGAGACCGAAGACACCTTTATCTCCGACCTGGCCGTGGCCGTGAACGCCGGCCAGATCAAGACCGGTTCCCTGTCCAGAACGGACCGGGTGGCCAAATACAATCAGTTGATCCGCATTGAAGAGGACCTGGGAAGAGCCGCGAGCTTTGGGACTCCTTTTGACAAGATCACGGATTCCAAAAAATAATCGTTACCTGCGGGGGAGGCGGACCGCCTCCCCCGTTGTTTTCCCGCAAGAAGCCGTAATATTGAGGACTGCATGAAGATTTTTTCCGGACGCACGTTGATTTGCACCCTGGCCTTTTTCTCCCTGACCGCCTTCTCCGCCCAGGCTTACGTCCTGCCCGCCGAACAGGTTTTGGAACTCATGGTCAAAGCCCAGGGCCCGGCCAAAGGGCTTTCCGTGGCCGAACAGGTCGTCGTGTATCCGCCGCCGGAAATTCAACCGGAGCAGGCCGTTCAACCTGAAAATGATGCGGCTTCGTCAGGCATGGAGAGCCGGGAAGGCGAAGCTGTTGGAGAAGAATCTGCAGAACCGGCCCCTCTGGCGCCTTTGACCTTGGAAGGCTCGGTTTCGTACCAGTTTCCGGACAAATTCCGGGAGGAAATCAAGTATCCCACTGGCCTGGGGATTTTAGCGGTGTCTCCGGCCGGGGCGGCCAAAGTGGAAAACAATCATCTGATCTCCGAATTTGAAGATCAGTACGACCTGTTCAAGGAGCCCTTGCTGTACCGGAACGCCCTGCTGCTTCAGGAAAGGCTGAGCCTGGCCGGAGTGAGAACGGACGTGTGCTCCCTGGGATACTGGCAGGGCAAGGCCGCGTTTGTCATCGGCGCCCAATTCCCGGACGAAACCGTCCCCCAGCTTTGGGTGGAGAAGAACACCTTTCTGCCCATTCGGTTTATCGTCACCCGCGCGGCGTCCGGCGGAAATCAGGACAGCCTGGAAGTGCAATACAGCGACTGGCAGGGGCTGCTGGTGCAGGACGGCAAGAAAATCCGCCACAGGTATCCCGGACGCATCACCTTTGTGTCCAACGGGCAAATCGTCAGCCAGCGAACCATGGTGAATTACGCCATGAACCCGTCCTTCCCGCCCGAGTCCTTTGACGTTTCGCGCATGAGGCGGGCTTACGAGCCGGCGCCTCATCTCATGCCGCAGGATCCCGTCTCCGAGGAGATGCAGGGCGTTCACAACGCTTTTGAGGTATTCAAAAAAACCATCGGACAGGACGGCAAAAATCAATAGCCTGGCTTAAGGATTCACTTTTTCCGCCAGCTTGGGAACGACCCAGCCGCCCAGGCTTTTTTCCAGTTCCATGGCGACCGCAATGGTTTTGTGGTCGTTTCCCGGCGTTCCCACAACCTGCACGCCCACGGGCAGGCCTTTTTTGCTCAACCCCAACGGAACCTGCGTGGACGGAAATCCCATCACGTTGATGATGGCCGTATACACGAAATTGTCCAGCAGCATCAGCGGCTCCAGGTGGCGCGGGGCGGGTTTGCTGTAAGAGGGATAGAGCATAACGCCGTCCGGGCCGATCAACTCGATCAATTCCTGTCTCAATTCCCGGCCCATCTTGATAAATCTTTCCGCAGGCATGGGAATTCGCTCCCCTAAAGCCAGCGCCAGGGCGGGCAAAGTATGGTCCGACGCCCTCAAAGCCCATTTGAACAGCTCCCAGAAAACGGGAATGCGCTTGCCCTGTCCCAACTGTTCGCCGAATTCTTGGGTCTGATGATGATTCAGCATACTGGACCAGATGGCGAAAGACCATTTGAGCTTGTTCACCGTGCGATGCTTGACCGAAGCGCCCAATTTTTCAAGGGCGTCCGCGGCTTTTTTCTGGGCGGCCACCAGTTCATGATGCACCCGCACGGCGCCGTTTTCCGGCACGCTCAGGATTTTGAGTTTGGAAAAATCCACGGAGGCGGGATCGCCTAAATCCATGGCCGTGCATGCAGGATCTTCGCCGTCCGGACCGGCCATGATTTTCAGCAGAGGCATAAGGTCTTCAGCCTTGCGGCAAAGAGGCCCGGTGGTGCAGTAAAAGGCCACCCTGCCATGGGCCAGGGGAATCTGGCCTGTGTTGGGAACCGCGCCGCCCGTGGGCTTGTGCCCGAAGACCCCGTTGAAAAACGCAGGCATGCGGATGGATCCGCCCACATCCGATCCCAGGCCTAAAGGCGAAGCGCCCGAAGACACGATGCAGCCTTCCCCGCCTGAACTGCCGCCCACGATGCGGCCCAGGTCGTAGCAATTGTTGGTGGTTCCGTACACGTTGTTGTGGGACTCCATCCACATGCACAGCTCGGAAATGTTGGTAACGCCCATGGGGATGAGCCCGGCCTGGCGCATCCTGGCCGCGGCCGTGGCGTCCTCTTTCTCGATAATGCCTTTGCGGGCCACAAGCCCGGAGGTATGGGGCATACCGGTTAGCGAAAAGCATTCCTTGATGGAACAGGGAACTCCATGAAAGGGCGGGCATTTTTCCGGCCCGTTTTCCTTTAAAAATGCGTCGGCTGCATCCGCCTCGTCCAGGGCCTGGCCGTAGCGGTCCGCCACAATGGCGTTGATCCATGGATTGATTTTCTTGGCGTGTTCAATATGCGTTTCCACGGCTTTTCGGGACGTTATTTTTCCCTCGCGGATCATGGCCGCAATTTTTGTCCCGGATAAAGTAAGCAGTTTGTCCATACAGATTCCCCCCCGAAAAAAAAGAGCTGACAAAATTGAGATTATGAGGATTTTGCTTTTCCACCCGAAGAAAAAGCAGGATAGTAATATTGAAGGGAGATTTCAACATTTTTATGGATGCCGTCTCTCCTTCTTTATCATTGTCAAGGAAAAACCGCCGGGTTTGGGGTTGCTTGACGGCTTTCCGGCCCGGGTGATATCCTGAATCGTATCCAACCGGAAGACTCATCCATCCTACCTATCCATCCACAAGGGGGCTTTATGGGCAAATTCCTCATTTCCATTGATGCTGCTTCCTGCACCGGGTGCATGAAATGCGGCCTGGCCTGTTCCGAGTTATACCACCGGGCTTTCAATCCGTTGCTGGCGCGAATCCGGGTGATTGTCAAAGGCGAAGAGGCTGAGATTTCCTTTACGGAGGAATGCACGGAATGCGGCGTGTGCGTGGACCAGTGCTTTTACGGGGCGTTGTCCAAGACGCCCAGAGAGTCTTGATCAGGAGGGGCGTCATGGATTGGAACGGTTTTGCAGGCAATGTGCTTTACGTGGATTTAAGCGCCGGCGAACTGGAATCCCGGCCTTTATCCCGGGATTTGTGCGAGCAGTATATAGGCGGACTGGGCGGCTGCATTCGGCTGGCTTACGAGAATATCACTCCAGGCACCGAGCCGCTCGCGCCGGAAAACCCCGTCATCATTGGCGCCGGACCTCTGGTGGGAACCAGTGTTCCCGCCTCCTCCCGGGTGTACGGCATGACAAGGCTTCCCCAAAGCCGTTCGGTGGGCTGGTGCGGGGCCGGGGGCGTTAACTTCGGCGCGTTCATGAAATACGCAGGCTTTGACTTTCTGGTGATCACCGGCAAATCGGACCGGCCCGTGTATCTTGACATTACAGGGGACGCGCCGGTCATTCGCGACGCCGGGTCTTTATGGGGAATGGGGGTGGAAGACGCCTGCCGCGCCCTGTGGGAAAAGCACGGCCGGCCCGCCGGAGTGCTTGGGATCGGACAGGCCGGGGAGAACCAGGCGGCTTACGCCATGGCTTTTGTGGATCGCCTGTCCACCATGGGACGGGGAGGCTTCGGCGCGGTCATGGGCGCCAAAAACCTGAAGGCGGTCATAGCCCGAGGGATGAACGGCATTACCGTAGCGGACAGAAAGGCCTATAAAAAACTCACCAAAGACCTTTTTGAAAATATACGAAACTATCCCTATCTCAAGGAATGGCAGGATCTGGGGCTGATGAAATCCCTGCCTATCATTTCCAAGGAGGAATACTCCGAGGCGAAAGTCCGCCGCATGGCATGCGTATCCTGCCCCATCGGCGATAAAGACATTATCCGCGTCTCCGGCCTGATTGCAACCAGCAGTTCGGCCATGAACCTATACGTTCCCACCATCTTCGGCATGAAGGATCACAAAGAAGCCGTCACCCTCATGACCATGCTGGACGGCTTTGCCATGGACATGTTCGAGTTTTTCGCCGCCGTCGGCTTTGCCGGAGATTTGGCCGTCGCGGGAATCATATCCTCGGATGAGGCGACCCCGCCCATTGACCTGACCAAGTTTGAGTCCATGAAAATCTGGGCGGAAAAGACGGCTTATCGCCAAGGCTTGGGGGATTTGATAGCCCGAGGCCTGGACGCAATCCTGGAGCGCTGCGGACCGGAGGCGGCCCCTTACTTGCCGTACAAGGTCAAAGGCATGATGCCTTACGCCGGACCCAAGGCGCCCCTGCCCTGGAACCTTTTCGGCACCATGGAGTTGGGGCAGATCCTGGACCCGCGGGGGCCTCATGTGGGGTCGGGGGGCTCGCCCACCTATTTCGCCCAACGCCCCCTGGAGGTTTTTCCCAAGCACCTCAAGCGCATGGGCGTCCCGGACGACGCCCTGGACCGCATTTTGCCCGGATGGAGAGAGGGCGCCCCCACGGACCTGAACATAGGCCGTTTGCTCAAATACTCGCACCGGTGGTTTACCATCCTGGGCTCGCTGGGCGTATGCGCCCGGGCTCAGATCAACCGTTTTTACAACTATGATTTGTGTTCGGACTTGTACCAGGCGGTTACGGGCATTCCCGCTCAGGGAAGCGACCTCGGCGACAGGGCCGACGCCGCCTGGGCCTTGCTGAAAATCATCAACATGCGAGAAGGCTTTGGGAGGAAGGATGAAGAGCCGCCGGCCAAATGGTTTGAAGAGCCGCCTTTTTGCAACTACCTGACCGGAAAGCCTATTACGCCCGGGGAAGTGGGGGTGATGATTCGGGAATATTATGCTGAACAGGGTTGGAACCCGGAAACCGGAGCGCCGGCCATGCCCGCGGATTAGGCGGGAGATTCATCGGTTAAGATTTGCCGCAGGAGATCGTCCTGCTCTTTGGACTGAATGGCGCCCGCTTCCCAGCATTGGATCTCGCGCAGGGGGAATCCGGTTTTCTCCGCCAACTCCTCCTGGCTCAGGCCTTTGGACCAGCGGGTCTCCGTAATTTCCCGGCCCGTCATCATGCCTTCCTGAAACCGGTAGGCTTCGGCAATGGCCGCCTGGATGGTGCAGGCCTGCTCGGGGGTTCCGGCTTCCAGCCCGCAATCCGGGCACACATGGCAGGCGACTTCCACCGTGATTTCCCTGCCCCGAAACTGGATGGTCGCCTCTTTGGTGCACAAGGGCATGGAAGCGCCGCAGCCGGGGCATATGGGGTCGGAATTTTTCAAAACGGCGCCTTTCTGTTGGGATGGAATGATATCAGCCACAAGGTCTGGCTGGATATGGCGAATTTAAGATAGGCCAGACACTTGACGATCAGAGATTTCCAGCGAAACGGAAACAGGTCGGCCCCGTTGATTTCCTGTTCATAGGATCTTTGGGGGGGCGACATGCCCACATAGTTTTCCGGCCGGATTTCGTCCAGCACGTCGTGAAGCACCTTTGACAGGTCGTCCATCATATACCCCATGTTTAACGCGTCAGCAGCCAGGCTGGCCGGGTTCATGAGCATGATGCGGTCTTCTTCTGCGCAGGACTGGGCTTCGCGAAGTTTTTTGGACAACTCTTTGTGCGTCGGCCTTTTCATGCCCTGCAATATAACGCAAAAATATCCAATTGGCAAAGTGCATCGGACGCCCGGTCTTTAGATATTGTTCTCATGCCGGATTTAGGATAGTCTGCCAAGGAATGCCGGAATTGCAGAAAGCCAAGAGGTGCACGTGGGATATAACGTTCCTGAAAATATCGCTCCCGAGAACGCCAAGTTTTTTGTCATTACGCGATTCGCTTATATCTTCGGCGGAATCAGCCACCTGATCCTTGGGATTGTGTTCTGGCTGCTTTGCGTCAAGGAAATGGCTTGGTTTAACTTCGCATACAGTTTGCCTGTCTTTTGCATTGCCTTTATTCTCAATCTGCGCGCCAGGCATGAGGCTGCTTTTTTTCTGGCTTTTTCCGAACTGCTTATGCATCAGGTCGCCGGGGTGTACGTGCTTGGTTGGGGCGTGGGCTTTCAGTATTTTTTGATATACCTGGCCGGCCTGACTTTTTTCAACGCCCGATGGCGCGGAAAAATCCGGGTGTGCGTCATTGTGCTTTTATGCGCCGTGTTCACGGCTCTCTATTTATACTGCCAGGAGCCCGCCTGCGATTACGTTCTTTCCAAAACCATATACCAAGCCTTTTTTCTCTCTTCCAGCCTGACCACGCTCGTCGCCCTGTCTATGCTCATTCATTATTACGTTCAGGCCGCCACCCGGGCGGAGCAGGGATTGACCGAGGCCAACAATCAGCTTTCGAAAAAAAACCTCGAGATAGAAAAAACCCTGGAGGAACGCAATCAGGCCTTTTCCCACCTGAACGCCGAACTGCAGGAGGCGGCCAGGTACGTACGGGAAATCCTGCCTGAGCCCATAATGGAAGGCCCCATCCGGACGGACTGGAGGTTCATCCCGTCCACGGCTTTGGGGGGAGACGCCTTTGGCCATCATTGGCTGGACGAAGACCGTTTTGTATTGTACCTCATCGACGTCAGCGGGCACGGGGTGGGGGCTGCGCTGCTCTCCGTATCCATCATGAATGCCTTGCGCGCCCAATCATTGCCGCGGACGGATTTCTCCGATCCGGCTAGTGTGCTGGAATCTTTGAACCAGGCTTTTTCGGGCGAAGACCACGGCCGCATGTTTTTCACCATATGGTACGGGGTGTATTCCAAAAGTACGCGCCAAATGATCTATGCCAGCGGCGGGCATCCGCCGGCCCTGCTGTTCGGAGAAAACGGAAACAGCGCGCCGTACGTCTCCCAACTCCGCACGCCCAACTTCGTCATTGGGGGGATGCGGGATGTGGAATACAAGAAAGCCGCATGCACCATTCCCGAAGGCGGAATTTTGTACATTTTTTCCGACGGCGTGTACGAGGTGCGAAAAATGGACGGAAGCGTTTGGCGGTACCAGGAATTCGCCGACTACATGACAAGAGCCAAACCGTCCGAGAAGTCCCGCCTGGACTTGCTGCACAGCCACGCCCGGAACCTGGCGAATTCGGAGCATCTGGACGACGACTTTACTATTCTTGAGGTCATGTTCTAAGGGGGGAATCATGAGCCAGCCGGATTATTTACAGCCCTTCGCCGATTGCTTAACCCAAAGCTCCCAAAGGCTGTTCGACCAAGCGGAGGCCGGGGAAAAGCATATCGGCTATTTTTGTACGTATACGCCTGTGGAGTTGATCCATGCCTGCGGATTCGTTCCGATCCGTATCATGGGGGAGCCCGGCGTTGTGGAACAGGCCTATTCCCTGGTCCCGGATTTTATTTGCCCGTTTATGAAATGCGCCCTGGAAAAAGCCTTGAACGGAGGATTCAAATACCTGAAGGGAGCAGTCCAGGGTTATACCTGCGACGTGTCTTGCGGCATGGCCAATATCTGGAAGGAGAACATTCCGGGAGAGCTTTACCACACCTTTCCCCTGCCTTATACGGACGCCCCGGCGCCAAGAGACTATCTCCAAAAGGAATTCCAGGCGTTCATTCATAAAGCGGAACAGGCCGGAGGCGAGTTCAGCCTGGAAAGGCTGCAATCTTCCCTGGATATGTACGCGGTAATCCGGCGGAATCTGCTTAGCCTGTTCCAATCTGAAAAAGGCGGTGCGCCCGTCCTTAACGCCCAAGAGCGCCACATTGTCGCCCAGGCGGGTTATGTCACGCCTCCCGACCTCTTTCTCGAGATGCTGGAAGCACTCGAAAGCCGGAAGCCTTTTGATTCCCCGGAAAACCAGGGCGGAATTCCGGTTTTGATTTCCGGCAGCCTGGTGGAGTCATTCGGGGTTTTTGACGCCATGGAGAAGGCCGGGGCTAGAATCGTTGCCGACGACCTGTGCTCGGGTTACCGGAACCTATTGCCGGTGGACGGAAGCGGCTCCGGCCCCATGGAAAGGCTTATCGACCGGTATGTGAACAGATTCCCCTGCCCCTCCCGTTGCAGGGCCGAAGACCGGTTTCCCTTGCTGATGGACCGGATAGAGCAAACAGGCGCCCGGGGGCTGGTTTTTCTCATACAAAAATTTTGCACGCCTCATCTGGCGGACATTCCCGAGCTGACCCGCCTTTTGAAGGCGGCCGGGATTCCGGTTTTGGTTGTGGAGATGGATGAAAGCTGGCGCATGGGGGGGCAATTGCAGACGAGGCTGGAGGGCTTTGTCGAAATGATCGATGGGATGTCCGGCTGAGACGGCCTCTTGCTGAGCCCTTCCCCGGCAAGTGGCTTTGGAAAGATTTGCAAAACCGCAACGTATGGAACGAAGCATGGAAAAATCGAAAAAATCGACCAAAAGGCTGGCGGCGGCAAAAGAGCTGAACAAGGCGGTGGGCGAATATTATCTGGAATGCGCAGCCGCTAAAGAGCAGGGCAAGCCCGTCGGGTGGATGCCGCCTATGAACGGCGCCATAGAACTGTTTTACGCCATGGATCTTCAACCGGTCTTTCCCGAAAACTGGTCTCCGGTTTGCGCCGCCTTTGGCCTGACTCCCAAAAATTTTGAAGTCAGCGAAGGCATGGGCTACTCCAGAGACCTTTGCGGCTACTTGAGGAATATTGTCGGATACGTGAACGGCCCCATGACCGATCCTGCCATTCCGCTTGGAGGTCTGCCCGCCCCGGACCTGCTCATTTCCCCCGGCGGGGGGTGCGTGCCGGTCATGAAGATCTTTCACGCCCTGGAGCGGCGATTCCCCGAAGCCAAGGTGTTTAAGGCGGACCTGCCTCAGGTCGCCTTGGAGGAAATCGCCCCTCACCACGTTGACTATGCAATTCAGGAAATGCAGCGGCTGATTGATTTTCTGGAGAAAGCCACGGGCCGGAAGCTGGACCAGGACCGCTTACGGGAAGTGGTAGTCCTGTCCGATCAGGCTTGCGCCCTGTGGGACGAAATCATGAGTTTTCGGCGAACCATCCCCGCGCCTTTTTCCGCCGCTGAAATCGGCATCATGTTCGTGATGGTCACCCGCCAGGGAACCCGGCAGGCCATTGATTTTCTAATCAAAGCCAGAGACGAAATCAAAGAGCGCGCCGAGTCGGGAACAGGCGTCATTGAAGAGGAGAAGCTCCGGCTTTTCTGGGACAACATCCCCCTCTGGTACAACATGGGCCTGTTCAATTATTTTGAAAAAGCCAACGCCGTGGTGGTGGCGGAAACTTATTCGGCCGCATGGTCCATCCGGCTTGATCCGGCGGACCCGATCAAGGCGCTGGCCATGAAAAGCCTGATGTCTTACCCCCTGGTTTCGTGCGTTTCCATTGAAAAGCGGAAAGAGATGGTTTTGAAGGCCTGCCGGGAATACGCCATTGACGGCGTTGTTTTTCACCGCAACAAATCCTGCGTTCCCATCAGTCTGGGGCAAATGGATATCAAGAAGGCCTTGGAAGAAGAGTTGGGCATCCCCTCCGTGATATTCGACGCCGACCACATGGACGCCCGCAATTTTTCAACCGCCCAGTTTCAAGTCCGCATAGACGCTTTTTTGGAAATGCTGGCTGAAAAAAAAAGCCAGGTTTAAGTAACCTGATTAATATCCCAACTCCTCCGCCACAATGACCACGCTGATGTCCGTAAGCATGGGTTTGCGGTGCAGGATGGTGGTGATCCGGCAGACGCGGGACGGAGAGTTGCAGTCCACGCAAATTCCGGTTTCTGCGCAGGGAGTTTCCATGTTCAGGCTTTTGGCGCGCATGGGCGCGGCCACGGTGTGGACCCTGTCCAGGGCTGCATGGAGGTCCTTGCAGATTTTATTGGCGCCGGCCACGATTACGACCTTTTTGGGGCCGAAGGACATGGCGTTGGTCCGGTTGCCGCAGCCGTCCACGTTGACGATTTCACCGGTCACGGAAATGCCGTTGGCCGAGCATAAAAAGCAATCGCACAGGCTTTGCTGGCGGCGGAATTCCAGGCTTTCTTCAAAGGGAAGCGACGGATCGTTATGGTCTAGGATGGTTTTCCCCTGTTCTTTCAGGGCTTCGATCAGGCCCATGTCCCGGGTGGTGGAGGAGCCGCCGAAGCCGAACGTTTCGTATTGGGAAATCATTTTTAGGATTAATTCTTTGGCTTCCTGGGACGTCTTGCAAAGGTGGGCGTCAAAGGCGTGCTTTTTAAGATTATTGACGCATTTTTCCCCGGTTTTTTCCCACAGCCATTTCCGATAATCTTCAGCCATCGTCCAGCCTCCCTGGTCTTGCAGATAATAACGTTATTCCGGAGGAACCTCGTCGCAGGGGGTCTCTCCAATATCTTCCATAATTTGTAACAGGCGTTTGTAGGATTGATCCAGAACAATGTCGGGCGAGGATTTCTCGCTGCCGCCCCTGGCGTAATCCCTTGCAATTTGAATGGCTTGTTTTAGCGCCATTTGTTTCATTTTCCGAGTCGCCATAGAGCATCCCCTCCAGGTCGTATACGGCCGATTAAGTGAACATCAGAAAACAAACACGAATGCCATTGGATATCACCGCCCCGCTGGGGCAGTCAATCCCGGTCTTATTGTAAAATGGAGCAAAAACAAAAAACAGCAGGCGCAGCGGAAAAAAGGGAGCCCCAATGGACGGGGCTCCCTTGGATCTACCTAGTACATGGACGTGAAATCAGCCACATTGACTTCTTTCAGATCGTCTCCCAGGTATTCCCGTTCCTGGGGACCGAGAACGCCGAGGGAAAGACAAATCAGGGTCCATAAATGGACCGTGTGGTAAGGCGCTTCATAATGCTCGGCCAAGTCATGAACCTGGGCGTGGCAGTTATGGCAAGGCGTGATGGCGTATTGGGCGCCGGTGGCCAGGATCTGGTTCAGCTTAAGCCGGCCGTATTCCCGGCGTTCTTCGGCGTAACCGCTTTGCAGGAAGCCGCCGCCGCCGCCGCAGCAGAAGTTATTGGAGCGGTTGGGGGTCATGTCCACGAAGTTTTCTTCGCCGACAACGGACTTGACCACAAAGCGCAGGTCTTCCGCCACGGGATCGCCGAAGGATTTACGCACCAACTGGCAGGGATCCTGAACCGTAAACTTGATTTTCAGATCCTTGTTCCAGTCGGAGTTCACCTTGAGTTTGCCTTCGCGAATCCACTGTGCGTAGTATTGGATGATGCTCTTGATTTCAAACTTGTGCTCGACACCGTATTTTTTCAGTCCGGCCCGGACTGCGAAAAGTTCGTGGCCTCATTCGGTATTGAGCCAGACCTTACAGCCCAGATCATCCACTGCCTTGGCTTTCACCTCGACAATATGCTTCCAGGCGTCGTCGTCCGCCAGGAACATGCAGTAATTCTCAGCGGCCCAGCCCTTGGTTCCATAAGTCCAGTCAGCGCCGACCAGGTGGAGGATCTTCCACAGGGGCACCATTTCATCGGGCTCGGTCACGGGTTCGCGGGAGTTCTGATTCAGGAAAAAGTAGGCGCCTTCCTTGTTGATGGGGGCCTGCATGTCCTTGAATTCAGGTTGAGCTTCCCGGTATTCTTCCAGGACGTCTTCCACCACAAACTGGAAGTCTTCCTCGTTGGTTCCCATGGCGCTGCATGTATCGCTGCGCAGGGCCATGTCGCAGGAGGCCAGGATGCCCTTGGGGCGTTCTTCCCTGGGTACGGTTTTGCGTGCGTTGAAAACCAACTGAGGAATGTCGATTTTCATGGGGCACACGTAGATGCACCGTTGACACATGGAGCAGCACCAGATCCAAGGAGAGTTCTTGATCTCCTCGTCCATCCCGAGGGCTGCCATGCGCAGGAATTTCCTGGGGTCCATGTCGTGGAGCCCGGTGGCCGGGCATCCGGAGGAGCAGGCGCCGCAGGTCAGGCAGAGATTCAGATTTCCGCCTTCAGGCAGAATCTCCATGACCTTGTCTTTAAGGGTGCTCCCCCCTTTTTTTGTTAATTTGATAACTTCTTCTGCCATACGTTTTTTCCTCCCGTAAATTTGGGCGCGGGGCGCGCACGGGCGCGCCCCGCGTTTGGCAAGCCCTCAGTTTCAGGAACCGGCCTTTTTAATGGATCTTTCCAATTCCACAGAAATTTCCGAGAACGTTCTACCCATATTATTGGCAAGAGATGCGCACACCAGGCGGTCTTCCGGCATGCCTACGGCGGCCAGCATCTTCTTGATTTCTTCAGCTCTCCAGGAAGCGTACAGAGCGCCCTTGTCGGACTTGCAGTTGCCGTTGTGGCAGGTGAGCAGCATGACTCCGTCAGCGCCCTGCACAAAAGCGTCCATCACATAGTCCATGTCGATCTTGCCGGCGCAAGGCACTTCGATGGCCTGGAGTCCGGCGGGGACCCTGTAGCCGAAAGCCTTGGCCATTTTCATGGCTTCCAGTCCGCTGTTCTTGCAGCAGAAGGCCACGATCCAGGGGCTCTTGCCCGCGGAGCCCTGGCCGTCTTTGACAGCCTGAGCCATGGCGTCGTCGGCGTAGTCGCCCAGTTGGATGGCGTCGTTGGGGCATTCGCTGGCGCAGATGCCGCAGCCCTGACAAGCGGATTCGGCGATGATGGCCCGGGAATCCCAGTAGATGGCGCCATGGGGGCAGCAACGGTAGCAGGTGAGGCACACGGTGCACTTATCCACATCTACGAAGGCGGTGTTGGAAGGCACTTCCAAATTGCCGTCGCCCAGGAACTTTTTCACTTCCAGGGCCACGTTGCCTGCATCTTCAAGACCCTGCTCAAAAGAGAGAAGGTCGCGGGATGCGCCAGCCAGGTAGATGCCCAAACGGGTGGACTTGACCGGGAAGTAATGGACGTTGTCAGGTTGCAGGAAGCCGTTATTGTCAGCTTCGATTTCCAGCGGGACGGCCAGTGCGGCGTTGTCTTCATCGGCCAGGATGGCTTCTTCGACAACCACCAGGTCAGGCTGCACTTCCACCCGCTGCCTGAGGACCGGATCCAGAATGGAAATGGTCATGGCATCGCCAACCGTCACCTGAGGGGTTTCCTTGGTTTTGAAGTAAATGACGCCTTCCTGGCGGGCCTGTGCGTACAGGGCGTCCAGGCCGTCGGCGGCCAGCTTGATGTCGCCCACGAACACGTAAGCGTCGGTGTCGGCGACCTTGGTCAGGGCGGTGAGGCTGTCAAGCACCCTCTGCATGACCAGGGGGTTGCCTTCCTGGCCGAAACCGACCAAAAAGGCCACAGTCTTGCCGGCTTCCAGCTTGCCTTCGGCCAGCATGGCTTCCAGTTCGGACTGGGACACGACCTTGGGGCCCATTTCCAGGCCGTAAGCGTCATTCAGCACTGTCGTGGTGAGGCCGGTGGCCACCACGATGGCGCCGAAGGTTTTTTCCACGGCTGCGTCGCCGGTCTTGAGGGTGACCTCAAATTTCCCGGGAACCCCCTTGACGTCGGCGGCCACGGTGTTCGTCATGATTTCGATATTGGCGTTGGCTTCGGCTTTAGCCGTCAGATCGGCGACTGCGCCGTCTTTGGCTTCTTGGGCGACCTTGTCTTCCTTGCTCGTCAGAACAACTTTGTAGCCTTGTCCGGCAACTTCCAGCGCCGCGGCTACGCCAGCCGTCCCGCCGCCGATGACCAACACGTCGGTAGCGATCTGGATGATTTTCTTGTCTGCATTCATTTGGTCACCCCTATGTATTTAAGCGCTTCGGAGGCCGCAAATCCCGCCTGGGCCATGGAAGCTGGAATGTTTTTAGGTCCTGCGGCCGTTCCCGCCAGGAATACGCCTTCGCCCTTTTCAACCAGGAAGCCGTCCTGATCCTGGTCCAGGGAGAACAGTTCCGCGACCTGTGCGTTGTCTTCCCCGGGGGTGATGCCGATGGAGAGAACCAGCAGGTCAAAGATTTCGTCCTTGCGTTCGCCGGTGTCTTCATCGGCGTAGGAAAGGCGCATGCGGCCTTCTTCCTCCGGGTACACGTCCACGGGGATGTTCCGCACAAAACCGAGTTCTTCCTTGCACTGGGTGTAGAAAGCGGGGAAGTTCTTTCCGATGCTCTGGATGTCCATGTAAAAGACTTTCACTTCCGCTTCGGGGTTGGCGTACTTGATCTTACGGGCCATACGCAGGCCGTAAGCGCAGCACACCTGGCTGCACCACAGGTTGCCAAGGCGGGCGTCCCGGCTGCCGACGCACTGGATGAAAGCGGTCTTGGCAGGGGGATTGAGGTCCGTGGGGCGCACCACCTGGCCTTTTTGGCGAATCAGGGCTTCCAGTTCCATGCCCGTGATCACGTTATCGCGCACGCCGTAGCCGTAGGTGGGTTTTTTGGTCGCGTCAAAGGGGGTGAACCCGGTGGCTACGACCACGGTGTCGGCGTTGATTTTCTTTTTGGTCGCCTTGGCGTCCAGGTTGATGGCGCCTTTGGGGCAAACGCCCGCCAGTTTGGCGGCGTCCACGTCCTTGGCGGCATCGGCGCAAATGGCGTACAGCGGGGTGTTGTTCTTGGAGTATCCGCGAACCACCGCGCCGGTATTGCGGAATTCCTGAAAGCATTCTCCGCAGTTATCGCATTTTTCCGCATCAATGTAAGCAGGGGCCACGTCCAGGGAAGCGGTGAATTTTCCGCCTTTATCCACTTTGGCCACGGCGGCGCCCAGGGTCACATTAATCCGGGGTTCACTAACCACCTGAGCCAGCATTTTGTCCACAGAGCAAGCGCCGCACTTTACACATTCATCGGTCGCCTTGCAGCAGTAGCTGATGCTGTGCCCGCCCAAAAAGGGACTTTTTTCCACAAGCTCCACGTCAACCTGGCTCTGGGCGAGTTCCCAGGCCGCTGTCAGACCTGCTATGCCGCCGCCAATGACAAGAGCTTTTTTCGGTTTGTCAGTCAATTGCTTTCTCCTTCGATACTCCCTGCCCTAAGTTGGGCTTTCCGCCCGGGGCAGGTCTTGCGCGTCATGAAACAAGCACACTTGCCATTTATACCACAGGCCGCGGCAACACTTTGGCCCGTTCGGCGATTTCAGGAACCTTGTGCTCCCACTCGATGGCCATGAGGTGGACGCCGGCGATGCCCTTCATTTCCTTGAATTCTTCAATCTGCTCGCAGGCGATCTTGATGCCCTCTTCAGCCACTTTGCCTTTTTCCGCGCCCTGGAGCCGTTTGATGATCTCGTCGGGAACGTCCATGCCGGGCACACGGTTTTTCATGTATTTCGCCATACCCACGCTCTTCATGGGGGTGACGCCGGCCAGGATGTAGACCTTTTCGGTCAGCCCCATATCATTGGCCTGGGCGACCCACTTACGGAATTTTTCCATGTTGAAGATGCACTGGGTCTGGATGAAGTCCACGCCTGCGGCTACTTTTTTCGCCAGCCTGTGGACGCGCCATTCAAAAGGTTCTGCAAAGGGGTTGGCGGCGCCGCCGATGAACATTTTGGGGGGCTCTTCGATTTCCGCTCCGCCCTGGAAAGTTCCCTCATCGCGCATTTTTTTAACCATGTGGATGAGCTGGGTGGAGTCTACGTCGAACACGCCCTTGGCGCCGGGATGGTCGCCGAACTGCATGTGGTCGCCGGAAAGGCAAAGAATGTTATTGATGCCCATGGCGTAAGCGCCCAGGATGTCGCCCTGCATGGCGAGGCGGTTCCTATCGCGGCACACCATCTGATAATTGGGCTCCAGGCCTTCTTCCTTGGCGATGATGGAGGCGGCCCAGCTGGACATACGCACCATAGCGGTTTGGTTGTCGGTGATATTTACCAGGTCCACGTTGCCCTTGAGGGGTTTGGCCTTTTCCCGCACATGCTCAACGCTGGAACCACGCGGGGGCCCAAGCTCTCCTGTGAAGGCGAAGTGTCCCGCTCTTAAAATTCTTTCCAGTTTGCTGTTTGACTTGAATTCAGCCATATGCTTTTCCTTCTCGCTTTCTTGCCGCAAAGCAAATGAAAGCCCCGGCCTTTACAGGCCAAGGGCGGGCTATTTGTCGCTGAAAGCGGCTTTGCGTTGTTCGTAACCGGGCTGGACAATGGTGCGCGGCACGTTATTGCGCCAATCCATTATCTCCGTCATTTTCAGGATATTGTCCAACCGGTCCTGGCCGGCCAGCCTCTGATAAATGGCATACCATGCGCAGGGTTGATCCTTATTGATCTCGCAGCTGGTCTGGTTGGTGCCGCCGCAGGGACCGTTCATAAGGGATTTTGCGCACATGGTGATGGGACAGATGCCCCCGGTGACGCCCAGCAGACAGTTACCGCAGGAACGGCATTTTTCTTCGTACCATCCCACGTCTCTGTTGACCCCGATAAAGGTGGTGTTCACCCCGGGGAGGACAGGTTTTGTCGGGTAGCGTTCCGCCATGAACTGCACCCCGGCTCCACAAGCCATAGATACAATAGCGTCATACTGATCGACGATGTCGTCCAGTTCGGCCAAAAATTCCATGTCGCACTGTCTTTCGACCAGTGCGGCGCATGTTTCTACGGGCTTGCCAGCAACCTTGCGAGCCAGCATCAGTTCCTTGTTCAGGAGAGCGGCTTCTTTCTCGCCCCCTGCAAGGCACACGGCGACGCAAGTCTTACAACCAACGGTAAGAACCTTGTCGTAGCCGGCCAGCAGATCGCTGATTTCATCAAATGGTTTTCTTTCCGCAACTATCATGATTCCTCCTGATCCGAATACACACTGACCCGCCTGAGGCGGTCCTCATAACGGGGCAAAAAAATTTCCCCCTCGCGTCAGCAGGCGCACGAATAGCCCGCGGCAGGAGGAAACGAATTTTCTCATTATGGGCGTATACCGGGCAAATGCTTGATTGTCAACCGTTTCATTTGACAATTACCCCCGCCAGTCTTATGGTAATCCTCGTTTGCCAACTTTTCGTCCCGCCGCCGAGCCTTATTCCTCTATGATCCGGGCGGGGGGGCAGTAGCAACTCCCCTTTATATCGGGATTTTGTCTAAAAAATTTTAGCGTGAAAGCATTTTTATAAATTATGGATAGAATAATCGTAGAAGGCGGAAGAACCCTGTCCGGCGAGGTTCAGGTTTCAGGCGCGAAAAACGCGGCGTTGCCCATCCTGGCGGCCTCGCTTTTGGTGGACGGCTGGAACACCTTTTATAATGTACCCGAACTTCAGGACATCAACACCATAGGCCTCTTGCTGGAGCATTTGGGCGCCAAGGTGGAAAAGGACGGCCATACCATTAAAGTAGACGCCTCCGGCCTGTGTGAGACCGAAGCGCCTTACGACCTGGTGCGCAGAATGCGCGCCTCGGTGCTGGTTTTGGGCCCCTTGACCGCCAGGCTGAAAAAAGCCCGGGTCAGCCTGCCCGGGGGCTGCGCCATTGGCGCCAGACCCATCGACCAGCATTTGCGCGGCCTGGAAATGCTAGGCGCCACCGTAGAGCTTTCCCACGGATACGTGGAGGTGCAGGCCGAAAAATTGCGCGGCGCGGACATCTACCTGGACACCCCCACGGTCACTGGCACGGAAAACCTCATGATGGCCGCCTGCCTGGCCGAAGGCGTGACCATCCTCAGAAATGTCGCCAGAGAGCCGGAAATCGTGGCCCTGGCCGATCTCTTAAACCGCATGGGCGGCAAGGTGGAAGGCGCGGGATCGCCGGTCCTCACCATTACGGGCGTGGAAGCCTTGAATCCCGTGGAATTCAGCATCATTCCCGACCGGATCGAAGCGGGCACATTCATGGTCGCCGCGGCTCTCACCGAGGGGAACGTCCTGGTTAAGGACGCCGTCCCCGCCCACTTGCAGGCCTTAATCAGCAAACTCAGGCTGGCAGGCGCTACGGTGACCGAGGAGCACAACGGAATCCGGGTTCAGGGAAAGCGCCCTATTTGCAGCGTGGACGTAAAAACCCTGCCCCATCCCGGCTTTCCCACGGATATGCAGGCCCAGTTCATGGTGCTTATGACTACGGCCAAGGGCCTTTCGGTTATTGCGGAAACCATTTTTGAAAACAGATTCATCCACGTGAGCGAACTTGTGCGAATGGGCGCCAACATCTCCATTTCGCAGAACAGTGCAGTGATCCGGGGAGTGAAACATCTGTCTGCAGCGCCGGTGATGGCCACCGACCTGCGGGCCAGTGCGTCCCTGATACTTGCCGGTTTGATCGCCCAGGGAAGCACGGAAATTCACCGGGTCTACCACATAGACCGGGGATATGAATCCATCGAGCAGAAGTTCTCCCAATTGGGAGCCGCCGTCCGACGGGTCAAATAGCCTCCTTTTCCGCATTGGGCGAGGGCTTTCCAAAACCCGAAGCGCGGCGCGCCAACATCTTTGCGCAATAAAACCCGGCCCGGCCTTGTCCAGGCCCATGTCCGGGCTGGCCCTGGCCCAGGGAGTGGGCGTCGCCTGCGGCTTTTTCCTCCCTGCCTGGGGCATAGCCCCGGCAATCTTCCTGTCAATCCTTGCATTGGCCCTGCTGATAAAAGCCAAGGCCGCCCCCGCCGCGGCCTGCCTTCCTATTATTTTTTGCATAGGCTGGATTTCTCTCTTGCCCTGGACAGGCCCCCCAAACCCGGACGGGCATATAAGTACATATGCAGACGCCGGGCCGGCGGCGATTACCGGAACCATTGTTGAGCGGCCTGACCAGTTTAGGGACAGAACCCGGTTCGTGCTTCGAGTGAGTGACGTCAACTCCAGCGGCCCTCTAAAAGGCAGAATCAGGACGACGGTGCGGCCTCCGGTTCCGGAACTGATCAAAGGCGCCAAAGTGCATTTCAGGTCGGACATCCGGTCTTTCAGGAATTTCAGCAACCCCGGAGGGTTCGATTACGTCCGCTACATGCGGTTTAAAAATATCTTCGGGTCAGCCTACGTGCGAGGCAAAGACAAGCTGGAAATCCTGGAGGCGCCGGGCGGTTTTTTCACGCGAACCGAAAAAAGCCTGGGAAGGCTGATAGAAGAGTCCGCGCCCGAGTCAAGCCGCCCTCTGCTCCGGGCTTTGCTGTTGGGCGACAAAAAAGCCGTGGACCAGGACGCGCGAGATCTGTTTGCGGACGCAGGCATCGCCCATGTGCTGGCTATTTCGGGCCTGCACATCGGCATGGTGGCGGTGTTTGCGCTGTTTCTTTTCAAGTGGATTTTGTCGCGTTCTGAAAGGCTGCTGCTTTCGGGCCGGCTCTTCCAAATCAGCGCGATTCTGACCATGGCGCCCGTGCTGTTCTACGGAATGCTCACCGGCATGGCGCCCTCCACCCAGCGGGCTGTCATCATGGTGGGCGTTTTTCTTATGGCCTATGTATTTAACCGGGATTACGATTCGCTGAACACCCTGGGCGCGGCGGCGGTCCTCATATTGCTTTGGAACCCGCCGGCCTTGTTCGACGTGGGCTTTCAGTTGTCGTTTACGGCGGTGTTCTGCATTTTATACGGCCTGAAAAAGATTCCGTTCAGGACCATCCCCATCACCCTGGGCGAAAAATTGCAGCGCCGGGGTTTGATCTATTTGTTAATTCCCATTGTTGCCCATTTGGGCGCGGCGCCCATTGTACTCCATTATTTCGACCGGATTTCCCTGGTTGGGCCGTTGGCCAACCTGATCGTGGTCCCTTTGATCGGGTTCGCGGTATTGCCCTTGGCTCTGATGGCGGGATTGATCCACCCCATCCTCCCCTGGCTGTCGGGCTTTATGATCGCTGCGGCGGGTCATCTTCTCCAATTTGTTTTATCATTGTCCCAATGGCTGGCCTCCGTCCCTTTCGCCTCGGTCATGCCCATCAAGCCCAACGCCCTGGAAATGGCCCTGTATTACGCGGCCTTGTTCGCCCTGATAAACGTGAAGAAAAAATGGAGCGCGGCTTTACTGGCGGTGTGTCTGATTGGGGGGCTGGCCGACGCCGGATATTGGATGCATCAGCGATTCGGGAGAGAGGATTTGCAGGTCACCTTTCTGGACGTGGGCCAGGGAAGCGCGGTCCTGGTGGAGTTTCCGGGCGGGCCTTGCATGCTAATTGACGGAGGCGGGCTTTCGGCGTCCTCCTCTTTTGACACGGGCAGAATGATCGTCGCCCCATATCTCTGGCAACAAAAAATCCATACCATAGAATACCTTGTTCTGACCCATCCCCAGCACGACCACGCCGGGGGCCTGGGTTACATGGCCGAAAGATTTCGCGTGAGGGAGTTCTGGTCCAACGGCCAGCCAGCCCCCATCCATGCCTATGAGCATCTCACGGCGGCGTGCGAACGCAAGGATGTTTTGAGGCCGTCTTTGAAGGAACTGCACAAGCCGCGGGTTATTCGGGGCGTAACCGCCCGGGTTTTGCACCCGGCGCCCGGGTTTGAAGCGGGCTTGGGCGGCGACGTGCAATTGAACGAGAATTCTCTTGTGTTAAAATTATCCAGGGGCGATAAGTCGGTTTTATTTACGGGCGACATCGGCGAGCAAGGGGAAAACCTGCTGCTTAAGCGCTGGCCCCCTGAAATCCTGCAATCCACCCTTCTGGCTGCGCCCCACCACGGCAGCAGGACGTCCTCCACCCAGGCCTTTGTAGAGGCGGTCCGGCCTGAGCACGTGGTGTTCACAACGGGTTACAGAAACTGGTACGGCTTTCCCCATGAAGAAGTAGTAAGGCGATACGAAAAAGTCGGGGCAAAGATGTATAATACGGGAACCCAGGGCGCCTGCACCTTTTCCGCGGAAGGAGAGGATTGGGCGGGCAAGGCGTCTATAAACTTGTCTCTACAATAAAAAAACGCAGGGCAAGCCCTGAAGCTGTTCCCCCAAGCCCATGGGCCAATTGGGACATGCCGCAGCGAATGCCGCCCGCAGGGGGGCGCGCCAACATAGCGGAATGAGGAGCCTACGGAGAGGCGCGGCTGCATGGCGAGGAGACCTCGCAACTACATGGCGCAAGGATATTGCAACGACATAAAATGTGATTGCGAGAAGGGCCGGCGGCTTGCCTGCTTTTTGTGTCAGCGCCCTTCCTGATATGGTAGTATGGGTTTTACGCTTTTTCAGGAAAGGAGCCCTGCGTGAAGCCCCAAGACCCAGCAAGACCGCCATCGCCAAAAGGCGCATGGCTGATTTTCGCCATGTGCACGGCCCAGGTGTGCTCCATGCTGGGGGTCTTCGCCTTTCCCGCCCTGCTGCCCCATTTTCTCAAGCTATGGGGCCTGTCCAACAGCCAGGCCGGCTGGATCAACGGCGTCTATTTCATGGGCTACACCCTGGGCGTGCCCTTTTTGACCAGCCTGACCGATCGCATGGACGGCCGTAAGATCTACCTGACCTGCTGTGTGTTGGGATTCGCGGCCAACCTGGGCTTCGCCCTGGCGGTCAACGGATTCTGGCTGGCGCTCCTTTTCCGGGCGCTGGCCGGGCTGGGGCTCGCCGGGACCTTCGTCCCCGGCCTGAAAGCGCTGATTGACCGGATTCCCGAGCAGTCCCAGTCGCGGGCTGTGTCCTTTTATACGGCCAGCTTCGGTCTGGGCATGAGCATGTCCTTTTACGTCACGGGAAAAATCTTTTCCGTTTTGGGATGGAAAACGGCCTTTGCGGGAGCCGCCGTTGGGTCTTTGGCGGCCTTGATCATATCGTTTTTCATGCTGGCCCCCAGGCCTGCGCCGCAAATTGGCGACGGCGCCTCTTTTTGGGAAACATTCGACTTCCGGCCGGCCTGGAAAAACCGCCCTGCCCGCTCCTACATTTTGGCGTATATGTGCCATATGTGGGAGATGTTCGCGGCCCGATCCTGGATGGTCGCGTTTTTAACCTTTTCCCTGACCTTGCAAAAGGAGCTGGAAAGTTATCCTGATCCTACGACGGTCATGGCTGTAGCGGGAATTTTCGGCATGATAGCCAGCATCACCGGCGGGGAGCTGGCGGACCGGTTCGGCAGGCGGAGGGTGGTCCGGGGAATCATGGCGGTTTCGTGCATTACAGCATTGGCAATGGGGTTCGCCGTGCATCTGCCCTACCTTGCGGTGGCCGGGCTGTGCCTGTTTTACACGGTGTTTTTCCAGGGAGATTCGGCGGCCATACACTCCGGGGTTATCACGGCCGCCCAGCCGGAACGCCGGGGATCGACCATGGCGCTGCAGTCCCTGGGAGGATTTGCGGCCGCGTCCCTGGGGACCGTGGCTTCGGGATTCGCCCTGGACCTGACGGGCGGAGGGCATAGCGCCTTTTCGTGGGGGATCGCCTTCGGAGTCATGGGGGCGACGGCGTTGTTGGGGAATTTGTTGTTGAGGGGTCGCAATGATTGACGGCGGGAGACTTTCAGGGAGCCGACGGGCGCAGTTGGTAATGTTAAAGAAGAACACTGGGTCCCCGTTTCCGGGAAGGCGTTATGATGATTGCAAAAAAGCCGCAATCATCCCGCCGTCTCCCTCCACGGGGATGACGGAAAGCGGCGGCTTTGGCGCTGACTGATTGTGATGGGCGTAAGTTGCTAAAATCTCAAACTACCATTGCCTACCTGAACATTTTCATATCACTCCGACAGGGCGCTTTTGTTGAATGCGATCTCCAATTGTTCAAAGAGCCAGTTCATGTCCTTTTGGTGGCTTTGGGGGATTTCCTTGATGCGCTTTTCGGACAAAAAGGCCACCTCGGCCTTGCCCGTGGCGGACTTGCGGCCGTCAGGCCCCAGCAACAGGGCGTCTATGGTCGCCCGTCCGTTTTCCGACTCGGACCGGAACTTGCCCTGCACGCGCACTTTGGAGCCCACGGGTATGGGGCGCAAATAGCGGATGTTCAGACTGCGGGTGACGAAGAATTTTCTTTTCAGGGTGATGACGGTCCAGCCCACGATTTCGTCCATGAGCGTGGAAATGATGCCGCCGTGGACCAGGTTTTCCCAGCCGGCCAGGTTTTGGTCCAAGACCAAATCCGAGACCACTTTATCCCCTTCCAGAAAGAAATGCATATGCAGGCCGATGGGGTTGGCCGACCCGCAGGCGAAGCAATTATAACCCTCCAAATTGGGCAGAGGGATGCGTTGGGTTTCTTCCATCTTATCCGCCTATTTCCGGTCTTCGGCCGCCAGAGCCGCGTACACGTCCTCCATTACCATGAGGGACGCTTTTTCCATGGCCTGGCTCATGGCCTTGGCGATGGATTCCGGATTCTTTTCCTCCGCCTTTTGGGTCAGGCGGTATTGTTTTTGAAGTACTATCTGACGGGTCACGTCAGGCTCGTGCATTTTGACCAGGGTGACGCTGAAGCCCAAAACAGCCTCCCAGCTTTCTTCGCCGTCCCTTTCGTAAAACTCCTCCACCACGCCTTCCAGAGTGTGGGTCATCCTGAGGTTGGAGTCATAGGAAAGAACGGCTGCAAAGGCGCTCTGGGCCTTAAAGTCCCTGGCCAGATAATACGTCACCAGGTCCCCGGGGTTGGCCCTCCACCTGTGATAGGAGTAGGTGTTTCGCACAAAGGCTTTGTCCCGGTATATGATGGGCAGCATATTGTAGTCCGGAGAAACGGAAAAGCGTTTGAGCATGATGACGTAAGGCAGGACTTGGGCCTTTTCCATTTTTGGGGATTCATATTCCAGAGTGTAATGCGTGATGGGGGTTGCGGCGGTGCGCGAGATATTGCAAGCCGACAGCGCCCCTAACATCAGCGCTGTACATATGATTGGAATGATTCTTCCGGGTTTCACGCGGATTCTCCTTGTTGGTTGACAAGACATTCTATCGTACGGAGCCCCCGCCATTTCCAACGCTTCGCGGCGCAGGCGGCTGGCCCAGCAGAATTTGCGCGGGGTCCTGAGCCAGGCTGTCCAGGAGTCTGTTCAGGTTTTCCGTGGCTTTTTCCAGATTCTGCACCGAAACCAGCAAGTGCTGTTGCAAATGGCTGAATTTGTCGTCCGTTCCGGCCACCAGGTTTTCCCCTTCTTTCACCATGCTGGCCGCGGCCTCCATGGTTTCGCGCAAGGCGTCCATGGCGAGGGCCAGGTTTTCCTGATTCTGAAGCAAAAGGCCGTCCAGCCTGCCCAGGGCGGATTCAGCCCTGTTGAACATGGCGCGGGCGTCTCCTACGGTTTCCTCCACTTCCGGCCCCACCTGCTGCACGGAAGCGAGAATGGCGTCCCAGCGTTCCGGGTCCAGGATGTTGTTCAATCGGTCCAGGGATTCCACAATGGACGAGGAAATGGCCTCCGTGTCCGTATTTTTGATCACCTTGTCCAGGGAGTCCAGATCCCGCTGCAGCCGGACGATGACGCCTTCCACGTCCATTTGCTCAAAACGGCTGAACATGGTCTCCACATTGCGGAAAATCTGGTTGATTCCCGACAGCCGGGTGGGGATGACCGGGTAAGGCGGTTCAAAGGAAAAGTCCTGTTTTAGAGCGGAAGGGGCCGGATCCAGATCCAGTTCAATGAACATGATGCCGGTAATGCCCACAGACTTCAATTGCGCGAAAACAGGCTCTTCAGGGATATCGCCTTTACGGATTTTAACCACCACCTCCACCAGTTTGCCGTCTGCGGCCACTTCGATGGACTGCACCGAGCCGATGGGCACGCCGCGATATTTTACCGTGGAATCCTGATCCAGGCCTTGGACGGATTCATCGAAGTACATGACATAGTTTACGCCTTTTTCCAAATACCCGGACATGCCGACCCATATGACCACCACCACTGTTAAGGCGACGCCCACAATGAGAAATAGCCCGACCATGAACTTGGTTTGTACGGAAGCCATGCTTGGTTGTCTCCATGCCCACAATGCAATGGATGTCAGTCGCAGACATCCTGCCCCGGCGGGTTGAAAAAATCCCTGACCAGGGGATGGGCGTTGTTGTTTTTAAGGTCCATAGGAGTCCCCTGGGCGATAATCCCCCGGGTTTCCTTGTCCAGAACGATCACCCTTTGGGCGACCGAAAAAATGCTTCGCAATTCGTGGGTAACCACCACCATGGTGGTTTTGAATATCTTGTTAAGCTGCAATATCAAACGGTCCAGCTCGGACGAGGTAATGGGGTCCAGACCGGCCGAAGGTTCATCAAAAAAAAGGATCTTGGGGTTCAAGGCCATGGCCCTGGCCAAGCCGGCCCTTTTTTTCATGCCGCCCGAAAGCTCGGAAGGCAGCAGGTTTTCCGTTCCGTCCAGGTAAACCATAGCCAGTTTGATCCTGACCAGGCTGTCCACGGCGTCCTTGGGCAAATCCGTGTGCTCCAGGATGGGCAAGGCCACGTTCTGCCCCACCGTGAGGGAGCTTAAAAGCGCGCTGCCCTGATACAGCACTCCGATGCGTTTGAGCAGGTCATGGTACTCGCTTGTGCTGCAGGTGTTAAGGCGGCAGCCGTCCACCAGGATTTCGCCGTTGATGGGAGGCAACTGCCCGATCATGTGCTTGAGCAGGGTGCTTTTACCGCATCCGCTGCCGCCCACGATCATCAGGATTTCCCCCGGGCTTACTTCAAGGGAAACGTCCTCCAGGATGCGGACGTCCCCGTACCCGGCAGTGAGGTTCCTAACGCTTATGATGGGCTCCTGATCCATGAATCAGCTCCAGTACAGCTGGATGAATGCAAAGATGCAATCCCATAGAATAATGAGAAATATGCCCGAAACCACAGACGACGTGGTGGCCTCGCCCACGGCCGAGGAGCCGCCTTTGACCTGAAAGCCGCGGAGGCAGCCAATCCAAGTGATTAAAAACGCAAACACGACGGCCTTGAAAAAGCACCAATTGACCGCGTACATGCTCAGGCTGTCGATGGTTTCACTCAGGTAATTGGACAGGGTCAGGTCCAGGAAGACCACTCCCACAAGCAGCCCCCCCAGGATGCCGAACAAGCAGGCGAAGACGGTCAGAATCGGCATGACGATCATGGCCGCGGCCATTTTGGGCATGACCAGAAAAACCACGGGATTGAAGCCCATGGTGGACAACGCGTCCACCTCTTCGGAAATCTTCATGGCGCCGATTTCCGAGGCAAAGGCCGAGCCGGAGCGGCCCGTGACTACAATGGCCGTCATGATGGGCCCCAACTCCCGAACCATGGCGATGGCCACCAGGGGCGCCACATAAATATTGGCCCCGAACTGCTTGAGCTGCACCGAGGTCATGAACGCCATGATAAAACCCAGCAAGAAATTGATGAGACCCACGATGGGCACAGCGTCCACGCCCACTTTGCGCATGGACGTCAACATGTCGTCCCAACGCATGGAAAAGGGGTGGCGGACCACAATGGCGGCGCAAAGCAGAACGTCGCCGGTGAAGTCAATCAACTCCTTGGCGCCAAGCACTTTATCAATGATTGCTCCGCCCAGGGCGACAAAGGGATTTTCGTGTTTGGGCTTTTCCAGAGCAGGCGCGTTTATCAGCCTTTGGAAATGCAGCAGGTCCAGGACTTCCCGCACACTGGGCCTGGCCGCCTCAATGGAGCAGGGGCAGTTCACGGCGTCGGCGGCTTTATGCACGTGCGCCAGCAGCAGCGCTCCAAAGTCGTCCAGGCGGGTCACGTCCTTAAGGTCAATCACCAACTCGCCGGCGCAGCCCTTCTTTACGGCTTGGCGTAAAGGGCCGGCCAGTGCAAAATAGGCGTCCTGGTCCAAGGGCCCGTGCAGTCGCAGGCTTGAGCCTTTGCCGTCGTTGTCTTCGATGGTGAACGTGGCTGCCAGAGTATTCATCCTTAGAATGGCTGTTATCCGCTTTTCAGAATGCTTTCCAGTTCCTCTTGAATAAACTGGAGACGCTCCAGTCCGTGGTCTCCGTCCTTTTTCTTAGCCAGTCGCTCGTTCAGCGTTCTGCGCAACTCCCGGATATTTCGTTCCATGCTCACGATGACGTTGTTCATCTCTGCGAAGTAGTCCGGCTCCATGTCCTCTTCTTTTTCCGGAAGCACATAATCCACGGCTTTGGGAGTGAGGAGGATGGATTCCCGCCATCTGGGCACATGGGTTTCCAGGCCGTATTTCTCCTGGATTTTTTCCGCCAACACCTTGCAGGCCTCGGGTTCGCCATGGATGGGGAAAACCTTGGGCTTGGATTCCGCAAAGTGGCCCACCCACCGCAACAGGTCTTCCTGGTCCGCATGGGCGGAGAAACCGCCGATGGTGTAAACCTTGGCCTTTACGGCCACGGTTTCCCGGAAAATCTTGACCTCGGAGGCGCCTTCCACAATCCGGCGGCCCGTAGTGCCCTGAGCCTGGAACCCCACGATGACCAAGCTGGCGCCCGGCCTCCACAAATTGTGCTTGAGATGATGCTTGATCCTGCCGGCCGTGCACATGCCGTTTCCGGCCATGACAATGGCGGGGCCGGGCCTCTCGTTGATGGCGATGGATTCCGCCGTGCTGGGCGTAAACTTGAGGTTGGGCAGGTCCAGGGGGTCGAAGCCCTTGCGAACTATAGCCATGGCCTCTTCGTCGTAATGCTTTTTGTGCTTGCGGAAAATCTCCGTGGCCTTGATGGCCAACGGGCTGTCCAGATAGATGGGCATGTCAGGCAGTACGCCGGCGCGGTGGAATTCGCCCAAAATATACAGGATTTCCTGGGTGCGCTCCACGGCGAAAGCCGGGATGACGACCTTTTCGCCGTTTTCGTAGCTGAATTTGATAGCCTCCAGAAGCTCCTGGCGGCTTTCCTCGTGGGATTTATGCAGCCGGTCGCCGTAAGTGGCTTCCATGAACAGGAAGTCCGCGGCGAAAACCTCGTAAGGGTCTTTGATGATAAGCTGCTCGGGCTGGCCGATATCCCCGGAGAATACGATTTTCATCTCCTGGCCGCCGTCCTCGATCCACATTTCCAGAATGCTCGAGCCCAGAATGTGGCCGGCGTTCCGCAAGCGGATCCTTACGCCCATATTCAGTTCCAGCATTTCGTCCCGATTCTGGGGCTGGAAATGGGAAAGGCTTCTTTCGGCGTCCGGAGTGGTGTACAGGGGCTGGATGTCTTTGCGGCCCCTGCGTTTGTTCTTGCGGGTCTGCCACTCGGCGTTCATTTCCTGAATGTGCGCCGAGTCCAAAAGCAGGATTTCCGCCAGATCGATGGTGGGAGGGGATGCAATGATTTTTCCCTTGTATCCGTCCTTGATCAGTTTGGGAATGCGGCCGATGTGGTCAATGTGCGCATGCGTGGCAATCACCAGATCAATGTCCGCGGGGTTGAATCCCCAACTTTCCCAGTTGCGGGCTTCCATTTGTCTGCCGCCCTGAAACAGGCCGCAATCCACCAAAATTTTTCTGCCGTCCGAGGTCTCCACCAAATGGTTGGAGCCAGTCACTCCGCCAGCGGCGCCCAAGCATGTAACTCGTACCATTGTTTGCTGCCTTTCCTTTACAATATATGCCGTATATACCTGGAAACCATACCGCGTAACCCGCTCTTTTGCAATGCCAATGTGCGTATTCCGGGGCGCCTCCTTATTATGGCTTTGACAGTTTGACGCCCTTCCGATACATAGAATCCAGCCGCAGGACTTGGTCGGACTTGAAACTGGAGCGGACTGATCCATGACCTATTATGAAATCCTGGGCGTTGAAAAAAGCGCCACGGAGCAGGAAATAAAATCAGCATACCGGAAAAAGGCCTTTGAATGCCATCCGGACCGGAACCCTGACGATCCCCAGGCTGAAGAAAAATTCAAAACGGTTTCAGAGGCTTATGCAGTTCTCATGGACGTGGACAAGCGCAGGCAATATGACGCCGCACAGGCCTTTGGAGGATCCGGCGGAGGATTTTCCTACTCCCAGGAGGAAATCTTCCGGGATATGTTCAACAATCCCCAGGCCAGCCAGATTTTTCGGGACCTGTTCAGGGAATTCGAGAACGCCGGGCTGCGGACGGACCCCCAGTTTTATCAGCAGGTGTTTTTCCGCGGCGGGCCTTTGATTATTGGAGGCGCCATCTTGCTGGGCGCCATGAGCGGCGTGTGGAGGGAGCTTTTCGCCGCCGCATCCGGCGGAACCGGGGCGGCTGCCAGGACAGCAGTTAAAACCAAGCCGGGAATCTTGTCCAAGTTAGGGCAAAAGGCCGGAAGATATTTATTGAAAAAAGCCATCCAATCCAGCCAGAAGACCATGCTGGATTCCAACGACATCACCTACAACCTCACCGTCAGCCAAGAGGAAGCCCGCACAGGCAAGCAGGTGGAGCTGGCTTTGCATCACACCAGCGCAAGGGAAATCCTCAAGGTGTCCATCCCCGCCGGAGTCAGGGACAACACCCGCCTCCGCCTCAGGGGCAAGGGCCGCGTATCCCCCGTCGGCCGGGGAGACATGTACGTCCTTGTACGAGTGGCCTAAACGTTAAGCAGCGCGCATCCTACAATTTAAAACCGGTATTGAAACTGGAGGGAGCCGCCTAAGGAATCTTCGATGTCGTAGATGAACTGCTTATCCCCGCCGGCGTTGTACAGGTCCATCTCGCTATTCAACCACCAGGACAGGCCAAGGGCCACTTTGATGCTCGGGGCCGGAGTGTATTCCAGGGAAAGGCCGGGCGAATATCCGCTCAATCCCACGTAGCCTTCCGGGTAAACCGGGCTGTCGTCCCTCAGCTTATAGATTCCCCCGGTGGCCAACTGATAGGTTCGGCTGTCCAGGGTCAGGCTTACTTTTGCGGCCCATTCCGGAGAGAACCTGTACCCGGCGCTCAGCCGGGGCCAGCCTATGGATGCAAACACCCCGTTATTCCTGCTGTTTCCGTAATCGTAACCAAAACTGATGAACGGCATCACCGTGGTTTCAATGTCATTATGGCCCAGGCTCAGGCCGGCCCCCGCCCGGAGCTTGGAGCTAAAGCTGTAGCTTAGCCCGCCGCTGAGGCTATAGGATGGCAGGCCCATGTCCTCCTCAAAGGTCGACGTGACTCCGGCCCCCAGCAGGAATCCCCATTTGTCGCTCATTTTTCCGCGATACCTGGCCGACAGCCCGATTTTGTTGAGTTGGGACCAGGGATCGTCCACGCCGTCGCCGAAGGGCAACAGATCCACTCTGCCCCAGTTGAAGCGGCCCTGGGCCGCATGGACGGTGAAATACTTGTAAGAGGCTTCCACGCCCGCCATGGCCACGGAATAGGAGCCCTGGTTCGACTCCACCGAGGATTCGGAAAGATAGGCAGCGTCCAGCTTGACGGTCGGCCCGGTGGGCGGGCCCTGCGCCGGCAAAAGGGAGGTCGAAGCCGCAATCAGGATCACGGCCAGAGAGGTTATTTTTAGAATTCTAAACATATCCCGCCTAGGTTTCTGCAATCAATTTATAAGCAAGGAAGAACGGATACACTGTCGCACACCCTAAATGCTAATTCAAACCATTATTAAACAAACATGCGCTTTTCGTCCATGCTTTTGTGGCTGCAAAAAAAATCCATGGCCTCGCCCATGACAGCATTAAGCCCTTTGAATGAAAAAAAGGGCCTGATTCTTGCGAATCAGGCCCTTGTATTTTCTGGTAGGCACGATTGGATTTGAACCAACGACTTCTACCGTGTCAGGGTAGCGCTCTCCCCCTGAGCTACGTGCCTTTATATGGACAGCTTCTTACACGCGCCCGGAGCTCCTGTCAAGCTAAATGGCGCAAAAATCCCAATTTTTCCCTAACAAAAGATCTCCCGGCGGCACGGCGGCGAACCCGGCCCGGCGGCCTGGTTTCCCGCCTTAGTTGCCGGGCAGCTCCTCGATAATTCCCGGCGTTGGGGCCGGTTCGGGATCTTTGGGAATGAGCTGCAGGTCCATCTGGCTTTCGCCGATGTAGCTGACATGCACGCTAAAGCGGTCAAAGGCCTTTAAGGTCAGGTCCCTTGCCAACTTCTGGGGCATGCCTTTGTATTCCACCATAAGCAGGGCCTCCCGGTCTGTCATGCCTTTGGGCAGAACGCGGGTTACGCCTTCGGTGTTGCTTTTCAGCGCATTTCTGAAAGCCACAAAATTAGCCAGCGGAGAAATGCCCGAAACTTTCATCTCCAGAGTGACCGGCCCCTGGGGCTGGGTCTGGTAAGCCGCCGCAAGGTCTATGGCCAATTCCTGAGCCGCCTGGGAGGCGGCCTTGGCGATGGCGTCCCGGCTGCCGTTCTGATCATTGTCCGAAACCACGGAGGCCAGTTGGGAAGAGGAGGCAATGCGCTCCCCGGTGTCTGCGTTCACGGCCTGGATTGTCACCGAAGCCTCGTAGGACGCCATGTCGGTTCCGGGAATGGCCGTGGCGTTTTCCGCGGAAACCTCTCCGAATATGACCACCTGGGCCTGGGCGTTTTTCGCCAGCCTCATGGCCGAGGTCAGGTCAAAGCGTTCGGGATCGAATTGAGGCTCGGACACCATGGCCCGGATGGAGTCCCGTCCGTCCACGGAGGGGAAGCCTTTTTCTGCCAGGCCCCGGGCCATGACCGTCTCCGAGTAGGGCGTCAGGTTTTGAGAAACGGCCTTACCCCACCAGTGCCTGGGCGTCTGCTGTCCAAACTCTTTCTCGTTGACCAAAAAAAGCAGTACGGGCAGGTCCGCCTGAGCCGCCAAGGCGCCGCCGGCCCTGAGCGCGTCCTGAATGGCGTTGTGATCCACACGCACCCGGGTCATGATGCGCAAATGGGCAGAGTCCTGGGCTTCGGCCAGCACCTGGAATCCCTGCACAAAACTTTCCGTTTTAGCCAGAACCAGCTTGTTTACCGCATCAAAATTGGAAGCCAGCACGTCCGGGGGAACGATTTCCGAGACCACTTTGGTCACGGCCATTTCAAAGGAGTCTTCCGTGGCCGCTTCCCGCGCGTTGCTTACCTTTCCCTGATAAATCCTGGAAACCCCAATGGCTTCCACCGCCTCCATGGAGTCCATGGGCTCCTGCGCCTGAGCCAACCATGGGGTTGCAAACGAAATTGCGCCCAAGGCCGCTATAAGCAGGAACAGCGTTGTAAGCCGTCCGAAAAAAGTAATTGTTTGTGATTTCAAAATATTTCCTCACTTGTAAATGAGTTGCCCATCCCTAAACCTCTATGATAGCGTATCAATCGTCAAAGGAAAAGAATCTTTTTCACCCTCCCCTTGCCAAGCGCCCTGGCATCACGTACAAATGGCCTGATTATGAATTGACCAGGACCTGGATTGCTTATGGCCGAAATCAGCGTTATCATCCCTACATTCAACCGGGCGGGGCGAATAGAAAAGGCCGTGGAGTCCGTCCTGGCCCAGGATTACAAGGATTTTGAATTGATTGTGGTGGATGACGGGTCCGAGGATGACACCCTGGAAATCCTGAAAAATTATCCTGAAGTGCGCGTGCTGCCCCAAGAGCGGCAAGGCGTGAGCGCGGCCCGCAACCATGGGGTAAACGCCGGCGCCGGGGCCTTGATCGCCTTTCTGGATTCGGACGACCTGTGGCTGCCGTCCAAACTGAGGGTCCAGGCGGAGTTTTTTAACACTAATCCTGACGTCCTGATCTGCCAGACCGGCGAAACCTGGATCCGCAGGGGCAAGCGGGTGAATCCCCGAAACCGGCATGAAAAGCCTTCGGGGCAGGTTTTTGAACGCTCCCTGGACTTGTGTTTAGTCAGCCCTTCGGCGGTCATGATGCGCCGCAGCCTGTTTGAGGCCATGGGCGGGTTCGACGAAAGCCTGCCGGCCTGCGAGGACTACGACCTCTGGCTTAGAATCGGCTGCCGCCATCCCGTGCATCTGATCGACGAGCCTCTGGTCATCAAGCACGGAGGCCATGAGGATCAGCTTTCCGCCATGCCGGGCCTGGACCGGCACCGCATCGCCTCTTTGGTCAAGCTGCTGGAAAACGAGCCGTTGACGGCGTCCCAGCGCGCGGCCGCCGCAGCCGTTTTGCTTAAAAAATGCCGCATATACGCCAATGGATGCGCCAAGCGCAACCGCATGGAGGAGGCGGAGTTTTATCGGGCCCTGGCCTTGCGTTACGAAAACGAACCGCCCCAAAACCAAGCCAAAAAGGAGAACAACCCGCCATGATAAAAGAATCCAGCAAGTGCGTTCTGGTGATCATCGACGCCCAGGAGCGCCTTATGCCCGTCATCGCCGATAACGAAGCCGTTTCCAAGACTATCCAAGACCTTGTGCGGTTCGCCAATATCATGGAGATTCCCGTCCTGGTCTCGGAGCAGCAGAACCTGGGGCCGACCCTGGAGGAAATCAGCGGGCTCATCAAGGATTTCCAGCCCACATCCAAAATTTCGTTTTCCTGCTTTGACTGTGAGGAATTCTCCGCGGCCCTGGAAAAAACCGGCGCCGACACGCTCATCATCGCCGGCGTGGAAGCCCACATCTGCGTTTGCCAGACCGCCCTGGACGCCTTGGGGCGTTATGACGTGCACGTGGTTGCGGACGCGGTTTCCTCCCGGACCGATTTCAATCTGCAGGCGGCGCTCGATCGTCTTCGCCAAGAAGGGGCGGCCGTCACCACCAAGGAAATGCTGTTTTACGAAATCCTGAAAAGAGCCGGAACGCCCCAGTTTAAGGAAACCCTCAAGCTGGTTAAATAAAAACGACCGCCTAAAAGGAGCGCCCAATGGCCGTATATCTTGTTCAGCATGGAAAAAGCCTGCTCAAGGACCAGGACCCGGACCAGGGTCTGGCGCCTTTGGGCATAGAGGAGTCGGAGCGCATCGCGGGCGTGGCCGCCGGTTACGGGGTCAGGGTTTCGCAAATCCGGCACAGCGGAAAGACCCGGGCCTTGCAGACCGCCGAGATCTTCGCCAAGGCCCTAAATCCGCCCGGCGGCGTGGAGGAGACCGCCGGCCTTAAGCCCATGGACGACGCGGCGGCTTTTGCGCCCGTTTTGGAGAACACCCCGGGGTTGATGATCGTGGGCCACCTGCCTTTCATGGAGCGCATGGCTTCCTATTTAATCACCGGGAACCCGGAGCGGCCCGTGTTCCGCTTCCAAAACGGCGGCGTCGTCTGCCTGGACAAACACCCGGATGCAGGCTCCTGGGTGATTAAATGGGCGCTCATGCCCAACGTGGGTTAGCCTGATGGGTTTATTAATCGGAACATCGGGCTGGACCTACGATTCCTGGAAAGGGGCCTTTTACCCGGAGAAGCTGGCCAAGGCCAAGTGGCTGCCCTATTATTGCACCCTTTTCAATACGGTGGAGGTCAATGCGACCTTCTACCGCACCCTCAAGGGTTCCACCTACGAAAAATGGCGTGAGACCACGCCCGAGGGCTTCACCTGGGCCGTCAAGGCCAGCCGGTACATCACCCACGTAAAACGGCTGAAAACGCCGGAGGAGACGGTCCCCCGCTTTTTGGAATCCGCATCCATCTTAGGCGAAAAATTGGGGCCGATCCTGTTGCAGCTTCCGCCCACCCTGGCTTATGAAAAGGAAATCGCAAGGGATTTTTTCCAGTTTCTGCCCAAGGAGTTCCGCTTTACCCTGGAAACCCGCCACGACTCCTGGCTGGATGACGGGCTTTTCGCCCTTTTGGAGGAGCACAACATCGCGTGGTGCGTTTCGGACACCGCCGGCAAGCACGCCTGCGTGGAGGCGGCCACGGCGGATTTTGTGTATCTCAGGCTGCACGGATCCCAGGAAATCTACAAGTCCTCGTACACGGACGAAGAACTGGAGCATTGGGCGGAACTGGTTACCGGCTGGAGCCGCGACGCCTACATATACTTTGACAACACCATGACGGACGCCGCCGCCAGGAACGCCTTGCGGCTGAAAGAGTTGATGGGGGTTGACGATTAATAAGGAGGGGGAGCATGATCATCAAAGGCAGGAAGGCAATGGTGACGGGGGCGGCCAGCGGCATAGGCCGGGCCGCGGCCATGGCTTTGGCCGCCAAAGGGGCCGTTTTATTCATCACGGACATCAATGAGACGGGCTTAAAGCAAACCGCCAAGGAAATTGAAAGCCGGGGCGGAAGAGTGGGTCTTGCCAAAGCCCTGGATATTTCCGATTACGAGGCCGTCAGCGCCTTCGCCCGGCAAATCCACCAGGAATGCGGGGTGATGGACATTCTGGTGAACAATGCAGGCGTGGCCTTGTTCGCCCAGCCCCAGGATTACACCATGGAGGACTGGCGCAGGATCATCGGCGTCAACCTTTGGGGGGTGATTAACGGCATCCAATGTTTTATGCCGGAGATGGTCAAAAGAGGCCGGGGCGGGCACATTGTCAATGTGTCATCCACCGCCGGTTTGTTCGGCCTGCCCTGGCACCTGGCCTATTGCGCTTCCAAACACGGAGTCGTGGGAATCAGCGAAGTGTTAAAATACGATCTGCACAAGCACGGCATCAAGGTGACGGTGGTTTGTCCGGGAGCGGTGAACACGGGCATTTTGGAAAGCGTTCAGATTAAAGCGCCGGTTTCGGGAATAGACAAGCTGAAGGAAAAATTCCGCAAGATCGCGTTAACGCCCGAGAAGGTGGGCGGCCAGATAGTCCGGGCGATAGAGAAAAATCAGTACCTGCTTATTACGTCCGGGGACATAAAAGCCTTATATTTTTTCAAGACCAAATGCTTCCTGGTCTACCATGGGATCATGCGAATGATGACCCGTATCATGGATAAAGGCCTGGGGATCGGTTGAGTCCCCAGGCCAGCCGGTTTATTCGGTGAAAAAATCAGTTTTGCTTATTCAGCTTTTACGCTGTGGCAGCCATTGCAGCTTTTGGGGCCGTTGGGAAGCAGAGCGACCTTGTCCTCATCGGACTTGCCCTTGTTTTCCTTTTTGATGTCTGTATTTTTACGGCCGATTTCAGCGTGGCAGTCGCGGCAAAGTGCATGATACGCGGACTGATAGTACATGATGTAATCTTCTTTGGGCTCTTTCCTGCTGATGTATTCCGTCGCGTCATGGCAATCCATGCAGGCGTTGATGTCGCTGTATCCGTCCCACATATGATGGCATTCCATGCAGGAATAGCTGAAATGGTCGGCGTGAGGAAAACGAACATCGGCAAATTTGGCTTCCACGTCTTCGGGCGGCGTCAAAATCATGGTCTGAATGGGCGCGCAAATTTCCCCCTCATCCGATTCCACGCGGTATTCCGCGTGAACCGCCAAACCGGAAACCAGCAGAAGAACAACTGTAATCATTAGCAAACGGCTTTTTTTCATCCCTAATCACTCCCCTGACTTCAGGCGGCCCATTCGCGGGCCGGTTATTTTGTATTACACACCGTTTAAACCTTTTTATCCACGGCGCCAGATTTACTCAATCGGGCACGATACACTAAAGAAAGGCCGCGGTCAAACGTCCGGTTCAATTATATGGCTATCCAGGAAGCGAAGTATGCGATTAGGCGCCCTTTTGGGGTATTCCAAATGCACAAAATGGGTTCCGAGCCAGAATCTCAAGGTATATGCATTGACCAGCCTGCGCCGAATCCGCCGGGACAGATACGCTGGAATCAGCGGGTCCAGGTCCCCCCAAACCACCAGAGCCGGATGCACGATCTCGGGCAGGTTGTGATAGGCTGAGTGCGCGTCCAATTCCTGGAACAACCTGAGATAATTGTTAAAGCTATCCCCCAGCACATCATCGGCGTACTGCTGGAGCACCTCCGTAAAATAGGGGCTGCCCCGCAAGGTGGAGTACAATGAGCCCACGGCGCCCGTAATTTTTTTGTTGGTCGCCACCTTGCGGATAAGCGAGGCCGACTCTTTTCTGCTTTTCAGGGTCTCTATGACAATGTGCAGAAGATCCGCCATGTAGGGTATGCGAAAAAGGGGCTGAAGGCCGGTGGACAGGGTGTGGCCGTACGTTCCGTTGATGAGAACCAGCTTTTCCAGCCGTTCGGGGAATAAATGGGCGAATTCCAGGGCCACCTGGACTCCCATGGACCACCCGATAATGTGGACCTTGTTTACCTTCTCCCTGTCCAGGATGGACTTCAGGTCTTCCGCGTGGTCCAGGATGGAAAAACGGCGGATGCTCTCCTGAGTCTCCGACTGATACAGGCCCCGGTAATGCCATGTTATGACCCGGTACCTGGGCAGGATGACGTTCAATATAGGCGCCCAGGCGTACAACCTGGCGCCCAGGCCGTGGGCGATGCACACCACGGGTTTTTTCTTGTCGGTTCCCAGGGTCTGGTAGCAGATGTTCACCCCGTCCCTGGTTTTTAGCGATTTATTGACAACCTGCCCCTGCCAAGGATACTTCTCCTCCTTCATGGATCCCCCCACATGGTTTGTTTTTCAAGGCGTTATATTGAACTAATCCGACACGTTAATTTCCAGTTGCAAAAAGGACGCTGAGCCTCCGTCTTCGGAAGTGCGTCGCAATCGCCCTGTTTTGTTGGGTTTCACGGCGTGATATCAGCCCTTTATTGCGTTTGAACAAGACGTATTTTCCTAATTATTCAGCATCCTTTTCCAATGCTCTACCCAACCTACGGCTCGGCATGGAGCGACTTTGGTTAGGTGGAGTTTTCAGCAGGACGGCGTCGTAACCATTCGCGCCCGCGGGGCCCTCACTCCCCGGCGGCCGCCTCCATGACATCTCTCAAACTACGTTTTTCCTTATATATCAAGCTGTAAATAATAGTCAGCAAGAATAATAGCGCCACGGATACGCTGAACATTTCGCAAAACGCGCCGGGCTTGAAAAAGGCGATCAGCCCCAAAACCGGGCAAAAAGCGCAGATCACGCCAATGGTTGCGGCGAACTTGCCGCCCTTTAAAAAATACGGGGCCAAAAACAAAAAAGCCATGGACAGGGAAGCCCATTTGATCCAGGTCAGCACATGCAAGACCGCCAGGTCCGCCTCGATTTCCATGGTTTCCAGCCCTCCGGCTATGGCGAAAAGCCTCAGGTTTTCCAATGCGTCGCCCAGCAAAGCCAGAGCAGCCAAGCCGGCCGGGACGTAAAAAATCTTTTGGCCCGTGCGTTTGGCGATTTTCATACTGAAAAGCGCAATAAAAGCCGAGTACAGGACCATATAGACGTAATCCAGCATATTGCCCAGATCCATGGACCGGACCATGGCCTCTCTTTCGGGAGAGCCGGCCGGTCCGAACAGGGTTTGGACGTCCCTGGCGCACTGCGCAAATTCAAAGGCGATGATGGGGGTGGCGAAGCCGTCCGGCATGCCCGGCGCCTTGGTTGGAAACACAAAAAGCAGGGCCGTGCTCATGACCACCACCAGCACCCCCACAACCCCGATCCTTGCAAACGGTCTGGTCATAGATCTTTCTCCAAATGAATCAGCATAACATCAAAGCCGCCGGGATTCTTGCGGATTTCCAGCCTCACCGGCTTGAATCCCAAGGCGTGGTACACAATCAAGCCGGTGGTGTTTTGGTTGAAGCACGAGGCCTGCAGCCTCCCGGCCTGAAACTCTTCCACGGCTTTTTGGGACATGACCTCAATAAGATAGGACGCGACCCCCTTGCGCCTGAACTCCGGATTGACCACCACATTGCCCAGGTCGCAGATTTCGCCTTTTACGCATTTGAAAAAATTGGCGTATCCTGCAATCCGGCCGTCCCGTAAAACCACTGTGGAGCCCTGCCGCTTTTGAGCCGCCTCGGCCAATTGCTGCTCCGTCAGGGGATGGGACGCGGCGGGGAACATATAAAACACTTCCTCGGCGCTTTGGGGGAAACAACAGATTTCCGCCAGGTCCGAGCCTTTGAGATCCCGATGGGTCAGCATGGCCTAAGCCGCCATGGAAGGAGGGCCATTGGGAATTTTCGGAGGCTTTTGTTGAAACGTCCCTTTGTTTCCCAACACGGCAATTACCATTAACACGCAAAGGGCGACAAAACTGATGCTGCTGCCCCCAATCATCGTCCAGGCAAAAATCGAAGAAGCAAAAACAGCTGAAATAATGACGGACAAGCTAAGAGCCGCCTTGAATCCCGCCGTCCACAAAAACAGGGAAACCCCGGATTCATGCATTCGCAGAATTTTTATGCAGGAAATAATGACGCCTATGCTGCCGAGGGCCTCCAGGATGTACGCAAAGGTCACAAACGAGATAAACCAATCCGGCATCTTTTTCATAGACCTCATCATGCCTTCCATCTGCTTCATCTGTTTATCCGAATAGTCCAACCCCTCCTGCTCATGCAACCGTTCTATTTCCTGGTAGAAGCCCTCATCAAATTCAGAGAAAATTTCATCCCCTGCTTTTTGCATGAGCGGGATAAACGCCAATTGCGCGGTCCCCAGGATGCTCAAACTCGCCAAAATTATGCCGACAATGCCCACCGCCGTAGCCCAGCCAGGTCTTGCCATATCCCCTCTCCCTCTTTATATGCGCTTTAGTCTTCCGGATTTTTATAATAGGCCGGCAGCGAGTAATTGTTTATCCGCTGTTCCGCCAGTTTGAGCTTTTTCCGCGTCTTGAATATTTTGGAAGCGTCCTTTTTGGGCTTCATATTCTCCAGGTCCTGCTTGTACATCCCGGCCAGGGCGTTGGCCACGGAGGAATCAAAGGGCATAAAATGATGCCAGCGCTCCCAGACGGTGAGCAGATCCTCCCTGCTTTCCCCCAATTCGTCCATATTCACAAGCATTTGATTGGCCATGGCCAGGGAGGGAAAGCCGTACTCGTCCAATCCGATCCGGACGTCCAGGCTTGCGTCGTACAGGGGCATGTCGTCCCTCCTTCCCCGGGAAGACCTGCGGCCAGCAAAGTCCGCCGCCTGCACCAGCAAACGCACGGCCTCCCGCTCGTTTCCGTCCTTTTTCCTGGCCAGGCCCAGGTAAAAAGCCCAATCCATGCCCGAGTATTGGTCTATGGCCCTTTGGATGCGGTCCAGGCCTCTGTCGTAATCGCCCCAGACAAGGTCGATCATGCCTGCGTCGCCCAGGATGTTGGCGCTTAAAGGCCCTTCCTCGTCAATGCGCGTGACCAGGTTTTCCACCATATCAAACCGCTGGATGCCGATCAGGTAGTTGATGCTGTCACGCAGGGCCGAATCGTTGTCCACGGAGTGTTCGTCGTGGTACTGGCCGTAAAGGTGCTCGCCTTCGTCAAAATCCTCGCCAAAATACCGGCGGATGGACTTGATGACCGTGTCTGCGTCAAAGCGCTCGGTCAATTCCTGGCGCAGCCCCGGGAAACCGGAATACATGGCGGTCACGGGAAAAAAGAACTCTCCGTCGTCTCCGGCCGCGGCCATCAGGTGGGATACGGAGACCTCGCTTCCTTTGCTGTCCAGGGCGCAAAGCTGGTAGTGCAGGTATTTATCCGAAAACTCATTAAGCCTTTGGGCGATATACGGGGGAAGTTTGTTTTCCTCTTCCGGGGGATAGGCCAGAACCACAGTGGTGGCCCGGCGCTTCCAGGCTTTGACGAAATCCTGCTGGATGTATTCGGACCACAGGTCCGACGTGGACGTGTCGTAGGTGACGAATGTTTCCAGGGCCTCGTCATACCCGAAAATCACCAAAACATGGGAGGGCACATACACCATGACCGGAAAGCCTGCGTCAATGCATTGCTTGATGTCGGACAGATCAGCCATGGGCAGAAAATCGTGTCGAAAGCCTTTTTGCACCGCAAACCAGGCTTGGTTGACGGCGAAAGTCCCGCCCGACAGCCCGGTGATCTCCCGGCCTATTTCCTTGGCGTCCACGTCCGCGCCCCAGTATCGCATGGTCAGGGCCAGGGAGTTGGGCACGCAATAGGCGCTTTTGTATTCGGTCCGGGTTTCCACGCCGGGCAGCACAACCCGGGCCGGGCCTTGGGACCGTCTCAGGCTGTCCAGGAACTTGGCGGATTTTTCGGCCAGCCGGTTGTTTGCATTGTACTTGGTGATCAGGCGTTCAAAGCCTTTTTCCGCCAGATCCTCCCTGCCCAACTTATGATAGATCAGGGCCGCGCGATATTGAAGAAACGACGCGATGTGGTCCTGGGGCAGTTTTTGCAACCCGTGTTCGTAACACCACAATGCCTTGGAAATGTCCGCCCTGCGCTCCCAATGGAGGCCGGCCGCCAAATAGGCTTCGGCCGCATAGCCGAAAGTAACGGCGAGAGTCAGAGCCACCGCGAAATTGCATCCGGCCGCAACAAAGGCCCGGCGCAGTTTCGCCCGGCCGTTTTCCCCGTTCATGATGTGAAAGGCCCAAAGGCCGGACCACACAACTCCGATGAGCAGCCCCCCCAGGACCATGGAACTGAGGATGTCTTTCCAACCGCTTCCGGTCACGGCTCCCGCCTGGAATCCGGGCAGGGCCATGGTCACTTCCGCGGCCAAAACCAGAGTCAGGTACACAAAAATAATGGCGAAGCATCCTTCCACAAAGGCTTTGGGCCGAATGCCGGGGCGCAGCCTGCCTCCCACGGCGCCGGCGAAGGCGCCCGCCGCCGTCAGGCAGAAGCCCGAAAAAGTCAGCCGGGATAAGGCGTAATCGTCCGCAAAGGTAACGGGAAACCAGGTGGAAAACAGGGCGTCCGTAATCAGCAGATAAAATATGGAGCAAACCGTTCCCAGAATGCCCGTAACCATGGCTCCGGCGAAAAAGCCGACAGCCACCTGGCGCAGTCCGCCGGTTTCCTTTTGGCTCCCCTCTGACTCAGGCGCGGATTCCTGCACTGCGGGCGCAAATTGGGCGGCCAGGCGCCAAAGGCCCAGGCCCAACATAAGGTTGGCGCCGGTTAAGGCCAGGGCGATCTTTTCCCATTGGGTGTTCCACGCGACCATGGCCCCCAGGAGGCCGGCGCCGAGGATAACGCCGACAACTCCTATGAGCCATCCCAATTTCTTCCTGCCCGAATCAGTGAGGATGGACCCGGCCAGGGGGCCGGCGGCCATTGTTCCGCACAGGACGGTGAGAAGTATCAAAGCGCCGGGGCGCAGGGGCTTGTATGTTTTTTCCATATTCCGAGTCATTCGGTCAGTCCATGTTTTCCAGCATTTTCCGGGCTTGTTCAGTCACCTCGGTGTCCGGATCGATCCGGCAGGCCCATTCCAGGGCCTTTTTGGCGTCCTCATCTTGTCCTTCGGCCAAAAGCGCACGGCCGTAGTAAAGATGATAAACGGGAATATGCCGTCTCATGTCCACGGCCGCTGCATAATGGGTCAGAGCCTTTTCGGGCTTTTCCTCCCATTCCGCAATGGCGCCCAGCACAAATTGATAATCCGCGTCATGGCGCAGGCCTCCGGCCTCCACATGCTCCAGGGTTTCCTTGGCCTTCTCCGGCTGCCCGAGAAGGATATAACCATAGGCCGCCTTCAGGCGGCCGGAATGGGCGGCCGGGCCGGCCTTTATCATCCCTTCCAGAGCAGCGACCATATTGGGGATGTCGTTTGCGAACTCGTATAAATCCGCCAATTTAGCCCAGGTTCTGTACCGGGAAGGGTCCGTTTGGGTCCATTGTTTGTAAAGATCCGCAATGATCCGGCGCTGCCGGGGATCGCTTTTATGCAAAAAGGACAAATAGGCCATGCCGACCATCCTGGGCAAGCCCGGATCTTTCAGGTCCGCTTCGAATTGCGCGGCGGATTTATCCAAAAATGCTTTGATTTCAGGCTTGTCAAAATACGCCATATAGGTTTTCAGCTCGTCGAAGCCTTTTTCCAGCCTGATCCGGCTCTTGAGATTTTCGCTCCGGTCGGCCCACAACGAGGCCGCCAGGTAAGCCATGTAGAAGGGAATGGGGGAGTCCCATTTCTCCGCGGAGGCCATGGCCCATTCAATGGCGTTTACCGGATCTCCGGCTTTGGTGAACTGGAGGCTTATAAGGGCTGCTATCCGGGCCTTGCTTTGGGCAATCAACTCCGCTTTTGGCAAGCCTGCGGCTTCCGCGGCAATGGACAAGTATTGCTCGGGGATCACCACGGCCATAAACGGGCTGATGATTTGGTTCACGGGGGCTTCCCAAACCTCGGGCGCCATTTCCCAATAGGCCTCGCGGCGGATTCTTTCCCGGCGCATCCTGCTTTTGCCCCGGCCTTCATCCTCCAGGCCCAGCACTTCGCCGGCTTCGTCCCGGTTGTTTTTCATCTGCCGGTTGCTGATGGAGGAAAAATTATAGGTCAGGGCCAGGTTCCGGCCTTTATCAAACCCGTACATGAGGTAAAAAAGCTGGTAGCCCTCCATAAAAACCGGGATGCCCTTGTCCAAAAGCCTTTGGGCCGTTGGCAGGTCCGAGGGCAGAACCAGGGTTTTGTAGCCCAGGTTGGCGGCTGCGTCGTCCAGATGCACAAATGACAGCAAGGGCCGGAGGTTGATCAGGTCTTCGGTCTCTGACATGGCCCTCAAGCGGGTTTTTATCTGGGATTCGGGTACGTCCTCCCCTTCCCAATACCGGATGGCCGCAAGCAGGCTCATCCAGTTGGCGGTCAGATAATTGGCGTCGTCCACAACCGGTATGTTCAGCCACTCGCCGGGATTGCGTTTGGACGGGTCATAGTTTTCCTGAACGGATTTCGCCTGGGATACGATCCAGTACCAGCGGTTTTGGCCTTCAAAATTCTCGGCAATGCGGCGGTTGTATTCTTCGGCTTTTTCAAACTCGCCCTGATGGTACAAATAGGCGACGTATTTCTCGGCCAGATACGGCCAGCGCGCATGATCGGGATAGCGCGCAAGAAGCGTCTTCAGCTTGTCAAAGGCGTAATCCCGCTCAGCCTGGTCCGGCGAGGCCGCCAGGTACATGATTCTCCCCTGATAGTCCATCCATTGTGAGTTTGACGTCATCCAATAGGGGAAGGAGCAAATAAAAACCAGGGGGACGACCAGGGCTCTGAGGCCGAAATCGCGGATTCTGCCGGGAGCGCCGAACAGCAAAGGTATAAGGATAAACCCCATGAACTCGATATAGCTTCCCATGGTCAGGACGAATTGCTTATCCTTGCCGCCCCAGGGAGGAATCACCGAATTGTAAACGGAGTCCATGTCCAGGGCTTCGCCGCCTCCGGTCAAATAATAGCCCTGCAGCTTGAACAGCAGCAGCAGCCCAATCCAGGCGATCAGGGTTCCGCCCAGATAGCAGACAATGTCCCGGACTTTAAATCCTTTGGGGTTCCCCGCCCACCAAGCGCCGACGAAAACACCGCCGGCAATGCCCGCAAAAGCGCCCTTGAAAAAATCCCACAACACGATTTCGCGGTTCAGGGAGTCCCACAGAGAAAGCATGGCAATGCGGTTTTCTATGGCCTGGGGAATGCTGATAAGCGCCGCAATGCAAAATCCCAGCAAGCCTCCGATCAGCACGGGCGCAAGCCATTTTACCGGCGGCAGGTTTTTGTAACGCGGCGGCGCAGGGCCTATAAAAACGTATTGATAGCGCCAGGCGGCTACAGTCCACGCCAAATCCAGGAAGACGGCGCCCAGGGATATGACCCACCAGGAGCACAGAAGGTTTAAGCTGGCGTATCGAACGCCTGCAAAAACCAGCAGGTTGGCGGCCAGGGCGATCAGGCTCCGCTTTTTTTCGTTCCGAGCCCACAAGGCCCAGCAAACCATTAGCCAGACAAAAAAGCCGCCCAGCCCAAAGCCCAGAAGCAAAATAACGTACCAGGGCCACGGCCCCGGTAAAGTCCGCTCTGCTTCCTGCGGCTGGGGGGCGGCTGCATCATTGATTTCGTTATTGACCATCATGTTTACAACAATACAATATATATACTAAAAAGTCAGGCAAAAAACCGGGATGAGGCTTATACTTCCCGGCCTGGGGCGCATATTAAACGCATGGGGCGCCCTGCGGCATCATTTTTTGGAAAATTGTCCGGGCGCCGGTCCACGGCATTGCCGCTCCGGCGCTGCTATGACTTGCAATTTTTCGTCTGATTTCGTAATACCCGGATGTAAATGGGGAGGGGCTCCTTTTCGGTCAGACCATAGGCTGACGTTTGCAATATCAACTTTCAGGGCTAAAAGCAAACCCATGAATAGAAACAATGCGTTAAATCCTTGCCGGGTGTGCCCCCGGAACTGCGGCGTGGACCGCGCCGGCGGCGAGACCGGCTTTTGCGGCCTGGACCATCGGCTGCACATCAGTTGGGCGGGCCTGCATCAGGGCGAGGAGCCCATGTTCTCCGGCCCGGGCGGGACGGCCAACTTCTTTTTTACCTCCTGCAACCTGGCCTGCGTGTATTGCCAGAACTGGCAGATCAGCCAGCAAGGGCTTGCGGATTCGGTTTGCACGCCGGAGGAGTTCGCCCAAAAGGCCCTGGAGCTGGAAGCCGCAGGCGCGGGCTTTTTAGGGTTGGTCAGCCCGTCCCATCAGGTTCCCCAGGTGCGGGAGGCCCTTGTTTACGCCAAAAAAGCGGGCGTAAGCCTTCCCGTGCTGTACAACAGCTCCGCCTACGACAGCATGGAAATGCTTAAGTCCCTGGACGGCCTTGTGGACGTGTATCTGCCGGACCTGAAATATTCCAACAACGCCCTGGCCGAAAAATACTCCCAGGCGCCGGGATACGTGGAAGCGGCCCGGGAGGCCGTCCTGGAAATGCATCGTCAGACCGGCGATATGGACATCGACCCTGGCACGGGCATGGCCAGGCGGGGCGTGTGGGTGAGGCTGCTGGTTTTGCCCGGCGGCGTTTCCGGCTTGTGGGAGTCCTTGTGCTTTTTGGCTTTGGAGGTTTCCACCGGGATCGGCCTGTCCATCATGTCCCAATATTCGCCTCTGCACCGGGCCTCCGAGTTTCCTGAAATCAACCGGACCATTACCCAAGAGGAATACGATCAGGCCGTGGGCATGGCCGAGGATCTGGGATTTAAGCTGATTCTCACCCAGGACCCGGAGGAGTCCCCGGAAAACGCCGTGCCCGACTTTACGGACGAAAATAAGCCCTTTGCATCCTTTTAACGCCAAAGGCTTTGCCTAAGGCCGCGCCTTCATGCTAAGGAAAATCCATGGAAGCCGAAAATTTTCATAGCTTTGACGTGTCCCTGTTCTCGTCCTGCCGGGTGCTTGTGGTGGGCGACATGATGATCGACGAATATTTGTGGGGCGAGGTCAGCCGCATTTCTCCGGAAGCCCCGGTGCAGGTGGTGGAGGTTAAAAAAACCACTTCCACCCTGGGCGGCGCCGGCAACGTGGTGAACAACCTCACGGCTTTGGGCGCCAAGGTGTCCGTGGCAGGGGTTATGGGCGGCGGCAAAGCCGGGGATTTGCTGAACGGCAAGCTGACCTCCCTGGGCGTCAATACGGATGGCCTGTTGGTGGATCAGGGCCGTGCAACCACGCGCAAAACCCGTGTGATCGGCGCCAACCAGCAAATGCTGCGCATCGACAGGGAGTCCAAACAGGAGATTTCGGAAGAACAGGTGCAGGCCATAGTTTGTTTCGCCCAAACCCAGATTCCCCAATGCGATTTGGTGATCGCCTCGGATTACGGCAAAGGCGTGCTCACCCGTCCGCTTTTAAGGGAGTTGGCGAAAATCTGCAAAACCGCCGGAAAAGCCCTGATCGTCGATCCCAAGGGCATGGATTATTCCAAATACAAGGGCGCAACCTGCATTACCCCCAATAAAAGGGAAGCCTCCCAGGCTTCGGGCGTGGAAATCACGGACCAGGCCAGCCTGGAACGGGCGGCGGCCAAACTCCTGGAAACCGCCGGCGCGGAAAAAATTCTCATCACCCTGGGCAAGGAAGGCATGGCCCTGTTCTCTCCGGGCGAGGAGCCCTTCCGGGTGCACGCCCAGGCCAGGCAAGTGTTTGATGTGTCCGGCGCCGGGGATACGGTCATCTCCGTGCTGGGCCTGAGCCTTGCCGCGGGGGCGTCGTACAAGACCGCGGCCGCCCTGGCCAACGCGGCCGCCGGCATTGTGGTGGCCAAGGTGGGTACGGCCACCGTGGATCAGGCGGAGTTGAAAGCCCAGTTGCAGGACCAGCCCATCGCCTACCAGGCCAAGCTCAAGCCCCTGCAGGAGCTTCAAGGCGTCTTGGAAAACCTGCGCCGCCAGGGCAAGAAGATCGTTCTCACCAACGGATGCTTCGACCTTTTGCACGAGGGGCACATCAATCTTCTGGAGCAATCCCGCAAGCTGGGCGACGTGCTTGTTGTGGCCGTGGACGACGACGAGTCCGTCCGCATGGTCAAAGGGCAGGGCCGCCCCATCATCCGGGAGCGCGAAAGGGTGAAAATCATCAGCGCCATGACCGGCGTGGATTTTGTCACCGTCTTTTCCACGAACCAATTGAACGAACTTATCCGGGCCGTTCGGCCCGACATCCTCACCAAAGGCGGAAATTACAAGCCGGACCAGGTGCTGGGCCACGAACTGGTGGAGGAGCTGGGCGGCCGGGTGGCGCTGATCCCCGACGCCTCGGACGTTTCGTCCACCCGCATCATTCAGGATATCCGCAACGGCAGGGGATAAAAAAAAAGAGGCAACGCCTTCGCAGGCGCCCACAGGCAACCACTCGGCCGAGCCTCTGTTTTCAATGTATTTCAACAATGACTTCTTGTCAAAAGGTGGAGGCAAAAATGACCGACAACGCACAAGACCTGGAAATGATCAAGGAAACCGTTCAGAACTATTTTGACGGCATGTATTACGGAGACGTAGCCAGGCTGGAGAAAGCCTTTCACGCCGAGGCTTTTTTGTTCGGCCATTTCCACGGCAAGTTCTCGCACATGCCCGCCTCGGGCTTTTTCAAAATGGTCGCTTCCGCGCCGTCCCTTGAATCCAAGGGAGAGCCCTTTGACATGGAAATCCTGAGCATCGACGTTACCGGCCAGGCGGCTGCGGTCAAGGTCCGCGACGTGTATATGAAAATGCAATTTTTCGATTACCTGAGCCTGGCCAAGGTGGACGGCGAATGGAAAATCGTCAACAAGACCTATCATCATGATTAAAGAAAGGATTTGGGGCTTTTGCCGGTCCATCGTTTAAAGGCCCGGTTGAATGCGCTTTGCTCGGAAAATCCCAATAAGTAGGCAATGTCGCACAGGGTCATTTCCCCTTTCTGCAAGTATTGCAGGGCCGTTTCCCTGCGCACGTAATCCAGGATTTCCCGATACAAGGCGCGGCGAACCTTTCCTCATAGGGTCCGCAATCCTCAGGCCCGGGGTGTTTAAACCGCACCTCCCGCAGCCGAATTCTCTCCTGCCCCAAAAACGACCGGTTCACGGACCAGGATTTGCACGACAAAATGCTCGTCTCCCTGGATTTTCTGGCGGACGCTCTCTCCCATTATTGCGAGACCGGAACCATGCTTGCGCATAAGCATAAATAGGCGGCGTCTTTGAATGCGGCCCATGAAAGCACAGCCTTCCCGGGCGGATTCGAAACCCGCCCGAGAAAAGCCGCCGCAACGCAGGGCTGCCCGCCATCAAACAAAGGGCGGATTTTATAAATTGCCATATAATATTTAGAATATAATGACCTTTTAAAATAATTAATCTTGAGTTTTTTACATTTTTATCCAATTTCCATGGCTTTTATTGCGCGCTTTATCGGCGCTTTTTTTCCACGCCAACCCCATCCTTAATGTTTTTTTTGACATGATATGGACAGCTTGCCATAATTGAACCACCGGATCAAAACATAGCCTGAGCAAACGCCCAGGCCTGCAGGGAGGGACTAATGACTATGACAAAGCGCTCCATGGGCATTGTTGTTCTTTTTTTGCTCCTGGCCCAAGCGGTTTTCGCGGATGATAGCCGCATCGCCGGCAAAGCCGTAATTCCCGGGGCTCCCGGAGTTGTGAACGGCGACGTAAACGGCGACTCCATCATCAATCTGACGGATGTTCTTTACAACATGCGCACCCTGACGAGAATATCCAACCAAGCGGCGGATTTCGGGGACCTGGACGACGCCTCCACCAATTTTCCCACCACCCTTGGGACGCAAAACGCAGCAGCCGGACGCACCGGTCCGTATCACAGAAACGTATCCCACGAATGGATCGGCTCCGGTCCCTCTTCCACCACAGACACGGAGTTGGACGCCAAAACCATTGACTTGGACTTTGACGACGCGGATTTTGACATTTATCCCATATCCTCCAACAGCCAGCCCACCGGAGTCGGGGTCATCAGGATTCCTATAGGCACGGACAGCGATACAGCCGTCCGCTACCTGAACGTGGCCGCGGACTTGAACAATGACGGCCGGTTCCAATCGTACGGAACCCTGCCCAACAGGCAGCACGAATGGATTGTGGTCAACTTGCCCATCCAACACCAGGGCGGGCAACGGGACATCAGCACGTCTTTCGCCCTGACCGACCCCAACGCCCTCATCGCTTTTCCATGCATTCGCATCACCCTGACCACGGAAATGATCGACCCGGCCTTGTTTGGGGATAACGGATGGGACGGATCCGGACCGGCAGGCGGGTTCGCCCGGGGCGAGACGGAAGACTGGTGTTTCGGCCCCCAAGGCGAGACCGTCACGACTACGTATGACTGGCCCCTGGCATACGGAATACAGCCGCCCGTCTGGGAGGTTCCCCCGCTTCAATGGCCGGAGCCCGAGCCCCCCATCTACGACCCGCCGGACAACCCCGTCCCTCCGGGTTTCGCGCCGCCGGGAGGTAAAATCCAGGACGGAGGCGGAAACCATCCCGTCACTCAGGCGCCAGGCCCCATGGCCGAACCGGCGGGCTTTCAAAAAGCCTTCAAAAAACAGGCCCATATCCCCGAAATGATCGGAACCAAGCAAGAGGGCGATTATGACTGCGCCCCCACCTGCGGCTCCAACTCCGTAACCTATCTCCTGGAAAAAGCCCGGCTCATCGGGGATATCCAGGAGGCCGCCTATTCCGAAAACCCTGAAACAGCCGCCAGGATTGCTGATTCCATTTTTGAAGGCATCCCGGAATGGCCGAATCATGCCGAAGAATTTGTGCGGGAAAAACTCAAACAAGCCATGAAAGACGGCGGCATGATGGACGCCGCCAACAATAAGGGCACCACCCCGGATGGATTCCTTGTTGGAAAAAAAGCCGCCTCCAACGCCTTGAAAGCGGCCGCCGGGATTGGCCTTACCACCAAAGGCCGCGAAAACGCCTGTTTCAATAATATATTTCAGGCCGTCTCCAAAGGGCGGGATGTGGAGGTCGTCCTCACCTTTAAACCCGAAAGCACCCCGCCGGAAGGCCACATGGTCATCGTTACGGGAGCAACCATGGATCACAACGGAAACCTGACCCTGACCTTTGTCGATCCCCTGCACAGGGAAAAAGGCGAACAAACCTATACGGTGGGTAACGGCGCTGAAAAAGGCTCCGACACTGCGGTCAACAAAAGCGGCCTTGAAGTGAAAAACTATCCGGGCTCAGGCGGAAAAAGAGCCGTCATCACACACCTTTTTGAAGAATACTTGACGGATTCCACGGAAAGCGGCGGCGGTGGCGGAGTGATTGGCGGTATAAGCAAATAAACGCAAAAAGCCCGGCATGGCTGCATCATGCCGGGCTTTCCGCCATTACCCGCCCGGACTCCCATTTATCGGCCCATTTCAAAATAACTCCCCGCCCGGGTTGCGTGCCGATTTTTTAAAATCCATTCTCCCGCGCTTGCCATATCTAATATTGATTATTATTTTCAATCAACGCAACTGAACACAGGGGGCTTTGCGGCTTCTTTTTAATCAGGCCTTGAACACCCATTGGGAAAGGGGGAACAGGACGTACTATGGACAGCCAGGCAAGACGCACCCATGCATATTTTCCCACGCCGGAGGAAATAAAAATCCTGCCTCCGGACGGCGGCGCTAATTTCAACCGTCTAATTTTTGAAAAAAGCCCGTATCTGCTGCAGCACGCGGCCAATCCGGTGGATTGGCGGCCCTGGGGGGACGAGGCTTTTGAGCAGGCCAGAAAAGAGGACAAGCCGGTTTTTCTGTCCATCGGATATTCCACGTGCCACTGGTGCCATGTAATGGAGCGGGAGTCTTTTGAGGATCCCGAGGCGGCCGCGCTTTTAAACAAGCATTTTGTCTGCATCAAGGTGGACCGGGAGGAGCGGCCGGACATTGACCATGTGTATATGAGCGTCACCCAGGCCATGACCGGCGCCGGGGGCTGGCCCATGAGCGTTTTTCTGACTCCCGACAAAGAGCCTTTTTACGCAGGCACGTATTTTCCCAAGGAAGACCACATGGGGCGGCCGGGGCTCATGCGCCTCTCGTCACTTTTGGGGGAGCTTTGGAAAAACGAGCGTTCCAAGGCTTTAAACGCCGCTCAGCAGGTTGTGCAGGCCCTATCCCAGGCCCAGCCGAAAAAGGGCCGGGAGGAATTGGGGCCCCACACCTTGGGCAAGGCTTTCGCCGGGTTGAAAGCCTCCTACGATATTCAACGGGGCGGTTTCGGCCGGGGCAATAAGTTCCCCACCCCGCATAATTTAACCTTTTTGCTGCGCTACTGGAAACGCACCGGCGATGCTGAGGCTTTGGCCATGGTGGAGAAAACCCTTAGGGCCATGCGCATGGGCGGCATATACGACCACGTGGGCTTCGGCATTCACCGTTACGCCACGGATCCTGACTGGCTTTTGCCTCATTTTGAAAAAATGCTGTACGACCAGGCATTGACCGCCAACGCCCTGCTGGAGGCTTATCAGGCCACGGGCAAGGAGGAGTACGCAGCCAACGCCCGGGAGATTTTCACCTATGTGCTCCGGGACATGACCTCCCCGGAAGGGGGATTTTACAGCGCTGAGGATGCGGACAGCGAAGGCGAGGAAGGCAAGTTTTACGTCTGGACCACGGAGGAAATTAATAAGATCCTGGGCAAAGAGGACGGCGCCCTGTTTATCTCGGCCTACAACCTGGTCAAGGGCGGCAACTTCTTTGATCAGGCCACCGGTCAAAAGACGGGCGACAGCATTCCCCACCTTCGAAAGGACCTGGCCCAACTGGCCCGGGACATGGGCATGGAAAAGGCGGAGTTGGAATCGCGCCTGGAAAAAATCCGGACGGCCCTTTTTGCGGAGCGGAAAAAACGCATTCATCCTTACAAGGACGACAAGATCCTCACGGACTGGAACGGGCTCATGATCGCCGCCCTGGCCAAAGGGGGGCGCGTCCTGGGGGATGACAAATACACCCTGGCCGCGGTACGGGCCGCCAACTTTATTTTGGACGCGCTCCAGGACGGCCAGGGGCATTTGCAAAAACGCTTCCGGGAAGGAGAGGCCGCCCTGCCCGGCCTGCTGGATGATTACGCCTTTATGGTCTGGGGCTTGCTGGAATTGTACGAATCCACCTTTGGCGTCAAATGGCTGAAAAAGGCCGTCACTTTAAACGAAACCATGCTGGATTTATTCTGGGACCGGGATCACGGCGGCTTGTTCATGAGCCCGGTTTACGGCGAAAAGCTGTTCATGCGCGGCAAGGACCTGTACGACGGCGCCCAGCCCTCGGGAAACTCCGCGGCGGCCGTCAATCTTTTGCGTCTGGCCGGGATTACAGCCAATGAGGAATGCCGGGAAAAGGCCGAAGCCATCCTGCAAGCCTTTTCCGGGCAAATCGAGGCCCAGCCGTACGTTTACACTCATTTGCTGGGGGCGTTGGATTTTATTGTCGGCCCGGCCTTGGAAATCGTCATATGCGGTGATCAGGGCGCCAGGGACTCCACGGTCATGCTGGACGGCGTGAATCAGCGATTCGTGCCAAACAAGGTGCTGGTGTTTCGGCCCAATACCGAGGATTGCAAGGAGCTTGACGAGCTTGCGCCGTATACCCGGGAGCAGGCCTGCGTGGAAGGCAAAGCCACGGCTTATGTGTGCCAGGGCTATACCTGTCAACGGCCCACCACCGACCCGGAGGCGCTTTTTCGCATTTTGTCGTGATGACATGAGCAAGGCGCTCGTGCCATAATGGCGGAAAACGGATTGGCCGCCGACATAAGGAAGGCGAATATGCCGGATTTCAGGGGCGTTAACGCATCTCTGGTGCAATGATCAAACGCACCAAATCACGTCGTTTGAGATACGTATCGCGTCCCAACGAAATCCCAGGTGGAATTACTCGAATAGAATCACCTTGGCTTCAAACTCACTTGGGGAGCCTGTTATGCGCATCGCACTGCTATATGTAATATTCACTGTCATCCTGACCCTATACGGGGGAAAGGTCTGACCGTTCATGGAAAACCTGCCCCCCGTGAAATTGGGGGCGGCCATAATGTTCTTTTTTGCGGCGGCTTTGATTCCCCGCTGGTTTCTGGAAAAGCGATGGGTGGAAAAAAGCCCCATGTCCCAGTCCGGCCGGCAGATGGCGATGGACCTTGTTCTGGTGCTGATCTTCGGGCTTATGGGGGCCATCTACGCCCATTTATTTTTGGGATTTCCCCGATCCAGCGCGGGTTTGCTTTATATTGGATTCTCTTTGGCCGGCTTTTTCATCGCCGTGGACATGGCCTTGCACCGGGAGCGCAAAGTCCTGACGGCCGCCCTGGACGCCAACAACTACTTGCCTCCGAAAAAATTCTATTCGGTGACCAGAAAATTCGCTCTTGTGGCCATTTCCTCCGCTCTCCTGACCACCTTCGTGATCTATCTGGTGGTGCTAAACGACATTGACTGGCTCGCTTCGGCCGGACAGGATGCGCAAAGCATCGCCATGGCCCAGGAGTCCGTGGGCAAGGACATCCTGTTCATCATGCTGATTTTCATGGCCCTGGCCGTCAACATGATCTGGTCGTACTCCCGAAACCTGAAACTGCTGTTTGAAAACGAAACCAATGTGCTGGAAAGCGTCAGCAAGGGGGATTTGACCCGCAGGGTTCCCGTGGCCACCAACGACGAGTTCGGCGTGATCGCAGGCCACACCAACATCATGATTCAAGGGCTCAGCCACAGGCAAAAGCTCCTGGGCGAACTCGCCCTGGCCGAGGAAGTGCAGCAAAACCTCCTGCCCCGGGCGGCGCCTACTATGCCCGGCCTGGACCTTGCCGGAACCAGCCGCTACAGCAGCCAGACCGGCGGGGATTATTTTGATTTTATCACCCTTCCGGACGAAAAAATCGGCCTGTTGATCGCCGACGCCTCCGGCCACGGCGTGGGCTCCGCCCTGCACATGGCCACGGCCCGGTCCATATTCCGCACCCTGGTCTTGCGGGAAAACCGCCCGGCGAAAATCGTCACGGCCATGAACAAGCAGCTTACCCAGGACACCTGGGAAACCGGCCGGTTCATGACCTTTTCCTACACGGTTGTGGACCTGGATAAACGCGCCCTGACCTGGGTGCGGGCCGGACACGACCCGGCCTTTTTGTACGATCCTGAAACCGATGCGTTTGAGTATTTGGACGGACGCGGCGTGGCCCTGGGGCTGCATCCCGACTGGGAGTATGAGGAATACTGCATGGAAGGCTTTACGCCCGGCAAGGTCCTGGTCATCGCCACGGACGGCATTTGGGAATCCGCCAACGCCCAGGAGGAGATGTTCGGGAAAAAAGCCATGGAAAAGGTCATCCGCAAGCATGCGAAAAACAGCGCGTCCAACATCATGGAAGCCATCCTGGACGAGGCCCAGGCCTTCCGCGCCGGCCGCGACATGGAAGACGACATGACCATCATCGTGGCCAAGACGGTGTAGAAAGCGTCATTCCCCTTCAAGTTTTCTGGTCCAGAGCCTCCCTGACTTTTATGGCGACTTCATGTTTGGAAAAGGGTTTGTTGATGAAATTGATGCCTTCGTCAAGCACCCCGTGATGGGCGATCACATTGGCCGTATACCCGGACATAAACAGGCATTTCATACCGGGGTATGACTCTGTAAGGCGCTCCGCCAAGTCCCTGCCGCTCATTTCCGGCATAACCACATCAGTCATCAGCAGGTGGATGCGCCCGGAAAACGATTCAGCAAGTTGAATAGCCTCTTTGGGTCCGGCGGCGGCGAGCACCTGATATCCAAGGCGTTCGAGCATCATTTGCGTTACTCTTAAAAAGGCTTCTTCATCCTCCACGACCAACACGGTCTCCGCCCCCCCTGCTATAGGGGCCTTCTCGGCCCGTTCCCGGTGTTGCATGGATGCCTCGATGTACCTTGGAAAATACAACTTAAAACAGGTCCCTTCCCCCGGCTCGCTATAGATATTTAAAAAGCCGTTGTTCTGTTTGACGATCCCGTAAACGGTCGCCAATCCCAGACCTGTTCCCTGGCCAATTTTCTTTGTGGTAAAAAAAGGTTCAAACAACTTGTCCATGTTTTCCTTCTTTATACCGCAGCCATTATCGCTTACCGCTATCATTACATACTCGCCTGACTTAAACCCTTCATGGTCCCGGCAATACTCCTCTTCAAAGATCATATTATTGGTTTCAATGGTAATTTTCCCATGGCGTTCAATGGCGTCTTTGGCGTTTACGCACAAATTGGCTAAAATCTGATCAACCTGAGAAGGGTCTATCATAACCTTCCACAGCCTGACTTTAGGCCTCCAGGCAAGATCAATATCTTCCCCGATCAGGCGGGACAGCATCTTAAGCATGCTCTCAATGGTTTCATTCAGGTCCAGCATCTTAGGGGAGATGGTTTGCCTTCGGGCGAAAGCCAGAAGCTGCCGGGTGAGATCCGCCGACCGTTTAGCCGCTTTCCGGATTTCCTGAAGATTGGCGGCAATGGGAGCATTTTGATCCAGGTCTTCCAGGGCCATTTCGGAATAACCGGATATGATGCTCAGCATATTGTTAAAATCGTGAGCAACGCCGCCCGCCAGCCTTCCAATGGATTCCATTTTCTGGGCTTGCTGCACCTGCGCCTCCAGTTTGCGTTTATCGGTGACATCCTGCACAGTGGAGATCATCAGGTTCTGATCAAAAATGGGTATGTTCTTAGCAAAAACAATACGCTTCTGATTTGTCTTCGTCGTTATTTCAAGGTCTTCCCATGCCATTCTCTTGGGGTCGCCGGAAGCCATGTCCTCCATGATGCGCAGTTGCAGGGCCTCCCGCTCTACAGGGTCGGGAAAAACTTTTTCAAAAAAGTCTTGAATATTGGGAAACTCTTCTTTCCTCCAGCCGTATATCTCTTCAAACTTCCGGTTCAGATAGGTTACTTCTCCGCTGTCAACATAGTTCACCCCCAATCCAATGGGCAGGTAGTCCAGAATCATTTCGATGAATTTATTTCGTTTTAAAAGCTCCTGCTGAATATCAGCCTGCGCCATTTCAGAGGCTTTGTAGCTGGTGATGTCCCTCGCGACGGCATAGGTTTTCCCTATCTCCGGAATGGGATGCGACACCCAGCTTAACCAGCGATAGGTTCCGTCCTTGCACCTGTACCGGTTTTCAAAATTGAAAACCTTTTTGCCGAGTTTTAATGACGATTCCACGACAGAGAGTGTTTTTTCAACATCATCCGGATGAATAAAATCCATGAATGATTCATTTAAAAGTTCTTCTTCCGAAAAGCCCAGGGTTTCGGTGAAAGCAGGGTTTACCTTTAAAAACGCAGTGGTGTTTATATCGGCAATGCATACCATATCAATGGACAAGGCGAAAAGTTGGGCGTACTCAGCTTCCTTTTCCTTCCATTCCGTAATATCCGAATATGCTCCAAGCATTCCTTTTAGTTCGCCTTCTTCATTGAACAAAGGAACCTTGCTTGTCAAAAGCGTTTTAACGGCTCCATCCGGACCTGTTTGCGGCTCTTCAATAAGCAATTTGGGTTTGCCGCTTTGAATGACCTCCTGATCGTCGCCGCGATATAGCTCCGCCTGCCTTTTCCAGACCATTTGGTAGTCATCTTTGCCAATCATATCCTTGGGGTCGTCAAAACCGGCGTCCTTGGCAAAAAGTGTATTGCAGCCCAGATACCGCAAATCCTTATCTTTCCAAAAAATTCTTACCGGCGCCGCGTCAAGGATGGTGTTGATAATTTGCCTTGAGTCCTGCAAATCCTTCTCTAAACGGCGCACTCTCGCTTCGAGTTCTTCATAGGTTGGCTTCGGGGGCATAGGCATCCTTGTTTTTGGCATTCCGGAAGAAGAATGGGAGGGTTTTTTAATGCCGCTGCTATAAGTTACCAACGATCATGAACTGGTGTCCAGAAGTTTCCTCCGATGAGCTTGGCCGCGGCTTGCCGCATGCCGCCGCATCCAGCACGCCCCGCATAGGCGGCTAATCCGCTGTACGCAGGGCGTTTCTTTATGGACGCTTTATGCCCAGCTTCTTCATGCGGGCGGCGAGGGTGGAAGGGTTGATGTCCAGGAATTCGGCGACTCCGCCGGGGCCGCGCACCTTCCAGTTTTTCTGCTCCAAGGCCCATAAAATATGGCTGCGTTCGTTTTCCTCCAGGCTATGAGGGCGGTGCAGGCTGCGTCCGTCGGGCAGGTCTTCCAGATCCGGAGCCCTAAACAGGGGGCCGGAGCTTAAAATCATGCCCCTTTCAATCACGTTGGCAAGCTCCCGGATGTTCCCCGGCCAGTGGTATTTAAGGAGCTTGTTCATTTCCTCCCTGGAAATCCTTTTGGCCTCAATTTGCATTTTTTGGGCGAAAACCCGGATAAACTGCTCGGCCAGCAGGGGGATGTCCTCCTTGCGATCCCGCAGAGGCGGCACGACGATGGGAAACACGTTCAGCCGATAATAAAGGTCCTGCCGGAATTTCTTTTCGGCGGCCAGGCTTTCCAGATCCCGGTTTGTGGCGGCGATGAGGCGAAAGTCGGACCGGATGGTTTCGTTGCCGCCCACCCTTTCGAACTCGCTGCTTTGCAGCACGCGAAGCAGGTTGGCCTGGACGTCCAGGGGCAGGTCTCCGATTTCGTCCAAAAAGATGGTTCCTTTGTCGGCCAGTTCAAAGCGGCCGATCCGGCGGGAGGAGGCTCCGGTAAAGGCGCCTTTTTCGTGGCCGAACAACTCGCTGTTGATGAGGGTTTCGGTGAGGGCGCTGCAATTGGCTTTGACGAAAGCCTTTCCCCGGCGCTTGCTGTGATAATGGACGGCGTTGGCGGCCAGTTCCTTGCCCACGCCGGTCTCCCCCAGGATGAGAACGTTGGAATCGGTCCCGGCCACTTGCTCGATCAGATGGAGCATGTTACGCACGGCCTGGCTTTTGCCGATGACCTCCTTGTAATTCTCCCGGGAAAAGCGCCGCGGTGATTGAATGCGCCTCCCCTGGGCCATGGCGCTTTTCAGGCGCTTGATTTCGTCCTGGGCGTTGGCGTTGTCCAGGGCTGCCGCAGCCTGGGCCGCGAAAAAGGAGAGCAGTTCAAAGTCCGACTCCTTGAATGCGGAATTGAGCAAACGGTTGTCGTGATACAACACGCCCAGGGTTTTCCCTTTGAATATAATGGGCGCGCAAATGCTTGACCGGGCCGCCTCGCCGGACCCGGCGCTCCACTCTTCCGGGGGACCGGATTCCTTGCGGATAAAGGATTTTTTGTCCACGCCCAGGGAGGCCGCCTGTTGGATGAGGCGCATGGAAGGCTCGAATGCGGGGCGTTCAACCTGATCGGCGGTCAGATTCCTGGAGGCTCGCAGCTTCATGGGCGGTCCGTGAGGATCTTCGTTGGCCACGAAAATCGCTCCCCGCTCGGCGCCGGTCAACTGGTTGACCGTGGAGAGGATGCTGTGCAAAAGCTCCTTGCCGTCCTGGACCGAGGCCATGTCATTGCCCAGACTGTAGATGCCGGAAAGCAGCCTTTGGGCGGAGGCCCTGGTTCGAAAAAGGGGTTTGAGATCCGGGGGAATTGTTTCTTCGTGATACTGCTCCAATACGCCGGACAGCCGGTCCGCCATGCCTTGCGCCGCCTTGGCCTCGCCTTGCAAGAGAAGCCTGCGCATGGTTTCCATGCGGGTGCGGAGGATTTCCAATTCGTGGCCCGACTCCTCCAGCCACTTGAGGGATTGGTCCAGGGATCGCCTGATAGCCTCTTCCGGCTCTTTATTGTAGGCCTGCAGCAGGGCCGAGTAGCGATAAGCCAGGCCCTTGAGGAACACGTTCCGGCCCACAAGGATGCTTTGAATTTCACGATCCAGGGAAAGATTGAGCATGCGGGGATATTTGCCCTGCTCCATGGCCCAGCAAAGCTCCAGCAAGTGGGGCTTGTGATGCAGGGCGTCCACGTTCACCTCCCGGCATTTTAGCACGAATCGCCTCAGGGCGGCCACCGAGCGGCGGATGTCGCCTTTCAGATAATACAAATGGGCTAAAAACCCGTCGGCCAGCATTTCGATATAACTGTTGCCGCTTTGCTTGAGGGCGGCGTGGTTCGCTTCGATGTACTCCAGGGTTTCCGCCGTGGACTTGATGCTGTGCAAGGCGCTGTGGATGGAGCCTGTGGCGAATGCGGCCGTGTGCAGGTCTCCGGCTTCCAGGCAGGATTTCTGGATGGCGTCCAGCATGCCCAGGCCCTGGGTGATCTGGCCCGTAAAGGTGTAGCACTGGCCCGCCGTGATGGTCACCAGCAGGGGAAAGCCCCCTTCCGGCCGCGCTTCCACGTCGGAGACGGCCGTTTCGTACAGGGCCGCGACCTCTTTAAACCGCCCCTGCCAGAAAAGAAAAAAGGTGCGGAAAGCCAGGGCCGAACGCATGAGCCAGGGCTCGTTGCACTGCAGGGCCAGGGCCCAGCCGTCCTTGAAGATTTCGTTGGCGCTGTCGTACCGGTTTAAAAGCCACTCATTCTTGGCGATGTGCATGCGAATGAGCGCCTGGGAGGCTTTATCCCCGCGTTTCTCCGCACGCACCAGGGCGTCCCGAAGCACGGCCGCCGTCTCGTCCGTGCTTTGCCGGGCCGTGGAAACCTTGGAGGTCTTCAAAGCCATTCGGATGAACAAATCGTCGATGCCCGGCCCTTCCAGGCTCAACAGGTCGTCCTTGAGCTTTTTGTAGCATTCCAGGGCCTTGTCCGGCTGAAACCTTTTTACGAAAGCGTCCCCCGCCAGAAGCAGTCCGGCGCAGCCCTGTTCGTCGTTGGGTATACGGAGTAAAAAGGGCGCAAGATGAGAAGCGTCCAGATCGTTCTCCCGGCACTCCTTTAAAAAGAGCATGGCCGCGCTGCGAAAGCGCTTTTCCCTTTGGCCCGGCCCCATGCCGGCCAGCACGTGGTCGCGGATTTTAGGATCGGCCAGGGCGTAGGTCCCGGCGCCTTTGGGCGCCAGCCATCCGTCCTCCATGGCTTGTTCAAAGATTTCCAGGGTCAGGGAGGGCCTTTGGCCGGAGAGTTCGATGATCCAGTCTATGGAGAAGTCTTTTTCAAATAAGCAAACGGCTTCCCGCACTTTTTCCTGGGCGATTTTTTTCGAGGCCGGGGCCATGGCTTTCTCGCAGGCTGTATTTTGTGGGTTGGGTTTCGGGGCGCCGTTAGGCGCTGGCGTGGGGAGTGTACTTCGGGATTTGACCGGAGTCAAGAAAAACGCCATATTTGGCTTTTGCACGCCAAATATGATGCATCCTCATCCGCCCAATTATTAACCCCTTAAATACACAACAAATGCAAATCAAGACTCCTGGCGCCCTTCTTGCCTATTTACACGCCGGCAGGAAAAGCAGCCAACCCAAACGCACAACAAACCTTTCAGACAATCCGCACACCCAACCACAGGAGGCGTCCATGTATGAATTGAAATTCGATCCGGACCTGTGCATGGCCTGCGATACCCAAGACTGCCTGGTCAAGTGCCAGCACATGGATATCGATCAGGAAGCGGCCCGCACAGAGATCCTGAAACTGGCCGGCGGGGAGGACTCGTTTGTCCTTCGGGACTGCGTAACCTGTTACGCTTGCGAGGAATACTGTCCCAACGGCAACCATCCCTTTTATTTGATTGTGAAAATGCAGGAGGAATTGGGCATGTTCCCTCTGCCGGACCCGCTGGTAAAGAGCGGGGTCCAGGTGGGGATTCCCTTCAGGGGGGAGCCCGTCATCGACGAAATGGAAGGGACGGCGCTCAATATGGGGGTGTTCAGCCCCTTGCTCGGCCGGGTCGCAGGGAGCAAGCTCTTTGAAGGGCTGCCCATCATTTCTCACGACTCCCGCAAGATGTTTCACTACTTCTGCCAGTTGATGTATTTACATTACGGCAAGACCTCGGTGATCAATGAACGCCTGGACGGGATCATCCAAACCTTGGCCGCCCACGGGGCAAAGGAAATCGTGCATTTTCACGACGAGTGCTACGGGACCTACACCTCCTACGCCCCGGCCTTTGGGATCGAGGTCCCGTTCAAGTCCATCCACCTTTTTGAGTTTTTGTACAACCGGCTCCTGGAATTGAAGGATGAAATCAGGCCTCTGGGATACAAGGTGGTGTATCAGCGCCCCTGCTCCTCGCGCCTGTCTTCCGACAAGCATCCCTTCGTCGCCAAGATTTTCGACCTCATCAGCGTGGAATACATGGACCGGGAATACAAGGACGAAAACGCCATGTGCTGCGGCGCCACCATCCTGGGCCAGAAAAAGGAGGGCAGCCGGGTTTATTGCGCGGAAATCCAGAAGAAAAACATCGACGACATGAAAAAGGCCGGCGGCCAGATTTGCGTGTTCAACTGCCCGGCCTGCATGCAAACCCTTGGCATGCCGGTAAGCAAGGCTGGGATTATGCCCTTGTTCATGAGCGACCTGTGCAGGCTGGCCATCGGCGAAAAAGTCGGATAAAAAAGGGGGATAAACCATGAGTTCCATTCATCAGGAATTAGTCAATATAGTGGGGGAGGATTACGCCTCGAACCGGCGGGAGGAGTTGTTCACCTACTCCAAGGACCTGGGCACATCCCAGCCCTTATGGCCCGAATATGTCGTCGCGCCCAAGACCACGGACGAACTCCAGGCCGTGGTCCGGCTGGCCAACGAAACCAAAACGCCCATTGTTCCGCTGGGCGGCGGCATGACCCTGGCCGGGCTGGCCCTGCCTCAACAGGGCGGCGTCATCATCGACCTCAAGCGCATGGACAAAATCCTGGAGGTCAACGAACAGGGCCGGTACATGGTGGTGGAGGCGGGAATCTCCCACGGCAAGATCACCTCCTACCTTAAAAAGAACCACCCCAACCTCATGCATTCCGAACCCGGCGCGCCTCCGGCGGCCACGGTGGGCGGCAACCTGGCCATCCACGGCCAGGGGGATCTTGCCCATCCCTACGGGTTCAATACGGACATGGTGAACGGCCTGGAAGTGGTTCTGCCCACGGGCGACATCGCCCGGTTCGGATCCTGCGCCGTGGGCTCGGGCTGGTACACCATGCACCCCCTGCCGGACATCGGCCTGTTTCTGGGCTGGAACGGCGCCACGGGGATCATCACCAAGGTGTCCCTCAAGCTCTATCCCTGCAAAAAATTCAGGGAAAACAATATGTTCGTGGTGGAAAACGAGGAGTTCGTCCCGGACGTGCTTTTTGAAATCTCCCACCTGGGCATGGCGGAAGACCTCATCGCCACCAGCTCGGAAATTCCGCCCATGATGAACCGGCTGCACTACATCAGCATCATCAACACCGGGGATTCCGAGGAGGAGCTGGAGTTCAAACGGCATATGACCTTCGACGTTCAGCTTGCCAAGTACATCCGCAACGGCGTGGGCGGCATCGTCTCGCTCTATGATGAACGATCCCGCCCCCAGGTGAGCAAGTCGGCCGACTGGAAAAAAGGCGGCGGCTTTGAATACGTGGGCGCCATCGTGCCCGTGTCGTTCTATCCTGAATGCTACCGCCGGGGCTCGGAAATCTCGGGCCGGCATTTCATCCCGTACACGGTCCTCGGCCGGGTTATTGGAAGCTGCCACAGCATGATGTTCTCCTGGTCCTACGCTTTCAACAGGGCGGACGACGCCACGGTCAAGCACGCCAGGGACGCCCTGCACGAAACGGACGAACTGGTCATGGAGCTCAACGGGACCATCTGGAAGCCCGCTATCTTCGGCCAGAAACTCATGCTCGAACGCATGGACCCGGGCGCTCTTCGCCTCATGAAGGAAGTGAAAAAGATTCTCGACCCCAATGGGATCATGAACCCCGGCAACTGGGAGGTGGACTAATGAATCTCATGGAATACAAATACAAGGATATGATTCACCGCTGCTTTCGATGCGGATACTGCAAGTTCCCCACGGACTGGAGCGACATCACCAATTGCCCGCCTTACGCCAGGTTCCGCCTGGAAAGCTATTCCACGGGCGGCAGGCTGTGGCTCATCCGCGCCTGGCTGAACGGAGAGCTGGAATGGTCCCCCAATTTGGCTAACATCGTCTATTCCTGCGTGGGCTGCAAAAACTGCGTGGAAAAATGCCCTCACAGCTTTAACGACGACGTGGTCAACATGATCATCGCCGCCAAAACCGCCATGGTGGATGAAGGGAAGATTCCCAAGGCCGTGGGCGAGTTCCTCACCAACGTTCAGTTGCACGGCAATCCCTACGGCATGGCTGCAAAACGGCGTGAAGACTGGATGGAGGGCCTGAACCTGGAGCCCTACAAAGGCCAGGAATTCCTCTTTTACGTGGGTTGCGAAGGCTCTTACGACACCCGGGCCCAAGGCGCGGCCAGGGCGACCGCCAAACTGCTGCAGCAGGCCGGGGTATCCTTCGGCGTCCTGGGGTCTCAGGAAATTTCCGACGGAAACGAAGTGGAGATGATGGGCGAAGACGCCCTTTTGGAGGATCTGGCGAAAAAGAACATCAAGATGTTCACCGAACTGGGAGTGAAAAAGATCATCACCCTGTCGCCCCATTCCTACAACGTGTTTAAAAATCGTTATCCGGATTTCGGCGGCGAGTTCCAGATTTATCACCACAGCCAGATTCTGGCCAATCTGCTTAAAAAAGGCCTGATCAAAGCGCCTGAGCAAGCAGACGCCCGCATCACCTTTCACGACCCCTGCTTTTTGGGGCGCTGGAACGAAGAATACTCGGCCCCCAGAAAGGTCCTGGCCGCCATACCCGGCGCGGCCTTTGCGGAAATGGGCCGCAATAAAAAAGGCGCGCTTTGCTGCGGAGGCGGCGCCGGCAATTTTTACACGGATTTTTTGGGCGGCAGCGAGGACAGCCCGGCCCGCATCCGGGCCCGGGAGGCGGACGAAGCCAAAGCCAACATCCTGGCCGTGGCCTGCCCCAACTGCCTGACCATGCTGGAGGACGCGGTGAAGGTGGAAGGCCTGGAGGATAAAATCAAGGTGCGGGACATATCAGAGATTTTGACCGCATAACGCCGTAGCCATTGTTGAAACACATTAAGAAATCCCGGGATGGTTTAAACCGTTCCGGGATTTCTTTTTGTGTAAAGGAAATGCCATTCACCGGTTGCATTTGGACGATTGGCGCCTTTCCAAGGCGACGACAATAATGCCGGCCTGGAAAGCGAGAATAACGGGCTGCAAGGACGGAAGAAGGTTTTGGGAAAATCCATTTGTTGGGTTTCGCACACATGTTTTTGGCTTTAAACATTGCTCCGGCGAAAAAGGGACTGCCTCCGCAGGAAAGGTTTTACAAGCTCTACCCAACCTACGTCGCACGATGATGAGATGTAGGTTGGGTAGAGCGCTGAAATAAAGCGTTGAATTGGGAAAAACGCCACTTGCCTGAACGCACAATACGGCCTGTATCGCCGCTGCGAAACCCAACAAAGAGGGAGCAACTACGGCGGGGGGACCACTCAACTACGGGCAAGAAAACCTGGCAACTACAGCGCGGAGAGCACGCAATTACGCCTCGCCCCCCGGCCGGCCCGGGGCGGACAGCGCGGCCACCTGGTTTCCGCCGGCGCGTTTAGCCTTGTACATGGCCTCATCCACCCTTTTGACCATGTCGGCCAGATCCTCGCCGGGAGTGCACTGGGTGACGCCCACGCTGATGGTCAAATGCACCTCCTCGGCGTCCGCGCGATGCACCAGGTCCCGCACCTCTTCACACACCCTCTGACCGACGCCTAAAGCCTCTTCCTCGTCGGTTTCGGGCATGAGCACGGTAAACTCCTCGCCGCCGTAACGGAAGGCGGTGTCGGTAAGGCGAATGCAGTCCTGCACGGCCCTTGCAATACGGGCCAAGGCGCGGTCTCCTTCAATATGGCCGTATGTGTCGTTGAAATTCTTGAACTTGTCGATGTCGAAAAGCAGGAGGGACAAAGGCCGTCCATAGCGCCGGGCCCGGCGAATTTCCACGTCCAGGGTTTCGTAAAAGTGGCGGGAGTTGTACAGCTTGGTCAGCCCGTCCGTGACGGCCAGCTCCTGGAGCTTGCCCATGAGCTTTTCCCGCTCCTGGTCAAAGGCGCGCTCCCGCAGAACCCGTTTGATGCGCAGGCTCAGCTCGGAAAACTTGATGGGTTTGATGATAAAGTCGCTGGCGCCTTGCTCGATGGCGTCTTCGTAGGTGTATTGCTCGCCGAAGCCGGTCATGACAATGACGTCGGCGCCATGCTCCTTTTTGATGAGATTGGTCAGCTCCAGGCCCTGTATGTCCGGCAGTTCGATGTCCGTGACTACAAGATCCACCTCCCTGTTTTTCAGGATTTCCAGGGCCTGTTCGCCGTCTTCCGCCTTGACTCCGTTATAACCGGCGGCCAGGACCAACTTCAGGAGGGTATTGCCGACATCAATGTCATCGTCCACAATCAAAATATCAGCGTGCCTGAAATCCGTCATGGAACTTCTCTCCGTTTCTGTTGATCTTGTCCGTGGGCTTTATGGGTCCCGTGAATTATCCCGCAAAAGGGTCCTTCACGACCATGGTTTCATCGCGGCCGGGGCCGACGGAAATAATCTTGATGGGCGCGCCCAACAGCTCTTCCACCCGGTTCAGGTAGTTCCGGGCGTTTTCCGGCAGGTCGTCAAAGTTTCTGACGCCGGAGATATCCTCGGTCCAGCCGGGCATGGCTTCATAAACCGGCTTGCACTTGGCCAGGACCTTGAGGTCGGCCGGGAAGAAATTGAGGGTTTCGCCTTCGCATTCATAGGCGGTGCAAATATTCAAGGAATCCAGGCCGCCCAGGACGTCCAGCTTGGTGATGGCCACGCCGGTCAGGCCGTTCAAACGGGCCGTGGCTTCCAACAGGACCATGTCCAGCCAGCCGCAACGGCGGCGGCGGCCGGTGGTTGCGCCGAATTCCGCGCCTTTTTCCTGGATTTTGTTTCCGACTTCGTCTTCCAGTTCCGTGGGAAAGGGGCCCATGCCCACGCGGGTGGTGTAGGCCTTGACAATGCCAAGCACTTCGTTGAGCTGGCCGGGGCCTACGCCCGAGCCTGCGCACACGTTGCCTGCCACCGTATTGGACGAGGTGACGAAAGGATAGGTGCCGTGGTCGATGTCCAGGTGGGTGCCCTGGGCCCCTTCAAAAAGCACCTGCTTGCCTTCCTTGATCCCCTGGTTTAAAACCACGGAAACGTCGACCACGTGGGGCGCCAGGCGTTTGGCGTATTCCGTATACTCGGCGATGATGGCGTCCGGGTCCACGGGATCGGCCTTGAAAAATTCGGTCAGGAGAAAGTTTTTTTCCTCGCAGGCTTCCCGCACCATGGAGTCAAAAACTTCCGGGTCCAACAAATCAACAAAGCGGACGCCCTTGCGGGCCGCCTTGTCTTCGTAGCAGGGGCCGATGCCGCGGCCGGTGGTGCCGATTTTCTGGGCGCCTTTTTTGGCTTCCCTGGCGTGGTCCATGGCCTGATGATAGGGCATGATGATCTGGGCGCGTTCGCTGATAAGCAGGTTATCCGCGTTGATTTCCACTCCCATGCCGAGGAGCTTGTCCACCTCCTCCAGCAAAACCTTGGGATCCACAACCACCCCGTTTCCAATGAGGCAGGTCTTGTTCTGAAGAATCCCGGAAGGAATCAGGTGGGTGATGGTCTGGGTTCCGTCCACAACCACGGTGTGTCCCGCGTTGTTTCCGCCCTGGAAACGGGTGACCATGTCGGCCTTTTCAGCCAGCATGTCCACGATCTTGCCTTTTCCCTCATCTCCCCATTGGGTGCCAACCACTACGATGTTAGCCACTTTTTGCTCCTTGTCTTTTTAGACGGAAAAATTCCTGCATGATCGTCCGGCACGCCTCTTCGCACACTCCGGAAAGGATTTCCGGATGATGGTTCAAGCCCGGGTCGGACGCAAAGTCGTACAAGGAGCCGCAGGCGCCCCATTTGGGGTCCGGCGCTCCGTAAACCACCTTGCTGACGCGGGCGTGAATCACGGCGCCCATGCACATGATGCAGGGTTCTACGGTGCAGTATAGCACACTGTTTAACAACCTGTAATTGCCGATAACCCGGCCCGCTTCCCGCAGAGCCAGGATTTCCCCATGGGCGGCGGCGTCGTTCAGACCAATGGTCCGGTTGTGCGCCTTGATGATAAGGTCCTGATCCGGCAATACAAGAACCGCGCCCACGGGAACCTCGTCTTCATCCCACGCAGATTTAGCCTCGTCAAGAGCCATTTGCATGTATTCGGAATGTTTTTCCATAAAATTCCTTTGTCAGGAAACAAATTTTTTTTCGTCACCGATATTTTCATCCTAATAGGGGCTTGACAAACGGCATGAAAGAGAATAATTCAGTCCCAGTTTTTGCGCCCGTAGCTCAGCTGGATAGAGTGCCGGACTACGAATCCGTAGGTCGCAGGTTCGAATCCTGCCGGGCGTACCAAAAATAACAGGGGTCGGCCCAAGCGGGCTGATCCCTTTTGTTTTTTACGGCCTCTTTCTTTTCCGCTGCGGCCGTCCCCGGCCCCTTTCCAGCGCCGTATTCGCTGTCTAATTCTTCACGCAAAAAATCCCAAAATTTCAGGGACATGAACTTATCTCAAAAAAAGGGACGGAATTCTCCGGGTATAACGCCCGAGATAAGTATCGTGTCCCCTCGAAATTGACCTTACCATTAATAGCCGCTTCATTCGCCCCATTCGCAGCCGGATCTTTGAATCCAAAAAATCCCAAGCCCTTGTAATAAGGATATACACCTTTCGTCCCGGAGCGTCCATAGCCTTTGGGAAGGAATGGTCTGTTCTATTCGCTATGGGCGCGATTGAAAAGGATCTCCAGGCGCTGCATTAAAAATTCTCTTGCTTTTTGCTTTCCACACCATTATTTTAGGATAAGGCTTTAAACTAAAACAAGAGAAAGCCATATTTTAGGTAAAAGGCAAACGATATGAAACGAGAACTCCAAGGCGAGTATGTCTCCGTGTCAACGGTGGGAGAGAAGGTCAACGCTTTTGTGCCGGCGCCCCTGCCTCCAACCCCGCCCATTAACTGGACTCCGGCGTTAAGCCGGAAATTCGACCAAGCGCTGACAGCTTTAGGGAGGCTGGACAATATCTCCGACCTGTTGCCCGAAACCTCGCTGTTTCTGTACATGTATGTACGGAAAGAAGCCGTTCTTTCCTCCATGATCGAGGGTACTCAGTCGTCGCTGTCAGACTTGTTGCTGTTTGAGTTGGACCTGGAGCCAGGCGTTCCGTTGGATGACGTTCAGGAAGTAAGCAACTATGTTGCGGCTCTCTACCATGGTTTGCAGTTGATGAAAGAGGGTCTGCCCCTGTCGCTGCGCCTATTCAGGGAAGTCCATAGCGTGCTGCTCAGCAAAGGGCGGGGAAGCAAGCAGACTCCCGGTGAGTTTAGAAAAAGCCAAAACTGGGTCGGTGGAACCAGACCGGGCAATGCGGCTTTTGTCCCTCCGCCGCCGGAAAAAGTGATGGAATGCATGAGCAAACTTGAACTCTTCCTGCATGACCAACCGGAGCCGACTCCGGTGCTTTTAAAAGCGGCTCTCGCCCATGTGCAGTTCGAGACGATCCACCCCTTTTTGGATGGCAACGGCCGCTTGGGGCGGTTATTGATAACGATGCTGCTTTGCGATCAAAAAGTATTGCGCGAGCCCATGCTTTATCTCAGCCTCTACTTCAAAACGCACCGTCAATATTATTACGAATTGCTTAACCGGGTGCGTTTAACCGGCGACTGGGAGAATTGGCTGGATTTCTTTGCGGATGCCGTAATTTTCACCGCTGATCAGGTTGTAGAAACCGCAAAACAGATCCTCGACCTGACGGCAAAGAACAGAGACCTCATTTACGGCCAAGGGCGAGCCGCGGAATCCCTCATGCAGATTCTTCCGGCGTTGATGGAACGCCCCATCGCCACTTCGAGCTGGCTGGTCGAAAAGACAGGCATCACTCCGGCAACGGTAAATAAGGCGTTAAGCCGACTGGAAGAACTCGGCATCGTCAAAGAACTCACAAAAAAGAAACGCAACCGTTTGTACAGTTACGCGGATTACATCGAGATTTTAAACCGCGGCGCCGAAATTCCGGATTGATATGACCGCTTGGGCGCCTGTCTAGTAAACATGAATTCAGACGCTACCCCAGGCGGCCATGCTGGCGTCCTGCAGGTCGATCAACCTGGACTGAAAGCGGCTACTTGAACTGGGAAAGAGCAAAGGATGAATACATATATCGTAAATAAAAAAACATCCCCACACTTTATTTGTCCTCTGATTGGTTGGTGCATTTACCGGAATCATTATAATAGTTGTGGAGAGCTTCCCCAAAATGCATAGGAACAAGTTTTCTCTAATATTATACAACGATGAGATCGTTTAGCCTTGGACCAAACCAGAAACTCAAAACAAAGAACAGACCGAAACGGACGCGCATACGCAGGCAGTCAGCGCCGGATTCAGACCTATGTGAATTTCAGGCGGGATGCACTGAACAGGGCTCTATTGGCAGCTATTCCGGATTTTCCTGCTGATGGAAAAATTGTCTGGGCGTCGCCCTTGGAGAAGGACAACTACGCCGAATATCAGGATAAGGCCTTTCTTGAGGCGTTGGGCTTTGCTCATCTGTGGGATCGCCTTCAAGGCTTCTGGCCGAGACGAGGCCCGGTGTGGGACGCTTTGGCCAGGATTGAAAACCAGGATTCAGGGCGGGCCGAAGGCGTTATTTTGGTGGAAGCAAAGAGTCATGTGAATGAGGTGTATGGTAACGGATGCCAAGCCTCGCCCAAATCCGGAAAACTCATTGATAAGGCTCTGAGCGAGGTCAAAAATTTTCTCGGCGCGTCTCCGGAAGCGGACTGGACCGGGCAGCTTTACCAATCGGCCAATAGGATCGCCCACTTATACTTTTTCAGGGAGATTTGCCGGGCGCCCGCGTGGCTGGTCAATGTGTATTTCACCGGCGACCCCAAGTCCCCGACTCCCGCCGAAGCCTGGGCTGAGCATCTGCCTGGGATGAAAAATGAGCTTGGGATCAATGGACTGGCTGTAGAAGGTTTGGTGGAGTTGGTTTTACCGGCGCCTGGGGAATGAAGAAACGGCGCGTTGCTCAGTTTCCTCGGAAGCGGCGGCGGGATTAGCGCTGCTCATACGCTTTTCACACCGATTTTTTTTGGGGGGGCTTATCTCAGCCGCCATGCCTTATGCATTATGGGCTTGTTGTTGAGATAAGGCCCCCGGAATTCAATCAGGCCTGAAGCGATTTAATGACAGCCATGCAATCCTCCAATTTCATGATCTTGGGAACCGGGTAGTTGGGGTTGCACTCGCTCAAAGCGCGCTCGGCAATCAACGGAATGTCTTCATCCTTAATTTGCTCAAACTTCTCCGGAATCCCGATTCGCTTATTGAGATCCCTCAGGGCCTGTATGAAGGCTTCGGCCTTCTGGGCTTTGTCCATGCCGGCGGCGCTGATGCCGGTCATATCCGCCAGTTCCGCCAACTGTTTGTGGATTATTTTGCCATACCATTCAAGCACATAAGGCAGGATGACCGACATGGCCAGGCCGTGGGGAATGCCGTACATGCCGCCGAGATTGTGGCCTATGGTGTGGACGTTGCCCACGCCCCCGCGGGTGAATGCGACGCCTGCCTCATAGGCGGCGCGCAGCATCTGGCCGCGGGCTTCCACATCCTGGCCGTTATTATAGGCTTTTTCGATATTTTCGAAAATGAGCTGGACGGCTTTTATGGCTTTAAGGCGCGTGCTTTCGTTATTATAAAATTTGCCGATGTAGGACTCCACGGCGTGCGTCATGGCGTCCATGCCGGTTGTGGACGTGATGTGAGGCGGCAGGTCCAGCGTCAGCATGGGATCCAAAACCGCATACCGAGGCCGGAGAACGAAGTCCCCCACCGGGAATTTTTCGTGGGTTTCAGGATTGGACACCACCGCGGCGATGGTTGTCTCGGAGCCGGTGCCGGCGGTTGTGGGCACGGCAAAAAGCATAGGCGGAAGCAAAGAGCCCATTCTCAATGCAGGAAGGATCACCTTGAACAGCCCCTTCATCTTAACCACCGAACGCCCGGGGCGGGCCACCCTGGCGCCTGTCACCTTGGCGCAATCCATGGGAGATCCGCCGCCAAACGCAATGATGGCCTGGCAGTTGTTCGCGTTGTAAACATCCAGCGCGCCTTCAATGTTTGCAATGGTCGGATTGGGCTGCACCTGGTCGTAAACGTAGTATTTTACGCCGACCGCCTTCAAAGCCTCGAAAAGCGTGTCAAGCAGATTAAGGCCCATGAGCACCGCATCCGTGACCACCAAAACCCTCTCAAACCCCTTTTCCTTTATAACGGCCGGAAGTTTTTTAACGCTGTCCGGGCCGTCTATGATTTCCGGCTCAAGCCAGGGAGAGACTTTCATCCCCAACCCCAATCCGCATTGATACGTCCTATAATAAGCCTTTTTTAATTGCCAGATCATGATCCCCCTCCTTAAAGTTAAGTAGCAAGCCGATTATATCCGGTAGTCCCGATATTCCTCCCGCCGGCATCGGCGATGACGGCGGCCCCCTCCGGCTTGCGGGAAGCGGCTTTCGCTGCTCCGCCAGGATTAAACAGCCCGATGACGCCTCTGACAGGCGTTCATTTCAACTGGTGTTAACACAAAAAAAGCTATGCCGCCACTGGCCCGTCAACGCGGGAATTCTTTGCTCGAAAAAATACGCCATCCCGGCTTATCTGCCTAAATCCTTTCCGGAAAATAACCTGCCCAAACTGGAATTCCGGTGTCAATAAAAACGATTCATGCCGGAAGCGGAAAAGGCGCGCTTATAAAGGGCCAGTCAAAAATAGAGGGCTTTTGAAAGACGCCCGGGATAACGAAAACATGTCCATCGTGGACGGTTCACAATTGTATAAAATAAATTTTTCGTGATCGGTGCCATCTCATAACAACGCACAAACCGTAGATGCAGTAACTTAAATTTCATATTAGGAAGTCAGTCTCTGATTGACTATTGTCCCGGTTTTACCGGCCGCCAAAAGCCAACCAAAGACTTGAACCCTTCTTATTACACAGTTTCCTTGACCTGGATCATCAAGGCCTGGCCTTCGGCGCAGACCACCCCCTCGGCGATCAGGTCCACGCCGATGGTCACTTTGCGGCCCTTGATTTCCAGCACCTTGCCCCGAAGCTCGATCTCCGCGCCAATGGGCGTGGGCGCCTTAAAATTCACATTCAAATTGGCGGTGACAAACCGGGGCATGGTCTCTCGGGTCATTTCCTCGCCCAACTCCTTAATCTTGGCGGCAGCGGCCGTGCCCGCCGCGTGGCAGTCGATGAGCGAGGCGATAAGCCCGCCGTAGACAATATGCTTCATCCCGCCGGTGTAATAATCCCGGGGGTGGATGCGACACACGCTTTCTTCGCCGTCCCAGTAGCTTTTGATCTGCATGCCGTGCTCGTTCAGCCTGCCGCAGCCGTAGCAATGGGAGTAATCGTCCGGATAAAAATCCTGAAAAGCCTCTAATTTGTCTTCCATGTGCAAACCCTTCCGTAAAAATTATGGTGATGAGAAATTAAAATTATAGCATGTTCACCGGGTCAACATCAATGACGGCGGTGGGGCCTTTGGTCCCGGCCTTGCCTTGGATGATCCGGTTCACCTGCCGCAAATAAGCGCGAAAAGCCTTGTGATCCAGCCCCTTCAAAAGCATCTGCCACCGGTGCATGCGGGCGATCCGCGCAATGGGCGACGGGATGGGTCCCAGCACCTGGACGGAATTCTTAAAGGCTTTTTCGGCCCACAGAAGCTTGCGGCATTCCTCGCCAATGGCGTTGGCGAAGGCGCCTGTTTCCTTGACGTCCTCCCCGGTGAACCGGATTTGGGCCAGGCGGGCGAATGGGGGGTATTTCAATTGATGCCGGAACTTTAGCTCTTCGTTGCAAAAGGCTTCGTAATCGTTGGCGCAGGCCGTAGTGATGCAAAAATGCTCCGGGTTGTAGGTCTGGAGCACCACCCGGCCGGGCTTTTCGCCGCGCCCGGCCCTGCCCGCCACCTGGGCCAATAGCTGGAAAGTCCGTTCGCCCGCCCGAAAATCCGGAAAGCCCATGGAAAGGTCCGCGCACACCACGCCAACCAGGGTGATGTTGGGAAAATCATGCCCCTTGGTGATCATCTGGGTGCCCACTACAATGTCCGTGGTTTTTTCGCGCAAGCCTTTCAATACGGAAACCAGGCCCCCTTTTTTCGCCGCCGCGTCCCGGTCCAGCCGGCCTATATTGGCTTGCGGAAACATTTCCCGCAGGGAATCCTCCACCTTTTCCGTGCCCATGCCCATCATTTTGAGCTTGCGGGAGCCGCACGAGGGGCAGCCCTTGGTGATGTCCTGGCAAAAGCCGCAGTAATGGCACTGGAAGCAGCCAGCCTCCTGGTGATAGGTCAGGGACACGTCGCAATGGGAGCAGGTAATGGTTCCGCCGCATTCCAGGCAAACCGGAAAATTGGCGAACCCCCGGCGATTGAGAAAAAGCAGGGCCTGCTCGTTTTTGGCCAGGGTTTCGGACAGATGATGCTTAAGCACGTCGGTCAAAAGGGATCGGTTTTGGCCCGCTGTCGCGTTGCGGAGATCCACCAGGGTGACTTCCGGGAAGGGCCGCTCCGCCACCCGGTTTTTGATGCTGATCTTTTGAAATTTGCCGTTGGCGCAATTATGCCGCGAGGATATGGACGGCGTGGCCGATCCCAGCACGGTCACGGCTTTTTCCATATGGCACCGCATGACTGCCAGATCCCGGGCCTGATACCGCAAGCGGCTGTCCTGCTTGTAGGATTCGTCGTGCTCCTCGTCCACGATGACGATGCCCAGGTTTTTCACCGGCGCAAAGATGGACGAACGCGCGCCTAAAGCGATGGGCGCCTGGCCACGGACAATGCGCATCCACTGGTCCAGGCGTTCGCCGTCAGAGAGGCCGGAGTGAAGCACCGCCACTTTCTCTCCGAATCGGGCTAAAAAACGCCTTTGCATCTGGGAGATCAGGGCGATTTCCGGCACCAGTACAATAACCGAAAGGCCTTGCTCCAGGGCTTTTTCCACGCACCGGAGATAGACTTCGGTCTTGCCGCTGCCGGTCACGCCGTGGAGAAGGATGGATTTGTATCCCTGCCCCAGGGCTTGCGTGATTTCCTTGTATGCCGCCTCCTGTTCGGGGGTGAGGGTGAAGCGGGTTTCGTCGGGGGGGATGGGCTCGCCGAAGGGATCGCGGTAAACCTCTTTTTCAAACACCTGGATCTCCCCGGCCTCCTCCATCTCCCAAATCCAGCGGGGCGCTGACGGAACCTCTTTTTTCAGGTCCCGCATGGCCATTTCCCCATCTTTGGGAAGAACTTCCAGGACCTTGTGCCGGGATTTCTGCCGGGCCGGGGCGTCGCTTTTGTGTTTCAGGGCTTTTACATAGGTTTCTGTCTTGGAACTGACCCGGCCCTTCTGCATGACCCGGTTGATCTCCACAAAGCCCTTGCGCTGCATGGTCAATATGGTGGAGACCGAAGCGCCCTTGCCCGCTTTTTTGACCAATTGATTTTGGGTAATGGCGCCCGCAGTCAGCAAAATTTCCAGAAACCGCTGCTCCTTGGAGTTGGCCTGTCCGGCTTCCAGGGCTTTTTCCCCTTTCGGCGCAATTTGCACCATGGCCAGTTCCAGGTGATTAACGCCGGAAGGCAGGGATTCCTTGATGGTCAGGCCCAGAGGGTAGAGATAATAATCGGCCAGCCACCGGAACAGGGGAACCATGGCTTCGGGGAACAGGGGGAGTTCGTCCAGGATATCCAGGATGGACCGGGCCTTAAAGCCCTCGGGTTTGGGAGCAGGCCCCAGGATATAGCCCGTGACCCTGCGCCGCCCCATGGGGACCAGCACCCGTTTGCCCGGCTCGGCAAGGGACGCCTGATCCTGGGGCAGCTTATAGGTCAGGGTTTGCTCCAGAGGTGCGGCGACAGCCACCTCCAGATAGGCCTCCGGAGGTTGGGAGGCGCCTCGTCTGACTCCCGGTTCCTTCACTTGGCTGTTGCGCCCGTGAATTCGCCGTCTTTATAGATGACCAGAGACTCGCCGGATTTCAGGTGCGCGGTGACGGTTTTCTTTTCCGTGTTCACCAGATCCCAGTGAAGGGCGGAGTCGTTGAAGCCCAATTTCTTTTTCAGGTCGGCGTCCAGTTCCTTGGCGTCCCCGGAGTAGGTGTCGGCGTAGGAGGCTCCTATGGCCACGTGGCAGTTGCCGAACTTGCCGCCGTAATTTTCGTCGAACAGGGTGTTGGCCATGAACTTGTCGATCTTGGAGAAAGTCCTGTCCGTCAGGGAGAACTCGCCCAAACGGCCCGCGCCTTTATCCATAGCCACCTGTTTTTTCACAAAGTCCTCGCCCTGCTTGGCCGTGACCTTCACCACCTTGCCCTTGGAGAACTCCAGGCGGACGTCCTTGACGTAGTTTCCGCTTCTAAACGAGGGTTGATTGGCGAAATACACGCCTTCGGTTCCGCGCCAGTCCGGGGAGAGAAAAAGCTCGAAGCTCGGAATGTTGTGGCCGGAAATGCCGATCCAGCGGCGTTTTTCGCCGGGATCGACCTTCAGGTCCGTATTGGTGGATTTTACCTGGTAATAATCCACGTCCATTCCGTTAAGCCAGGCCTTGAGACTGGTGGCGCGGTTGAACAGCTTCCGCCATTCCTTGGCCGGGTCTTCGAGATCCAGCAGGCAGGCTTTGATCCACTGCTCGGTATAGGCTTTCAGGGAGAGCTTGGCCTGCCTGGCCAACTCCTGAGTCGGGACAATGCCCAAGGTCCAGCCGAAGGCGCCTTCCTGCTCCCGTTTGTCCAGGATGTCGCGAAACGGCTTGCGGGCCACGGCGGCCTTGCCCATTTTGGAGGAGTCTATATGCGCCAGATGGGTGAGGGATTCGGGGGCGATCAGGCTGATGCTGCCGTTGATGTTTTGGAAAAGCTCCTCGTCTCCCGGGGGGATGAACACCAGTTGTTTGTTGTTGGAAAGCTCGTAAAACTGCCGCTCCATGGTCGGGGTGTAGCTCATTCGAAGAATGGGGTTCATGCCCTGCTGCAAAAGCATGGCCTGGAGGACTTCGGCGGTTTCCATGGCGGCCCGGTCGTACCTGACCAAAATGGAGTCGCCTTTTTTGTATTTATCCACCCTGGCCGTGGTCAATCCCCACCAGAAAACCTGCGCATATTTCTTCAACAACTCAATATCCATACTCGCCTCCGTAAACAACGCCTTTTGCAGGCCTGTGCAGCTATTTGAAGTTCGGGCGAAAACGCCATTATCGCTGTGGTTAACCCGCCTTCTTGACAGGGTATCAATGTTTACATACTATCTTCCAGCAACGCAAGACCGCAAGCAATTTCCATAGATTAATAAGGGAGAAGCCCATGAGCGACAATACCGAGACCTTACTTATCAACGCCAACATCGTAATTCCCGTAGAGGCTTTGAAAACCATTGTGGCCAAGGCCAAAGAGGCTGTAGGCGCGGACGCCAAGGGAATATACCGGGTGGATACGTCAGAAGCGGTGAACCAGATCATCACCAAGTTCCTGGCCGAAAGGGATTTCATGGACTTTATCTCCGACCTGTCCAACTACCAGGAAAAATCCTGATTATGGCATCCAATATCCAGTACGAAAAAGACCTGAACGAGTCCCAATACGAAGCGGTAACCACCCTGGAGGGGCCCATGCTGGTCATCGCCGGAGCGGGCAGCGGCAAAACCCGCACCCTGACCTATCGGGTGGCCCGTCTGGTGGACTCCGGGGCGCCGCCGGCCCGCATCCTGCTTTTGACCTTCACACGCAAAGCCTCGGAGGAAATGCTCCGGAGGGCGGGCGTGCTTCTAGGCATGGACTGCGACGACGTCGCCGGCGGCACGTTTCACTCTTTTTCGCACCAGATGCTTCGGCGCTACGCCTTTAAGCTGGGCTTTGACCCGGGATTCGTCATTCTGGACAGGCCGGACTGCGAAGCGCTCATCGACCGCCTGAAAAAGGAATTGGTCCCCAAAGGCGTGAGGAATTTTCCCCGTAAAGGGACGGTCGCCTCCATTTTCAGCCGAAGCGCCAACACGGGCATGAGCGTGGAAAAGATCCTGTTTTCCGAATACAATCATTTCATTCCCCACAAAGACATCCTGGACGAGATGTACAACCAGTACGCCATGACAAAGTCCCAAGAAAACCTGATGGACTTTGACGACCTGTTGCTGCACATGCGCATTATGCTGGCCACGGAGCCTGAAATTCGGGACGTCATATCTAAAAAATATGACTATATCATGGTGGACGAGTACCAGGATACCAATCTGATTCAGGCGGACATCCTCAGATATTTGGGCGAGGGCCACCAGAACGTCATGGTGGTGGGGGACGACTGCCAAAGCATATACGGATTCCGGGGCGCCAACTTCGAAAACATCATGCGCTTTCCCGACGTGTTTCCGGGGACGAAAATCATCCGGCTTGAGGAGAATTACCGGTCCTACCAGCCCGTATTGGACGTGACCAACAAGATCGTCAAGCAGGCGGCCAGAAAATACACCAAAACCCTGTTCACCAATCTCCAGGGTGGCGCCGCGCCCGTCCTGGTAAGCACAAGGGATGAGAATTCCCAGTCCCAATTCGTGGTGGACGAGATCAAAAGGCTGCAAAGCCAGGAGGTTCCCTTGCGGGAAATCGCCGTTCTGTTCCGGGCGGGGTATCAGTCCTTTGACCTGGAAGTGGAGCTGACCCGGCATGGAATCAAGTTCGTCAAATACGGGGGATTCAAATTCATGGAATCCGCCCATATCAAGGATGCGCTGGTGCATATGCGGATCGCCGCCTTTCCCAAGGACAAGCTGAGCTGGCATCGCGCCCTTTTGCTGTTGAATAAGGTCGGCGCCAAAACCGCCCAGACCTTGTCGGATAAAATCTGCTCCGGCCCGGGCCTGGCCGCCGTCAAACCTGCGCCCTCTTACAAATCCGGGTTTAATGCCTTGCGGGACCTGATCACGGATATCTCCCGGCCCGGACAAAAGGTGGCGGACATAGGCAAGAAGGTCCTGGAGTATTACCGTCCCTATTTGGAAAGCAACTTCGACAACTGGCCGAAACGCCAGAAGGATCTGGACCAGCTCGTCTCCATGATGGAGCGTTACGGCGCCGATCTTGCCAAATTCATTCACGACGTCACCCTGGAGCCTCCCACCAGCACGGTGGAAGACGTCCTGGCTGTGGGCGAAGCCCCGCCGGACCGCATGGTCCTTTCCACCATTCATTCGGCCAAGGGCCTGGAATGGGAGGCGGTGTTCGTCATATGGACCTTGGACGGCCGGTTTCCGTCGCGCCAGGCCGTGGCCAAAGAGGGCGAAAGCCTGGAAGAGGAGCTTCGCCTGATGTACGTGGCGGCCACCAGGGCGAAAAAGGAGCTGTTTTTCGTGCATCCCACGGATGTTTTCGATCCGGCGTCCATGACGTACCTGTATCGCCCCTCCCGGTTTTTGGAACGGCTTCCGAGAACGGTGTTGCGGAGGGAGTCGTACTAAACCCTTATCAAAATTACGATGATCCGGAGGAGCCATGCGCAATTTTTCAAAAAAATCCCGCATGACCATAGTTGTGATTTTGACGTTCATTTGCACGGCCGGATTCCTGGCAGGCGTATGTTTTGGGGAGGACGTCAAGGGCGGCCTTGGTCTGAACGCCGATGTTGCGGCGGGCGGCACCGGTTCCGCGTTGGGCGCCGTCCATCTTTTGGCCAAGGCATACATGGCCGAGCATCCCGGCGTTTCCGTCAAGGTTTTGCCAAGCCTGGGCAGCGGCGGGGGAATAAACGCTCTGGTCAAAAAACGCATCGACGTCAGCCTGAGCGTGCGTCCTTTAAAGGATAAGGAAAAGGCGCAGGGGCTCTGGCAAAGGGTGTACGCCAGGGCGCCCTTTGTTTTTGCAACCACCGCGGTTTCCTCCAGCGAAAATATGACCTACCACCAACTGGAGGGGATTTATTCGGGCCGCATCCAATCCTGGCCGGACGGCAGCCCGATCCACCTGATTGTGCGCCCCGCCCAGGAGTCGGACACACTGTTCATCAAGTCCATGACTCCTGAACTGGATAAAGCAGTAGACAAGGCCCTTGCCCGTCGTGGTATGATGTTCGCTGTGACGGATCAGGATACGGCAGATTTGCTGGAATCCAACAAAGGGGCGCTCGCCTCTTTGTCTTTAGGGCAAATTATGGCGGAGAAAAGAGCGGTGAAAGTTCTTTCCCTGGAGGGCGCTCCGCCCCTGATCGACGGCAAGGTCAATCCCGAATATCCTTATTTCAAAACCTATTACATGATATTCAGGCCCGGCATGAGTCCTGCGGCCCAACAATTTGCAGACTTTGTTTTTTCCGAAAGAGGTATAAAAATTTTGGAGGACACGGGCCACCTAAGGCCTTAGCAACGTATTGAGAGGCCTATGTCTGATCGCATCAGCGCTATCACAACACTCATCGCCGCCATCATATCCGGCGTAATCGCGCTGGGAATCCCCCTCGTATACTTTTTAACCGCCTATCAGCACGAAAAAGCCGTTGTCAGCACTGCGGCTGAAATCACCACGCGCATGGTCAGCAATTTCGCCGCCCAGTATCCGGGTCTTTGGCCTTTTATGGAGTACCGGATAGAGGAGGTTCTATACCGCAGCGGCGGGGACGTGCCGGAAGGAGTGTCCAAACAGATTCTGGATAAAGATAACAACGTGGTGCTGGACCTTCCCCGTGAAGCGCCTTTTCCCGCCATCACCCTGGAAAAGCGGTTCTGGATATCCGGCCAGCCAGCGGGCGCGGTGGTCCTGAAACGCTCTTACCGGGGATTGTTGAAAAAAACGGCCGTTGCCCTCTTGGTGGGGCTGTTGGCCGGGCTCATGAGCTTTTTGGCCTTGCGCCGCCTGCCCATAAGCGCTCTGAACAAAGCCCTGGCCGATCTTTACGAAGAAAAGGAAAAAACCAGCGCCATTTTAAAGGGGATCGGCGACGCGGTCATCACCATTGACAAAGACCTATGCGTACTCACGGCCAACATGCGAGCGGAAATCGTCCTTGGCGCCGCCCAGGAGGTCTTGGCCGGAAAATCCATGGAGCGCCTTTTTTCCGCCGACGCGTTCGAACATGCGGAACTGCTGCCCTCTTTTTTCAGACGGGTCACCGCCCAGGGCGAAATTCTTGTTTTTCCCAACGACATTATTCGGAAGCAGGGAGAAAGGGAATTTTTCAGCCTGAGCGGCGCCCCCATACGGGACAAACGCGGGGTGATTTCGGGCGGCGTTTTTGTGATTCGGGACGTCACGCAGCATCATCAATTCCAGGAGGAGCAGCTCAAGCTGCAGCAGATGGAGTCTCTGGGAGTGCTTGCCGGAGGCATAGCCCACGACTTCAACAACCTGCTTTCCCTGATCCTTGGCAATGCGGAGCTGGTGGCTATAGACATGGCCCCGGACGACCCTAAAAGGAAAATGCTTTTAAATGCGTGCGAATCCATTGAACACGCCCGCAGCCTGACAGGGCGGCTTCTGACCTTTTCCTCCGGCGGAGCGCCCCTGCAGGAGGAAATCAATATTTCCCAGCTAATAAAGCAGCGGGCCGACTCTCTTTTGGCGGGCTCCAACGTTCGGGTGCATTACAACATGCTGCCCAGCATCTTTCCCGTTTCTGCAGACGTTGTGCAAATGGGACAGGTCGTCCAGAACATTGTATTGAACTCCAAAGAAGCCATGCCTAACGGGGGGGATTTAAAAATCTCCGCTGAAAATCTCATCCTGGAGGCAAACAATCTTCTTACCCTGCCAGCCGGCGCTTACGTCCGGATTTCCTTTTCCGACACAGGTCCGGGCATCTCCATCGAAAACCGCTCCCGCATTTTCGAGCCGTATTTTTCCACCAAAACCCGGGGCGCTCAAAAAGGAATGGGCCTGGGCCTCGCCACATGCCTGTCCATCGTGAAAAAGCACGGAGGCGCCCTCAGCGTGGAGTCCAACCCGGAACAGGGCGCTGTTTTTCAAGTGGTTCTTCCCGCCATTTAAAGCTCCCTTGCATTGCTCGCCTGATTGATTTAAGTAAACGGCGATACGCATGTAAAACGTTAATAATTCGCAACGCCTTGGAAAGCCCATGCCTAATAATCGATTCGACTCCATATTCGGCGAGGAATGCCTCCGGGTTTATTCCAGCAACAGCCTGCAAACTCTGGCCGGCCAACTGGCGGATTTGCTGATTAATGATCCTTTGCCGCCTTTGGAGCAGGAAATCGTTTTGACCCAAAATCCGGTGATGGGCCGCTGGCTGTACCTGGAACTGGCGAAAATCAACGGCGCGTGTGCAAACATTCGGGTTACACTGCCCAATGCGTATATGCACGAACTGTTCGCCAGCATAATTCCTCCCATGGAAAACGAGGAGCAGTCCCCATTCTCACCCTGGGCCATGACATGGCGAATCATGGACGCTTTGGCCCGGTTTATGGAAGAACCGCCGTTTACGGAAATCCAACGATACCTCCAGGACGACCCGGACGGCCGCAAACGGTTCGGCCTGAGCCGGCGCATCGCCGGAGTATTTGACGGGTATTTGCTGTTTCGGCCGGAAATGATTTTGAACTGGGACCGCGGCAAGGGCGAGCATTGGCAGGCCATTTTGTGGCGGGAAATCAGCCAGGGTTTTAACAACCGGCATCGGCCGGGCCTGCGTAATGCTTTTTTCAAGGCGCTCGGGTCCGGCAAGCCCAAGCCCGGCGTCCTGCCCAAAAGAATTTCGCTTTTCGGCGTTTGGGGCATGCCTCCTTTCCACCTGGACGTTTTCTCCGGCGTGGGGCGTATGCTGCCCGTGTATCTTTTTCACGTAAATCCCTGTAAGGAATATTGGGCTCACGCCTTTTCGGACAAGCAAATCACCCGGATTACCACCCGGAGCCCCTTCACCCGTCCCGAAGAACTGTACCTGGAAAAAGGCAACGCCCTGTTGGCTTCTCTGGGCGGAGTGGGCCGGGATTTTCTGGGGCTGGTAGCAGGGCTGGAGTGCCACCCCCAGGAATTATACGAGTCGCCGGACCGCACGTCCCTATTGGGCATGATTCAGGGGGAGATTCTGGAGTTCAAGGAAGAGGATGGACGAAAAGCGCAGGAAAAGGCGCGTACGCGTCCTGGAGACCGCTCCCTGGCGATCCATAACTGCCACAGCCCCATGCGGGAAATGGAGGTTCTGTACGATCATATCCTAAAATTTTTGGACGAAGACCCGGACCTGGACCCGCGGGACATCATGGTCATGGCGCCGGACATGGACAAATTTGCGCCCTATGTGGAAGCAGTCTTCGCTTCACCAGGACCCGGGGGAATTCGCCTGCCTTATTGCATCGCCCATAAGGAAATCCGCACGGTCAGCCCCAGCGTGAACGCTTTTCTGGAAATCTTTGACCTTTGCCAAAGCCGGTTTGAGGCGGCGGCCGTTCTGGATCTGGCCGGCATGCCCGCCGTGGCGGAAAAATTCAGCTTTTCGGAACAGGATCTGGAAACCCTGGCCCGGTGGGTCGCCCGGACCAGGGTGCGATGGGGCGCCAATGCAGACAGCCGCAAGGCCCTGGGCCTGCCCGCCACCGGGGATAACACCTGGGAAAGCGGTCTGGACCGCCTGATGCTGGGCTACGCCATGTCAGGCCTGGACGAAGAGTTTTTTCAAGGCATCAGCCCCTTCGGGGATCTGGCTATGGAAGACGCCCCTTTATTGGGACGATTCGCAAAGTTTACCGAGGCCTTGTTTCAACTCTCTCAAAAGATGGAAAAAAGCCGCGAAATCCTGGAATGGGCGGAAATCCTGGAAGGCGTCCTGCAGGAATTTTTAAGCCCCGATGCGGAAGACCTGCACCTCTTGCAAATCGCCTTTTCCAAGACATCCAAGGCCCAATCCGAACAGGGATACGGCAGGAAGGTTTCGGCGGCCGTGGTCAAGGCGGCGGTCGCCGGGCTCTTGGAGCAGAGTTCGCCCAGCGGCGGCATTTTAAGGCGCGGCGTTAATTTTTGCTCCATCGCCCAGGGGGCTGGAATTCCCGCCAAGGTCATCTGTCTGGTGGGCATGGATGACGGAGCCTTTCCCAGGCAGGACGGAGGCATGGGCTTTGACTACATGGCCCGGTCGCCCAGACGCGGGGACCGGTCTCCCCGGGGAGACGACCGGTTTTCCTTTTTGCAGGCGATCATTAACGCACAAAGCAGGCTGCACATTTCGTTTACCGGCCAGGGGATTCAGGATAACGCGGCCTTGTGCCCCTCTCCTTTGGTGAGCGAATTGATCGACTACGTGGAGGCGGGGTTCGATCTTTCCGGCTCAGGACCTATTGCGACCGTCCACAAGTTGCAGCCTTTTTCTCCGAATTATTTTTCGGGCCAATGCCCCGGCCTTTTCAGCTACTCCAAACAATATAGCCGGGCGGCTGGCATTTTGCAGCGCGGGGAAAAGCAGTCCCGGCAATTTTTCTCCCAACCCCTGGAAGCGCCCGAAGCCCAGGATAAGACCATTTCTTTGGAAGCCCTGTGCGGGTTCTTTCGCATGCCGGCGAAGTCCGTTCTTAAAGACAGGGTGGGCGTCTTTTTGGACGAGTACACGGAAGCCATGGACAGCGCCGAGGCCTTCAGCCTTGGCGGCCTGGAAAGGCATGTCCTGGCCGGAAAGATGGTAGAAAAGCGGGTTCAAGGACGATCTTCCCTGGACTTGTACGCTCTGGCCAAGGCGCAGGGGGAGTTGCCCCACGGCAATGTGGGAGCCTTTGCCTTCAATCAGCTGGAAAACCAAATTAGTCCATTCGCCCGTAAAGCGGAAGCAATGCTGAGCGAGGCAAACCAGCGCCTGGACGCCCACGTCATGGCGGGCGAATGGAAAATCCACGGCAGGCTGGCGCCCCTGGGGCCCTGGGGATTGATCCTGCACCGCACGGCCTCGGCCAAGGCATTTGACCGGCTGAACGCCTGGATACGGCATCTTTTCTTGTGCGCAGTCAGGCCGGGCTTTGAAAACCAAAGCCTGTTTGCGGGAACGGACGCTATCTATTACTACGACAACGTAGAGCAAAAAGAGGCCGTAACCCGGCTGGCCGCCCTGGCCGGCGTCTATGACAAAGGCATGGAATTTCCGGCGCCGTTCTTTCCTGAAGCCTCTTTCGCCTACGCCCAAAGCATGTTCAAGACAGACGACGTTGGCCAGGCCATGAAGGCGGCCAGGAGTAAATGGGGGCCGGACTTTTTCGGCCGGGGAGAGGCCTTGGACTCGTATGCCGCGCTTTGCTTTGAAGGGCGCGATCCCCTGTCCCGGGAATTCAGGGACCTGGCCGTTGAAATTTATGCGCCCATGCTGGAATGCGAACGGAAAGGAGGGCGATGATGACGAAATCGCGCGAAGCTCAATTCGCCCCCCTGGAAGGCGTAAACCTGATCGAAGCCTCGGCCGGAACGGGCAAAACCTACACCCTCACAAGCCTTTATATCCGGCTGCTCATTGAAAAAGGCCTGCTGGTGGATCAAATCCTTGTGGTGACCTTTACCGTGGCCGCCACCCAGGAGTTGAAGGATCGCATTCGAAACCGGTTAAAAACCGCCAGGGACGCCTTTAACGGCAAAGACGTTGACGACGACCTTGTACAAGCCGTGGTGAAAAAACACGACAATCCCCAAAGCAGGCTTCGGGTGGAGGATGCTATCCGGCGTTTTGACGAGGCGGCGGTGTTCACCATTCACGGCTTCTGCCAGCGGGTTTTGGGCGAAAACGCCTTTGAGTCCGGGGCTTCCTTTGACGCGGACCTGGTTACGGACAACCAGGACTTTTTGATGGAAATCGCCCGGGATTTCTGGCGCAGGGAGTTCTACGAAGCTCCTGAACTGATCATCGCCTACGCCATGCACCGAACCCGCACGCCGGAATATTATGCAAGGCTGCTGGAATACGCGGCCAAATACCCGGGAATCAGAATTATCCCCCAGGCGGAAAAGCCTGAGTTTTCCGCGTTGGACAGTTTTAAGGCGGCGCGAAAAAAAGTCGCTGACGCATGGCCGGCCAACCGGGATCAGGTGCTGGCCGTGTTTGAATCCGGGGATTTGAAGGCCAATCAATACGGCAAGCCGGATTCGGGCAAGGCCCAGGTTTTCGCCCAGGCCATGGACGATTATTTGCAGTCCGGAGAGCCGGGCTTTCCCCTGTTCCTTCAGTTTAAATATTTCTGCGCGGACACGGTGCAAAAGGCGGGCAAAAAAGGATGCGAAATTCCCAAGCTGGATTTTTTCAACGACTGCCAGGATTTGCATGACGCCGGAGAGGAAATGGAGCGGGACTTGGAGCAATACCTGCTCCATCTGGATCAGGAGGTTTTCCGGTTCGCCGAAAAAGCCGAGCCGGAGCGAAAGACCGCCAAGAACATTCGTTTTTTCAACGATTTGGTGTTGGGCTTTCAAAAAGCCCTTTCCGGCCCTATGGGTCCGGCCCTGGCCGACGCTGTGCGCAAGAAATACCAGGCCGCTCTCATTGACGAATTTCAGGACACCGACGCCGCGCAATACGACATCTTTTACACCTTATTCGCCGGTAGGCGGCAGGCGCTGTTTTTAATCGGGGATCCCAAGCAGGCTATCTACGGATTTCGGGGCGCGGACTTGTTTTCCTATCTCCAGGCTTCCAGAAACGTGGAGGAAAGCTACAGCCTGGAAAACAACTGGCGGTCGTCGCCCCAACTCATCCGGGGGGTGAACGCGATTTTTTCGCGCAATCCCCAGGCCTTTGTGCTGGAAGGCATCGAGTTTAAAAAAGTCGGGCCAAAGCCCGGCGTGGACCCGGCCCTGCCTTTGGAAAAGAGGCAAACGCCGCCCCTGGAAATCTGGGCCGTAGCGCCCAAGGACGATAAAGCCGTGACCATCGGCGAAGTGCAGGACATCGCCGTTCGGGCCGTGGCCTCGGAAGTCTCCCGGCTGCTCGGGCAGGGAGAATACTCCCCCGGCGATATTGCCGTGCTGGTGCGGTCCAACATGCAGGCCCAGGCTGTTCGGGACGGGCTTCGGCAGGCGGGCGTCCATAGCGTATTGAACAGGACCGGAGATCTGTTTGAAACGCCGGAGGCGATTGAAATGCGGCGGGTCATGACCGCGGCCGCGGCCAATCGGCTGCAAAACGTCAAGGCGGCGCTATCCGTGAGCTTTTTGGGCTGGACCGCCGAGGAGCTTGACCGGCTGACTCCGGGCGAAGAGCCGATGGAAAAGGTCCTGACCTTGTTTTCCGATCTGCACGAAATCTGGCAGAAATCCGGTTTCATGCGGATGTTCACTTATTTCATGCATAATAAGGAGCTTCCCTCTGCGGTTTTGGCCCTGCCCGAGGGAGAGCGCCGCCTGACCAACATCATGCATCTTGCCGAGGTTCTGCATCAGGCGGAAAAAGAACGGAAACTGGGCGTTTCTGGTCTTATCAAATGGCTGGACCGGCAAATGGACCCGTCCTCGCCCCGAAAGGACGAGCATCAGCTTCGGCTGGAAAGCGACGCCCAGGCCGTCCAGGTTGTGACCATGCACGGCAGCAAGGGGTTGGAGTTCCCCGTGGTTTTCTGCCCGTTCATGTGGCAGGAGTCCGAGCCGCGCAAAGGAGCGCCCCTGACCTTTCACGACCCGGACCGGGACGAACGCCTGACCCTGGATCTTCGCGCCGAGGATTCGCCCCATCGGGAGCAGGCCAAGCTGGAAACCGTGGCGGAAAACGTGCGGCTGGCATACGTGGCCCTGACCCGCGCCAAAAAGCGCTGCTACATGCTTTGGGGGGCCATCAACAAGGCACAGACATCCGCCCCCGCCTATCTTCTCCATGGGGGCGCCGTGCAAGACGGCCGGGTGGAAATCCGGCTGAACTACAAAACCTTGTTCGAGGATTTGGAGGAGCTTGCCAAAAGCGCGGACAACGCCATCGCCCTGACCCTGCCTCCCGAGGAAATTTATCCGGCGGCCTTTGGGGCCGGCGGGACGGACTCCGCCCTGGAAGCCATGGAGTTTAAGGCCAGGCCGGACCTGACCTGGGGCGTCACCAGTTTTTCCGCCCTGTCCATGGATCAGCCCGGCAGGAACGAGCCGGGCGCGGACGAGGCGGCGGCGCCGGGGCCGCAGGTTGAAGTCGAGGACGAGCCGGAGGAGGAAGCGGCCGGCATCTTCGCCTTTCCCCGGGGAACCGGCCCGGGCATCATGCTTCACGACATCTTTGAAAACCTGGACTTTTTGGATCATGCTCCGGAAAAGGTTCTTGATTTGGTGCAGGACAAACTGGAGGTTTACGGATTCGAGGATCAATGGGTTCAGCCTGTCGCCCATATGGTTCAGAATGTGTTGTTCTGCCCCTTGGACAAAGCAAGGCCGGACTTTACCCTAAGCCGCATTCCCATGCAGGCGCGATCCAACGAAATGGAGTTTTACTTCCCCATCAAGAAAATTACGCCCAAGGCTTTTGAGGGGATCTTCGGAAACGGCCTCCCCAAGGACCGGCCGGACCGGCTGCATTTTTCGCCGGTTAAAGGGTTTGTCCACGGCTTTATGGACATGGTTTTTTGCTATGACGGGCGGTATTATATTGTGGACTGGAAATCCAATCACCTGGGGAACGCCCCGGAGGATTACGGCCCGAAATCCCTGGCCCACGCCATGGTTCATCACAAGTACGACCTGCAATATTTGCTGTACACCCTGGCTCTGGATTTGCACCTGGCCCAGCGCATCAAGGATTACGACTATGAAAAGCATTTCGGTGGAATTTTTTATATCTTCCTGCGCGGAGTGGATAAAAGCCTGGGGCCGGAATACGGTATTTTTCAGGACCGGCCGGGCCTGGACATGATCCAACGGCTGAAAGGCGCCCTGTTATGATCGAATTCGAAGCCATAGACGGTCAATTCGCCGCGTTTCTGCAAAAACTGGCGGGCGGCGCAGACCCGGTGTTGCAATCGGCCGCGGCCCTGGTATCCCTGCGAACCCGGGAAGGCCATACCTGCGTTGAACTGAACTCCGGGCTGGACCGGGAATGCCTGCTCAGCCCGGATTGCCCGGAAAGTCCGGTGCAATGGATTGACGCTTTGGCAAAGTCGCCGGTGGTCGGGGAGCCCGGGGAGCACCGGCCGTTGATTCTGGATCAGGCCGGCAGGCTGTATTTGCACCGGTATTACGAAGATCAGGCTTTGACCGCGAAAAAAATCCTGGCATGGAGCGTTCCCGACCCGGCGTATACAGACCAGGACCGGCTGGCCCAGGAATTGGATCGATTGTTCGCCCCCTTGCCGAATAATGAAACCGACTGGCAAAAGGCCGCGGCGGCCACGGCGGTTTTGCGCAAGTTGTCCGTAATCTCCGGCGGGCCCGGAACCGGCAAGACCACCATCGCCGCCCGGATCATCCGCCTGCTTCTGTCCCTGGCGGGCGACAGGCCGCCTTCCATCGCCATCACCGCGCCCACGGGCAAGGCTGCGGCAAGGCTTTTGGAATCCCTGGGCAGGGAATTAAGCCGCCTGGGCGTTCCCCCGGGAATGGAGGACGCCATTCCTAAACGGGCCAAGACCATCCACCGGCTTATGGGAGCGAGGTTCAACTCCAGCCGGTTTATCCACAATGCCGACAACCCCATTAACGCCGATATCCTGATTGTGGACGAGGCCTCCATGGTGGAGTTGTCCCTCATGGCCCGGCTTATGGAAGCCCTGCCCGATCACGGCAAGCTGATCTTACTGGGGGATAAGGACCAGTTGGCCTCCGTGGGGCCGGGCTCTGTCATGGGCGATATTTGCTCGGGACCGGGATCGCAGTCGTTCTCCCCGGAATGGGCCAGGGTTTTGGCCAAGGCCACGAGACAGGCGATTCCTTCGGAGAATGGCCTGGCCCTCATGGCGGACGGGATCGTGCACCTTGTGAAGAACTACCGGTTCGCCAAGGATTCCGGCATCGGCGAACTGGCTGATTGCGTGGTCCGGGGCGACGCCGCAGGCGCGGCAGCCAGCCTGGAAAGCGGCGGGGAGATCATCTACGAAGCTGTCAACAATCCGCGCACCCTTCCAGCCTTGCTGGAAGAGCCACTACGGGAGGGCTTTTCGCCCTTTATTTCGGCCCAAAATCCGGCCCAGGCCCTGGAAGCCTTCGGCGGATTCCGCGTCCTGTGCGGAGTGCGGCAAGGGCCGTGGGGCATGAACTCGGCCAACAGCCTTGTGGAGGACATTTTCGCCCGAGACGGCCTGATTTTGCTGCAAAATTATCCCTGGTACGAAAAAAGGCCGGTGGTGGTCAATCGCAACGACGCGGAAATGAACCTGTTTAACGGCGACCACGGCGTTTATATGGATGGAAAGGCGGTCTTTCCCGGCCTGCAAGAGGAGCTTAGGCATTACGCCAGATCCATGCTGCCCGCCCATGACACGGCGTTCGCCATGACCGTGCATAAAAGCCAAGGTTCGGAATTCGAGTCCGTGCTGCTGATTCTGCCGGGGGAGAATTCGCCCGTGCTTACCAGGGAATTGCTTTACACGGCCGTCACCCGCACCCGGTCCAGGCTGCGGATCGTGGGCGCCATGGCATCCTTTAAAAAAGCGGTCCTAAGCCCCACCCGCCGGCCGTCAGGCTTGCAGGATGCTTTGTGGAAGAGTTGATGGAAAGCCTGATTGTTGGGTTTCGAGTTCTACTCCCTGAACCTCGACCCTCTTTTTTGGCGGAAACAGGTTTCCCTCAATGGGATAATTTTGTGATCTCTCTACCCAACGTACTATTTTTACATGAAAAGACGTAGGTTGGTTGAGCTTGCGAAACCCAAAAAATGCTGTAATCCCTCGATGATTTTACCAGCGCCAAAATCGCCCGTCATCCCATAGCGGCGGCCAGGATGCGGTTCAATTCCGGGAGGATGGCGGATATTTGCTGCTGGTGCTCCGGGGGAATCATGAGCCCCGGCACAGGCTCGTTATTCAGCAATTTTTCGGCGCTTTGGCCGAACGCAAGATATTGCAGGATCATGGAAAAATTGCCGAACTTGCCGGGACAATCCAGGGCCTCCAAGGCTTGGAGAAAGACCTGGTTCACGGTCAGCCAATAGTCGTCCATTTCCGCAAAGCCGCCGGGCTTGCATTGCGAGGATGACGCCATAACCCGGCATCCCAAAGGCCTGGCCGGATAAATGGAGCATACGCCGTCTTCCAAAAAAGGGCATGGGTTAAAATGGTCCGGCTTGAACTCCTCGGGCGGCTCCTTGCGCTCCATGCATAAACGGGCCAGGCCGTTTGTGGTGACCGCCGGGGTGAACAACTCCCCTTCGTCCAAATTTGGCGGCAAAATCCGGTTTTCCTTTTCCAGATAATCCAGGACGGCGCGGCCTTCCAGCGCAGTTGCGGTCACGTGGGTGGTGCAGCAGGAGGCGCAGCCTTTTTCGCAGGCCGTGGGCCAGGGCTCGATAATACGGTCCAGCAGGGAGTACAAGCGCATGAGCGCGGTTGCTTTTTTGTCCATTTTTTCCTATTTCAAGCCCGGGAATAAGGGCAGTTGATCGTATTTTTCCAGGCACTTAAGGCAATATTTCTTTTTGCGGGCCATGGCCCGGCATACGGTTACAGCCACTTTTTGCTCCCGCTTTTCGCACCAGCGGAAGGTCGTGTCTTCCTTGTTGCCCTTTTCCTTTTCCATTTAAATCTGCGTCTATCCTTTGTTTTCGCTTGGTTGCCACTGCGAATTTACAAAATTTATAACCGCGTCTTCATATCCGGGCGCGTCCGGGCAATCGCTGTGCCCCGCCCCTTTGCCGATAAAAAGGTCGGCCTGTCCGGGTTTGAAGCGTTTTTTCATGGCGTGCGCCATGGACAGGGGGAATTTTTCGTCAAACTCTCCGTGGATGAGCAGCACCGGCATGAGCAGTTTAGGGGCCAGGTTGGCCGGGCTTTGTTCGTCGATCTGCCGGCCGTACATGAGGCTCATCCAAAACAAAACCATGGGGCCCAACAATATTCCAAAGGCCTTGCTGAAGCTGGAGTATAGCAAAAACAAAGCCCGGCGGGTGTAGGAGTAGCATCCTTCCAGAATCAGCACGCGGACCTGCTCCCGGCGATTGTACGCGGCGATGATGGCGCCGCCCGCTCCGGCGGAATGACCGTACAAAATCACCGGCTCCCCGATCCAGTCCAGGACCGTCTCGATATCCTCGGCGAACTTGGCCGCCTGCATCCATTTTTGGGGGCTGGAATTGCCGTGGTCCCGGGCGCTGTGCATGACTGTGGTAAAGCCCTGTTTCGCCAGTACGCGGGCGCGGGGCACCATGCGGTCCCGGTTGCGGCTCCAGCCGTGGGCCAGGACCACGATCCCCTTGCTCGGGCCGTCCGGGGCGATGCGCCAGACTTCCAGGGTTCCGCCGTTTACCGCGGGAATGCGCAGGTCCTCAATGGCGCCCCAGTCGGGATCTTCATGGACCGGCCGCCGGGGCATTTGATGCACCAGATAGGTGGCCGCCAGACTTAAAGCTACATAAAAAACAATCAGAATAATCCAAAACATAGAAAAAAACCGTCCTGATACCGTAAAAAACCGCCTTTGGCGAACCGAATTTCTTTTTGCAGTGTATTACACCACCCAGGAAGCGAGGTCAAAGTAAAGTATGGTTCGCCGGAATTGTCTGCAAATGGAATGGAGGCGCCGGCCGAAAAAAAAGAAATAGCATCACTGAATGCTTTAATATTCATGACTAAGATGATAAATTAGGATTCATAAAATCGGGATCCTTCTGTTTCAAGAGGGAAACGCCCAAGGTTTCGGGATGATCTGTTTTTCTGCTTTTTAAAGCAATGGAATGAGCCAGTGGCTTCGAGTCTCAGGAAAGACAAAATCGCGGATGCGCTCAGAGAGCTGCATCATGCCTTGATTAATACGCAAGATTACAGTGAATTCCCGCACATCCTCACCTCTGTCATAAACACGTTGATTCCGGTGGACTGGATGGGGCTCTACACGTTCGGACTTCCGCAAAATTCCTATAACGTGGCCACTAATCCGGGGCTTCCCTTTGATTGGAATGAAAAATACATCGAAGTCATGGAGCATGACCCGGTCAGGGAAAAGTCTTTAAGGCAGCCTGTGGGAGGCGCGTGCATTTTTTCCCCAAAGGACTTCTATTCCAGCGAGGAAGCGGTCTATTGCTATGAAACATCCAAAAAATATACGGACACCACGCAGTTTTTAACCCTCCACTGCGCCCGGACGCCCGCCATAGACTCGGGCATTGCTTTTTATCGGACCGACGAAAAATTCGCCTTTGAAGAAAGCGACCGGCAAACCCTGGAATACCTGAGCCCGTTTCTGGTTTCCTTGTCCCACACCATGATGCTTCATGCGGAATTCGACCTGAAGCGCGCCGCCCTGGAAACTGTTTGCAAAAGTAGTAAGGACTTGTATCTCTGTCTGGACGGCGCCCTGAACATAATCGATCTCCCCCAAGAAACCGAGGCGTTTTTAAGACGATGCTTCAAGCATTCGGCCTGGAGAATCCTTCCTGAAGACATTTTGATATGGCTTAAAAGCGCCGTCGCCCCACGGGGCGCCATCCCCCCGGGCGCCGGCCCCTGGACAACCGTTTGCGTTCTCCCCGACTTGGAGCTGACAATGACCGCCCACGCCGTGGTTACGGAACAGCAAAGAACGGTCCTGGTGCTTCTTCTAAAGCCGCATGACCGCAAGGAGGATTTCGCCGTCCTCGCCAAAGACGGCTTAAGCCCCAGAGAGCAGGAAGTCCTTTCCTACCTTCCCTTGGGCTACTCCAACCTGCAAATCGCCCAGGCCATGAATATCGCGGAGGTCACCGTAAAAAAGCATTTGAAAAATGCGTCGAGAAAACTGGGAGCGTGCGGCAGGACCGAAACCCTTTTCAACGCCATGAGACGAAAGTCCCTTTTGGAAAGCGCCTCCGTGTTCTGATGATTTTGGCGCCTGCGTTGTGCGCGCGCACCACCTGCGCCCGCCTTCCTGCGTTTGCACCGCCTTGATGCTCAGCATGCGATGCAAACGTAGAAAGCGCTTTTCCCTCTCCCTGACGCCAACCATCCCCCGTCAGCCGCACTTTTTTTTGAATGTATCATAGTAACCGTTCCGAGTGCGGAGGGCAATTATCCTTTCGGATACCTTTTGGGAAAATCTGACGGATAAACCGGCCGGGCGCAGGGAGAGCGCGGGGAACGCGCAAATAGGGCGAGGGAACCGCGCGACTAGGGCGCGGAAACCGTGCGACTACAAAAAAAACGGTTTCGATGGAGTATTCCCATTCGGGAATGATGACCACGGGCGCGGCAGGCCGCGCCCGTTGGGGGGGGTTAATCTTCGTCGTCGCGGCCTTGGCGGCGTTGGCGGCGGGCGTCTTCTTTCCAGGAGCGTTTTTTGCGGCCGCCTTTTTTCTTAAAGCCTTTATCTCCTTTGCCCTTGCCGTAGCCCTTGCCGTAGCCGTCGTCCAGGTCCATGGCGAAGGCCCCCATGGACAGGGCCGGGTCCTCCGCGGGCTTGGGTTTGGCGGGTTTCTTGGCGGCCAGCATCTCCTCCACTTTGGGAAGCGGCGGCCCGGTAAAGCAGCCTTTGGGAATGAACTCCGCGGTCAAAAGCAGCTCCCCGGCTTCCTCAAAGACCACGCCCCGATCCTGGGCCATGGCCGTATTGATGGTCAGGATAATGGGATTGCCGTCCCGTCGCCTTCCGATGCGAAAGGCCATGTCTTCGTCCCGGCATAGGATCACAAAGGGCGCGCCTACCGGGAAGATGCCCTTTTTATCGATTTCGGGATAGGTTTTGTTGCGGGCGCCCACATAAAGCAGTTTGGGCAGGTCCTCCGGGACTCCCGTATAATATAAGGACGGGTCCCACTCCACGGCCCGGACGATTCCCTCCTCGTGTTCGTACTCTATGGCGGGGTCGTCCAAAGTGTAGGCCACTTCCTTGATATGCGCCTTGTTGACGTGCTTCCATCCGTCTTCCTCGGAAAGGGCCCTTACCAGGTCTTTCACTTTCACCCAGCCATCCTCGTCCGGAAAGAGGCCGAACTCGTCAGGCCTTCGCCCCAGTGCGTAGGCCAGTAACTTGTTCAAAGTCTCCGGTCTTTTACCTGATCCCATGATTTCCTCCGTCGTTCAGGGTCTTATGGTATTTTAATACCAAAGCCTGGGAATAAGGAAAAGCTTTCTTGACGCTTAGACCCCGCTTTGATAGCAATTTTTCACGATTGAAACCTTATTTTCTCCTGAAAGGAGGCTTTCGCATATGGAAAAATCCAAAGAACTATTCGCCAGAGCGTGCAAAACCATCCCCGGCGGGGTGAACAGCCCGGTGAGGGCCTGCGGGTCCGTGGGCACGGACCCGTGTTTTATCGCCAGGGGCCAGGGCTCGGCGATTTTTGACGCGGACGGCAGGCAATACATTGATTATATAGGCTCCTGGGGTCCTTTGATCCTGGGGCACCGGCATCCGGCCGTGATCAAGGCCATTGAAGCGGCCCTGGCCAACGGGTGCACCTTCGGCGCCCCCACGGAGCTGGAAATCGAACTGGCTGAAGCCGTGGTCGACATTGTGCCCTCGGTGGAAATGGTCCGCATGGTCAATTCCGGCACCGAGGCCACCATGAGCGCCATCCGCCTGGCCAGGGGCGCCACGGGCCGGGACGGGATCGTGAAATTCGACGGCTGCTATCACGGCCACGGCGACAGCCTGTTGGTGGCGGCCGGGTCAGGCGTGGCCACTCTTGGGATTCCCGGAAGCCCGGGCGTGCCGGACAAGGTGGCTGAGTCCACCGCCTCGCTGGAGTACAATAATATTGAGGCGGTCAAGGAATATTGCAAGAAAAAGGGCGACCGGACGGCCGCCATCATTGTGGAGCCCGTGGCCGGAAACATGGGCGTGGTCGCTCCCAAGCCGGAATTCATCCAAGGCCTGCGGGAGGTTTGCGACCAGTACGGCATTGTTTTGATTCTGGACGAGGTCATGACCGGATTCCGCGTGGCTTTGGGCGGCGCCCAGTCCCTGTACGGCGTAACGCCGGACCTCACCACCATGGGCAAGGTCATCGGCGGCGGCCTACCGGTGGGCGCTTACGGCGGCAAGCGCTCCCTCATGGAGAAAATCGCGCCTTCCGGGCCGGTGTATCAGGCCGGGACCCTGTCGGGCAATCCCATGGCCATGGCCGCCGGAATTGCCGCCTTGAAGGAAATCAGCGCTCCCGGTTTTTACGAGGCTTTGGAAAAAAGCTCCCAAACTTTGGCCGACGGCCTGAAAAAAGCAGCGGCGGACGCCGGCGTGGAAGCGGTGGTAAGCCGAGTGGGTTCCATGCAGACCTTATTCTTTAGCGCAGGTCCGGTGGAAAATTTTGAGGACGCCAAAAAATGCGACCTGGATCGTTTTTCCAAGTTTTACCAGGGGATGCGGGATGAAGGCGTCTTTTTACCGCCGTCCCAGTTTGAAGCGTGGTTCGTGTCTGCGGCTCATACGGAGGCCGATATTCAAGCCACCCTGAAGGCGGCTGAAAAGGTCTTTAAGCAATTATAGCTAAAGTACGTTTTTGGTTGACTTCGAGGCTTGCGTTTGGTACGTTTCGCCGTCCCGTACCCGCATGTGCTGTTTTTCACATTCGCGTGCAAACTAAACAGCCGTGTGCGTACAAGGCAGGATGATGAACAAAGAAACCCTTAAATTTATTAGGGAAATGTCCTATTTCAGCAGCCTCGGACTTTCCGTGGCCCTGGCCATTGTCATCGGCCTGGGGCTGGGGGTGTATCTGGACCGGCGGTTCGATACGCATCCTTGGCTGACCTTTGTCGGATTGGGTTTTGGAATAGCGGCGGGATACCGGAACATCTGGCTGGCCCATCAAAAGAGCCAAAAGATGTGAGGGGGATCATGAACGAGTCCTTGGAAGAGCGTCTTATAAAAAATGTGGTTTGGGCCAACTGGGCGATATTCGCGCTGGCTAGCTGCATTGGGCTGTATATGGCGCCTGGGCCGTTCGCCATGGGCATTATTTGCGGGGGACTGATTACGGTGGTTAACTTCCATCTGCTGTCCCGTACCTTGCAAAACGCCTTGGACCCCGGCCCCGGGACCAATCATCGGGTTGTGGTGGCCAAGTATTACCTTCGCTTTTTCGTCAGCGGCCTGCTGATTTTCGGTCTTTTGTTGTTTAGAATAGTACATCCCATAGGTCTTTTTGTAGGATTATCCGTGGTCGTGGCTGGCATATTTATAGCCTTGATCCTCGAATTGAAATATGTTTTCAGCAAGGAGGCAAGATAAGTGAAGCACTTTTTCGAATTTTTTCCGTGGCTATTTAGTTTGGTCGGCTTAGATCACTTCGGTCATGAATACCATCATATTATTTTCTCCTGGGTGGCCATGATCATTTTAATCGGTCTAAGCGTTGTGGCGGCGAAAACCATCACCATGATTCCCGGCAAGGGGCAGAACGTCCTGGAAATCATCGTGGGCGGCCTGGAAGAGTTCATGGTCGGCGTTGTGGGCGAGGAAGGCCGCTGGTTCCTTCCCCTGGCAGCCACCCTGTTCCTGTACATTCTCGTATGCAATCTCATGGGTCTGCTTCCCGGTTTCTTTCCCCCGACTGCTAACGTGAACACGCCTCTTTCCTGCGCCATTGTGGTTTTCTGCTTCACCCACTTTTTGGGCATCAAGCATCATGGAGCCAAATACATCAAGCACTTCATGGGCCCCATCCTGGCGCTGACGCCTCTGTTCCTTATCCTTGAAACCATTTCCCATCTCGCCAGGGTTCTCTCCCTGACCTTCCGTCTTTTCGGAAACATGATGGGTCACGAACTGGTGCTCATGATTCTGTTCTTCCTGGCAGGCGCTTTCCTGGCGCCCCTGCCGATCATGGCCATGGGCATCCTGGTGGCGGTTGTGCAGGCATTCGTGTTCTTCATGCTGTCCATCATGTACTTTGCAGGCTCCATTGAGCACGCGCATTAGTCAAGGCTTTCAAACGCGTTTTAAACGTGTATGTAAGGGTTTTTGGAAGAAGCCCGATATTAACTATCTTTTTTGAGGGAGGTTTTCGTAATGGAAGCAACAGCTCTTAGTTTCTTTATCGCAGCAGTAACCGCAGCAGGTTTTGGTATGGCTATCGCAGCTTTTGGTTGCGGCATCGCTCAGGGTATCGGCCTCAGGGCCGCCGTTGAAGGCATCGCCCGTAATCCCGAAGCATCCGGCAAAATCACCACCACCATGCTGATCGGTCTCGCCATGATCGAATCTCTGGCCATCTACGCTCTGGTTGTGGCCCTGATTCTCATCTTCGCCCATCCCCAGGCTGGCGCCATCGCCGCTCTGTTGGGCTAAGAGACCCCGCGGTAATATGGTTTAAAAAAAGAGGGGCTGCCGTAAAACGCAGCCTCTCTTTTTCTCCATTCTTGTGAAAAGGTTCACTAATCAAGACTCAGGATAATCTTGTGCATAAGATACCAAACATAGCGGTTATACGTCTGGCTCTGTATGCCAAGCACTTGGAAATGCTCCATAATGACGGTGTGGAGTTGGTGTCCTCCGTTAAGCTGGCGAAAATGTGCGGCGCCAATCCCGCCCAGATTCGTAAAGACCTAGCCTACTTCGGCCAGTTTGGAGTCCGGGGCGTGGGCTATTACGTCAACGATTTGTTGAACGCCCTGAAAGAAGTCATGGGGACCAACCGCACATGGCGGCTGGGCCTGTTTGGTGTGGGAAACCTTGGCAAGGCCTTGCTCGGATTTGAACAGTTCGCCCAAAGGGGCTTTATTTTCACCGCCGCGTTTGACAAGGATATAGACCTTGTGGGAACCGAAGTGCAGGGCATGGAAATTTCCCAGTCAGAAGACATCAAAGAAGTGATCAAAGGCCCGGGATGTTTCGACATAGCCGTGCTCGCCACAGGGGCTGACAGGGCGCAGGACTGCGCCATGCGCATTGTTGAGGCTGGAATTCACGCCATTTTGAACTTCACTCCCGTCCGGCTTGTTGTGCCGGAAAATGTATTTGTGGAAAACGTGGACTTTACGGTCCGCTTGCACGCCCTGTGTTACAGCCTGACCACAGGCAGTGACGTGACTCAGCGTCACCCCCGCTAAACGCTTGTTCCCTCGCTCTTTTCTCTACGCTTGCACAAAACTTCGCCAATGTGCTAACGGTTAATATTCCGTTAAAATTTGCACCGGAGGGATGCGTCATGTTTGAGGACGGCCAATTTCGTAAAGATATATTGGATAATCTGTTTGACGGCGTTTATTGCGTAAACAGGGATAGAATCATCACCTATTGGAGCGAGAGCACCGCCCAGTTGACGGGATTTTCCGCCCAGGAGGTGGTTGGCAGGTCGTGCCATGAAAACCGGGTTATGTATGTGGACAACTGGGGGCATAACCTGTGCGAGGCGGGCATGTGCCCTGCCATGAAAACCATGCACGACGGAATTCTAAGGGAGATCACCGTTTCATACCACCACAAGGACGGGCATCTGGTGCCGGCTCAGGCCAGAATTTTGCCCTTGCACGACAAAAAGGGGCGCATAACCGGCGTGGTGGAGATTTTCCAGGACGCCACGCCCGTTCTTCGCGAAAGGGAAAAGGCCAAGGAGCTGGAAGACCTGGCCTTGAACGATCCTTTGACCCGGGTGGCCAACAGGAATTGCGGAGAGGCCCGGCTGGAGGCCAAACTGAATGAGTTCAGAAGATACGGCTGGCCTTTCGGCATTCTTTTCTGCGATGTAGACAAATTCAAACAGGTCAACGACACCTACGGGCACGACGTTGGAGATTTGGTTTTAAAAGCGGTGGCCAAGACGCTTTCGGGCAATCTGCGAGCGTCAGACATTGTCTGCCGTTGGGGAGGGGATGAGTTTTTAGTCATCCTGCCCAACATTGATTTGCAAACGCTATCCCAAATTGCGGAAAAGGTGCTGCGCATCATAGAAAAGAGCCGGGTAACCATAGGCTCAGGGGACAATCAAAGAATCGTCAAGGTGACCAGCTCCATCGGCGGCACAGTAGCCCGGTTGGACGATACCGTGGAATCCCTTCTGAAAAGGGCGGATGAACTTATGTACCGAAGCAAACGCGCCGGCGCCAATCAAGCCGCCGTGTAGTCTGCAGGAGGATGGAAGAATGAAAATGCTGCTTGTCTGGGGCGTCGCCGGCCTTTGCCTGTTCGCATTGTTCTTACGCCCGGCCGCCTTTGGCGATCAGCCGGAAATCCCTTTGCCTATTGTTTACAGCAAGCATTACAACATTACCTTATACGGGATTCAAAAGCTCCATCCCTTTGACAGCGAGAAGTACGGCCGGGTTTACAAATATCTTGAGAAAAACGCCGGGCTGTCGCCTGACCGCATCTACGAGCCTGAGGAAATTTCGGAGCTGGATCTTTTGCGGGTGCACTCCCGGGAGTATTTGAACTCTCTGAAAAAATCCACCGTCGTGGCCGAAATCGCCGAAATGGGCGCCCTGAAATTCATGCCCGGCTTCCTTCTGGACAAGAAAATCCTCAAACCCATGCGCTACGCGACAGGCGGCACAGTGCTTGCCAGCCGCCTGGCCCTCCAGTACGGCTGGAGCGTCAATCTTTCAGGCGGATACCATCACGCCAAGGCAAACCAGGGGGAAGGATTTTGCTTTTACGCCGACATCCCTGTCGCCGCTCATCTCCTGTGGGAGCAAAGCCCGGGGATGAAGATCATGGTCGTGGACCTGGACGTTCACCAGGGCAACGGGCACGAGGCGATCTTCAAGGACGATCCGCGGGTTTTCATATTTGACATGTACAATGCGGAAATATATCCCCGCGATAAAGAAGCGGCCGAATACATCGACTTCAATCTGCCCGTCGATTATGGAGCGAAGGATGAGGAGTACCTCGCCCTGTTGAGGGAAAACCTGGAGCCGGCTATCATTCAATGCAATCCGGACTTGATTTTCTACAATGCAGGCACTGATATTTACAAAAACGACCCTCTGGGAGTTTTGAGCATTTCGGAGAAAGGAATTATGGACCGGGACGAGGAAGTGTTCAGAACGGCCGGAAAGCTGAACGTTCCCGTCGCCATGGTCCTTTCCGGGGGATACACCAAGGAAAGCGCCGGCATCATCGCCCGATCCATAGAAAACCTATTGAAAAACGTCTTCAAGGCCGGCAGTCTGAGGATGGCGGAAGCAAACAGGGCGCCCTGCCTTTGACCCACAATAACCCTATAAAAAACCGCTGAACGAAAAAGCCGCAACTGGATTAGGACGGAGTATTTTTCCCTGGACCCAAGGAGCAACTGCCATGAAATGCCGCCAATGCAGCCGGGATATTCCCCAGGACGACCGCTACGAACACATTGGAAACGTTTATTGTGAAGACTGCTATATTCAGATTCTATCCCCCGCCCGGTTCTGCGATCCCTGGGCGGATTACAGCGCCAAATCCTTTGAGAAGCATGGAATGATTACTCCCATGACGGAAAACCAGAAAATGCTGCTGAAAGTCGTCAAGGAGTTGAGGAAAGCGGAGCCTGCCGACTTGATAGAGCGCACCCGCGGCGTCATCAGCCCTGCCGACGGAGAGCGTGAACTTGCAGCCCTGTCCCGTATGGGAAAAATCGAAATCAAAAGCGTGGAAGGCAAGGCGATGATCCGGGCTTTGTAGTTCAACGCTGCGGAATAACGGCAGTTGCCCGGGATTATAAGCGAAGTCAAAATCAGGGGGGCCTGCATAGAGCGGTATGAGTAGAATCAGGCGCCGGACCAGGAATATAATCATTATTTCATCAATAAAAGACACACTGTATTGAAGAATCTCCTATCCCAAGCAAATCATTTTTTATAGGGGTTGACTGTACGCCTTCTTTGTCCTATTTTGCCTCCCCGTGGTTTGTTTTTCGGAACAGCCCAAATTTTTAAAAACTTTTCATCCTTAATTCAGGGTCGCGAGCGGAAATTTTTTCGTTCCAAAGAATATACCCCCTGTCTTTTTAAGACAGAGGGTGGACGTGTTTTTTGCTTATGAAAATGGACATCAGACAAGCGGCGGCTTTTTTGAGTCTGCCGGTCAAAACTCTTGAAAGATGGATAGCCCAGGGATTCTTACCCGTACCGGCGGGCCCCAGCAGCGCTCCCATATTTGATAAGAGCTGGCTTGCCAATTGGGCCAAGAGCAAGAATTTGAGCATAAGCCAAACATGCCAGGACGATCCCGAATGTCCGGCGCCCGCTCACAACCTGGTTCAGGCCATGCGCCGGGGAGGGGTGTTCAAGGACGTGGAGGGCGGCACCGTGGATGAAGCTCTGACTCAGGCGGCGTCTCTTTCCCCGGTGGCCGGCGATCACTTGCAGGCCTTCACCCAGCAGCTTCTGGAACGGGAGCGTTTATGCTCCACGGGGCAAGGCAAAGGGGTGGCCATTCCCCACGTCCGCAGCCAGACGGAGGATGCAGGGGCGGAAGCCTCGGTCACCACCTGCTTTCTTAAAGAGCCTTTGGACTTCAACGCCATTGACGGAAAGCCCGTAACCACCCTTTTTCTTCTCATAAGCCCTTCAGTGGACGTTCATCTCCGCCTTCTTTCGCGGCTTGCCTTTTGCCTGCGGGACGACTCTTTTGTAGAATTTTTGAATCAGCGCCCCACTTCGGACGATTTGTTGGGAAAAGTGCAGGAACTGGAAGCCAAGGTGGCGGACTCCGGTTTATAGGTTAGCCATGACGCCAAAAAACATAGCAGGCATGGCCAAACGACTGTTTTTTCTGCGTCATGAAAAGGTGGCGCTGCTTCTCGCCGGCGTCCTGGTGGGATGCTGCAGCGGCGTTGCTGCGGCCGGACTGAGCTTCGCCATTGAACATCTTTCAGAATTATGCGCCCACGCCAAGCATTATTGGTGGGTGTTCGTCCTGCCCGGCGTTGGGGCGGCCTTATCCTCCCTGTTTTTAAACAAAATCGTCCGGGAAGGCGCAGGGCATGGGGTGCCGGAAATCATTTATGCAGTCTCCCGGCGCGGAGGCCTGCTTCGGTTTCGTTCCAGCTTTTCCCGGCTTGTCAGCAGTTGCCTGACCATCGGCAGCGGCGGCTCGGCCGGACCGGAAGCCCCGGTGGTCATGAGCGGGTCGGCCATCGGCTCCAACATCGCCCAAAGGCTGGGCTTTCCGTCCCGTCACAGGATCACTTTGGTGGGGTGCGGCGCGGCGGCGGCTATTGCGTCCATCTTCAACGCGCCCATCGCCGGAATTGTCTTCACCCTGGAAGTCGTGTTGGGGGAATGGACCGCCGTCAACGTCATCCCCATCGGCGTGGCCTCCGTGGCGGGCACCCAGGTGGGCCGGCTGCTGATGGGCAACAGCATTCGGTTTTCCCACGCCCATTTCAGTCCGGGAACCTGGGATATCGCCGCGGCGTTTGGATTGGCCCTGGCCACGGCATTGGTTTCCGTGGCCTTATCCCGCATGATCCGAAGCAGCGGCAAGATGTGGGGCAAGCTGCCTGCATCCAAGATGAGCCGCGCCTTTGTGGGCGGCGCCTGCGTGGGTCTTGTGGGCCTTTTTTTTCCCCAGGTCCTGGGAGAAGGGTACAACCAGATTTACTCCCTGATTCACGGCCAGTACAGCCCCGGCCTTGTGCTGCTTTGCGCCATACTGGGGCTGAAAATGCTGGTTACAGCCACGACGCTGGGGTCCGGGGGCTCGGGCGGCATCTTCGCGCCGGGCCTGGTTGTGGGCAGCTTTACGGGCGTGGCGTATTTCAGGCTGTTAAGCCTTATGGTTGACGTCGGGCATCTGGCGCCCGAAGGATGCTACGCCCTGCTCGGCATGGCCGGCATCATGGGCGGCATGCTCCAGGCGCCTTTGACGGGCCTGTTTTTGGTGGTGGACATCACCAGCGGGTATGAGGTCATTCTGCCGCTGATTGTGGTGTCTCTGGTCTCCTCCAGCGTTTGCCGGTATTTTGAATCCGACTCCTTTTACCTGAAGGACCTGAAGGCCGAGGGCGGGCTGATCCGGCCGGGCACGGACGAAAGGGTTTTGGAGGACTTGCAGGTTTCGGAGGTGCTGGAGCATAATCTGATCCCGTTGAACAATCATATGACCCTTGCGGACCTGGTGGCGCAGGTCAAATCCTCGCATAGGAACCACTTTCCGGTCCTGGATGTGAAAACCAATGAGTTTTTAGGAATGATCGACCTTGCCAAGGTCAGGCCATACCTGTTCAACCGGGAATTGTACGGAACCGTCCTTGTCGTGGACATCATGGACCACTTTCCTCCCGCTGTTTCTCCGGATGAAAGGCTGACGGACGTTCTGGAGCTTATGGACCGAATCCAGGCTTTCAGCCTGCCCGTAATATCAGGCAAACGCTTTTTGGGCATGGTATCCAAAGGGACCCTGCTGGATCATTACCGCCGCGAGTTGATAGTCCAAACCACTTATTGACCTTGAGGCCTCAGCTTGGCGCCTTGCTCAACAAATCACGAATAAGGAGCAAATCCCATGGTTAACAGTCTCTTACACGTTTTCAGAAACAACGCCTTCGGACGGGAAACCTTTATGCAGTCCTTGTATTTCTGCAAGACCCTGGACTTCACCCTGAGGGTGTACATCCCCCGTCATTCCAAGTTTCTCATGTACTTTGAAAACGAAGTGACCCAGGTGGATTTGGACCAGTCCTACCTTTCGGACCCGGAAACGGCCCAGGAGCACGTGGAGGCCCTGGCGAAAAAAGCGGGAGTCTCCGTGGACTTTCTCACGCCCAAGGATTTCACCGCCTCCACCCTGCCCGACGTCCCCATCGGGTTCGACTGCATGTGCTGCCCCCGAAGCATGAGCGACAAAACAAGCCGCATCGGCCTGGGGTACGTCGGCCCCAAGGTGCGCAGAATCGCCGTGGCCGCTCCTTTTCCCGTGCTGGTGACCAGCCTGTGCTACAAGCCCTGGAACAGCGTGGCCGTTTTTTTCGGCGGTTCGGCAAACGCCTTCAAAGCCCTTTCCATGGGTTTGTCGCTTAGCAGGCGCTCCGGCATGCCCCTGGATCTTTTCACCATCGAGGAAGGGGACGTCAACCGGGAAACCCTGGACAACCTGCTCCAGGCGAGGGAAATGACCTCCGTGGTGGAGGAAGGCGTCCGCGAATGGCATTTTCTGAGCAAGTCCAAACTGGAGGACAACCTTTACGAGATTCCGCCCGACGCCTTGACCGTCATCGGCGCTTACGGCCACGGCATGATCCGCGAAGCCCTGTTCGGCAGCAAGCTGGAGGTCATCCAGTCCCAGATCATCAATAACATGATGATCGTAGGGCCCAAGTGCAGGGTCTTTTAATCTTCCATTGATCCACCCCAAAAGCGGAGCCGGCGCCAATGCCAAAAAGGCTGTTTATTGCTGCTCTCACCCTGGCAGGCATTCACTTCGCCCTTCTGTCTGGTTCGATAGTTATAGCCTTTGGCGCCACCATGGAGAGGTTCGACGACAGTAGTCGCGAAGAATCTATCATCGTTTGTTCCCCGAATATTATTACCTTTTTAAACGCAATTTGTAATCAAACGCCGCTCCGGCTTCTTGACCGGGGCGGCGCTTTTGTTTTTACTTCAGGGAACGCGATACATATCTCAAGCGTCATGCGGCGGACACTTCGATTTTCCGGCCCTGTGAAGCCGGGGCTTCCTTTCTGGGGATGCTGATTTTCATGACCCCGTTTTTATAAGATGCTTTGATGCCGTCCTGATCCGCATCATTGGGCAATGACAGGACCCGCTGGAACGAGCCGTAAGAGCGTTCCATCCGGTAGTGGTTCTTGCCCTTTTCTTCGGTCTCCTGCTTTTTCTCGCCGGAAATCCGCAGGACGTCCTTGTCTAATTCCAGGTGGATGTCCTTTTCCTCCATGCCGGGCAGTTCCACGGAAACCTGATATTCCTTATCTGCGGCGCTGATGTCCAGGGTGGGCTTGATCCACGGGTCCCTGGTCAAGGCCGGCAGGCTCCAACCGGTTCCCAGGCCGGGCATGCCGAAGCTGCGGAACACGTCATCGAACATCCTGTCGATTTCACTGTGCAACTGGGCCAGGGGCGCCCGGGGCTGCACAGCCTGCTCGGCGCTTTTGTTCACAATGGGCAGATTTTTTTCTTCCTGTTCCTTTTTAAACCAGTTCCATGGTGCGAGTTTTTTGGCATCCATAATAATGACCTCCTTGCTCTTGATCACAATTAGCGGACAATTCCCGCAACACAGTTCCGCCTGACCGGCGGGCCTTCCATACTATACTTTGGGCACGGTGATGATTATCTGGTCATCGCCGTTGGTGATTTTGGCGCTTCCGTAATTGGCGTCGTCAGGCAGGGAAAACCGCTGGCTGACGGTGGAGGCAACCTCCTGCCTGGCCGTCACCTCGCCGTCGGCGTTTTTCTTTTCCACTACTTTGTTCAGGGTTCCCGAAATTTGAATGCCGTCTTTGGTGACGTCCACCTTCAAATCCTGGCTCGACCGGTTGGGTATGGAAATCTTGTACTCATAGGCGTGGGCCTTATCCTCCATGCTCATGGAAAAGGAATCGTGGCCCGTAAACCGGGCGTCGTACCAATCGTCCCAGGAGTCGTCAAAAGAGCCCTGCAGTCCTTTCTCCAGTTTTTTGTGGATATCCCTTCTCATCTGCTCCATCTTTTGGAAGGGGTCGGAGTTGTCCTTGAAAAAGCCCTCATCAAAAAATTTATCCAGCATGTCAAAGGCCTGATCCTGGCCCTGCTTGAACTCCTTGGAGAAAGATTTTGAAAAAGACTCAAGGCCCTTGGGCATGGCAGGCGCACTCAAATCGTCAATTCGGATGGGCTCGTCCTTGTCTTTCAGCAGGGCGGCGCCCAGCAGGACGCAAACCGCCAAAAGAGCCAGAACGCCGATTTTGGCCACGGTGTATTTCTTTTCCAGTTCCATGAGATTCTCCTTTCCGCACAATAGGCCGCGGTTTCGAAAGAGCGCTTTTCCTCCGAAAAGGGACCTCACTTGTCAGGTGCGATCTGTTTGGTTGGGATTTTTCCAGCTTGCAGGGAGGGATTAACGGCCCCGAATTCCTGCATTAAGGGCGGTTCTTTATGGAAAGGCGTTGGGTTTCATTTTTTTCCTCCTTCTTCGGCTGAAAGACAGAAAAAAATATCAGCTGCGATGTTATTCTTATGAATACATTCAACTTACGAATACAAAATAACGCAACGCCATGCCCTGTCAAGGGGGGGCGGACGACTTTTTATGAAAAGCGGCTCCATGTAGCAGACAAATAAACGGAACGCCCATTGGCTCCAAATCAATACAGAAAGGGACGCTGGGTCCCCCTTTCCGTAATTGCGCCGCGATGATTGCATCACAGCCCTCATCATCCCGCCGCATTTCTCCACGGGGATGGGGGAAATACTGCGGCAGGCGATCGCGGCATGTGCTCATGACATGTTGCGTCAAAGGGTTCGGGTGTGGTATCCTGTTTATCAAACGTGGAATTCTCATCAAAAAATCTCTCTTAAAGGCCTTGAGACAAACCATGCTGGATTTTCTAAAAATGCGGGACATCGACGCCCTGGACAACAGGGACCTCGGCCTCATCGACTGGGTTTCCCCTTTGACGGGCAGGCTGCTGAAGGCCTATTTCCGCGCTTCGGTGCACGGCCTGGAGAACGTCCCCCGAGGGCCGGCGTTGTATGTAGGCAACCACAATATGGGGATGATGACCCTGGACACCTTTATTTTCTTTACGGAGGCGTACAAAGTTCTGGGCGTGGACGCCCTGCCCTACGGGCTGGCCCATGACTTGCCCATCAGGCTGCCCGGGGTCAATCAAGTGCTTACGAAAATGGGCGGAATCCGGGCCTGCCACGAGAACGCGGCCAAGGCCTTCGCCCAGGGTAAAAAGGTGGTGGTCTATCCCGGGGGAGATACGGACGCCTGGAGGCCCTTCAAGCACAGGAACAAGATTGTATTCAGCGGCCGCCGGGGATACATGAAGCTGGCGCTCAGGGAAAAGGTTCCCATCATTCCCTTTGTGGCGGCGGGCGCCCAGTCGACGACTATTATCGTGAGCGACAACCAATGGCTCGCCAAGGCCCTGGGCATGGATAAATGGCTGCGCTCCAAAGTGTGGCCCCTCACCTTGTGCCTGCCCTGGGGAGTCGTGCCCGGACCTGCGCCGGTCTTTCTGCCCTACCCGGCCAAAATCAAGATCGAGGCCATGAAGCCCATACGATTCCGCCGCCGCGGCCCCGAGGCCGCGGAGGACCTTGATTACGTCAACCAATGCGCCGACAAGGTGGAAGCCGCCATGCAGAAAACCCTCACTCGCCTGGCCGGCGAGCTTAAAGGCGAAAAGGCCGCCTGACCGCTTCGCCCTTTAAAACCGGATGACCACCTTGTATTCCCACACGTTAAAATCCCCCCATGGGATCAGTCTTGTCCCGGCCCCAAGGCCGGGAGGGAACGGGTCTCTGGCGCGCAGGATAAAGGGGCCGGCGTCCGTATATCCATAGACTACATAATAGTGATTCCGGTTGCCGATCACCACCAGCTTGTCAGAGCCGATATCCTCCCGGAAGTCCCGGGGTAAACAGGAAGAGCTAATGGCTCCGCCAAGATCCCAGTGGTTGAAGATTCCGTACGTGCGCTTTACCATTGCGACTCTCTCGCTGTCCGGATTGGGTGGATTGCCTGAGACCTCCAATTGTTCGGGGGTGATATCGTCGTCCACTTCCAGCAACAAGTCGGTTTCGGCGGCGGTTGACCAGGCGAGAAGAAGATCAGGATCTCCCTGGCTGATCAGCAGCATGAGACTGGCATAGGCGATGCCGTACTGGGAGGGAACCTCCATGTTCAGGTAAGCCCTGACCATTTGCTCTGCGGCGGCGAAGCACCATGCGCCGGTTTCCTGGGCCACCAGGCCCGGAGGGCCGGTCACGTCTCTGGACATAGCAATACCTCCATAAATGCGCGGCCAGGCGGATATTCTCAGGCATGCGCGGTTCCCTGCCAAAATCCGTCCTAAACGCGCCAGGCGCGCAAAATCGCTTTGACACGCCCAAAGGATTAAAACCGGATCACCACTTTGGCGTGCCAAGCGTTGAAGTTGGCGTAGGGAACCGTTGTGGAAAGGCCTCCCACGCCCGTGGGCATGGGGTCCCGGACTTTGAGGTCAAATCCGTTGATGTCGTTATATCCATAAACCACATAGTAATGGATAAAGTTTCCGATCACCACGATCTTGTTGGCCTCTATATCGGCCCGGAAATTCCCCTGGGTGGCCTGTCCGCCTAAACTCGCCCCCGCAAAAGGCGCTATGTTAAAAGCCCCCATTGTGTTTTGCACCAGGGCGACCCGCTGGCTGTTGGGATTAGGAGGGTTGCCGCTCACGGCCAACTGGGCGGGCGTAATATCCGCAACCACGCCGTTCATCAAATCAAGCAGTGTGGCGTTGTTCCAATTGGCCAAATGGGGCGGCGCCATGGCCCCGACCAGTTGCATGAGGCTGTTGTAGGCGATTTCGTACTGGTTAAGGACAGGGAGCCCGTAGTAAGCGCGCGCCATCTGCTCCGCGGCGGCGAAGCACCAGGCGCCGGTTTGCTGGGCCACAAGGGCTGGGGGGACGTTCACATCTCTTGACATGGCACTTTCCTCCTTTGCAGTAAAAAGGAACGAAACAATGGGCCTGACATTATCATGGGCATTTATTTATTGTGTAGTACATAATACACGACTGGTCAACAAAAAAATGCCGGCTGCCTCCTCGGGAATAGAATTCCTGGGTGCTCATACTATGTCGCGTGCAAACCAATGGTTATATTCCAAGGCAAGTCCAAAATGACGCTGGGTCCCGGCTTGCGGACGATCCTGAAAAGCGGATCGCCCTTGCCGGGATGACGGCCTTTTGCGCCTGACTAAAATCCGGAGGACGCTTGCCGCCCTTCCGTCAGGATAAGGGAGGATCCAAAACCTTTTGGCAGTTAAAGCTTCCGCTCTCGGTCATCCCCGTGAAGGGAGACGCAGGGATGAGTTTGGGGGACATGACCTTATCTCGGGTATAGTGAACCTAATCAGCAAGGACTCCGATGAGATAAGGATCGTGTCCCCCTAACTCTGCACTCCCGGAAACGGGGACCCAGTGTTCCTGCAATCTTGGCGGAGGAAGGGAGCAATCTCTAAAGCACATTTGGCTCAGGATTACAAAATCGAACTGATTATCCGGGCGAAGCGGCCGCTTTTGGCCATGGCCCATCCGGCCAGGGCCTTGCCCAGGCCGGGGAACTCCTGAGGAATTTCAGCGGCGAGGCGGGGTTCGCCGCTGTTTTTATGCCTTGCTTCCAGGGCCTGGAGGGCCTGGAGGTCTCCACGCTTTTCAATTTCCTTCCACACGCATTTGCGAGCGGGGTCCAAGGCGCACTGATCGCCCTCCCGGGGCTGTTTGGGGCAGGGGGAATATTGGCGCTTGGCCGGGCACTTGGCTATCGGGCAGACGCCGCCGGTGTAAGTGAGGACGCACTGGCCGCAGCCGGTGCACAGGCTTTCCGCAATAATGCTTTCTTTCCGCGTGACCACAGCGCTTCCCATGGAGTCCAGGGCCGCGACAATGGGCATGCCGGGATCTGTAATGAATGCGGATTTAACGCCGCCGGAGCAGGAGAGCATGACCAGGGCGTCGCATTTGGCGGCGACGGGGTCCAGGTGCACTTTTTTGGTCTGGCCCATGATTTCCTGGGAGCAGCAGGCCACAACGCATTGGGAGACAACAACCTTTTTGCCCCATTTTTTCGCCAGGCGGCGCATTTTTTTCAGCCCCTGATAACCGCCCGTGCCGCTCAGGTTGGCGCAAACGGCGCAGGAGATGACGGCGATGCGATCCTTTCCCTCCAAGGCCAGCCTGATTTCCTCTTCAGGCTTCCACTCGCTTTTTACCATCAACTTTCCCCCATTTTTAGCGGGACCAGACAAGGCGCTGCTTGTCGTAGTCCACATGAAACTTGTAGCCCATGAGAAAATCCATGCCCAACAAGCCGTCGTGGCCGCCGGCGGCCCTTCTTTCCAGCACAAGGACGTTCATGTTTTTTCTTTTATTGGGGCCCACCCTGATTTCATCCACGGGTATGTCCATGGCAGGCAGCAGCCCTCCCCCCACAACCTGGATGCCTGTCATGCCCCCGTCCTCCGGCTTCAAACCCAACCGCTCGCCCACGTCTTTGTTGATCAAAGTCCTGTTGGCGCCGGTGTCCAACAGCATGGATGCGGTTACGGTCTTGCCCTTAAAACGGAACTGAACCGGCACCACCACCTGGTTGTTGGCGATGGTCACGGCCGTGTATCCGTGCGAACCCCTGACGTCATTGGCGGTTGCCGCGTCCGCCTTGTTCTGCAACTGCTGCATTTTTTGCCGTTCGCGCTGGGCCTCCAATAGCTGCTCCCGGCGCATTTGGCGATAGGCCCGCTCCCGCTCCCTCCTGGCTTCCAGGGCCGCTTTTTCGGCGGGAGTCATGTGGTCCGACTCTTCGGTGTAGCTTTTTATCTGGTCCCTGTATTCGGGAGGAACTTTTGCGATGTCGTCCACATAACAGGTCTTTCCGGAATCGTCTTTGTATCTGTAGAATTCCGCGCAAAGAAGGGCCGGAAAGCACAGCAGCGCGATCAGCAGCAGAATGGGATAAAAATATGCGGACGGCTTGATCATTGGAGCCTCTATTGGTCATCCACCAGGGACGGGGAGGTTTGGCGCAGCCTGTGAGCCAGCCGGGTGGCGCGCCGGGACGGCGTGTCGTTTCCCACGGCCAGGGACACGGCCTTTTGGCTGCCCACCAGCACCATAAGGCGTTTGGCCCGGGTGATTCCGGTGTAAACCAGATTGCGCTGCAACAAGGCGTAATGGGCCGTGGAAAGCAGCATGATCACCGCCGGATATTCCGATCCCTGGGACTTGTGGATGGTAACGGCGTAGGCCAGGACCAGTTCCTCCATTTCGCTGAAAGTATAGGGGACCGGGCCGGCGTCGAACTCCACCACCACGCTTTTGGAGGATGGATTCACTTTGGCGATCGTCCCAATATCGCCATTGAAGACCTCCTTGGAGTAATTATTCTTGATCTGCATGACTTTGTCGCCGGGGCGAAACGACTGCTCTCCCTTGATAAGCAAGTCCACCCCGGGATTCAAAACCTTTTGCAACTGCCGGTTCAGGTTGATGGTTCCCGCAGGCCCTTTGTGCATGGGCGTCAGCACCTGAATCTGGGTCATGGGGTCGAACCCGAACCGGTTGGGGATGCGCTCCCGGCACATGGTCAGCACCAGGGACACCATCCTCTCCTGGTCGTTTTCGGACAGGAAATAGAAATCCGGGTCTTCCTTGCTCTGGTCGCGGACCGTGACCAGGTCCTCCCCCGCATTAACCCTGTGGGCGTTGCGGATAATCAGGCTTTGGGCGGCCTGCCGGAAAATTTTGGTCAAGTGAAAAACCGGAACCCGGCCCGACTCGATGATATCCCGCAATGCATTGCCCGGCCCCACGGGGGGAAGCTGGGAAACGTCGCCCACCAGGATGAGCACGGCGTTCATGGGGATGGCCTTGATCAGGTGATACATCAAAAAGGCGTCCACCATGGAGGCTTCGTCCACGATGATCACGTCTGCGTCCAGGGGCTCTTCCTCGTTGCGGAAGAACTTGCCGGTTTTAAAGTCGTAAGCCAGGGCCCTGTGAATGGTGGAGGCGTCCCGCGAGGTGACCTCCGCAAGACGTTTGGCAGCCCGTCCCGTGGGAGCGACCTGGAGCACGCTTTTTCCCATGGCGGAAAACAACAGTTGGACCGACCGGACCAGGGTGGTCTTTCCCGTACCCGGCCCGCCCGTGATCACGGAAATCCGGGAGCCGAAAATTTTTTCCAGCACGTCCAGCTGCTCTTCGGACAAACGAATGGCGAAGCGCTGGTGCACCCGTTCCAGGGCTTCCTCGGCCTTGATTTTTTTCAGGTTCAAAGGCACGGTCAAGAAGGCCTGGATGCGGCGGGCCAGCCCGACTTCCGCGGCGTAATAGGCGGTCAGGTAAACGATATCAAGCGGGTTTTCCGGATCCTCCGTGATTTTATCGAAAATCACCTTGCCCGTCTGCCACATGCCGCTGAGGACGTTATCCACGTCCGAAGGGTTCTGATCCAGCAAGGAAGCCGCCTCGTGGATCAACTCCTCCCGGGGCAAATAAAAATGGCCGTTGTTGGAAGCCCGGCCCAGGGCGTGAAGGACCCCCGCCTCCAGGCGTTTGGGCGAGTCCGCCGGGATGCCCATTTTCCGGGCGATGCCGTCGGCCGTGGAAAAGCCTATGCCGGCCACGTCTTCGGCCAGTTTATACGGATTGTCCTTGATAATTGCGCCGGTTTCCTGGCCGTAGGTCTGGAATATGCGCACCCCGTAGGCTGTGCCTATTCCAAAGCTGGCCAGAAACATGAGGACGTTGCGCTGGGTGCGCTTATCCTGCCAGTCGGCGATGATTCCCTTGAGTTTTTTTTTGCCGATGCCTTTGACTTCGGAAAGCCTTTTCGGGGATTCGTCCAGGATTTCCAGGGCCTTTTCCCCGAAATGATCGATGATGCGGTCGGCCATGGCCGGCCCCACGCCCCGGATCATGCCGGAAGCCAGGTAATTGCGCACCCCCTCGGTGGTGGAGGGCAGGAGGATTTCAAAGGCGTCCACCTTGAATTGCTCGCCGAAGCGTGGGTGGACGTCCCACTCGCCCCGGGCCTTGATGGTCTCCCCCACGGCCAAACGCCCCATGCCGCCCACCAGGGTTTTCAGGCCATTGTCCGTGTCCACCCTGGCGATGGTGTACATGTTGCGTTCGTTAAAAAAGGTGATGCCCTGCACTTTGCCTTGGATCTCAGGCATGAAGGCCTCCGAAGGCTTCCTTATCCCGGGCAAGGAGCCATTTCACCGCATCGAGCAGGTCATGAGCCGCATAATCGGGCTCCACGCCCTTACGGCGCAAATCCTCCAGGGCGGCTTCGCCGTTCCCCGTGCCCACCAAAAGGGCCAGGCCGCACCCGGCGGCCCTGGCGGCCAGAACGTCTTTGGCGCTGTCGCCGATCATGGCGTGGTTGGACAGGTCCAGGCCGAAAGCGTCCCTGGCCTGGTGCAACAGCCCCGGCTTGGGCTTCCGGCAATCGCAATGATCGTCCGGCGTATGGGGGCAGAAAAAAATTTCGCGGATTTCGCCGCCGTTTTCCGCCGCAACCCGGCGCATATTGTCATGGGTGTCCTGCAAAACATGGGGCTCAACCATTTTCCGTCCTATGATGGACTGATTGGTGACGACCACCACATGATATCCGTTTTCCTTCAGTAAGGCCAGGGCCTTAAGGCTGCCGGGCAGAAAATGGAACTCCGACCAGTTCTTGATATAATGGGACGAGTCCCGGTTGATCACCCCGTCCCGATCCAGAAAAACAAACTTCCCGCTGTGCAAATTTTTCATAATACCTTTATTCAGCAACCACAAAGGCGTTTTTATATCCCCTGGACCTCATGACGGACTGAAACTGGGCGGCCTGCTCCAGGGTGGAGCATTGTCCCACCCGGACCCTGTAGTACCGGTCGTTTCCGACCATTGCCTGGACCATATGGGCGTTATTGTATTTGACCGACAATTTGTTTACCAGATTTTCGGCGTTGGTCCTATCTTTAAAAGCCCCTATCTGAATTGTAAAGTTGCCTTTATAGTAGACGTTCCGGTCTCCCTGGACCGCTCCGGCCGGAGGCGCCAGGGCTTTGATGCGCACTTTAGCCACGCCCGGACCCACCAGACCGATTTCCTTGGCCGCGGAGTAGGACAGGTCGATGATGCGGCCTCTTACAAAGGGGCCCCGGTCGTTGACGCGCACGTCGCAGGTTTTTCCGTTGGTGAGATTATAGACGCGCACCCACGTGCCCAGGGGAAGGGTTTTGTGGGCGGCTGTCATGGCGTGCATGTTGTAGGTTTCGCCGTTGGCGGTTTTCTTGCCGTGAAAATCCTTCCCGTACCAGGAGGCTTTTCCTGTTTGGGTGAACCCCCTGGCGTCGGGAATGGGATGGTACCATTTGCCCTGGATTTTATAGGGCCTGGACGTGGGCGCGGAGGTCTTTATCTGCTGCTTGGGCGGCGGCGGCTCCTTGACGCAAGCCGGAATCGCCGCCAAGCAGAAAACAATCAAAACGCCCATGGCGGCTGCAAGGATCAGTCTTCCAGGGCCAGGGCCAATACCTGCTCCATGGTATCCACAAAGTGGAAGGTTATTTTTTCCCTGGCGCTTTCCGGAATGTCTTCCAAGTCCTTTTCGTTCCATTTGGGTAATATCAATTCCTTGGCGCCGGCCCGGTAAGCTGCCAGAACCTTTTCTTTAATGCCTCCCACGGGTAAAACCTGTCCGCGGAGTGTGATTTCCCCTGTCATGGCAACGTCCTTTTTAACAACCTTGCCGGTGCACAGGGAGGTGAGCGCCGTTAATATGGTCACGCCGGCCGACGGGCCGTCCTTTGGGATGGCGCCGGCGGGCACATGCACGTGGATTTCGTGCTCCTGAAAAAATTCAGGGTCCACCTTCAACTTGTCCGCGCGGCTGCGTATGAACGACAAGGCCGCCTGGGCCGATTCCTTCATGACGCCGCCCAACTGTCCGGTCAGGGTCAAGCCTTTTTTGCCTGGCATGGCCACGCTTTCCACGGTCAGCATTTCCCCGCCCGTGGGGGTCCAGGCCAAACCGTTCACCACACCGGGAACTTTCACGGTCACGGCTTTTTCGTTCAGCCTTTTGATGGGGCCGATGTACTCCTGCAACTCCTTGGGCTTGACCGTCACGGACTCTTCCGAACCTTCGGCGATCTTGCGGGCAACGCCCCGGCATACCGAAGCTATCTCCCTTTCCAGGTTCCTTAAGCCCGCCTCCCGGGTGTAGCCGTTGATGATCTGCTTGACGGCCGCATCCGTGATTTTTATGTCGCTGGCCTTAAGCCCGTGGGCTTCCCTCTGCCGGGGGATCAGGTACTTTTTGGCGATCTTGACCTTTTCCTCCAGGGTGTAGCCCAAAAGTTCGATCACCTCCATCCTGTCCCGGAGGGCCGGGGGGATGGTGTCCAAAATATTGGCCGTGGCGATGAACATGACCTTGGACAGGTCAAAGGGCACATCCAGGTAATGGTCCGAAAAGGTATCGTTCTGCTCCGGATCCAACACCTCCAGCAGGGCCGAGGAGGGATCTCCCCGGAAATCATTGCCCAGCTTGTCCACTTCGTCCAGCATAAAAATGGGATTATTGGACTCCGCTCTTCTTATATTCTGAATAATCCTGCCTGGCAAGGCCCCGACGTAGGTGCGCCTGTGCCCGCGGATTTCCGCCTCGTCCCGGACGCCGCCCAGGGATATGCGCACGAAGTTCCGGCCCAAAGCCCTTGCAATTGAGCGGCCCAGGGAGGTCTTGCCCGTGCCTGGAGGCCCTGCAAGGCAAATAATAGGGCCTTTGGAGTCGGGCTTGAGTTTGCGCACGGCCAGGTATTCCAGGATGCGCTTTTTCGGCTTTTGCAGGCCGAAATGGTCCGCGTCCAGGATCTTTCTGGCCTCGTTAATATCCAGGTTGTCCTCCGTGCCGGCGTGCCAGGGCAAGGAGGTGATCCAATCCAGGTAGGTGGCCGCCACGGTGTATTCCGCAGACGACGGATGCATCCTGGACAGGCGGGAAAGCTCCCTTTCCGCTTCCTTCTGGGCGGCCTCGGGAAGGTTCATCTCCTTGATTTTGGCCTCGTACTCCTGGACCTCGACGTTTTCCTTGTCGCCCTCGCCCAGCTCCTGCTGGATGGCCTTCAACTGCTGCCGCAGGTAGTAGTCCCGCTGGTTTTTATCCATGTCTCCCTTGACCTGGGTTTGAATCTTGTCCCCAAGCTCCAGGATTTCCAGTTGATGGGAGGCCATCTTGGTCACCGCAATGAGGCGCTTGTCCACCTCGCGGGTTTCCAGGATTTTCTGCTTTTCCTCCAGGGTGGACTGGATGGTGGAAGCCACCACGTCGGCCACGGTGCCTGCATCCCCCACGGTTTTGATCCATTCCGCCATTTCCGGGGGCAGGAGGGAGGTGAAATCAACGATCTTGCCGAACAAGGTCACCAGGTTGGAGGTCAGCGCCTCGATTTCCTTGCCCTTGCCCTTGGGGTATATGTCTTCCAGCGGAGTCACCCTGGCCATGAGGTAGGGTTCTTCCTGGGTGTATTCCTCGATTTTAAACCGGGTAATTCCCTGAACAAGCATCTGGGCTTTGTCCGGAGCCCCTTTGGCCATCTTCACAATGGCCGCCGCCGTTCCCACCTCAAACAGGTCCTCGGGCTTGTGGTTTATCTGGGGATCGGCGATTTTGGATGCAATAATGCCTATGACCCTGTCGTTGGCCATGGCGTTGTCCACCAGCTCGATGAGCTGGCTCTGGCCCACAACCAGGGGCAGTTGCATCTTGGGATACAGGGCCACATCCACCACGGGAACGATGGATATTATTTCCGGGATCTTACCTGGCTGCATTTCTTCTTGGGACGAAATCTGGTCAGTCATGTTTTCACCCTGATTATTCCTTAATCTTGAATTTGAACTCTCTGGGGCGACAATGTTTTCGCCTTGGCCACACGGATTTCCAGCATGCCTTCGGCGTAGGTGGCCGTCACCTTTTCCGGGTCCACCGGCCTGGGGAAAAACAATGTGCGTTCAAAATATCCGTAGGGGATTTCAGCCAAATGAAAGCGCGCCTGGGCGCCCCGCCGGATTTCCTTTCTTCTGCCGGATATTTTCACCGCCCGCGAGTCGAGTTCGATTGACAGTTCATCCTTGTTCACGCCAGCCATTTCAGCCATAATAACAATTTCATCGGGAGTTTCAAATACGTCGGTTGCAGGCCGGAAGCCCTGGGAAGAACCGGAGAACACAGGGCTGGCGGTCCTGTATAAGTTGTTCAGCGTTTCTTCCAGCTCTGACTGCAACTGCCCGAAACCACCTCCGAAACGGATTTTTATGTAATCCATTTTCTACCTCCGGGTTAAGGGTCGCCGGTTTCGCGCCCGGCGCCGTGTTAATGCCTTACCTACAATGATAACACAGGGTTCCGGCATCGTAAAGGTTAGGCGTGTTCGATTTTTATTCGGTAACCAGCATGAAGAGCGGAATTAAAGGGCAAGGCAGGCGCATTTTACAGCCCGCCTCCGGCGGCGAACGGCGTAACCGCCTGCCTCCGGCGGAGTAGACTATTGCCTCCGGCGGCCCTCTTTTTGAAAAAAAAAGGGGCTAAAACTTTTCAAGCGCGCTTCGCGCAGGGGCTTAAAGCCTCCGGCGGCAAACCCTTTTTCTGCACGCCGCGAAGCGGCAAAAAGATTTGATCAAAACGTTAAAATGGCGCTTCGCGCAAGTGAGAAAAGAAGCAAACGTCCGTCATTCCCTTGCATGCCTCATCTCTAACCAACGACGAAATCGTAGGCTGGTTGAGCTTGCGAAACCCAACAAATTCCGCCGCGAAGCGGCATCCTTGTTTTTGCACTGCGCATCCCTTTGGGCGCTGCCGCCGCCCAATCTGATACAATTTTTAGTTTTTTACCATCATCCCCAAGGTTTTTTTGACGGATATCCCCAAAACTTTTGTTTTTGCATTGCAAAGCAAAATGTTTTATCCTGGCGTCTATTGGGACTCTTTCTTGTGTGTTGTTTCGGCAGCCGGCAATGTCTAACATCGCCGCACTAAAATTGCTTTGCAAAGATTATTGCATAGTTCCAGGCATTTATATACACAATTGCATATTTGCCGTATGGAGCTATGGCACGGATTTTAAAATGCTATGCACAACATGGCGGGACGGCGATAATTACCGTTGATCAGGAGGAGGCATGGGCATCAGCCTCGACATGAATGAAGACATCGGCATTCTGGTAGTCACCTACCTTCCGGAGCCCGTCACGCCGAATGATCTGGCAAAGCAAAGAAAGATGGTGGCTGACGCTTTATCGAGTAGCGGCATCCAAAAGGTCCTCATTGATGCCTCATCGCTCCTGAGATTCCCGCCAATCGTCGCCGCGCTGGAACACAACGAGAAAATTGCCGCAGACGAGAAACTCAAAACTATAAAATACGCCGTCCTATGCTCGTCACTGGGACAAGACGAAAGAAGCCTCGAGACCACGGGAATTAACCGCGGCATTTACTTAAAATGCTTCAGTTCCAGAAAAGATGCGTTATCCTGGTTGGTCGAAAAACAAGAAAAATGAGTTTTACAGGACTCCCTGATTAATCTGCTAACAGGTCAACCTGTCTCTTTTAATAGGGAGAAAGACTTTTTTTGGGGACATCCGCCAAAATGTCAATAACTCAAAAGGCTGCCTAAAGACTGATGGGAAGATGGTAAAAATAAAATAATTTGACGGATTGGGCAAGCCCTCTGAGAGGCCTGAAAAAGTGCAGACTCCCACAGCAAGCTGTAAGGCGCCTCAAAAAACCGGCGCAGCAGGCTGCGGGGCGTCTACCCACTCTACAACAAAAGGATTTGGGTTTTCGCCCGTACGCAAGGAAGCGTTTTTTTTCCGATATCTGTATTGGGCAAGGTCTTTATCATTTCGAATAATGACTTGCCTTTCAAATCCTTATTTTGGACAAGAGTGAGTTCCTCTATCCATTTGCATCCAGCACCGCCCTAATCTTATCAGCGAGATTTTTTCGTGTAAATGGTTTGGGGAGAAAATTCAACCCATCCGCCAAGCCACCGCGCCGCTCAATAATGTTGGCCGTATAACCGGACATATAAAGGCATTTGCCATTTGGATATAAACCCATCAGTCTTTTAGTCAATTCAAGGCCATTCATCTCCGGCATCACCAGATCGGTCATAAACAGATGAATTTCGCCGGTGTATTCCTCGGCCAGTCGGAGGGCTTCATCTGACGTGCTTGCTTCCAAGACTTTGTATCCAAACTGTTCTAACATTTGACGGGTCATGTTCAATATGGCGCGCTCGTCTTCCACCAATAAAATGGTTTCGTTTTCCCGTGCAGCAGGAAGCGCTTGATTCCGCCTTTTTTGAGGCGGTCCAGTAATGATTTCATGCCGGGGTAAATAAATATTAAAAGTGGTTCCCTGTCCAAGTTCACTGTAAACAGTGATGAAACCGCCATTTTGCTTAATAATTCCATATATTGCGGAGAGACCAAGTCCGGTCCCACTCCCCACGTCCTTGGTGCTGAAAAAGGGTTCGAACAGGTTGTCACGGGTTAGCTCATCCATACCGCAGCCGTTGTCTGAAATAGCCAGCAAGATATATTCGCCAGGCGCACAACCTATATGCTCCGCACACAGGGCCTCATCAAAGGCCACATTGTCCGTTTTTAGGGTGATTTTGCCCTTCCCCTCAATGGCGTCTCGTGCGTTGGCGCACAACTTAACCAAAAGTTGATCAATTTGTGATGGATCCACTTTGACGATCCCCAAATTTTCGCCGGGCAGCCAAACCAGATTTATATCCTCGCCTATGAGACGCCGAAGCATCTTGAGCATTTCTTCAACCTTTGTATTCAGATTGATTGCTTTAGGTGTAATGATCTGTTTGCGTGCGAAAGTTAGCAATTGTCGTGTGATATCCGCGGAACGCTGAGCAGCGTTAAAAATCTCCAATACGTTAAAATGAAGCGGATTATCCGGGGCCATCCCGTCCAAAGCCATTTCCGCATGGCCCAATATTACACCCAGCATATTGTTGAAATGGTGCGCCACCCCGCCTGCTAATCGTCCTGTGGACTCAATCTTCTGAGATTGAATCAGTTGGGCCTGTAGTCTCTTACGCTCTTCTTCAGCCTGTTTTTGGTCGGTAATGTCGATGGTCGAGGAGGTCATGGCGACCGGATTTCCCTTGTCGTCAAAAACTGTGGAAGCCGAAACCTGAACATCAAAAAGAGAACCATCTTTTCTTTTGGCTTTGATTTCTCCGGTCCAAATATTCTCAACTTCCAGGGCCTTCATAACATCTTCGTATTTCTCCCCCAATATCCAAAACTTTGTGAAATGTTGCCCGATACATTCATCAGGGCTTTTAAAATCCCACCATTTATAAAAAACAGGGTTGGCGTAAGTCATCATCCCTTCAAGGTTGCAGGTGGCGATAGCGATAGAAGAACACCGGATAATGTTTTCTTTGACAAGTAACTTATTCTCATATTCTTTCTGCCCAGTAATATCTTCGATAATGCCGACACAACCCACAATCTTCCCACTGGTTAAAGATATGGGTGCATAATGCACCTTTACGGGAGTTTCCTTGTGAGCCGTCACAGAGCGATAAACATCTTCATAAAAACCAAGATCTCCTTGTAAGGCTTTTTGCATTTCCCCAACCATTTTTTTGTCCGGCAGGGTGAACATATCCAGCCCCACCAACTTGTCTCGTGATGAACCAATTATTTTTACAAAATTATCGTTACCCGATACAATAATTCCATTTTCATCGGTTTGAAAAACACCCAAAGGAGAATGCTCGAACAGCATGCGATAACGCTCTTCACTAAGCCGTAAGGCATCTTCCGCTTTTTTGCGGGCGGAAATATCCCTTGTGACACCGAGAATCCCCGACGGATTGCCCTTCTCATCACGAAGCAGAGTCGCTTTTACCTCAGTCCAGACCGTGGAGCCGTCCTTACGAATCATCTCCAGTTCAATATTTTTGGTAACCCTGAAATTTGAATCTGTTTGTTTTTTTTGTTCCAATTCTTCCGAAAGGACTTGTGTCGCTATCGGCAATGATTTGGGAGTTAATACTTGATCAATGGTCTGTCCAATCACCTCGGATGGTTCATATCCCCGGAGAATTCTCACCGACGGGCTTATATAGGTGTAATTCAAATCCATATCCAAAGTAAAAATGACATCTTCGGCATTTTCAGCTAAAAAGCGGTACCTTTCTTCGCTGCATTTAAGGGCGGCCTCCGCGTTTTTACGTTCGGTAATGTCATTATATGTGACCACCACCCCATGGCCTTCAATAGGCAGCGGGGCTGCAGTGACATTAAGCCAGGTGACGGTGTTGTCGGATTTGACGATCCCCATTTCGCAATTCCTAACCGTCTGGTTCTCATTTAGAGCAATGATACTCGCCCATTCATTAGGAGGCATGTCGGACCCGTCGGGACGAATAATCCGCCATTCCTGACTATCCAGGTTTCGCCCTTCATGCTCATCCTTACCTAAGCCCAGCACTTGCTCTGCAATGGCGTTTGTCTCAATGATGCGGCCCTGTTCATTCGATACCGTGATGCCCAGGGGAAAGGCGTGGAAGAGGGTTTTATACTTCTCTATGGCACGTTGAAGGTCCTTGCGTTGCTCATGCCATTTTGTCATGTCCCTTATGATCGTACAAGCTCGCTGATCCCCGTTCTGGTCTTTAAAAATGACAGAAGCAACTTCCGCGGGAAAAAGACTGCCATCCTTTTTCCGGTGGGTCAGAATCCCTCGGAATTTGCCGGTAGTCTCTCTTTCTGCAACGGCTTGCGCTAATTGTGCGTCACCGTCAGCATACATTAATGCTCGGCCTCCAGAGATCAGTTCCCGCTCCGTCATCTGGAAGAGTTCACAGGCCGCCGGATTGGCATGGAGGACCTGCCCATGAGGCGCAGTCAGAAAAATGGCATCCGAACTGGCGTCGAATAATGTTTGCAATCTTGCGGCCTTGGATCGCAATTCACGGTTTTGCTGCTCAAGTTCGGCGACTTTGCTTTTTAGTGCTTCATATGAGGGGTTATCACACATAATGATATCTCCAGCGCCGGAAGGTATTGCTCATGTTCATCAGTACTGACATTTTTGGGACGATCTTTTCAACTTTCCAACATTGCTTTGAATGGTTAGTATTACTTAATATGGCCCCCCGCCAAAACATAATCCACCACAATCGAATCAGTCAAACTATTTAATTTTTTTACTGATTCCCAGAAAAATTGACCCCAGTTCAATCTATCTGGAGATTTTCAAAATATCGAAAATACCGTGACGTATATTTTTGGAATCCTATTTTTTACATTAAAATTATGATATATTTTCGTTTGATATTTACTGCAATAATTTTTCACTTTTTTATCTTTTCATAAAAGACATTTTGCTTTTTTTGACAGGCCCATCCCCCAAGCCCAATGTGCCTTAGGAACGCCTTTGATCAATCGACTAACTCCATGAGTGGTCTCGGGGATGATGGCAAAAAAAGAATGATTTGACAGGTCGGGCAAGCCCTCTGAAAGGGGCCTGAAAAAGGGAAGCATTCCACAGCAAGGTGTAAGGCGCCTCAAAAAACCGGCGCAGCAAGCAGCATCCAAATACAGGCAGGAAGAAGGGCAGGCCAAATGCGGCATTCCGGCCGATTAAGTCCGTCCTCCTCGCGCATGTGGGAACCCAAAGTCATTGTTGTTCTAAAGGCCAACGCTGGGTTCCCGATAACTACACTCGGGAATGACGGCGAAAAAATAAGGATGCCGCTTCACGGCGAAATATGTTGGGTTTCGCAGGCTCTACCCAGGGTTTCCTGAAAAAAATAAAATTCTAAAAAGGCAAGGCGCGAGTACAATTCCTGGCTCGGGAGGCATATGGGTTTTTCTGTCCCATAGCCTCCCCTTCTTGTTCCAATGAGCCCGTCGCCTTCCATGCCTGCTCTAAAAAACAGGCTCAAGGACAGTTTAGCCCAAACTCCGTGTCCTTCCCGGCCTTGCCCCTGCACATGGGGCTGGCTTATGCTTACGATGCGGTCGTCCACGCGCTTGGCCTTGTTGCCGCACATTCACTGCTGCTGCCGGTGCACTTCGGATATCACCAGGAGATCCTTGTATTGACGTGGAGGCAGAACACCCAACCCCACTTCCCGGGAAAGCGCCTCAATTTTTAAAATAAACCGCTATAAATACATCATCAAGAGCAAGAATTAACGCCGGCGCCTATTCATATCCGTGGGGCGCCTCCCCTCCCCTCTGCAGGCGCTCACAGACTGCCTGATCCGTGGGAAAGGCCAGGTTGTGGGGCAATTCGTCCAGGGAAAAAAAGCGGGCGTCCAGGGCGTCGGATCCAGGGGCGAGCCGCCCTCCGATTTTTTTGCCCCAAAACCACACGCCCACGGTGTGCCGGCGGCGATCGTGAAAATTGGACAACGCGTCGAACACAGGCCCTATGCGGACTTCCAGCCCGGTTTCCTCAAGAATCTCCCGGCGGGCGCCTTCGCGGACGTCTTCGTCCCATTCCAGGTGGCCGCAGGGGATGCACCACATTCCCTCGTAGGAGCCTTTTCGTTTGACCAGCAGGAGCCGGCCCTTTTCCATGACGATGACGGCCACGCCCACCGTGGGGTTTCTGTATTGGATGTAACCGCAGGCATGGCAGATTTTACGCCGGATTCCGTCGGCGATGGATTCTTCCAGGCGTTTGCCGCATTTCGGGCAGAAGTCGTACAACATAAGGGGAGATCCTTTTGTGAGGCTGTGTTAGAACTGAAGCGCGTTTATGTATAGCACAAAACCGTCCGCCGCACCAAACAAAGCAGCCCTTCAACACGAACGGCGGTTTTTTTCGGCTGGAAATACCATGGACTTGTTTGAAGATCGTTACTATGGGTGACCAAAGGGCTGTTCCGTGTTATATTCCGGGCTGAAATTCGAAAAACGCCGGCGGAGAAAAGCCGCGGCAAATCTTTAAGCAGCGTATATGCCAGGCAAAGACAACCTTATTAAGCCCAAGACCATCCTTTCGCTCCATTATTTTTTGTATTTTGGAGTCTTCGGGATTGTGCTGCCCTATTTCAATCTCTACCTGGACCACCTGGGCTTTGACGGCATCCGGATAGGCGTGATTGCGGGGATTCGCTCGGCCGCGGTGGTGGTCATGCCCCTTTTATGGGGGGTGCTGGCGGACAGAAGCGGCAAAAGAAAGGCCATTTTCGTCCTGTGCAACGCGTGCAGCGCCGCCCTGTTTTCCTTGTATTACTTAAGTACGGAATTCCTGCCTGTGCTGGCTATAACCGTTGTTTACTCCCTGTTTTACGCGCCGATTATTTCGTTCATCGAAGCCTTTTCCATGGAAATCCTGGGGCCGAAAAGAAATCAGTACGGCCGCGTGAGGGTTTGGGGCACCATCGCTTTTGTCGGAATGGCGCTTGTCATGGGCAAGGTGGTGGAGGCTTTCGGCGTTTCCGTCATTTTGGGTTTGATCCTGGCCGGCGCCGCTGTGCAGGCCCTGATCAGCACCCGCATGCCCGGCGCTCCCGCTCCCTCCGCCCCCCAGGAACGGATAAACGCCCTGGGCTATTTTTTTTCCAGGCCGGTGGTGATTTTCCAGGTTTGCGCCTTCCTGATGCTCGCCAGCCACGGAACCTATTACGGCTTCTTTTCCATCCACCTGGAAAAGGCGGGCTATTCCTCCACCTTCATAGGCTTTGCCTGGGCCCTGGCTTCCGCCGCTGAAATGGGAGTCATGATCAACTCGGACCGCATCCTGGGACGATTTCATCCCCGGAGGCTTTTGTTTTTCTCCCTGTGCATTGCGGCCCTGCGCTGGGGCCTGACCGCCTGGACCTTATCCCCCATCGCCCTTTGCATGGTGCAGATTCTACACGCTTTCACCTACGGCAGCTTTCATATTGCCAGCATCGTCTACATCGAGCAGCTTATTCCGCCCCAGGCCAGGACGGCCGGGCAGGCGGTCAACAATTCCATGACTTACGGCCTGGGCATGATGGCCGGCTTGTTCCTGAGCGGATATTTGTTCGAGCGCCTTGGCGGGGGCATGGCTTTCGCCGCCAGCGGCGCCATGGCCTTGCTGGGAGCGATCCTGTTTGCAGCGTACGGCGGGGCGCCTTCGGGGCGAAAAGCCTCGCCCTGACGGATAATCGTTTGTTATGATTATGATAGCAGCTTGACAGCCATGGAATGCCCCCTATATTCCGTAAATAGGCTCCGGCCTTAAATGTTTTCCTAACCCTGTGAGGTAAAATGAAAAATCGTTGGACGTGGGTCGCCGGATTGGCTTTCATACTGATTTTTGCGGTGCTTTTTTCCGTTCGAGTGGGCTATTTTGACAAAGAGGTCGAGGTTCCTGAAAACTTCCTGGACGTGGAACGGGGGTTTCGGGATGAGTCTCGAAACTTTATGAACATCCTGCAGAACGGCAAGAAGATCGGGTATGTGGATTCGTCCTTTATTAAAACCGATGACGGATGGCTTGCCAAGGAGACCGCTTATATGGAGCTCAACGCCATGGGGACCGTCCAGAAAACCATGTTGACCTCCGGCGCCCACTTGAATCCGGATATGACGTTGCGGTCCATGGGCTTTAGGATGAAATCCGACTTAGGGTCTTTTGACGCCAAGGCCTGGATGGACGGGGACGTCCTGAAAGTGGAAACCGGAGCAGGGGAATCCAAGCAAGCCATGGAATTCCCTATGGAAAGCCCTCCCCTGATTGACGCCGGCCTGATGCGCCTTTCCGCCTTGCGGGAATTAAAGCCCGGCGAAACGGCCGCGTATCCCATATTCGACCCGGCCACCATGACCAATTACAAGGTAAAAATTAAAATGATCGGCCCGGATTCCATAACAATCCTGGGAGAGACCGTTCCCGCGAAAAAGCTGGAGATGACCTTTATAGGCCAGACCCAGGCCACCTGGATATCGGAAGACGGAGAGATGCTGGCGCAAGAGGGCTTGATGGGCCTCCGGCTGGAGAAAACCACCAGAGACCTGGCCATGGAAGAGACAAGTTTTGAAAAAGGCGACGACCTTTTCGCCCTGGCGGCCGTTCCCGTGGACACGCCTTTGATGTCGCCCCGGAAGCTGAAGATGCTCAAGGTGAGAGTGACAGGCGCCGATCATTTTGCAGAGAAACTGAATCAGGGCAGGCAGACGTTTAAAGACGGCGTTTTAACCGTCAAGGTGGAGCCGCTGCCTGATCCCGGTTTGGAGGTTCCGTACACGGGCGACCCGGCCTTTTTGGGCTCGGACTCTTTTATCCAGTCGGACCATCCCGAAATCGTTGAACTGGCTCATACGATTGTGAATGAGAATGACCCGCCCCAGGAGATAATCAGGAAGATCATCCAGTGGGGATACGAGGAACTGGAAAAGACGCCTGTATTGAGCATGCCCCAGGCTCTGGAAACCCTGCGCACCCGCAAGGGGGATTGCGGCGAGCACGCCATGTTAATGGCCGCCCTGGCCCGGGCAGTGGGCGTTCCCGCCCAGGTGAACATGGGCCTGTACTACGTGGACGGCGTGTTCGGATACCACGCATGGAACTCCTTTTATGTAGACGGACAATGGATTACGGGAGACGCCACGGTGGGGCAGTTCCCGGTGGACGCTGCCCATTTGCAGTTCGCCCAGGGCGGATATGACGTGCAGTTGGAAGTGGCCGGCTTGATCGGCCGTCTGACGATTGAAGTATTGGAGCAGAAAAAATGATTGAACTTTCCGGCCTGACGAAAAGATACGGCAGGATCATGGCCGTCGATAATCTGAGTTTGAAAGTCGAGGAAGGCGAGGTTTTCGGATTCATCGGCCCCAACGGCGCCGGCAAGACCACGACCATCCGCATGATGGGCGGCTTGATTGCTCCCACCTCGGGAAGCGTTGTAATCAACGGAGTCGACATGCTCAAGGAGCCTGAAAAAGGCAAGCAGAGCATCGGCTTCATCCCTGACCGGCCTTATCTGTACGGTAAATTGACGGGCATGGAGTTTTTGCGTTTTACGGCCGACCTATACGGCATGAGCAACAACGGCTTTTTCGACAAGGCCGAAAACATCCTCAGAACCTTTTCGCTTTGGGACTGGGCCGGGGAACTGATTGACTCCTACTCCCACGGCATGCGCCAGCGCCTGATCATGAGCGCGGCCCTGATTCACGACCCCAAAGTGCTGATTGTGGACGAACCCATGGTGGGGCTGGACCCCCGAGCCATCCGCCTGGTCAAGGATATGATCAAGCGGCTTGCAAGGGAAGGCATGACGGTTTTCGTCTCCACCCATACCCTGGAGGTGGCCCAGGACATTTGCCACCGCGTGGGGGTGATCCACAAAGGCAAGGTGATAGCCACGGGCACGACCAAGGATTTGGTGGAGCAAGCCAAGGTGGACAGGGAGGACCTGGAGGCGGTCTTCCTGCGCCTGACCGAGGAGGCCTCCTGACATGTTCAAGACCGCTACCTTGATTCGGCCCCGGATAATCGGCCTGAAACGGTATAACGATTTTGAGGACGGCAAAAGCAGCCAGTATAGGGCTTTGTTGTTCGCGTTATTCGGGCTGGCGTTCTGGATAGGGATTTTTTGGATATTTTTTGAGGTTCTCACCTATTTCCAGGGGGTTGAGGAATTCGGGGACATTTTGGCGGAAAAGCTGCTGTCCATGGTCTTTCTCACCTTTTTCGCCCTGCTTTTATTCAGCTCCGTCATAGCGTCCCTGTCCAAGCTCTATCTCAGCCGGGACCTGCATCTGGTCTTCAGCTATCCCGTGGATCATAGGCAGATCTTCCTGGCGCGTTGGATGGAAGCCGCGTTCGACTCGTCCTGGATGGTGCTGGTTTACGCCACGCCGGCCTTTTTTTCGTATGGAATCGTCTATCAACAGGGCGCCCTGTTTTACCTGAATATGCTCCTGGTCCTGATTCCCTTTTGCGTGTCCGCGTCCATAATCTCCACCCTGGCCGTAATGGCTGTGGTTGTGGCCCTGCCTGCCAACCGGCTGAGGGGCATGCTGATATTTGTGGGAATGGGGCTTTTTGTGGGCCTGTATTTTCTTGTACGCATGCTCCGGCCGGAGCGGCTGGTGGACCCTGACGCGGCGTTTTCCGTGTCCGAGTATATAGCCAGCCTGCGCACGCCCGCGGCGGACTGGCTTCCGTCCACGTGGGCTTTCGACTCCATGACCTCCGTGATTCACGGGAATTACGGCGAGGCCCTGTTTCATAACGCCACCGCGTACAGCGCTGCGGGCGGTCTTGTATTTATCGCCTTTCTTTTTTCCGGGCTGGTCTATTTCAGGGGGGTCACAAAAGCCCAGATCACCCGCACAGGCAAACAAATCGAGCCGGAAAGGAGGCATTACCAGGGCCGGAGGCTGTTTGGCTTTATAAAAGGCCCCAAACGGGCGATTATGGCCAAAGAAATCAAAATTTTCATGCGGGACTCCACCCAGTGGTCCCAAATCTTCCTGGTCGCTGCGCTGGTGGCCATCTACCTGTACAATTTTAAGGTGCTGCCGCTGGAAAAGGCGCCCATTAAAACAGTGTACCTGCAAAACCTTTTTTCGTTTCTCAACATGGCCTTGGCGGCTTTTGTACTCACGTCCATTGCGGCCCGCTTCGCCTTTCCCGCCGTGTCTCAGGAAAAAAGCGCCTTTTGGATACTGCAAAGCGGCCCGGTCTCCCTTAAGACGGTGCTTTGGATCAAATTCGCCGTTTATGTGGTTCCTTTGACGATTATGTCCCAGATCCTGATTATAGCCACGAATATTTTGCTGCAAGTCACGCCCTTCATGATGTGGATGTCATCGTTAACCTTGCTGTTCATGGCGCCGGGCATCGTCTCGCTGGCCGTGGGGCTTGGCGCGGCTTATCCTGATTTTCAATCGGAGAACCCGGCCCAGACGGTCACCAGCTACGGAGGGCTTTTATTCATGATTCTCAGCGCCTTATTCACGGGGCTGGTGGTTATTTTGGAGTCCGGACCGGTGTATTCCGTGGTCTACGCCGGGTTGCGCGGAAAGGCTGTTTCGGACGCCGCCTGGACCTGGACGGCGATCTCTTTCGGCCTTGTCCTGGTTCTTTGTGCAGTGACTATAGTTCTCCCCATGCGATACGGCGGAAAAAAGCTGGCAGCGCGTTAGTAAAATACGGGGAAAGCCCGTCACTATTGTTATTTCTGAATTTTTATGTTGCAAAACCCGGTTGGGTCTGATAAATGCGGCCCCTGGATTAAGCAACTTACTTTTCACCGGATGTAAGCCGTATTACGCTGCAGGTTGGGATGCCTGAACACAGGCGTCGACCTTACTTGGTTCTATGCGCAGCAGGGGCGGAACGCCCTTCCACTGTCACAAATTGATTTTGGGGGATCAACCCAGGTACGCCCTGACTGCCAAGTCAAGGGCATTACACGGTATTGTGGAGAAGCGCGTCCCAAGGTGAAAACGCCGTCAAGGGGCGCAGGACGGGCATATACACGAATTTCGAAAACAAAAATGTAGTTTTTTTTGGCCCCATAACACACCAGCACGAAAGGAGCATTACATGAACAAAGCAGACCTGATCGAAGAAGTAGCCAAGATTTTAGGAACCAAAAAAGACGCCCAAGCCGCCGTGGATTGCGTATTCGCCACCATTTCGGACGCCCTGAAAAAGGACGACGCCGTGACTTTGGTCGGCTTCGGAACTTTTAAAGTGGACAAAAGGCAGGCCCGCAAAGGCCGCAACCCCAGGACCGGCGAGGCCTTGGACATTCCCGCACGCAACGTGCCCAAGTTCAATCCCGGCAAAGCTCTGAAAGACGCAGTCAACTAAGCCCGTTTCAGGGGAGGCCGGTTTTGGCCTCCCCTTGGGGCTCCATCTCCCATAACCGGTCTTAACTTTCCCTGCCAAAACCTGTTTCGGGGCGTTGACTTCGCGGCGCCCACGGGGTATTTAACTCCCATGGATACATTTGCACTTGAACAACACATAAGGTTATGAACATGGCAGGCACTACCCAGAAAAATTTTCCGCCTTTTAAATTCGCGCCCGCGTGGCGCTCCTATGAAGACTTCCCCTGGTTTGTCTGGGCGCTCGGCTGGATCGCCTTGCTTAAATCCAGCGTATGGTTTTTCCTGGAGCCGGCAAGCCCCCAGCCCGCCATGTTGTGGAAGTGCCTGATCTTGTCTTTGCCGTACCTGATCATGGCCAGCGGAGCGTGGAATCTCAAGCGGTGGGCCATTACCGGGCTCGCCCTCCTTGGCGCCTTTGATCTTCTCTTTCTCATTTCCGGGGCCGTTGAAGGAGAAGGGCTGTTCAAGTCCGCGGCGCTGATGGGCGCTTCCGGCGAGTTTAACGGCATGCTTATTCTGAACAAGGCCGTGTTTATCGGCGCCAGGCTGGGAGATCTGGCCTTGATCGCCCTGGCCCCTAAGGCATGGAAGTACGCAGGAGAGTGGAATCAGGGCTTATGGAGGAATGTCGTCGACCCTGAGGACAAAGACGGACTGCGGATCATGATCGCGATTATTTACGTTGTCCTGGCCGTGGTGACGGTTCACGCCTTTGTCGCAGGAGTTTAACCCCTTCCGCCCGATCCGGCAGGAGAATCAGACCCATGAGGCCGTTTGCGCTTCTCACGATCATTTTCTTAGCAGCAAGCGTGGCTTTGGCTTCAGCCCAAAGCGATGTTGCAAAAGATGATCCCAGATTCACCCTGTACGAAAGCAGGGTCGTCCTGGACTCCAAAACCGGCCTGGAGTGGTGGCCGGCTCCGGACATCGACGCCAACTGGCACGACGCCAAGCGCTGGGCGCGCTACGCGGCCCAATTCAACGGCGGGTGGCGCATGCCCACCGTCAAGGAGCTGGAAACGCTTTATGAAGAAGGCGTAGGCGATCACAACATCAGCCCTCTGATCCAAATCACCGAATACACGGTCTGGGCATCCGAACATAAGGGCGAAAAGTCCGCCTGGTGCTTCTCCTATGACACAGGCCAGGCCTCCTGGTCCGCCCGGCACAGAAGCCCCCTAAAACGGGCCATAGCCGTCCGCACGCTCAAACGGCCGCAACGCAATCAATAAGATTTCCAGTCTTCCGCCTGTATTGGGCGACGCTTGCCGCGCCCGCGTAGAGGATAGACCTTGACGCGTCCCAGCGCAAAAAGGCCGAGTCGCTTAAAAGCGAATCGGCCTTTGGGTTTTAAAATTTGATCAGACGGCCCGGTTTATTTGTTGAAGATGCGCTTTTGGGCCTGGTCGTCGCTGACTTTCATGGAGCCCTGGGAAAACAGGGCGCCCTTCAGCCATTCGGTCCCCACCTTAAGCAGGGCCACGTCATCGGTTTTGATGGCCTCTATGGTTTTCTCATCCAGGGAATGGAGGGTGAGGAAGGTGCTTTCAAACACAAACCTGCGGAATTGGTCCAGGTTGTAGCAGGCCATGTAAAACATCTTTTTGGCGGGCTCGGTGATCTTGATGTTGGGCGGAAACGACCTTTTGCGGACTACCAGCTCGTTCCAGCCTTCGTTGATCGCATCGTGCTCCTCCACGCCCTGGTCTTTACGCCATTCTTTGACCGTCCATTCCTTATCCACCTCAAAGCCCTTGCAATGGGGCTCCTTGACGAAAAAAAAGAAATCCTCGGTTGCGTCTCCTTCCTTGGGCCGCATGGTGGCGTGCCCCAAGGGGTAGTACCGGCATGCAGCCGGACGGTCTTCGTAGATGATGCAGCCTTCTTCGCGGACAAAGGGACAAGGCGGGTTGTCTTCCTGGCCTTCTTCGTCTTCCAGCATTCTAAGCACCGGCACCGGCAGGTCGGTTTTTTCCAGGAGTTCGGGCCGTGTGTAGATGGCCAGAAACTGCTCGGAATCCAGGTCCAGGCGTTTTTTCATGCGGATAATGTCATAAGGGGTCAGGACAATATCAATGCCTCTGCAGCACTTGGTAAAGCATTCCAGATCCGGTCCGCAACGGAATTGAAACCGGCTGTTTATGGTAAGCTGCAAAGGCTCCAGTTGGGCTTTTGGGGTATCTTGGCTCATGTTAATTCCTTTCGCACATAACAATAAACGCCCTTTCCGGACCCGTGGGCAGGCCTGGGCGTTTGGCGGCCATTCTAATGGGTTTTAAAACTTTGTCAACAGGGGAAAAAATTAGGGAAGATCAGGCTTTTTCCGTTTTCATGATGTTGTGGATCACTTCCGACAGAAAATTGATGGAAAAAGGCTTTTGAATAAAGCCCATACACCCCCGCTTCAACAGGTCCGTGGAGGAGTCCTTTTGGTCGAAGCCGCTGGATAGAAGCACCTTGACGCCGGGGTTGACTTCCTTGATCAAATCATAGGTGGCCACCCCGCTCAAGCCGGGCATAACCAGGTCCAGTATAAGCACGTCAATGTCGTCCAGGCCGGACTTGAGCATGTCCACCGCCTGCATGCCCGAGCTTGCGGAGTAGACCTTGTACCCCAGGCTGGAAAGCATTTCTTCGCCCACCTTGAGGACGGACTCTTCGTCGTCCACCAGCAATATGGAGCCGGTTCCGGGAATGGGATCGCGAGTCGGAGGCGCCGCCGCCGGGGCTTCGGCGTCGGAGGCCGGCAGATACACCCGAAACGTAGTGCCGGATCCCAGCTCGGAAGCGGCGTTGACGTAGCCGCCGTGCCCCTTGACCACGCCGTAGACCGAGGCCAGCCCCAGCCCGGTGCCCTTGCCGATTTCCTTGGTGGTGAAAAAGGGCTCGAAAATCCGGTCCATGATCTTGGGAGGGATGCCGGTTCCCGTGTCCGTAAGGCGCAAATGCACGTATTTGCCCGCCTTGACCGCTTTTTTCATGCCCACAATATCCTCATGGGTCACGTTGCAGGTAGTCAGGGAAAGGCCTCCGCCCTCAGGCATGGCGTCCGAGGCATTGATGAACAGGTTCCACAAAACCTGCTCCATCTGCGCCTGATCCGCTCTCACGGGAAACAGGTCGGCCGCCAGATTCAGGGTGACGGAGACGTCCTTCCTGGTCCTGGCGAAGGTTTCACAGGATTCCCGGACGATCCGGTTCAACTGGATGGGCTTCCATTCCAGGCGGCCTTTTCGGGCGAATCCCAGCAACTGCCCGGTGAGCTTGGACCCGCTGGAAACTTGCTTTTCAATGCTTTTCAACCGCTCATAGTTGTCTTCATGGGGCGAGGAGGTGAGCAGCATCAGGGAGACGTTGCCCTGGATCGCCATAAGCAAATTGTTGAAATCATGGGCAATCCCCCCGGCCAGGGTGCCAATGGCCTGCATTTTCTGCGCATGGACCATCTGGCTGGACAATTGGTTCCGCTCCGACTCCAGCCTTTTTCGGATATCCAACTCCTCCTGATACAGGTTCTTGTGCCGGTCTGATTCACGCACCTGGGCGTCGTAGAGTTTCTGGAGCAGGGTGTTTTGCAAGGCGAAGCCCATCTCGCCCACCACCAGGCTCAACAATTGCTCATCTTCCTCATCAAAGGGCTGATTGTCGGATTTCCCGGCCAGATTCAGCACTCCCGTGAAGTACTTGCCGGCGAAAACCGGCATGCTGATGAACGACGGCGGGCCGTACTTGGGATTGTTGGACTTTTCCACCCGGGGATCTTCCTCGATATCCCGAACCACCAGATTCTTCTTGGTTTTAAGAACCTGGCTAAGCACGGGCGAGGTTTCATCCACGGGAAAATCCGGGGGAGGCGGCGCGCCCGGCCCATGATACCGCACGAGGACGAGGTTTTTTGTGTGGGGATCGTAGGAAAAAACCGAGCCGATTTCCGCTCCGGAAAGGCGCATGGATTTTTCAAGCAGGAGATTCATGAGGCTTTCCATGCTGTCGCATTGATCCACAGAGTTCAGCAATTCCTTCATGACGGAAAGGCCTTGAACTTTCCGGGACAACTCTGTATTGGCCGATTCCATTTTTTTCAGCACTTCATTAAAGGCGCCGGCGACTTCCCGCAACTCCCCCGCCGAATCCTGGTAGGCGAAGACCGTGGTCTGCCCCTCGGCGGCCTTTTTAACCATGGCGGAAAATTCGGAAACTCTGGCGAAAAATCGGCTTAAAATCATGAACCCGGCGAGAATCAGCAAAAGGCTGAACGCCATGACAAGCACCATCCAGGTGGTCACCTGGATGATTCCCCTGTATTGCAGATACAACATGCACAAAAACGGCACGCCAAAAACCAAACTTTGCACCAGCGAAAGCGTGTTTTGGACTTCATTCTTTTTTGGAGAGCGCCGTTTATGAAGGGAAGAAGGCATAGAGCTCAATATCCTGCAAAGTCTGGCAATGAGCCAGGCTCCCATACACGAGGAGGAGCCTTTGGCCGTTATGCGGGATGAACATCGTTATCCCGAAAAAAGCCGGGTGTATTGCGGGCGGATGAAAACCCATACAAGAACACTATTAATACTTTGGTTAACCGGGCGTCTGTAGGCGCCGCAGGAAGCAACATATTCCGGCGGTCTTGGAAGACCCGCGTCCACAGGGACGGTTTGGATTTCAGCGTAGCCCAAAAACCAATTCCTTGCAAGCAATTGTTTGTTACATAAATGTTTGGACTTACTTCCGAAGCCCCCGGATAAACGCTGTTTACGGCCTTGAATCCCCGAGCAGAAACCCGCCTTGGCCCGGCGCAAAGCCGTGGGGATTATTTACCACGGCCGGCCCAAAATCTCAACTTCTTGAACGCCAGCTAAAGATTGACACGGAAGGCGCCCTATAATAAATCCTATGCAAGCATTCCCCCCGCTTTCTACAACCTTTTGAGCACCTGACCCAGGAGGCGACATGAAAGACCCTTTGTTTGAACCAATTACCATTAACGGCATGGACGTGAAAAACAGGATTTACCTTCCGGCCATGCACTTGAATATGGCGACGGATTTCATCCCCCAGGACCGGATGATCGCCTTTTACGCCGAAAGGGCCAAAGGCGGCGCCGGCATGATCGCCGTGGGGTATTCCACGGTCAATGAACTGGCGGGGAACCCCGGCTGCCTGGGCGCCCACTCCGACGACTTCATTCCGGGCCTGAAAAGACTTTCCGGCGCCATCCGCGAGAACGGCGCCAGGGCCATCCTGCAGCTTAATCATGCAGGCAGGTACAACCACTCCATGCTTTTGGGCGGCAAACAGCCCGTGGCGCCCTCGGCCGCGCCCTCCCGCCTGACCAGGGAAACGCCCCGGGAACTGGAGTTCGGCGAGATTAAGCAGACGGTCAAGGACTTTGCCTCGGCGGCGTTGCGCGGCGTGGAGGCCGGTTACAACGGCGTGGAAATCCTGGCAGGCACAGGCTATTTGATCAGCGAGTTTCTCTCCAAAGTCACGAACCAGCGCTCCGACGAGTACGGCGGCGCCTTTGAAAACCGCATGCGCTTCGGCCTGGAAGTGGCCCGGGCCGTCAAAGCCGCCGTGGGACCGGACTATCCCCTGATGTTCCGCATCAACGGCAACGAGTTCATGCCCGGAGGGCTGCGCCGCGACCAATTGATCCTTTTCGCCCGCCGGTTGGTGGAACAAGGCGTGGACGGGCTTTGCGTCAACGTGGGCTGGCACGAAGCCAGGGTGCCCCAAATTCTGGCGGAAGTGCCCAGGGGCGCCTTCGCCTACCTTTCCCGGGGCATCAAGGAATCCGTGGACGTGCCCGTGATCGCCAGCCACCGCATTAACGATCCGGAGACCGCCCGGAACATGCTTTCCGACAGCATGTGCGACATGGTCGCCATGGGCCGCGCCCTCATCGCCGATCCCTATCTGCCGGAGAAGGCCCGCACGGGAAAAGACGGGGATATCGTCCACTGCATCGCCTGCGCCCAGGGATGTTTCGACCACGTGGCGGCCCTGGCCCCTGTGGAATGCCTGTGCAACCCCCAGGCGGGCTACGAAGAATCCCGCTGCCTGCAGCCTGCGGCGGCGCCTAAGAAGATCATGGTTGTCGGGGGAGGCCCGGCCGGACTTTCGGCGGCGGCCGCAGCCGCGCGCCGGGGCCACAAGGTTTCTCTGTACGAACAATCCGGCGTGCTGGGCGGACAGCTTCTTTTGGCCGGCGCGCCTCCAGGACGGGAGGAGTTCATCGAACTGGCTGCAGACCTCGCCCGGCAGGCGGAAATCCATGGAGCGAGCATTTACCTGGAAACAACCGTAGATCAGCCCTTGATCGAGCAGGAAGCGCCCGATGAAGTCATCATAGCGTCCGGGGCGACGCCCATGCTCCTGCCCATCGAAGGCATTGAAGAGGCGGACGTGGTTCAGGCCTGGGACGTCCTGGCCGGCAAGGCCCGCACCGGCCGCCGGGTGGTCATTGTAGGCGGCGGCGCCGTGGGAATCGAAACCGCCCTCTTCCTGGCGGAAAAAGGAACCTTGTCGCCGGAAGTGCTCAAGTTCCTGCTGGTGCATCAGGCCGAACCGGTGGAAGACCTCTACGATCTGGCTACCAAGGGAACCAAGCAGGTCATCGTCCTGGAGATGGAGGACGCCGTGGGCAGAGACTTCGGCAAGTCCACCCGGTGGGCCATGATGGAGGACGTGAAGACCGCAGGCATTCAGCTACGCACCCGGACAAAAGCCCTGGCTGTCACGGAAAACGGGCTTAAGGTGCAAACCCCGGACGGAAAAAAGGACATCTCCGCCGACACCATTGTGCTGGCTGCCGGGTCGCAATGCCATAATCCGCTCGGCGCCTGGCTGGAGGAAAAAGGCGTTCCTTTTAAGGTGGTGGGCGACGCCAAGGCCATCGGCCGGGCCATGGAAGCCATCCACCAGGGATTTTTAGCGGGAGCGGAGGTGTGACGTCAGGCCGCCATCATTAATTGAATTCAATGTCGTTCATCAAAGAACCCCTTCGCCGAAAAGCGGCGAGGGGGTTCTTGTTTGATCGTCTTGGTTGGGGCTTATTAAAGGAAGTTCACCGGCTGCTTGGGCTCCTTACAGTTGTCGGAGAGCCACTTGGCGATTTCCTTGACCTTGCTGGCTTTCATGCTCCGGGCGTTTTCCGGGCAGCCCTTGATGCAGGCGCAGCAGCGGATGCAAGAGTCCACGTCCACCATAACGTCGTTTTCGTAGTCAATGGCGTTGGTCGGGCAAAGATCCTCACAGATGCCGCATTGGGTGCAGGCTTCGCTTACCTCGATAAAATCGGCGGATATTCCTCCGCCCATCTCTTTGTAGGGATGGTTTCCCGGAACTTCCAGGGCGGGAATCTGATCCGCGGAAGCCAGGGAATCCAGCTTTTCCTTGATTTTAGCGCCAAAGGCCCGGGCGTGCTTCAGGTCGTTCTCATCAGGGCGGGAAACCGCAATGGGCGTGTCTTCCGCCGAAAAGGAATGCTCCCCGATATAACCGGCGCCCGCCACTGCTTTGCAACCTTGCTTTTCCAGGGTTTCCTTCAGTTCCAGCAAGGCGTCGTCAAACTCCCGGTTGCCGTATACGGCCAAGCACACGCAGGGAGTGTTATCCGCCTCAATGGACTGCAGCCACCCCATTAAAAGGCCCGGAACCCTGCCTGCGTAGACGGGCACGGCGGCCACCAGCAAGTCGTTGGAGGCGACCTTCAAGGGCTGCTTCCTGGCGCCGGGCTGCGTGATGTCGATTTGCTGCACATTATTCAGGCCAATGCCCTGGGCGACCGCTTGGGCGACTGTTTTAGAGGTTCCCGTGGGGGAAAAGTATGCGACTTTCACTGATTGAATATCCATGGTCACTCCTCCTTGCTGGATAGTGGGGGTTATTTTTATGCTGTTATCAAATCGTGAAGAAAAGCGCCATGGCAAATTTTTTGGAACAGGCGGTACGCGCAGGGTGCGTGATTACGCACGCGCCCAAAAGCCAGGTTAAGCCCTAAGATTGGCGCGTCCCGAGGTTTGCGCGCTCACTGCGTGGGAGCGGTGCGGCCCGCGGCCATTTTGTTTGACCTTTGTATAAAATGAGGGTATTGAAGAGCGCTGTTTTTCATCAACCATATTCATTCCAAACATTGAGCCGGAAATTTTCTTAGGCGGTGTTCCCGTCGGCGCCAAGGCTGCGCCTTTGACAGGCTTTTTGCCAGTACAATGATATATAGCTTCATTTTAGCACTTTAGGCATGATCCGGAAAGGTGGTTTTATGAAATTTGGAGTTTTAAAGATTGGCCAGAGGTCTTTTACATCCTTGGCGATGCTTATCCTTTTGTTCTGGACCTCGCCCCTATCCGCTGACAATTGGACCGGGATTGATGGAAGCGTAGACAATATCAATAACCTCATGGCTCAAGCGACGTCTGCAGTGCAGTCCGGAAGCTACGTCCAGGCCAAGGAGCAATTGGCGGCCACCGCCCGCAACCTGGAAAGGGCCTCAAGCTGGGCCTATTATATTTGGGACGAACGCAAGTCCAATCCAACATACACGCCCATCAGCCTGAATCCCCTTCCCGACGAGCTTAAAGTTTCCTACTACCAGGACAGGATGGATGACAGCAGGGCTCAATACAAGCAGTTATTGGGAGAAATTGACGAAGCCAGGCTACAACTTGGGCTGAAAAAACTCCAGACGTTGTTTTCCATTCTCACCGGCATGGTCAACCTGAGCAAGGGCATTGTAGACACCGTCAAGGACAACCCTTTAATGGCGCCAAAGAACCTGATTGACCTTCAGGCCCAGGTGGAGGAGGACGCGGCCAACATCCAGGTGAATTTCACCAGGCTGGAGGCTTCCGGTCAACTCCTGAACCGGTTGATCACCTTGAAGAACAATGTCGTGAAGCTCTTTCGCGAATTGCGCACCATACGCCAGGGAATCAATGTTCTGGTCCCGGAGGTGGAGCGCATCGAGGCGGCCATGCCCATGGCGCTGGACAGCATCCAGCGCGGCCTGTCCATGCCTCTCCCCCCCGCGCAGCAGGCGACCTTTGACGGTTCGCCATACAGTATAGAGCTTGCCGTGGTTGAAGACGGCCTGGACGGAGCCGAGCTTCCCTGGGAGAGCGGCGAGACAATCATCAGCGAATTATACGCCGAGGCCCAGGCCGCTTATAATGCATTGACGCCCACCGCGGACGACACCCAGGCCTGGAATGATTTCAATGACTGGTATGACGCCTGGGAAGAAAGCCTGACAACCCCTCGGGAAAACAATATCCAACAGTTGAACGTTTTGGGGGAGGAGTGGCGTCAGGAATTGATATCCATCCTGACGGACTACATGGCCATATCCTATGGATCGCCTGTAGCTCTGTCGGACTGCTCCAGTCATGACCCCATTCCAGAGGAACTGAAGTTGACCTGGACTGACCCCAGAGCATGGAAGACCGAATACCAAACGGCGCTGGCCGCTGCAACCGGTCCGGCCGTGGCGCCCTCGCAAACCGGCGCCCTGGCCGCGGACTGGCACGAGGTGGTCATTGATTATCCTTCACGCCTTTCCAGCCTTGTGGCAACCTATTCAAAAGCGTCCCAGGCCGCCCGGGCCAGCATGAGCTACCGGGAATGGGAAGACCTGCTGTCCACTACGGACCCCCGCCAACCCTATCAAGTGTTTGTGCTGCCGCGCCAGAGCCAGAACATCATGCTGGAAAACCTCAACGCCATTCGCAGCGAGGCCAACCGCTTTGCGGGCGCTGCGGCCTCCGCGCAAAGCGAGATCGAATCCCTGGCCTGGAATTTGTCCGTGCTTCAAGGCAAGGCCGATGCATACCGGCAATTCATGGAGAATCATGCGGACACGGTTCCCACGGTGGAATTTGACGAAAAATTCACGGTCTCGGATGCTGATGTGACGGGATTGTCCGCCCGGGTGTACCTGGCCGAGGACGGCATATCCATTCTGGAGACCGAAGCCATTATCCAATATTTTGAGCGGGAAGTGGAGCAATTTGCTTTTGAGGCGGACGAGGCCGGCGACCAGGCCACGGAAATAGGCAATCAAGCGGACGCCCTGGCCTTTTCCATCAACCGGATGCTTGCCTTTAACGACGCCATTGCAGGCAAACAGGCGGCGGCGCAGGAAATGCTCGATTACAAGTTCGGGGATGATGACGTGTTTTTAGGAGCGGGGGATTACGGATACCTTTTCGACTCTCTGGAAATCCTGGACAATTATATGTGGCAGCACGTGGACACCGTGTATTACCACTCCAACCCGCCGGATGTAGAAACGCAAATCGCTCCCCATGTGGATTACATCCAATCCCTGGGCCAGACGGCATGGAGGCGATTCGCCCAGTTGACGGAGGAAATCTGGTCCGTCACCGACAACCTGACCTTCGCCCATCACGAACTGCGCCCGCCGCTGTACAACGTGGGCCATGGGTTCAATGCAGGCGAGAGTTTTGTGATTCTGCCGGAAAATCAACCTCTGGTGGATGAATTCACGTCCGTGCGTTTTTTAAAATACCATAGCCGCCCCTATCTGGAGCCTTTTGGATACCTGACTCTCGACCAGATCCGCCAGGGCATACCAAACGCCGCAGATTGGATTGCGGCCAAGCTCGCGGGCGGCTACGGAGAGCTTGTCATTCAACGCGTGTCCCCTTCCAGCTACACCATTCCCGTGGGCCGGACCATAGCAACGCCCCTGGTGGTCCGGGTGACGGATTCGGAAGGCGCCCCTGTTGCAGGCGCGCCCATCTCCCAGGATTACGACCAAGCCATCCTCCAGGGCGAGGTTGTCCGCAGCAGCGACGCGCAGGGGCTGGCCTCCTTTCACCCGGGGCCGTACAACCAGACGGGAACCCAGACAGTAACCTTTTCCGTGGCCGGCGAATACACCTTAACCGTAACCGTCTATGTGACGGAGGATACGGACGGAGACGGCTGCGGGGACGACTGGGAAACCTTTTACGGCCTGGACCCGGACCAGGATTTCGACGGCGCCGGGGACAATGACGGAGACGGACTTACCAACGCCCAGGAACAGGCCGTAGGAAGCAGCCCCCTGTCTGCGGACACGGACGATGACGGTTTTACGGACCTGGAAGAAGTTGAGGCGGGGACGGACCCGGCCGATCCGGCGGATTACCCTCAGGACGCGCCTCCGGAATCGCCTTCCCCTCCACCCATGCAGCTTGGGGTGGACTGGGAGAAAATGGCGGATGATCTCGGCGACGCCGCCGAGACGGATGACTGGTACTATTTCACCCACGCCATTTCCTTCCGCAACCGCATTGTGGCGCTGGCCAGATACGAAACCGAAGAAGTCTCCGGCGCCGTTAAGGCCGTGCACGAAGCCTGGACGTCCAAAAACGGCCTGCAATGGACCCGGGAAGCCAGCCAGCCTCTCTGGGCGCCCAGAACCGCCTTTTCCCTTGCAGTCCATAACGACCGTTTGTGGCTGGCCGGAGGATGGACCGAAGACCCTGAAAACCCCGGGTTAGTGACGGCCCGGCATGCGGATGTGTGGGTTTCGGACAACGGCCTGTACTGGTCCCGCGCTACGGATAATGCGCCTTTCGGACAGCGCAGGAACGGCCGCCTTTTATCCATGGGCGGCAAATTGTGGCTGGTGGGCGGCTATGTTTATAACGAACAAACCGGAGCATACGAAGCCAAAAATGACGTGTGGTCCTCCTCTGACGGAATTTCCTGGACCCAGGCCATGGCTTCGGCGCCCTGGCCGTTAAGATACCCCACTGGCATGAGCGCAGCGGTTTTCGAGGACAAGCTCTGGATTATGGGCGGCGACCTTTATGATTCTCAATCCGGCTGGACGACCTACCGGGACGTATGGAGCTCCCCCGACGGCGCCAACTGGACCCTGGAGACCGACGCCCCCGCGTGGGACGCCCGGTACGGCGCCGGGCTGGCGTCCCTGGACGGCCGTTTGTGGCTTTTAGGCGGAACCAGCCACGTTGACCCGTATAAGTCGTTTGAGGCCTGGACTTCGGAGGACGGGGTTACGTGGCGGTCCGTGAAGGCGCCAAGCAAAGTCAGGGGGCAAATTTTCACCCACGATCATTCCCTGTGGTCGCTTGTTCACACCAGCGGCGCCGCCTCCATTATCAAGCATACGCTTTGGCGCTCCAGAGGCCCGGGAGTAACCAGCTGCACTTCCGGGGCTCTGCAGACGAAATCCCCCTCCGCGTCTTTCGCCGCCGGCGCCGAGCACGCCCTGGCCATTACACCTGACGGAGGCCTTTGGGCATGGGGCGCAAACAGCGCAGGCCAGTTGGGAGACGGGTCCACGGAGAACCGGGCCAAACCCGTCCGAATCGGCGAGGATTCTGATTGGCACGTTGTCGCCGCCGGCAATTATTTCAGTATGGCGATAAAGACCGACGGCTCGTTGTGGGCGTGGGGGCAAAACTATTACGGACAATTGGGGGTTGGCGATGCGGAAAACAGGCAGGCCCCAGTCCGGGTGGGCGCCAGTGCGGACTGGGCTTCCATTGGAGCGGGCTCTAACCATGTCCTGGCGGTCAAGACGGACGGAACCCTTTGGGCATGGGGGTTGAACAACGGCGGGCAACTGGGCATAGGGTCCAAGGAAAACCAAGCGGCCCCGGTGCAGGTCGGGACGGACAACGACTGGCTGTGGGCCGCTTCAGGGTCCACCCATGGAGCGGCCTTAAAGACGGACGGATCCGTCTGGACCTGGGGGAACAACTATTACGGACAGTTGGGAACGACAACAGCCCAGGAGGCCCTGACCCCTTCCCAAGGCACGGAGTATGAATGGAAAGCGCTAACTTACGGACACCAGTTCATTGACGCCGGAAATACCACCAATGCGTCCTTGACCCCCGGCGGAGCCCTGTACCTGTGGGGGGATAATTACAGCGGCCAAATCGGCGACGGAGAAACCTCCCTGAAAAGATGGTCTGCAACCCAGATCGCCCCCTACGACATCTGGCTGGCCGCATCCTGCGGCAGCGCCTCAACGGCGGCCATCGGCGGAGACAACTCCCTGTGGTCCTGGGGCTCCTTATCCCATTTCCAGCCCTCAGGCATACAATACGCCCCTGAAAACATTCCCGTCCCCGTGGGCGAGGCCAAGGACTGGATCGCCGTGGACGCCGGGGCGAATTTCTGCATCGCCCAAAAATCCGACGGATCCCTGTGGGCATGGGGAACCAATCAATGCGGCCAACTTGGGACCGGAACCAAGACAGCCGAATACGAACCGGCGCCGGTCCTGGCGCTTGGCCCCACGGAATCGGACGCGGACGGAGACTGGATGGACGACAGTTGGGAAATCCTGTATTTCGGCGGAACGCCGCGGGACGGCGAGGGAGATTATGACAACGACGGGCTTAACGATTTTCTGGAGTTCCGCATTGGCACGCGCCCGGACAGCCAGGATTCCGACGGCGACGGCATGCCCGACAAGTGGGAAAGGGATTCGGGATTCGATCCCGCCGTTGACGACGCCCTATTGGACGCAGACAAAGACGGTCTGTCCAACCTCAAGGAATACCTGATGGTTGAGTCCCGGATTTCCCTGGACGGCGGGATCGAAGCCATGGCGGTCTCGGAAGATTATCTCTACCTGATCGACGGCATTGAAGGCGCTTTGATGGTCTTTAATACGGCGGACCCTGAAAACCCGGTTCCCGCCGGATCTTACGATGGGGATTTTCAGTCGATTTACGGCATCTCCGTAAACGGGGATCTGGCCTGCGTAGCCAACGGGGACGGAGTTTTTCATTTTATCGACGTGAGCGACCCGCACAACCCTCAAGGCGCGGGAACATACGCCAGCGGCGAGGGGTGGATTCAGGGGTTTGACATAGGGGAGTCCGTTCTGGCCTTTGCCGACAGCCCCGGCAATCTGCAGGTGGTGGACATTTCCGATCCCGCCGCCCCGGTGTATAAGGGGACCTACGACAACGAGGGGGTGGGAGGCCTGGGGAGCGTTATCGTCTCCGGCGGCCGCGTTTACACAACCCTGTGGGGCAGCGCCGTGCATATCATCGACGTTTCCAATCCCGCAGCACCCCTAAAAATCGGAGAAGTGGTCGTGGAGCTTATTTGGCCTCCTTCCATGGACGTATCCGGAAATTTGCTGTATCTGGGAGTGCGGGACGGAGCCGACGGCGTTCTCAAGGCATTTGACGTATCAACGCCAGCCGCGCCGCAAGTCGTGGGGGGCTTCCCGGGATTCGTCGAAGGACTTGCCATGGAAACCCCGCTGGCTTCCGTCCTGATAGACAACAACGTCAACATTCTGGACATGGGCGATCCCGCCGCTCCTGAATGGCTGGCCGACATCGACGAGGTCTCGGACAGCCGCATCGGCGAAATTGAGATGTCCGGCGATCTGGTGTTTGCGCTGTGCGGCTTTGGGACCGAGGCCCATGTCGCCGTCCTGAATATCTCGCAATTCACCAGAAGGAACGCGGCCGCCGCGCCCGGGGATATTGACCACAATAACTCCGTGGATATGGCGGACGCAGTGATCGCCCTTCAGATAGCAAGCGGCAATGTGCCTGGGGAGCCTGTATTCGCCGACGCGGACGTCAATAACGACAACCGGATCGGAACGGAAGAGGCTTGCTTTGCATTGCAAAAAGCAGCAGGGCTTTAAGGAGGGGCGCCCCCCTGGAAGTAGACAGGCGGGCGCGCCCTTGCCTTCGGCTCGGTCCTTGATAAAAGCCCGCCATGAAACGGCAAAAAAGGCGTTGGAAGCAATTCCAACGCCTTTTTTATGCCCGACGCTTGCCGGGAGCTTACCGAACAAAAAAAAAGTTACGCCGCAAATGACGTAACCTATTATTTTTTTAAAGTGGGCCGTGAAGGAATCGAACCTTCAACCTTCTGATTAAGAGTCAGCTGCTCTGCCTAGTTGAGCTAACGGCCCTTGTTGCGCCGGGTTTGACCTCCCCCGTGCGAAGGTGGTGAGTACCAGCCTTAGCCGGGTTTGTCAATCGTCTTTTTCAAAAAAGTGCATTTTCCGTTAGATCAGCATAAGCGGCTAATAACAACTTGGCCCCCATCATTTCAGGGGCGGAGGCGGCGATTCTTTTAAAACAGACGCCGCGTAATCCGGCTCGCATTTCGTTTTTATGAACGCAACCAGCTTAAATGGATGCACTTCCAGGAAAATCGTTCCGCAGTCCCGGCAGACCAATATGGCGCCAACCGTCTCCACACCTGTTGGAAAGGTCATTTTTTCCTTCAAATGGCCGGGGCTGAAGTAGCGGCCGTATAAAAAAGCTCCATTTTTAAGATGGTTGCTTCTGCCTTTCAAGAGGCCGGGCTCAACCTTGTCGCCTCCGCAAATATGGCATTTTTCTATCGGATCATAATCACCCGCCTGCTGGTCCGGGCGCCCGGCTATGGGGCATCGTTGAAAGTAGCCGCTCATGGCCTTGGGATCGGACGGGCAGAAAACCAGCCCGCAGTTCAGGCAACCGCTGGCATACGGATAAGTTCGAATTCCGGAACGGAACAGCATGCATTTCCATTTTCGATCCTTCAGCCGGAATAACATTGGCGTTATGACAGGCGTAGCAAGCCCCGCCCCTGCAAATTGAATTTGGTGGATTGCCGGCGCGGAGACCGCGCACAATGCGAGGAGACCCTGCAACTACAGGATAGGAAACCTCGCGACTACTGGCAGGGCAGGCCCAGCGGCTACTGGCAGGGCAAGCCCAGCGGCTACTGGCAGGGCAAGCCCAGCGGCTACTGGCAGGGCAAGCCCAGCGGCTACTGGCAGGGCAAGCCCAGCGACTACTGGCAGGGCAAACCCAGCGACTACTGGCAGGGCAAGCCCAGCGGCTACGGGGCAAGGAGATCTTTCGGCGCTTTTTCAAGACGCGCAGAGCGCGCCTTGGGCAGGCACGGGGGCCTGCCGCTACAAATGGCATGCGGTTGATTGCCGGCGCGGAAACCTCGCGATTACGAGCGGGGACCCCCCGCAATTACAACAACCGAGGAGACCTCGCAACTACAAATCGCCCTATTAGAATTCCCTGGGTTTGCAGATGATCTCGCGGATTTTCATATCAAAGACATGGGACTGGCCGGCGGGCTTGATCACCAAAGCCGAATCCGCGCCGCGCCCCGAGCCGCCCACGGCAATGATGTCCGCGCCCGTGAGCGCGCCGCCGTCGGCGGCCATGATGCTGACTTCCACAGCCACCTTGGGGCCCTGGCCGAAGAGCTTGAGGGTGTCGGCCATGATCAGCACAGGGCACAGGCCGCCGTTGTATTTGTTCATGAGGGAGCGCTCCACGCCGGACAGGGCGTGGGTTGCGGAAATCACCCGGACGCCTTTGCTTTCCAGGTCCTGCTTGATTTCCTCTTTCATCACGGACACAAAGGGGGTGGTGAACCCGCAGTGGTAGGTGACCGCCGTGATCTTCATGCCCTTGCAGATTTCCAGGGCTGCGTAGGCGGTGTCGCCCTTGCTGGAGGCCAGGACGATTTCGTTGACGCCCAATTCCTGAGCGCGTTTATAAGCTGCTTCCAGAGTCGCTTTTGTGTTTTCTTTTCCAGGTGCGTTGAAATACATGATATAAACCTCCTTGCATTGACTTTGGGGTGCAACATCTTTTCAAGGACTATTTTAAAACCCCCTTTTTGTCAAAGCAATTGACCTTGCCTTCCAAAAGATTAATATTGTTGGGAGAATTCAAGGCTGGAGAGACCTTCATGACGGAAAACCTGATTATCCACGTAGACATGGACGCGTTTTACGCCTCCGTGGAGCTCTTGGATAACCCGGATTTAAGGGGCCAATGCGTGATTGTGGGAGGGGCGAGCAATCGCGGCGTGGTGTGCTCCGCCTCCTACGAGGCCAGGGCCCTTGGCGTGCGGTCGGCCATGCCCATTGTCACGGCCAGGAAGCTCTGTCCGCGCGGGGTTTTCCTGCCTGTGAGGAGGGCCCGCTACCAGGAGATTTCCCGCAAGGTTTTTGAAATCTTCCACCAATACACGCCGCTTGTGGAGCCCATCTCCCTGGATGAGGCGTTCATGGACGTCACCTCCTCCAAACGGCTTTTCGGGTCCGGGGAGGAAATCGCCGCCAATATCCGCAAGCAGATAGAATCGTCCCTGGGCATTACGGCTTCCGCCGGGGTCGCCAAGAACAAGCTGGTCGCCAAGATCGCCTCGGATCTGTGCAAGCCCAACGGCCTGCTGGTCGTGCCCGCGGATAAGACCCAGGAATTTTTGGATCCCCTGCCCATCTCAAGGCTGTGGGGCGTGGGTCCGGCTTCCCGAGACAAATTGCGCAGCCTGGGCGTGAAGACGATCCACGACGTCAGAAAACTGACCAAAGCAATGCTTTCCGCCAATTTCGGCAAAAACGGGGAGCTGGTTTACGCCTTCGCCCGGGGTATGGACGACCGCCCCGTGGAGCCGCCGGGCGCCGCCAAATCCATCGGACGGGAGATCACCTTTGACCATAACGTCTACACTCTGGAAGAGGCCTATAAGTGGATGCTGTTCCTTTCCGAAAGGGTGGCAAGGCGCATGCGCAAGGAAGAAGCCACAGGCCGGACTGTTAACATCAAGGTAAAATACGCTGACTTTGTCCAGATCACCCGGTCCGTCACCCTGGAATCTCCCACGGACGATCCCGGAGAGATTTACACACACGCCAAAAAACTGCTACAAAAGACCCTGGTCGGCAGCAAACCGGTCCGCCTACTGGGCGTGACCCTGTCCCAGTTGGTAACGCCCGGCCAGGCCTGGCAGCCCGGCTTATTTGACGATCCCACGGCATCGGAGAGAAAAAAGAAGCTGAACCAGGCCCTGGACGGCATATGGGACCGGTTCGGCTCCGGGACCGTGGAGCCGGCGGCCCTGGTTACCGGCGTCGCCAAACACAATCGCAGGTAATATTCTATGCAATGGATGGAAATAAAAATCGTATTTGAAGCCGCTGAGCCGGAACTGGCCCAGGAAATGGTCTCCTATCTGGTCATGGAGCACGGCGCGGAAGGCTTGGAAATGACGACGCCCGGCGAAACCGGCATGGTCCAGGACGGCTCGGGATCCAGCATTCCGGACAGCAAGGAGCACAGCGTCACGGCCTTTTTGCCCTTGGACGATTTGTTCGAAGGGCGCAAGGCGGATTTGACCGGGGCTCTGGAAGATCTCAAGGGATCGGTCCTGACGGATTTCTCCGTCAGCTTTTCGGAGCAGGACGACCAGCCCTGGGAGACAGCGTGGAAGGCCCATTTTCACCCCATTGAAATCGGCAAGTCCCTGGTCATCAAGCCCAGTTGGGAGGACTACGAAAACCCGGAAAAGCGCATGCTCATCGAGTTGGATCCGGGCATGGCCTTTGGCACGGGGACCCATCCGACCACGGCCGTGTGCCTGGAAATGATCGAAACGGAATGCCTTAAAAAGGCGCCGGAACGGTTTCTGGACGTGGGTACGGGATCAGGCATTCTCATGATAGGGGCGTATAAGCTGGGCGCCCGCAAGGTTTATGGCTGCGACAACGACATGGACGCCCTGGAGGCGGCCGCCAAGAACCTAACATGCAACCGGGTTCCGGACAGTGATTTCGGGTTGTGGCTGGGGGATCTTCTGGCGGGAATTGTGGAAGGCGCCTTTGACATGGTTGCGGCCAACATCACGGCGGAAGCCAACGTGATGCTTATTCCCGGACTTCCCCAGATTATGGCGCCGGGCTCCATTTTTATTGCTTCGGGAATCATGGCGGAGAAAAAGGATCTGGTGCTGGAAGCACTGGACGCTTGCCGTTTTTCCGTTGAAAGGGTACAAGAGACGGGCGGTTGGGTCGGCATTGCGGCACGGATGCCTTGACAAATCGCCCATCTCCATTTTTATTGATAATAGGAGTCGGAACCAAATACAGCTGTTGTTCCGGCCCTCAACTCAGACTGCGCAATCCTTAAAACCGCTTTTGAGGTTTGTGATTACGGGGGTGTATTATGTCGGAAATGCTGAAGCTCATCAAGGAAAGAAGAAGCGTACGTCGGTATCTGGACAAGGAAGTGGATGAATCCATGCTGCAGCAGGTGCTGGAGTCTGTGCAATGGTCTCCTTCCTGGGCCAACACGCAGGTTTGGGAAATTGTGGTGGTCAAGAAGCCTGAGATCAAGGAAAAGCTGGCGGCCACCTTGGGCAAGGGCAATCCTGCATCCAAGGCCATGGTGGAAGCGCCCCTCGTTCTGGTGGTTTGCGGCAAGAAAAACTCCTCCGGTTTTTACAAGGATCAGGTCACGACCAAGTTCGGAGACTGGATGCTGTTTGATCTGGGCATTGCAACCCAAAGCCTTTGCCTGACGGCCAGAAGCCTTGGCCTGGGCACGGTGGTTGTGGGTCTGTTCGACCAGGACGCTGCGGGCAAGATCGTGAATCTGCCCGACGGCATGGAGCTGGTGGCCATGGTTCCCATGGGGCATATCGCCAAGGATTCGGGCGCTCCCAAGCGCAAGGAAATAAGCGAATTCGTCCATCAGGACTCCTTTTAGAATGTAAATGACGGAGTTACAAGGCTCTGCGGGTATGCGTTTTTGCCGTCCGGAACTGTCCGAGCATAGGTTGAAGCCAAGGGAGAATAGAGCATGCCGATAAAACCCAGGGTATTGGCCGTCGACGACGAGGAAAGAAACCTCCGTCTCATGGAAGCCATGCTTTTGCCTATGGGCTATGAGTTTTTCAAAGCGCACAGCGGTGAAGAAGCGTTGGATATTGTTCGGGAAACGCCTCCCGACGTGGTCTTATTGGATATTATGATGCCCGGCGTCAACGGCTTTGAGGTGGCTCGCCGCCTCAAAGCCAACGAAGACACCCGCATCATCCCCATCATCATGGTCACCGCCCTCAAAGAGGTGGACGACCGGGTAAAAGCCCTGGACGCGGGCGCAGACGATTTTCTCACCAAGCCCGTGGACAAGCTGGAACTAAAGGCCCGGGTCGCCAATTCCCTGAAAATCAAGGCCTATAACGACCATATGCGGTCGTACCAAAGGGACCTGGAAACCGAGATCGCCAAGCGGACCAGGGAGTTGGAACTGGCCTATGAAAGGGTCAAGGACGCCTCCCTGGACACCATTCACCGCCTCAGCCGGGCTGCTGAATACAAGGACGAGCACACCGGCGACCACATTCAGCGCATGAGCCAGTACAGCGTGGCCATTGCCAGGGAAATCGGCCTGGGGCAGAAAATCCTGGAATCCATCCTGTACGCAGCCCCCATGCACGACATTGGAAAAATCGGCATTCCGGACCGGATTCTTTTAAAGCCCCGGCGTTTGGAGCCTGAAGAATGGGAGATCATGAAGCGCCATACGGTTATCGGCGCCCAAATCCTTCAGGGTTCGGACGTGGGATTTATCAAGCTGGCCGAGGTCATTGCCATGACGCACCATGAAAGATGGGACGGCGCCGGCTATCCCAACGGGTTGTGCGAAAGACAGATCCCCCTTGTGGGCAGAATCAGCGCCGTGGCGGACGTCTTTGACGCCCTGACTTCGCGGAGGCCCTATAAGGAGCCCATATCCGTAGAGGACTCCTTCGCCATTATCGCCGAAGGCAGAAGCCTGCGGTTCGATCCAGTGGTTGTGGACGCATTCTTTTCCGCCAAAGAGGAAATTCTGTCCATCAAACGCAAGCATCCGGACACGAGCCCGAGCAAGCTGGTGGAGATGGCCGAGCTGCCTTACACCTAGTTTTTTTGGCTATTGTGAAATAGGTCATATTGTGACGGTAACGCATTTCACAGATTATTTTCAGAACTGTGTTAATATAAGAGTGATTCATTTCACAGATATCGATCCGAGCCGCCTGCCGACGCGGATTTTCCCGGCGGCCTGAAGATTTCGGCAACCCTGCCTGATGTATACATGGCGGGCAATCCTCTTTTCGTACGGGTGTAATGGAAACAGATCCTGAAAAAACAGCCAACAATTCCGGCCATGCCGGCGGGCTTTCCAGGGCGGGAAAAGGAAGGGCCGCCGGGCAGTTAGCCAGGAATCTTGGGCTTCAGCATACCTGCGAGATCCTGCGGATAACGGATGTGGACTCCATTGTCCGGGAAGGGTTGGACGGCGTCCTGAAAAAATACGCTTCGATCGCCACTCGCGGCGGGAGCTTGTTTTTGCTGGACGCCAAAGAGCAGGTTTTAAATCTGGCCGCGCGAACCGGGATGGATGACAATCCTCCCCCCTGCGGCGACCAGGTGAAAGTGGGGACGTGTTTGTGCGGCCTGGCTTTTCAAACCGGCAAGCCCGGCGCCTATGCCTTTGGCCTGGACGATTCGGACCATCTTAACGCCCAGGGCGGGATTTCCGATCACGGAGATCTTTCCATTCCGCTAGTAGCCAGGGAATTCGGCGCGTTGGGCGTCTTACACTTGCGAACGGAAAAAGGCGCGTCCATCCCCCGTGAGGTTATTGAGTCCCTGGAAAAGGATTGTGAAAAGTTGGCTGACGCCGTATTCAGCGCCCAGGCGGTGGCCAAGATGACTCATCAATATAAAAAGCTGCAGGAAAGGGAGGAGGAGCAAAGCCAACGCGTGCATCGGCTTCGCCTGGCCCTGGAGCACGCCAAGCGGGCCAAAAGCGATTTTCTTTCCAGCGTGAGCCACGAGTTGCGTACGCCCTTAAACGCCATTTTGGGCTTTTCCCAGGTATTGCAGGAAGAGTATTTCGGCGGTCTCAATACCAAGCAAAAGCAGTACGTCAACGATATTTTGGAGTCGGGCAAGCACCTTTTGGATTTGATCAACGACATCCTGGACCTTTCCAGGGTGGAGTCCGGGGAAATGAAGCTGGAGGTGGAGCCTCTGCTGATTTCCTTTATCCTGGAAAGCAGTTTGCATCTCATCCGGGAAAAGGCCTTCAAACACGGAATAGACATCACCGTGGACGTCTCGGACGAAATCAAGGAAATGGCCATACTGGCAGACCACACCAAATTAAAACAGATCCTTTTCAATCTGTTATCCAATGCCGCAAAATTCACCCCGGACAACGGCGCCATCTGCGTGGGCGCCAGGGTGATCCATGATCCTGCGGACGGGGGGGGTTCCCAGGATCAGGACGATAATCCGGGATGGATTGAAGTGTTTGTGCGGGATTCGGGAATCGGCATCGAAGGAGACGACAAGAAGCGGGTATTTGACGATTTTTACCAGGTCAGTGCAGGCCTTTCCGGCAAGACGCCGGGTACGGGCTTGGGTCTTCCCCTGGCGAAGCGTTTGGTAGAGTTGCATGGGGGTAGAATTTGGGTGGAAAGTGAAGGCAGACATCAAGGGAGCTGCTTTGTGTTCACGCTTCCCATAGGCATTTGCCCATGGGCGAGCAAGGAAGAAGCGCAGTCTGCCGCCGGATAGAAGCAATTTGCAGGATTCGCCTTAATCCGCAGGTTGACCGGGGGATGGAAAAGTATGGAAAAACAAGTGTTGGTCGTAGAGGATTCCGAGACAAATAGAGTCCTTCTTCATGATCTTTTGGAAAAGGTTTGTTATTGCTCCGTGTCCGTGGCCGCCAACGGCAAACAGGGCCTGGAAATGGCCCAGGCGGACCTGCCGGACCTCATCCTCATGGATTTGGGCCTGCCGCTTCTGGACGGCATGGAAGCGACGAAAATCTTAAAATCGGACGCCAAAACAGGGGCTATTCCCATCATTGCGTTGACCGGATTCGTCTCCAATGAAGATGAAGAAAGAATGATGGATGCCGGGTTTGACGGATTTTTACCCAAGCCCTTTGACGTGCGCAAACTGCTGGACAAGGTTTGCCTGTATTTGACCGCCAGAGAAAATCTTCAGCTTTAAGGCTGCATGATCCTTTTTAAGCGCTGTTGATTACGTAGCATTTTCACCCAAAGCCGACGCCCTCTAAAGCTCCCCCTGGCCTGATCTTCCGACTGTATTAAGGAGGGGCCGTCATGCGAAAAATCCATACGGAAATTGTTATTAACGCTTCCGCCGGGCTTGTGTGGTCCATCCTCACGGATTTAGACGGGTATGGGCAATGGAATCCGTTTATTCTGGAGTCTGCAGGGCGCCCCGCCTTTGGCGCCAGGTTGACCTGCCGTCCCAGGATGCCTGGAACAAAACGCATTTTGACCTTTCACCCCAAGGTCACCCGCTGCACCCCTCAAAAAATATTTGCCTGGAAAGGCGGCGTTTTGTTTCCCGGCCTGGCCGACGGAGAGCATATTTTTGAAATCCATCCGCAGCCCGGCGGGGGCGTCTTGCATGTGCACAGACAGGAGTTTTCCGGCCTGCTCTCGCCTTTTATACCCAAAACCGTCATGGAGCGCACAAAAACGGGGTTTGAAATGATGAACAAAGCCTTAAAGGTCAAGGCTGAAAAGGAAGGGGCCGGCATTTAACCGTTGTTTTTCTTGCCCTCCAAGGGATGGAAAGGTATTATTGCATCATGACGAATACAGGCTGCAACCGGTATCAAACTGCCGCCCCTTAACAAAATTTGGGCTGACGGTTTTTAAGGGTTGGTTTGATAAATGCTCCCGGTTGCGTGAACTTTCCATTTTTTTCTATCCTCGGGATCAGTTTTAAATGAACTCCATGGAAAACGGGCATCTCAGAAAAAATCTGGAAGACTTTGAGCGCATTAAAAGGGAGCTGGGAAAAATCCCGGCGCCCCAGAGCGAGCTTATCGCCCAAACTTTCCACAAAGCAAACGTGCAGGATGTTGAGTATTCGGATAAGAACTACGAAACTCTGAAAAGCATCCTGGCTTACGAGGCTCGCAAGCAGGAATACTTTACCAAATGGCTGAAAAACCAGCAAAAAAAGCATGCCGCTTCGGAAGAGGAATTCCAGCACGGGGCGTCTGCCGGGGAAGAAACCGACGAGGAGACCTCCTTTTTCCTGATTTTGACGGTGGACCTGACTGGCGCCAGGCCGTGGGCTTTCGCCAAGCTGGAAAAAGCCCTTAACCGCCTCGGCTTTGAAAAACCGTCCGCACAAGACGAAAAAAAACAAAAAAGGCTGAAATTCCCCGGCTTCAGCGTGTCCGCAAACATATACTCCGCCCAGGTGATTGTGGAGGATGAAATGGACATGGAGCCGGAAAGGGACCGCATCAACGAGGAAATCAAGGCATTGATGGACGGGGAGCGGGAAAAAGGCTCCATGGAGGAATATCGATACATCCTGTTCATCTCCAAGCAATGGTCCTGGCAAGAGGAAGGGACATCATGATGACCGGAAAGGAAAGCATATGAGAACAAAGGCTTTCTATATACCGTTCTTTACGGTGTTGGCGCTTATCGTCCTATTGGGGCTCCCGGCCGTAACCGGCTGCTCCCAGGACCAGAAGTTCGGGGGAATGGGCCTTAATGTGGGCCAATTGTTCGACCCCAACGTATTCAATCACAGAGGCCCCCTGGTCGTTCTGGACGTGCTGGAAGGCATGCCCGCCAAGCGGGTGGGCGTGGAAAAAGGGGACGTCATCACCCATATCAATAACGAGCCCACCGAAGGCATGGAGTTTGACAAGCTGATCCAGGAAAAAATGCGCGGGCCAGTGGGAGAATCCGTCACCTTGACGATCAAAAGGGCTTCCATGGAGGAAAAACTGATTTTCACCATGACCAGGGTGTCCGTCTCCGGGAATTGATTCTATGCAAGTCATTGACCTGTCACGCCCCATCACCCCGGAAATGCCGGTTTTTCCCGGCGATCCCAGCCCGGAAATCCGGATCGCCGCCAGCTTGAAAAAGGAAGGCTGTGTGGAGCGGCTTTTGACCCTGTCCTCTCACACGGGCACGCATGTGGACGCTCCCGCTCATCTTTTATCCCATGGCAACACCATAGACGCCCTGCCTTTGGAGGCCTTTTGCGGCCAGGGAGAGGTTGTGGACTGCCGGCCCCTCGGTTCAAAGCCTGTCAGTCTGGATTTTCTAAAGCAGACGGGGTGCATGAGCAGGCCCATGGATTTTATTCTCCTATACACGGGCTGGGACGCCTTTTGGGGCGGGGAAAAGTATTTTTCCGGATTTCCCGTCTTAACGCCTGAGGCCGCCGAGTGGCTGATTCAGGCGCCTATCAAAGGCGTGGGCGTGGACGCCCTTTCCATAGACGCCGTGGATTCCGAGGATTTGCCTGTGCACAACATTCTGCTGGGACAAAAGGTGCTGATTATTGAAAACCTGGCCAATCTGGGAAAATTGCCGGCCGGGGATTTTATCTTTTGCTGCTTCCCGCTTGCCATAGAGCGCGGAGACGGCTCGCCCGTCAGGGCTGCGGCTATCGTAGGCTTGTAAACGTCTTTGCGCAGGTTGGCGCATCCTCTCTTCAATAAGCTGTTTTTGCGGCTTGTTAGAAGCGAGCCCCCCACAATACTGAGTTGCGTTCAAACAAGTTATCATATTCCATGGTAAGCCTGAAAGGACGCGGGTTTCCGGTTTGCGAAAGATCCTGAAAAGCGGATCGTCCTTGCCGGGATGACGATCAATGCCGCAACCGATGATAATGGGCGCCCCAGGCAGAGCAGCATCCTGCCTGGGCGCGTCAGCGCAGTAGGAGCGGCCTTTGAGGTGATAGAAGCCATCAATCTCCCGCAGACGAACGCCTTTTCCAAAGCCAAACAAAAGCATGAATGCAAGCAGATCCGTGCGCCCGCCAACCGTGCCCAATTTCTGCATTCTTATATGGCCGCGCCTTTTGTTCTTCAAACCCAGGCAAAAAAGCCTGCCTGGGCCACCCTACCATCGCCGCCATCCGTCATTTCCGGAAACGGGGATCCAGCGTCGTTGTGGAACTGCAGCGAAATGGAGGTTAAAAGCGCAAAAAATGAAAAAGCAAATTACTGGAATGACTGTATCTTGGTTTAAAATCCCTGGCGCCTTGCAAACCAGGGCCATTCTATATTATCATGCCTTATCTGGGACGCGGGGATAAACGGGAGTGCATGCCGTTATTTCCGGCGCATCCCATGAGCATGTAGGACGCCACTTCAATTGGAATATGAAAGACGGCTCGCTGATGAGGGCGGCGGGTCCGGCGGACGAGTCTATTGTCCTCTTTATGTCGATTCATGTTCCTTCTTTTATGAAAAGGCCGTTTTAAAAAGCGGAGTTTTTAAAATGGCAGCTTTTTCCGCCTGCTAAACGGAGGTCGGCTGTATGCCTCATTCACGTTCAAAATCCATCCCGCTGAATATGTTTCTCCTATGCGTTCTTTTTTGCATTCTATCCCCTGCTTTAGCCGGCGCCGCCGCTTTTGAGCTGAAAAGCAAACCCGATGAATACGGCATGTATATCTTCAGGGATGGAAAATACATCCCGCTGGAGCAGACCCGGATTCAGTACTCCCGCACCTGGTACCCCATCACGTTCACCAACTCGCGCATGGCGGTCTGCCATCTTTCCGAACTGGATGCAAAGGCGCCCATATCCGCCAAAATGGAAAAGGACGACGTCCTGGTCATTTACTTTCCGGGCGCCGGGGGCCACCGGTGGTTTTTCGCCTCCATCTTTTATTTTTCCGAATACAGCTTCAGAGGCCGGGCTTCATACCGGATCAACCGGCGGCCCGAAGGCTGGTATGCGGGCTTCATCACCATGGGCTCTTCGGAGGAAGTGGCGGCCCTCATGGGGGAGAGCACGGCGGACAACTACCATTTTGAAGGGGGGAATATTAAGGATGGTGATATTTTATATAAAGAGGATGATCTTATAGCAGCCAGGATTTCGCCGGACATAACCATCCCGGCGTCCAAATACGTGATCACGGCCCTGGATTACACCTTTACCGAGCAATCCCGGGGCCGGGAAATTCAAGAGCAATTGCCCCAAAGCGGATATCTGCTGGAGTTCCCCTATATTGAACAGACGCCCGACTTCTTCGCCAGACGGGATAGAATCCGGCGGGCCAATGACGAAAGGAGCAAGCTCTACATCGTCACCCGCAAGCATTTCGACCTGGCGCCGGACGAAGTGCTGCATACCGGAATATTCATCGACAAAAGCTGCAAGGTCTATTTCAACTCCCAGGAAGACTTCCGCATTGTCACCGCTGATGACGAATGGCTGGAAAAGGCGTATTGGCCCAAGGGATTCACCTTCGCCCGGGACTACGTGCGGGTGCGGGACCTTAACATGAAAGCCCATAGGGTGGAAAACCGGAGTTTTTCCCTGCTCTACGAAAAAACCGAAGCCGGGACGGAAGTGCGTCTCATGGGCATGAAAAGCGGATCCCGGGTGGGAGTTTCCTACAGTCCCATGTTCGCCTACGACATGGAATACGAAAAGCACGTGGAAGCGGGCTGGGAAGCCTATCGCAATGACAAGTTCTCCGAGGCGGAAAAGGAGTTCAACGCCGCCCTGGAGGTATTGCCCGACTATCCCAAGGCATTGGCCGCCCTGACCTATTTGTACGCCAATGCCAAGGACTCCGCAGTGAAGGACCCCAAAAAAAGTTTGGAGCTTGCGGAAAAAGTCCTTAAATTCCGGCCTTGCTACCCTTATGTGTGGGACGCCGCCAGCGCCGCCTATTATGAAAACGGAGATCTGGACAAAGCCTTGGAATGCCAGGATAACGCCTACGGCAAATACAGCAGCCCCCCCAAGTCTTATATCGAAAAAACCGCGGAATACCGCGCCTTGCGCGCCCAGTTTCAAGACGCGAAAACGCTTTATCGCCAGGAGCGGTATGTGGAGGCCATCAAAATCCTGCAGGACGCCTTGGAAAAAATGCCCCAATATGTGGACGCCCTGGATTTGTTCGCCAGAATTCTTTCCACCGCCAAAGACCAAAAGTTCATTAGTCCGGCCATGGCCATAAAATACGCGGAAGTCGCCTACGCCCTGGCCCCGGAAAAGCCCTCCGTCCTGGACACCGTGGCGGAATGCCTTTATGCTGCAGGGGACCTGAAGGGCGCCCTGCAATTTGCGCAAAAAGCCCGTTACTACGACCTGAGCGCCCCTTATTATCAAAGGCAGGTTGAGCGTTTCTCCCTGCTTTTGGACAGAGCCCGAAACAATCAGCGATAGGAAGGAAGGCGGCCTTATGGGCCTTAACGAAAAGGAACTGAAAGAGCTTAAGGAAGCCAAACGCCTGCTGGAAAATCCCGGATTGGCGGTCAAGTTGTCCAACGCCCTTGGCGCTCCCATCGAGCAGGGCTTTGACATGCTGCCGAAAAAAATGGGGAGCGCGGTGAAAATCGCAACCAAGACAGCTTTGGAAAAAGCCGTGGGCGCCGCGGTCATGACCATGAATCAAGATTCACAGCCCAAGGCCTCCAATTTTTTTCATAAAGCGGCTGCAGCCGCTTCCGGCGCCGCCGGCGGCGCATTCGGCCTGGCCGCCCTGTCCGTGGAACTGCCGATTTCCACGGTCATCATGTTTCGATCCATCCTGGATATCGCCCGGGAAAACGGCGAGAATATAAGGTCCCCCTCCACCCTGGCGGCCGGACTGGAGGTGTTCGCCCTGGGAGGCCGCAGCGAAGGCGACGACGCTGGTGAAACCGGATATTACGCCGTACGGACGGCTTTGTCCCGGACCGTGGGGGAAGCGGTGGAATACCTTGCCAGAAAGGGCGCTGTTGACGGGACCGCTCCGGCCTTGGTGCGTCTTATTTCTACCATAGCTTCCCGGTTCGGCATAGTCGTCTCCGAAAAAGCCGCCGCCTCGGCCATTCCCATCATAGGCGCCGCGGGCGGAAGCCTTGTTAACACGTTATTCATGAATCATTTCCAATGTATGGCCAAGGGGCATTTCACGGTCAGGCGCCTGGAAAGAACGCACGGCAAAGAGGAGATTAAGCGCCTTTACGAGCAATTATAGCAACGATTAAAAATTCAGAAAGGTTAGCATGAAGCATTCAAAAAAGAGGGTGTACTGCTCCGGGCCTTTGTTCTGCCCCGAAGAGCAGTGGGGGATGAAAGCGATTGCGGACGTTTTGGAAAAAGCGGGATATGACACCTTCCTGCCCCAACGGGACGGCTTGGAAAAATACGTCATGGGCCTGGCCAACGACCCCAGGGTGACCAACAAGATGTTCCGGCGCATCAATCAATTCGTAAACCGGGCCATATTCTCCGTGGACGTGTATCAAATCATTGAAGGCTGCGATTACCTGGTTTTTAACATGAACGGCAGAACCCCGGACGAAGGCGGCGTGGTGGAAACCGGCATAGCTTTCGCCGTGCAAAAGCCCCTGGTCATCTACAAAAAGGACTACCGCACCAAATTCAACGGCAGCGACAATTCCATGCTCACGGGCCTGACCTACACCTTTTCCACCGTGGGGCGCATGGAGCGAATCCCCGCGGAACTTGAGAAGGTGGCCGCCAGCCTGGAATCCATGGGGCCCAATCCTTATAACGACAACGTGCCTCCGCACATGAAAAAGGTGCTTTCCTTCGGAAAAAAGATCTGGAAATTCTTGGGCGTGGTCAACTTCTTTGAGGCGGACGATGAAAAACGCCTGGATCTTCTGGACCAAATCGCCGCCATGAGCAAGCAAGCGCCAGGCTTTGCGTGATCTCAAGATTGCGCTTCTTGTTTTTGGGTGGCCCGGGCATGCAATGCCTGGGGCCGAAGGCCAAAAGGTGCGGCCGAAGTGCTTGAAGAAATTAGGCAAGTCCGGCGGGCGAACGGCGTGGGTTGAATTCATGCTTTTTGTTTGGATTTGGATGGGTCGTTCGTCCGCCTGAGTTTATAGACGTTAACCAACCACATAGGTCGCACCTACTGCGCTGACGCGCCCAGGCACGGTACTGCTCTGCCTGGGGCGCCCATCTATGACGGGCGTCGCCGGGATGTTACATCTTCATCCAATGGTCCGGATCGTCAAAGCCTGCTAGGAACTCTTTAATATTGCCGTGTTTCAGAATTCTTCCTTTTTCCATAAAATACACGCTCAGATCTTCCCCCAGGCTCATGGCCATGGGGTAATTCTGCTCCACCAACAAAATGGCCACGCCTTCCTCCCTTAACCGGCGCAAAATGCCTGCCACTTCATCCACCAGAATCGGCATCAATCCTTCCGTAGGCTCATCCACCAGCATCAATTGGGGCTTGGACACCAGGCCGCGGGCTATGGCAAGCATCTGCTGTTCGCCGCCCGAAAGGCTGCCGGCTTGTTGCCCTAATCTTTCTTTAAGCCGGGGAAAGTAGCTGAAAACCCGTTCAAGACTCTCACGGCGATCCAGCCTATTCTTATGGGCCAGCATGCCCATTTCCAGATTTTCCAGGACCAAAAGATTGCTGAAAACCTGCCTGTCCTCGGGGATGTAGCATATGCCCTGCCGGGCGATTTTGCAGGGGGACGAGCCTGTAATCGGACGATCTTGGAAGATTATGCGGCCGGAACAGGGAGGCTCCACGCCCATGATGCTTTTCAGCAAGGTGCTTTTGCCGGCGCCGTTTCTGCCCAGAAGCAGCACGGTTTCCCCCGGCGCCACGCGCAGCGAGACATCCTGCACAGCCGGGCTTTTTCCGTAGCAGACCTGAACCGTGTCGACTGTCAGCACGCCGCCCTCCCCTTTCCAAGGTAGATCCTTTGCACGTCGGGATTTCGCCTTATTTCCTGCGGCGCCCCTTCCGCAAAAATCCGCCCTTCGTTCATCACCAGCACCCGGTCCGAAACTTCCATGACCACCCCCATGTCGTGCTCCACCAGGATTACGGATAGGCTGAATTCCTGGGCAAGATGCTTTATAAGCCTTGCGGCCTGGCGGGTTTCCGCCGGACTCATGCCGGCGGTCGGCTCATCCAGGAGCAAAACCTTGGGATTGGCCGCCAGAGCCAGCCCTAAGTCCAAATAGCGCCTTTCCCCGTGGGATAGGGCTTCCGCCGGACAGTCGGCGGCGCTTTCAAGGCCGACCTGCTTTAGTACGGCTTTTGCCTGCCTGAGCGTTTTTTGGGCAAGCCCTTTTCCGCGCCAAAGAGAACGCCATGAACTGGGAGGCTGGGCGGCTACGCTTAAATTCTGCATTACCGATAAGGAGGGAAAAAATTGGGATGTCTGACAGGTTTTGACGACGCCCATCCGCGCAATGCGCTCCTGGGGAAGGTTAGTGATTTCATCGCCTTGAAATAATATTCGTCCCCCGTCCACGGGCTCTGCCCCTGCTATCAGGTTGAACAGGGTGGTTTTACCGGCCCCGTTCGGGCCGATGATGGACTTGAATTCTCCGGCGGCCAACGTAAAATCCACCTGATCCACGGCCACGAGCCCGCCGAATTTCTTGGTCAGTTTTTCCGCTTTGATAATCATGTTTGCTGCTCCGGGATCGCCGGCGCCATGCGGCGCCGCACCCGCTGTCTGATGGTCCCCGCAACGCCCTGGGGGAAGAGCAGAATCAGCGCCATGAAGAGGGTTCCCGAAAACAGCTCCCAACGCTCCGTAAAATTGCCGGTTACATCCTGGAGGCATAGAAAGACGAGGACTCCCACGATAGGCCCGGAAAAACTTTGCATGCCGCCCAAAATGGTCATCATCATAATCGAGCCGGAGGTGAACCAATGCAGGGTGGATAATGGAACATACCCCAGGTACACGGTCAAAAGCCCCCCGGCAAGGCCGCAAAAAAGGCCGGAAATCGCCATGGACATGATTTTTAAGGCGTGTGAAGGAAAGCCTAAAGACTTGACTCGGGCTTCGTTTTCCCGAATGGCCGGCAGCAGCCGTCCCATGGGCGAATTTAAAACCTGGCGCATGGCGAATATAGCCAATGCGAAGAAAAACAGGGTGAAAAAATAGGCGGACAAAGGCTTGCTCAAGTCCAGCGGCGCAGGAAATTCAATGGCCAGCTTAGGGATAAACTTGAGGCCGTCCTCGCCGCCTGTCAGGCCTTTAAGGGGCGAAAGGGCCAGAAAGTACAGCATTTGGGAAAAAGCCAGGGAAATCATGGCAAAGTAGACGCCCTGCCTTTTCACCGCCAGGGCGGCCAGCGCCAGAGCAGCCAAGCCCGCCGCGAGCGTTCCCAGTAAAAGGGCGGGGAACACGCCCAACTCAAGATACCGCAAAGCCATTCCGGTGACATAGCAACCCAGGCCGAAATACGCGGCGTGCCCAAAGGAAAGGATGCCGGTATGGCCCAGGGCGAGGTTGAAGCCCATGGCGAAAATTGCGTAAATGAGAATTTCCGTAGCCAGGGGCGTGGATAAAACCAAAGGCATGGGCGCCAGAACCAGCAGGATCGCCCACACGATTTTCAGGCTATATGGATTTTCCAGCTTTTCTTCCATAATCCGCTCAGTGCCTCCCGGCTTCTCCGAAAAGCCCCCGCGGCCTGACCAGGAGCACAATAAACATGACGATAAAAATAGCCACCTTGGAGTATTGACCGGCGAACAGCGAAACAAAGCTGACCACCTGACCAATAATCAGTCCGCCCGTTACGGCGCCCGCCAGGCTGCCCAAGCCTCCCAGCACCACCACGACAAAGCTTTCCACGGTAATTTCCACGCCCATATCCGGGCTGGCGGAAACCATGGGCGCCGCTACGGCGCCTCCCAATGCAGCCAGGCCGACGCCGATGCTGAACCCCACGGTCCAGATTCGGGCCACGTCAATCCCCAGGGCCTCGACCATCCTGCTGTTCAAGGTAGCCGCCCTCATGACCATTCCCAGGTCGCTTTTTTTCAGGAAGAGCCATAGGCTTGTCATGACCACGGCCGTGAGGACGATGATGAACAGGCGATATTTGGGAAAGGGAATGGTTCCCAGCAGGATGAATCCGCTCAGCGCCTCGGGATAATCCACGGTCTTTCCGATCAAACCGAATATGACCTTCATCAGGTCCGGGACGGCGACTGAAAATCCAAAGGTTAACAACAAGGGGTATAGTTGATGTTTTTCGTACAAGGGGCGCAATAAAAACACTTCGGCCAGGGCTCCGATCAACCCGGTGATGATCGCCGCACTGGCCAGGCCTATCCAGAAGCTGCCTGTCAGGGATATGACCAAAAATACGGCGTAGGCGCCCAGCATATAAAAAACGCCGTGGGCGAAGTTTACAACGTCCAGAAGCCCGTAGACGATGGTCAACCCGGCCGCCAGCAAAATGTAGATGGCGCCCAGGGCCAAGCCCAACAGGATGTGCATGATGATGAGGTTCAGGTCGATATCCAGAATATGCGCCTCGCAATCAATGCTAAAAGGAAAGGCGGCTCTTTCGGCAAAGCCGCCTTTCCATGATTATAATTGCTTCTTTTATGGAAAAACCCCTTGCCGCCGCTACTTGGTGGGGATGGGAACATTTCCGTAAGGCAGATTGTTTTTGTTGTTTTCGCAGGATTGCAGGGTTTCCTCCCAGGGGACTTCCTGCACAACTTCAAAAACGTCCCAGTCCTTGGATTGATCGCCGCGGCCCCTTAACACGAGAATGGATTGCTGGCGCGCATGGTCGCAAGCCCGGAACTGTTCACTCCCCTTGGGCGTTTGCACGGTCATGCTGGTCAGCGCGTCGATTAGCGCATCCACGTTATCCGCAGCGCCGTTTTTGGCAATGGCCTGCCAGACGGCTTTGGTTCCCACATAGGCGGCCTCGGCGTCCCCGGAAGGAGGCGCGCCGAATTTGGCCGTAAAAGCCTCGACGAATTTCTTGTTTTCCTCGCCTGCAGCCTTCATGTTCCAGTAATAGGTTGCCCCTCCGTAAATGTTTGCGTCATAGGCCTTGCCGCATTCTTTGGCGATGTGCAAATGGGTCTTGCTGATGACGATTTTCATCTTTTTGGTCAGGCCCAACTGGGAAAACTGTTTGATGGCGGCTATCTGATCGGCCCCGTAGTTGTTCAGGACCAGAATGTCCGGGCTTTCCGCCAATATGCGGGGGATGTAGGTGGAAAAGTCCCGCGTTCCCAGCGGATGATAGATATTGCCCTTGAACTCCCCGCCAAGCTGGTCGCTGTTGTACATCCAACTGGCCATCATGTCGTGGAAGCCGCGATAGTCGGCGGACAAGGACATCCAGGTTTTACCCAGGTTCTTGAACGCATACGTCGCCAGGGCGTCGGGATTCTGATAGGGAATCACTGCGGAGGTGAAGCCTTTGCCGCAAAACTCCTTGCCCACAGGCAGGCTGTTGTAGCAATAAGACATATACAGCAGGTTGTTTTTACAAGCGTATTCATTGATGACCAGGGAGATGGCGCCGGACAGGTTTCCGCCGATGACGGTGAGATGCTCCTCCTCCACCATTTCCTTGACCCGGCGAAGGGCGATGTCCGCCTTAAGCTGCGAATCCTTGACGATCAACTCGGCCTGTCCGCCCAAAACGCCCCCGGCCTGATTGACTTGGTCGGTGGCCAGCATGGCCCCGTTCTTCATGTCCTGCGCCATGGCGGCGTAAGGTCCTGAAAGGGGCAGAACAATCCCGAATTTCGCCCCTTCGGCCATGGCCGCACAAGGAATCAAGATGCAAATCAAAGCAATTAAAACCAACCTTCTTATCATTTTAAGCCTCCTCTTCATGAATCAATAAAAACAAGATATGGCGCCCCCTGCAATTGCTTGGTTACGCTCCCTTAAACGGCATTTCAGGCCTTTAAGACGGCTGCGGCCCGCTCTTTGCCTGGCGAAGCAGCCCTTTTGCAAGCCCCACCGCCCTGACTGCGTCCGGGGCGAAACCGTCCGCTCCCAGCGATTGGGCCGCGCTTTCATTTAAGGCGGCGCCTCCCACAATCACTTGAGCGTCGATTTTTCCCTTTTGACGCAATGCGTTTATAATTTTGCCCATTTCCTCTTTGGACTTTGTTGTGAACGCAGAAAGGCCGATCAACTTAGGGTGATGCTCGCCGTAAGATTCTAAAAACGCCTCGGCGCTCACATCCACGCCCAGATCAACCACCTGATAGCCGTATATTTCAAAAAAGATGCGAACCAGATTCTTGCCGATTTCATGAATATCCCCTTTGACCGTGCCAAGGATGACATCCGTTTTTCCAGCGCCCCGGTTGTGCAGCCTGTCCTCCAAAAGGCGGAAGCCCTCGTAAAAGGCGTCGACCATCAGCAAGAGGGAAGGCAAAAAGCACTTTTTGGCCTCGTATAGGGCGCTCCCCTTGCGAACAGCTCTTGTGAGGCCGCTGGTGACGATGACCAAAGGATCTACGCCCCGTTCAAGGGCGGATTGCACTCCTTTTACGGCCTCCTCGGCCTTGGCGGAAAAAACATGGGCGCTGATCTCCGATAATTGGGGAACGGCGGGTTCAAGCTCGGCGAAACGGCGCCTGCCCGTTTCCACAAAACAGCGCACATTTTCAAGAGGGGCGGAAAAAGGCACGGCGCAGCCCGTGCTCAAGACGAAATTCCTCTTCAGAGCCATCATGGAAACAAGATCCGCGGTTTCGGAGGCAATGTCCTCCAAAGAGCCCCTTTCCACGATGCTTACCGGGTCGATGTTTCCAATAATGGAAACGTCATCCGGAATCTGGTCCTCAAAGGCCATGAGATCCATGCAATTGTCAAAGCTGACGCCGCCGACTCCGGTCTTGACCATCTGGTCCACAACCTGGGCGGTGTCTCCGCATATGTGAAGAATGGTTGGAAGGGCGTTGAAAGGATCAAAAAGCCGTTGCAGAAAATCCCCTGCGAACTCCCAGAATTGATCCGGCGGTATCAGGGCGGATAAAGGATCTGCAACGGAAACCACATTGGCGCCCGCGTCCACCAGGAATTGCGTATAATTCCCGGCCACTTCCAGCGCCTTTTCCAAAAGATCCATGACCGCGCCCCGGTCGTCAACAAGCATCCGAAGCAGGGCTTCCTCGCCCACGACCTGGCCGGCTACGGTGAACGGCCCGAATACTGGCGCCGCTATATACTTGCCGGGAAACTCCTGCTGCATCCGGGACACAACCCGGGCGTTTATCTGCATCCGGGCGGCATGGCCCGGTTTGGGAACTTCAATGGACCCGGCCGGAGACTTCACCGCCGGCATTCCCCCGTTGGAAAAAGCAATTTCAGCCCCCATGGCCTCCGCTTGAATGACGATGTCGCTGAAATAAAACAGGACGTCGGCGTCCAGGTTTTGGTAATATCGTCTCAGCGCCTCGAATTTAAGGTCTGCATCCCACAAGATTTCGTGAATTCCTGCTTCGATGGTCTGAACGGAAGGAAGGGCGTTGATAGGATAAACAAGACGGCGGGGAAAACCAGCCTCTCCATTTATAGATAAACGAGCCATGAACTAATCAATCAGTGTGTGTGGCGCCTGCCGTTTGAATGCGGGTCTATCCCTGCAGGCTATAAAACGCGGCATGTTTTTAAAGACCCGTCTATTGGACTAGTGGGATTATTGCCATTCCCGCCATAAGTCAAACTGATTTCATCGATAGAATACATCCTAAAAATTGAAAAATTCTATATAATTACCAACCAGCGAACGCCGCGGTTGGACCGCCTCCGCCTGGGCCTTCTACAGCCGGCGTGGGGACGCAACCTGCCGGAAATACAAAACCCGGGCCTCAAATTTTCGGGGTCGCCTTTAGGGTGGAAATGAGATGGGAAAACGTGTATACAAAAAGCATCTGTTAATGAATATCCCCGTGACTGCGAGGAGGCTCAAGTGTCTGAAAAGTTCAACTGTAGAATCAAAAATGATTTAGGCGAGTTGGCCAAAATCTCGAAGGCCGCCAACGAATTCCTGGAACCGCTCAATCTGGATCCGAAAATCGTGTACGGGGTGGACCTCATCCTGGAAGAGATGCTCACCAACGTCATCACGCACGGTTATGAGGACGAAGGCACGCATGAGATTGACGTCTCCATTGGACTGGACGAGGATGAAGTCAGCATTGTCCTGGAAGACGACGGGGCGCCGTTTAATCCGCTATCCCTGCCCTGGGCCAGCCACTCCGCGGACGCAGACGAGTTGATGGAGGAAGGCCTGGGCATCCACTTTGTTCGCAACATGATGAACGCCATGCAATACAGGCGGGAAGACGAAAAAAACATCCTGGAAGTCTGCATAGACCTGTAAAGGCATGCTGAAACAAAAACTGACAAGCTGGTTTAAATCAGGGGGGGCTGGAGCCCCCCTTTATTTAGTGGGGGGCTCGGTTCGTGACTTTGTCCTGGGGCGTCCCATGAAAGACATTGACCTGGCATGCCCCAACGCCAGGGAACTGGCTAAAAAGCTGGCGAGAGCAAACAACGCGGCCTTTGTCCCCATGGAAAAGGATCCCAAGGCGCCTTGCTTCCGGGTTGTAAACAGAAACGATCCTGCCGACTTTCTGGACGTGGTCCGATTTCGCGGGCCAGACATCCATTCCGACCTTGCCGACCGCGATTTCACCATCAACGCCATGGCCCTGGACCTGGGAAACGGGTTTCCCCAAGATCCCATGGGGGCGATCCTGGACCCCTTCAACGGCCTGGAAGACCTCAGGAAGCAAATCATTCGTTCTTTAGGACGCAAAAACCTGGAGGACGATCCCTTACGCATTTTACGGGCCTTCCGGTTCGCCTCGCAACTGGGTTTTGAGATAGAGGGAAAAACCCTGGCGGATTGCAGGGAGCTCGCCCCTCAACTGGAGAGAATCGCAGCCGAACGGATCACCCATGAACTGATTACCGCTTTTGAGGCGGAGAGCAGCTATTCCGTGGTTCGCAAAATGTGGAAGGCCGGGGTTCTTTTGCCCATCTTTCCGGACATAGCCCCCATGGAGGCCTGCCAGCAGGACGGGTTTCACCACCACAACGTTTGGGAGCACAGTCTGGACGTTTACGAGGCCCTGGAGGGCATTCTGGGCAGTCTGGACGCCTTGTTTGGGGAGTATGCGCCCCAAGTGCGGGAATGCCTGGAGGCCGGCCGCGCCGTCCCCATGCTAAAACTCTCGGCCCTGCTCCACGACATCGGCAAGCCCTGTACTGGGCGATACGACGAAGCCAAAGGCCGCACCACCTTTTTCGGACATGCAAAAAAAGGCGAGGCCCTGGCCCGGACAGCCCTCGGCAGGCTGCGCCTGACCAACAAGGACCTGGATTTTGTGTGCCTCCTGGTTTCCGAACATCGCCATGTGGAGCAACTGGCCCAGCCCGTTGTAAAACACAAGACCCGCATGGCCTGGTACCGGAAGCTGGGGGATTTCTCCGTGGCCTGCGCGGTCCTGGCCATGGCCGACAATATTTCCAAACAGGGAAAAATGTGCACCGAAACGGATCGCAGCCGGCGCGAAAAGCATCTCATGGAAATGGTTCGTGAGTATTTCGCCGAAGCCAAGGGCGCCCTGGCCCGGCCTTTGCTCCTCAACGGAAACGATCTTTTGGAGATCGGCCTCCCCAAAGGCCCCGGGATAGGCAAGGTTCTGAAAGCCGTCACCGCGGCCCAGGATGCAGGCCAGGTTAAGACCAAAGAGCAGGCGCTGGCCCTGGCGAAAAACGTCCATAAACAAATTAAATGAACCTTTTTTCAGGACTTTCACCGGTTTTTTGACAAGGCGGGCTGAAATCCCTATATTATTTCAGAACCCTTTAATTTAGGAGGTATTTATGGCAGACATCATGCTCTATACGTTAAGCACTTGCGGTCACTGCAAACGGACGAAAGCGCTGCTGAAAGAATGCGACGTGGAATACAAAAGCACCGACGTGGACCTCCTGGAAGGCAAAGAGAGGGAGGAAACCATCGCAGAGGTCAAGAAGTGCAATCCCAGGCTTTCCTTTCCCACCCTGGTCATCGGCGACACCGTCATCGTGGGATTCAAGGAAAAAGAAATCAGAGAGGCCCTGGATCAATGAACGCGGAAGAGCTCTACGAAAAATTGAGAAAGCTGCAGGAGCCCAAGGGGTATTTCTTTAACAAGGACAAAGCCCTGGTGATGGAGCTCCTGGAAGGCTTGCTGGAGAACAAGGAGCGCTACGGATACATGTGCTGCCCCTGCAGGCTGGCCGCCAACGACAAGGACGCGGACAAGGACATCATTTGTCCTTGCAAGTACAGGGAGCCGGATGTGCAAGAGTTTGGCAGCTGTTATTGCAATTTATACGTGTCCAAGGAATGGAACGAGGGTGAAATTGAGGAAGCCTACGTCCCGGAACGCCGGGGGCTGTAGGCGCCATTGCCATTCGCCCTTGGCGTTGAAAAGGCGGCGTTAAGTATTCATAATGCGCCGAATGCTTCATTTAATGCCCCAAACAGTTTGCCTCACACAAGACGCGGTAAACCGGGAGGGGCTTTTAAATTGGGCGCTTCAAACGCAGATCAAAAAGTGCGCCTGCCGTCAGGACCTGCTGCAGCCTTTGCGTTTGCGGGGCTCAGTTGGCAAGCGCTTTTTGCTTATTCTCCAATCTGTTTCCTTAGAAAAAAAGCTGTTTTCTTTATCCAAACAACGGGTTTCATCGCTCATGGAACGGGCTTTGGCGCCTGCGGAAACGTGACAGCCGGCGCCGCTAAATATTGACTTGACTGCACGGATACCCCATAATTATTTCACAAAAAAATTAAGGGTTAGTCATTGCTTTGAACCAAGGTAAAGGACGGATGCATCCAACGACCTACACGCTTCTATGATCAATTACGCGAATGGAGATAAATATGGATAGCCTGCCGGAAAAAGTATGGCATAGCCTCAAGTCAGAGGAAGTGCTGAATGTTTTGGAATCCGACCCTGCAAAGGGTTTATCGAGCCAGGAGGCGGCTCGTCGGTTAGAGGCTTTTGGCCCCAACGAACTGACCCAAAAAAAGGGGCAGGGGCCGTTGATTCGTTTTTTATTGCAGTTTAAACAGCCGCTGGTCATCATCCTGCTCGCGGCCACAGTCATAACCCTGTTGCTTCAGGAGTATGTGGACTCCATTGTTATTTTCGGCGTGGTCCTGGTAAACGCCATCATAGGGTTTGTGCAGGAATCCAAGGCGTTAAAGGCCATCGAAGCCCTGGCCAAAGCCATGGTCAGCGAAGCCACGGTGCTCCGCGACGGAGAAAGGCAAAGGGTCAATTCCAGCAAGCTGGTTCCCGGAGACATTGTTCTGCTGCAATCAGGGGACAAGGCGCCCGCGGACATGCGCCTGATCAAATCGCGCGAACTGCAGGTGGATGAAAGCGCTTTGACCGGAGAAAGCGTGCCCGTGCAAAAGGCCGAAACGGTTTTGGACGAGGACATGGTCATAGGCGACCGCCACAACATGGCCTTTTCCTCCACCCTGGTCACCTATGGGGCCGGACAGGGCGTGGTGGTCTCCACCGGGGATCGGACGGAAATCGGGCGCATCAATGAGTTGATTGCCTCGGCTGACATACTGGAAACCCCATTGACCCAAAAAATCCACCATTTTTCCAATATTCTCCTGTATGCCATCCTTGCCATGGCCGTAGCTACCTTCATTATCGGCTTTATCAGGGGCCAGGACCTGGTGGAAATGTTCATGGCCTCCGTGGCTTTGGCCGTGGGCGCCATCCCGGAAGGGCTGCCGGCGGCCATCACCATTACGCTGGCCATCGGGGTGTCCCGCATGGCCAAACGGAATGCCATTATCAGGAAACTGCCCGCCGTGGAGACCCTGGGGTCCACCATGGTCATCTGCTCGGATAAAACCGGAACCCTGACGCAAAATCAAATGACCGTCCAGGATATCGTGGCCGGGGGGGTTCGCTACAGCCTGACCGGGGTGGGATACTCCCCCGAGGGGGAAATCCGGGATGAAGAGGGGAACTTCGACCTCGAGGCCAACCTTTCGTTGCAGGAATTGCTCAAAGCCGGCGTCCTTTGCAATGATTCGACGGTAAAAAAGGCCGAAGGCGGATGGCGGGTGGAAGGCGACCCCACGGAGGGCGCCCTGCTGACCTCCGCCATGAAAGCCGGATACAACGTGCAGCAGTTGACCTCTGACATCCCCCGGCTGGACACGATCCCGTTTGAATCGGAAAGGCAGTACATGGCCTCGCTTCACGATCAGGGCGAGGGCAAACCCCGCATCATATATGTCAAAGGCTCCATAGAAAGCATCTGTGTGGAGTGCAGCGTGATTTACGGCCCCGACGGGGAGCCGGACGTCCCCAAGGCCGGAGCCATTACCCAATGGGTGGAATCCATGGCGGAAAAAGGTTTGCGCGTACTGGCTTTCGCCCGCAAGGAAGTACCGCCTGACACCACGGAAATCACGCATGCCGACCTGGAGCAGGGTTTGGAGTTCATGGGCCTTCAGGGCATGATCGACCCGCCCCGCCCCGAGGCCATGGACGCCGTGGAAGCCTGCCAGGCCGCCGGCATTCGCGTCAAGATGATTACCGGCGATCACGCGGGCACGGCAGCGGCCATTGCCCGGCAGATGGGTTTGTGCGGAGAAACCTGCTCCTACCATACCCGGGAGGTGCTGACCGGCAAGGATATCGCCGCTCTGGACGACCAGGAGTTAGTGGAGCAGGCCGACAGCACGGCGGTTTTCGCCCGGGTGTCTCCGGAGCAGAAGCTCAGGCTGGTGGAAGCCCTGCAGAAAAGGGACAACGTTGTGGCCATGACCGGAGACGGCGTAAACGATGCTCCGGCGTTGCGCCAGGCTAACATCGGGGTGGCCATGGGAATCACGGGGACGGAGGTTTCCAAGGAATCCTCCGACATGATCCTGACCGATGACAATTTCGCCACCATCAAGGCCGCCGTGGAGGAAGGCCGGGGGGTTTTTGACAACCTGGTCAAATTCATAACCTGGACCCTGCCCACCAACGGGGGCGAAGGATTGGTCATTTTGACCGCGATACTGCTTGGAACCGCGCTGCCGATTCTGCCCCTGCAAATCCTGTGGATCAACATGACCACGGCGCTTTTGCTGGGGCTGATGCTGGCCTTCGAGCCCAAAGAGGAAGGCATCATGCAGCGGATGCCCCGGGATCCGTCCGAACCGATCCTTACCCGCACCTTGATCGAGCGCATCGTGCTGGTCAGCCTGCTGCTTGTTTTGGGCGCCTTTGGGTTGTTCAAGCTGGAAGTCGCTTTGATGGGAGGGGACGAAAGCCTGGCCCGCACCCTGGCTGTCAATGTTTTTGTATTTGGAGAGATGTTCTACCTGTTCAACTGCCGATCCATTACCCGGCCGGTTTGGACTCTGGGGCTCTTTAGCAACATGTTTCTCTGGGCGGGGGTCGGGATCATGACCGCGCTGCAATTGCTCTTCACCTACGCTCCGTTCATGAACAGCATCTTTCAAAGCGCGCCTATGGGCTGGGCCGAGTGGGGGATGGTGTTCGCCAACAGCCTGTTGATCTATCTGGTGGTTGAAACGGAGAAATGGGTCCGGCGGCGCAAGGCGGAAGGCTGAAAAATCGCCGGCGAGGGCTGGAAGACCGTTTAATCCGAACAAAAAAAGCACATCCCGTGCAGTTCATTTACCGGCCGTGCAACGATCAGGTTGCACGGCCGTTTGCATCTTAGTCCATATACCCCTTGCCCTTCACGCTGTCGCAAATGGCCTGAACCGCCTGATCAACCGTGTTCTTGCCCATATCGATAACCAGATCGTACAAACGCGCATCGTTCCAGTCTTCTTTGTAATACTGCTTGATGTAGGCTTTCAGGTCGTTTTCTTCATTTTCCACGTATTTTCTCGCTGCATCTTCATCCAGCTTTTGCTTTTCCATGACTTCCCGGACCTTAAGGCCCATGTCTTTGGTCAGGCGCACGTGCAAAACATTGTCCCTGCCTTTAAGGATGCATTGCCCGCCCCATCCTAGGATGACCACATTGCCTTCGTTGTATAGGTCTTCCACCAGTTTTTTGGTGACGTTGTAATAATTGTCATCGTCCAGGCAGCCGTGTTCGCGGTCCACCACTTTTTGCACGATGGAGCAGGTATATTTATCGACGAACCGGAGCACGCGGGAACTGGAGGCCTTGCTGAACACCTCAGCCTCGTTTTCCGAAATATTCAACTCCCTGGCAATGTCCGCCAGCAAGCCCTTTCCCACTTGGTCATACCCCAGTTTTTCCGCCAGTTTTTTGGCGAGTTCATTGCTGTGGGTTCCGTATTCCTTGCTTATTGTGATCACTGCCATAATGCCCTCCCAACCATAATTTCCAAAAAGAGATAAAAAAAGACTGCACGTGCAAATAATAAGTGTTAGTGACTAAACTTAAGTGCAATAGCATTCCATGTCAACAAACGGATGCGATGGCAGCCCGGTATAATGAGAAAACAACAAAAGGCCGCATGGCGGCGTCTTTGCGCACTTTGAAAAATGGAAGCCGCGAGCGTTCCCCTGGAAGGCGGCGGCTGAAAAGTCATCCGGGCGGGCGGCTTTCGCCCATGCAAAATGCGAATCTTGACCATAAATGCCGCCGGACGCTACAATGTCCCCTGATTAATCCATAAACCCCTTAAACGGAAATGTTTTTTAAATGAAAGTGCTTATTGTTTCATCCGAACTAAGCCCCATAGCAAAGGAAGGCGGCCTGGGAGACGCGGTGGCTGGCCTTGCCCCGGCTTTGGACGCTCTGGGATGTGAAGTGAAGGTCGCCATTCCCGGATACGGGCATGTGCTGGAGAACTGCCCCGGCGCCGAACTGATTACGGAAAACGTTCGGGTCTCCATGGGATATTTCAACATGACGGCCGGCCTTCGCAAGGTAGAGCCGGCGCCGGGCGTGGAGGCCTACATGGTCTGCAACGAATCCCTGTTTGGACGGCATGGCGTGTACGGAGACAATGCCGGCCTGTTTATGGACAACCATAAGCGCTACATATTCTTTTCAAAGAGCATTCCGGCCCTGTGCAGCGCGACCCGGTACATCCCGGACGTCATCCTGGCCAACGACTGGCAGACCGGCCTGATTCCCGCGCTTATGGACCAGGGCCACATGCCGCAAACAGCCAGCGTTTTCGTGATTCACAACATAGGGTATCTGGGATACGTCCCCCCCGAAGACGCTTCCATGCTGGGGCTTTCCAATACTTACCTGACCTATGAAGGCATGGAGTTTTACGGGCAGTTGAGCCTGCTCAAGGCGGGAATCGCCTACGCCAACAAGCTGGTGACGGTCAGCCCCACCTATTCCCGTGAAATCCAGACCACCGAGCAAGGCGCCGGCCTGGACGGGCTCATGCGAAAGCGCAGCCAGGACCTTGCCGGAATCCTGAACGGCGTGGATTTTCAGGTCTGGAGCCCGGAAACGGACAAGCACATTCCATGCAATTACAGCAAAACGGATATGGCGGGTAAAGGAGAGTGCAAAAAAGCCCTCCTAAACGAAATGGGCATGGACCCGCAGCTCATGAAAGCCCCGGTGGCGGGCATGGTCACCCGGCTGTTCAGCCAAAAGGGGATTGAACTGGTTATCGGCGCCTTGCCCGAAATCGTGGAAAGCGGCATGGGATTCATCCTGTTGGGCAACGGCGAGGAATCCTACGCCCGGGACCTGCGCAGGCTGGCCCGGGCCTATCCCGGCCGGTTCAGGTTTGAAGAAGCCTTTAATGAGCCCCTGGCGCACCGGATTATAGCCGGGACGGACATGCTGTGCGTGCCGTCCCTTTACGAGCCGTGCGGCCTGACGCAGATGTACGCCCTGCAGTACGGAACCATCCCCGTGGCCAGAGCCACCGGCGGGTTGGCTGACACGGTCCGGGACATTAAAGCCTTTGCTGGCAAGGGCAACGGGTTCACCTTTGACGCATTTTCGCCCGGCGCCTTCGCCAACGCCATGGATAGGGCGGGCAGATACTACAAAAACAGAAAAGCGTGGAGCGCCCTGACGGCGAAAGCCATGGCCAGCGCCGGCGTGTTTACTTGGGACATGGCGGCGGAACAGTATTATTCCATCTTTGAAAGGGCTGTAAGAGCAAGAAGATTATAGCCAAAGGAGGCCGATCATGCGTTACAATACCGGATTGCGAGCCTATACCTCCAAGAGGGTGGAGGAAATCGAAAAAGCCGACATCCTGGTGGGCATACCCTGCTACAACAACCAGGAAACCATCGCCCACGTCATCCAGATGGTTAGCCACGGCCTTTTTAAGCATTACAAGGAGCAGAAATCGGTTATCATGATTGCGGACGGCGGATCCACCGACGATACGCGGGAGTCGGCCAAAGAATTTGAAATCAAGCCCTGGCAGGAGAAAATCGTCTCCATATATCGCGGCCCCGGAGGCAAGGGATCGGCCTTCCGCTCCATATTCGAGGCTGCCTCGCGGCTTCAGGTCAGAACATGCATGGTGGTGGATTCGGACCTGCGCTCCATCACCAGCGACTGGGTGAAATACCTCCTGGAGCCGGTCCTGGAAAAAGACTATCAATACGTCTGCCCCATCTATTCCCGCTATAAATATGACGGAACCATCACCAACAATATCGTCTACAACCTCACCCGCGCCTTGTACGGACTCCGGATTCGCCAGCCCATCGGAGGGGATTTCGCCTTTTCCGGCGCCCTGGCGAACTATTACATGGACCAGGACGTGTGGGCATCCGACGTGGCCCGGTACGGCATCGACATCTGGATGACCACCAACGCCGTCACCAACAACTTCAAGATCTGCCAGGCCAATCTGGGAGTCAAGGTGCACGACGCCAAGGACCCTTCCGAATCCTTGGGCCCCATGTTCAAACAGGTGATCTACACCCTGTTCCGCCTCATGGAGGAATACGAAGACGAATGGAAGTCCATCCAGGGAAGCAGGACCGTGCCTGTTTTCGGCCTGGAAGAGTTTTTGGAGCCCGAACCCATCGCAGTGAACCTGAAAAGGCTTGTCCAGGAATACCGCATGGGATTTCGGAGATTCAAAAGCCTGTATCAGGAAATATTCTGCCCCGAATGCTATGAAGAACTGAAAAAATGCTCCACCATGTCCCCCACCAAATTCCGTATGCCGGTCAAAACCTGGGTCCGGGTTTTGTACGAAACCGCTGCGGCTTTCCACCATTGGGACGCCAACCGGGATCAGCTTGTGGGATTGGTCACGCCCTTATACCTGGGCCGAGTGGCCTCATTTATCAATCAGACCAAAAAAATGAACTCCAGTCAGGCCGAACAGGTGGTGGAGGAGCAGGCCGCCATGTTTGAGGAGGAGAAAGGGTATTTGCTGGAAGTTTGGGACGCCAAGCCCAAAAACGGGTAGCAAATAAGTCTGCCATTAAAAATGCAGCATCAATTCGATTTTTCGGGGTATGCCAAAACCAAAGTCGCGGCGCCTCATGAAGGAGCGGCAGGGAGGGATTATGGAGACCTCTCCTTGGTTTTCTCGGCCGGGAACAAGGGGATCTGGTCGGTTGACTTTGGCTGCAGCTCCTCAACCCTGTTCTGGATAACGCCTTTGTTATACAACGAAAAAAATGCATCCACCACCTTGGGGTCAAAGTGGTTTCCCGAGCCTTCACGGATGATGTTCAGGCAAACGTCCTCGGGCAAACGCCTGCGGTAGGCCCTGTTGGTGGTCACGGCGTCAAAAACGTCTGCCACCGCCAGGATACGCGCCAAAAAGGGAATATCCTCCCCTGCCAGTCCATTGGGGTATCCGCTGCCGTCAAATTTTTCGTGGTGATTGCGGACAATCTCCTTTTCCAGGTCCCACAACCCCATGTATCCGATGATGTTGGCCCCGATATCCGGATGCCTTTTGATTTCCTCAAACTCGTCCTTGTCCAGTTTTCCGGGCTTAAGGAGAATGCTGTCTGATATCCCTATTTTTCCGATATCATGAAGGTTTCCAGCGACTTGAAGAACCGCCCGCGCCTCCTCAGGAAGCCCCAGCTCCTTAGCCAGCAATTCCGCAATGGCGGTGACCCGCAGGGAGTGCATGCGGGTGTATGCGTCCCTGGCTTCCAGGGTTTCCACAAAGGCGAACAAGGTGGAAAAGAGGTTTTCGTATATGTTTTCGTAAAGCCCCAGGTTCTCCACAGACATTCCGGCTTTCTCGGCCGCAAAAACCAGCCGCGATATAACCTCTGCCGGAAGGGTGTTGTCATGGGAAAAACTCACCGCGACAAGCACGCCGAAAGGGCGGTTGCTCAAGGAGATAGGGGCCGCCGCAATGGACCTGACCAAACCCATTTCATGGGCATTCGCCTTGACGCCGGATAGAGCCGCGGGCAGAGAGTCAAAAGAGGTTTTTTCCAGCCAGGAGATCAACTCCTCCTGCGCGTCCTGCAATTTCGCCACCCGGCCCGGGCCTGTCATATTGTTCGGGTTGCCTCGTTTTAATGCGCAGGCGGGCTTCTGGTCAGCGCCTATGGTCAAGAAGAGATAAGCTGCATCGAATTCCGATATCAACAGGGCCAGAGAGATGGTCTTTTCAAAGATCTCCTTGACCGAGCCCGCTGATTCCAGAGTTTCAATAATTTCATTCAACATCTTCAAATCTTGGGCTTTTTCCTTAAGCTCCCGGTGAATCCTCTCCAGTTCCGCCTTTCCTTTGATCTCCTTTTTCAACATGACGTTTTCCTGAACCATGGCGCTGCGTTTCATGACCGTTTGCATAACAATTTCCATCTGACGCAACTGAATGGGTTTAATGAGAAAATCCACCACCCCGCTTTTCAGGGTGCTAATGGCTGCGTCCAAGCTGGGATATCCCGTCATAACGATAACCGGGATGGTGTTGTCATGCTTCTGGATTTCATGAGCCAGTTCCATGCCGGTCATGCCCGGCATGTTGAGATCGGTAAAACAGCATTCTATCTTCCGGCTTTTGATGATCTCCAAGGCTTCCTTGCCGTTGTGGGCAAGAAAAACCTCGTGATCCTTGCTGGAGAAATACTCCCGCACCATATCGAGAATGGGCTGTTCATCATCGACAAAAAGAATGTTCATAACTTCCCCAGGGTTGTCTATTTTCTGCGGCGCTCAATTTTCTTCAAAAAACAATATGCAAAAAGGGTTCCATGTTCATGCCTCTTGCTTTGGAGGCCTTGCCGCCTATGGAATTGGCGCTTGACTTTTAAACTTGGTCCAACATATATATACGCTTGTGAAAAGAATCCCAAGCTCGGGGGCGGGCGCTTTTCACGCCCTTAACTGAGGAAATAACCTACATAATATTAACCAGTTAGGTCTGTATGGACCGCAACAAACCTAATTATGGCGGGGGCAGTCTTTCATGCGTATCAATTTTCTACCCTTCTTGAGTTGGTTCAAGAACTATGACGCGTCCAAGTTCAGGGCGGATGCCATTTCCGGTATTACGGTGGCGTTGGTTCTCATTCCGCAATCCATGGCGTACGCCCAATTGGCGGGTCTGCCGCCTTACTATGGATTGTACGCGGCCTTTCTACCTCCTATGGTGGCTGCCATGTTCGGCTCCAGTTTGCAGTTGGCCACGGGCCCTGTGGCTGTGGTTTCGCTGATGACGGCGGCGACTTTGGAGTCTTTCGCCACGGCGGGGAGCGTGCAGTATATCGAGTACGCGATCGTGCTCGCTCTGATTGTGGGCATCTTCCAGTTTCTACTGGGCGCGCTGCGATTGGGGCTGGTAGTCAATTTTCTGTCGCATCCGGTGGTCAACGGTTTCACCAACGCCGCGGCCATCATCATCGCCACATCCCAGCTATCCAAGCTGTTCGGCGTTTATGTGGACAAGGCGGAGCACCATTACGAGACAATCATCCGGGTGATCGTGGCGGCCACATCATACATACACTGGTACACGCTGTTTATGGGGGCCCTGGCCTTCGGCATTATGTACGGGCTCCGAAAATGGAACCCGAAAATCCCCAACGTGCTGGTAGCTGTTGCATTCACGACGGTGCTTTCCTTTGCAACAGGATTCAACAACGATTATAAAGCGACCATAAACCAACTGCCTCTGGAAATTCAGGAACAGGTCATAGCCTTCAACCACGGCCTGGAAGAGAATGTCAAGCTGGGCGAGGCGCGCACGGAGTTGGGCTCCAAGCTGGCTGAAGTCAAGCATGAGTATGGAGTTCATTCCAGGGAGTATCTTGTGCTTGAACACGAAAACTCCCTGCTGAACCTGGAAATCGAAGAAAGTAAAATCGCCATTGCAGAAGCCCGGAAAGCCATCCGGGACATGCATCTGGCATACGTAACCCGTGAAAACGGTTCCGTGGCTTTTCTCCCCAAAACAGGGGAGCAGCAAGGCGACGGCAACATCTGGCGGGTCAAGGTGGGCAACAAGCCTTTGAACGTGGAAAGCATTACGGTGGCCGGCGGCGGCGACATTGTGGGGACCATTCCCAAGGGGCTTCCCCAAATAGGCATTCCCCAGTTAAGCGTCAGCACTTTCCTTAAATTCTTGCCTTACGCCATCATCATCTCTTTGTTGGGCTTTATGGAGGCCATCTCCATCGCCAAGGCCATGGCCGCCAAGACGGGCCAGCGCCTGGATCCCAACCAGGAGCTTATCGGCCAGGGCTTGGGCAATATTTTAGGCGCGTTCGGGAGGAGCTATCCGGTTTCCGGATCGTTCTCGCGGTCGGCGGTCAACTTGCAGGCCGGGGCCGCGACAGGGCTGTCCTCGGTCATTACGTCCCTGGCCGTTGTCATCACCCTGCTGTTTTTCACGCCGCTGCTGTATTTTCTCCCCCAGGCGGTTCTGGCGGCAGTCATCATGATGGCGGTTATCGGCCTGGTCAACGTGCACGGCTTTGTGCACGCCTGGAAAGCCCAGCCATACGACGGCATCATCTCCGTCATCTCCTTTGTGGCCACCCTGGCTTTTGCACCGCATCTGGATAAGGGCATCATGGTGGGCGTGGTGCTGTCCATCGGCGTGTTCCTGTACAAGAGCATGCGGCCCAAAGTGGCCACCCTGGCCCTGCACCCGGACCAAAGCCTGCAGGATGCGGCCCATTTCGGCTTGAAGGAGTGCAAGCACATCGCCGTGATCCGCTTTGACGGCCCCCTGTTCTTCGCCAACGCCAGCTACCTGGAAGACCAGGTGACGGAGCGCAGGAACAGCATGCCGGAATTGCGGGAAATCCTGATTGTGGCCAACGGCATCAACGAAATCGACGCCTCAGGCGAGGAAGCCCTGTCCCTGCTGGTGAGCCGGTTGCGCAGCGGCGGCGTGGAAGTGTCCTTCTCGGGCATGAAGGACAGCGTCAAAGCCTCCCTCACCAGGACCCACCTGTACGAGCACATCGGCCCGGAAAACTTCTATCCGCTCCAGGTGCAGGCTTTGGAAGCCATTCACGCCCGCGCCCACAGGGGCTCGGACGAGAAGGACTGCCCCCTGACCACGGTGGTGAAACTGGGCAGGGGCAGCGCCCTGAACGAAGAAGAGCTCAAGAGCCTGTCCCGGGTCCTGCTGGTGGATGACGAGCGGGAGTTTGTGGAAAATCTGCGGGATCGTTTGAAAATGCGTGACTTCGGGGCTAATGTGGCTTATGACGGTCAACAGGCCTTGGATCAAGTAAATCGGGAAATCCCGGATGTCATGGTGTTGGATCTCAATATGCCGGAAGTGGACGGATACCAGGTGCTGCAGGAGGTCAAGGAAAGCCATCCCTACGTTGAGGTGATTATTCTGACCGGACACGGCTCCCAGGAAGATCAGGAGCGGTGCATGAAGCTGGGCGCCTTCGCCTACCTGGAAAAGCCCATTGACATAGATGAGCTCACCAAAGCCATGAAATCGGCCTACGAAAAGGTGAACCGGAGAAAAACAGCTAACCAGTGATGGAGAAATAACCATGTCCACGATCAGCATCTTCGCCGGCGCTTATTGCCAGGCTGAGGACGTGGCCCGTAAAACGGCCGAAAATCTGAAGTATTCCTTTGTCAGCGACAAAGAGGTTATTGAGCAAGCCGCTTCACAGTTCGGCGTGCCGGCTTCCCGCTTCATCCGGACTATGAATGGCAAGGTTTCCGTGTTCAATGCCTTTACCCATGAGCAGGAAAGGATCATGGCCTTTTTGAAGGCCGTGGTCGCCGGGTTGATTCGGGAGCAGGGGGTGGTCGTCTACGGTAAATCCGCCAAGCTCATTCCTTCCCACATATCGCATGTTTTGACCGTGGGAATTCTGGGCGAGGCTTCCTTTCGCATTAAGAATGCGGTTCAAAAGGAAGGCGTTTCAGAGGCCCAGGCCCAAAAATTGGTGCACAAGGACGAGGAAGCCCTGACCAAATGGTGTGAAAAAATCACCGGCGCCGCGCCTTGGATTCCGGACCAGTACGACATCTTTTTGCCCATGGACAAAAGCTCCGTGGATGAAGCGGCTGAATTGATAGTCAAAAACGCCAAGAAAAACGTCCTGTTGCCGACCAAGGAATCCCTGGCGGCGCTGAACGACTTTGTTCTCGCCGCTCATGTGGAAACCGCCCTGGTCAAGGAAGGCCACAGCGTGGGCGTTGAGGTTAAGGATAAGAACGTAATATTGACCATCAACAAGCATTCCCTCATGCTTAACAAGTTGGAGGATGAACTGAAAAGCATTGCTTCCAACTTATCAGGAGTCAATTCCGTGGAAACCAAGGTCGGACCTGATTTTTACAAGGCGGATATTTACCGGAAGCACGATTTTGAGGCCCCGTCCAAGGTCCTGCTGGTGGACGACGAGCAGGAATTCGTTCAAACCCTGTCTGACCGGCTCTTGATGCGCGATGTGGGCTCCGCCGTGGTTTACGACGGGCAGCAGGCTTTGGACTTCATCCAGGAGGACGAGCCCGAAGTCATGGTCCTGGACCTGAACATGCCCGGCATGGACGGCATGGAAGTGCTTCGTAAAGTCAAGCAGAGCCATCCGGGCATTGAGGTGATCATCCTCACGGGCCACGGCAGCGAGAAAGACAAAAACCTGTGCATGGACCTGGGGGCCTTCGCTTATCTGGAAAAGCCCGTGGATATCGAGGTGCTTTCGGAAAAAATGCGTGAGGCGTACAAGAAGGCCCAAATCAGGAATTAAGCCGGCCAAATCGGGCGGCCGCACCGCCGTTTATGGCCGACTGGGATATTTTTCATGCCTTTTAATCTGCGAATAACGCCCAAATTCTGGAGGCAGTTCGAGATAGACCCGGCGCACGGCAGTTTTATCAACTACCGGCGCATGTGGTGGCAATGCGTCATCGTCATGACCAGCGTCTGCCTGTTTCCCCTGATCATCACCACCGTCATAAACGCCTATCAATATCAAGAGGTTCTGAAAAGCGAGAACATCGCGCCCGCCGACCGGCTGGTGTCCAATACAGCCCGCACCATTTCCTTTTTTTTGGAGGAGCGGCGGAGCGCCCTGGACTTTGTCGTGCGGGAAAGGACCCTGGAGGAGCTTTCCGACGGCAGGGAGTTGACGCGGCTTTTGTACCGCTTAAAGCAGGTGTTTGGCGGCTTTATCGACATCGGCCTCATCAACTCGCGGGGCATCCAGGTATCTTACGCCGGCCCGTTGGATCTGCAGGGGAAGAATTACTCCCGCCAGTCGTGGTTTCATGAGGTCATGATTCGCGGCGTGCACATTTCGGACGTCTTTATGGGGTTCCGGGGCTACCCTCATTTCGTCATCGCCATCAAGCACGATACGGAAGACGGGGATTATTACATAGTCCGGGCGACCATTGACACCCAGGTGTTTAACGACCTGGCCAGACCCTTGAACATCGGTCCGGGTTCGGACACCTTCATGGTCAATGGGGAGGGCGTGCTGCAAACGCCTTCCCGTTTCTATGGGTCCGTGCTTCAAAGGGCGGAGTGGACGACCAACATGGAGTCGTTCCACACCACGGTGAGGGAGCTGGATGATCCCGAAGGCCGCGCCATCATCATGGGCAGCCGCCAGATAGACGATTCGCCCTTCATGTTCGTTTATGTGCACCAGACCCAAGGGCTTCTGGCCGGGTGGCTGGCCTTGCGGGGCAAGTTGATCGGTTTTTTCGTCATCAGCACCCTGGTGGTGATTGTGGTGATTTTAGGGGTGTGCACCTATCTGGTTTCCGCGGTGTATGAGGCGGACAGGCGGCGTGAGGCCGTCCTCCACAAGGTGGAGTACACCAACAAACTGGCTTCTTTGGGACGGCTGGCCGCGGGGGTGGCCCATGAAATCAACAATCCCCTGGCCATCATCAACGAAAAGGCCGGGCTTTTGGAGGATTTAATCCACCTGACGCCGGATTTCCCCAAAAAGGAAAAGGCCCACGAAATCGTGCAATCCATCCTGGGATCCGTGGACCGATGCAGCACCATCACCCACCGGCTTTTGGGCTTTGCCAGGCATATAGACGTCAATTTTGAAACCATTTACCTGGACAACCTGGTCAAGAACGTCTTGGGCTTTTTGGAAAAAGAGTCCCACTACCGGGAGATCGAGGTCAAGCTGGAGGTGGAGGAGAACCTGCCAGCCATCGAAAGCGACCGCGGCCAGCTTCAACAGGTCTTTTTGAATATTTTGAACAACGCATTTGCAGCCGTTGAGGATGGAGGGAAAATTGAAATCCATATCAACTCCGTCGGGGGCGACCAAGTGGCGGTTCGGATTGAAGACAATGGTTGCGGCATGCCTCCAGAGCACATGAAATTAATTTTCGAGCCTTTTTTTTCCACCAAAGGAAGAAAGGGAACCGGACTGGGTTTGTCCATAACCTATGGCATCATCAAAAAACTGAAAGGTTCCATAGAGGTAGACAGTCAGGAAGGAATAGGAACCACCTTTGTTGTAACCCTGCCTGTGAAAAGGCCTGCCTGATTGTCGGGAGACAAAGGATTCACCTGTCTGACAGGAGAAAATCATGCGTATTTTACTGGTGGATGACGAAGTGGAACTGGTTTCAGCCATGGCTGAACGCCTGAACATGCGCGGGGTCAATGCGGATTACGTCACCTGCGGCAAGTCCGCCGTTGAAAAGGCCCAGGAATGCCATTACGACGTGATGGTCGTCGACCTGAGAATGCCCGGCATGGACGGCATAGAAGTCATGAAGCTCGTCAAGGAAATTAGCCCGGACACGGGTTTCGTCTTCCTGACCGGCTACGGCTCCGAAGAGCAAAAAACCGCCAGCGAAGCGGCTGGCGCCAATTGCTACCTGATGAAGCCGGTCAAAATCAGTTTGCTGATGGAAAAAATCGATGCGGCGGCTCAAGCCGCATGTACATTGTCTGAATAAGGATGGTTAGGATGCCTGATAACTCGGATAGGGAGAGCGCAGTCCTGTTCGGCAAAGTAACAGCTAACATCTCCCATGAAATCAAGAATTCCCTGGCGATTATTAAAGAAATCGCCGGCCTGCAAGGCGACCTCCTGATGGCTGCAGAGCACGGCCGCACCCTGGATCCGGCCCGTATGAAAAGCCTGGCGGACCGGATTGTCAAACAGGTTGAAAAGGCTGACGTCATTGTCAAACGCATGAACCGGTTCGCTCATACGGTGGATCTGTGCAAAAAAACAGTGGACATCGGAGAAGAGATCCGTTTTATAATCGTATTGATAGACAGGTTGTTTCAGATGCGGGGGATCCTTCTTCACGCCCATGTTCCGTCTGATCCCGTTCAAGTGGAAACCGACCCTTTCAGGCTGGTCTCTGCAGTGATCACCTGCATGCAGATTTTTTTGGACTGCTTGGGGAAAGGAAGAGAGTTGAACATCCATGTCCAACCTCATGAAGGAGGCGCCATGTTAGGATTTGATGCTGGCGAGGATGATCCGGAACTTCCTCCCACTTGCCAGGCGACTGTCCAGTGCGCCCTGCAAGGCATGGGAGCGGAAATCCTCGTCCCCGGGAATACCTACTCCATGGAGTTGATCATTCCCGCCCTGATGGCGGCATAGATAAAGATTTCATAATAAGGAGCAAATTCAATGAGCCAAGGTAAAGTGCTGTTAGTGGATGATAACGAGGATTTTTTGGACATCCTCTCCGAGAGAATCACCTCCAAAGGGCTTGAGGTGGAAACCGCGGAAAGCGGGACCGCAGCCCTGGCCAACCCCAGCCTGGGATCCTACGACGCCGTCATCCTGGACTTGGTCATGCCCGGAATGGACGGAATTGAAACCTTGAAAAAAATGCTGGCCGCCAATCCCGAGCTTCAGGTTATCCTGATGACCGGCCACGCCTCCCTGGAAAAGGGCATTGAAGCGGTGAAACTGGGCGCCATGGATTTCCTGGAAAAGCCCGCCGAAATCCAATCCCTCATGGAAAAAATCAAGGAAGCCCAGGCGAAAAAAATGCTTTTGGTGGAAAAAAAGAACGAAGACAAAATCCGCGAAATCGTTTTCACCAAAGGCTGGTAAACCGCTTAATAAAAACGCCCCGCCCACTGCCTTGCAACGCGGGGCGTTTTTAATCCCCTCCTTCCAACCGCGCTGTTGACAGCGGATTCTCGCCTTTTATCCGCCGCACCTTTTGATGCAAGTCCTGTCCGGGATATTTTATTGTTTTTCAGTTCTATGCTGACTTAAGCCGAATCTGCTTGACACCCCTTGAGGCGGTATTTTATAGGATTGCACTAGTGCGTTAGGTGCCTTCAAGGCTCCAAATGGGAAGCCGGTGTAAATCCGGCGCGGTCCCGCCGCTGTAATCGGGGACGAACGCCGCATCAGCCACTGTTTCAAACGAAATGGGAAGGCGCGGCCATTAGAACGATCCGAAAGTCAGAAAACCTGCCTAACGCCGGGAAGTGCATTGTTCGACGAGAGATCGACGGCGCCTCGATAACGCCATGGCTTCCCCACGGGTGATGAAGAAGACGGGTGCAGTCCCCCAACCATGTTTTAGTGGTTGGGGTTTTTTATTTTCAGGAGATTAAACCATGAAGTTGTTTGGAAATATCACCATTCAAAGAAGAACCGAAAGGGTTGTTCGCCTCACTTTTTTCATCGTTTTTACTGTTTTCATGAGCATTTCCCCTTTGATTTGGGCCCAGAGCGAAGAGGCGCCGGGAGAGCAAAAGACCGCGCAAACACAGGAAATGGAAGCCGGCTACGTGCTGAACGACTTGGTAGTTACCGCGCAAAGGCTGCCGGATGACTTCCGGACCGGAGACGTTGACCAGGAAAACTCGCCGTCTTTTTTCACCGTGATACCCAGGGAGCAGTTTATAGGAAAAATGGAAAACCTGGCTCAAGTCCTGAAAAAGGAGGCCGGAATCCAGGTCAAACAGTCGGGCGGGCTGGGCAGCTTTTCCACAGTCTCTCTCAGGGGATCTTCCAGCGACCAGGTGATGATCTACCTGGACGGCATTCTGCTGAACGACGCCTCAGGCGGAGGCGTGGACCTTTCCAATATCAGCCTTGCCGACGTTTCCTCCATCAATGTGTATAGGGGAGTGAGCCCCGCCGGCTTCGGCAAGGCCGGAATCGGCGGCGTAATCAACATCAAGACGCTCCGCGCCCAAAAAGGGACCAAATACAACGTAGGGCTCGGCTACGGCTCCTTCGACACCAAAAAGGCCTTTGGATTCATCAACCACAAGCCAGGGAAAGCCGACGTCCTGCTGTCTGCAGACTATTTGGGAAGCGCCAACGATTTTGAATTCAAAAACGACATGGGAACAGGCTGGAACAAAGTGGATGACCAGATTCAAAAAAGGCGCAACGCCGAGTTCTACCAATACAACGTTCTGGCCAAGGCCGGCTGGGACGCCAATCGCAATCTCCGATTCGACCTGGTGAACCAGTACTTCTTCAAGGACCAGAACCTGCCCAACTGGATCAACCTGGAGACGGCCTCCACCAACCTCGCCACCTCCCGGAACATCACCACCCTTCGCATGGGCTTGGACAATGTCACGCCTTTGGCGCTCAACACGGCCGCAAGCATCAGCTACAGCGACAAGGAGGAAAAATACGACGACCTGGAAGGATCCGTGGGGCTCGGCAAGCAGTTGAACAAATACAACACCCAGCGCTGGACCGGCGATCTGTATGCGGAATGGATCTCCGAATACAACATTCTGGCCGCCAAAATGGAATATCAGCACGAAGACTACAGCCCCGAGGATTTGTTGCAGGCGGATGACCCTCGTGACAGCAACCGGGACTACATAGTGGCCACTCTCCAGGACACCCTGATGCTGCTCTCGCAACGGGTTATTCTAACCCCCGCCGTGCGCTACGCCTGGCTGGATGACGAACTGGAGTCGGGAACCACCGTTTGGGGCTCCCAACTGGAAAAAAGCGCACGCCAGGACGAATACTGGATGCCCCAATGCGGCCTTAAGGTCAAGCCCTGGGAGTGGATCAGCCTCAAGGCCAACGCCGCCCAGTATGTGCGCGAGCCTTCGTTTTTCGAATTGTTCGGCGACAGGGGGTTTTTCATCGGAAACGAAGAGTTGGAGGCGGAACGGGGAACCAATTTTGACGTGGGGTTGGAAGTGAATTACCTGACGGGCTGGACGCTCATCAATCGCGTGTATCTTTCCGGCGCCTACTTTAAAAACGACGTGGATGACCTCATCACCCGCATTTACGACTCCCGGGGAGTAGGTAAATCCGTCAACATTTCCGAATCCGAAATCACGGGAGTGGAAAGCCAAGCCGCCGCCGATTTCCTGAACCTGTTCACGGTTTCGGGCAGCGCCACGTGGCAGGACGCGGTCAACACCAGCGAGATTTCCACCTTCAACAATAAAAAGCTGCCCGGGCGTTACGAATGGGCGACTTCAGGCAAAGTGGAATTCCATTACAAGGGTCTTAAAATCTACAGCGAATACTTTTACGAGGCGGGTAATTTTTACGACGCCGCCAACTTATTGGAAGCGCCTGAAAAAAAGGAACTGAACGCCGGCGCGGCATACCTGTTCAAGGGATTTTCCATTGAACTGCAAGGCAAAAACTTAAGGGACAAGCGTTATGAGGATTATAACGGCTATCCCTTGCCCGGCAGGGCCTATTACCTGACCATAAAGTTTGAGGGTTGATTTTGTATATCGGCATGAGGAGCGGTGACGCTAACAGGCCCCATAGGCCTACCAAATATGAGGGGAAGGGTATTATGGAAAAATTTTTATCCAAGTTTCATGGTTTGTTCTTTGTTTTAATGCTATTGGCCGCTGGACAGGCCTATGCCGCCGGCCAACAGGCGGTGGTCCAGACCACGGCTTCCACCTGGGACAGCGCTGCTCACGCCGTCATTGACGTCAATCCGGCACTGGGCGCCAGAGACGCGGACGTGGACTTGTTTCCCACCGACACCAGCGATTGGATCATACGCTCTTACGGGCAGTATTTTTATCTTATCGGCCGATACTACACGGACAGCCTGACCAAGTTCGCTGTTGACGCCCCTGAGGATCCCATCTACCAGGTTTCGGTTCTGCCCGGCGGGCTTGCCAGCGGCAACCCCCACGACATGATTTTCCTGAACGCGGGAAAAGCCTACATGCCCATGTATGAAACGGACAAATGCTGGATCATCAATCCCCAGACCGGCGCTAAAACGGGAGAAATCGACCTCTCCGCCTATGATGACGGCGACGGCATTCCCGAAATGCACGCCGGCGTGATTGTGGACGGCAAGCTGTTTTTGCTCCTGCAACAATTGGATCGCAACAGCGGTTGGGATCCCTACAGCGCCTCCTACGTCGCCGTAATCGACACGGCCACAGACCAGGAAATCGACACCAACGGCGACCCTTTGACGCCCAATGGCATTGTCCTGAATGGCGCCAATCCCCAGGTAATTCAATACCTGCCCGAAAACGACACTATCTACATCGCCGCTACCGGAAAGTACCCCGGCTCCAGCGCCGACAGCCCCATGCTGTATGCAGGGGGAATTTTCGCTCTGGCCCCTGACGCCTACACCGTAACCAAACTTATCGACGACGGTCCCGACGGCCCGGACGGCAGCCATCCTTACGGCGCCTTTTCCGGCCTGGCCGTTATAAGTCCGGAAAAAGGCTATTTTGTGGGATACAAAGGCTGGGGGGACAATGTGTTTCAGGCCTTCAACCCCACCACCGGAGCAGTGGGCGACGTGGTGACAGGGCTGGAAGGGAAGTCCCTGGCCGGAAACGAAACCGGCGCCGCCATGGATGAAAACGGACTGGTTTGGCTCTCTTCGGGCGGGACGGATCACACCGTATTCATTATTGACCCCGCCGACGATTCCGTGGAGGACCAGGTGGACACCAACCTGAACCCCGGCAGCATTGCCTTCTGTCCGCCCACCATCTGGGAAGGCAGCAACCAAATCAACGCAGCCACCGGAACAGGAAGCTTAAGCGCGTCCAGCAGCATTGGAACCATTGCGGATATGACGGCGCATGAAAAAACCGACTTTCCCAATGCAGGCAACGCCCCCTCCCTGCCCTTTGTGGACGGCTTGATCGGCGTGACCGTAGAAGGAGTTGCAGCCGGGTCGGACGTGGATGTAACCATCACCTTCCCCACGCCCAGGCAGTCCGACGCCGTCTATTACAAACTTGACGCTGCAGGCGACTTTTATGCATTCCCCACGGATAGAATCACCATCGTGGACGACAACACCATTATCCTGACTTTGACGGACGGAGGAATTGGAGATACGGACGGGGCCGCCAACGGGACCATTGTGGACCCGGGCGGATACGCCATGACTGCTCCGGAAGATCCCAAGTCCACCGGAGGCGATGACGACGATTCCGGATGCTTTATCCGGTCTCTCAAGTTCTAAGCCCAAAGCGCCAATGCGTAAGGCCGGCCTTTTTTCGAGGCCGGCCTTTATTTTTCAGGCGATTCGCGCCAAACGGGCGTTGGCGGCCTCCAGGTTGAAAAAACCGGGATCAAAATCCCTGCCGACCCATTGCACCATAACCTCATGGGCGGGATGCCTTTCGTCCCGAAGCGCTTCCAATAGGTCGAAATACCTGAATATCCCGCCAATGTTTTCGGGAGGATTGGCCCGCTCGCCGGCCGTGCACAGAGGATAGCGGGTTTCATGCTCCAGGGCGCTGATTTCCTCCACCAGCACCTCCAGGCGCCAGTTGTCTCCCGGGTCGTATTCATAGACAAAACGCTTGCCGGGTCTGGCGGCGACGTGAGATAAACGCACGTCCTGCTCTCCAATCATGCCGGCGTCATTATCCGGGGCCGGAATGCCGTAAATTTTGCCTCCAATGGAAAAACGATGCTGGTGGGTTCCGGACCAGCCCATGATGGATAAAACAATCTGATGCAATTTGTTTAAAGTGGTGTCGCTGGTAACCTGCAACCGCCGCCAAATAGGGGGATCCGCCCCCATGAGAGTGATTTTCAAATCATAGACGCGGCGCAGTTCAGTGACTTTGTTGGCAGAAGGCATCCGAAAAAACTCCAAACGGTTCAAATAATCGCTATTGGTCATCCTCCCAATCGGTGGAGGACTTTGCGCTCACGCATTATGTTGCAAGAATTCGGCCAGATAAGAAAACCCGAAAAGAATCGTTTGACTACACCCCGTGCAGTAGAGTATTTTCTGGTTTAACGATCATCTATATGAATTCGATTAAACAAACCCCTTAGTGCAGTTTCACGGAAGCACCCAAACATGGATAAGCCGCTGGATGCCGCATATATAGGCCGCATCCTGAATATGGACGCATCTCGCGCATTAAAAGAACGCGTCGCCGCCTGCATACAAGTCTTTCAGTCTCTGGAATCCATTGGCGCCCTGATGATCCCTTATATCGCGGCCTGGAGCGAGTCTGACGGCAAGGTATGGTATGAATTCGCCTCCCCCCGTTTTTGCGATATCATGTCCTGCAAGCCCCATGAGTTATCCAAAGTTTTCCCGGAAAGCATCATTGACCGGAGGCTATACAGCTCCACGTTCAACAACCAAACCATCAGCCGCCTGGAGCTTTTGGGGGCTCGAAACAGGATTCGGGAGGAAGGAAAACTGACCGGGCAGACCGAATCGGTCTTTAAGGTCGCGCCTCCGGGCGGAAGCACTGTTTGGCTTAAAGATCAGGCGGTTATAGAATGCTACCCGGACGATTTCATGTGCATTTCCATAGGCGGTCTTACGGAAGTAACCAAGGAAATGGAAGCGGAGGAAAAACGCAAACTGGCCGAGGCCGCCCTGGCGGACAGCGAACGGAAATACAGGCAAACCTTTGAAAACGCGCCTACGCTTATCGTTCTGCTGGACTCTCAAGGAAAGATCCTGGACTGCAACCAGAAAATTGCGCCCTATTTAGGCTATTCGCCCCAGGATGTCCTGGATTGCAACCTTTTGGATTTCACCCAACATGGAAGCGCAACCGCTCTCAAGGAAGCCCTGCACCAAACCATAAAATGCGGACACACCTCCGGGGTGGAGCTCCTGTTTGTGAAGCAGGATGGCAGGTTCCTTGACGCAAACGTCAATTTTTCGGCTCTTACCGATGAGTTGGGGCGCAATGAAAAGGTGGTTTGCGGAATTGAAGACGTCACCCATAAAAAGCAGATGGAAGAGGAACTGGTCCGGACGCGGAAGCTGGACGCCACAGGAATTTTGGCCGGCGGCATTGCCCACGACTTTAACAACCTGCTTACGGTCATCATCGGGAATATGGAGCTGACCCAGTTGAGCGGAGGGCTTGACGGCTCCTCCAAGCAGGCTCTGCTGGCGGCCAAGGACGCTGCGGTGCGGGCCTTCAGGCTGACCAACAAGTTCATCACGTTTTCCCAGGGAGGCTCCCCCGTCCGAAGAAGGACCGCCGTCACCCAACTCATCGAAGACGCCATCATGGAGTCCACCCAGGATACCATGAGCTTCGCGCTTATGGGGTCCCGCCTGGAGTTCCTGCGCAACTACAGCGAAGATCTTTGGGACGCCATGGTGGATGAAGGGCAAATGCGGCAGGTTTTTATGAGCATTCTGACCAACGCCAAGGAGGCCATGCCAAAGGGCGGCGAGATTTTCGTCAGCGCCAAGAACGCCACGGTGACGCTCCAAAAGGATCAGGAAGAGGTTCCACTACCCCAGGGACAATACATCAAGATCGCGATTTCGGACCAGGGCGTTGGAATTCACCCGGAAAACCTGGAGAAAATCTTCGACCCTTATTTCTCCACCAAAGACCGCGGTCAGCAAAAAGGCATGGGCCTTGGCCTTTCCATCGCCTATTCCGTGGTCAAGAAGCACGACGGCTTCATTACCGTCAAACCCCGCAACGCAGGAGGCGTAAGCGTGGTCATCTACCTTCCCGCCTGCCCGTAGCATGCCTCCTATGATGCGTTAACTGCACGATTAAAGATTTGCACCATGGCGCGTCCAAACTCCTGCGGACGAGCGCCCTTTCCAAAACCCGATAAAAGCATGCATTTAAGCAGATCCGTACGCCCGCCGACCGCACCCAATTTTTACATTCTCTTGCGGCCGCGCCTTTTGTCCTTCGGACCCAGGCAAAAAAAAAGCCTTGCCTGGGCCACCCTGCCATCTACCTTCCCGCCTGCCCTTAACTGTTTTACAAAGGATAGGGCGCCGGATTCTGACTCTGCGGGTCTTCTATAGGCAGGGTAATGGTAAAAATTGCGCCTCCCTCAGCATTGTTCGCCACGGAAATGGAGCCCCTGTGCTCCTCAATAATGCCCAGGCAGATGGACAGCCCCACTCCCATGCCCATTTTTTTCTTTCTGGTGTAAAACGGATCGAACACATTGTTCAAATCTTCCGGGGCGATGCCCGGCCCGTCATCCATGACTTGCATGACAAGGCTGGAGTTCCTCCGCAGCGTCTTGACGACAATGCAGCCTTTTAAGCCCGGCCCAGCATCATCGGCATTCGCCGAGACGGCCTCCACGGCATTGTTCACCAGGTTGAGCACCACCTGGCTCATCTGCTGGGGCGAGGCCAGGATGTCCGGGATGCTTTCATCCAGATCCAGGATCACCTCCACACGGCTCTTCTTGAGGTAGCTGGCCCCCAGGCCTACGGAACCCTCAATAATCCGATTGATATTGGTTTTTTGGCGTTTTTCCTTGCCCGGTCTGTTCAGGTCCAGGAGGTTTTTCACCGTGTCCCGAATATTTAAAAACGCCCCTTTTAACAGATCTATCCGGCTGCACAACTCACGGTCATCCGCATACTCGCGTTTTATGGCGCCCAGCATCATGGTGATGGCCTGCAAAGGGGAATTGATTTCATGGGCGACCGAGGCGGCCAACTGCCCGGTTGCGGCCAGCCTTTCGGAGCGGATCAGCTGGCTTTCCAACTCCTTGGTGGCGGTGACGTCCCGGAAGCTCCACACCCTGCCGCCGTCCGGCTTATGCCTGGAAAGCGGGCTGGAGTACTCCTCGATCACCCGGCCGTCTTTAAGCACCAGGGCGCCGTGGGTGGTTTGGGCGGTTTTAAACGTCTCATAAACGGTCTGTTTAAAGTTATGGGAGTTTTCTATCTGGCCCGCCATATGATCCAGAATCTTTGCGTTGTCCCTGGCGGCCATCAAAGAAATAGGAATCCGGAATATTTTTTTAAACAAGTTGTTGAAATGGGTTATTCGGCCGTTTTCGTCCACAACCAGTATGCCGTCCGCCGTGGACTCAATGGTGGCGCGCAGCAATTTTTCGTGCTCCAGCAGAGCGGCTTCCCCGCGTTTTCGCTCTTCAATTTCGTTCGTCAGCTTATAGTTTGCGGCCAACAACTCGCTTGTACGGCCGGCGACCTCCATCTCCAAAGCGTCGTGGGCGCGCTGCAAGGCCTCTTCCGCTTTTTTCCGCTCCGAAACGTCGCTCTGGAAGCACAGCAAAGCGGGGGCCGAGTCCCAAATTATTTTTATGCTGCTTTGCTCCACCCAGCGCTCATTTCCATCCCGGGAGATGATGCGGAAGGCCTGGACTGCAGTCCTTTTTCCGCTTTCCACCAACTCATGCTGCTTTTGCAGCACCTTGCGGCGGTCGTCCGGATGGATATGGGAGTCGAAATCCCACCCTTTGAACTCCTCCCGGGAGTAGCCGTATAATTCGCTCACCTGTTTGTTCCAAAAGGCGGGATAGTTGTTCTGGACCACCACAATGCCTTCATTGGCGTTTTCCACCACCTCCCGGTAGCGCAATTCGCTTTCCCGCAGGGCCTGCTCCGTCAGCTTAAGCGCGGTGATATCCTCGACGGCGCCCACGTAGCCAAGCACATTGCCTGCCTGATCCAAAATGCGGGTTGCGCCGAAGCTGATCCAGCGCATGGCGCCCCGGTTGGTCCAGATCTGGGTTTCGTGGGAATACTCTTCCCCCTCCAAAACGCCTTGAAGCCAGCTTTCCACGGTGGAGATGGCCTCCAGGGGGGGCAAGGCGCCTTGCTGGCTTCTTTCCAGGTCCCAGTCCCCTTCCAGCTCAAAAATGCTTTTAAGGGCGGGATTGACATAGGTTGTCACCCCATGCTCATTGACTAGAAAGATGCCTATGGGCGCCGATTGAGTCATGCGCCTGAACCGCTCTTCGCTCGCCTGCAGTTCTTTGATCTTAGTTGTATAGCGGTTGATTTCCTCTTGCTGCAAAAGAAGCGTTTTTTCCAGTTGGGCGGTTTTGCCCAGCAACTCCCGGGTCTTCTGCTGCATTTTGGATTCCGCGTCGGCAAGGCGTCCGGCGTCCAGCTCCTTTGAGACAGCCAAAGAGTCCAAAACCTTGTTAAACTCGCCAGCCAGCCTTGTCCAAGGCCCCGGCCCCGCGTCAGGGTCCAGGCGGCGCTCATGGCTTCCATTGGCCAAGCTTTCTAAAGCGTCAATAATTTCCCAATAATGATAAAGAATTCTTTGGCGGAGATGCAGGGAGACGGCGGCTATTAAGCAAATCAGAAAAAGGCTGAGGGCGAGATAATACCCGTCCAAGGCTGCAATGCTTATGACGCCCAAGATTGCAGAAAAGACAACAAGGAGAACTGAATGACGTTCCAAATCCATGGGTCACCTGCCAAGATCGCCCCCCGTCCTCCAGGCGAATTACACTCTTAACACCCGCAATTTAAGATAGGAGGCCACATCCAACAACGTGGCGATGTCATGCACGTCATGCAGTAAATAAGGCACGCGGACGCTTCCCACGCCCTTTTGAAGGCGCGTTAAAAAAGAATCTATGGCGCGTTTGTCCGCCTCGGCCAGCAGGATGAACAAACGCAGGTTGGCGACCAGGGCTTCCACGGCCGGCTGGTATTTTTTAAGCGAAGAAGCCGCTTTTTCGCCCAGGGCCGCCGCCTCCCTGGAAGTCAGGTCCGTGGGAGGCGTATGCACGCGGTTGAAAATCACTCCGCCCAGGGCCATGCCGTCCTGTTCGATCCTCTCCACAAAAAAATCCGCCTCGCTTAAAGACCCGGATTGAGGAGACGTGACCAGTAAGAAGGCGGTCCCGTCCTCTTCCATCAGCTCCCGCACCCTGGCGGCCCGGGCTTTGAAGCCGTCGTACAGGCCTTCGAACACCAGAAAAAAATCCGCAATGTCGGCGAGGGTCTCCTTGCCCGTGGCCTTTTCCAAAATGGAAAACATGGCCTTGGCCGTGCGGTTGACGAATTTGAACCCCATCTTGCCGGCCGTGAGATAGGGTTTAAGCACCCATTGGATGACCTTGGCGTCCAAAAAGGCCGTCATTTTATTGGGCGCGTCCAAAAAATCCAGGGCGTGGCGCGAAGGCGGCGTGTCCAGGACGATCAAATCGTATTTTCCGCTGGCGGCGAGCTCATACAGTTTTTCCATGGCGGAAAACTCCTGGCTGCCGGCCAGGGCGGTGGTTATGTTTTGATAGAATCCGTTTTCCAGAATTTTGCGGCTGGTTTCCTCATTGGGCGAAATGCGTTCAATGAGATCGTCAAAGGTGCGCTTGGAGTCCAGCATCATGCCCCAAAGCTCTCCTTTGGGTTTGACGCCCGCCTTGTCAAAGGCTTCGTCCGGTATGCGCGCTTCTTCGTTGCCCAGTTCTTTCAAGCCCAGGGAGTCCGCCAGTCTTTTGGCCGGGTCGATGGTGCAGACCAGAACCTTGCGTCCGGCCATAGCGGCGGACAGGGCCAAAGAGGCGCTGATAGTGGTTTTGCCCACGCCGCCGGAGCCGCAGCAAACCAGGATGTGTTTTTCGGCGACCAGGTCGGAAAGCTGCATCAGACGCCCTCCTTTATGCTGCGATTGATGATCTCCGCCACCTTTTGCACGCCTTCCTTATCCACCCTTCCGGGAAAAAGATGGGGGATGGAGACGATGGGAGGCCCGATTTTGTCCAGCACCATGTTTTTATAAAATTCGCTTTGATCCACCCGCGCCTGCCTGCTTTCCAAAGCTGTCAAAAGGCCTTTCGCCCGGTCGGGAAAGACCTCCTTCAGCCGCTCCATGGCCTTGCCGTCCTTTTGCAGTTCATCATAGGAGGCTTGCGATTCTTCGTCGAACAAGGGCGGATACACGCTGTTCACAAAGGTGATCCCGGTGGGAATCCCCAGTTCCTCCTTGGCGGTCTTCAGCAAGGTTATGGACTCGTTGACCGGCATTTCCTCGGGCAAAGTGACCACGTTCAACAACGAAATCTTCGGATCCGTGAGCATGTTCTGGACGTCGTCGGTCTGGCCCTGCATCCTGCCCATCTTGATGATGTTCATGAACACGGAGGGCGCCTTTAAAAAGCTCAGGCCGTGGCCAGTGGCCGGGGAGTCCACCACAATCAGGTCGAAACGCGGCCTGTTGGACCACTTGACCTTCATGTCGTACAAGTGCCAGATTTTTCCTACGGTAATGAGTTCGCGCCAGCCGGGAGCGGTGTTGAGGAAGTAATTGAGCAGCCGGTTGTTCAGGATCAATCGGGCGGCGCCGCCGATCTTCAGTTGCAGGCCCACGTACTCATGCAAGGCCCGGAAAGGTTCGATGCTGAGGACCGTAAGGTCGCGGTCCACCTCGACTTCCTTATAAACGGGAATCTCCCGCTCGAAGATCATGCGCATGTTAGGCGAGGGAGCGACCTCCACCAAACAGACGTTCATGCCCCGGTCCCTGGCTGCATAAGCCAGGGCCGCAGCGACTGTGGTTTTGCCGACTCCCCCCTTGCCTGTTACGAATAGTATACGCTTTTCAAACGGGTCGATTCCCAAAATTCTCTCCGGTCGATCGCGGGCGCTACATCTCCTCTACGATCTGATAGGCTTTTTCCATGGCCTGGGAGAGATTTTCGGGCTTGCTGCCTCCTGCCTGAGCCATATCCGGCCGGCCTCCGCCTCCCCCTCCAACTTCCTTGGCGACATGTTTGATGATGTTTCCGGCCTGGAACTGCTTGGTCAGGTCCTTGGTTACCATGACAATGAGCAAGGCCTTTCCGTTAACCTCACTGCCTAGCACCACGATGCCTGACTGCAATTTGTCCCTGAACTTGTCGGCCAAGTCCCGCATGGCCGCGGGAGAGTCCACTTCCACCTTTTTGGCGATCATCTTGGCGCCGCGGACTTCCCGGATTTCGTCATCCACGCTCTCGGACGCCTTGGCTGCAATCTTGGCTTTCAGGGCGTTGATTTCCTTTTCCTGCTGCTTGTTCAGGGCCAGGAGCTTTTCGATTTTATCGGGCAGGGTTTCCGGCTTTTCCTTTAACAGGCCCGAAACCTTGTTCAAATGGCTCATCAGGCCGTGCACGTATTCCACGGCGGCCGCGCCGGTCAGAGCCTCGATGCGGCGCACGCCGGCGGCCACGCTGGTCTCTCCCGCGATCACGAAAAATCCCACGTCGCCGGAACGCTCGGTATGGGTGCCGCCGCAAAGCTCCTTGCTGAAACCTTCCATGGAAACCACCCGGACCGTGTCTCCGTATTTTTCCTCGAACAGGGCCATGGCGCCGGATTCCCGGGCCTGGTCCGCGTCCATTTCCACGGTGTTGACGTCCAGGTTGTCGCGAATGCGCTCATTGACCAGGGTTTCGATCTTGGCGGTTTCTTCGGGCGTCAGCGGAGAGAAATGGGTGAAGTCGAAACGCAGACGTTCCGGCCCCACCAACGAGCCCGCCTGCTTGACATGATCCCCCACCACCTCGCGCAGGGCTGCGTGCAGCAAATGGGTGGCTGTGTGGTTCCGGGCCGTGGCCTGGCGGGCGGCTTCATCCACTTTCAGGTCCACGTCCTGGCCTTTGGCGATTTTGCCTTTGACCACCTTGCCTTCATGGATGATCAGGCCTGTGGGGTCTTTCAAGGTCCTGGCCACTTCCATTTCCAGGCCGTCCGCCATAATCACGCCAAGGTCGCCCATCTGGCCGCCGGACTCGCCGTAAAAAGGCGTGGCCTCCGTAACCACGGAAACCGCATCGCCGGCCTGGGCTTCCTGGACTTCCTTGCCGTCCTTGACAACCAGGATGACCTTGGAGCAGCCGGAGGTTCCGTGGTAGCCCTGGAACTCGCATTTGATTCCCTGACTGGAAAGACTGGCGAAGGCCTCCCCGGCGCCTTCAAAGGCCACGGTGGAGCGGGATTTTTCCTTTTGCTCCTTCATCCGGGTTTGAAAGCCGTCCCGATCCAGGACAATGCCCTTGTCCCGAACCACGTCTTCCACGATATCCACGGGAAATCCGTAGGTGTCGTACAGCTTGAATATAACTTCGCCGCTGATTTCCTTTTCGCCCTTGGCTTCCATCTCGCCCAGGGCGTCGTTCAGAACGCTCAGGCCCTTATCCAGGGTTTCGGAAAAACGGCTTTCTTCGTTCACGATGACGTTGGTGATAAAGCTCCGGCCTTCCACCAAATCCGGGTAGGCGCCGCCCATGGAGTCGCAGACCGCGGCCACGGTCTCGTGCAGGAAGGACTTGTTAAAGCCCAACTGGCGGCCGTAGCGGATGGCCCGGCGCATGATGCGCCTGAGCACATAGCCCCTGCCTTCGTTGGAGGGCAGAATGCCGTCGCCAACGAGAAATGCGGCGGCCCGGCTGTGGTCGGCGATGACCTTCATGCATACGTCGTCGGTTTTGGAGTCGCCCAGCTTTTTGCCGGAAAGCTCGCCGATGCGGTTGAAAATGGGCGTGAACAGGTCGGTGCCGTAGTTGGTGTCGGCGTTTTGCAGGATGGAGCAGATGCGCTCCAGGCCCATGCCGGTGTCGATGCTCGGCCTGGGCAGGGGAGTCATCTTGCCGGTTTCGTCCCGGTTGTACTGCATGAACACCAGGTTCCAGATTTCCAGGTACCTGTCGCAATCGCAGCCCACCGCGCAATCCGGGCTGTCGCAGCCAAAGGCCTCGCCCCGGTCGATATGAATTTCGCTGCACGGACCGCAGGGGCCGGTGTCGCCCATGGACCAGAAGTTGTCCTTTTCGCCCAAACGCACGATGCGTTCTTCGGGCACGCCGATTTTATCGCGCCAGAGAAGCCCGGCCTCATCGTCGTCCAGGTAGATGGAGACCCAGAGCTTGTCCGCGGGCAGGCCGAACTTGTTGACCAACAGATCCCAGGAAAGCTCAACGGCCAGTTCCTTGAAGTAATCTCCAAAGGAAAAGTTGCCCAGCATCTCGAAAAAGGTATGATGGCGGGCCGTGTAGCCCACGTTTTCCAGGTCGTTGTGCTTTCCGCCCGCCCGGACGCATTTCTGGGATGTGGCGGCCCGGGTGTAGTCGCGTTTTTCTTCGCCCAGGAAGGTGCGTTTGAACTGCACCATGCCTGCATTGGTAAAAAGAAGAGTGGGGTCGTCCTGGGGAACCAGGGACGAGCTTTTGACCACTCTGTGGTCATTTTTTTTGAAATACTCCAAAAACGCGGAGCGGACTTCGTTACCGGTCATGATTTCTCCCGCCTCCGGCAGACCCGCGGCCTTGCCGCCTTTTTAGACAAGGCCTGCACCGGAGCTGCTCACACACTGGCATGTTGTTAATGTTTTTCCTATTTCAATGCAGATTTATTGCTGCACCAATTTCGCTATTTTTTCTTTTTGCCGCCGCCATTTTCTTCCGGCGCGGCTTCCGGGGCTTCTTCGGGCGCATCGTCGCCGATGCCCAGTTTGTTTCTGATCATTTTCAAGGCTTTGTCGTAGACGTCCGGGTTTTCCTTGAAAAAGCGCTTTACGTTTTCCCGGCCCTGGCCGATGCGTTCTCCGTCAAAAGAGTACCACGCGCCGCTTTTATCGATGATTTCCAGATTGACGCCCGCGTCCAGCAAGTCGCCGGTCTTGGAAATGCCCTCGCCGTACATGACGTCGAACTCGGCTTCCCTGAACGGAGGCGCCATCTTGTTTTTGACCACGCGCACCTTGGCCCGGTTGCCCACGGATTCGGTTCCTTCCTTGATGGCGCCGATCCTGCGGATGTCCAGGCGCACGGAGGAATAGAACTTAAGGGCGTTGCCGCCTGTCGTGGTTTCCGGGTTGCCGAACATCACGCCGATTTTCATACGGATCTGGTTGATGAAAATCAGGCATGTGCGGGTTTTGTTGATGGTGGCCGTGAGCTTGCGCAAAGCCTGGCTCATGAGGCGGGCCTGGAGCCCCATGTGGGAGTCTCCCATGTCGCCTTCGATTTCCGCCTTGGGGGTCAGGGCCGCCACCGAGTCGATGACCAGGATGTCCACGGCGCCGCTGCGCACCAGCATGTCGGCGATTTCCAGGGCCTGCTCGCCCGTGTCGGGCTGGGAAACCAGCAGCTCGTCGCAATTGACGCCCAGTTTCTTGGCGTAGCTCACGTCCAGGGCGTGCTCGGCGTCTACAAAGGCGGCCACGCCGCCCCTTGCCTGGGCCTCGGCCACGGCATGGAGGGCCAGGGTGGTTTTACCGGAAGATTCCGGGCCGTAGATTTCCACAATCCGGCCTCTGGGAAGCCCGCCGATTCCCAACGCAAGATCCAATGCAATGGATCCCGTGGGGATGACCGGCACTTTCATGGCGACCTGGTCGCCCAGCTTCATGACCGACCCTTTGCCGAACTGGCGTTCAATCTGGCTTATGGCTGTATCCAGGGCTTTGGTTTTGTCCTCAGTGATTGCCATATTTTTCCTCCGTCCCTTTGAACGATAAGATTTTCAGTAGTCGAGAATTGGGCCGTCCCTGTCCGCTTTAGCTATTTAATCGGCATTAGCCGTTTCGTCCAAAAGGAGCATGGGCAAGCGCCGTATACACCGCGCCTGTGGGGCGCAAGTCGCTCTTAAACAGAGTGATGCGGTCCACAGTAAATTTTTGGGTTTCAAATGATCCGGCTTTTTCCACGGCCTGCAGCAGAGCCTTGGGGTCGATCCGTCCCCTGGCCCTTCCCAGCGTGATGTGGGCGCTGAACCGTTTGTTTTCCGCTTCAAAGCCCAAAGGCTCCAGGCCCTGCTCCAAACAGGAGGCCAGCCTGCCCAGGCCGGCCGCATCCCCTGCCAGGCCGGTCCAGAAAACCCGGGCTTTTGAAAAATTCGGGAACGCCCCAAAGCCTTTTGCAGTCAAGGTCATTGGCGCAAACCCGGCCGTGCATTCTTTCATGACCTGCACGACTCCGTCAATATCGGATTGCAGGACGCCGCCTAAAAACTTCAGGGTCAGGTGCATGCCTTTGGGATTGACCCAGCGAAAAGGAAGCCCCGAAGCCTTGAACCCTCCCTGAGCCCGGCTTACGGCCTGCTTCACCTCTTCGGGGATTTCCACGGCAATGAATGTACGGAGCTTCCGGGTCATACAGGCCTTAATCAAACAACTAATCCATTAAAAATAATGGAGAAAAATCCTTAATAAAATATGAGCGTACACCCCGGCCGCCAAATCGTCCGCAACAATGCCCAGCCCGCCGGTCAATTTTTTGTCCAATGTGCTGACCGGAGGCGGCTTGAAAATATCGAATATCCGGAACAGGATAAAACCCGCGACAGCCGCCTTGAACGAAAACGGCGCGGCGAACAGAGTCACCATGTATCCCGCGATCTCGTCAATCACGATGGCGCCCGGATCCTTGGCGCCCATGGCTTTGGCGGCTTTATCCGCTATAGACACGGAAACGGCGATAAACGCGGCCGCCAGGACCGCCGCTATAAGCCATTGCCATTGCCAGGCCCGCCACATGATCCAGGCAAGGGGAATTCCCCATAAGGTCCCGAAGGTGCCGGGGCCTTTTGGAATAAGCCCCACATAAAAGCCTGTGGCCAGAGTCACCGGCCATTTTTTTCCTGTATCCATCCGGGTTTATCTATATTTTAGCCCTGTTTTTGTCAAGGGCTTTGCCGGTTTCGGGCCTGGATCAAAATGGATGATCCCGTCCCCCTCAAATGCTTTATCCACTTGATTTCGTATGCCCAATCCATTCGGGGCCCCCGCCCTGCTCCGGGGCTTGCGCGTTAAGCATTATTTCTTGACTCTTTAGGGGCTTTTGTTTTTAATATTCTTCAATCGCTGCATTCAATTCAAGCATAAGTAATGACAGGAGGATAACTTGAAGAAGACACTCTTAATAGCTGTTTGCGCCATTTGCTTTTTTTCCTTAAGCGCAGGGGCCTACGCCGAAGACGGGCGCGCCTGGAAGTTCGGGGTCGGCGCGGAAGTTTCTTTCTTAAAAACTTTAAACTATGACGTAGACGACGTGGTGGACACCGAGCAGACCTTTGATGGTGCGGCCATGCCCGGCGTCAACATGACCTTCTTTTTCAACCAGTATTTTTCCACGGAACTGACCCTGGCCTACGCCAAATACGAAATGGAGCTGGACGTTCCGGGAGCAAAGATCGAACAAGGGGAACTGGAGCAGGTTCCGCTATTGCTCACCTTTCGGGCTCACATGCCTTCCGAGGGCGGATTCAGCCCGTACATCGGCGCGGGCCTGAGCTACTTCTTCAACGACTTTGACATGTCCGATTTCTATTCCCGAAACCTGGCCAAAGGAACATCCATCGACCCGGACGACGGACTTGGATTTCACGCCAACCTGGGCGTGGAAATTGATGTGACGGACAATCTGTCCTTTGACATTGACGGCAAATACACCTGGTACGAAGAGGAATTTCTCATTAGATCTCCCGGAAGACGCGACCGAGAAGAGGACGTGGAATTGAACTCCTTTTCCATCGGAGCAGGCATGAAAGTGTATTTCTAAACCGGGGCCAATCTCTGTAACATTTAAAAGGCCGATTATGGAAAAAACTTCCGTAATCGGCCTTTGGTTTGATAGAAATCACCAATTTTCTGCGGACGAGCGCCCTTTCCAAAACCAAACAAAAGCATGAATTCGAGCAGGTCCGTGCGCCCGCCAACCATACCCAATTTCTGCATTCTTTCCCGGCCGCGCCTTTTGTTCTTTCGAACCCAGGCAAAAAAAGCCTTGCCTGGGCCGCCCACAACGACGGCCAAGGCTCTCTGTCATCCCCATGGAGGGATGCGGCGGTATGATTGCGGCAGTTTTGCAATCATAATGACCCACTCCCGGAAACAGGGACCCAGCGTCTTGCGTATTTATAGAAAGGGCGCAGACCGCCCGATTATTCCCTCACGCCTGCTATGCGTTGAAGCACAAACAGGGTGTCCTTGACGGTGACTTTTTCGTCTCCGTCCGGGTCCGTGGCCTCGAACGCCCAACTGGCCCTTGAAAAGGAGCCGGCGCTCATGCCGGGCAACTGCAGGGAAATAATGGCGTCCCCCACATCCAGGGAGGCGTTCATGTCAATATCCCCCTTTTGGATCACTCCTGAGGAAAGGACTACCGCACCATCCCCTGACGCATACCATTGGCCGGAATCCGTAGCGACTACTCCGCATAGATTTTGGGACATCCAGCCGTCGATCAGGACGGCCTGGCCGTTTTCAAACTGATACAAATATCCTCGGTCCCCGCCTATGTAGCCGCTGTATGTATTGAGGCTGGCAATGAACTTGCCGGCGCCCAAGTAGGAAACCATGCTATAGGTGTCGTAGGAGTTAATCCCCTTAGCGGACACCGGAGTCCAGGCCCCGCCGTCTGCTTTGTATATGGCGGAAGATTCTCCCACGGCGTAAACGCACCCTGCACCTGCTGCGACGGATACCAGTTTGGCGGTCACGCCGGAGTCTTCTTCCATCCAAGCGCCGCCTGAATAAGAAATGATTTTTCCGTTTTGTCCCACGGCGTAGACTTTACCGTCCGAGCCCTGGGCCAAGCAATAATACGAGTCATAGTCCGGGTCATTATAGACGTCGACCTGATCCCCGTTGACGATCTTTCTTGGCAATCCGCCGTCCAACCCTCCCAAAATGGCGAACGTATCCCCGGACTCCGTATGCAGAACATCGGTCATAGCCAATGGAACGCCGGCATTATTCGGTTTCCAGGAGGTCCAGGACTCTCCATCGTAATGAAAAGCGCCATAGGAGTAGCTGCCGTCCATGGGCTGCAGGCCCACCCACACATCGTCCTTTGCAAAGGCTTTCAAACCTGTGACATGGGCCTGCTTATTTTCGCCGATAGGCAGGGGATGCTCGGTCATGGAGCCTTTGTTCCAGGCAAACACCCCTTCCCCGGAATTGATCCACCCTGGGGCGAACCATAAATCCTCTCCCCAGGAAACCTTGGTGAAATCCTTTTTGACCGTGGGAATCCGGGATTCCTCATGCCAGCCGGTTACAGGGCTATAGGTTTCCAGGCGTCCGTTATCCCCTGCGATGAGATAGGAGCCGTCCGCCTTCTTGCGAATGACGTTCTGCCTCCAGTATTCGGACGGAGAGATTTCCGTAAAGCCCGATCCGTTCCAATGATACACGGCGCCCCCCACGGATGTGAAATACATATCATTGGCCGAAGTTCCGGCTATTGAGGTCAATTGCGTATTCCGCATGGAAACGGGCACGGTGTAGGTTATGGGATTGGATATCTCAATCCACCTTTCTTCATCCTTGTCCAATTTGTACACCTGGCCGTAATTGCCGCAGACGAACACATTGTCCGCGTCCGGCCCCCAGACGTCGTCCAAGAAGTTCGTGCTGAAATTGAAGGGCGGCTCTCCTTCTTGCTTTTGAATGGTCCATGCGCCGCCGTCATAATGGATGATCTGCCCGTACCATCCCACGGCGTAGATATCGTCCGCCGCAAAGGCATGGATGGAGTCCAGGCCGACACCCAAATACAGGCCGCTGACATAGTCCACGCTCCAGGAATTTCCGTCCCAATGGTACAAATAGGCGGAGCGTTCGTCCGCCGCCCATACGTTGTCGGGGGCGATGGCGTGGATGTCATCCGGCGGATAGGTGGCCGATCCTGAATAAACCGGGGCGGGGACGGAGGACCAGGTGGAGCCGTCGTAGTGGAGGTAAACGGCTTTTTCCAGGTTGTTGGTGTTGTAATCGTCTCCGCCGGCGGCCCAGATGTCCGTTTCCGAGGTTCCATGGATGCAGAATAAAGGCGAATTCGTGGGGGAGTCCATGAACTCGTAGTTAGTCCCATCGTATTTGAGGATGGTTCCTGAATCGCCCACAAAGTAAAAAGTGCTTCCGTCGGGAGTCCAGGAGTCGAAAAGACTGTTGGCGGTGGGAAAGGGCAGGATGCTGTTGACCGTCTCCTCCGCCCGGGAAGAGGTTATGAGACATAAGTGGACAAGACAACAAACCAGCAGACCGGCAATGGGAACTCTTTTCAGCATTGGCGCCTCTCATGGGGAAATCGGCAAAAGAACTCTGCTTCGACTGCAGAAAACTACGAATATTTTAAACCTCTTTCAGAGATACGACAAGGGGAAAACACCGGTCCTGCAGCGCCATTGGACGGCAAGCTGCGCCGGGCCGCCCAATGGCTTTGCCTGGTTTACAATCCGTATTTTTTCATTTTCATGGACAGGGTCTTGCGGTTGATGCCCAGAATGCCGGCCGCCTTTTGAATGCCCCCGTTGGTGCGGGACAGCACAAACCGGATGTAATCCCTTTCCAGGTCCTTGAGGCTGACCATTTTATCGGAAAAGGACCGGAGATCGGGCGGCTGCTGGCGGATGTCCTGGGGCAGGTGCTCGGGCTTGATAACGGCGTCGTCCTTCAGGATCAGGGTGCGCTCGATGGTGTTCTCCAACTCCCGCACATTGCCCGGCCAGGCGTAGGAAAGGAGCACGTCCATGGCCTCGCGGGAGACCCTGGGAGCTTCCCTGCCGATTTTCCGGGACATGTGAAGCACAAAATAATTGACCAGTTCCTCGATGTCCTTGCCTCTTTCCCTTAAGGGCGGCAGATGGATGGGGATGACGTGCAGGCGGTAGAACAGGTCCTCCCTGAACTTGTTTTCAGCGATGGCGGCCCGCAAATCCCGGTTGGAGGCCACCATAATCCGCAAATCCACTTTGATGCGGACGGCCCCGCCCACCTGGGTGAATTCCCGCTCCTGGATGACCCTTAGCAGCTTGGCCTGGATGTCCATGGACAGATTGGAGATTTCGTCGAAAAAGAAGGTGCCGTGGTTGGCCAGTTCGAACAGGCCCTTTTTGCTTTGCAGGGCGCCGGTGAACGAGCCTTTAACGTGGCCGAACAACTCGCTTTCCAAGAGGTTTTCCACCAGGGCGGAGCAGTCCACAGGCACGAATTCGTTTTCGCGCCGGCGGCTGTGATAGTGAATGGCCCGGGCGACCAGCTCCTTGCCGGTGCCGCTTTCTCCGGTGATAAGCACCGTGCCGTCCGTGGGCGCCACCTTAAGCATGCGGGTGAACAGGCTTTGCATGACCGGGCTGGAGCCCAGCATGATCCTGTCCGGCCCCGCCTGCAGCCCCTTGCTTTTGGGAATGCCAATGGTTTGCGCCGGAGGGGCGGAGGCTTTTTCGGCCCTTTGGATGATGTTTTCTATGTCATCCACGCCAAAGGGTTTGGCCAGATAGTCAAAGGCCCCCATTTTCATGGCCTGAATGATTATGTCCGGCTCGGTGACGCCGGTGATCATGACCACCAGGGAGCTTATGTTGTTATCCTTGATCCATCCCAGGACTTCCATGCCGCCCATGCCCTGCATGCGGACATCCAGAAAAATAATGTCGAAATAGGAATCCGACATTTTGGAGATGGCTTCCTTGCCATCTGCGGCGTCATCGGGCTTGAGGCCCATATGGGTGACAATCCTACTGATGCCTGAACGGACGACGGGCTCATCGTCCACAATCAAGGCGGTTTTCAGCTTGGTTTGCTCCTCCATCTATCCCAGTCCTTCCTAGACGTGCTGCCTTCTTGCATGGTTACAAGGCGCTTTTTACCGCGTCAACGACTTCCCTGGCCATAAATGGTTTGCTTATCAAACCTAATGCTCCTGCGTCTTCGCATTGGGATTCAAGCTGCCGGCTGCCGTGCCCTGTAATGATAATGGCAGGCAGGCCCGGGTAATTGCTTTTAATCCATGCGAGCAGTTCCAACCCCCCTATTCCCGGCATTTTCAGGTCTGCAAGAACAAGGTCCACGTGATTGCTTTGCACAATCTCCATGGCCTCCTCCCCATCCTTGGCAATCAGGATCCGGTAGCCCTCCGCCTCCAGGATCCTGCGGCACCCTTCCCGGACGACTCTCTCATCGTCCACTACAAGAACTACGTATTGTTTCAAACTCATGATTCTTTCTTGATTTTGGGGCCCGGCAGGCGGATGGTGAATATGGTTCCGCCTTCCGGATGATTTTCCACGCCAATGCTTCCGCCATGATTGTGAATAATGTCCTGGGTGATGGACAGGCCGAGGCCCGTGCCGTATCCCACGGGTTTGGTCGTATAAAAGCTTTCGAAAATCTTTTCCAGCTCCCCCTGGGCCACTCCCGGCCCGTTATCCCGGAATTCCATAAAAAAATAACCGGATTCAAAATCGTGCCGCGCTTTGATGCAAATCAGGCCTTTGCCTTCCAGGGCGTCCGCGGCGTTTAGCACCAAATTGGTGAACACCTGCTGCATCTGAACGCGGTCGGCCTGCATTTTGGGCATGTCGGGCTGAAAGTCGCATTTCACCTCAATGCCCTGAAATTTCGCCTGGGGCAGTACAATGTCCAGGCATTGGCGAAAAGCCTCGGGGATGTCAAAAGGCTCGTTGCCGTTATCCGACTTCCGGGAGAATCCCAGCAAATTGCGGACAATGGCCTTGCAGCGAAGGGTCTGGTCGATAATCTCCTTCAGGTCGTCCCTGTAAACCGGATCGTCCTTCAGGCTTCGCTGCATGATTTCCGCAAACATCAAGATGCCGGAAAGCGGATTGTTGATTTCGTGGGCCACGCTGGCGGACAGCCTGCCCAAGGCCGCGTTTCTGTCCGCCTGGATCAGCCTTTCCTGGGCGGAGCGCAGCTCCCTGGCAAGGCGCTCGCTTTCCCGCAAATCGCCGAAAATGCCTACGCTGCCGGTTTCGTGGCCGTCTTCAAACATGATTCCCGCCGACAAGGTGACGGGAAAGGGATTGCCGTCCTTGTCCTTGAGTTCGGTTTTCACCATGTTCAGAATGCCGGGCCGGCCGTACTGCTTGCTCCGCATGAGCTTCATGTTGCGCTTGGCGGTTTCCCAGCCGTAAAACAGGTCCACGCCGCCGGGAATGCCCACCACGTCTTCCGAGGCGAACCCTGTCATGATCTCCATGCTTTTATTGAACATGAGGACCTTGCCCCTGGGATCCATAACCACAATGCCGTTGACCGTGCTTTCGATCATATTGGTCAAAAACGAAAGCATGCGGACCACCGGGTTTTCCGGCGTAAAGCACACGCCGTCCCGGTCTTCATGGCTTCTGGGGCAGACCGCCCAGGCGCCGGAAACCCCCGTGCTTTTTTGGATGGGGGTCACTATAAAACGGATATGGGGCTTGCCCATGTCTCCGGGCAGAGGCAGCACCCATTGCTCCGACCCCGCGCCCCTTTGAATGCATTGGGCGAACAGTTCGTTCAAAGAAGGGTGAAACCTGTGTACGCCTTTATTTGCGACCAAATCCACATTTTCCGGGCTGTAAGGCAGACCGAGCATCTCGTCCGCAGGGGCGTTCCAGCCGATGATCTTTCCGGATTTATCGGCCAAAAAAGCCGGGTCCGGATGATGCCGGAACATCTCCATAAATGTATCCATGACTACCCCAATCCTCCGGCTTGCATCGGCGGACGCAAAAGGCCGGCGGAACTGTTTATTGTATTTGAAATGTCTTGGAAGAATGCAGAAAAGGAAAGAAGTGGTAGTCCCAAGGGGAATCGAACCCCTGTCTTCGCCGTGAGAGGGCGATATCCTAAACCGCTAGACGATGGGACCACACTCTTTGTTGACAGCCCGCCAGTGGCGGACAAGATGGTCTTATTACAAAAATGAAGCCGCCTTGTCAAATCATTTTTGAACGCCATCTTCCAATTCCGTAATTTCTTCCAAGGAAGGCCGCACGCCTTGCCTGCGCCCCCAAATTATGTACAACAGCACGCCCAAAAAAGGGAGACCAACCACCACAAGGCCCCAGACGGTCTTCCTGACCGGAGAGCCGAAATCCCGGGCCATGATATGAAAAATGGCCAGCCAGGTTAAAATTAAAAACACGGTTCCCAGGCTTATGACAGTTATCGTAAAATTCAAGACGCCCCCTTCAGGACCGCCCGTATTCTCAACAGCGTGTTGGCGTAATACGTGCTATTATTGTATGATAATAATACTTTCTTCATGTTCTCGGCATCCATTCCCGGCTTCCAGCCATGGTTTTTCAAGTACTTCCCTATGCTGGCTATCGCGTCGGAATGGGTGAACAAATCCACCTTGCCGTCTCCGCTTCCGTCCGCTCCGTGCACGGAAATATTGGAGGGCATAAACTGGGAATACCCCATGGCGCCGGCAAAGGAGCCTTTGATCCTGGCCGGATCGGCTTCCTCCGGGTCCAGATGCCTGAGAAAGGCCTTTAACTCCTTGTAAGCCCAGGAGGATTTTCTATCGGCCCAGGACTCCACCTTTTTCTTGGTCGTCTTTTTCTTTTGGGACACGGCGTCAAACAATTGATCCTTTTTCTCCTGCTCGGATAAAGCGGCCAGGGTGGATAAGGTGTTGATAACCGGCTTTGTCCCCACGTATCCGCCCAGGCGGGTCTCCACCATCAGAATGGCGGTGATGACCTCCTTGTCCACGCCGTAAGATTTTTCCGCCGCGTCCAGGTCGGCCTGGTGCTCCTTCATGTAAGCCCGGGCGCCGGCGATGGGTTTGTCCTTTAAAAACTGGTCGTAATTCAGCTTGGATTCATTGTGGCGGAAGTACACCGTCGCCACGGATAAGTCCAGCTTTACGTTCTCCGCGCCGTAAATTTTATCCAGTTGGGCCTCGGTGAAGCCGTCCCGGATCAACCTTTTCTTCAAGGCTTCAAAAGGAGGCGGCGCAGGCTCGGACGCCATTGCCGGGGCTGCGGACAAACAAGCCAGAATAAGGGCTGCGAACAATCCAACAAACCGGTTTAACACAAACACGCTCCCAACACATTTCGGCGAACTCGGCGCCGCAAGCCGCCCGGGTTCGCCCTCCGTTTAAAAATCAAGCCCTGTTAAGGGCTCAGGCTGACTTCTCCCCGAATGCGATGGGAGAAAGTCGCCAAACTATGGTATCCCGCTTCCCGGGCCAGGGAAACGGCCTCGTCAAAATCCATGCCCACCTGCTTGGGGGAATGGGCGTCGCTCCCCAGGGTGACGGGGACTCCCGCCTGGTTCAGCTTTTTCAGCAGCCACAGGCTGGGATAAATCTCCCCTTTGGGGTGGCGCTTGCCGCTGGTGTTGATCTCCACCGCAAGGCCTTTGCCGGCGATTACGGCAATCACCTGGTCCCAACGGCCTTCCATCCGGTCTTGGGGGCTGTCTCCGAACTTGCCCACCACGTCCAGATGGCATAAAAAGTCAAAAAAGGAATGCTCGGCCATGGTCTCCAGATGATCCAGATACTCGGCGAACATGTCCTCGCATTCCCGGAAAGGGCAATTATCCCGTTCCTTATGGGAAACCATGTTCCATTCCCCGATAAAATGCACCGACCCGCCAATGGCGTCAAAGGAATGGGAATCCACGATCTCCATGGCCTGCTCCATGGTTTCCAGGTCAAAGTCCACTTCCAGGCCCGCCTTGACCCGGATGCGGTCTTCGTATTTCGCCGCCAGCCTTTTTACGGCCCGGTGATACAAAGGAACCTCCCCTGGGCTCATGGACAAAAAACTGCCGTCCGGCCTCAGGGTCAGGTGGTCCAGAAAGCAAATCTCCGCAAGCCCCAACTTGACCGCTTGTTGCACATAGGCTTCCATTTCCCCTTTGGCGTGGTTGCACAAGGAGGTGTGCACATGATAATCAATCAAACTCATATCGGACTCTGTACCGCCATGCCTAACTGCTCCCGGTGAAAATTTTTGACCGGAGAATAATACGACGGTAAAGTGTACCAGAACCGGAGCACGGTCTCAAGCACATAATGGGAGTATTTTACCCAATTTTTTCTTCAGGGGGTAATAATAGCCCCTTGTTGTGGTTAAAACAACCCCAAATGCATGCTTTGAGACGCTTCAGCCAGGAGATTATTCCATGAAAAAAGCTCAAAAAACAGTATTCACCTGTCAGGATTGTGGATACACCACCCCAAAGTGGATGGGCAAGTGCCCGGATTGCGGCCAGTGGCACAGCATGGTGGAAGGCAAGCCCAAGGCTCCATCATCGGCAGCCAAGGCCCACTTTGACCTGTCAGGGCCGGAATCGCGGCCCGTGCCCATTGACTCCGTGGACGGGATTGTGGAGGATCGCCTGGCCACGGGCATCATGGAGTTGGACCGGGTTCTGGGCGGGGGGCTTGTGGCCGGGTCCATGGTGCTAATCGGCGGAGATCCGGGCATCGGCAAGTCTACTTTGATGCTGCAGACCATGCAGTCCCTGGCTTATGCGGGCATGAAAGTTTTGTACGTATCCGGCGAGGAGTCCGTCAGGCAGATCAAACTGAGAAGCCAGCGCACCGGGTCGGCCAATCCCAACCTGTTTGTATACAGTGAAATCGTCCTGGAGCAGATTCTGGACGTGTTGGATCAGGAAAAGCCCCAGGCCGTGGTTTTGGACTCGGTCCAGACCTTGTACAGCCAGGACCTGACCTCGGCCCCGGGTTCGGTCAGCCAGGTTCGGGAAGTCACTTTTAAACTGGCCATGCACGCCAAGAAAACCGGCATCCCCACCTTTCTTGTGGGCCATGTGACCAAGGACGGGGCCATTGCCGGGCCGCGCCTTCTGGAGCACATGGTGGACACGGTGCTTTATTTTGAAGGGGAGCGGAATCATATTTACCGGGTGTTGCGGGCCGTTAAAAACCGGTTCGGCTCCACAAACGAAATCGGGGTTTTTGAAATGGCCGAACACGGCCTTATGGAAGTGAGCAACCCCAGCGCCGTGTTTTTATCCGAAAGGCCGGAGCACGCCTCGGGTTCGGCGGTCACGGCCAGCCTGGAGGGCTCCCGCCCTATCCTGCTGGAAATCCAGGCGCTTGCCAGCACATCCAGCTTCGCCAGCCCGCGCCGCACCGTTCTGGGCCTGGACTCCAACAAGGTGGCGCTTTTGGTGGCCGTCCTGGAAAAAAAAGTCGGCATGCCCTTGATGGATCAGGACGTGTTCATGAACGTGGCCGGCGGAGTCCGGGTGACGGAGCCGGCCGTGGACCTTGCCATGGTGGGCGCCGTGGCTTCCAGCTTTTTGGACAGGCCCGTGCCCCGGGATACGGTCCTCATGGGGGAGGTGGGCCTGACCGGAGAAATCCGCGGCGTGGGGCAGATGGAAACCCGCATCAAGGAAGCCGCCAAAATGGGCTTTGAGCAATGCCTGGCCCCCGCCTCCAGCCTGCGCAACCTGCGGCCGCCCTCCGGGGTGAAGGTGGTGGGCGTAAAATCCGTCAGTCAGGCCTTGGAGCACTTGTTTTAGCCCCAATCAGAGTCCGGTTGGATGGTTTATTTTTTACAAAAAGCCGGTTTTGGTTGAAAGCCGGGTGAAACTGTGACAATTCCCAAGTAGAAAACCGGAGCATATTGACTTTCAAGGAGTTTTTTCTTATATGAAATCAAAGAAAAAGGGCAAAAACCTTTGGCGGGATCATTACACAGACAAAGCCCAAAAGGCCGGCTTTCCCGCCCGCTCTGTGTTTAAACTGGAGGAAATGCAAAAACGGTGGAAGATCCTCCGGCCCGGCCAGAAGGTCCTGGACCTTGGCTGCGCTCCGGGGTCGTGGCTCAAATACGCTTCCCAAATAGTGGGCGACTCAGGCCGGGTCATCGGCCTGGATCTCAAGCCCATGGATCAACCGGACAAGCCGAACGCCCAATTTATTCAGGGCGACGCGTTTGAACTGACCCAGGAATTCCTGGACGAAATCGGCAGGGATTTTGACGTGGTGCTGAGCGACATGGCGCCCAACACCACGGGCATCAAGAACGTGGACGCCCTCAAGTCCGCGGCCTTGTGCGAATCGGCGCTGGCCACGGCGATCACCGTCCTCAAGCCCGGAGGCTCGTTTGTCTGCAAGATTTTCCAGGGCGAAGGATTTGATGCGTTTATAAAGGATGTAAAAAAATATTTTACCAAACATAAAATTTTCAAGCCCGAAAGCACCCGCAAACAAAGCCGGGAGATCTACGTAGTGGGCTGGAGCAAAAAAGGAGGATCCCATGTCAGGACATAATAAATGGTCAACCATCAAACATAAGAAGGGCGCAGCCGACGCCAAGCGCGGCAAGGTCTTCTCCAAGCTGATCAAGGAAATCACCATAGCCGCCCGCATGGGGGGCGGCGATCCGGACGCAAACCCCCGCCTTCGCACGGCCATCAACGCCGCCAAGTCTGAAAACATGCCCAAGGACAACTGGGAGCGCGCCATTAAAAAAGGCACCGGCGAACTGGAAGGCGTGAACTACGAGGAATTCCAGTACGAAGGCTACGGCCCCGGCGGCGGCGCCGTTCTGGTGGAATCCCTGACCGACAACAAAAACCGCGCGGCCGCGGAAATCCGCCACATATTCTCCAAGTGCGGCGGCAGCCTGGGCGAAGCCGGCTGCGTGGCCTGGATGTTCGATAAAAAAGGCTACATTGTCGTCAACAAAAGCGTGACGGACGAAGACACCCTCATGGAAATCGCCCTGGAAGCCGGCGCAGAAGACGTGCGGGAAGCCGGCGATGTATTTGAAGTAATCACCCTGCCCGATGATTACGATGCGGTCAAGGAAGCCATTGACGCAGCCGGCATCGAAACCGAAGACGCCTCGGTCACCAAACTCCCCCAGAACACGGTGGAAGTCACCGGCAAGGAAGCCGAACAAATGGTCCGTCTGCTTCAGACCCTGGATGACTGCGACGACGTGCAAAACGTCTACACCAGCGCGGACATCCCGGACGACGCCTTCGGGGAAGACTAAAAAGCTGTTCCGGGCGGATCAGTCGCCCAGGTTTCATATATTTGATGTAAAAGGGGAAAACCTGTTGATGACGGGTTTTCCCTTTTGTTTGAAATAGACTGCCTGGAGGGAGCAATGGCAAATCTTGTTATGTTCGGGGCGTCGATTTTCGCTGTACTGGGTATTGCACTATTTCTGTTCAAAAAACGATCAAACCGTCGCGGAAAGCAGGAAGGCGCCGAAGGCTGCATAACAGTGGAAACAGAAACCATTGTCATGCTCAAAACAAACCGGCTTTCCGCCGTTGATCCGGCCAATGACCCGGCAGTCTTTTCCATCCCAGACTTTGCGCCGGGTAAGTATATTGTCCCCTACTCCGCCATACAAAGTAATTCCGAAGGGCCAATATATGTGGATACCGGCGGGATTTTTTTTATGGACGCCCAATTATTGGAGCCATTTTTGGAATGGTTCCACGAAACCGCCGATTCATTGTCCTATGATATCTTTTCGGTCAGCGAAAAATTGAATGAATTTGACGATGCTTTTCAAACGACCACAGGATTTCTTTTCTCCGAAGGGATTGGAACCAACTTTCCCGGCGACGGCGGCTATTCGCTTGATCTTTCTAAACTAAGGCGAGAATGAACAAGTATGCAAAGAGGCATTAAGTCTTGATTTTGTTGGGTTTCGCAAGCTCAACCCAACCTACGTCGCGCAGGGTGAGACGTAGGTTGGGTAGAGCATCGGGGACGAATACGGAACTCACAGAAAATGCGTATTGATCAAACGCATTAAAGGGCTGATATCACGCCGCGAAACCCAACAAAACAAAGAGGCTCATAGGGCCGCCGCTGTTCGTCACCCCCGTGGAGGGGCTCTACTTATTCCGACAAAAGCCGTTCATACAAATCCAGCAGTTTGGCTTCCTGGGAGGTCCAGGAATATTTTTCCCTGAAAAGGCGTTTGCCGCTTTCGCTCATTTTTCTGCAAACATCCGGATTTTCCAAAAGATAATCAATGGCCTTTGCAATGGCTTTGGGATCGGTTGCGTCCACGGCCAGACCGGTGTTATCCCTGACCAAAAGGTCTTTCCACAAGGGAAAATCCGAGGCGACCATGGGCAGGCCGGCGGACATGTACTCGTAGAGCTTGTTGGGCGAGGTGTCGGCGTACCCGAACAAGGGCTGGAGGCACATTAAGCCCACGGCTGCCGAGTGCATGTGTTCGTACACGCCTTTCAAATCCGTCATGCCCAGGAACTCGGCGTTTTTTCCGTAGGCGGGAAGCTGCTTTATCGCCCGGGTCTCCGGGGTGTCGATCTCCTGGCCGATGATAGTCAGGTGCGCGCCGGGAGTTCTAACGTGCTCCATGGCCTGCACCACCTGATACGACCCGATGTGATCCCGCAGGCCTCCGGTGTACAAAATTTTTGTATTGCCTTCAAAGGTGCGGGGAATTTTGCCGAACAGGTCGGCCATGTCTTCCAGGGCGAAGTTTTCCAGGATCACGGTTTTGTCCGCCGGAAAGCGGGCCGCCAGACGGGAGCCGATGCTTGTGACGATGGCGTCGATGCAAAAAACCGTGATTTGCTCCAGGGCGCCCACGGACCTGGCCGTGAGCTTGCGAATGGGCGCCGGAATATAAGCCTTGCCCGCCACTTTGTCCGGGTGATTTTCGTGAGCGTCGTACACCACCTTGGCCCGGGTGAACACTCTCAGCAGAATCCCCACGGGCAGCAGCTCGATGTTGTGAAAATGATACAGGTCCGCGTTCAGGCTGAGCGCGGTTTTAAAAACGTCCGGGACCACGCGGGTTAGGCGCTCTTTGCGATTTGGGCAGGGCTGGACGGGAACGATAGTCACGCCGTCATGCACCCCGCCCTTTTCCGCCTGGGCGACCAGGGACACTTTGTATCCCGCCCGAGCCAGGGACCGGCATTCCTTCATGAAGATTCTTGTGTCAAAGGGCGTATTTACGGATGTCAGATGGACTGCATGCTTCATTTGGCCGCCTTTTTCGCCGCTAATTCATTATAAAAAAGTTCCAGCCGTTTTTTTTGCACTTCCATGGAGCAGTTCTCCTGTACGAACGTCAGGGCGTTGTGGCTCAACTTTTGGTGCAGGGTTTTGTCCTCCGCCAATCTCAGCATGGCCTCGGCCAGGGCGCCGGGATCGTTCATGGGGACCAACAGGCTGTCATGGCCGTCCTTCACCGAAGCGCGCATGGCCGGGATGTCCCCCGCAATAACGGGCGTTGCACAGGCCATGGATTCCCGGACCGACTGGGACACGCTGTCCGATCCAGCCAGGGATATGGACGCCAGGGAAATTTGATACCGGTTGGCCATTTGCCGGTCGTCCTCCACGTTGTCCAAAAAACGAACGGCTTCAAGCGCTCCGCTCTCGGCCAGGCAGTCCTTGAACTCGGCCAGCAGGTCTTTCCTGGCTCGAGTCAAGGGGACGAGCAGACGCGCGTTTGGATTTTTTTTATGGACCTCGCCAAAGGCCTGGGCCGCAGTCATGGGATGATACAAAGGCTCCAACATGCGGCACAGGTAAAAAACCGGCCCCTCCCCCAGGTCCAGTTTTCGCCTAAAGGATTCGTCAGGCTCATCCGGCCGGAACGCGTCCGTGTCCACCCCCAGATAAATGACCTCCAGCTTGGACTCGGGCACGCCAAGCTCCAGGGCCTTGTTTTTTAGCTCGTCGCAAACGCAAAGGATTTTGTCCGCCCGGTTAAGGGCCGCTTTTGTGAGCGTCTGATGAAATACGGAGGTCTGCTCCAGCAAAAATAAATCCGATCCGTGCACGGAAAGAGCCGTGGGCCGCCAAAGCGCCATGGGCGTGGGCCAGCCCGCTCCAAAGGCCGTGTGGGCGTGGAGCACGTCGGGCTTCAATTTTCTCACCAAGGCGAATAACGCCGCGCCGTAGGCTGCGAACCGGATTTTAGGCAGGTTGAAGCGCCCGGCCAGGTCATAAAACGCCACGCCCGGAGGAATTTCCACGCCGCGTTTTTCGCAGCCCACAAAGTGGACGTCATATCCCCAGGCGGCCAGGTTTCTCGCCCAGCGCCAGGCATGCGCGTCGTTCGGATTTCCGATGTAGCAGATTTTCATGGCCGCCTGTCCGTATTCATCCCGATTGTCCAGGAATGCGGGGGGACACGATACTTGTCTCAATCGTCATGCATAGTATATTTACGCTTTGCAGAGATAAGTTCATGTCCCCTCTAAAAATCCGTTCTCGCCCCGATTATTTGAAGCAAGGCGCAACTAACGTAAAGGATAGGAAAAAATAGCACAACCAGAAGATCAAAGCCAGGGGCATGTAAAAAGGCAGAGGGCGGGAAAGGAGGCCGGTCCCATTGGACGGCCCCCATTGCGGTTATTCAGCTTGAATGGTTTCGGTGGTTTTCTGGACGGATTCCAGCATAAGAGCCTCAATTTTCAGGGCTTCCTCCTGGGTGAGATCCAGAAATTCCAAAGCGCCGTCCTCGAACGAGGTTTCCACTTCGTCAAAGGAAAAATCCAGGCTGCAATTCAGAGCCAAGGTGTCGGCGATATGCAGGGCGTAGGACAGGAAATCGCCGTCCGACTTGGACGGATAATGGTGAAATCGGATGGCTGTGGTTATATTTTCCGGCATTTTCCATGACTTGCAAACTTCGCCGGCGATTTCGCAATGGTCGAATCCCAAAATGGTCTTTTCCGCCTCCAAAAAGCTCATGCCTCTGGCTGCCAAACGCCGAAACATTTCCTTGCGCTCCGCAACATAGGGTTCCAGGGCCATCTTGCCTGCGTCATGGGTCAGGCCGGCGGCGAAAGCGTCCTCGGCCAAATGGGGCTTGGCGCGGCCTGTAATGATGCGGGCGCCAAAGGCCACCAGCAGGGAGTGCCTCCAAAATTCGCCGGGGTCCATGCCGTATCCCGGCATGGGCTTGTCCAAAAGCTGGGAGGCGGAAGCCATGGTCAGAATTTCGTTCAGAGTCTTTTGCCCCAAAACCACTGAAGCCTGCTGAATGGTGGAAACCGTGCCGGAAAGCCCGTAAAACGGCGAATTGGCGATTTTAAGCACCTTGGCGGCGATGGCCTGGTCCGTCACCAGGACAATGGCCAAATCCTGAAAGCTGGAATTGGGGTCGGCCATGACTTTCCGGGCTTTGTGGATAACCTGGGGCATGGGCGGCAGATCCTTAACCCCTTTGACAATGGCCTTTTTCAGGGCTTCCCCTTCCGGCAGCGTGTTTATGGGCGGCGCCTGCGCCGGAGGATTGATGGTTATGAGATTTTGGCAGGCCGGACACTTTAAGCTAATGGATTTATCCTTGGGGAGCTTCTCATCAGGAATATTATATTTTTTATGGCAACTTGAGCACTCTATCTTCATCTCTGCATTTTCCTTCCCAGAGTCAAAAACTTGTCATCTTCCGTCAACGCACGGACGTCAGGATCAATCTCCAGCCCCTAATATGGCGCGGGGTCGTTCCATTTGTTTAGGAGCGGCGCGTCGACATTGTATAGAGCAAATACCGCGCCAATTGGGAGTTTTTCAGGCCGCTAAATCGGAATTTTTTGGATCAGATCCATCCAAAAGGACATGATCCGTGAAGCCTGGCCCGTGGAAAACAGATAATAAATCAAGGCCTCCACAAAAAGCAGAAACAAAAGCAGCCTCATTATCTGCCGTTTCGTTTGGGTTTTCCGCTTGGGCGCCGGAGAAGGGGCCGGCTTGGATGCGGCCGCCTCCTGCTCCTGCAAGCGGGTTTTTTCATCGGCGGCCAGAATCCCGTCTATGGCGTTAATAACCTGGCCGGCGCTCCTGAAATTTTCTTCGGCTTTCCTGGAGAGCATTCTTCTAACCAGATCGCGCACCTCTCTGGGAGTTGAGTCCAGGGAATGGGGGATGATCAACTGCCCCTGCCGCCAGATGGGCAAAATGCCGGTGATCATTTTATGCAGAATGGCGCCTGTGGAATAAATATCCGTCAGATGGGACTTGGGCTCTTTAAAGGGATTGTACCAGTTCTCGTTGGAGGATTCCTTGCCGTAATGCTCTTTCAGCCCGAAATCCGTGAGTTTAACCACCCCTTTGTTGGATATCATGATGTTGGAAGGCCGCAGGTTCCCGTGCAAGACCTTATGGCTGTAAGCAAAGGCCAGGCCTTCGCAAATTTGCCGGACAACGGCCAGAGCATCCCGCCATTCGTAGGGCCTGGCCATGCGCTCCTCCAGGCTGCCGCCCCGGATGTATTCCATGGCCGCGATGTAAATTTCGTTGTTTCCCGAGGCGCCGGCCACGTTCACGATGTTCTTGTGCTTGAGCTTGAGAAATGCCTGGGCTTCGGGCAAGCCGCCCACGGACGCGGTGTACTTCTTTACCACCATGAGCTTGCCGCTCTGCTTGCGGCGGAACAAATACACCGCCCCGAATTTGTGCTCCTTGATGATGTCCAGCAGCACCAAGCTGTCGTCATCGCCCCCAATGCCCTGAGCCTGGACCTTGGCGTCGCCGCCGAGGTGGGCGCCCTTGAGTTCGTTCAACAGGACTTCCTTGATGGCGTCGGCGGACTTCACCCGGTCCTCCGGCTCGGGAGAGAGGCATTGGAGGATGATTTCATCCAAGGCTCGCGGGATGTTGGGATCATGCTCCATGGGGGCTTTGAAATATCCCGTGGGCCGGGCTCCGGTGAACAACTCGTACATAACCACGCCCAAGGAGTATATGTCGCTGGCCGGGGTGAGATTCTTGGCGCTGGCCGACTGCTCGGGCGACATGTAGGCCAGGGTGCCGAGCACCATGCCTTCCCGGGTGAGGGTCGCGCCGGTCATGTGTTCGTCCACAAGCTGGGCGATGCCGAAATCCGCCACCATGGCGTGCCCCTGCCCATCTATAAGAATGTTGGCCGGTTTGATGTCCCGGTGCACCACGCCGTTTTTGTGCGCGTAGTCCAGGGCCTTGCACACCTGGACCATAATCTCCATCTTCTCAGTCAGGGTGTACGAGCCCTTTTTGATCTCCTTTTGCAGGTCCGTGCCCTGGACGAAATCCATGACAAAATAGGACAGGCCGTCCGCCGTGGTTCCCCGGTCTATAATGTGGATGATGTTGGGATGAGCCAGGCGGGCCACGATGGTGGATTCGCGGTTGAACCGCTTGATCATGCTTTCCCGGCCTGAAAGCTGGCGCGCAAGTATCTTGATGGCCACCAGGCGGTCCAGGGAGGGCTGGAGACCCTTATACACCGTGGCCATGCCTCCGGCCCCGATTTTTTCCAGAATCTGATATTGTCCGATATAACCCGGCATGACGCTTCCCGTTTAAAGGATTAAACAAAAGCATGCCGGATTATTCGAAAATATTAATTTGGGTGGAACGCCAATCGATGGATGCAATCCGGCGTGCACGCCTCACTTATGCACGTATCGTGCCGCCGCCTGCAATTTATCCAAGGCCGAATGCCAGCAAATTTGGGATTTTTCCTAAACGGACTTCACAAGGGCTGCAATTTCCCGAGCCGTTTCCTCCCAGGTGGACGGAAAGGCCATGCCGTGCCCCACGCCTTTCATCATGATCAGGCGCGCGCCGGGAATGGCTTCGGCCGTAACCTTGCCATGCTCGGGCGGGATGAGCGCGTCTGCGTCTCCATGGATGACCAGGGCCGGAACCTTAAGCCCGCGCAATTTCTCCAGGCGTCCCCTGGAAAAAGTGGCGGCCAGAAATTGCCGGGAGACGCCCATCGGATGGAGGCCCCGGTCAAATTGATCCGCCGCCATTTGAGCTTCGCATTCCGGGTCGTAGACGGGGCTGTTTGACGCAAAAATCCGAAAAGAGTCCACCGTATGCCTGATGTACCCCTCCCGTTCCTCCGGGGGCTGGGCCAGCAGCCGTTCCGTGGCCTCAGGCGTGGTGCGTGGCAAGGACGGATCCTGGGGATTGGACGGAGACGAATGCATGGAGGTCAGGGACAAAACCCTGCCCGGGTGCTCAATGGCCGCGGCCTGGGCGATCATCCCGCCCATGGAAAGGCCGCAAATGTGAGCCTTGGCCAAGCCCAGATGATCCATGAGCCCGACCGCGTCGCTGGCCATGTCGGAAATGGAATAAGGCAGCTCCGCAGGCTCGCCGGAAAGAAACTTCTTGGTGATGGCGGCGATTTCCTCAGCTCCTGTCTCGTCGCATTGGGTGGAAAGGCCAATGTCGCGATTGTCAAACCGGATTACGTACAGCCCCTGAGCCGTAAGCAGCTCGCAAAACTCCAGCGGCCACCGGACCAGTTGGCTCGCTAGGCCCATAATCAGGACGAGAGGCGGATTTTTCGGGTCGCCGTGGGTTTCGTAATACAAGGTAATTCCGTTAACTTGAGCTTGGGGCATGGGTTTTCTCCGATTTTTATTTTTCACGAATGTGCCAATTCGTGTATGATAGGCCATTGAGCCGGCATCGTCAAGCCTTGGCTGCGCGCCCTGGTTATCGATTTTGCAGCAAATTTTGCGCGGCCAAAGCCAGGTTTTTACAGGCCGCTCCCCAGATGCGGGACGGATAAATTCGCCCCGGAGCTTGAACCTGTCTTAAACCGATGATATTCTGATATTATAACAAACAAATTTTGTTCAAGGAGGAGTCGTCATGAGCACCGGACCCCGTTTGCAAGGAAAAACCGCCATTATCACCGGAGCAGCCAGCGGAATTGGAGCCGCCACAGCCACGCTATTCGCCGAGCACGGAGCATCCCTGGTCCTGGCCGACGTAGTGGAGGAGGCGCTTGCGGCCGTCGCCGCCAAGGCTGAGGAAAAAGGCGCCAAGGTGGTATACAAAACCACGGACGTGTCCGACGAAGAACAGGTGAAGGCCCTGGTGGACCTGGCGCTGGAAACCTACGGCCAGATAGACGTCCTTTGCAATAACGCGGGCATCACCGGCGATTTTACGGACATGAACTCCGAAGATCAGGAAAACTGGAAAAAGGTCCTGGCCGTCAATCTGATCGGCCCCGTGCTGTTGACCAAATACGCCGCCCCCCACATGAAGGAAAAGGGCTGCGGATCCATCGTGAACACCGCCTCCGTGGCCGGCATCCGGGCGGGCGCAGGCTCCAATGCATACAGCGCCAGCAAGGCCGCCCTCATCAACTTCACCAAAACCGCGGCCTGCGACCTGGGCTCGTTCAACGTGCGCGTCAACGCGGTCTGCCCCGGCCTCATCGAAACCGGCATGACCAAAATGGTCTTTGACTACGCCCGGGATACGGGTAAGGAAGCCAAGCTGGGCAGCCGCTGCGAAATGAAACGCTACGGCCTCCCGCACGAAATCGCCTTCGCCATCCTGTTCCTGGCCAGCGACGAGTCCAGCTACGTGACCGGCCAACACCTGGCCGTGGACGGCGGCAACACCGCCTCCCTCAACCTGCCCGGCATGAAGTTCTAAACAAGCCGGCAAAAGACGGAATTTCAAGGCGCCGGGCTCGTTACAGCAAGGGACCGGCGCTTTTTTCTGTAAATTAATGCCTGTCAAGGGCGCAGGAAAATCCTGAATAGGCCAGCCGTGGCAGCGTTCTTTGCTTCCAAAACGCGCCAGCGCAATAAGGGCCGCCGAGGATGGGCAGCCCCGGCATAGCAGTATCCTGCCGGGGGGCGATAGCACAGGTAGTGCAAACCGATGCGTTAACAAAATCCCCAAACCATGGCATGAGCGAACAGCCTGTCCAACGCATGTCAATGCAGGGCCGCTGCACTGCAATGGAGCGCGGGGACCTCGCAACGACAGAAAAACGGCTTCGAATGAGAATTTCCGGCCGTAAAACCTCGGCAAATTCATAAACTCCCCGGCCGCGCATATTATCCCGCTAACCCCGATTGCATGCCGCGGCTAGCCTTAGGGGGGAGTTGCGACCATCTTTGATTTAAATCGCGCGGGTGCATGTTCAATTATTCCTGATTCTCCACAAACGCCCTTTCAATATTTTTGAAAAAAGGCTAAAATGCCATTCAATCATTTTTGCGGCCTGACATTTCCTAATTTTAACAACTCCATTCACCACGTAGTCTTGATATCCGGCGATAAGCGCCGTTGATAAACCGCATAGCACTATTTCTGCGCACTTTGTCCAATGCTTAAAGGAGGGGAGATATGGCGGAAAAAAACATTTCCAGACGCGGCGCGCTCAGGCTAATGGCGGCTGCGTCCGTTGCCGGGGCCGCGGGCGGCTTTCCCAGGAGCCTGTTCAGCGCTCCAACCAACGGAAAGAAGCCCAACGTCCTATTCATCCTGACGGACGACCATCGTTACGATCACATGGGCTGCGCCGGGCATCCGTTCATACAGACGCCCAATCTCGACCGTCTGGCGACCCAGGGGGTTTACTTCAACAACTCCTTTGTAACCTCCTCGTTGTGCAGCCCCAGCCGGGCCAGTTTTTTAACCGGCCAGTACGCCCACACCCACGGGGTGCAAAACAATCTGACGCCCTGGAACAACGACAACGTCACCTTTTTGGAGCGCTTCAAGCAAGCGGGCTACGACACCGCCTTTTTAGGCAAGTGGCATATGCCGGGCGAATTGCCCAAGCTGCGGGGCGTGGACGAGTTCGTGACCTTTACGGTCCGGGGCGGCCAGGGCCAGTATTGGGACTGCCCGCTCATCGTCAACGGCGAGGACGCCATGCCCAACAAGCGTTACATCACCGAAGAATTGACCGACCGGGCCATCAACTTCATAGACAGGGATAGCGACAATCCCTTTTGCCTGTATCTATCCTTGAAAGCCGCCCATCACGACTGGAAGCCGCCCACGGACCTGAAAGACCTGTACAGCGACGAAGAGCTTCCGCTGGCCGAGGAGGCGGACACCTGGGTAACCATGACCAACGGGGCCGTATTCTGCGGGACCACCGGAACCTTGCAGTATCATTACCGGAATTACTGCCGGGTGGTCACCTCCGTGGACAGGCAGGTGGGGCGGCTGCTTAAGCTCTTGGACGACAAAGGCCTGGCGGACAATACCATTGTGGTCTACGCCGGGGACAACGGCTATTTTTGGGGGGAGCACCGCAAGATTGACAAAAGATGGGCGTACGAGGAATCCATCCGGGTGCCTTTTATGATTCGCGCTCCCGGAGTCGTTCCCGATCCGGGCAGAAAGGCCAACCAAATGGCTTTGAACATCGACCTGGCCCCCACCTTGTTCGATCTGGCTGGAATTGAGCCTCACGCGGGCATGGAGGGCCAAAGCCTGGCGCCCATCCTGAAAAACGGCCGGACGCCCGGCAGGGAGGCTTGGCTCTACGAATATTTTAAGGACTACCCGTACAACGTTCCGGCGATTCAGGCGATTCGGACGCAAAACAACATCTACATCGAATATGACAGCAGCAGAAAGCCCGAGTATTACGACCTGAAAGCCGATCCCAAGGAAAAACATAACCTCTACGACCAGTTGGACGCCGCGGACATTTCCCGCTACCAGCAAATGATCGCCGCTCTTGCAAAGGAGGGTAGGCTATGAGCAACGCCCAAGAAAACGGAAACGGTTTTAAATTCGCCTGGATAGCCTTTCTCTGGGCTTGCGGCTTCATGGCGGCCTGCAAAATCATGTATAATATCGCCTGGTACGAATTCGCCCCGGGCATGCACAAGCCCGTGACCTTCGTGGCGGGCGTCCTCTTGTTCGCAGTCCTTGCCCTGGCGCCGGCCATAGTCTATCCTATAGGAAGAAAACGCGGGGCTTCCGGCCCTTTGCTGGTTCTTGTTTCTTTTCTGACCCTATTGATCTGGGACGCCTGGGAGGTGTACCGCGTCACGGAATTCTTCACCATAGGCGAATCTTTGTATTACGGCCTGAATTCCGTGTTCATCGCCGCCGTCCTCGCCGGGATTTCCGAAATGGGCGCATGGGAAGCCTATTTCCGCAAAAAGGAAAAAAAAGAAGGCGGGCCTGGGCTGATGGGGCCGGTCCTGACCGCCCTGGCCGGCTTGGCGCTTCTGTATGTGGTTATGTTCTGGAACTTGGGCCAGAGCTGGTTCTACATTTACCAAAGTGGATACCGGGCGTTGTTTTAAAAAAGGAAACCCTTCTCTGCCATGAACTTGTTGATCAAACCAGCGTCCTATCGCTGCAACCTGGATTGCGTCTATTGCTTTTACAAAAGGGCTGAGGAGGTCTATCCTGCCTCCCAAACCATGATGGATCTGGAAACCGCTCAGGCCATGATCGAAAAAACCCTGGCCCTCGGCCATCCCATGAACGGGTTCTGCTGGCAGGGCGGGGAGCCCACGCTCATGGGCCTGGATTTTTTCCGGAACGTAGTCAGATTGCAGAAAAAGGCCGCCGCTCCCGGCCAGGTTGTGGAAAATTCCATCCAGACCAACGGAATTCTCATTGACGACAAATGGGCGAAATTTCTGGCGGAAAATAACATCCTGACAGGCCTGAGCCTGGACGGCCCCAAGGAAATCCACGATAAAAACCGGATTGACCACCAAGGGCGCAGGACCTTGTCCAGGGTGATGCAAACCGCCCAAACCCTTTCCCGCCATGGGGCGGAATTCAACATCCTCACCCTCCTGACACCCGGCAACGTGGACCGGCCTGAAGAACTGTATAATTTTTTTGTGAAGCAGGGTTTTGAGTATCTTCAGTTCATCCCGTGCGTGGACGCGGACCCCGAATCCGGGGCGCCCGCGCCAAGAGCGGTTTCGGGAAAAGCCCTGGGGGAGTTTTACGTCCGCCTGTTCGACCTCTGGCTGCAAGACGGATTCGGCCGCATTTCCATCCGCCTGTTCGAAGATATCCTTATATATATGCTGGACGGAGTCCGGGCTTCATGCCAATGGCTTCCCCATTGCGATTCCTACCTGGTGGTGGAGCATAACGGCGACGTCTACCCCTGCGACTTCTACGTGTACGAACAGTACAGGCTGGGCAATGTCGTCCGGGACGACCTGCCCGCCATCATGAACTCGCCCCTGCGAAAAAAGTTCGCAGCCGCCAAGGCGGAGTGGCCCGGGAAATGCCGCGCATGCCGGTACTCCGCCCTTTGCCAGGGCGACTGCACGCGCCACAGGATCGACGGCCCCAGTATGCTTTGCGAGGCGTGGACCATGCTTTTCGACCATTTGGAGTCCCACCCCGTGGACGTGGCCGCCAAGGCCCGGGAAGCCAGGAAGCAGCACGCCCGGGACGTGCGGGCGAAAGCGGGCCGCAACGATCCCTGCCCTTGCGGCAGCGGAAAAAAATTCAAAAAATGTTGTATGGCCAAAATCTCCTGAGTTCTGCATATAGATTGATTTCGAACAAATGCTCGGCAGGTTCTTGACACAGTATGCCTCCGTTTATTCTTGGGGACATCCCTTAATAAGTTAGTAACTCTATCATGTTCTTGTAGTTCTTGGGAGCATCCATTGAATAGCGTCCCCTCTGGGACGCAGGTAGTCACCGGATTTGAGTATCCATCCTGGTTGCACCTACTGTTGCTTTGCAACCCAGGCAGGGTACTGCTCTGCCTGGGCCACCCAATTGTTTTTTAGGCGCCGCAGCGATCACCGATGACTTTACTCTGCCGACTTCCCCAAAAAACAAGGGCAAAGACTCTGGATTCCCGATAAGCACGCTCGGGAATGACGGGCAAAAAGCAAGGACAGACACGGGGGCCTGTCGCTACAAAAGCCAGGGCTCTCGGGATTGACGGGCTGGGAGACCTCGCCCCTACGCGGCCATGGGCGCTCCGGAATAACGGCGCGGGCGCGGCAAGCAGCGCCCCTACGCGGTCCATGAGCGCTCGGGGAGGACGAATAGGAGAATCCCAGGGAAAGCAGGCCGCCGATTTCCCCCTTTTCGGCGGCGTTCTTTGGTGAACCGGTTGCGTATTCCTCTAAAAATCCATGGCCATGCGCAAGCCTTTGGGAACGCCGTTGTGGCTGGGCGCGGGCGCCAGGGTTTCAACCAAGCACGCAAGCCCTATGTACTTGTAAAAGTCCACGGCCGGATTATCCGCAAAAACGTCCAGATGCAGGCCCCGATAGCCCGCGGCCTTGGCTTTGTCCATGGCACTGCAAAGCAGGCCGGAGCCGATCTTTTTTCCCCTGTTCCGCTCGTCAACGGCGAGAGTCAGAACATAATACACATTTTTCGGGATGCTGGGATTGAGGTAGCTGCATTGATAGCCCCGCTTTCCCATCTCGCTGACCGCATCCTCAGGTAAAGCGCCTGATTCAATCAGTTCAGGAAAAATGGACGCCATTGCCTTTTTACGCAAATGGAATTCAGGACCTGCAAAGCCCGCCTCCATGCCAAGCAGTCGACCTCCATCCATGGCAAGGGTGATCTTGTCGTATCCGAACAATGTTCCGGGCGAAGCCAAAGAGGCGCCTACAATCAGGTCAAAATATGCCCGGCTGACAAACTGGTAGCCGAAGGCCGCCTGGCCAGTGCTGTGGATTAGATCAAGGATCTGTTCCCCATAGGATGCAACGTGCTTTTCCGTAGCCAGAACCAATTCCATGAGGCCTCCTCCATTTTTTCCACGGATGTTCGTAGGTGAGGGAGGCTGGCGCCTCCGAAGCTGCAGTATATGCAATATTGAGCGTCCGCAGGACTATCTACACTGCGCAACCTTTCAAGTGCTATTTGGCCGGAAAATACCACATCCGAGCTAAATATGGGAGGCCTTATGGCTTTTGACATCCATTTGCCGGCGGGGCGTCATAATATAGACTGACGTCCCTTCCGGTTCCGGCTGTTTTTTGAGGCGGATGGAACGCGGAACTTGCCCTAACGGAGGCCAGTGAAAGGCGGATGGAAGGGCTTGCCGCCGGAAATAGCCTGGCCGGAAAATCTCGCGGCGGCCGGGCCTGAAATTTTTGTTCACCGGACCCGGATGAAATTAAGGTTCCGATTGTTGAAAAAGGTAAGCGGGCTGTATATCGGTTGCACTGTCGGAATGGGGTGATTTTCCCTCAGGGGCGGGGGAATATGCTAAGATTTGGCTGAGATAGGGCTTAACAGTAATTTTTTTCAGGTGAAAAAAAACAGGTTTTATGTTAGGGCATTGTTGCGACTGGATCGAATGCGCGCCAGTATTGAATTCTTCCCAAATACTAACTTTTTTAGCCTTTATGGGGGCCCTATGAAAAGATCTTTATCACTTGTTATCGGCTGTTTGGTTATTGCGCTCGCTTTGACGCCCTGCGCCTGGGCAAAGTCCAAAACCATCAAGATTGGCATTAACGCGCCCATAACCGGGGACATCCCCAAAGTGGGAGAAGGAAGCAAGTACGCAGCACAGATGTGGCTGGAAGATGTGGAAGCCGCCGGCGGCCTGGAAGTTGGCGGCCAGAAGTACAAGGTGGAACTGGTAATCGAGGACAACGAGGCCAAAGCCGAGTCTGCGGTTAAAGCCAACACCAAGATGATCACCCAGGACGAAGTGCTCGCCATTGTCGGCCCCCAGTCCTCCAAGCAGGCCGTCCCGGCCGGCGGCGTGGCTAATGACTGGGCCACCCCCATGATCACGCCCTGGTCCACCAACCCCGACTCCACGAAAGACCGTCCTTACGTCTTCCGCGGCTGCTTTCTCGATCCTTTCCAGGGTCCTGTCGTCGCCAATTTCATCACCGAAGAATTCGGGGCCGCCAAAGCCGCCGTGCTGTATGACGTGGCCAGCGACTACCCCAAAGGCCTGGCCGAGTTCTTTAAAATCGCCTGGGAAAAAATCCACGGCCCCGGCTCCGTGGTTGCTTTTGAGAGCTTCACCACCAAGGACGCCGACTTCTCTTCCCAGTTGACCAAGATCATTCAGTCCGGCGCCGAAGTCATCTTCACCCCGCAGTATTACAACGAAGTGGCTCTGATTGTGCAGCAGGCTCATGAACTGGGTTGGCAGAAGCCCATCGTAGGAAGCGATTCCTGGGGGTCCGCCGAAACCGTCAACCTGTGCGGCCCTGACTGCTACGGCCTGTTCTTCAGCTCTCACTACGCAGCCGCCGGCGCCACTGGCAGCACCAAGGCTTTCATCGACAGATACGAGAAAAAATACGGCTACGTGCCTGACGACGTCGCCGCGCTGACCTGGGACTCTTTGGGAATCGTCCAAAAGGCCATCGAATCCATGGGCAAAATGACCGGCAACATTGAGAAGGACCGCACCGCAGTGCGCAACGCCTTGGCCAAGGTCAAGGATTTTGAAGGCATCACCGGTAAAATGACCTTTACGGAAGACGGCGATCCCATCAAGTGCGCCGTCATCGTCAAGATTAACGACAAAGGGGAATTCGAGTTCTATAAGTCCGTTTGTCCGTAATAAAATCATTCCCGGCTGATTCCAGGCCGGAACCTTGCCAACCGACAGTATGCGGGCCCGGAGGTTTTAACCGCCGGGTCCGCATTCTTACGCAAGCCAGGAAGCAATCTTATGACCGTCTTTTTTCAAAGCCTGGTAAACGCCTTGCAATGGGGGAGTTTTTACGCGCTGATCGCCTTGGGATACTCCATGGTGTACGGCGTGTTAATGCTTTTTAATTTCGCCCACGGGGACGTGTTCATGGTGGGAGCATACATCAGCTTCATCGTCGCCACCGCCCTGACCGCCCTTGCCGCCGCCGGAACCATCGCCATTCCCGGCTGGGTCGTCCTGTTGTTGACCATTGTATGCGCCATGATGCTGAACGCCATTGTGGGGATCATCATCGAACGCGTGGGCTATCGGCCTTTAAGGGAAGCCCCCCGCGCTTCGGCCGCCATCACCGGCCTCATGATAGGCATTATACTGGAAACCGGCGTGCTGGCCATCATGGGCGCGCAGCGGGCCAAGTTTCCCTCTCTGATCCAATCCGTCACCTATGACGTGGGCGGAGTCTTTATTACGAACAAAAAAATCATGATCGTGCTGGTTTCCATCGTCCTGATGCTGGCCTTGGATCAGTTCGTAAAAAAGACCAAGTGGGGCATGGCCATGCGGGCCATGGCTTTTGACTACACTGTGGTTCCGTTGATGGGGGTGCCCGCCAATGTCATTGCGGCGCTGACCTTCGCCATCGGCTCGGGGCTGGCCGCTTCGGCCGGGTGCCTGTTCGGGGTCGCCTATCCGGTGCTTGATCCGTACATGGGCATTGTGTTCGGCTGGAAAGCCTTTGTGGCTGCAATTCTTGGAGGGCGCGGCTCCATCTTAGGCGCCACCCTGGCGGGCTTTTTGTTAGGGTTCATCGAAATCTTCGTGGCCCTTATATTCCCGTCCACCATGCGCGATTTTATCGCCTACTCCATTATTTTGCTCATTCTCACCTTCAGGCCTCACGGCTTTTTCGGCGAACCCCACAGTGCAAGGCTTAGATTATAGGACAGGGTGTTATCAATGACTAACCAGCAACCAGAAATTCAAAGCAACGGCCCGTCCAAAGGCGGAAAAGGCTATTTTAAGGCTTTCAGGAGCTACTTTTCCTGCGTCCCTATGTTGGGTTGGCTTGCAGGAATAATTGCGGCGGTCCTGTTTGAACGTTTTTTGGGGGATCAGATTTCCGAATTGCTCGGGCTTCCCAAGATCCCCGTTTTGTTCGGCTGCATGATCATGCTCAAGGACTTTAGCCTGATTCCCAGCGCCCTGGCTTTTCTTGTAGGCGTATATTTCATTCCGATCCTTCTTGTTGGAAGGGCCCTGGCCCCGGTATTCAACGGGCTTGCAGGAATGATCTACAAGATTTCGCCCATGTTTTCCGTGGTTTTGCATTTGGCCTTGTTGTACCTGGCGCTGCATTTGTGGGCGGACCTCAGCGCATACCGGTTGATGACGCTCAAATTCACGCTGGTGGCTGTCATGCTGACGTTAAGCCTAAATGTAATCAACGGATACATGGGGGAGTTTTCCTGCTCCCATCCCGGATTCATGGCTCTTGGGGCCTATGCAGCTTCGGTGTTCACCCTGGTCCTGTTCACCAACGACCGTTTTTTCGGCGAGGCGTTGCTTTCCCCCAGCATGGGCGTCTACTTTTTTCCCGTGGCCATTATTCTTGGAGGCTTCGCCGCCGCTTTAGGAGCCTTGGTTATAGCCATACCGTCATTCAGGACCAGGGGCGACTATTTGGCCATCATATCCCTGGCCTTCATGTTCATCGTCAAAAGCCTGATCGAAAACCTGGAAGTGGTCGGCGGCCCCAGAGGCTTGGGAAGTCAGCCCAACTACGCCAGCCTTCCCATGGTCTTCGGCTGGACGGTCCTGTGCATCTGGGTCATTAACAATTTCGTCCGGTCCACCTTGGGCAAGGCGTTGAACGCAGTCCGAGACGATGAGTCCGCTGCGGACGCCATGACGGTCAACACCAGGCGCACCAAAATGGTGGGATTTTTATTCGGGGCTTTTTGGGCCGGAGCGGCGGGCGGGCTTTTCGCCCACATCCTGCGCTACGTAAACCCGGCTTCTTTCGGGCTCCAAAGGCTGGCCGAAATTCTGGCCATGGTTTATTTCGGCGGCCTCAATTCCGTGCACGGGTCCATTGTGGGCGCAGTGAGCATCAGCCTTCTGGGCGAGGCCTTGCGCCCCCTGGAGCTGTTCAAGTGGATCATTATTCCTCTGCTGCTCATCCTTGTCATGATTTTCAGGCCCACGGGGCTGATTGCATTCAAGGAGTTTAACGTCAAGCAACTGGTCAGGCCGAGAAATTAAGCCTTGATATTGAAAAGGCCAAGCAACCGGCGAGGATATTATGCCTTTATTGGAAATTAAAGACCTGAGCATTCGATTCGGAGGGCTTCAGGCGGTAAAAAATTACAATCTCACCATGAATCCCGGGGACATCCGGGGGTTGATCGGTCCCAACGGCGCGGGCAAGACCACCGTGTTCAACATGATGACCGGCATCCTGACGCCCACGGAAGGCCAGGTTTTGCTGAACAACTGGAGCATCGAAGGGTTTCAGCCCTACCAGATTGCGGCCAGGGGCATCGGGCGCACCTTTCAGAACCTTTGCCTGTGGCGCCATATGACGGTTTTGGAACACGTTAAAATGGCGTGTTACTCCAAAATAACCTACGGCCTGTTCGGGGCTTTTTTCGGCGGCGCCCGCAGGAAAAGAGAAGAAACCCAGATGACCAACAAGGCCATGGACCTGCTGGCCCTGGTGAAATTGGATCAGTTTGCGGACCAGCTTGTGGGCAATTTGCCTTACGGCGCCCAACGCAGGATGGAAATCGCCCGGGCGCTGGCCACGGACCCCAAGATTCTGTTGCTGGACGAGCCCACGGCCGGCATGAACCCCGAGGAACTGGACCAGATTATGGAAATCATCCGCCTGGTCCACGGGGAATATAAAATGGCCATTCTGTTGATTGAGCACCGATTGAAGTTCGTCATGGAATTGTGCGAAAGAATCCAGGCTTTGGTTTTCGGCGAAGTGATCGCGGAAGGCGAGCCCGAGGAAATCCGAAACCACCCCCAGGTGATCGAGGCGTACCTGGGCAAGGAGATTGAATACTGATGTTGCTGAAAGTAGAAAACCTGAGTGTTTCTTACGGAAGGATACCGGCGCTGACTGGTTTGGACTTTCATATTGACGAAGGAGAAATCGTCAGCATCATCGGAGCCAACGGCGCAGGCAAAAGCACCACGCTGCGGGCTATCTCCAGGATGGTGAAAGTGGAGCCCGGATCCAAAATGACCTTCATGGATAAAGACCTGCTAAAATACCCTCCGGACAAGGTGGTCAGCCAGCTTGGCATCACCCATGTGCCGGAAGGCCGCGGCATCTTCGGCAACCTGACGGTCAAGGAGAACCTGCACCTTTCCGCTTTTGCGCGCAAAGACGCGGCGGAAGTGAAAAAGGACATCTCCCGGGTGTTCGACATCTTCCCCCGTCTGAAAGAGCGCTATACGCAAAAATCCGGCACCCTGAGCGGCGGCGAGCAGCAAATGCTGGCCATCGGCAGGGCCTTCATCAGCGGCCGGAAAATCATGCTCCTGGACGAGCCTTCCATGGGCCTGGCGCCCCTGCTCATGCAGAACGTGTTCAAGGCTTTGAAGGAGATCAACAAGGAAGGCGCCGCCATTCTGTTGGTGGAGCAAAACGCCCGCCTGGCCCTCCAGTTCGCCAGCAGGGCCTATGTGCTTGAAACCGGATCTCTGGTCATGGAAGGGGATTCCAAAAAGCTCCTGGAAGACCCGGAAGTCAAAAAAGCCTACCTGGGAGGTTAAGGACCGGGGCGCTAAGAAGTTTTCCGCTTCCAAAATCCAGCTAATCGGTTAACCCGCCGCATAAATTTGACAAATCAAAGCCGCCGGAGCCTCTCTTCCGGCGGCTTTTTTATGGACAATAGCAGGCGGCTTTTTGTACAGTGTTCAAACATGAAGTTTATCCGGGACTTGTTAGGATGCTAATATTGCACGAGGAGGCTTTTTACGCGATGAAAGACAACACAATTATCATGCTCATTCTTTGCTTGCTTCTTCCCCCGGTGGCTGTATTTTTGAAAAGCGGCGTGGGAACGCCGTTGATCATAAACATCATCCTGTGCATTTTCTTTTATGTGCCGGGCATTGTCCACGCCTTGTGGGTTAGCTTCAAGTAAGGTCGCCGGCGGGACGGTTCTTTCAGGCGCTCGCCGGAAAGCCTGCTCTTTAGGCGTAACAATACGTTCACAAAGCAGAAAGGCCGGACGTCCGTTTTGGGGCTGTCCGGCCTTTTTTAATCATGCCTCGTCGGGAAATCGGGCGGCGAACGCCTCCAACTCCACTTTCGCCCCGTTCGTAACAAATGAGACCGTGTGGTAAAAACCCGTCAGAACAATCAACTCCACCAACTGGTCAGGATTCCAGGCGGCGGCGAGCCCATCCCAAAGGCCGTCGGAAATTTGGGCTGAATCGTGCAACTCGTCCACCATGCGGATTAACAGGCGATCCTTATCCCCCCAGCATGGGCTTTGGCCGTCGCCATGCACCGTAGCGGCGATCTGCTCTTGGAAAATGCCGAATCGTTCGGCGAAATAGGCCGTGTGCACGCCCCATTCATATTCCGATCCACATCGGGCGCAGGTGCGCAGGATCACGATTTCCCGGTCGCGGCGCTCCAGGGAGCCCCTGTCCAACAGATTCCCGCGGCGAAACTTTTTCAACACCCTCGGATTTTGGGCGAGGGTTTTAAACAGCTTCAAAGGCTCTATGCCCGGGGGCATTATCTTTTCCAGCTCTTCCTTTGTTTCCTGTTCATAGGGCGGATTTACCATGGCTATGCGTTGTTGGGTCATTTTTCTTGCCTCCTTTGGGTTGAGGTGCTACAAATTAAATAGCACTATAGTGCTACGTTTTTAATAGCGCCAGGAAAAAGTGAAAAATTATGGCAAAATCCCTTCCAAAACCGGGAAAAAAGGTGCGCAGCTCCGAGTCGGGCCGTCCGATCATGGCCTTGCTGGATCTGCTGGGACGCCGTTGGGCGTTGAGGATCATATGGGAGCTGAGGGACGGCCCTTTTCGGTTTCGGGGCTTGCAGGAGGCCAGCGGGGGCTTGTCGCCCACGCTTTTAAATCAACGTTTGAGGGAGCTCAGGGAGGCGGGGGCCGTGGAATTGACCGAGGAAGGCTACCGGCTGACCCAGGACGGAGAGGAGTTGTTCGTTATGCTGGCGCCATTGAATGACTGGGCGGAAAAGTGGGCGCTAAGAACATCGAATAGTGACGCAAAGTGAATTTGAGGCGTGTAAGGCGCCCCAAACTTAAAATGTCCGGAACAAAAGATCCCACCAGCCTTCGAATTCCTTGATTTGGTTTGCGGCGTCGTTTGTCTGGCACTCTGTGAGGGCATGATGATAGGCTTCATCGAACTCGCCGGGAGTGAAGCCCAGGTCTTCCTCCTCCAAAATTTGTTGAATCTCACCCGGATCCGCCGCCCTGTTCAAGCGGGCCCTGAGTTCGCTGTCTGTCAGCCCCCGTTTTATGAATTTTTGCGCATTTGCCACGGTCATTATTTTTCTCCCTTTTTTTTATCCAAACAAGCCGCCTTCATTCCTGCATAATTGTAACATAAGTCCTTGTTTGGCGGCTTGCACAAAAGCGGTAACATTAACTCCTAAAATGAATCTCTCGTCTTGGACAGGACTTTCAGAGTTAATGGCCTATATGCATCCTAATGATTTGATATAATGGACGATATTTCAGCTATATCTGTAGAACCCAACCGTCTTTGATGGCGTATCCCAGGGCCTTCAGGACCTCCTCCTGGATGGGGTTGGGATCTTCAATCCGCACCTTGGGGGACTTTTCCCCCTTATTCCAGGTGAGGACGCAGTTCAGGTTCTGCATTTCTTCCATGATGGTTCCGCCGCTGTACTTCCCTTTCACCTTGATTTCCAAAAGCCGCAGGCAGGTGAGCGCCAAAAGGCAGGTCAGGAGATGGCAGCGGATCTTGCTGT